>CAYZMM010000025.1:0-80989 GCA_964479535.1 uncultured Thermodesulfobacteriota bacterium
CAGGCCCCCCTTTCCCCCACCCCTCGATGCGACAACTATCCTGGCACAGGGGGATTCCCTACATACCAAGAAGCATCTCGATTCCTGACGGGGCTGCGTTTCCATCATGACGAGGGGAAGTTCGATTCCAGGGACTGGCTCGGAAGCAAGCCTCTGAGCTTCAAGGTTTTGATCGAGGACTATTTGGAGCGAAACAAACACAGGTGGGTGGAGAAGACCTACAAGGTATACTCGCTGTACGCAGGGTACGCCATCGATGCATGGGGCGACACGAACATCAAGAGCCTCCAGTATGCGGAGCTAGAGGATTTTCTGTTTCACACATTGAAGACCATCCGTCCTGATTGGTCAGAGAAGACTAGAAAGAACGTGAGGGACTTCCTGAGCACGTTCTGGAATTGGCTCAGGAGAAGGCAAGTCCTGAGCAGGGCTGAGATACCTGAGTTTCCTGTGGTTTCCTTCGACTCGGAAGAGAGGGAGAGCTTCAGCAAGGAAGAGCAGCAACGGGTACTTGATGAGGTTTACAGGATGAGCCATCAACGTAACCCGAGGATTTCCTTCGGTGTGTTTATGTTGTGTACATACCCCTCGATAAGACCCAAGGAGCTTCTGAACGTAAACGAAGGCGACTTTGACTTTGACCTGGACGATCCCAAACTCAAGATCCGCAGACCCAAAGGGAGAAGAGGACAGAGGAAGCCAAAGCCGATTCCACTCCTGCCGGAAGATGTGGAGCTTCTCAGGGAACTCTTCCCCACGGCAATCGATCCCACCATGCCTTTCTTCAGGCACAGGAATGGGAAGAGATTTGCTGATGACATGCTTTGGAAATGGTGGAAGAGGGCTTGTGAATCTCTTGGCATAGAAGGCATTGATCTATACGGTGGCACCAAGACTACATCGCTTACTGAATGCGAAGAACAGGACGTGTTGGAGGAGTTTGAGAAAGAGCTACAAGCTGCTTCGATGCACCAGACAAAGGCTGCATTCAGACACTACCGCAAGAGCAAAGAGGATCGGCTCAGGGCTATCTACAGGAGTATGAGACCAACGTGGTCAGGTGGTAAGCCCATGGTAAGCCCAAAACGACCCGCCAAGAAGACCTAGGTATTGATTCTAAAAGAAAAAGTGTGGCGGAGGGAGTAGGATTCGAACCCACGGTCCTTTCGGACTCCGGTTTTCAAGACCGGCGCCTTAAACCACTCGGCCATCCCTCCGCAATGCCGCAAGTACTGATGGATACTCCAGAATATTTGTTAGCAAACAGTGTGCCCCATTGTCAAAAGCCGGCATCCTCCAGGAATCAGGGTCTGTCCCATCTGCTTCTACACCTGTATAACATACATTTGACAGAAGCCGTGGGATACGATTTAACTGTAGAGAACTGAAACGAAAGCGAAAAAGGAGAGGCAAATGGAGGCGACTTCCAGGAGGATCACGAACGCGCTCAAGACCGCCGTCCGGCGGGAGGAGCGGACATCCGCCGCTTACGTGAGCAAGGCGAAGAAGATGCGAGATCCGGCGGCGAAGAAGGTGCTGGAGACCCTCGCGAAGCAGGAGATCGGGCACGCGAACAAGCTCCTGAAGGTCCTCAACAAGGGTTCGGATCTTTCGATGATCGGCAGGAAAGGAAAGCAGCTGGCCGGTGAACTGCGCGTGCTGAACGACGACGTGCGCGAGATCGAGCAGTCCACCGAGGCGGTCAAGGTTCTGCGCAAGGCGGCGAAGGCGGAGGAGAATTCCGGTCGCCTGTATCGATCCCTCGAAAAGATCTACCAGGGCCTCGACGTGGCCGACCTCTTCGCCAAGCTTGCAGAAGAAGAAGAGAAACACAAGGAAAGGATCGACAAGGTCCTGGCCAGGGTCTGAGTGGCCGCGTCCCAGGGCCTGTGGGTGGGCCATGGCCTGTCCCTCCTCCCCGAAAGTCTTCCTCACCGGATTGCCGGGGTGCGGCAAGACCACGATCATCCAGGGGGTCTCCGGTCGTCTCGCTTCGCTCGTGACCGGCTTCTACACCGAGGAAGTGCGAGACGATGCCGGCCGGCGGATCGGGTTCGACCTCGTCAGTCACGAGGGAGAACGGGCACCCCTCGCTCGCAAAGGGGGTCGTTCGCGGCACCGCCTCGGGAAGTACGCCGTGTTTCTGGAGCCTCTGGAAGAGTGGGGGCTCGACCTGCTGACACCGACCTCGGACCGACCCCTGGTGATTCTGGATGAGGTCGGGAAGATGGAGTGCCTGAGCAGGGCCTTTGAGCAGAAGGTGCTCGAGTTCATCTGCTCCGGTCATCCGATCCTCGGTTCGGTCGCGCTGCGTGGCGGGGGCTTCATCCAGAAAGTCCGCGAGCACCGGGCCGTGGAATGCAGGGAGGTGGATGCCGGGAACCGGGACGGGATGGTGGATGAGCTGGAATCGCGGTTTCGAGAGCACTTACGGTGCCTGGTGAGTGAACAGCGCCTCTGGGCGGGGGGATCCCTGCTTTCGCAGGGATGACGGTGCCTGCTGGGTGAGCATCGCCACTGGACTAGGGGATCCCTGCTTTCGCAGGGATGACGGTGCCTGCTAGGTGAGCATCGCCACTGGACTAGGGGATCCCTGCTTTCGCAGGGATGACGGTGCCTTCGGCACCGTCACTTGAGAATGCCGGCTCGGTAGGCTTCCAGGTATTCCCGACAGTATTCGTCTTTCCCCAGAAGGGCGCTCGCGGCCCGAAGCGCTTGGACCATTGCTGTGTCGGCTGGGTTCATGATGAAGGCGTCCAGGCCCGCTCCCATCGCCAGGGTCAAGAACGTCCTGTTCAGCAGAGAGCGCACCGGCAGGCCGAAAGAGACGTTGGAAACCGCGGCAATCCTGTGCGTCTCGGGCCAGCGTGACTCGAGCTCGCGCAAGGAGGCGAGCAATTCCGCGCCGGCCGCCGGATCGGTGCTCACCGGCATGACGCAGGGGTCGAAAAAGACGTCCTCTTCCGCCAAGCCTGCTTCACCGAATTTCTCCATCAGAAAGGCCGCACTGTCCAGCCGGTCCTGGATGCTCTTGGGCAGACCGCCGTCTCCCACCAGCAGCCCCACGACCCTGCACTTCACGCCCTTCAGCTGCGGCAGAAAGCTGGACCATCTCTCCTTCTCCGCGGAAACGGAGTTGATCAGCGGGGGATTCCGGACCCTCTTCAGGCCCTCGCTCAGGGCGCCGGGATCGGAGGTGTCGATGCTCAGCGGGAGATCGACCGCCTTCTGCACGATGTCGACGAGCCAGGCCATGCACGCCGCTTCCTCGCCGGGGACCCCGCTGTTCACGTCGATGTAGTCTGCGCCCGCTTCGGCCTGCTTCTTCGCCAGCGCTGCGATAGCCTCTTCGTCTCTCTGTTTCCAAGCCTGCTCGACCGGCTTGCGGGTCATGTTGATGAGCTCACCGATGACGATCATCTTCCTTTCACCTCCTGGACATTCAGTTCGACAGCGCCGTTCGTGAGGATGTACTCCTCCGGCCGCTCCTTGGTCCGGGCCCGAATGATGAGCCTGTTCTCCTCCACCTCCCACATCTCCGTGACGATCGTATCGCCGGGCCACGCCGGACGGGAGAACCGCACCTTGATCGATTTGAATCCCTCCGGTTCGTTTCCGCAGTAGGTTCTGAGCACGGCCCTGCCCACGAATCCGAAGGTGCAGAGCCCGTGGATGATCGGCCGGTCGTAGCCGGCCATGGCGGCGAACTGCGGGTCGATGTGCAGGGGATTATAGTCTCCCGAGAGGCGGTAGATGGCGGCCTGGCGTTGGAGAGTCGTCTCCTCGACGACCTCGTCCGGTTCCCGCTCCGGAGGCTCGTTGCCCGGTGGGGGGCCCTTCTCACCACCGAATCCCCCCTCTCCGCGGACAAAGGTGGCGAACCGGTTGTGGAAGACCACGGTTCCTTCCTGATCCTCGGTGTCCACCTCGAGCTCCATGAGGGCGCCCTTTCCCTTGTCGTAGATGTTCGCGATTCGTGGCTTCGAGACGAGGGTGCCTTCCGTCGGGATCGGATGCTTCCGCACCTCCAGGTACTGCTCGCCGTGGAGGATCATGACCGGGTTGATGTCGACGCCCGGCACGTTCATCACCTCTATGAGCGCCGGAAAGGGCGGTACGACGCCGAAGGTCGGCAGGACCTTGAGGCCGTTTTCGTAGACGAAGGCGAGTTCGTCTCCAACAGGGGTGGCTCCAACGCCGAGGGCGTAGAGGATGGCCTTGTTCGGGGTCAGCTCATAGGTCATGGGCGGCAGTTCTGCGCCAAGGGCCTTTTCAACATCGATCGGCATGGCAGGTCCTCCTGTTCCAAAACGGAACCGCTTCTTTTCTGTCCCCTTACCCTTTCCGGGCAGGCATCGATCCGGGGCTCGAAAGAACTCCATTATAGCGCACGCGTGCCAGATGTCCAGGCGGAACCGGAGCGGAGAGACCTGCCGCGGGCTGCAACAGAAGCGTCTGCGTAGGAAGGGGGAGGACGGGTCTGCAGTCAGGGGGGCGGGAATGCGGATCTTTCGTTCAGGTGACCCCGGTCCTCATGCCTTTTCGTCGAAGAGGACACCGCGCAGCTCGGCGACCTTCCGGTGCAGCTCGAGCAGTTCCTCAGGGGGGATTTCTCGAAGCAGCTCTTCGGTCTCTCGGTTGAAGATCCGGATGACCATGTCTCCGGTCTCTTCGTACACCTCGAAATCGAGCTTGATCTTGAGATCATCCAGAAAGGCCTGGGTCTTTTCGGCGACATCCCTCAAGGTCGCCTGGTCGAGTTCGCCGAGGCCCGGGCTCTTCCTGTCCTGCTTCTCCTCTTTCTTCTCGCTCTTACGGAAGACCGTCGCCTCGGTCTCTTTGACCGGCTGCACGGGTGGAGTGGGCTTGATCTCCGGTTGCCGCCTCACCCAAGCCTCTGCCACCTCGGTCTGGATCGCATCGGCTTTTACATCCATGGTCAGATCTCCTACGGTTTCATCCGGCGGGAGTCCCCCGCAACCCCACTGGCATGCAACGTCCATGCCCAATGAGGGGCTATCCGTGGCGGAAGGTCGAAACATCCGAGTTGTACGAGCGATTTTCTTCGGAATGGACTTGGGTGAGGCCGGTTACGCGCCGAAGAAGCTTCGCGAGCAAGCACAGAAATGTACTCCCCGATTCAGAATCTTGCTCGGCGGAGCGCGGAGCCAAGCCGAACCCTGCAGATTGTATAGGGCAGTGACAACGGCCGGCAGCGCAAACGCGCCCCCCTGGCGGGGAGGGTCCCTTCTCCTTCTCCCCTTCGCCCTCGAAGGGGGGTGGAGAGCGCGGGGCCTAATGCCCCGTGTCCTTGAAGATAAAGCCCACGATCAGGCCGGTACTCAGGGCGATCAGGACCGCGCATATTCCGTAGACCACCGGATTCGCATCCGAAGCCCTCGCGATGAAAGCTACCATCCCGACCTTCTCGATCTGGATGGCCTTGGAGGCCTTTCCCACGAGCTTCCCGTTCTTGAGCAGGAAGTAATCGACATTGTACACGCCCGGTTTTGCGTCCGGCGGGAAATCGAAGTGATGGCTGAAGAGTGAGCCCTCTTTGATCTTGATCCGGCCGGTGTCGTCGATCGAGTAGAGCCCGGCTTCGGTCTTGATGCGCATGAGGCCTTCGAAGATCGTTTCCTCGTCGTTGCCCTCATCCTTCCCCTTCAGGATGTGGTACTCCATCTGGCTCTGGATGGTCTCGAACCCGATCTGGAGTTGCTCGGCCAGCTCCGGCGTGATGAGCTCGTCCAGGGGGGCCGAGGCCTGGACCTGGTACATGGAAGGCACATGGTCGACGTCATACTGCCTCGTGTTCATCCAGAAGGGGCCTACGCGGCCCTTCACGTTGATCTTCACCGTCTCGGCAGGGGAGGTGAGCTTCACGATCAAAGCATCCGCTCCGGTACCTGCCAGGCTGCCGGAGAAATCGATCCGGTCGCCGTTGTAACGGAGCCCCACCTCGATGGTCGACTTGCTCGCGTCGGCGACAAACGTTTCGTTGCCCTGCGCCTCCGTCTCGGACGCCTCCAGGGACGCAAGGGAGAAGACGGCGCAAAGGATGGCCAGCAGAATCGGTCTTGGCGTTCTCATCAGTGTCCTCCACTCACGCCTGCAGCGAAGCTTACGACGTTGCCGGGGGTCAGAACCAGATCCAGCAGGAGCTTGAGCATCATGGCCAGGACGATGATGCTCAGAAGAATTCGGATCTGCTCTCCACGGAGGTACTTGGACGCGCGAACCCCGAACTGGGCCCCCACCACGGAGCCCATCAGGAGCGTAAGGGCGAGCCCGATGTCCACCGTGTGATTCGTGATCGCCTGCTGCAGGGTCACGTTTGCGCTCGTCAAGACGATTTGAAAGAGGTCGGTGCCGATGGCCGTGATCGTCGGCATGCCGATGACGTAGATCATGGCGGGCACCATGATGAAGCCGCCGCCCACCCCGAGCAGGGCGGCAAGCACACCGACCGCGAAGCCGATGAAGAAGGGGAAGATGGCCGATGTGCGCAGGTGGGACTTCGGGAAGTCCATCTGGAGAGGCAGCTTGTTGAAGATCCTGCTCAGGCCGGGCTGTTTCATCTCCTCGTGATCCATGTCGAGGCTTTCCGTGGCCTGCGACTTGCGTATGGCCCGAAGGCTCTCCACGAACATGGAGCCTCCGATGGTCCCGAGCATCAACACGTAGACCAGCTTCATGACGAACTCGAAGTTGCCCATGGCCCGAAGGTAGTAAACCAGGTGCACGCCCACCGTGCCTCCTGAGACGCCTCCGGCCAGGATGATGAGCCCCAGCTTCATGTCCACGTTTCCGAGCCGCCAGTGCCCGAAGGCTCCGGAAGCTGAGCTGGCAACGATCTGGTTCGAATCCGATGCCGCGGCAACCGCGGGCGGAATGCCGATCATCATCATCAAGGGGGTGAGAAGGAAACCGCCCCCGACCCCGAACAGTCCGGAGAGAAACCCCACCATCCCCCCGATGCCGATGACGAGGAAGAAGTTGATGCTCATGTCCGCGATGGGTAGATAGACGTTAAACATCCTTCCGGTTCTCCTGTATTCTGGTTGGTGGATCTGTCCAGGAGGTTTGCCTGTCTGCGTCCTGAAGCTTCACAGGGGCGGAAGACCCTCCTCAAACGAGGGAACGTGAAAGGCGTTCCAAAGAGGAGCGTTCAGCGCCAGCAGGAACGGAGTTCGTCCTCAGGTCGCCACACAGGATCCGGTTTGCAGAAAACAGTTCCTCTTTGTAGGATGGGCGTGCAGTATCGAATATCCCGGTTGTGTTGATCGGATTTGGCCCTGTTAAGGAAACGTGAAGGATACAGGAAAAAGGGGGATTTGTCCATACTCCCCGGAAGCAGGGATTGTGCTGTGCTGGTTCGTCTCCTGCAAAGACTCAAAGCGGATCCGAGGAGCCACGGAGACCTGGAGGAGCGATATTTCGCCTTCAAGGAACTCTCCAGCGCGAACGATGTGGCTCTCAGGGACCTGGCCGGGCTGGAACGGGGCGCCTCGGAGTCGTGGGGAACGCCTTTGGACGAGCTTCGGTCCAGGGCGACGGAGCTCACCGTGCAGGCCTTCAAGAGCATCCGGAACCTCGAGATCGTAGCGGGCAGGCCTTATCCCGTCCTTCGTGAGACCCTGGCCTCCCTGGCCAGACGGATCGATGATCTTGGTCCGGAGGGAGCGTGCGCCCTCGTTCCGGGGTGCAGTGTCGGGAACCTCATCGACTTGCTCGTGCCCCTGAACCTCGCAAACCCCGGAGACCGGTCCTTTCGTTCCTCCGGCTGTCGAACGGTGCACGACATCCTTCGGTTCTGCCAGGAGGAGTCGATCAATTCCCTGTTTGCCCGGAACGACGAGGAAGCCGCCCGGAAAGGGAGGTTCCATCAGCTCTGCATCCCGGTTCCGTTGCGGATCTTCGTTGCCGACCTGGGCGGAGGGCTCAGCGGGATCGGCAGGAAAGGGACGCAGATCGACGTGGCGAATGTCGTGTCGGTTCCGTTCCGGGCGCTCATCGAGGGTATGACGACCGACGGCGTCCGGTGGGCCGGGCATGTCCCGTTGGGTCTTCGGAGCATGGTTTCTGTGTTTGCCAACACGCTGTATGACCCGGTGAAGCACGAGAGGAACCTGGGTGCGCGAAGCTATGCCGTCGTTTCAGGGCGGCGCCTGAACTTCAGCTCCAGGCTGGGGTATCATTTCTCCACCCTGGACGCTTCCTGCGGGTGGAAGACGGATTGCGGTTATGTCTCGTTTCGCTTCAAGGGGGGTGCGGCCTCTCCGGAAAAGCGGAAACGTCGTGCATCCTTCATCGCGCGGATCCTAAGGGAGCATGGTTTCTGGGTGAATCAGCGGGATGACCTGGTGAACGCCCACGTGAAGCGAACTCCGGAGCATGATACCCTCGATCGGCTCGTGATGCTGGGCAGGCTGATGGGTTGTGCCCGCCAGCTCGACGTGGCCATGGACTGCCCCCAGCGGGTCGACCACTTCGTGGACCTTTTTCTGAAGGGGCAGTACAATTTCTTCGACCTTCACTCTCCGGTGATCGGACGATCCTGACAAGAGGCATTCGAACGTCCTGCTGTGGGGGAAAGAAGAGACGTCCGTGGGATTGAGCCATCGGATCTTGCTGGTCGACACGGAGGGGGACCTCCTCGAACCGCTTGCGAGCCATATCGAATCCGTCGGTTTCCACGTTGACATCGTTACCGGCGCGGACCAGGCCCTGGAGCGGATCGAGCTCGTTTCCTTCGATGTTGCGATTCTGGAGGTCCTCCTGGCGGAACAGGACGGACTCGAGTTGCTCGGACGAATCAGGCAGAGCCGCCCGGACACCGAGGTGATCATCCTGACCGCATGCAAATCGGCGGAAACGGCGCTGGAAGGGGTGCGCGGCGGGGCCTTTGACGTGCTTCTGAAGCCCTGCGATTCGGAATCCCTTCTCGAGAGAATTCACAGGGCCCAGGAGAAGAAGGAAATAGAGGACCGAAAGAAGGACCGACAGACCAGGGATCAGGAGAGGAGTCAGCGATGATGGCGGAGAGCTTTCGAGACAAGAGCTTCTGGTTGAGCACCAAGGACTACGAGCCCAGCCCGCCTTTCAGGGGTCATGATGATGTGGACGTGGTCGTGGTGGGTGGAGGATTCACAGGGTTGTCCGCAGCCCACTTTCTCAAGCAGGAGGAGCCCGGCCTGAAGGTCGCCCTCATGGAGAGCCGGGTGATCGGCTACGGGGCGAGCGGCCGGAACGGCGGCTTCTCCATGACCCTTTTCGGGATGACCCTGGGTCTGACGGCAAAGCGGTTCAGCAGAGAAAAGGCGAGGGAGGCCCACCACTACATGGAGCGGGCCGTGGATTCGCTCCGGGATCTGATCCGGGTGCACGGGATCGACTGTGACTACGAGCACCCAGGGTTCCTGCGGGTGGCCACCTCGGAGAAGTACAGGGACCGGATTCTCCACGAGATCGAGCTCGCCCAGTCCCTGGGACTGGAGGGCATCGAATGGCTGGACGAGGCCCGGTTGTCGCAGGAGGTTGTAAGTCCGCTGTACAAGGGGGCGTGGTGGGAGCCCAGGTGCGGTCTGCTGAATCCGGCCAAGCTTGCCTGGGGCTGGAAGGAGGTGATTCAGAGGCAGGGGGTGGAGGTCTACGAGCAGACGCCTGTGATCGAGATCAAGCGGGAGGCAAAGGGGAAGATACGATTGACGCTTCCCTGGGGGGAGATGGTCGCCGGGAAGCTCCTCCTGGCCACGAACGCCTATTCCCATCTGATCCCCCAGCTCAGGAGAAAGCAGGCGCCTGTCTGGACCTACATCGTACTGACGGAACCGCTGCAGGAAAGGCACTTCGCGGAGATCGGCTGGAAGAACCGGCAGGGAATCGAAGATGCCCGGGATCTGGTCCACTATTACCGGCTGACGGCGGACAACCGGCTCCTCATGGGCGGTAGAGACGTCGCGACAACCTTCGGCCGTGACATGGACCGGGATCGAGACGAGGAGATCTTCATGGGGCTGGAGAGGGATGTTCGCGTGATCTTCCCGGCCCTGAAGGAACTCTCCTTTACCCACCGCTGGGGGGGACCGGTTTCGGTGCCGGTCGATCTCGCTCCGGCCCTGGGGTATCTCGGCAACAAGGACACGGTCTACAGCCTGGGCTGCGTTGGGCACGGGGTCTCGATGACGCACCTGAACGGCAAGACCTGTGCGGACCTGTTGCTGGGAAGGAGAACGGACCTGACGGACGTGTTCTTCGTCAACCGTACCACCATACCCTTTCCGCCGGAGCCGTTCCGTTTCCTCGCGACCCGGGCGATCACCGAATTCATGCGCTGGGAAGACCGTAAGTACGATGTGTCCACCTAGGGGCCTCGTCAGGGCCTGCAGGGGATCCCCGGCAAGGAAATTGCGGGGAGGCGAAGCCGGCGCGGCAATCCCCCCTTGCAGGCACGAGACTCTCATCGGGGACTGCGATGAACTTAGAGAAGCAAGAAGCGATCGTCCTGTTGAGTGGAGGTCTGGACTCGGCGACCTGCCTCGCCTTAGCGAGAGAGCAGGGCTATGCCCTCCACGCAATCAGCTTCCGTTATGGGCAGCGCCATCTCCGGGAGTTGGACATGGCCAGGCAGATCGGGATTCACTTCGGGGTGGAGCGCCACATCGTGGTGGATTTCGACATGCGCACCATCGGGGGCTCCGCTCTCACCGGCGACGTTGAGGTGCCGAAGGGCAGGGGCGAGCAAGAGATCGGTGAGAACATCCCGCCCACCTATGTGCCGGCCCGCAACACAGTCTTTCTTTCCTTTGCCCTCGCCTGGGCCGAGGTGGTCGGGGCACAAGACATCTTCATCGGCGTGAATGCGCTGGACTACTCGGGGTATCCGGATTGCAGACCCGAATACATCCGTGCCTACGAGAAGATGGCCGGATTGGCCACGAAAGCGGGCTTGGAGGGCCGCCCGGTTCGGATTCACGCCCCTCTGATCTCTCTGACAAAGGCGGAGATCATACGAAAGGGCCACTTGCTGGGCGTGGACTTCTCGATGACCCACAGCTGCTACGACCCGCCGCCGGGCGGGCCGGCATGCGGTCGCTGTGACAGCTGTCTTCTTCGGCGTAAAGGGTTTTCCGAAGCAGGCCTGGAAGACCCGGTCCCGTATCCTGAATGAAGGAAAGGGGTCAGGGAGCAGGGGGCGGGGGTCAGGCGCATCTCCCGGCCCCCCGCGGCAACATGAGGACCGCGCTTCTATCGCGTGACGATGCCTCTTTCGATTGCGTAGGCGGTCAGGTCGGAGACGTTGTGGAGGTCGAGCTTCTCCATCACGTTGGAGCGGTGCTTCTCCACGGTCTTCACGCTGATACAGAGAATCTCGGCAATCTCCTTGTTCTTGTTCCCCTCAGCAATGAGTTTGAGCACTTCGCGCTCGCGGGGGGTCACGCTGTCCCAGAGTGATTTGGGACCGTTCGACTTCTTTCCGGCCAGGTACCCCTCGATAACCTGCTCCGACACCCCGGGGCTCAGGTACCGCTTCCCGGCGAGTACACTGCGAATGGCCGTTACGAGCTCGGCGTGGGTCGAGTCCTTCAAGGCGTAGCCGTCCGCCCCTGCCTGAAGGGCCGTCAAGACGTACTCCTCGGCCCTGTGAACGGTCAGGGCAATGATTCTTGTCTCGGGGGATGCCTTGCGGATCTCGCGGATCGCATCCATGCCGTCCATCCTCGGCATGGACAGATCCAGCAGCACCAGGTCGGGCGAGCGTTCCTCTACCAGGCGGACCGCCTCACGTCCGTCCACTGCCTCGCCGACGACCTCGAGGTCCGTATGAGAGGACAGGAGGGCCCGCAAGCCCTCCCTGAGAATCGTGTGATCTTCGGCGATTACGATCCGTTGCCGGGTTTTCAAGGACCGCTTCCCCCTGAGCAACTGTTTTTTGAAGAAACATGGCCCAAGGATGCATCCAATAGTGCGACAACTAATAACTATCACGCCAGCGGCCCGTTGGTAAAGTGGAAATCAACTCGGCCCGTTCTCATCAACGGTTCCGATGGACGATGCGGCCGGGCTGATTGAAACCATCCCTCTTTACGGGAATCGCTTCAGGTGGCCGTGTTCAGGATTCTGATCGTCGAAGACCACCATGACTTTCGGGAATCACTCAAGGAGGTTCTCTCAGGAAGGCTCCCCCGGGCCACGGTCGACGAGGCATCCGCCGGAACCGAAGTCCTCCCCAAGGTCGAGGCCGATCCACCCCACCTGATCTTCATGGACATCAACATCCCCGGAGAGAACGGTCTCGAGCTCACCCGCCGGATAAAACAGCATTTTCCCAAGATCGTGATCGTCATCCTCACCAGTTACGACCTGCCCGAATACCGGGAAGCCGCCTACCGATACGGTGCCAACTACTTCCTCGCCAAGGGGACCACGAACGGGCAGAAGCTCGTCGGTCTCATCGAGTCGATCCTCTCGGAACTCGGTCTGGACGGCAACGGAGCGAAGACCGGAGAATAGCCCCTACCCCGTAAATACAGCACCCCTACCCTGAAAATACGGTCTTCACCCGATTCACATCCTCTGTGAAATGAATATCATTGGGGCACGATTCAACGGGAACAACCTACAGCGACTGCGGTGCCTCACTCGAAAGGGGGGTGTACGATGAGATCACAGAGAGTTCAGCGATCCGAGCAGGCTGCGGATAAGAGGGCCGGCTTTCTGCCTGCCAGGGATTCCCTCGACTCAGACAGCGACACGATCGGGGAAGCGGAGCTTCTTCGCCTTCTCAAGCAGGGCGACGCCGACGGCCTGAACCAGATCAAGCGCAGATACCACGACAAGCTGTACTCGGTCGCCTATCGAATCTGCAACAACCACCCGGACGCGGAAGAGGTGTTGCAGGATGTCTACATGACAACCGTTCAGAAGATCGACCGGTTCGAAGAGCGATCCACGCTTGCGACTTGGCTGTACCGGATCACCGTGAATGCGGCCCTTATGAAACGCCGGAGCCAGCGACACGCCAAATCCACGGTACCCCTCGAAAGCGTAGGGCCGTTCCTCGGGCAGGGTGACAATGTGCTTCGATTCGATGCCGAGGCAAGATCCCAGGACGACCTTCTCATGGTCAAGGAACTTTACGAAAAGATCGAAGAGATCGTCGGCAGCCTGCCGGAGATCTACCAGGACGTGTTCTCCCTCCGTGATCTGCAGGGGTACTCGATCAAGGAGACGAGCAAGATACTCAAGACGACGCCTGCCGCCATCAAGTCAAGACTGCACAGGGGCCGGTTCTTCATCAAGGAGGAACTGAAGCGCTACCTGGCGGAAAACTAGGAGGCTGTTGAAGAAGCCCCATCTGCGGCGTTCGGCTTCATCCCTCGTCATTCCACGAGATCGGGGACAGCCACCGATTACAGAACGATTCTCTGTAAAGCTGTTTCTGGGACAGGACCCTACTCGGTCTCGGGCTCGTTGAACCGGTTGAAGAAGAAGTTCTGCTCCAGGGGGTTTCGGTTCCGGGGGGCCACCGAGACCTTCCGGTGGTTCTCCTTCAGGGTCGACAGTTCCCCCTCATAGCCCAAAGCGATCACCACGAGAATCGCGTACGCCTCCGGTATCTGGAAGGCGTCCCGGATAGCGCCCGGACGGAAGCCGGCCATGGGCCGGGCAGTGAGGCCGAACTCGGTGGCCTGCAGCATCAGGTTCTGGGTCGCCATGCCCAGATCGAACAGGAAGTACTCCCGCCCATCCGCAGGCCGGCAGTCGAGATCCGCCCGTGAGAATCCGACGAGGAGCACCGGAGCGGTCTTTGCCCAGTAGTTGCCGTCGGCGAGGGCTTCTCTCCCCTTTTCCAACGCTTCGGGCTCGTCCAGGACGAGAAAGCGCCAGGGCTGGAGGTTCATGCAGGACGCCGACAGCTGTGCCGCCTCGAGCAAGGCCCGAAGCTTCTCTTTTTCGACCGGCCGTGGATCGATGGCCCGATAGGCGGACCGCCTTCTCAGCAGGTTCAGGAACTGTGTCTCCATGGCATCCCTCCATCTGGTCCGTCTATGCCTCGATCATCCCCGCCTTGACCAGGTTCTCCCGGACGAAGGCCGCCTGTTCTTCGGTCAGCTGGGGCAGAGGGCCCTTTACCACCGGCGTCATGTCGTGGCCGAGGAGCCGCATCGCCTCCTTGAGCAGGGCATGGGGCCGCATCGTGCTTGCGAAGATCGTCACCAGCTCGGGAAAACTGAACTGGAGTTTCTCTGCAGTGTCCATGTCTCCCTCGTGAAAGGCATTCCAGAGGGACACGAGTGTTTCCGGGATCAGGTTGGCCAGTGGACAGATGACCCCATGGGCGCCGCTTTGAAGGGCGAAGAAGAAATTGATGGAGGTTCCGGTGTGGACGTCGAATTGCGCCTCCCGTGTCAGGTCGACGAGCTCGGCCAGCTCGGCCAGGTCGGCGATCGATTCCTTGACGCCCCGGATGTTCGGCAGGGAGGAGAGCCGTTGGATCTGTTCCGGCGAGAGGGTCAGATGCGTGGCCATGGGAAAATTGTAGTACAGGATCGGCATCTCGACCCTGCCGGAAAGGATCCGGTAGTGCTCGAAGATGTCGCCCTCTTCCAGGGGATAGTAGACGGGCAGCGCCGAAAGGAGAGCGTCGGCACCCGCTTGCCGGGCGAAGATGCCGAAATCAACCGTCGGGTCGGTTCCCATATAGGTGGTTCCGACCATGACCGGCACGCGTCCGCCGCACGCCTCGACGGTTGCACGGATGACCTGTTTCCTTTCCTCGTCGGTGAGGAAGGGGGATTCACCGTTGCTGCCCAGGACGAGAAGCCCGTGGACGCCTTTCAGGATCAGGAAATCGACGAGCTTCTGCAGTGCCGGGACATCGACGCGACCGTCCCGGGTCAGGGGGGTGAAAACGACCGGGTAGATTCCCTGATATCTTCTTTCCATTTCGCAAGGACCTCCTACTTCAAGAGTTTCTTCTCCATTTCCGGGATCGATTCATCCAGGGTGTCGACGATGCGGTCGATGGTCTCCCGGTCCGCGATCAGGGCGGGAGCGATGCAGACCGTCTCCATGGTGGACGACCGGAGGAAGACGCCCTTTTCCCAGCACAGGTCGACCAGCATCTCCGGCGCGGAATTCTCCGGCTCGATCGGCATCTTCGTCTCCTTGTCCGCCACCAGCTCCACGGCGGCCAGCATTCCCATGCCCCTCACGTTTCCTACGGAATCATATCCGGTCAGGGAACGGAGACGCTCCAGCAGGTAGTCTCCGTTCCGGGCGGCTTTCTCCACCAGGCCTTCCTCCTCGATGATCTCGATGTTGGCGAGGCCTGCGGCACAGCCCACGGGGTGGTTCATGTAGGTGAATCCGTGCATCAGGGGCAACCGCTCGTCCTGGGCCGCCCCGATCGCGTCGTAGAGGTCGGCGCGCATGACGCAGGCGCCCAGGGGGATATGGCCCGAGGAGAGTCCCTTCGCCAGGCTGAGCATGTCGGGACGGATTCCTCCCCAGTGCTCATGGGCGAACATGGCGCCGGTCCGTCCGAGGCCTGTGATCACCTCGTCCAGGATGAGAAGGATTTCGTGGCGGTCGCAAAGTTCGCGCAAACGGGGGAAATAGTCGTCCGGGGGGGGAATCACCCCGCCGGAGCCGATGACCGGCTCGGCGATGAAGGCTGCGATCGTCTCCGGCCCCTCCTCTTCGATGACTTCTTCGATGTCTGTCACGCACGCGAGATCGCAGGCCGGGTACTCCAGGTCGAATTCGCACTGGTAACAATAGGGTGCCGCGACCTTGACGAATCCCCCGGGCAGGGGGTCCATGTTGATGTGAAAGGGGAAGATGCCGGTGGCCGCCGTGGTGGCGAGTCCCATCCCATGGTAGGAGTATCTTCGCGACAGGATCTTGTGCTTCTCCATCCTTCCCTGCAGGGCCCAGTGCAGCCGGGCCATCTTGATGTTCGTCTCGTTCGACTCGGACCCTCCGCAGGTGAACCAGGCCCGGGTGAGGTCGTACGAGGGATCGAACATGCCGGCCAGCTTTGCGGCAAGCTCGATGGACGGAGGGGTGGATACACCGTGGAAGGAGGAGAAGTAGCTGAGCGTGTTCATCTGCTTGTGGACGGCCTCGATGATCTTCGGGTGATTGTGCCCCACGGCCACGCACCAGAGCCCGGAGAAACCGTCCACGATCTCCCTGCCGTCCAGATCCCGGATCATCACCCCTTTTCCCTCAACGATGACCCTGGGCGGATGATGGGTCTCGAAGTGCCTGGGATGGGTCAACGGATGAATCAGATGCGCCTTGTCCAGATCAACGAGTGACTTTTTCCGGCCCATGGCCGCCCTCCTTTCCGGGTCCGCCTCGGGGCTAGCCGAGGGGGCCTTTGACCAGACGGATGTCGTCGATCCAGACCGTGCCCGTTCCCTCGACGACCACGTTCAGCTTCACGTTGTCCGGATTCTCCCCCTTCTTGAGAAAGAAGGGCGTTTCCTGCGAAGTCCAGTCCGTGCTGCCGGACAGCGGGGCGTGGAGAGCACGGGAGAAGAATTCCCCCTTCCCGGGGAAGCGGCACAGCATCTCCAGATAGACCTTGCCCCTCACCCCTTCCGTGCGGAGTCTCGCCTGATAGATCAGGCGGGCGTTCTCCACGTCGACGTCTCCCGTCTCGAACAGGGCCCACTGCCCCGGTTCGCTCGCTGTCAGTCGGATCGACCCCTTGCCGTCATCCGTGATTTCCGGGTCGAAGACAACAGCGGTCTTCGTGAGGACCTCGTCGAGGCTGTCCACAGGGTAGTGTCGAACAAGCTCGGGTTCTTCGGATGCCTTGGAGCAGCCGGCAAGCAGAAGGCCTGCAGCCAGGCACAGGTAAATTCGCTGTCTCATCTTCGTCCATCCTCCGTGTAGAGCGGTGCCCTGGAACTGGAAAACAAGCTACGGTCGGAGTGAAAGCTCGAAGAGCTGTTCTTTGATCTGCTGTCCCCACTGGTCGACGACGTGTTCCTCGCGGAGCCGGAACCCCTCTCCTTCGTAAAGGGCACGTGCAGCATCCAGCCCTTCGAAGGTCCACAGATAGATCCTGGGGAAGCTCTTTCGCCGGCAGTAGTCGACCGCCCGGCTGAGCAGGCGCTTTCCGAGTCCCGTCCCCTGGAGGGCCGGGACCACGATGAACCAGCGCAGACGGGCGCCTTCCGTTCCTGCTGCCTCGCTGCCGTCGATGGCCACCGACCCCGCGAAACGGCCCTCCTTCGTGGCCAACCACAAGCCGTCCCGTCCCTCCCGGAATTCGGCCACGAACTGGGAGAGTTCCCTGCCGACCTGGGTCTCGAAGGAAAGGTCGAAGCCCCAGTATTCATGATAGTAAACGGCGTGCGCCTCGGTGATCAGACCGATCGCGCCGGGAAAGTAGCCGTGAATCTCGATCTCGGTTGAACCCGACAAAACGAACTCTCTCCAATAGGATTCTGCGTCTTCGCGAATGCGTCCAAAGGGTAGAAGCGGTTCAGTGGCAATGGGGCACCACGTCTTTCCGGTACGGCTCGAATCGTTGGGTGTTGTTCCGGGATCCCCCGGAGATTTGCGCCGGGCGATCCCCGCCTTCGCGGGGACATGCTTTGCAGGGGGAGGGAGAGACGGAGCCCAAGCAAATCGGAGGGGGAGCCCGGAACAACACCCGAGTGCAGAGACTACCGTGTAAGTGAGCGACACTGCAAGGCCACCTTACCCGTGGTATGGGAGCGAAACGTCCGGATCCAAGATTGTATATGGCCCGCCGACGGCGTGCAAAGGGTCGATCAGCACGGCGATGGCCGGGTCGTGAAGGGTCTTCCATTCGAGCTCCTGCGAGGCCCTCTCCGGAGAGATCCACGCCATCGTCAGATGCAGATGGGGGCGGGGGCCGGTGGACTTCTTCTTTCTTTCCGTCAGGGTGGCAACGATGTCACCTCGCCGGATTCTCGTCCCCGCCCGTATGTGGTCTGCGGGCCTCGTGTGACCGTACATCGTGCAGAGGGATCTCCCCCTTCCGTCATCGATGGGATGGCCCACATACACGGATTGGCCCAGGTAGTCCTTTTCGATCTTGATGATCTCGCCGTCGAACATGGCGGGAACCCGGGTCGCCTCGCCGAGTGCAAAGGCCCGGCCCCCCCGGTCTGTATGGATGCAGAGGTCGATTCCTTCGTGGGGCGTGGCGCGGGGCCCCTTGTCTCCCCACCACTTCTCCCGGTCCAGGAAGAACATGCCGGGGAAGAAGGCCCACCTCTCGAACGGCGCCTCGCGCCACTCGTTGCATGCCACCACCAGCTCGCCGTAGCGGGTGTCTTGAAACGAATGTACGGCGCCTGCCAAGGGGTTCCCCTTTCTTCGATGATCCAAGGAGGGACCATAGGCCAAGCCGGCCGGTTCGGTCAACCCCGTCTTCTTCTTGATGTGTCAGCACGATCGATACGACCACGGTCCGGGAAACCGGGTCGGACCATCACCCCGGATCTTTCCTACAGACTGCCGCCTACGCAGCTCTTCCGCCCCAGGCGCGGTCACCCGCTCGAAGATGTCGTGTCCGGCTTGAAGGCCCTGGAGGAGCACAGGGCACAGGAACCGGAGGTGCTGTCCTGGCTCACCCGCACCACCGACAGCGCCTTCTTCGATGAGCGGTCTCCCATGACCTACTGGCAGGAGGTGGCCGACCTGCCGATCCTGACGACCGCAGGCTGGTGGGGCATCTTCACCCGGGGGAGCCTGTTGAACTACACCGCAATCGCGGCCGAGAAGCAGAGGCGTACTTTCCGTACGTTGAACGACGAGGGACGAAGCCGAACGCCGCAGATGGGACCTTTTGAACAGCCTCCTAGCCTTTGAAGGTGCTGGGGCCAGGGTCCCCGAAGGGCTCGTCCCGGTCCCGCACGGCCTGTTTGAAACCCGCCTCGGCGGCCCGCTGCTGGAAGGCGTAGCCCTCCTTCGTGTGCCGGCCGATCCCGTCCAGGATGGTTCCCAGGATCTGGGTGGGCTGCAGGCCTGCGGCGAGAACGGTCTGGTTGATGAGCAGCTTCATCATGACGAGCTGGTTGACCGGCATGCGGGCGATCCGGCCGAGCAGGGTCTCGAAGCGTTCGTCCAGCCGGTCGGCCGGAGCGCACTCGACGGCCAGGCCCCACTCGACCGCCTCTTTGCCGTTCAGGCAGTCCCCGGTGAAGAGGAGGCGTTTCGCCTTCTCGATCCCGACCCGAAAGGCCCAGACCGAGGTGGTCGGGGATCCCCAGACCCGCGCCGGCGGATAGCCGATCTTCGCGTCCTCGGCGATGACCAGGAGATCGCTGCAGAGGGCCATGTCCGTGCCGCCCGCCACGCAGAAGCCGTGGACCTTGCAGACCACCGGCTTGTTCGCGTGGAAGAGGCTCATGAATCCCCGCACGTTGCGGGACATCATCTGGTAGTCCAGCATGGGATCCCAGACCTCCGCCGGGTCGTGATTCCGGGCGATGACCGTCGGGTCCAGCGCCGAGCCCTTCGCCGAGGCGCCGTCCCCGAACCCTCCCATGCCCTCCGCGCTGTCCACGAGGTCGTACCCGCCGCAGAAGCCCTTGCCGTTGCCGGCCAGGGCGATGACGTGGATCGAGGGATCCAGGTCGGCCCGCTCGACGCAGTCGGCGAGCTCCCGGGGCAGGTCCAGGGTGATCCCGTTGCCTCGTTCGGGTCGATTCAGGGTGATCCTGGCAATGGGACCGTCGGCAGCGTACGTCATGGTCTTCAGCTCTTCCATCCTGATTCTCCTTCTCGGGGAGAGGACCGGAACTCCTACCTGCCCTTGAAGACCGGCTTGCGCTTCTCCAGAAAGGCCATCACCCCCTCGGTGGCGTCTTCGGTCCCGCTCGTCGCCTCCACCGCTTCGTACTCCAGGGCAAGCCCCTCCTCGAGCGGAAGCGCGCCGCCGTCCAGGACGGCCCGGAGGATGCCGGCCACGGCGATGGGGGGCTTTTCTGCAAGCTCCTCCGCCAGGGCGTGGGCACGGCCGAGCAGCTCCTCCGGGGGGCAGATCTCGTTCACCAGACCGATGCGATACGCCTCCTCGGCGCCGACCTTCTTCGCTCTCAGGATGAGGTCCAGAGCATGCATGCGTCCCACGGTTCGCGTCAGCCTCTGCGTGCCTCCCCAGGCCGGTACGATCCCCAGCTCGATCTCGGGGAGTCCGATTCGGGCCCCCGTCGCTGCAATGCGAAAATGGCAGGCGAGGGCGAATTCCAGGCCGCCGCCCACACAGGCGCCCCGGATGGCGCAGACAACCGGTTTCGGGAGGTTTTCGATCCGGTCCGCCACCCGCAGCCTCTGGCCGATGAAGTCCTTCAGTCCCATCTTCTCGATGGCGACGCCGAACTCCTTGATGTCCGCCCCGACCGAGAAGGTCCGGTCCCCGGCGCCTGTGAGCACGACGGCACGCACGGATTCGTCCGTGGCGAGCTCGGTGAAGAGCTCTTCCAGCAGGTCCACCGCCGCCATGCCCAGAGGGTTGTGGGGGGGACGGTTCAGGGTCACGGAGGCGACGAACCCCCTCTGGCTGCAGAGGATGGGACCCTCTTCCCGTTGCTTCATGAAGGCACCTCCCTGTTCGATCAAATCAGCCCCAGGGCCTGCAGCTTGATTCCGAGATTCATGTCCCCCTTGAAGGTGAGCTTGCCGGTCATGAAGGCCTTCTGGCCGGAGAGCTTCCGGTTGACAAGGTTGACGTAGTCCTTGTCCTTCATGACCACGGTTATGTTCGGTTTCTCCGCCTTTCCGTCGGTGACCCCCAGTTTCTGGTCCTGGATGGTGAGTACCCACTCCCCCCCGTTCTGCCCGGAGATGCTGAGCTGGACGACGGCGGTCAGCCCGGCCGCCTTTTCCGCATCAAAGTTCCGGGGGAGCACCTCGTACAGGAATTCCTTCGGCGTGCTTGCGTCCATGTGCCTTCCCCTCTTCGAGCTTGCGTGTTCCGAAAGCCTGGGCCAAGGATATCGGAAGCATGACAAGAGGTAAACCGCCCTCGTCGCGAAGGTTCGTTTGATTTGCCCTGGCCCGCCGAAAGGCTCCGGTTGTCCTTTTCGAAGCGTTGTTATATCTATATAGGCTTTGGGCCCCTCTCCTCGATGACAACCGGGAGCACGAATTGATGAACACACCTGTATGGCGCCTCTCAGGAATCCTTCTGCTCGGCCTCTTGATGACGGGCCATCCGGTCCGCAGCCTCCGGGCGGATGTGGAACCGGGCGACGTGATCGACAAGAGCAACTACGAAAAGATCGAGAACCTCGTGCCGGACTTCATCCTGGATTGGGTCAAGACCGGTGATCTCACCATGAAGATCGAAAAGCTCAACTACGATGCGAAGGAATTCTATCCCCGGGTGGTGAAGGAGAACTGGGAGGCGAACATCGGCCGGTACGGGGTGAACGAGCACAACGGGATGGTGGATGTCCGCACAGGCGAACCCGCCCGGGGCATCCAGGGGTTGCCCTTTCCGGAACCGAACCCGGCAGACCCCGCCTTTCCGGTCATGCTGATGTGGAACTACGTGTTCAAGGAGAGCTACCTGCAGGGAACCGTCAAAGAGAAGCTGGCCTGGCTCATCATCAACCGGCGTGGACTCGAGAAGACCCTGATCCTGGATCAGTACTTCACGCAGCTCGATCCGACGAAATCCGACTACGATCACGCCATGCTCACCATCTTCCGGCAACCCTTCAGCATGGCCGGCATCGGTACCCTGGCCATCTTTTCGCTCGACCCCCTTCAGCACGGCATTCGGTACGCCTACACCCCCGAACTGAGACGTGTGAAACGGCTCTCCCACCGGGTGGCCGGCTCGGACACGCACTTCGGCCTGGACGGCGCCCCGGACGATTCCTGGGTGGGCGGTCCCAAGGCGAACATCGATGAGGGCATCTACCGCTACCTCGGAGAACGCGAAGCCCTGGTCTGTTACCACTCCCCCGACTCGAGGAAGCTCGATTGGAACGAGAAGGGCGAGCTGGAGATGGGGTATGCGAAGACGGGGCTCGAGAATACCCTCGGATTCGAAGACGACGGCTGGCAGGGTGCTCCCTGGCACCTCATGGATGTCATCTGGGTGAAGACCAAGGTCTGGGTCGTCGAGTCCCGCAGCAAGGATCCGAACTACGGGTACGGTCCGTGCGAAGGCTGGATCGAGCAGGGAACCTCTTTCCACGCCTTCAAACGAATCACGGATCCGAGCGGCAAGCTCTGGAAGGGGGCCTACCATCCGGCACAAGCGATCGAGACCCCGGACGGCAAGTTCCGGATCATCAAGGACATCGCATGGATCCAGGTGGACATGAGGCGCGACCACGGCACTGCACTCTGCGGTCCGCAACGAGAGGGGGGGTATCGAAAGATCTTCGCCAAGGATGTGGACCCGATCATCTTCACCCGGGCGGGCTTCATCAAGTTCTACAAGTAGAGGCGAGGTTGGGGGGATGCGTTCTACAGGGAGGATCGTGTGGGCCGTTACGGCGGCTCTTCTCTCTTTGACACCGGCTGTGGCCCGAGGCGAGCAGGGCGGGCGTGATCCGGTTGACGTGCATCTCTTCGCGTCGGCGACGCTCTCCGGCGAACGGGCCGTGATGGTGGGGGACCGGGGGAAGATCTTCCTCTCCGAGGATGGTGCGGGAACCTGGCGGCAGGTCGAGAGCGGGACGAAGAAGGCTTTGGCCGCCGTCTGTTTCCCGGATGACCGCCAGGGTTGGGTTGCCGGTCAGGGGGGCGTGATCCTTCATTCGGAAGACGGAGGAAGAACGTGGTCGGACCAATCTTCCGGGGTGAAGGCCTATCTGCTCCAACTCGACTTCATCGACCCATTCCATGGCGTTGCCGTCGGTGCCGAATCCACCGTGGTGGTGACCCGGGACGGCGGAGCAACGTGGCAGAACGCGTCTCTGAACCGGTCACTGGAGCTGGACGAAGAGATCAACCTCTTCGGTGTGGCCGTGATGGCTCCGGACAGGACGTGCGCGGTGGGTGACAGGGGGAGGATCTTCCTCACCGAAGACGGCGGTGAGAACTGGGAGGAATCCTCTTCTCCCCTGTATGACGAAGAAATGATGGAAGGCAGCATTCTCTATTCGGTCGCCTATGACGCAGGGGTCCTCTATGCGGTCGGTATCGACGGTGTTCTTGTCACTTCAGCAGACCATGGCAGGACCTGGATCGAGGGCGAGACCGGGTTCACAGGGCCGGAGCTCTACTGCATCGATGTCGTCGGGGGCGCGGGCCTGGCCGCAGGCTCCGGCGGACACGTCATCCGGACCTCCGATGCAGGGTCGACATGGCGTGTCGAGGAGGTTCCGGATCGGATCAGACGTTTCTGGTTGAGCGGGGTCGATCTCCGGGCAACCGACGGGGGGGCCGTCGTGGGCGTCCTGGTCGGGCAGGACGGTACGGTCGGTCGGCTGGAGCATGGGAACCTGCGCTGGTAGGGCCCCCTGAAAGGAACATCTCGCGGTATGCGCTTCGTTGTGCGGTTTCGGAAGCCGGTCCTGTTCGCCCTTCTCGCCATGACAGCGCTGCTCTGCTCTCGTATCGGCAGCATACGTTTGCCGCCCGACCCCCTCGCCTCGCTCTATCCCGCCGGGCACCGCTTCCTGCCCGCCCTCGAAGCGATCCAAAGGATGGCGCCCGAAACCCGCATGTTGATCGCCGTCCTCGAGGTGAAGAAGGGTGACATCTACACGCAGCGGACGGTCCGCAAGATCGACCGGGTCACGAAGGCCCTGATGGACATTGAAGGGGTCCTGCCGGGCGGGATCGTTTCGCTCACCCGTGGGATGGAGCACTACGAGAACACGGCGGAAGGCCTCGATATGGGCTCCATCCTGGGGGATGCGTGGCCGGAAACAGAGGCGGATTTCGAGAAGCTCGAACGGCGGATAGCCGTCAACCCCCGGGGCCTGGGGCGGTACGTATCCTATGACGGGACCGCTGCGATGATGACCGCCGCCCTGAAGGGCGGAAACGGCGGCACGCTGATGGAGAACCTGCTGGACGGTGTGGAGGCGGTCCGATCGCGGGAGGAGGATGCCCATCACAACCTCTATTTCATGGGGCCTCAGCTCATCGAAGCTCAGATGACCGACATGGGGAGCCGGCACGTTCCCCTCGCCGCGGCCGGTACGCTGCTGGTCATCCTGGTGGGACTGTCCGCCCGCTTTCGGACCCTCCGCGGTGTTCTGCTGCCCCTGCTCGTCATGTTCTTCTCTCTTCTGTGGACCTTTGGAATGCTGGGTGCAAGCGGCAGGGCGTTTCATCCGATGCCACTTTCGTTCCCCGTGATCCTGGGCCTGTTCTCGCTCGTGTACGGGATCGCGGTCCTCGAGCAGTACGATCGCGCATACCCGGAGACGAGGGACCCGGCCAGGGCGTTGCGTTCCGCCTACGAATCCGCTCCCATTGCGGGCTCGATCCTCACGGCGGGCCTGGTCCTCGTCTCCCTGTTCGGTATCGGGATTCCGGCGTTTCGATCCCTGGCATGGTTCGGCCTGTTCTGGTCGATCAGCACGGCGGTAGCGGTCGGGCTCCTTCTGCCGGTCCTGGTATCCTTCGTTCGCGCTCCCGGCGCGATCGGGTCCGGACCGCAGGCTGTGGACCCGATCGGGGCGCATTCCTCCTGCGAGGGCTCCTCACGGAAAGCGAGGCTTCCGGTGCTGGGCTTGGTG
This sequence comes from uncultured Thermodesulfobacteriota bacterium, assembly GCA_964479535.1. Lineage (GTDB taxonomy): Bacteria > Desulfobacterota > DSWW01 > DSWW01 > DSWW01 > S015-6. Next base: position 24,711 of record CAYZMM010000025.1, read on the forward strand.
TCGGCCCTTCTCGTTGCAGGCGCCCTGTCCGCAGGGAGGCTCCAGGTGGGCGACAACATCCCCGGGTCGTCCTACATTCGCCCGAACCACCCCTGGAACCGGTGTTTTCGGTTGCTGGCCGACAAATTCATGGGGCCTTATCAGTTCTTGATTCACACGCGGGCGAGTGAGACGGGAGGCCTGCTCGATCCGGAAGCGCTGAACGCGGTAGGGGATTTCAGTCGCTACCTCGCGAAGCAGACCGGGGCCAGAGACAGCATCGCCTTCGACATGATGGTCAAGGCGGCCCGTCACATGCTGATGGACGGAAACCCGAAGTGGCGTACGATTCCCCTTTCCAGAGAGCAGATCAAGGGGATGGCCGAACTCGTGGTGGACCAGGGAGGGGTGGAGGAGTTCGTCGACAGGACCTTCACGGAAGCGACGATTTCCCCCTTCTACCCAGAGGCGGGGACCGAGCGGATCGAGGAGTACGCTGCTTCGATAGAGGACTACATCAGCCGGCATCCGTCCGACCGGCTCGACTTTCACCCGGGAGGCGGTTTGCTGGGGATGACCAAGGCGATCAACGACGGGACAGGCCTTGCCTACGGAAGGACCCTTACGTTCGCCTTTGCCCTGGTACTCCTGGGCGGGGTCTTTGCCACGGGGACCTTGCGTGGTGGCCTGGTTTCGTTGCTGCCGGTTGCCTTGGCCCAGGGGATGGTCTGGATCATCATGGCAGGCGTGGGGATGAAGCTGAGCATGGCCTTCGCCCTCACATCGGCGGCTGCGGTCGGTCTTTCCGCCCACTTCGGCTATTCCATGACCCGTGAGAAGGACCCTTCGCCCGCCGGGGCGGATCCACATCTGAAGGGCGCACTCATCTTCCGCGGGGCCATCGTAACGGCCGGGCTGCTGCCCTGGTGCCTGATCGGCCTGAAGTTCCCGAGCCGCATGGCTCTCGCTGCAAGCATGACCGTATTCTTTGCGGCCCTCGGTTCGGTTCTGCTCGAGTCGGCGTTCACCGTCCGAAGCAGGCAGGGATCTCGACCGAGCGTGCGGGGGGAAGCGGCGCGATGACCCTGGGATTGAGGCTTTTCTGCTGGTCCTTGCTCCTGATCCTGATCGACCCGGGCGTTTGCGGAGCCTTGCTCACGGACAAGAAGCAGGGCCGGTGGAGCCTGCTCGGAAGACTCAAGCTGGAGGCCACCTTCCGAACGACCGACACGCCGGAAAACAACCCGATTCCGATCGAGGCGGGCGATCTCGTCACCCAGCGAAATCTCCTGTTCATCGAATGGCGGCACGACCCGGGGAGCATCACCTCCTGGCTTTCCTTCAACTACTTCCTTCAGTTCCGGTTCTTCTACGACAGTGCGTGGGACGTCGGGCCGGGCGTGCTCAAGGACGACCCGACCCGCCAATACTACCTTTTCGACAACCGGGACGTAATCGACGATCTGAAGTGGGACGCCGACCTGTTCCTCGGCTACTTCGACCTCTCCGGCGGGCCGGTCTTCCTGCGGGTGGGAAGGCAGGTCATGTCCTGGGGAGAGATGACCACCCTACGCATCCTGGACGGCATCAACCCGACGGACAACACGTCGCTCGCCGTGGATCTCCTCGAGCGCCTCGTCCCGCTCTTCATGGTGCGGGCGAACTTCGCCATCGAATACGTGGGCCCTTTCTCCTCGGTCTCCCTCGAGGGGTATTACGTTCCGGGCAAGGTCGACAACACGAACGGGGAAGAGATCATCGAAGGCTCTCCCATCATTCCGCCCGTGGGCCGGAACACGGTCGAGGATCTTGCGGACCCTCTCTCGCTCGGCAGCCTCATGCAGCTCACGCGGCGTGTCCAGGATACCTACGATGCGGATCGCTACGGCTTCAAGCTCGGGTTCCTGTACAGGGGTGTGGAGTTGAATGCCGCCCACTACCGCGCCTATTCCGATGTTCCGGTGCCCTGGCTGGACGTTCCCGGGTTCCAGCCGATCTCACTCACCTGGCCGGACGTGGCAGATTCGCTGCGAAACGTCATCACCGGGGGCAGCCCCTTCGATCCTCTGCTCAAGGGCCAGAAGCTGGACGTGGTGCTCAAGGTCGACAAGGTGGACGTGTACGGCGGCAGTTTCAACTTAAACTGGGCCCGGATGGACACGGTCATAAGAGGAGAGTTCGCTCTCTTCAAGAACGTACCGAAGATGACCCCCGGCGTTGTGAGGGACATGATCGAGGGGCTGGGGAGCAGGGTGTACCTTCCACCTCCCGTCGAGGACGTCACCTTGGCGGACGTCCTGAGGAACGTCGACCTGGGCGACATCGAGGATGAGATCCTGCCCTTCACGAGCGGCCAGCTTGCGACCTTCGATGAGTTGCGATACGGGCTCGGCCTGGACAAGTGGACCAAGGTGCCTTACGTGAGCCGGGACGATGTCCTGTTCATCTTCGAGTACGTGGGCAAGCACATCCTCGGCTACGAGGAGAACACGATCCTTCAGCCCTGGCGGGGACCGAACGACGAAGTCATCTACGAACCGGAATGGAGCAACACGTTTCTGCTGATCATGACCACCAACTACCTCAACGGAAACCTTTCCCCCAGGCTCGTAACGATGTACGAGGTGGAGCCCAGGGCTCTTTCCCTGATCCCCTCTGTGACCTACGACTGGAAGACGCTGACCTTTGGGGCTTCTTATTTTCATACGATTTCAGAGACTTATGAGGGAAGGCTCGGGATGCTGGAGTCACGCAACGAGCTCTCCTTCACCTTTGTCTGGAATTTCTAGCAGGCACGTTCCACGGGCTGAAGATTCCATTCTTGCGCCGCTCGCGGCAGAATGCTGCCTGCGGCATGCAGGCTTGACGGGGAGAAAGGTCATCTGTGATACTTAGAGCGGCCATCGCCCCGTGCGAATGGCCTTTCCCGGACATTGATCCGTCACGGCATCCAGGGGGGAGGACAATGAAGATATTCCTAGATACGGCGAACGTAGACCACATCCGAGAGGCCAACGCCCTTGGGATCGTCGACGGCGTGACAACGAACCCGAGCCTCATCGCCAAGGAAGGCAAAGACTTCCGGGAGGTTGTCCACGAGATCTGCTCCATCGTGGACGGACCTATCAGCGCCGAGGTCGTCAGCCTGGAGGTGGACGGCATGATGGCGGAGGCGGAGAGCCTGAGCAAGATCCACAAGAACATCGTGATCAAGCTTCCCATGACCGGAGAGGGGCTGAAGGCGGCGAGACAGTGCAGCGAGAAGGGCATCCAGACGAACGTGACCCTGGTGTTTTCCGCTTCCCAGGCCCTCCTGGCCGCGAAAGCGGGCGCCAGCTATGTGTCCCCCTTCGTGGGCAGGCTGGACGACATCAGCCATGTAGGGATGGATCTGGTGGAGCAGGTGGTGACCATACTCGAAAACTACGCGTATGAAACAGAGGTGATCGTCGCCTCCATTCGCAATCCCATCCACTTCGTCGAAGCGGGTATGATGGGGGCGCATATCTCCACTTTGCCTTACAAAGTGTTGATGCAGTTGGTGGAACACCCTCTCACCGACATCGGCCTCAAGAAGTTCCTCGCCGACTGGGAGAAGGTTCCCAAGTAACGAGAGGCGGCCCGGCCCGGCCCTAGCTCGCCCGCAGATTCCACGAAATCGACTACTTACAAATTGGGGACAGCCACCAATTTCATGAAATCGGTGGCTGTCCCCGATCTCCCCTGATCTGCGCCATCCTTGCCCCGCCCGAATGTGTAAAGGTATTTCTGGGACACAACCCTCGACCCGCTGAGAACGGCACCGAAGAGGAAGTTGTCGCTCTCCGCCATTGCCGAGCGCAGAGAATTTCCTACAATTCTGTGTGAAAGAAGAAAAGGGTTCTCCCGTTCAGACCTGCCCTTCCATCATAACTTTTTGATATTCATGGGCTTTCTCGCCAGAACAGCCGCTGGCATGAACGTTGCTCTTTTTCATCCGCAGATGTGGTGCCATGCAACCGGGCCGCAGCCCGCACACGGCAAGTGACTTCATAGCTGGTCGTGGAGGCCTCGTGCCGTGTGCGGGCTGCGCCTGGATCCGACACAAGCTATGGCCGGGCCTCTGGGGGTTCGTGCACGGCCCGGGTCGAGGGGGCATGAAATCTCCGGTTCAGGAATTGCAGGAAAGAAGGGAAGCGTTGATCTCCAGGTTCGCCCGGGGACGTGCGCCCGATTTCGTGGAACGCCACGCCGAGGTTCTGGACGACTATTTCCAGGAGAGCTTCGCAAGGAGCTCCGTGGGGCCCCGAATCGAGATGGAGAAGAACCCGTGCGTGATGGTCGCCCTGGGAGGCTACGGACGAAAGGAACAGTGTCTCCACTCGGATGTGGACGTTCTTCTCCTTTTCAGGAAACGGGTGCCCGAGGAGGCCCAGGAACTCGTTCAGGAGATCTTCTACCCCCTCTGGGACATCGGGCTGGAGGTCGGCTACGGAACCCGGTCCCTCCGTGAATGCACCGGTCTCGCCTCCGAGGATTTCGAGGTGCTCACGTCCATGATCGATGCCCGCTTCCTCTGCGGGATTTCGTCCCTCTATTCGGATCTTCTGGATGGAATTCAGGACAAGGTGCTGAAGAAGCGAGGCCGGGCCCTGCTGAAGTGGCTGGTCGAAAACAGCCAGAAGCGTCACGGCCAGTTCGGCGATTCATCGTACCTCCTGGAACCGAATGTGAAAGAGGGGCTTGGGGGGCTGCGGGACTATCACGCGATCCGCTGGGTCGCATGGTGCAGGTACCAGGTGAAGAAGCTGGAGGAGCTCGTGGACAACGGGCATCTTGCCCGCGAGGAGGTCGAGAGGCTGACCGAGGCGGTCCGTTTCATCTGGAAGGTGAGGAACTGGCTGCACAAGATCACGGGACGGAAGTGCGACCAGCTTTACTTCGAGCATCAGGTCAAGCTTGCCCGCGATCTGGGATTCGAGGATGCAAACGGGCAACAGGGCGTGGAGAGGTGCCTGGGCGCCATGCACGGCCATATGGAGTTCGTCAAGCATCTACACCGGAGCTTCCTGAACAAGGTGATGCCGAGAGGAGAGAAGCCCTATCGAAGAATGATCGTCGCCCGCCCGCGCATCCAGGGCCTGAGGATCGTCCATGACGCTCTGCAGTTCGAATCGCCTGCGGCTGTCCGTCGAAACCCGCTCCTGCTGACCAAGATTTTCGAGCAGAGTGCCCTGCTGGGCATACCGCTGTCGATCGATGCGGTGCGTCTCGTTCGGAGGCTGGCACCCATGATCGACGAGGCCTACCGGTCTTCGGACGCCGTGGTGCGATCCCTGCGGCGCATTCTGGTTTCGCCCCCCCAGACCTTCAGCGCCCTCAACGAGATGCTCAACACGGGTATCCTCGTGGCGCTCCTTCCGGAGATGAAGACGATCCTGAACCGGATCCAGTACGACGAATACCACGTTCATCCCGTGGACAAGCATTCCCTCCTGACCGTACGGATCCTGAAGGGCTTCGGAGATCCGGTCTCGCAGGCGGACTCCCCCCTTCTGGCTCGCCTCTATGAGGAGATCGGCAACCCGGAGCTCCTGCTTTGGGCGGCCCTCTTCCACGACATTGGGAAGGGGGTGCCTGAGAAGGATCATTCCGAGCAGGGGGCTGAGATCGTGAAACGGGTCTTCTCACGGATGGGCTTCGCGGAAGATGAGATCGATACGATCGCCTTCCTGGTGAGGGAACACCTCTCGATGGTCAAGACGGCCACCCAGCGGGACCTGCAGGATGAGAAGCTCGTCGTGCAGTTCGCGAGGAAGTTCAGCCGGGGCGACGATCTGAAGATGCTCTATCTGCTGACCGTGGCCGACTGCATGGCCACGGGGCCGAAGGCGTGGAACGCCTGGACCGACGTCCTGCTCAGGGAGCTCTTCTTCAAGGTTCATCGCATCCTCGACAAGGGGGAGCTGGCCACGAGGGATTCGGGCGAGATCATCAACAGGAAGAGAGAGGAGCTGCTTCGGGAGGTGAGCTCCCTTCCGAGGGAGAGCCTGGAGCCCATCTTCGAGAACATGTCCACCCGATACCTGCTGTACACCCCTTCGAGGGATATGGTGCGCCATGTGGAGCTCTACCGGATGCTGGGCGATGCCCCCTTTGTGCTCGATCCGGGCTCCCCTTTGGAAGACTATCACAGGACCGTCACGGTCTGTGCCAGGGACAGGCCGGGCCTCTTTTCGAGTATTGCGGGCGCCCTGACGCTGAACAGCCTGGACATCCTGAACGCAAACATCTACACCTGGCGAAACCGGATCGCCCTCGATATCTTCACCGTCCGGGCTCCGCTGGACACCCTGCGCGAGGACGAAGTCTGGAGCAAGGTGAGGAAGGATCTTCACGGAGCGTTGAGCGGCGCCCTGGCCCTGGAGACGGCCCTGGACGAGAAGCTGCTTTCGAGCAGGCCGGCTCGAAAGCAGGACTCGAGGAAGCCGGACAAGATCGTCATTGACAACGAGGGCTCCGACTTCTTCACCATTGTGGAGATCCACACGCACGATTTCCTCGGGCTTCTGTACAAAATCACCCGTGCCCTGTTCCGCCTTGGACTGGACGTGTGGATCGCCAAGATCGCGACGAATGTCGACCAGGTCGTGGACATCTTCTATGTCCGCGACCTGGAAGGCCAGAAGGTAGAGGATGCCGAGGCCGTCGCCGGAATCGAGGACGGGATACGACAGATTCTGAAGAACGGCCGAGATCCATAGAAGAAAACGACACTTCTGTTGGTCGGTTTTTCGGATGACAACATTTTTGTCTTTTTCTCGTTGGAGGCCGGATCGGAACGGTGATCCCAACCTATTGAAATCAATGCGTGAATAATCTGTGCCGGTTTGGCATGGGAATTGCCAGTAGTGGGAGGTGAAGGAGGCGCGTCAAGAGAACGAAGGGAAGAAAGTGCCCGTTGGGGCGGAGGGCCCTGACACAAAACATACCCGAACTTCAGGAAGGAGACAGGGAAGATGAGCGATTTCAAGAGTCCCGCAGATGTGATCAAGTTTATCGAGAAAGAGAAGGTCGAGATCGTGGATCTTCGATTCATGGATTTCCCCGGTCTCTGGCAGCACTTCTCCGTGCCGCCGAGAGAGATCGAAGAGGGTACCTTCGAAGAAGGAATCGGGTTCGACGGTTCCAGCATCCGCGGATGGCAGGCGATCAACGAGTCGGACATGATCGTGAAGCCGGTCCCGGGGACCGCTTTCCTTGACCCCTTCCTGGCCGCGAAGACCCTCACCCTGATCTGCAACATCTGCGACCCGGTTACGGGGGAGGATTACACGCGCGACCCGCGCAACATCGCCCGTAAGGCGGAAAACTACATCAAGACCGTCGGCATCGCGGACACCGCCTACTTCGGTCCGGAAGCGGAGTTCTTCATCTTCGACGACATCCGCTTCGATCAGAACGAGCACGAGGGCTACTACCACATCGATTCGGTGGAGGGGCGATGGAACACGGGCCGTATCGAAAGCCCGAACCTCGGCTACAAGCCGCGCTACAAGGAAGGCTACTTCCCTGTCCCGCCCACGGACAGCCTCCAGGACGTGCGAAGCGAGATGACGCTCACCCTCGAGAAGATCGGGATCAAGGTGGAGGCGCAGCACCACGAAGTGGCGACGGGCGGCCAGGCGGAAATCGATATGCGCTTCATGCCTCTGGTCGAGATGGCGGACAAGCTCCTCATGTACAAGTACGTGGTCAAGAACACGGCCCGCCAGCACAACAAGACCGTAACCTTCATGCCGAAGCCGCTGTTCAACGACAACGGCAGCGGTATGCACACGCACCTTTCCCTCTGGAAGGGCGGAGAGAACCTGTTTGCGGGCGACAAGTACGCAGGGCTTTCCGAGGTGGCGCTCTACGCCATCGGCGGTCTGCTCAAGCATGCGCCGTCTTTGCTCGCCTTTACGAATCCGACCACAAACAGCTACAAGCGGCTCGTGCCCGGCTTCGAGGCACCGGTCAACCTGGCGTATTCACGGCGAAACCGGAGCGCCGCGATTCGAATTCCCATGTACTCCACCTCGCCCAAGTCGAAACGGATCGAGTTCCGCTGCCCGGACCCGACCTGCAATCCGTACCTGGCCTTCTCGGCCATGCTGATGGCGGCACTCGACGGCATTCAGAACAAGATCGACCCGGGCGAGTCCCTCGACAAGGACATCTACGACCTTCCGCCCGAGGAACTTGCGAAGGTGCCGCAGACGCCCGGGACCCTGCGGGAGGTGCTCAACGCGCTCGAGGCGGACAACGCCTATTTGCTGAAAGGCGACGTCTTCACCGAGGACGTGATCGAGACCTGGATCACCTACAAGATGGAGAACGAAGTGCGGGCCCTCGACCTCCGGCCCCATCCCTGGGAATTTGCCCTGTACTACGACGCGTGACAATAGGGGTCAGGGATCAGGGATCAGGCCCCTCCGCCCTTGCTTCCCGAACACCAGAGGCGGAGGCCTTCCGAAAGGGGCCTCCGCTTCTTTAGGTAACGAGCCGTCTCGATCATCCAGGGCCATGCCGTATTCGGCAAGGAGAGCTTCCTGCTCCTGCCGGTTTCTGTCCGGTTCCCAGTCGGCCATGATGCGCGGCACCACATCCGGCTGCCAGGGCGTCTTCCCGGCTCGGCGGTAGGGCAGAAAGACACGTTCCGGCAGAGAGGCGGCTATCCCGTAGAGGCCGCCGGGCAAGCCGTGAAGCTTTCCCGTGGCGCCGTACAGGGGACTCAAGACCAGTTGCACGGTGCCAGCGGCGACATTGCCCGCCCCTGCGCCAGGGGCCGAAGAAGCAGAAGGGCGCCTGTGAGGTCCTCTGTGAAGAACAGGCGCCAGTTCCGGTAGGCATGGGAATCCGAGGCGGAAAAGGGAACGAAAAGCTCGTTTACAGCGCCTTTCCCCTGGTCGATACACTTTTCCATGAACAGATGGCGGGTGGATGCGTAGTATCGGTCCTTCAGGATGACGAAATCTTCTCGGGGGCAATATCGAGTTCGAAGCCGTGGATGTCGCGCTGCTGATAGAGGAGGTAATGGTGGAAGAAAGGGGCCGTCTCGAAAAGGCCCGACACCAGCCTCCTGGTGCGGCTTTCCCAGTAGCCGAAAACCTCACCGCGGTTTCGGATCGCCACGTGTCCGAACGTGCCCGGGTCGTTGCCCTTATCGACGTCCTACATACATGCAGATCCCCTTCTTTTCAACTCGTTCTGCCGGATCCGTAGATGCCGGGCATGCGGGGCGCGAAGGGCGTCACCCGCCGCCTGTTTGTCTCGGCAGGTTCGTGCGGATAGAATGATCCGGCAAGTGGTCGGTCCTGCACCGTTCTCTCACCCTCGTATTTCGTGGCGGCCCGGATATGAAACCCGGCCTCGAAGATGTCAAAGATCTCTGCCCGGAGGTGGACCCTAGACTGGTCGAGGAGCATCTGTCCCGCCTGACCGACCGTTATTTCGAGAGATTCAGCCTGGAGGAGATCGGGGAACACCTGAAGGGCCTGTCCGGATTGAGCCCCGAGCACCCGGTGGAGCTGCGCCTGCAAGAGAGGGGTCATCGGCAGATCGACTTCACGGTCCTCGGGTTCGACTATCTCGGGGTCTTCTCGCTCATGACCGGCGTCCTGGCCGGGCTCGGGTTCAACATCTCCTCCGGCGACGTGTTCACCTACCGTCGGAAACCACAGCAGGCGCGGCAGCGGGGGCCCCGAAGGGGCCCGGGGCGGCCCAGGCGAAAGACGGACCCGATCAGCCGCCGGCGGATCGTGAACCATTTTTCCGGTTCCTGGTCCAGAGAGACGCCCTTCGACCGATGGGCGGGGGAGCTCGAGGAGAGGATCCAAACCGTCTTCGTCCTTCTCGAGAAGCAAGACGACGCGTCGTCGGAGCAGGCGAGGCGCCTCGTCAACGAACTGGTGGCGAAAGAACTCGAGCACTTCTGGCCGGAACAGTCTACGCCCCTTTCGCCGGTCCTGATCGAGGTGGACAACCGGAGCGGAGAGTACACCCGACTCCGGTTCGCTTCCGAGGACACCCCCGCCTTCCTCTATTCCCTGACACAGGCCTTCTCCCTCCTGGGTATCGCGATCGAGCATGTTCGGATCCGTACCCGCGAGGGGCAGATCGATGACGAGATCGATGTGGTGGACGCAAACGGCAGGAGGATCGAAGACCCGCAGGCCCTGAGCCGGATCAAGCTGTCCCTCCTGCTGACGAAACAGTTCACCTATTTCCTCGGCCAGGCCCCGGATCGCTACGCGGCCCTGCTGCGTTTCAAGAATCTGGTGCAGGACATACTCGACCTGCCGGACCCGGACCGCTGGCTGGAGACCCTTTCCGACCCCCATGCCCTTCGAGATCTGGCGCTGATTCTCGGTACGAGCGACTTCCTCTGGGAGGACTTCATTCGACTCCACTACGAAACCCTTCTTCCCATGCTGAAGCCCATCGTAGAGGGACAGCGGTTCAGTATTCCCGGGGAGAGCCTGGAAGACCGGCTGGAGGAAACCCTGCAGGGGGCCGCGGATCTCGAGGAGAAACGGGACCGGCTGAACGCCTTCAAGGACCAGGAGATCTTCCAGATCGATCTGGATCACATACTGGACCCTGCGAAGGATTTCAGAAGCCTGGCCAACCGTCTGACCCATCTTGCAGAGGCCGTGGTGAGGACGGCCACGGACTTCTGCTACGAGCATCTCGCAGCGAGGTACGGAACGCCGAGGACGGCGGCCGACACGGAGGCGGAATTCGCCGTCTTCGGTCTGGGAAAGCTGGGTGGGGCCGCCCTCGGCTACGCTTCGGACATCGAGTTCCTGTTCGTCTACGGCGACAACGGAACGACCGATGGGAAGGAGTCGATCGAGAATGCCGAGTTCTTCAACCGGCTGGTGCAAAGCACAGCGCACTCGATTCGGGCGAAGCGGGAGGGCATCTTTCAGGTGGACCTTCGGCTTCGTCCCCATGGGAGCGCAGGTCCACTCGCCTGCAGCCTGGAGAGCTTCTGCGAGTACTACGGCCCCGGTGGGCCGGCCCATGCTTACGAGCGTCTTGCCCTGGTGCGCATGCGCGCCATCGGGGGGAGTCCGGCCCTCGGATCCCGACTGGAGAGAATTCGTGACGAGATGATCTACGGGTCCCGGGCAATCGACCTCGAGGCCCTTCGGGAGTTGAGGGAAAAACAGTTCCACGAAAAGACCGGTGAAGGCAGACGGAATGCCAAGTTCAGTCCGGGAGGCCTCGTGGATCTCGAGTACAACGTGCAGATCCTCCAGGTCCTGCACGGAAGCGCCCACCCCAGGCTCAAGACGCCGGAACTCCACCTGGCCCTCGCTGCGCTCTCCGACGCCGGCGTCCTCTCCCCGGACGAGACCGGCCAGCTGCTGGATGCCTACGCCTTTCTGCGACACCTGATCAATGCCATGCGCATGCTCCGGGGCTCGGCACAGGATCTGTTCCTGCCGCCTGCCGATGCCCTGGAGTTCGCGCACCTGGCAAGGCGAATGGGCTACCGGGAGGGACGACCTCTTGGGCCTGCCCAGCAGCTCCGAATCGACTATGAAACGCACACGGCGGTCGTGAGAGCCTTTGCGGAGCGGTATTTCGGACGTAGGTCCCTGCCGGGGCCGGTCACCGGCTCGCTGGCGGATCTCATCCTTGCGGACAGCGTGCCGGAGCCGCTGTCCCGCGAGATTCTGGAGAGGGTCGGATTCCAGAACCCGCAGCGCGCCCGCACGAACCTGCGGAGCCTGGCGGGCGGGGGCTATCGACGGCACACCTTCGCAAAGCTCGCCCTGCTGGCTGCGGATGTTCTCTCCCAGACCCCGGATCCGGACATGGCGCTCAACAACTGGGAGCGCTTCATCCATGTTCGGACGAGCCCTGAGTTCCACTACAATCTCCTGCTCTCCCAGCCCATGCGCCTCGAGATCCTCCTCAACATCTTTGCCGGCAGCCAGCTTCTATCCGATACCCTCGTTCGTTACCCCGGGTTTCTCGACTGGGTCATCCTCCCGGAAAACCTGCACGGCCTGCGGAAACGATCGGATATCGAAGAAGAGCTGGAAGCGTCCTCCGCCCGCCGGGGAAGCCGAGAGAAATGGATGAACCACCTGCGGCGCCTCTGGAGAAGGGAGATGCTGCGGATCGGGGCAAGGGACATGGCGATCGGCGTCTCCGTCCCGGAAGTGATGCTCGATCTGTCGACCGTAGCCGAGGCACTGATTCGGATGGCCCTTCGAAAGGTCATCGACGAACTTCGGGAATCGGTCGGCAGTTCCGCCGCTGCAAGGGACCTGGAGGAGCACTTCTGCATCCTTGCCTTCGGAAAACTCGGCGGGCGGGAACTGAACTACAGCTCCGACATCGACCTGGTGGGGGTCTTCGACCTTCCCGGGACGATGGAGGGCGACCCGGAGGCGCTGAAGGAGCTGTGTGCAAACGTCATGGAGCGTGTGGCCCTCGACCTTTCACGGCATACGGAGGCGGGATATGCCTATCGTGTGGATCTCCGCCTCCGTCCTCACGGTCAGGCGGGGGATCTGGTGCCCTCCTTTTCCGGGCTGATGGACTACTACCGCAGGGAGGCGGCTCTCTGGGAGATCCAGGCGGCCCTGAAGATAAGGCCCATTGCAGGCAGCAGCCGGCTGGGAGACCGGTTCCTCCAGGAGATGAGGCGCATTCTGCTGAAACGCCGCGACAGGGACGAGATCGTGCGATCCATCGAGGAGATGCGGAAGGCCTCCGTGCGCAAGACCCTTCGATCCCTGGGGGGCGGTCGCGACGTGAAGAACGGGGAGGGTGGGATCCGGGACATCGAATTCCTTGTCCAGGGACTTCAAATGATCCATGGGCCGGCCCGGCCGGGGATCCTCACCGGAAACACGCTGCAGGCGCTGGATGCACTCGAACAGGCCGACCTGCTGCCCGACGAAGCCGTCAAGGCGCAACTCGAGGAGGACTACCTCTTTCTCCGGAGGATCGAGCACTCGCTTCAGATTCTCGAAGGAAGGCAGACCCACACGATACCCAAAGATCCTGGCGAGCGGACCGCCCTGGCGAGGCGGCTCTTCGGAAGAGAAGGGGATGCGGCCCGCCTCGAAGAGGAGGTGGAGACCTGCACGAGCCGGGTGCGGAGGGCCTACACGAACTACTTGCTGGAAGGTAGCGCCTGAGTCCTCGTCACACGGCCTCGGTGCCCGACTCGCCGGTTCGAATCCTGTAGGCCTTCTCGATGGGCAGGACGAAGACCTTTCCGTCTCCTATCTGGCCGGTCTTCGCATGTTCCAGAAGGACACCCACCACCTTGTCGCACATCTCGTCGTCGACCACGATCTCGATCTTGACCTTTGCGACGAAATCCACGGTGTATTCGGCGCCTCGATAGATCTCCGAATGGCCCTTCTGGCGACCGAAGCCTTTCACTTCGCTGACGGTCATTCCCTTTACGCCCAGGGAGGAGAGTCCCTCCTTGACCTCTTCCAGCTTGAAAGGCTTGATCACCGCCTCGACCTTCTTCATCTCGATCCCCTCCTTGCAGTGTGTTTTCGCATAGAAACGACGATCTTGCAAGTGAGGTCGGGCGCCGCCGCCGCCGGATCTGCATTTCTGTTGCAGAGAAGACAGTTTTGTGTAAATCTAACGAGGAAACGACAAAAATGACGTCATCCGGAAGAGAGGCTAAATGGCTCAAGACGACATCCAGGAGATCACCCAGCTGTACGAAATCGTCAAGGCTCTCAACTCGACGATGGATCTGAAGAAGTCCCTCTACGGGGTGCTGGAAGTGCTTTCCGAGTCTCTGGATATGAAACGGGGGACCATCACCATCCTGAACCCCCTTCGGGACGAGATCCGCATCGAGGTCGCCCACGGGCTGACCCGGAACGCCATGGAACGCGGCCGGTACAAGCCCGGCGAGGGGATCACGGGGCGGGTGATCCAGTCGGGAAAGCCGATCGTGGTGCCGAAGATCAGCGAGGAGCCTCACTTCCTCGACAAGACGGCCGTCAGGCGGAAGGACGAAGAGGAGCGATCCTTCATCTGTGTGCCCATCCAGAAGGGGAAGCAGGTGGTGGGCACCCTGAGCGCTGATTTTCCCTATGTCCCTGCCTCCGATCCGAATGCGAACAAGCGGCGCCTCGAGGTGATCGCCACGATGGTGGCCCAGCGGGTGATCAACCTCGAAACGATTCAGATGGAGAAGGAAAGCCTGCGGATCGAGAATCTCCGGCTCCAGGAACAGCTTGCGAGCAAGCACAGCGTGAAGAACATCGTGGGCAACAGCAACAAGATGCGCGAGGTCTTCCAGATGATCTCGCAGGTCTGCCGCAGCAATGCCACGGTGCTGATCCGGGGGGAGAGCGGAACGGGCAAGGAGCTGGTGGCCAACGCGATCCACTACAACAGCCTGCGAGCCAAACAGCCCTTCGTCAAGCTGAACTGCGCAGCCCTTCCGGGCAACATCATCGAGAGCGAGCTGTTCGGGCACGAGAAGGGCGCCTTCACCGGCGCCATCCGGCAGAAGCAAGGGAAATTCGAGCTGGCCCACAAGGGGACCATCTTTCTCGACGAGATCGGCTCCATCGGTCTGGACGTGCAGTCGAACCTTCTCCGGGTCCTGCAGGAGAAGGAATTCGAGCGTGTCGGCGGAGACAGAACCATCAAGACGGATGTCCGTGTCGTCGCCGCCACCAACAAGAACCTGGAATCCTCGGTGGAAGAGGGATCCTTCCGGGGTGATCTCTACTACCGTCTCAACGTGTTTCCGATCTACATGCCCCCTCTGCGGGAGAGAAAGACGGACATCCTCCTGCTGGCGAACTTCTTTCTCGAGCGATACGCGAAGGAGAACCAGAAGGAGATCCGCCGCCTCTCCACGCCGGCCATCGACATGCTCATGCAATATCACTGGCCCGGCAACGTCCGTGAGCTCGAGAACTGCATCGAAAGGGCCGTCCTTCTCTGCGATGGGAATGTGATCCACAGCTACCATCTCCCCGCCACCCTTCAGACCGGTGAGGAGTCGGACACCCTTCCCTCCCAGTCTCTGGAGGAGGCGGTGGGCAGCCTGGAGCGCGAAATCATCATCGACGCGCTGAAGAACACCCGCGGCAACATGGCCAAGGCCGCGGCGCTGGTCAGCGTGACCGAACGGAAGTTCGCTTACAAGGTGAAGAAGTACGGGGTGGACTTCCGCCAGTACCGTGGCTAGCAGGCCGTCCCTAAACGCCCGTCTGCCGCGTTGCACTCGTCCTTCGTCACTGCGGCGTACAGTGGACGCCTCGTTCCTAATCGGTGGGGTGCCGGGTTCCCTCTCCGATTTGCTTGGGCTCCGTCTCTCCCTCCCCCTACAAAGTCGCCCGGCACAAATCTCCGAGGGAACCCGGCACCCCACCGAGCTCCGGACCCCTTTGCGGACAGAAAGGTGAGCATCGGACAGGCATCGGACAGGGTCGGACCAAGCTATGTGTCTGATATACAAGAATAAGAGGTCCTAACAGGCCCCAATATTGGCCTTAGCTGCTCAATTCTGGGGCCATAAGTTGCTCTCCAAGGAATGATTGGCCCCTTCCGCATGCGCGTAAAGATGCCCGATTCTGTTGATGCGACGGATTAGAGGACATCTTCAGACCCCAAAACAGGGCGTTTAAGCTTGATTGTCGGGTCTATAAGCATCCGTTTTCTTTCATAATTAGATACATAGCTTGGTCCGACCCGATTTAGCTTGGTCCGACCCGATTTAGCGTCGTAGCGGACTTGATTCAGTGCCCGATTGTGTGTCGGTGAAGGAAGCGGGGGGGGAGGAATTGGGGTGTCGGGTGCGATCGCCTGTCCCGTTTCGGTTTTCGCAGGGCGACGGGAGACGAGGAGCTGGTCAGGCCGGGACCGGCGAAAGGGATGGCTCAAGCTTCAGAACTTGAACCACCCCTTTGTCTTGACACTTCCCCTTTTCGCCCTTGGGCGGGGCGTGGGGCTGCTTATTGCAGCATGAAGGCCCTCTCGCCGTGGGTCGCGCTGTCCAGCCCTACGATCTCGTCCTCGTCGCTCACGCGCATCCCGCCGGTTGCGACCTTTGTGATCGAGGCGAGGACAAAGGTGGCGACGCCGGCGTACAGGATTGTTGCCACCACGCCGATCAGCTGGATGACGACCTGACCCGGGTTGCCGTACAGGAGGCCGGTGCCTGCCTCGTTGACGGCAGGGTTTGCGAAGATGCCGGTTGCAACGGCTCCCCAGATACCGCAAATGCCGTGCACGCCGAAAGCGTCCAGGGAATCATCGAAGCCCAGCTTCGGTTTCAGGACCGCCACGCCTAGGTAGCCGAGAAGTCCCGAGCCGACGCCGATGGCAAAAGCGCCGAAGAGGTCGACAAAGCCCGCAGCCGGTGTGATGCCGACGAGGCCGGCCACGAGGCCGGAAGCAAGGCCGAGAAGGGTCGGCTTCTTCTGGACCACCCATTCCACGAACATCCATGTCAGCGCCCCCACGCAGGCGGAGGTGTTCGTAACCAGGAAGGCCGAGGCCGCAATGCCGTCGGAGGCGAGCTGACTGCCGGCGTTGAAACCGAACCAGCCGAACAGCAGCATGGCGGCACCGGCGCAGGTCAGGACGATGCTCGAAGGGAAGAGGGTCTCCTTGCCGTAGCCTTTCCGCTTACCCAGCATGATCGCGAGAACGAGGCCCGACACGCCGGCGTTGATGTGCACCACGGTTCCTCCCGCGAAATCAAGGGCGCCGTGCTCGCCCATCCATCCTCCTCCCCACACCCAGTGACAGACCGGTGAATAGACGAAGATCAGCCAGAGGGCGGCAAAGACCAGCCAGGAGGAGAACTTCATCCGTTCGACCACGGAGCCGCTGATCAGGGCAACCGTGATGCCTGCAAAGGTCATCTGGAAGACGACGAACAGGTAGGCCGGTATGGTCCCGGACAGGTCATTGACCCCGATGCCGTTCAGGAAGCTGTGTGACAGGCTGCCCACGACCCCTGCCACGTCGGGGCCGAAGGCGAGGGTATAGCCGCAGATCATCCAGAGGACGGATCCGATCACGTAGGAGGTGAAGCTCAGGCCGACGGTGTTCAGAAGGTTCTTCGACCTCGACATCCCGCCGTAGAAGAGGGCAAGCCCCACCGGGGTCATGAACATCACCAGCGCCGTCGCCACGATCATCCACGCCGTGTCCCCGCTATCCAGGGTTGCCTCTTCGGCGGCCAGGGCGTTTGCTGCGGGCAGCAGAAGGAATACGACGAGACTCAATACGATTGGTTTGATCTTCATTTCTGTGACCTCCACTTCAGATGGCATCCTTGCCTTGTTCTCCGGTCCGTATGCGATAGGCCGCTTCGACGGGAAGGACAAACACCTTTCCGTCCCCGATCTTTCCCGTGGACGCGTGCTCCAGGATCACCTCCACCACCTTGTCCACCATGTCGGCCGGCACAACGATTTCCACCTTGACCTTGGCCACGAAATCGACCGTGTATTCGGCCCCCCGGTAGATCTCCGAGTGCCCCTTCTGGCGACCGAATCCCTTGACCTCGCACACCGTCATGCCCTTGATCCCGAGCGAGGAGAGGCCTTCCTTCAGGTCCTCCAGCTTGAACGGCTTGATGATCGCCTCTACCTTTCGCATGTCCAGCCCTCCTTTTTGATGGGTTCCTGCGATCGGATCCACAGAGGAATACAAGAGTCGTGCCAGGCTCGGGCCGAGTGCGGCAAAGGGCCTATTACCCTCTGATATCGTTGGGAAAAGTATGGGACTGGGGAGGTGGTTCCAATAGAGCAAAACACAAGTCATTCAACATAAATGTCGGGACAATTTATTTTTCATACATAATTGTCTCTTTTCTCGAGGAAGTTCGATCTGTCCCTTTGCGACGAAGCGGCGGGTCTGCGAGAATGGGGTCCCCTGCTTGCGGCAGGTTCGCATTCCTGCTGGAGACCCCCCTCACACAGCATGGAGACAGATACATGAAGCTGATGAAAGGAATGCCGGTTGCGTGCACGCTGTTCCTCTTTCTTTGGGCCGGCTGCGCCTCCGACGATTCGGAGAGCGGTCGCCCTCCCGGTTCCGCGCCTGTCGTTCCCTCGGGAGAGTCGTACACGGGCACGCCCTTTGCCGCCGACTACGGGGTCCGTCTCCAGTCCTTTGCAAACTACCACGCGGACCGATGCGAGCAGGTGGAAGGGCCCTACGGTGCCGCAGCCTGTCTGGCCTACACGGGGAAGGAGCCGGGGAACGGTTTGCTCGCGGCCGTGCAGGGATCGCTGGACAAGATCGACAACCGTCTCGACACGGCGGATTTCGACATGAGCGGAGTTCTGCGGCTGCTCTATCAGTTCCGGGACAGCGGGCTGCTCACCGGGCAGTTCCGGGAAGCAGCGGAGGCGACGGTCAGGGGGTTCAAGTACTGGCCGAACGAGCTCGCCGACCTGGGGTCCGCGCATCCGATCGACAGCATGTGTACCTGGACGGAGAATCACTTCATCCTCTTTTCCTCGAACGCCTACCTTGCCGGCCAGCTCTATCCGGATGCGGTCTTCCCGGCCGGCGGGCACACCGGCAGGGAGAAGATGGAGATCTTCCGGCCCCGCATACTCCGCTGGCTCGATCTGCGTTATCGCACCGGCTTCAGCGAGTGGCTTTCCAATGTGTACTACGAGGAGGACCTGCCCGCGGTCCTCAACCTGATCGATTTCTGTGAGGACCCGGAGATCGCTCGACAGGCCGTCATGGTGGCCGATCTGATCCTGGCGGACATCGCCCTCAATCAGTTCCGGGGGACCTTCGGCAGCACCCACGGCCGCAGCTACGAAAGGCACAAGAAGAACGGCGCGCAGGAGAGCACGAGGGCGGTCGTCAAGCTCCTCTTCGGGATGAACCGGTTCTCCTTCGGCAGCATGGCGGCCACGGGTCTTGCGCTCAGTGATCGGTACAGGGCGCCGCGGGTGCTCTACGAGATGGCCACGGACCTCGAGGGGCGGGAGGTCTTGAACCGCCAGCGCATCGGCATTCGGCTCGAGGAAGCGGCGCGGTGGGGCCTGGCCCGCGAGAGGCTCGAAGACGGCATGACCTTCCTCACCCTGGAGGCGTACACGCACCCCCTGACGATCGAGCTCTTCGCGCGCATGCTGGACGAGTACCACTGGTGGGAGAACAGCTTCTTTGCGCCCTTCAAGGAGTACGAATCGCTCATCCGTTTCGCAGACGCCCTCGGCATCCTGCCCTGGTTTGCCGGGCTGTTCGAGGAAGACCTTACCCGAAACCTGCGGACCGAGGCGAATCTCTACACCTACCGTACACCGGACTACATGCTGAGCTCTGCGCAGGATTACCGGGCCGGCTACGGCGGGGACCAGCACCACATCTGGCAGGCAACCCTCGGGCCCGAGGCGGTCTGCTTCACCACCCACCCGGCCAAGTGGACCCGGGACGGTCAGCCGGGGGGTGAATCGCCGAACTACTGGACCGGAAGCGGAAGCCTGCCCCGGGTCGCGCAGATCGAGAACGTGGCCCTCGTGCTCTACGACATCGACACCCGACCGGGCCTCTATGTGACGCACGAGCTGGTCTTCACCCACGCCTGGCTTCCCAGGGAGAAGTTCGACGAGGTCGTGGAGAGGGACGGGTGGATCTTCGCCCGGAAAGGGGACGGCTATCTGGCCCTGTGGTCCCGGGAACCCTACCGTTGGCAGGCCGAGGGGGAGGACCGGGACGCCGAGATCCTCGCGGACGGTGAGACGAACATCTGGGTCTGCGAGCTGGGCAGGAAGGCGGAGGTCGGTTCGTTCGAGGCCTTCGTGGAGGGGATCGTCGGGGCTTCCCTCGAGGCGGAAGGCCTGGAGCTCCGTTACCGGTCACCGTCCCAGGGGCGTCTCGAATTCTCCTGGTCCGGAGCTCTCCTGCAGGACTCCGCTGTGGTCGAGCTCTCGGACTATCCCCGGTACGGGAATCCCTATACCAGCGCCCCGTTCCCGGCCGATGCGATTCGCTTCGAGCAGAACGGGCACTGGCTCGAACTCGACTGGCGGACCGGGGAGCGAAGCACGAGCGGTCTCCTCGACGACTAGGCCTGCTTTTCGCCCTGCTCTTTCTGACGCAGTTCCTGAAAGAGCTCGTACGCCTCTTTCGGCTTCATCTTGTCGTGCACCACCTTGCCGACGGCCTTGATCATGGGGATGGGGGCTTCCGACTGGAAGATGTTCCGGCCCATGTCCACCCCGGAGGCGCCCTGATCCACCGCATGGTAGGCCATGGTCAGCGCGTCCAGTTCGGCAAGCTTTTTACCGCCGGCCATGACGATCGGCACGGGGCAGGAAGCGGTCACCGTGTCGAAGCCGTCCGGAATGTAGTAGGACTTCACGAAGTGGGCGCCCAGCTCGGCGCACATCCGGCAGGCGAGCCGGAAGTAGCGCGCATCCCGGACCATGTCCTTTCCGACGGCGGTGACGGCCAGCACCGGGATGCCGTACCGGTTCCCGAGATCCACGAGGCGGGTCATGTTCGCGATCGACTGAGTCTCGTACTCGCCGCCGATGAAGACCTGCACGGCCAGGGCGGATACGTTCAGCCGGGTCGCGTCGTCCATGTCCACGGCAAGCCTCTCGTTCGAGAGCTCCTTCAGGATGCTCGGGCCGCCGCTGGCCCGAAGAACGACCGCCTTGGTAAAGGAAGGCGGTATGACCGTGCGCAGGATGCCGCGGGTGAGCATGAGGGCGTCCGCATGCGGGAGGAGGGGAACAATGGACAGGTCGATGCGCTCCAGTCCGGTGGTGGGCCCCTGGAAGTACCCGTGATCCACCGCCAGCATGACGGTCCGGCCGGACTTCGGGTTGAAGATGCGTGCCAGCCGGTTCTGCATGCCCCAGTCGAGGCCTCCGGATCCCTTGAGGAAGAATCCTTGCGTCTGCTGGGGGGTCTCCGTGAAAAAGTCCTTTGACTCTTTTCCCTTGTCCGCCTCTGGCATGGCGCTCTCTCCTTGCCCTTCGTGAGAATTCGATGGCCGGGTTCGTGACAGGGAGAGGATATTCCAAGGCTGCGCCGATTTCAACAGGCCGCGGATCCGGCGAAGGGAACGCGTTCCACCCGCCTCGGCAGGAAGAGGGAGCGAGGTTCAGGGGGCAGCAGGTCGGTACCAGATGGGCGAGGTCCAGGCGCGCTCCTGGATCGTCTTGTCCACGTCCGGGTCGGTGCAGTGTGCCGGCCGCTCACCGGCCGGAAGGCGGATGCATTCGTAGGCGGACCATCGGCACGTGGGGTTCTCGAGGACCCGGGCGTAGTAGAAGGCCCGTTGACCCGGATCGAAATCCGGGTCGGTCCACACGGTGCACAGGGTGTCGAACCCCGTCCCGGTGGCCGCACAGGTGCCGAGATCCACGCCTGCCCCGTTGTCCGGGTCGCCCGCCACGTCGAAGACCTTCTGAACCGCGGCGCCTTCGGGGTTCAGCCATCCCTTGATGACCTGGACGCGCTGAAGAGGCGTTCCCTCCGTGCTGCCGAGGTCCGCCTCTCGCACGGCCAGAACCGCGAACCGGGGAGCGTCCTCGCCGTCCGGCCTCGGAGGCAGGTCTCCGCCCATGGGGACTCCCCCCTGATAGCCTTTTTCCACGAAATCAGGTTCTTCGCAAAGGTCTTCCGGGTAGTCCCAGCCCCCGAAGAAGCGCACGACCAACCGTGGGCCGCTCGTCCCGAAGGTCTCCCTCCTCTTCAGGGCGTCGAAGATGGCGTCTCTCGAGTTCTCCTCGGCCCAGACAGCGGCGAGCCCTCCCGGGTTGTTCAGAATCATGTTCGATGCGGATCGCTTCTCCGGGTCATCGTCCCGCCAACCGTGATGGCCCCGGTACCGGTCCTCCGCAACGGCGCCCGCCGTTGCGTTGTGGGTGTCCGTGCTTGCGATCATGCCCAGCTTGTAGGGATTCACACCCAGCCGGTCTTCTTCCTTCAGCCCTTCGAGCAACACGTTTCGCACGTAGTCGAGTCTCGACACGCACCCCTGCCGGGTCGCCCCCAGGGTGCCGGTGCCTCCCCCGCAATCCGTGGCGTCCGGAGATCGGATCTTCTCGAAGTCGCACAGCTCGTCCGGTTCGCCCAGGACACCGGACAGGCCGTTCATGCACTCCATGTCGCCCTTGTGCTGAAAGACCTCGACCAGCGGTTCCGCCCTCCGTCGGAGAGCGGCGAGGTCCCGCTCCTCCTCGATCGTTTCCGCGCCGGGGTAGTCCGGAAAGAACGCGTTGCCGTTGCTCTCGTTCGAGTTGTGCGGGATGGCCAGTACGTCGCAGCCTTCTCTGCCCTTCAGGCAGGTTCGCTCCAGCTCCTTCCAGAGCCCCTGCAGGATCGGCTGATCCACGTACGAAACCGGCAGATCCGGTACGTTTGCATTTCGGAAGATCACGTTCCGGTGAAGGTTGCTGATGCGGGGAACACCGGTGTATTCGTACCCTACGAAGGTCGTGAAGGAACAGTTCGAGGAGCGGTCGTAGGCCTCCTCCGCCGCGTCCCGGACCCTGGCCCACACGCTGCCCGCCAGGGCCGGGCAGTCGACGCGACCCGGACCGCAAATGTCGGCCGGCCGCTTCGGGTTCGGAAGATAGAGCTGATTCGCCATGGCAACGGTGCTCAGTGCGTTGCCCTGCCGGAAGAAGACGCACGTGAGCGAATCGTAGGCCTCCGACCCGGGGGTCACGCACGCCTCGACCTCGGCGAAGAACTCGGCGTGATCCGTCACGGCAGCGAAATCGAGGGGGCGCTCGAGCTGGACCGTCCTTGTTTCCGGTCCCTTCTCCTGGAGGTGGGTCAGGGGGATCGGCTCGCCCCTGGCGAAGCGGTAGGCATCCTCCGGTGTGGTCCGGACGTCCCAGATCCACGCGTCGAAGGAGAGGGCCGTGTGAACGTGGAGATCGCCGAAGTAGACGTTTCGTGACGGGTTGAACTGCGAACAGGGTTCGCGCTCTTCGCTGTAAGCCCCGCGAGGGCTAGCCGGTTCGCCCTGAGGTGGCGCGTCCTCACCGCTGCATGTCCCGAGGCAGAGCGCCGGAACGACACAGAGGGCGAACAGGAGCGGGCTGCGGGCCATGGCTTCTCCTTGGGCGGCGCGGGGGGTCATGTGGAAGGGCTCTTGCCGCTCCCGAGAACCACGGCGTCCTTCGCGCTGTGGCCATCTTCCAATCGCATCTCGTAGCGGTCGCTCAGATGTCGAATCCCGGCACGCATTGCCTCCTTTCTCTGGATGGCGAGGAGGCGTTCCCGCACCTGCTGCCGCACCTCCGCGAAGGTCGGCTCGATCGTCTCTGTCCTGGAGGTGATGCGTACAAGGTGCATTCCGAAGCTCGATTCGATCGGTCCGCACCAGGCGTCTTCGGGTAGGCCCTCAAGGCCCTGTGCAAAGGAACTCCCGAAAAGGGCGGCGAGTTCCTTCCTCGTCCTTCGGTCGAAACGGGAACCATGGACAAAGGGATCCCCGAGAACGTCCGGTGGCGTCCCGGCGGTGAGCCTTTCGAGGGTGGTGCGGGCCTTCGCGGTGAGTTGGGCGGTTGACCGGTTGCGGGCAAGGAATACGTGCACCAGAGAGATCCGGCCCTCCCGTTCGAAAAGCTCCCGATGCTTCCGGAAATACGCCCGAAGTTTCCCCTCGGTCGGCTCGGTCGCGGGGTTCAGTCCCTCTACGAGAAACTCCATCTTCTGAATGAGTCGACGGCGTACGATCGGATCCCCGCGGTCCAGCCCGATACGAAGCGCCTCGCGGAGGAGGACTTCGTCCTCGAAGAGACGGTCGATGAGCGCCGATTCCTCCGCCGCCGTAGGCAGGGTGCCGGTTCGACGGAGGTGGTCCTGCCGCAATCCTTCGAGATGGGCACGGGATATCGTGATCAGGTGTCCCTCCGGGGTGACTTCGCTGTACAGAAGAAAGGCCGTGCAACCGACTGCCAGGAAGTGGAGGAAGGGTTGTCTACGCCATGTCTTCAGCATTCGGGGAATCCGCCGGGTCATTGCTTTCCCTCCTCTTCGGGCCTGCCGGGGCCGTGCTTCTCCGGGTTCGGTTTTCCACGAGGGTTCCCCACGGCAGACGCTGTCTCACGCAGCGGACGAGCCCCACAGATTATCCCTTTTCGCGCCTCGCTTCAACCGGGCCCGGGGATGGCCGAGGATGCCCGCGGAACCCGGTGGGGGAGTGGAAGTTGACACGGCCACAGGGCCATACTAGATATGAGGTCCTGGCTCGTTCAAAAGAATGGTCTCACGGGAGAAGTCATGATTGAAACGATGCGGTGGAGACAGGGGTGTCTGGAGTTGGTGGACCAGACGCTTCTTCCTTCGGAGCTAGTCTACAGGCAGTGCCGGAGCGTGGAAGAGATCGCCGAGGCGATCGAGAGTCTGCGGGTACGGGGCGCGCCTGCCATCGGGATTGCAGGCGCCTTCGGGGTGGTTCTGGGGGGCGGCGAGATCCGTGAGGAGAATCCGGAGGTCTTCCTGGGGCAACTCGAAAGGAAGATCGATCGACTCGCGGCCACGCGTCCCACGGCAGTGAATCTCTTCTGGGCGCTGGAACGAATGCGCAAAGTCGCGGAACGGTCTCGGGGAGAGAGGACAGAGGGAATCAAGAGGCGGCTGCTGGACGAGGCGCTGAAGATGCAGGAGGAGGACAGGGCGATCTGCCGGAGGATGGGGCGCAACGGGGCCGAGCTGTTGAGGGACGGAATGACCGTCCTGACCCATTGCCATGCCGGCGGATTGGCCACGGCGGATTTCGGCACGGCCCTCGGGGTGATCTACGCGGCAAGAGAGCAGGGCAAGATCGTCCGCGTCTTTGCAGACGAGACCCGGCCTCTTCTTCAGGGCGCGAGACTCACCGCATGGGAGTTGATGCAGAATGGGATCGAGACCACCCTGATCAGCGACAACATGGCGGCCTGGGTCATGAGCCGGGGCAAGATCGACTGTGTCATCGTGGGTGCGGACCGTGTCGCCCGAAACGGGGACGTGGCGAACAAGATCGGTACCTATGGCGTGGCCCTCTCCGCCAAGGCGCACGAGATTCCCTTCTACGTAGCGGCACCCTTCTCCACCATTGACAGGAATCTGGCCAGTGGGGAAGACATTCCGATCGAGGAGCGGAGGCCCGAGGAGATTACCTGCCTGGCGGGCATGAAGATCGCACCCGAATCGGTGCATGTCTACAACCCCGCCTTCGATGTCACGCCCAACACCTATGTGACGGCCATCGTCTCCGAGATGGGGATCGCCAGAGCGCCTTATGAGGAGGCCTTTGATCGCTGGGCGAGTTCAATGGATCTGGAATAGGAGCAACGACATGGGTTCAATCGGAATCATCGGAGGGTCCGGGCTGGACGATCCTGCGATCCTGAAGGAGCCGGAAGAGAAGAGGGTCACGACCCCTTACGGAGAGCCTTCCAGCCCGGTGACGTGCGGGCGAATCGAGGGGGTGCAGGTGGCTGTCCTCGCCCGGCACGGGAAGAAGCATACCATCTATCCTTCAGCGGTGAACTATCGGGCGAACGTCTGGGCCTTGAAGGATCTGGGGTGCACGCACCTCCTCGCTTCGTCGGCCTGCGGCTCCTTGCGCGAGGCGATCGAACCCGGGCACCTGGTCTTTCCGGACCAGTTCATCGACCGGACCACGAAGCGGGAGAGCACATTCTATGACCGGGACAGGGTGTGCCACATCCCGATGGGAGAGCCCTTCTGCCCCCAGCTGAGAGAACTCGCCGTCGAGAGTGCGGAGGCCCTCGGCATCGTGCATCACAAGGCAGGAACCGTCGTGACCATCGAGGGGCCCCGGTTCTCCACGAAGGCGGAATCCCATCTCTTTCGAGGCTGGGGTTGCGACATCATCAACATGACCACGATTCCAGAGGTCACCCTCGCCAGAGAGGCGGGCCTGTGCTACACGACCATCGCCATGTCCACGGACTACGATTGCTGGCACGAGACCGAAGAGGACGTGACGATCGAGATGATCCTCGAAATCATGAGAAGAAACGCGGAAAACGTGATCCGCATCATGGTCGAGACCATTCCGAAGATCCGGCTCACGGAGTGCAGCTGCGGGGAATTCATCAAGACCGCCGTGATCGGCGGGTGAGGAGCGTCCTTTCGCCCCTCAGGGATTCGCCGCTCGCTGTCGAGCGATTTCTTCGAGCACCGCCTCCGCCCGTGGACGGTCCACCTTCAGATAGTTTGCCTTGTGACGCGGGTTCTCGCAGTTGAGGAGCTTGTTCAGGTGGGCGATCGCCTCTTCGTACTCGCCCTCTGCCGCGAGGAGACGGGCCATGGTGACGTGGGTTGGAAGGTGATCCGGATCGAGGCGAAGCGCCCGTGCACAGAGCCTGAGGGCCTCCTCCCTGTCTCCGCCGAAGAAGCCGGGCTTCTCCATCAGGAGCTGCGCCCTTGCGAGCAGGGCGGGTGGGTAATTCGGGTCGATTTCCAGGGTCCTGTCCATCTCCTTCTTGATCTTCCCGAACTTCACGACGGACTGTAGGAGCCCCTTCTGCTGTGCGATGGCTCCGATGTTCGCCATGTAGTAGAAGTGTCCTTCTTTGCCGTCGGGGTTCGCCCGGACCGCCCGGCGTCCGTACTCGACGCCCTTTCTCCAGGCCTCGATCTTCCGGTCTTCTTGATCCTCACCGAGTGTCTGCCCGTAGATCTGGTACCTTTTCGACAGTTCCCAGAGAAATTCGTAGTCCTTCGGCCGCAGGGCAATCGCCCTCTCGTACCATACCAGGGCCCGGTCGAATCGATCCGGCCCCAGGTGGTGCGTCTCATAGAGCTCCTCGCCCTTCTGCCAGTAAAACTCCGCCTGGTCGGCACGAGCGGCCGAGCTGACGCACACGGCAGCAACGGCGATGAACAGGATGACAGCCCTGTAGACGGTGAATCGGTCTCCGGGTCCCATGACGAGAACAGCCTCCCGCTTTTTCCTTGAACCGGTACAGTCTGTTTCGACGCTCCAGCGTACCATAGGGTTCCGCAATGACAACAGCCCGCGGCTCTCGCAGGGTGAGTCGTGGAGCCTTCCCGGTTGGCAAACGAATAAGCATAGACGACACAGAGCCCAAACAAATCCGATTCCGACCAGGGATAGCACCCTAGAATGCGAAGCGGACGAAGAAGTTGATCTCGTCGTTGCGGCCATACTGGCCCAGAAAGGTCGACCTGTCCCCGTCGAGAAGGAGAAGGCGCGCGCCCACGGAAAAGGCGTCCGTGATCAGATATCTCGGCTCGAGGCTGACCATCCAGAATTCGGACATGGGATTCAGAAGCAGCCCCCCTTCGAGGAGCAGGGTGTCTCCCAGGAATCGGGAATTGACGCCGAGGAGCACGAGCAACTCGAATTCCTTGTAGATCAGGGGCTCGTCCTTGTGATTGAGAATGGAATTCCCGATCACCTGCAAGGTGAACAGGTGGGTTCGCCACAGGTAATCTGCGCCGCCGCCGATGGACAGCAGGTTCTTCGGAAAGGCGATCTGGGGGGCAAAGGGAAAGGAAGCGGTCACACCGTTCGGGCTGGACTCCAAGTCGATTTCGGAGAGGTCGGGGAACTCGAATCCTTCGGCGATATCCGGGATCGCCTCCAGACCCACGTTGAGATAGCGGTCCTTGACAAAGGCTCCTTCCGCCCGGAACGTGAAGGCTCCCCGGCTCATGGCCATGTCGAGCCCGAAGACCTGCACCCGGTGCAGCTGGGGCCGGAGATTCATCCTGTAGGTGAGGTCGAGCTCGGGCGGGACGAACTGCAAGTCCGCCACGATGAATCCATCCACTCCGAAGACCGGTTGACGGTCGAAGCCGTAGAAATAACTCACACTGACGTCGGTGCTGCCTATGGTGCGGGACAGGCGAATTCCGAAATCGCTGTTCTCAAAGGTTCGAGGGGGCAGATCCGGTTCGGTGTTGGTCTGTACGATATCGATGGGCGGCAAATCGAAAGGAAGGCCGAAGTCCGGTGTCGGGTAGGATGTGACGGCGTCGAACAGAGGGGGATACCAGCGGTCGCCCGGATCCGGCATTCGGAAGGGCACGTAGAAGGGCATCCAGATGGCTTCCACGAGCACCGAATCGAAAGAGGAGCCGAAGAGGGCCCGAACGGCCGGGATCCCGATCTTTCGCTCCAGCGTGTCCGTTGTGTAAGGGTGTCGAAGGTCCCACGGATTCAGGTTGTCCGTCGGGTTGAATTGATCCAGGGTTCCCCAGGCGAACTTCTGTATGCCGATCCGAACATCCAGTTTCGAAAGGTAGAGGCTCAGGTAGGCCTCCGCAATCTCTACGTACCGGTCCTTGCTCGGATAGACCTCGTCGAATCGGATCAAGACCCCATCGTTCTTCGGAGAGAGATGGCTTCCCTCGTAGCCGCCCTGGAAGACTCCGTAGAAGCTTACCCGGTCTCCGAACTCGGCCCGGGGCTCGAGGCTGACGAGGACCGACGGATCCTCGTGCGATGTGTCCCGGTCGAAGGGGATGGTGCCCCTTACCTCGACGGCCCCGTTGAGGCTCGCGTAGAGGAAGCCCTGTTCGTATTCCAGAGAGGAAACGGGGGTAACCGAAAGACCCGTCGCCGCAAGAAGGATCCATGCCACCCGGAACGGCAGGGACCGCAGTCGAGGTTTTCCGCAAGAGGGCTGTGTAGGTGCCATGTGCCTGCCTGGGTGGAGGGGCGAACAGCTTCCGTGCGATGATCGTCGTGTCTTCGTGGGAGGTTCAGGGTTGCAATTTTCGTCCGAGCCCCCCAAGCTTGGTAGCATACCTCCTGGTTGAAGGCAAGCGATATGCATCGGATGCAGTATTCTTAAGAATCATCGCAGTTTGTGTTATCCTGAGCTCATGACAGGCGTCCGCGTGGCTATCGACGGTACCTGTTCAACCGTCTCCCGGGGATTCGAAAGAGAACGATGAATGCAGAGAACGAGACAGTCCTTGTTTCGTTGCCCCATGGGGGCGGGTATCCCATCCTGATCGGGTGGGGCTGCATCCGTGGACTCGGGAGTCTGTTGCGTCGACATTCGATCGAGGGGGAAGCCTTCCTTCTGAGCGACAGGACGGTCTGGGAACTTTATGGGGATGCCCTGGAGGCGGGGATGGAGGCTTCAGGATACAGGATTCTGGAGAGGTTCCTCCTGGCGCCCGGCGAGGAAAGCAAGAGCCTGACGAACTGGATGGCCGCCCTGGACCGGCTCGTCGAGCTGGAAGACGGGACGTCCCGGAGCATTTTCCTGGTCAACCTGGGCGGTGGGGTCGTCGGTGACATCGGCGGCTTCGTGGCGGCCTCTTACAGGAGGGGAGTCCCTTCCGTCCAGGTTCCGACCAGTCTGCTCGCCCAGGTGGACAGCAGTGTGGGCGGCAAGACGGCCGTGAACCATCCTGGAGGCAAGAACCTGATCGGGGCCTTCTATCAGCCGCGGCTGGTCGTCGCGGACCTCGGGACGCTTCAGACCCTGGACCCGCGGGAGGTCCGGTCCGGCCTGGTGGAGGTGGTGAAATACGGCCTGATATGGGATGCCTCCTTCTTCTCCTACCTGGAAGAAAACTTCCGCCGGGTGCTGGATCTCGAGGAGGAAGCGCTTCGCAAGATCGTCCGGGTGTCCTGCGAAGTCAAGGCAGCCGTGGTCAGCCGCGACGAAAAAGAGCAGAAAGGGGTCCGGACCCTGCTCAATCTGGGGCACACCTTTGGCCATGCCCTGGAGGCAGCGACCGAGTACAGGCAATACACCCACGGGGAGGCGGTGGCAATCGGCACGCTCTGTGCTGCGTGGGTGTCGGTCGACCTTGGCATGCTGCCCACCGTCCAGTACGACCGTATTCTCGCCCTCTACGAGGGGATCGGTCTGCCCACCCGCGTTTCCGAGGAGGAGACCAGAGGATTGTGGGATGCGATGAAGCGCGACAAGAAGTTCGTCCGTGGCCGCAACCGGCTCGTCCTGCTGGATGGGATCGGGAAGTCCCGCGTGGTCGAGGGCATTGAACCGGCGGTTCTCGAGCAGGCCCTGGAAGCGCACCTGGCACCATCAAGCTGACACCCGCAAGATCGGTACTAAGTACTCGATGTCATAAATACGATCGCATTCGGAGGCCGATCCATCCCGACAGGCTGCGTTGCTCGTCGGTTAAATACTCCCGGTATTCGCCCTCCTCGCGCCTTGCCTCTCGGGCGCCTCGGCCTCCTCGATACGTGACCGTATTTATGACATCGAGTACTAAGGCATCCTTTTCACATAGTAGCGGCAAGTGGACCTGGCGATGACGGTGCCCTCGGTGTCCCTGCAATCCATCTCGAGCACCCACTCGCCCTTGCCCTTTTCATCGATGGGGTACAGCATTTCCCGGGCCTTCTCCTCGGAGAGGCTCAAATCGCAGAGGATGTCGGTAACACCCATGTTCAGGAACTGGATATCCATACCCTTGTTGATCGGGATGTACTTGCCGAAGGGGTAGGTGCAGGCGAACAGGGCGGCTCCGGCGATCTCCATGAGCATGAAGAGGGAGCCCGCGTAGACGACGCCCACGTTGTTCAGATGCCGGTCCTTCGGGAGCCGCAGAACCACATGCCTTTCTTCCAGAAGCTCGGCCGACAGGCCGCTCTCCTTTACCCAAGGAATGGTTTCCTCGATCATCGGCTTCAGCGAACGGTAATCCATGTTGGACTTCCAGACCCCTGGACGGGATGACCCTTGCGTGGGCGTCGACTAGTCGTGAAGCGACCCGGGTGGCAGGTTGCGAAGCTCTGCGTTGAGGCGGACCTTCCTGTAGATCCGAAGCCGAAGCCCGGGGCGTATGGGACGACGGCTGTCCAACTGATTCCAGCGAGAGAGCTGGGCCACCGTGACGTCGAATTCGCGGGCGATTTCCCACAGGCTGTCCCCGGGCTTGACGGTGTACCAGATTTCTTCTCCCTCGGTGGCCGCAGGCGCCTGCTTCGCCACCTGGGGCGGGTTCTGGGGTGCAGGCCCTTTCAGCCACACCACGATCTTCTGTCCCGGACGGATGCGGGAGGAGCCGTACTTCCGGTTCCATTCGCGAAGGGAAGAGACGCTGACACCATACCGGTTGCCGATGAGCCACAAGGAATCCCCTGGCTGGACCACATGAACGACCTTTCGGTAGCCCCTGCCCGAGAGGTCCGGAAGCTTTACCGGCTTTCGGGTTCGGTTCGCCTTTGCGGTGACCGGGTAGCTGGCCGGCAGGGGAATGATCAGGCTTCTGCCCTCCCGTATGGAGTGCCGGCTCTTCAGTCGGTTCATCGCCACGATGGAATTCACGGAGATGCCGTAGTGCATAGCGATGTGCGAAAGGGTTTCATCCTTTTGGATCCGATGCCGGCGGAAGGTCAGCCGCTTCGCCGGATCGAGCCGGGCGTAGTAGTCGAGAAAGGCCTCTCGGGTCCCCAGGGGGATCTTCACTTCGTAGTCAGGGTAGTCCGGAGGCGTACACCCCCGTCGGAGCTGCGGGTTGAGCTTGTTCAGCAGGCTCAGGCTCTTTCCGCACCCCTTTGCGATGACGGCGAGATCCGTGGCGTCGGGAAGCGTGACGGTTTCGTAGAGAAGCGGGGCATCGTATTCGATCGTGCCGAAGCCGAATCGGTTCGGCTCCTTTGCGATCGTCAGTGCGGCAAGATACCTCGGGACGTAGTTCTTGGTTTCGAGCCGAAGATACCGGTAGCGGGAAAGGTCCCAGAAGCACGTGCTCTCGTACTTTAGAATCGCCCGCCGCAGTTTGCCTTCGCCTGCATTGTAGGCCGCCGCAGCGAGATACCAGTCATCGAACAGCCCGTACAGGTCCTTCAGGTAGCGTGCGGCGGCGCGGGTCGACTTCTCCAGGTCACGCCGTTCATCGATCCACCAGTTGATGACGAGCCTGTACCTTCGGCCTGTGGCGGGGATGAACTGCCAGATGCCCATCGCCTTGGCCCGTGAGTAAGCGTAGGGGTTGAAACCGCTCTCGATCAGGGCCAGATAGACCAGGTCTTCCGGGAGGCCTTCTTCCCGGAGGATTTGCTTCATCCTGTCCGCATAGCGGCCCGAGCGGCGCAGGGCCCTTTCCATCCATTCCCGCTGCTGGCCTTCGAGCAGCTCGATGAAGGCCTCGACCCTCTCGTTGCTCACAACGGGCACGGCGGCGGATCCATCGCGGCCGGGTTCCGATTGATCAAGCTCGGAGAGGAAGGTCACGTCTTCCGCCTCCCCCGGAGGGATCTGCATCTCCGGATGGAGACTCGCTTCGTCTTCCTTCTCCTCTTCGACAACCTCTCTGCCCGGTGCCTCGGCCGAGGCCAGGACAAGCCCGGGGATCCGGCCTTCACAGTAGGCCGAATCCGGCGGAAGCGGCTGAGGATCGACGGCCGGCAGGGCGGTTTGCGGTGCAAGGGAACGGTGGGTGGGCGATGCACAGCTGCCCAGTGCGATGCCGAACACGAAAACCCAGCCAAGGAGGCCTCTCATGTGTGGGGTCATCTTGTCCTGTTTCCAGATTCGCAGGAATGGAGGGGTCGGGTTGCTCGTAGGGAACCATTCACGAACTTTGTCTTCTTATCGGACGATCTCAGGGAAAAACTAAACCTTTACCCGGGTTCGCGGCCAGGTCTCCTTCGCCGCTCCGGGCCGAACCGAAAATCTGATATACTAGATTGGGTCAAGCAAAACAACCCCCCTGAGGGCCGGTTTTGGATGGTCCCATACCTATGGTCTCCTCCGCACGTATGCGATCCTCGTCCCCTGAAGCTCGTACGCCTGTTCCACCCGTTGGTCGATTTCCTGCCGTGCTGTGAAGAGATCCGATTCCGTTTCGAGCCGCTCGAGGAGCCTTTCCTCCAGCCTCGACTGGTGCTCGAGGGTGCCGCCCGCCCGGATGTGCTGAATCGAAATCCCCTCCTTTCGAAGGTGGCGGCAGACGAGAATGGCCCGATGGCAGTCGATGGGATCCTGTTCGGCGCACATCAGTGCGATACGGTACCTTTTCATGCCCTCCCTGACCCGCTGGAGGCCCTCCTGGAAGATCGGGAGACCGGCGATGCGGCCGTAGTCGGCCCGCCCCGCGACGTAACAGGTGTTCTCGACTCGACGGGCCCCGAGTTCCCTGCCCAGAAAAAAGTAGGTGATTTTCGCCTTTCGGAGGTCGGCGGTGAGGATTTGCTTGTTGAACTGGGGATGAAACCTGGAGATCGGGTGGGACCGGACGTCTACCAGGGCGTTTATGCCCTGGCCGCGAAGGAGTCTCAGGAAGTCGAAGATCCTGTGGTTGGAATGGCCGATGGTGAAGAGTTCCTTGCCCATGTTCCTCACTCGAAGAGGCTGCCGGTGAGGGCCCGGCGGGGACGTTTCGCTCGTCCGGGGGAACTGGAAACAGGGCTGCGTTTCCGGCAACCCCTCTCCATCGGTGCTCTTGGGGGCCCTCTCCTACGATTTGCGGTTCTACCAAAGAGCCCCCTGTATCGTCAAAGAGAGAGGCATCACGGCCACATCGGCCGTGTCGAAAGGGATCAAGAAGGAATCTTTCGTGACCGACAAGCGACGAACTCCGCTCCTTGTGCGTCACAAGGATAGAAGGTAAAATGGTCATCTTGTCCTGCTTCGTGACGATCTCCTGCCGTGAAGTACCCCATGGGCAAAAGGGAGAGACGGAGCCCAAGCAAATCGGAGAGGGAACCCCGGACAGCGCCGAACTCCGGACGATGACCCAGCAGAGCAAACCTTCGAAGTCACCCCACCGGCAGGCCGTTGAAAAAGCGCCTCCGAGAGGACGAACCCATTGGAGCCCTTCCCGAAAGTTGACAACGTCCGCATCGTTTCCATCGATCTTCCGGGCTACTCCGAGCTGGGGACGGCGAATGTTTACGCCGTCGGCTCGGGGCCTCTGACCCTGATCGACGCAGCTCCCAAGTTCCCCGGATCCTTCGAGGCCTTGGTGGAAGGGCTCGAAAAGGAGGGCCGCAGCCTGGCCGACATCGGACGAATCGTGATCACCCATGGCCACGTCGACCACTTCGGTCTCGTGGCCAGTATCCGCGAGGCGGTGGGGCGTCCCGTCCCCTGCTTCGTCCACCCGGAGGATGCATGGCGGGTGACCTCGGAAGACTTTCGCGAGGAGATGTTCGAGGAGCCGGGGGAGAGACTCATGGCCCTGGTGGACATGCCTCCCGGGGAGGTGGCGAAGATCCGGGAGCGTTTCTCCCTGTTCGCCATGCTCTGTGATCCGATCTTCGATGTGAAGGGGATGGAAGACGGAGACGTGTTCGAGGGCGAGGACTACGAGCTCAGGGTGATCCACACCCCGGGGCACACGCCCGGCACCTGCTGCCTCTACGAGACGAGGGAGAAGATCCTCTACAGCGGGGATCACATCATCGGCCACATCACGCCCAACCCGCTGTTCGAGCTGCGAAAGGAAATCCTTCGGGATCCTGAGTACATGAGCCTGAAGGCGTACATCCGGTCTCTGGAGAGGGTAAGAAACATGGACGTGCGGTACGTCTTCCCGGGGCACGGGCAGCACATCGGCGACCTGCAGGGATTGATCGAGAGCTATCGCGTGCACCACCGGGAGCGGATGGAACGGATCTGGGCGGCCCTGAAGAAGCAGTCCAGGCCCCTCTACCACATCGTCGACGAGGTGTTCGATTTCGTGCCGGAATACGACGGCTTCCTGGCCATATCGGAGATCATGGTGCACCTGGAA
Source organism: uncultured Thermodesulfobacteriota bacterium (assembly GCA_964479535.1). Lineage (GTDB taxonomy): Bacteria > Desulfobacterota > DSWW01 > DSWW01 > DSWW01 > S015-6. Next base: position 59,388 of record CAYZMM010000025.1, read on the forward strand.
CTGCTGATCGAGGAAGGCCGCGTCGAGCTGGCGGACCCGGGCCCTCCCGCCTTCTATCGGGCCGTCGAATGAGACCGGTCCAGAGCAACCCGGCCGGCTGACGCGGCCGCAAGCCAGCCCTTTTTCCCGTCCGCGAGCGCGATCTTCAGCCAACCCTCCTCCTGGTCGAGGATCTGGAACTCCGCCCCCTCGTGAAGCACGAACAGGGTGGTGTCGTTCCGGCTGAATCCGGCCCGCACGGGTGCCTCGTCCTCGAGGAGAACTCCGCCCGCGTTCCGAAAGCTCTCCAGGTACTTCATCCCGGCCGAGATGCCGAGGGCCAGGCTGAGCAGCAGGGAGAGCCAGAGGCTCCACTTCGCCCACTCACGGTCCCTGAAGAGGTTGATCAGCGCCGAGGCCCAGAAGACGAGATGGAACAGGACAAAGGCGACCAGGAGTTCCCGGAAGCTCATGCCGGAGTACCAGAAGGCCAGGGTGCCCCACAGGGAGGGTGAGGCCGCTTCGATTCGGTCCTTCGCAAGGGAGCGGGCGTACTCGAGATTGGCCTGCAGATCCCCGTCTCGCGGGAGGAGGACCTTCGCCTTCCTGTAAGCCAGGATCGCCTTGCCGAGTTCTCCCAGTCGGATGTACGTGTTTCCCAGGTTGAAGAAGACGTGCCCGTTGAGATGCCCCCCTTCGACGAGGATCTCGTACAGGTGGCGGGCCTCCTCGTACCGATCCTCCAGATAGGCCTGATTGGCCCGGAACAGCAGGGTGTGAAGGTCCTGCGAACCCTGGACCGCCGGCCCCTGCGGAGGGTCCGCCTCCGTTTCCGCCTGGAGGAGAGAGGATGAAGCACAGAGAAGGAGCAGGCAGAGGATCCGGGGCCCGTGGAGCCGTCCCGCTTTGTTGCTGGAATCCGTTTCGTTCAAGGTCTCCCCCCGCTCTCTCGGCATTCAGAGGCGTTTGTCCAGACGCGCAAGGAGGCTCCGGGTCTTCCTGAATCGCTCTTCCCGCTCATCCGCCCCCACACCGGTCGCTACGTACTGGTCGTACTCGAGCTGCTCCAGAAACTCCCGAACCTCTCGCGCCTCCCCCGGCCGGACCCCCTCTTCCAGCAGGCACCGCTCTGTTTCCACCGGGGTGTAGGCCAGCGTGTTGCGATTCAGCTTGTCGCCCACCAGCCCCTTGAGGCTTCTCGAGAGTTGTCCGAAGTACTCCTTGTCTTCGGGCCGGCGGATCGTTCGCTTCGTTTCCCTGAGGACGCGGTTCGCCTGCCTGCGCGCCTGTTTTCTCCGCAGGATGTGCTGATCGGTTTCGAGTCGCTCCTGTCTCTTCTTCTGTCCGTAGAAGACCAGGAAGATGCAGGGGGGGAGCAGCAGTCCAGCAAAGGCCGCATAGAGGCCGGTCCCGGAAGGGACGTGGTTCCGGGCCCCGACGAGACCGGTGTGAATCGGCAGAATGTCCTTTCCCAGGATCTTGATCGAACGCTTCGAGCCGGGAAGGCCGGCGGCCGAGACGAGATGGAGAGACTCGGTTTCCCGGCCCTCTTCCACGGTGAGCCGAATGGGTTCTGTCCGGGCAACCCGATAGGCGCCCTTGTCCGGATCGAAGTACGGGACCTCCTGGGGGGGGACCTCGAGGAGGCCTTTCTCCATGGGGACGAGGGCCTTCTTGAACACTCTGGTTCCGTAAAGCCCATCTCTCCGGATCTCCAGATCCAGGCTTGGCTTGTCCGGGTAGACCTTGAAGCCGGGCATCTCTTCCGGCGAGAGCGTGACCAGGTCTCTCAGGTTCCCTCTGCCCTCCACCGTCACGGTAAGGGTCGTCGAGTCGCCCGCCCGGAGACGCTGCGCGCCGGTCTCCGCCCGAATCGTAAAGGCCCCGACGAGGCCCTGGAAGGTCTCCGGCCTTCCCTGCTCCGGCAGGGGGCGGACCCGGAGTGGAATGGGCGCCGCGCGGAGATTCTTCGTCAGGGTCTGTGCGCGGCTGCCGAAGAAGGAGGTTCCGAAGAAGCTGTCCATGCTCCTGGAGCTGCCTTTGGCAGGGAGGACCAGCTTGCACGTGAGCAGGCTTTCACCGATCTCGTCCGGGGACTCGGACAAAGGATACAGGGCCTTGTTCAATTCGGTCACTGCGTACCGCTGCCCGTTGATCACCTTCTCGTACTGCCTCTCCTTTCCCAGGTCCTCCATCCAGAAGCCCTGGAAGGAGGGGGGATCCCATTGAGCCTCGACGGACTGGACCCTTCGGAAGAACCGGAAGGTATAGATGATCTGTTGGTGGGTATACGGATTCTCCACATCCACGTGCTGGGTCACGAAGGCCATGGGGCGCGCGTCCGCGGGGGATGAAGCCGGGAGAATCTTGACCGAAATCGGCTGGCTCTGGTAGGTGCGGCCCTTCATCTGCATCCGGACCGGCCCGAGGGTGAAGGTGCCCGCCCTCCTGGGCGTCAGGATGTAGGTGACTTCCACCGAGGTGCTGATCGACCCGTTCACGATCCGGGTCTGCGAGGAGGTTCCGCCCTTGGTCACGTGAAAATCCGGCAGGGGCGGCAGTTGCGGATCAACGGAAAGACGCCGCTGGCCGGAAATGGAGACCGTGAGAAGAATCTGGTCTTCCAGAGTGGCCTCTGTCTTGTCCACCCAGGCGCGAAGCTCGAAGGCCCCCGCGTTCGGTCCCGCCCCGACGACTGCCAGGCCCGCCAGGGCAAGGGCAAGAAGGAGGCGGATCCGCCGACGGAGGGCCTCTCCTCCCGGTCTTCCGAGGGATCCTCCGGGATCCTCCTTCCAGACGGGTCGAAGCATGAGAACCTACCAGTCCTTTTCCGTGAACCGGGGACGCTTCCCCAGCGCCTTCTGAACCTGCCGCCTCGCCATCTCTCTCTGGTCTTCGTCGAGGGTGTTCAACCAGCGCTCCGCCTCCTCAGGGCTCATTTCTTCGGTCCCTTGTGCCCTCTGCCGGACGCCTGCCTGCTGCTCTTCCCGGCCCTGCTCCGCCTGCCGGGCCTGCTCCTGGCCGGCCTCGGACGGTTGTGCGGGATTCTGCCGTTCCTCCCGGGGCGCCTCTTCCTGCTCTTCTCCCGGGTCGGGCCGGCCCTGGCCGGGTCGAGGCTGCCGGCAGGTCTGCCCCTCTTCGTTCTGCTGCTGCTCCTGTTCCTCCCTTTTCCGGTTCTCCTCCAGCCTGCGCTTGATCTCCCGGCGAACGAACTCGAGATTGAATCTTGCGTCCTCGTCCCCGGGATCCAGGTCCAGGGCCTGTCTGTAGTGTGCCACCGCCTCTTCGAGTTTGCCCTGCCTGTATGCGGTGTTTCCCATGTTGTAAAAGGCCCTCTGCCTCTGCTCCGGCTCCCCCGCGTTCACGACGCCCCAGAAGGCGGCTTCCGCATCTTCGAAGTTCCGTATCCGGTACTGGGTGTTTCCGATATTGTATTTCAGAGGAATGTCATCCGGCCTTTCTACCTGTGCGTCGAGAAAGCCCTCGAGGGCCTCGGCGTAATCCTCCTGTTCGTAGGCACCCTCCGCCTTCTTCATCTTTCCGTACGCCGATTCCGCCACCGCGGGCCTGTGGCCGATGCAGAGCAGCCCGAGGGCGGCGAAGAAGACTTGAACCGCCTGCCTCCTGAAGAGGAGACGCGGCCTCTTCTTCCCTTTTTCCCGCAGGCGTTTTCGGTCCGACAGAATCGCCTCGACGGCAAAGGCGAGGATGCTTCCGAAGAGGAACCACTGAAACCTCTCTTCCCAGCGTCTCTTCTTCGTGCTCTTCAGCTCGCCCGCCTCCATCTTGCCCCGTATCTCCTCTTCATAGATCTTGTTGAGATCCATGTCGCCGCTCACGGACCGCACGTAGCTGCCTCCGGTATTCAGGGCGATCTTCTGAAGGGCGGTCTCCCGTAACCGGCTCATCACGACCTGTCCCCTGCGGTCCTTCTTGAAATCGCCGCTCCCTCCGCGAAGGGGGATCGGCGCACCGTGCTCCGAGCCGATACCGATTGTGAAGATGCGTATTCCCTCCTCCTTTGCCGACTCCGCCGCCTTCTCCGCCTCGCCGGGGTGGTCCTCCCCGTCGGTGATCAGGATCAGCGCCCTGGAGGCCCGCCGCCCCTCCGAGAAGGAACGGGCCGCAGTCCGGATCGCCTCCCCGACGGCGGTTCCGGGTACCGGAATGAGCTCCGTGTCGAGGTAGTCAAGGAAGATCCTGAAGGAACCATAGTCCAGGGTCAAGGGACACTCCAGGAAGGCGGCCCCTGCGAAGGCGATGAGGCCGATCCGATCCCCCTGAAGCATTTCCACCAGATCCGTGATCTCCCGCTTGGCGCGCTCGAGCCGGTTCGGCTTGACGTCTTCGGCGAGCATGCTTTCCGAGACGTCGACTGCAACGATGATGTCGACCCCACGGCGCTTGATCTCTTCCCAATGGAATCCCCACCGAGGCCTGAGAAAAGCCGTGAGGAGGAGGCTCACGCCGAGCAGCATCAGGAGGAACTTGGAGATCTGTCTCCTCTGTTGCACATCGGGCATGAGCCGGTCCCACATCGCATGGTCGGCGAACGTGCGGAGGAGCCTGTCCTTCCTTCGGAACGAATAGACGGCCAGCAGGACCATGGCGGGCAGGATCCACAGCAGATACAGGTATTGAGGAGCGGCGAAATTCATCAGGGAAGCTTTCTGAGCCTCGTGTTTTCCAGTACGAATCCGGCCAGGACGAGGAGCAGGCCCGGAAAGGCGAACCGTACAAAGAGCTCTTCGTATTCCATGTACTCCTTCACCTTCGCTTCGGTTCTCTCCATCCGGTCGATCTGCTCGTAGATCTCCTCGAGGCTGGCCGCGTCCTGGGCGCGAAAGTAGGCCCCGCCCGTGACGTCCGCGATGTCCCTCAGGGTTTCCTCGTCGAGGTCCACCTTCTGGTACACATATCTCTTTCCGAAGAGGGTATCCATCAGGAAGGGGGATTCGCCTTCCACCCCGACCCCGATCGTGTACACCTTGACCTTGTAGGTCTTCGCGATCTGGGCTGCGGTTTCCGGAGCGATTCTCCCTGCGTTGTTCCGCCCGTCCGTCACGAGGATGATGACCTTGCTCTTGCCCGGCACTTCCTTGAGACGCTTCACGCCGGTGGCCAGTGCGGACCCGACCGCGGTGGAATCGCCCGCCATTCCGATCTCGATCCTGTCCAGGAAGCTGAGCAGGACGCCGTAGTCCATGGTCAGAGGGCACTGGGTGAAGGCCTCTTCGCCGAAGACCACCATCCCGATCCGGTCGTTCTTTCGCTTCTTGATGAAGGCCTTGACCACTTCGCGGACCACCTCCAGGCGATCCGCCCTTTTGCCCTCCCTTTCGAAGTCCAGGGCGCGCATGCTGCCGGAAGTATCCAGGCAGAGCACGATGTCGATGCCCTCCGTGAGGATTTCCGTCTCTTTCTGGCCGGCCTGGGGTCGCGCCAGGGCGATCACACAGAGGCCGATCCCCATGCACCGCAGAACGATCAGGCTGTTTCGCAGCTGTACGGACAGGGAAGGGGGAATCGTCCCGAAGGGCGCGAGGTCGGAGAAGCGGATCCGACCCGAGCCCCTTCGCTTCCACTGCGCGTAAAAGACGGGAATCAGGATGAGACCCGTGAGAAGCAGCCACGGGTCTTCGAATCGAAACGTCACTTCAAGCCGCCTCCTCGACTTCCTTCGTTTCCTCGGCCTGCTCGAGAAAGGAGATCAGGCGGGCTCGCCACCCATCCGTCTCCTCCGGTTGCGGCTCCAGGCCGCGGTATTTGATCGGGTCGGTTTCCTCGACCAGGGATCGGGCCTGCTCCTTGAGGGGCTTGTCCAGGTGCCTCGCCCTGCGAAGGTCCGCCAGGATCTCCTCGGTCGTCTGCTCCGCCGCGGGGAGGCGAAATCGCCTCTCCAGATAACGTCGAAAGATCAGGGACAACCCGAAGACGTATTCCCGGTATCGTTCCTCTTCCAGGAGCCCGGTCGCTTCCAAATCCCGGAGCTCGTCCCTTGCGATCTCCTCGGGCGTGCGGCGCGCTTCCTGGGTCCGCCTTCTCCTGCGGAGAAGAAGCAGGAGGGCTGCGAGAAGCCCCAGGATTGCGAGGCCCCCGATCGCCGCCAGGATCCACCATCCGGGGATCTCCATCTTCGCCTTCTCGAGGGGCTTGAGATCCCGGACGTCGTCTTCGTTCCCGGCCTGGTCGAGGACGGATTCCACCTCGACGAAGACCTGTTTCGTCTCCGCCGTCTGCTCGTTGCCCTCCGGGTCGGTGTACGGAAGGCTGAGAGCGGGCAGAACGTAGGAGCCCGAAAGGTCCGCCTTCAGCTCATACCAGCGCTGACTCCAGATCCGCCCCTCCCGCTTCTTCGGGCCCTCCGTTCCCATGTCGACGATGCGAAAGCCTTGAATGCGTGCGCCGATTTCAGGCAGGTCCACCGATACGGCCGGGTCGGTCTGCAGCGTGATGCGGAATGTGACCGGCTCGCCCACCTTGGCCGCCGCCTTGTCCACCTGGGCCGTCAAATCCACGGGGCTGGAAGACGCAGGGGGCTCGGGGGATGCTCCCTCCTCGGCCTGGGGGCAACCCAAGACGAGGCCGCAGCAGAGAAGGGCCACGAGAACGGGGCCTGGCGCGGTGTTCGGGTTGGAACAAGACAGACGGAACATCGTTCCCCTCAACAGCGCTTCCTGCGGGACCTGCAACGGGAGAGGCAGGCTCAGTCCTTCCCCGGCTCGTCCGCAGTCGCTTTCCCGTGGCCCTTGCCCAGCCTCTCGGGGAACAGCCTCACCTCCGAGACCTTCAGGGCCTGCTGGACCAGTTCACGGTATGCCTTTTCGAACCGCTCGCGGGTGAGATCCGCCTCCACCTGCTTCCTCGCCTCCTCCAGGCTGAAAGCCCGGGGCGGTCGGTGCGAGGTGACCTGAAAGAGATAGGACGTCCCATCCACCCGAATCGGTTCCGTGACTTCACCCTCGCTGCGGTTCGACAGGGCCTGCCAGAGCCGGGTCGGATCGCCCATGCCGGTCGGGTCCAGGCCTTCTTCGACCCAGTCTTCGATCTCCCCGCCTTTGCCGCTGGTCCGCTCGTCCAGGGAGTGTTCCCTGGCGAGGCTGGAGAAGGCCCGGCCCTCCGCCAGGGCCTTCCGTATCTCCGGGAGCCGATCCGTGGCCGCCTTGATCATCCGGATCTTGAAGGCCTCCTTTTCCGCGTAACGATTCCGGTTGGCCCTGTAGTAAAGATCGATATCGTCCTCAGAGATCTTCACCTCGTCCTCGATTTCGTCCTCGAGGACCTTCCGGATCATGAGCTGGCGCATGGCTCGCTCCGCCTGTTTGCGGACCGAGGGGTCCTTGTCCAGTTCGAGCCTCTTCGCCTTCTTGTAGAGGAGCTCTTCGGCCACGTATTGCTCGAGAAAGGCCCTCTTCTGCGCCGGGTCCTCCGCGGCGGAGCGCATCCATTCCGGCAGGGCGTCGATCGCCTCGTCGATCTCTGCCTGCGTGATCACATCCTCCCCGATCCGGGCAACGACCTCGTCCCCCTTGAACTCGTCCCCGCCTTCCTTGTCCAGGCTGCTGCGCGCATCCAGGCTGTACTGCGCCTGGGCGAACCGGCCGAGCCGCTCCAGGCAGGCCACGATCTTGGAGCCCGCCTCCGGTGCGAGCGGGGTCTTCGGGTCGAGCATCTCCACCTGGTAGAGCCAGCTCAGGGCATCCTCGTAGTTCCCCTCCTCCATACAGAGCGTTCCGAGCGTGTAGGCGATCTTGGCCCGCCGGTCCTCGGGGAGGTCGGCCTCCAGCAGGTAGCGTTCGTACTGCTCGATTGCCTTTCCTCTGAGGCCTGCACTCAGAAGCTTTCCGGCGAGATCCCTCCTTGCTTCGCCTCGGATGCCCCGTATTCCCTCCGAGGGCGCATTCCTTGGATCGAGAAAGAGCGAAACGGCCCCTCCGGCGGCGAGGAGGACCAGGATGGTGAGGCAGATGCAGAGAAGATAGAAGTTTCGACGAACATAGGCCGGTCGCCTTTCCGGAGACCTTTCAGGACCCGTCGTGCCGGTGCTTCGCTTCATGGCGCAACCCCCTCGTGAATCGATTGCCGGGTCAAAGCCGTTTCTCCCTTCTGCGGAAGAAGGCGAGAAGAGGCTCCACGTAGGAGACGTGCGTGGAAAGGGATACGGCATCCAGATCCATGGAGCGGAACAGCCGGTGAAGATCCTCTTCCTCTTTCCGGCGTCCCTCCTCGTAGCGTTTGCAGAAGAGCCGGTCGTTGGTGTCCACCAGCATGTGCCTGCCGGTCTCCGTGTCCTCCAGTTCCACGATTCCGACCCGGGGCAGCTCGAACTCCCGTGGGTCGGAGATCGGCACGGCGATCACGTCGTGCCGCTTGTTCGTCAGCCTCAAAGGCTTCTCGAACCCGGAAGCACGGAAGTCGGAAAGGAGGAAGCAGATGCACCGCTTCCGAACCACCCGGCCGAGGTAGTCCAGGGCCTGTGCGATATCCGTCCCCCGGCCCCGGGGCTCGAAGGAGAGGATCTCCCGGATGACCCTCCATCCGTGCCCGCGGGCCTTCTTCGGGGGCACGTATTTCTCCACATGGTCGGAGAACAGGATCAGGCCCACCTTGTCGTTGTTCCGGATGGCTGTGTAGGCGAGCAGGGCGGCCACCTCGGCGGCCACCTCCTTCTTGAGCTTCTTCACCGTGCCGAACTGGCCGGAGGCGCTGATGTCGACCAGGAGCATGACGATCAGCTCCCGCTCCTCGCGAAAGAGCTTGATGAAGGGCTTGCCCATCCGGGCGGTGACGTTCCAGTCGATGGTGCGGACATCGTCGCCCGGCAGGTACTCACGCACCTCCTCGAACTCCATCCCTCTGCCGCGGAAGGCGCTCTCGTATTCACCGGCCATGATGTCGTTGACGAGGTGCTTGGTCCGGATGTGGATGAGGTGGATCTTCTTGAGAATCTCCTCGGGGATCATGCCTAGGGGACCTCGATGTGTTCGAAGAGCCTGGCCACCGCATCGTCCGGCGTCATTTCTTCCGCCTCCGCCTCGTAGGAGAGGAGGATGCGGTGCCGGAGAACATCCGGCCCGATGGTCTTCACGTCCTGAGGGGTGACGTACCCTCTTCCCTGGAGGAAGGCGTACGCCTTGGCCGCCTGGTTGAGATAGATCGATGCCCGCGGCGACGCCCCATACTGGATGAGGTTTGCCATATCCAGGCCGTACGCCTTCGGATCCCGCGTGGCCATGACGATATCCACGACGTAACCCTGGATCTTCTCGTCCACGTAAACCCGGTCCGCCACTTCCCGCGCCCTCAGGATGTCCGCCGGGGTCAGGACCGGCCTCACCTCCGGTTTTTCCCGCCGGGCCTGCTGATTCATGATCGCGAGCTCCTCTTCCCGGTTCGGGTAGGTGACGAGCAGCTTGAGCATGAACCGGTCCACCTGGGCCTCGGGAAGCGGATAGGTTCCCTCCTGCTCGATCGGATTCTGGGTCGCGAGGACCATGAAGGGCTCCTCGAGACCGAAGGTTTGCTCCCCGATGGTGACCTGCTTCTCCTGCATCGCCTCCAGAAGGGCGCTCTGGACCTTGGCGGGCGCCCGATTGATCTCGTCAGCCAGAATGATGTTACTGAACAGGGGGCCCTGCTTCACGATGAAGTCCCCTTCGCGAGGCCGGTAGATCTGTGTGCCGATGAGGTCTGCGGGGAGTAGATCGGGCGTGAACTGGATCCTCTGGAAGCGGGTATGGATCGTCTGAGCCAGACACTTCACCGCCGTGGTCTTTGCGAGCCCCGGCACTCCCTCGAGCAGGATGTGACCGTCGGCCAGGATGCCGATCAGAAGTCGTTCGATCATCGGGCGCTGGCCCACGATGACCTTTCCGATCTCGGAGAAGACATCCTGAAACATGGGCTCCATGGCTTTGACCTGGTCCGTAACCTCTTGTACTTGCGTTTTCATCGCCTAGGGACCTCCCTGATGAGGGCGCATGACACCCGGGGGCTGAGCGGGGAACGCCGATCCTCCATCTGCCGGCGGAGAAAGCAATGTATTTTAGGTGTCTTCGCAAGAAAGGACAAGGTGTCGGCCGGTAAAATAATATGTGAGACCTCGAGGGGCAAGGGCGAGTTCCCGCTGCTCGGGGATAAATCTGCGCGTGGGGGAAGGGCTACTCTCTCAGGCCGTACTTCTTGATCTTCCGGTACAGTGTGGCCTGCCCGAGCCCGAGCTTGCGGGAGGCCTCCCCGATGTTCCCTTGGCAGATCTTGAGGGCCTGGAGGATCGCCTGCTTCTCCAGTTCGTGGAGCCGCAGGACCTTGCGCACGCCGCTGCCCCCGTCATCCTCGGAAGCGATGTACTGCACCTTGGGCCGGGGCGCCGCATGGAGCAGCCGGTCGGGGAGGAACCGCTGGAGGACCTGAGAGCCGGTGTTAAGGGCGACGATCTGCTCGATGGTGTTCTTGAGTTCCCGCACGTTTCCGGGCCAGTCGTACTCGATCAGCCTCTCCATGGCGTCGGCAGAGAAGTCGTAGAAGTACTTCTCGTACTTGGCCGAGAACTCCTCCAGGAACTTCATCGCCAGGATCGGAACGTCGTCCTTCCTCTCCCTCAGGGGCGGGACCTCCAGGGGGATGACTGCGATCCGGTAGTAGAGGTCTTCTCTCAGCCTGCCTTCACGGATCTCGACCAGGGGGTCGCGATTGGTGGCGCAGATGACCCGGGAATCCACCTCCACGAGGCGATTTCCTCCGAGGGGCCGGAAATTCCTCTCTTCCAGGAAGCGCAGGAGTTTCACCTGGAGTTCTGGGCACATCTCGCACACTTCATCCAGGAACAGGGTGCCGGTGTGGGCCGACTCGCAGCAGCCGACCCTGCGCTTGTCCGCGCCGGTGAAGGCGCCTTTCTCGTGTCCGAAGAGCTCGCTCTCGAGCAGGCTGGCCGGGATGTTCGCGCAGTTGACCGCCACGAAGGGGTTCTTTCTCCTCAGGCTCTTCCGGTGGATCGCCTGCGCCACCAGCTCCTTTCCCACGCCGCTTTCGCCGGTGACCATGACCGTCGCATCGCCCCGCGCCACCGACTCGATCATGCGGTAGATCCGCTGCATCGTGTAGCTTACGCCGATCAGGCCGTCGAACTGTCCCCGTCGCTCGTGGATCTCCTGGAGCTGGTTGACTTTGCGCAGGAGTTTCGAGTCCTTGGCGGCCTGCATGACCGACTTCTCGATTCCGGTTTCCGGGAGAGGCTTCAGGAAGTAGTCTCGTGCCCCCTTCTTCATCACCTGGACCACATCCTGAACCGAGCCGTTCCGGCTTACGAAGATGACCGGCAGGTCCTCCCATTCCCGCTTGAGAAGATCCAGGGTTTCCATGCCGTCTTCGGTCCACTCGCCGGACAGGATCACCACGTCCGGCATGTCCTTGCCGAAGAACTGCACGAGCGCCGAGGGCTTGTCGCAGACGTGGATCTCGTCGTTCTTCCGGCGAAAGCGTTCCTGCAGGAAATCGAGTGTTTCCCGGTCGTTGTCCAGGAGAAGGAGCTTCAGCGGGTCCATGGGACGGCTTTCCCTCGCGGTTCAACTACCTTATCGGCACAAGCGGTCCGTTTTCTTAGAAAAAGGGCCGTGATCCGTGCGCCGGAGCAGAAGCAGGTCAAATCGCTGTTTGCCCGATGAGGGGAAAGGGGGCCGCAAATATAAAAAGCCTTGACATGCTCGCGGAAAGCAGGATAATCCGATGGATGTGAAGTGTCATATCATGTTTTGGCCTTAAAAGCCTGTATCCAATAGATAATTTACTGGCAAGTCTCTTGTGATGGTCAATAGAATTTCCACAGGGCAGAATAGAAGGAAGTACCCGCGACGCAGTCTGCGTATGCCCCTCCTCTTCCGCCAGAACGAGAGGCTGCTCTGGAGCATGAGCGAGGACATCTGCGAGGGGGGTCTCTTCCTGAGGAGCGCAACACCCCCCGACCCTGGAGAGGGCCTGGAAATACAGATGACGGACCCGAGGACCGGGGAGCCGATGGTCCTGCAGGCAAGAGTGATCCACCGGTGGGAAGGAACCAAGGCTACACTGCCGGGAGAGACGGCTCCGAAGTCAGCGGGTGCAGGGGTCGCCTTCGAAGAGATGACCGCCTGCCAGGCGTCCGGGCTGGACTCGATTCTGTCCGGGGCGGAGAGCTCACGGTGGCCGGTCGAATCAGACACGGTAGGCCCGATCACGACCGTGAAGGACGGTGAGGCCGACGGGGCCGGGCAAGTTCTCGAGGACCCGGTTGAGATTCAAAGGGTCTTTCGACGCTTCTGCAGACAGATCCGTCCCGTCATGCTCAAGCGACTGGGAGGGCGGGTCTACTACAGGACCTATTTCCGGGATGTTCTCGGTGCTCACCCCTCCCTTCGCGTGGAGGCGGAGCCGGTTGTTCTCAAGGATTTCGATTCCGCCTTTTCAGAGAAGGTCCCTTTCGTCGTTCACCTAAAGCTGCTGGATCATTCCTACGCCTTCACCTTCCTGGAACGTCCTCAGGCCATGAGCCGCCCCTGGAGTCTTCCCCTGCCTTCAAAGCTCTACTGCACGCCGGAGAGACGGCACCCTCGGTACTCGGATGACCTCGAGCACCCACTCACAGTGGAGTTCCCGGACCCCTCGGATGGGAACCTGATGCGGGTGAAGAACGTCCTGGACATCAGCTTCGGGGGGCTCGCCTTCAAGAACTATCCGGGCGAGGAGGTGTACGCACCCGGCGAGTCTCTGTCGGACGTCAAGGTCTGCAATTTCGATCATGTGTGCCGGAGGACGGATGGGGTGGTGCGGCATGCGACCTTCGTCTGTTTGCCGGACGGGGAGCTGTTCCAGAAGGTGGGGATCGAGTTTGCGAACGACGGTGCAAACGAACTGGATGAGCTCCCTTCCGTGAAGAACGGGGAGCTGGAGCAGATCGATGCGTCCGCTTCCATTCTCCAGCACCTGAAGAAGGTCGCATCGACCCGGGTCAAGATCCTGAGCGGTCTGGATCAGTCCATTCTGTTCTCCGACGGCCAGCTCCAAGCGGAGAAGAAGAACGGTGGCTTCGAGTTCAACATCACATCCCGCCTGCTTTCTGATAACCCGGGGAGGGATTTCACCGAGGGAAGGCTGAGCTTTCATTACCTTTACCACGGGACCTATCACTTCTTCTCCACCCGGACGACGAAGCGGAACGGGGTTCTCCGCATCGAGATGCCGGGTGTGATCCACCGGTCGAGGCGCAGGCGGGTCGTGCGGGTCCGGCCGCAGGGCATGATCAAGACCCGTTTCCGGTTCTTCCACCCCGTTCTGGGAAAGAACGTCTCCTTTCCGGTCCGGGACCTCTCGATCCGTGGCCTTTCGTTCGATTCGGACTATTTGTACGATCTCTTCTGGAAGGGTTTCCGTCTCCGAAGCTGTGAACTCCTCCTTGGTGAGGATTCCTCGCCTCTGGGAACCGTGGAGGTCCGCTCCCTCAGCCAAACGGCGACCGTGGGGGGAGAGTGGGAGAGTCACTGCGGGGTGGAGTTCCTCGATCTCCCCGCCGAGTCCGAGAGACGCATTTCGGCCTATGTCTTCCGGAAGACCAACCCCCAGGTCCTGGCGCCCACCGCGGAGAGGATCGAAGGGCTGTGGCAGCTGTTCGAGCGGTCCGGGTTTCTGTATCCCGCCAAGAGGGCCTACATCCAGAAGATCCGGCCCGAGATCCATGAAACCTGGAGGAGGCTCCTTTCCGACGACGTGCCCTTCTACAAGCAGCTCGTCTTCAGGGAAGGAGAAGAGGAACTCGGCACGGCTTCGGCGGTGCAGGTGTATGAGCACACCTGGCTGCTCCAGCATCTGGCAGCGAGCAGCCATCCGGTCAAGCTGATTCCCAAATACGTCATGCTGGGCCTCGCCCAGTTCCTGATGGAGAACCGGGAGATCAAGTACCTGGTGACCTACTTCAGGAAGGAGAACTCCTTCCCGAGGAAGATCTACTCCGGCTTCCTGGAACGCTATCCCCTGGCGGAGCAGCTTCGCTTCACCCGGCACAGCTTTCTCACCCTGGATCTGGGAGAGCATGGGGACTCCCCGAGGGATCGCCGGCCTTCCGGAGGGCTCTCGGTGGGGCACGCGACGGACGAGGACAAGGAAGTGGTCGAGCAGTACTTCCAGAAGCATCTCCACCCGCTCCTGATCCGCTCCCGAAGCCTGAACAAGGATGTGCTCCACCTGCCTCAGACGGCAGCCATGTTTCGTGCCCACGGCCTCCGACGCGAGCGGTCCTGTCTGACGGCGAAGAAGGGAGGGAAGCTGGTTGCCTTTGCGCTCCTCGAGGACGCCTCCCTGGGAATCAACCTGTCGGGGCTGCTGAATACATTCTCGCTCTACACCGTTGATCCCGCAGACGAGATGGTGCGCGATGCGAGGCGCAGTCTGCTCGAGGCGACCCTCGACTGCTATCGATCCTGGCGCACCCGGGTGGCCATCTGCTTGACCGATGAGGAGGATTTGAGCGACTATATGGACGCGGGGTTCCGCCAGGAAAAGGAGTACATCTGCCTTTCCTGGAGCAGACGAACGATCAAGAGCTACTACGATTACGTGCAGGAGCGGTTCAGTCGGTTCGAGGAGCGGAAGCAGAGGAAGCCGACAGTGGTTTCTTCCCCTTGAACCAGTCATTCAACCCCTCCATTCATCAAAGGTGACGCCGGTCCGGGAAGTATGAGCCCATGACGACGAAGCGAGTCGTACTGACGGGCGCGGGTGGCGGTATCGGATCTCAGGTGATCCCTCTCCTGCTTAATGACCCGGAGATCTTTCATGTGTGGGGAGTGGATGTTGCCCCCATGCAAATGCCGCCCCATCCAAAGTTTACGTCGGTTCAGATTGATATCCGCGATCCGGATATCCACAGGGTTTTCCAGGACGCGGACTGTCTGATTCATCTGGCCTTCGTCGTGAAGAATATCCACGACGATGCCAAGGCGAGGGAAATCAATGAGGCTGGAACGGAGAATCTTCTCCAGGCTTGTAGGATTCATTCTGTGAAGAAGATTATCTTCACCAGTAGCGCCGCTGTCTATGGAAGTTGGCCTGAAAACCCCTTGAACATGTCCGAAGATACCCCCCTACGCCCTGATCCGGATCATGTCTATTCCGTGTCGAAAGCAGCTGTCGAAAGGCGATTACAGGAGTTCAGGAAGACGGACGAGGGAAGCATAGTTTGTATCCTGAGGCCAGTGCTCGTTGTTGGTCCCGAAACAAACAATACCCTCGTCAACCTGTTCCGGGGGAAGATCTTCTTCTTCGTGCGAGGATTCGACCCGACAATTCAGGTGCTACACCTCGACGACATGGCTCGTGCGATCCATCTTGCCTCTAGGAAAGATTTTGGTGGGGTCTTTAACGTAGGTCCTATAGACGCGCTGAGTCTCAGCAAGGTCTGCCGAGCGCTCCGGATGCGTTGCATACAGGTTCCCGCGCCGCTCTTTCTGTTCCTTGTTCGTCTCCTATATGGGCTCCGGCTATCGTCCATTCCGCCTCAATCGATATCCAGATTCCTGTATCCCCTTACCGTTGATTCGAGTCGTTTTCAGAATCTGTTTCAGTGGACACCGCGCTATTCGACTTTAGAGAGTATTGCGCAGCTTAAGGATTAATAAGCACATGTTCTTCCATGTCGGAAGAAGGATGAATCGATGATTTCGTATCTAATGGAAGACCCTATCGAAGCGGAACGACTGGAGATCAAGACGAACAAGCAGAAGATCCTCAGCGAGTTGAAGTATCTCGCGCTCAAGCAGGGCCAATGCATCTTGGACGTAGGATGCGGGACGGGCGCCGTTACTCGTGTCCTGGCTGAAAGGATCTTTCCCGGGAGGATCGTTGGGCTGGATTCAAGCCCGGATCGTCTAGCCGCAGCGCAGCGTATCAGGCAGGAGGAAGGAAGGAATAACATACATTTCGTGTGTGGTGATCTTCTTGACCCCTGCCTGAAGGAGGAACGATTTGATGTCGCATACTCTCGATGTACATTTCAGTATCTTCCCGGGCGGAGAGGATGTGAGGCGCTCCGCAGGATGAAGGATCTCGTACGACCGGGAGGGCGGGTGGTCGTAGCCGACGTGGATGGTGTGTGTCTTTACCGATGGCCTCCGGACCCTACACGGGAAGAGGCGCTGGACCTTCTGCTGGGGAAGTTGGAACCCGAAGGTTTCGATGCATATGTCGGCAGAAAACTATATGGAATGTTCAGAGAGGCAGAGTTCAGCGATATCCGCGTCGACATTCTGCCCTACTACTTGATCGCTGGAAACGCCGATCAAACAACGCTCCGTGTGTGGGACATGAAGATGGCGATTCTGAAAGAACAATTTGATCGCATCTTCGGTTCGAGAGACAAAACCAAAGAACTGGAGGAGCGATTCATGGCGGATTTCCTGAGAGAGGATGTATTGCTCTACAATCTTCTATTCATTGTGCAGGGCGCCCCATAAACGGAGCGCTGCCGCCTCAAGGTCCTGTCAAGAATCGCATCAGGGACTCAGTTCTCTATTGGATGAAGTCCGCGCTTGATCCTTCTCCTGAAGTACATATTGGCCCTTAAGGGAATCAGGATTGCACGCAACCCTTTCTTGAGGGTGTTCCGGTTCAGGATGCGTCTGCAAATGGACCAAAAGGAATAGAATTGTCTGTATATGGTCCAATAAAGCTGTTGTAGTTCTTCCGGCTTGAAGTTTCTGGGTGCGAAGGTGACTTTGGTCCCGTCCTGGCAGTCCCAGTTCTGATCAATGATTCGACCCTGTTCCGAGAACTGTTCCCTGAGGCGGGTTCCGGGAAGGACCATGATCAAGTAGAATTGCGCCGCGCTCGCTTTGAGACGGATGAGTCCGCGAACCATATCCCTCAGGCTGGCCTCAGTATCGGAGTCAAGACCGATCATCATACTTGCCATTACGCGGATACCAACGCTGGAGAAGTCTGAAAACAACCTCTCGTAGTCCGCTCTCATGTTGATCTGCTTTTTTATGTCGCTCAGGTTCTGATCCGAGAAACTTTCTATTCCCACATAAACGGATGTGCATCCCGCGCTTGCCATATCGGAGATCACATCCTCTGCTTCTTGGATATTTGTGCTTACCTGGCAACTCCATGAGAAGTTCTCCTTCCGAAGAAGACTCAGGAGATCCCTAGTGTAGGATGTGTTTGCTATGAAGTTATCATCGGTGAAGAAAATCCTGTTTGTGCCCAAGGCCTTGATATGCGAAAGCTCTGCCTGAACGTTTTCGATTGGCTTGGTTCGAATTCTAGGGCCCCAAAAACGAGTAACGCTGCAGAAACTGCAATTGAACGGGCACCCTCGAGTTGTCTGTACGGGAATGCGCGGCAGACTGCTACCCGATGATCTTCTGTAACGCTCGAGCTTCATGAGTTCATAGCGGGGCAGGACCTTTGCCTGTAAGTTTGGGAAGTCCGTTGCCACATACTGTTCTTTCAGTCGCTCACTTCCATGGTCTTCCAGAATCCTGACCCACAAGTCTTCTGCTTCCCCTACTAGAATACTGTCTGCATGCTCTCGTGCCTCATCGGGCATCGCTGAGACATGGATCCCCCCCATTACCACCGTCTTGCCTCTGTGACGCAACTGATCGGCAATTTGGTAGGCTCGATTTATTTGACTCGTTATACCCGTAATCCCAATCAACTCGGCATGCGTGTCAAGATTCACCTCTTCCACGCTCTCGTCACATATCTCCACGGAAAAGTCCTTTGGAGTCAGACCTGCGATTGTGGGCAAAGTCAGAGGAAGCATATACGGTTTCACCCGCCGTTCCGTTCTCGTTCTGCCCCGCTTCATCGGGTGTATCAAGAGAATCTTCATTCGGGCTCCTTCGTCGGAGCTGTGACAATCCGCAATATCCGTCTTTGAGGGCCGCTCAGGCCTCTGGCCTGCCAACTCAACCATGCCTGCGCCAAGTCCACATCGCCGGGGCCCTGCAGGCTGGAACATCGCAGACTCGGGAAATTGTGTCAAATCCCTGCCTATTCGGACAGCCCATCTGGTTGACGCAAGCCGTGTCTCCAGCGCTTCTTGGAACTCCCAAATTCCTTGAATTGAATAAAGAAAGTGAGGATACGTGTCGATAAAAGAAGAGAAATTCTCGCTTTATGGAGCAATTGGAAAGACCCCTCTTTGATCACATTCATAACGACGCAATGCATTGGAGTGCGAGAAATGTTGAGCGTATGTGGGGCTGTTCCTACTGCATTGAGGCGTCTGCGTATTTGAGTTGAACAGGTGAGCGGGTGACTGAACTAGGTGCGGACCACAAGAAACCGGAATTGTCGGGCGTAGCCATGCAGGCTGCCTTGCTCTACATGGAGGACCATCTGGGTTCGGAAGAGGTGATCTCCCTTCTTCGCGCCCATAATATAACCCGAGATTATCTGCTGGACCACAACAATTGGATTTCATTCGATTTTGCCTACAAGATCCTAGATACTCTTAAGGAGAAATTGGGAACGGAAAAGGCCTGTTGGGAAGCAGGTACGTATGCTTACCGGCCGGAGAGTCTGGGCCGGGCGGTGTGGACGGCCGCGAAGTCACTTGGCACACCTACCCTTACATTCAAACATACCGTGAATCACTCAAGAATCTACAATCGGGTCGGAACGTTCAAAATCCTCAGCACGAAGAAGAATCGGCTTGTTCTTGAATACCAGGCACATGCGGAATTCGGTGAGAGGGACAAGCTCTTCTGTCTGTACCGGATGGGCCAGTTTGCCTCCGTGCCGACGATCTGGGGCCTTCCTGTCGCCCATTGCAGGGAGCATAGTTGTATCGCGAATGGAGACGACACCTGTACCTACGAGTTCATCTGGCAGGAAAGGGCCTCCTACCTCTATCCAATTCTCGGTATGGCCCTGGGAGGACTTCTCTCTCTCCCGACGCATTCCCTCTTTGGGCAGGGCTTAGGACTCTTGCCGTCTCTGAGTACTGCATATTTCGTACTTCTCGGCTATTTTGTCGGGAAAGTGTTTGGTCTGCGAAAGACCGTACGCCAGAACGTTCTGGTCAATCAAGAGCAGCAAACAGCACTCGAAAGCACGGTCAATTCCATGTCCGATAAGTATGTGGAATTGCAGGCTTCCCAAAAAGAGCTCAAGCAGGCGCATAGGGAACTGGAGCAGCATCGTGATCACTTGGAGGATTTGGTACAGGAGCGAACCCAGGAGCTGGCGGAGAGCAAGGCCCAGCTAGAAGAGTCATACGAAAGGCTCCAGGACCTCGATCGGATGAAGATGAGCTTCTTCAACAATATCAGCCATGAGCTTCGAACACCCCTTGCCCTGACCATTGGTCCGGTGGAGGCCATGCTCCAGGGAGAGAGGGGCTGCCTGGAAGTTGGACAGAGAGAGTACCTTCAGAACATTCACACCAATTCAATGCGCTTGCTCAAGTTGATCAACAATCTACTCGATCTGGCGAAACTCGAAGAGGGTAGGGTGACCCTGCAATACGGGGCGTACAGCATTACCGAGTTTATCGAGGAAATCGTGACCTCTTTCAGAGTTGCCGGCGAAAAGAGGGGAATCCGGATACGGGCGGAGGGCGAATCCGGTCTTCCGCCGGTCTTTTTCGACCGGGACAAGATCGAAAAAGTACTGATCAACTTAATCGGAAATGCCCTGAAATTCACTCCTTCCGGAGGCCTCGTAGCCGTGCGTTGGGGACAAACGGACGGCTTCACAAAGGTGTTCGTTGAGGATACCGGGCCGGGCATCGCCCCCGAGGCCCTCGACAGGGTCTTCGATCGATTCGTGCAGGCGGACGATTCGATGAGCCGGAAGCACGGAGGGACGGGGATCGGCCTGGCGCTCGCCAAGGAGATCATCGAGCTGCACGAGGGCAAGATCGAGGCCGCCAACCGGCCGGAAGGGGGCGCCGTATTCTCCTTCACCCTCCCGCTGGATGAAAGGCAAGTGGAAGAGAAGTCAGAGGAGGATTCATCGCAGGACGGCTGGACCAAGTCATTGTTTCGTCAGGCTGCCTACGTGGAGGATGTTGAGCGTCAGGACAAATTGCTTGGAACCGAAGAGGTTTCAGAGGAACAGCCTGGTCTTCCGGAGGAAACGGATAGCGACGGGCGGACGGGTCGGCCTACTGTCTTCGTGGTTGAGGACAATCCGGACATGCGAGGGTTCCTTCGAGACAGTCTGTGTAAGGAATTCCGGGTTCATACAGCATTCGATGGGGAGGATGGGTGGCGGAAAGTGCAGAATCATGTCCCGGACCTCGTTGTTTCCGACATCATGATGCCTCACAAGAACGGGTATGAGCTTTGCGCGGCCATCAAAGGCGATCCAAGGCTCTGCCATGTACCCGTTCTGCTGCTGAGCTCCAAGAGCGAAATCGAGATGAAGGTGGAGGGTTTCGAGCAGGGTGCGGACGATTACCTGACCAAGCCGTTCAATCCCCGAGAGCTCGTCGCTCGGGCAAAGAATCTGATCCGGGTTCGGAAGCTCGAGAAAGAGATCCATGAGAGGAATCGCGAGTTGGAGGAGGCGATTCAAGACCTGAAGGATGCACAGGTCCAGCTCATTCATTCGGAAAAGATGGCCTCTCTGGGTGTGCTATCCGCCGGTCTGGTCCATGAGATCAATAACCCCCTAAACGCCGCCACCAGCAGCCTACGGACCCTGGCTCGGTCCCTGGAACGTCTGCAGAAAGGCGTGGAATCGCCTGAGGAAGCGGGGGACAAGATGGAGCGGGTATCTAAGCGCGCCCTCCTCGGTTTGAAACGTTGTGAACAGATCATCTCAGGCCTAAAAGACTTCTCCCGAAAGGATATCGAGGGCAAGAAGGAAGAAGACATTCACAAGGGCTTGGAGTCGACGGTGGCCTTGCTGCCCCAAGAGCCTGGGTGGAATGTGCCCATTCACCGCGACTACCGGTTCAATGGAACCGTTTACTGTCATTTGGGACAATTGAACCAGGTCTTCATGAACCTTCTGATCAACGCGCTTCAGGCGATCGACGGAGAAGGGGACATCTGGATCAGAACGGAAGAAGTCGGCGAGAACGTCGTCATTACGATTGAAGATACGGGTGAGGGCATCCCGGAGGAGACATTGCCACGAATATTCGAGCCCTTCTACACTACCAAGGATATCGGAAAGGGTACCGGCTTGGGTTTGAGTATCTCCCACAAGATTATCGAGGATCATAAAGGTCGGTTCGAGGTTGAGAGTGCACCCGGCAGGGGCAGCAAATTCCAGATCATCCTGCCCACGAGAGCTCTCGACGGTCCAAGGGTGGGTGAGGCCTCACGGAGCTGAGCAAAATCGAGGCCGAGTGATTCCCCTTTCTCCACCAGAAGCCATTGGGCAGTGCTGATGCGAGGGCGTGTATTCCTATTATGTGACAGAAGTGGTGGGTCCGGAATGCCTGTGCGAGGATCGCTCCGGTATGTTGTCCCCCACGACGGCCGGCAATGGAAGGCAGATCGAAAATTCGCTTCCATTTCCAGGTGTGCTCTTTAGCTCGATCCTGCCCCCATGGTCCTGGATGACCCGACTGGATATGCTTAGTACAAGTCGTCATAAATAAGGTGACGTATAATGCTTGCACAATTCACTAA
>CAYZMM010000026.1:0-79271 GCA_964479535.1 uncultured Thermodesulfobacteriota bacterium
CCCGACCCCGACCCCTCACCCCTGACCCCCCATTTCCCATTTCCCTTTGCCCTTTTGACTTTCACCTTCTCTACGCACATCTTGCTTACCCTGTCCAAAAATGTTCAGATAGAAACCGGCACATGGGGAGGCAGGCCACGAGATGAGCACAAAGGTGCTGGAGGTCTCTTTCGAGGCTCCCGCGAACATTCAGGCCCTCTACGGTCCCCGGGACGAGAACCTGAGACGGGTCGAGAAGGAGCTCGGTGTCGAGCTGTCCGCCCGCGGTGAGACGGTCCGGATCCGGGGGGAAGAGAGCTCCGTGGATCTGGCTTACCGACTCCTGGAGGAGCTCTATCAGATTCAACAGAAGGGATTCTCGATCTACCCGACGGATGTCGACTGTGCGGCCCGAATGCTCAAGCGCCACCCGGGAGCGGACCTGAAGGACGTCTTTCTGGACGAGGTCTATCTGGCTCCCACGAAACGTCGTATCACCCCGAAGAGCATCGGACAGAAGGAGTACATCGATGCGATTCGCGGCAACGACATCGTCTTCGGAATCGGTCCGGCCGGGACGGGCAAGACCTTTCTCGCCATGGCCATGGCCGTCTCCGCCCTGATGCGGAGAGAAGTGATGCGGATCGTGCTTGCGCGGCCGGCCGTCGAGGCCGGGGAGAAGCTCGGTTTCCTTCCCGGCAACCTGTACGAGAAGGTGAATCCGTATCTGCGGCCCCTCTATGATGCGCTTCACGACATGATGGACTACGAGCAGGCGTCCCGGATGGTCGAAACCGGAGAGATCGAGGTCGCGCCGCTGGCCTTCATGCGGGGCAGGACACTGAACGACAGCTTCGTGATCCTGGACGAGGCCCAGAACAGCACATCGGAGCAGATGAAGATGTTCCTGACCCGACTCGGCCTGCACTCGAAAGCGGTCATCACCGGGGACATTACGCAGATCGATCTGCCTGCGGACAAACTTTCCGGCCTGGTGGAGGTCCAGGAGATCCTGCGGGGGATCAAAGGGGTTTGTTTTCGTTATTTCGGCGAGGAGGATGTGGTGCGGCACCGTCTCGTGCAGGAGGTCATCGGGGCCTACGACAGGGCGGATAAATTGAAGGAATCCCGGGGCAGGGATCAGGGAAGCGAAGGCGAACGTGCAAAGGTCAAAGGACAAAGGCCCGACGCCTCGTCCTCGACCTGAAAGGGCGGCATGGATCGTGGCATGGCTGAGGGCCGCAGCGTACTGGTCGCAAACCGGCAGCGGAAGGTTGCCGTGGACGCGAAGCGTCTTCGGCGGGTCGCGGACCTCGCGCTGGAAATGCTCGGCTTTCAGGAAGCGGAGCTATCGGTTCTGCTCGTGAGCGATCGAAGGATCCAGCAGCTGAATCGGCAGTACCTGGACCGCAACCGCCCGACCGACGTGCTTGCCTTCGCACAGTGGGAAGGCGGCGGAGAGGGCATCGACCCGGCCTGGCTGGGCGATGTCGTCATCAGCGTGGAAACGGCGAAGGCGCAGGCAGAGCAGGAAAGCGGAGGCTTGAATCGCGAGCTGGATCTGCTCCTCGTGCACGGCACCCTTCACCTGATAGGATTCGACCATACCCGAGGGGCCAAGGAAGCGACTGCAATGAGAAGGAAGCAGACCCGGCTCCTCCGACGCATTCACGAGCGTCTTCCGCCCTGACGTGCTGGTCCGGGATCGGGACGGCTGCGCGGGAAGGGAAGACGGAACGGTAGAGAGGAGGATGATTCCGAATGGAACTCAAGGAGCGAATCGAGGAAGTGAAGAGGATCGGTGAACGGCTACGAGGTTGTCTTTGACGTAGAGGATCGGCAGTCGCGACTCGATCAGCTGGAAGAGGAGATCTGCAAACCGGATTTCTGGGACCGCCCGCCGGAGGCGAAGGCTCAGCTCAAGGAGCGGACTGCCATCGAGCGGGTCGTGGAGAGGTGGAGGGCGCTGGAAGAGGAAATGGAGGAAGCGGAGACCTGCGTCGAGCTGGGCGAGGAGGCCTCGGACGAGGAGATGCTGGCCGAGGCGTCCGGGCGTCTGGACAAACTCAAGGAGCACCTCGAGTCCTTCGAATTCGAAATCACGTTGAGCGGACCGGATGACGACAAGAATGCGTTTCTCGTTGTACATGCGGGCGCCGGCGGCACCGAGGCGATGGACTGGGCGGAGATGCTCCTGAGGATGTACACCCGCTGGGCTGAGCAGAAGGGGTTCGAGGTGGAGGACTATGATCTGCAGCCCGGAGACGAGGCGGGAATGAAGAGCGCCACGATTCTCGTCAAGGGATCCTACGCGTACGGGTATCTGAAGGCGGAAGTGGGCATTCACCGGCTCGTGAGGATCAGCCCCTTCGATGCGGGCGGCCGAAGGCATACCTCCTTCGCCGCGGTCTTCGTCTACCCCGAGGCAGAAGAAGAGGAAGAGATCGACATCAGGGAGGAAGAAATGAAGGTGGAGACCTTCCGTGCAAGCGGCGCCGGGGGCCAGCACGTGAACAAGACCGACTCCGCCGTCCGAATCACGCATTTCCCGACCGGAATCGTCGTGCAGTGCCAGAACGAGCGGTCCCAGCACAAGAACCGGCAGCGTGCCCTGAAGATCCTCCGGGCCCGCCTTCTCGAGATGCGCAAGGAAGAGGAAGCGAAGAAGCAGAGTGAGATCTACAAGGACCAGAAGGACATCGCCTGGGGAAGCCAGATTCGATCCTACGTGATGCAGCCCTACCGCCTGGTCAAGGATCATCGTACCCAGCACGAAACGGGAAACGTGGATGCGGTCCTGGACGGAAACCTGGACCACTTCATGCAGGCCTATCTGAGAAGCGGCTAGCCCCGCAAGGGGATGTTGTCGGGTCCCCATGTTTTAAAATGCTCGCCCGATCGAATCGCCGAGGAACATTTCGTCATGATTTCGAGGGGATAGAGGTGGGCTCCGGACCCCTGATCCCTGTCTGCTGCTTTCCTTGACAATGTAGAAAGGTTTGAGCTATCAAAGATAGATTTTGACCCAAGCCGCCTATCGCAGGAAGTCTCACGCCTTCCGCAGCCGACTGCTGCGAGCCATATGTGGCTTCCGCCCCCTTTCATCGAAGGGACAGGGAGTATCCGGTCCGGCTGTGGCCGGTCCGGTTTCGAAGGAATGCCGAACCATGGGAGCCGAGGACGACATCAAGGCGGTTCGCCTGGCCAAGCTCGCGCAGATGCGGGAGGAGGGAAGAACCCCTTACCCGAACAACTTTCGGAGAAGCACCAGCATTCAGGCCGTCCGGGATCGGTTCGACGGAGCCTCCCCCGAGGAACTCGAGTCGGCGGAGGAGCGGTTCGCCCTCGCAGGCAGAGTCATGTCCATGCGGGATTTCGGCAAGAGCTGTTTCCTCCATCTGCAGGATGAATCGGGACGGCTCCAGCTCTATCTGCGCAGGAACATCATCGGCGAGGATGGATACGTTCGGTTCAAGCGAGGGGCGGACATCGGGGACCTCTTCGGGGCGGAAGGACGGCTGTTCCTGACCCGGACCGGAGAGCTGACCCTGCAGGTGGAACGGTACGAGATCCTCGCCAAGGCTCTGCGCCCGCTGCCCGAGAAGTTTCACGGGTTGAAGGATATCGAGCTCAGGTATCGGAAGCGTTATCAGGACCTGATCGTCAACCCCGAGGTGAGGGCCACCTTCCGCATGCGGGCCGAGATCATACGCCGGGTTCGCAACTTCTTCGATGGGCGGGGCTTCCTCGAGGTGGAGACCCCCATGATGCACCCGATCGCAGGCGGTGCCGCGGCTCGGCCCTTCGAGACCTTTCACAACGCGCTGGAGCAGCCCCTCTACCTGAGGATTGCCCCGGAGCTCTACCTGAAACGGCTTCTGGTGGGAGGGTTCACCCGGGTTTACGAGCTCAACAAGAATTTCAGGAACGAAGGGCTCTCCACCCGCCACAATCCTGAATTCACCATGATCGAGTTCTACGAGGCGTATGCGGCATACGAGGACTTCATGGCCCTCACGGAGGACCTTTTCTGCGAGTTGCTGGAGGATCTTCGGCAGAGCCGCACCCTCACGTACCAGGGCCAGGAGCTGGATTTCTCCCCTCCCTGGAGAAGGATCACGATTGAACAGGCTCTCATGGAGGACGGAGGGTTTTCCCGGGGAGAGATCGAGGACCCCGCGGCTCTCGCGGCGGCCTGTGAGCGGTGCGGGATCGAGGGATGGAAGAACATGGGTCCGGGGGAGCTGCTCGTGGAGCTCTTCGAGCAGACCGTGGAGGAGAAGCTGGTCCAGCCGACCTTTGTCACGAAGTATCCCGTCGAAGTGTCGCCCCTTGCCCGCTCCTCTGAGGGGTGCGCGGACAAGGTGGATCGCTTCGAACTGTTTGTAGCGGGGCGGGAGGTCGCCAACGGCTTTTCCGAGCTCAACGATCCGGAGGAACAGAGACGCAGGCTGCTCCGCCAGGTAGAGAAGAGACGGGAGGGGGATGAGACGGCTCAGGAGATGGACGAGGAGTTCGTGGAGGCCCTGGAATTCGGAATGCCGCCGGCGGCAGGGGAGGGGATCGGGATCGACAGGCTGGTGATGCTCTTCACCGACGCCTCTTCCATACGGGACGTGATCCTGTTCCCCCAGATGCGACCCGAGAAAGGCGGTACCCAACAAGTATAGGATTCTTCCGACTTCTTGCTTCTCCATCTTTTCCGGAGGCCCCGGCAGGCTCGTGCGATTCGAGAGGTACCTTGCGGTTCGTTACCTGCGATCCAGACGGCGCTACGGGTTCGTGTCCGTGATTCCCCTTCTTTCCTGTCTGGGAATTGCCGTCGGTGTCATGGCCATGCTCGTGACCCTGAGCGTAATGGACGGCTTCGAAGAGGATCTGAAGGAGAAGCTTCTGGGAAACATGGCGCCGATCACCTTGAAGCGAAAGCAGATGAACGAAGATCATGTGCAGGAGCTTCGACAGCGGCTGACAGGCATGGAAGAGGTGAAGGGTCTGAGCCCCTATGTCCGGACGCAGGTGCTGCTCCTCTCGACGGGAAGGCCCGTGGGGGCGACCCTGATGGGCATCCAGCCCGAATCGATTTCGCTGGTGAGCCGGCTGCCCGAGCAGATCCTGGAGGGGCATCTGGACGTGCTCCAGGAGCCCATCGCGCCGGGGGGGCCTTTCCCTGCAGCGTGCGAGGGGAAGCCGGCGATTCTGCTCGGTCGAGAGTTGACCGGCAACCTGGGCTGCTTCTACGGGGACCCGATTCGGATCGTCTCGCCCGTGGGAATCGAAACGCCCTTCGGCGTCATGCCGATCCAGGAGACCTACTGCGTGGGGGGGGTCTTTCAGACAGGACTGTACGAATACGATGCGACCTTTGCATACGTTTCCCTCGAGCAGGCCCAATCCTTTCTGCAAATCGGCAGCGAGGTCAGCGGCGTCGAGGTTGGAATCGAGGAGTATGGGCATGCCCGGGAGAAAGCGGAGGAGATCCGGGCCCGGTCCGGAGAATCCTATCGTGTGGAAGACTGGATGCAGAAGAATCGCAGGCTGCTGTCGGCCATGCGGCTGGAGAAGATCACGGCCTTCTCGGTCCTGACCTTGATCGTGCTGGTCGGGGTGCTCAACATCCTCAGTTCCCTGGCCATGACCGTGACCGAGAAGAGAAAGGAAATCGCCATCCTGAAGGCTCTCGGCGCAACCCGGAGCAGGATTCAGGGGCTTTTCATGATCCAGGGTATGCTCATTGGTTTGTCCGGGACGGGCATCGGTGTACTGGCGGGTGTCGGGCTCTGCAAGATCCTGTCGCGCTATCCTCTGGTCACGCTTCCCCAGGACGTCTTTTATCAACTCAACCTGCCGGTTCGGATGGATCCCGTGGACATCCTGTCCGTCGCCGTGGCTGCCTTGATGCTGAGTCTGCTGGCAACCCTGTACCCGGCGTGGAAGGCGGCCCGGGTTCTTCCGGCCGAAACCCTGCGGTACGAATAGCGGATGGATTCCTACGAACTGCGGGTCGGGCTTCAGTATTTGAGAGGAGGCAAGGAATCCGGATTCCTGTCCGTGATGCCGTGGATTACCGTGGGCGGGATCCTGGTAGGGGTGATGGCCCTTGTCCTTGCCCTGTCCTTCGCGTCCGGCTTCGAGAGCGTTCTCCGGGACAAGATCATCGGCGTGAACGCCCATCTGCTTCTCCTTCGCTTCGACGGCGAGCTGGACGGCTGGCAGGAGGTGAGGGAAAAAGTCCACGGGCTGCCGGAGGTAGCGACGACCATGCCCTTCTCCTACCAGAAGGCGCTTCTAAGGTCCGAGGCGGACGTTCGGGGCATCGTGGTCCGGGGCGTGTGGCCCGAATCGTTGCCCGAGATGTCGGACTGGCAGCTCGCTTTCTCCTGCGGAGGGTTCTCGTTTCCTTCCGGGAACGCGGTTTCCCGCGCGGAGGGTGCGACGGGGGAGCGCTCCCCCATCTGGATCGGGAACGTGCTAGCCGAAACCCTCGAAGTGAGTTGCGGTGACACGGTTCGCCTCGTTGCCATGGCCGGGGGGCCGGACGAGACGCCGGCCGCCACAGCCCTTCGGGACTATCGAGTGGAAGGTGTGTTCGAAGTCGGTATGTATGAGTACGATGCCTCCCTGGCGTTCCTGTCCCTGGAGGAGGCGCAGGACTTCTTCGGTCTGGGAGACAGCGTGACCGGTATCGAGGTCCGCCTGCACGACATCCGGGAGACCGACCGGGCGGAGCAGCAGATCCAGGAACTGCTCGGCTATCCCTTCTGGGTCAAGAAGTGGAGTGAGATCAACCCGAATTTCTTCTCCGCCCTGAAACTGCAGAAGATCGTCATGTATCTCGTCCTGGTTTTGATTATCCTCGTCGCTGGCTTTAACATAATCAGCACCCTGATCATGAACGTGCTCGAGAAGCGGCGTGAGGTTGCGATCCTGAAGGCCATGGGGGCCACCCGGAGCTCTATTGGGAGGATCTTTCTCTATCAGGGATTGCTGCTCGGTCTGATCGGCACCCTGCTGGGCCTCGTTCTGGGCTACGTGCTCTGCAGGGTCGTCGGGAGCTATCCTCTGATTCGACTGGATCCGGACATCTACTACCTGTCGCACCTGCCGGTGGAAGTCCGGCCCCTCGAGTTCCTGCTGGTCGGCCTCTCCGCCCTGGTGCTGTCCGTGGTTGCCACCGTCTATCCGGCGCGGCAGGCGGCAAGGCTCGACCCGGCTGAGGTGTTGCGGTATGAATGACCGCACATCGGACCCGGCGGGGAGGGTGTCTCCGGAGGACGTTCTCCTGAAGGTGAGCGGTCTCACAAAGGATTTTCGACTCGGCGGGAAGGAGATCCGCGTACTCAAAGGGATCGATCTGGAAATCAGGAAGGCGGAGACCGTTGCGATCCTGGGTGTTTCCGGTGTCGGGAAGACGACCCTGCTGCACATCCTGGGTGCGCTGGACCGACCCAGCCGGGGCCGGGTCATCTATCGCGGGGAGGACCAGTCCTCCCGGCTGGACAAGGATCTGGCGCGTTTCCGGAATCGGGAGATCGGGTTCGTTTTTCAGTTCCACTACCTGCTCTCCGATCTGTCCGCCCTGGAGAATACCCTGCTTCCGGCATGGATCGGGGGGATGTCCAGGAAGCGGGCGGAGCAGAAGGCGGCCGGCCTCCTGGAGGAATTGGGGCTGGCCGATCGGATGGACCATCGGCCGGGCAAGCTTTCCGGGGGGGAGCAGCAGCGGGTCGCTGTGGCCCGGGCGGTCATCATGGATCCCCAGATCGTACTGGCGGACGAGCCGACGGGAAATCTGGACACAGAGAGTGCAGGCGCCGTAGAAGACCTCCTGGTGAGGCTTCGGGATACCCGGGGCATCTCCCTCGTGGCGGTCACCCACAACCCGAGATTCGCTGCCCGGATGGACAGGCAGATTCGAATGCACGACGGAAGGCTGGTGGAGGCGGAAACGTTCGAGCAAAACTCCAAGGCGGACGGCGAGTAGGCGAACCAGGCGTGATCGAAACAGGAACGTGTAGCGGACGCATTCCCTGCTGGGTTTTCGGGTGGATGCTGTTGTTGGCGGTGATGACCTCGACCGCGGGGCCTTCATGGGCCCAGGAGGACGGCCTGCCTCCTCTGGAGACCGCCGGCGAAGCAGGGGGAGCCGGGGGCGTCGATCAGGAGGAGCTGCCTCCTCTCGAGGGGCCGGCCCCACCGGACGAGGATCCGTTCGCCCCCGTCGTGAAGGCCATCGAGGTGGAGGGGGTGCAGCGGATCGAGCCGGATGTGATCTTCCTTCGAATCCGTACCGAAGAGGGGTCCCGGCTCAACCGCAAGACGATCCAGAACGACCTCCGGACGATCATGGCGACCGGGTACTTCCGGCACGCCACGGTCGAGGCCCTTCCTGTCTCAGGAGGGGTGAAGATCATCTACCACGTGGAAGAGAGGCCGATGATCCGGGAGGTCCGCTACGAAGGGGTCAAGGAACTGCAGGAAGACGACCTGAAAGAGGTCGTCACGATCAAGACGAACACCTTCCTGAACATCGGGGCCCTGAAGGAGAACGTGGAGAAGATTCGAAAGCTCTACGCGAACGAAGGGTACTTCAGGGCGAAGGTGGACTACGAGGCCGAACCTCACGAGAACAACCAGGTCAACGTGATCTTCAGGGTCCAGGAGAACGAGGAGATCAAGGTCCGCAAGGTCGCCTTCCTCGGGAACAGCAAGTTCTCCGACAAGAAGCTCGGCAGGATCCTGCAGACCAAGAAGAAGTCCCTCTTGTCGTTCATCACGTCCGCGGGTGCCTACAAGGAGGACGTGCTCAAGGACGACGTCACGCGCCTGACCCTCTGGTACCTCGATCACGGCTATCTGCAGTTTTCCGCGCAGCCTCCTCTCACCCTTTCCACGGAAAAGGGGATGTACGTCTTCTTCGTACTGGAGGAAGGGGAACAGTACACCGTGAGGAGTATGCGCTGGGAGAATGCGACCGAGGAGGAGGAGATCATCCTCGCCGGGCTGCAGACCCTTCTGCCCGGTCAGATCTTCAGCCGGCAGAGGCTCCAGGACGACATCACGGCCATGACCGACTACTATGCGGACCAGGGCTATGCCTTTGCGGAGATCGTACCTCTCTACTTCCCGGACGAGGCTTCCCTGACGGTGGACGTGATCTACCGCGTTCAGAAGGGACAGAAGTATTACGTGGGGGACATTCGCATCGCCGGGAACACGAAGACCCGGGACAAGGTCATCCGGCGGGAGATGGCCCTGATCGAGGGGGATCTCTACAGCAGTTCCATGCTTCGGTTCTCCAAGAGCGAGATCGAGCGGCTGGGCTACTTCGACGCGGTCAACATCAATACCGAGCAGGGTGAGGAATCAAACCTCCTGGACGTCGTCGTGTCGGTGAAGGAAGGGCAGACAGGGACGCTGAGTGGCGGTGCAGGCTTCAGTTCCACCGACCAGTTCATCCTGATGGCGAACGTCACCCAGAGCAACCTGTTCGGCAGAGGCCAGGTCCTCTCCCTGAACGCGGAGATCGGCGGCACGCGCCAGAACTTCTCTTTGAGCTTCACCGAGCCCTGGCTCTTCGACATTCCCCTGTCGGCCGGATTCGACGTGTTCAACACGGAGCGGATCTACCAGGACTTCACGCGCAGGTCTCTGGGGGGCGCCGTGCGCTTCGGCTACGAGCTGCGCCAGTTCGTGCGCGGGAACGTGATGTACAAATACGAGGACGTGGAGGTCAGGGACGTAAGCGATCTCGCCTCGATCACCCTCCAGGCGGAAGAGGGCAAGAGCGCGGTGAGCTCACTGACCTTCTCGGTCGTTCACAACACCCTCGACAACCCCATGTTTCCCTTGAAGGGCTGGATGAACATCGGCACGGCGGAATTCGCCGGGACCGTCTTCGGCGGGACCGTGGACTTCGTGAAATTCCAGGTGGACACGGGGGTCTACATACCGGTGATCTGGGATACGACGATTCATCTCCGGGCGAGGGCCGGCTGGGGCGAGGGCCTGGGAGGAGACAGGCTGCCCGTCTTCGAACGGTACTTCGTGGGCGGCATCAGCACGGTCCGGGGCTACGAGGTTCGTTCCCTCGGACCGGAGGTGGACGATGTTCTGATCGGCGGGAACAAGGAGCTCATTTTCAACGTGGAGCACATCTTCCCCATCGCTCCCTCCCTCAAGCTCCGGGGGCTCGTCTTCATCGACGCGGGAAACGCCTTCAGCGAGGACGAGAGCATCAAGTTCCAGAACCTGCGGTTCAGCGCGGGCGCGGGCATCCGGTGGTTCTCGCCCATGGGCCCCCTCACCTTCGTTCTTGGCTTCCCCATCGACCGTGAAGAGGGGGAAGACCCGTCGGCCGTACAGTTCTCGATCGGAACGCCCTTTTGAGGTATAGGTATAGAGCTGCAAACCGGATGAAGAAGATAACCAAAAGGAGGATCAGGCTTATGCGAAGACACGGAATCATGCTGCTCACCGTCATCCTGATGGGGGCTTGGATCGGAACGGTTTCGGCAGCGGAACTGAAGATCGGGGTGGTGGATCTGCAGAAGGCGATGGAACTCTCGGAAGCCGGTCAGAAGGCGAAGACGCTCTTTCAGAAGAAGGTCGACCAGGTGCAGAGTGACCTGAAGGCAAAGCAGGACGAGCTGGCCCTGCTCAAGGAGGAAATCGACCGGCAGAGCGTACTGCTGAGCGACGAGGCCCGAATGGAGAAGCAGAGCTCCTACCAGAGCGGCCTGAAAGACTTCAAGCGTCTCTACGAAGATGCCCAGGAAGAGCTGCGGATGGAGGACGCCAAGCTGAGCGAGAAGATCCTGAAAGAACTCCAGGAGGTGATCGAGGAGTACGGGGCGAAAGAGAAATTCGATCTCATCATGGAGAAGACGCAAAGCGGCCTGCTGCACCGGGACATGAGCCTGGACATCACGAGCAAGATCATTCTCCTGTACGATGAGTCGAAGAAGGGCAAGTAGACGTCAGGGGAGGTGAGAAACATTGGCCAGGATGACCCTCGAAGAGCTGGCCGATCTCCTCGAAGCCAGGGTGGTCGGCGATGAGAAGACGGTCATCACCGGCGTGGCGGGCATCGAGGACGCCCGGGAAGGGGAACTCACCTTCGTTGCGAATCCTCGCTATCGAAGCAAGCTGGACAGGACCGGTGCGTCGGCCGCGATCGTACCGCCGGACGTGGAAGGGGCCCCCCTCGCCCTCCTGGTGACCCCGGAACCGTATCTGGCCTTCACCAGGGCCCTCGAGCTGTTTCATCCCGCCGAGCGGCCCGAGGTGGGCGTCTCTCCCAATGCGTGGATCGATCCCTCCGCCCGTCTCGGAAAGGATGTGAGCATCCTTCCCTTCGTCTATGTCGGAAAGGATGCGGAGATCGGAGCCCGTTCCGTTCTCTACCCCTTTGCCTTTGTCGGTGACCGGGTGCGCATCGGCGAGGACTGCCGCCTCTATTCGCATGCGAGCATCCGTGAGGGGTGCGTGCTCGGCGATCGGGTCATCCTGCAGGACGGGGTGAAGGTGGGCTCGGACGGGTTCGGCTATGCCCAGCGGGACGGCCGGCATCAGAAGATCCCGCAGGTCGGCATCGTGCGGATCGAGGACGATGTGGAGGTCGGCGCGAACACCTGCATCGACCGGGCCACCATGGGGGAGACCCGAATCGGGAGGGGGACCAAGATCGACGATCTCGTCATGCTGGCGCACAACGTGCGGATCGGGGAAGACGTGATCTTGGTTTCCCAGGTGGGCATCTCCGGCTCCACAACCGTCGGAGACCGGGCGGTCCTTGCGGGCCAGGTCGGGGTGGCCGGCCACCTGCGCATCGGCAGGGAGGTTCAGATCGGGGCGAAATCCGGTGTTCACTCCTCGATCCAGGACGGCAGGGTCGTCTCCGGCATCCCCACCATGCCCTACGAAACCTTTCTGAAGACCATGGCCACGTTGAAGCACCTGCCCAGGATGCGGGAGAGGCTTCGAAAGCTGGAGAAGCAGGTGGAGGCCCTGACCGCGGAAAGTGAGAAGAAGGATACGGAAGAGGAATCCTGACGAATGGGGGAAGCCATTGGGTGTCACACTCGAGTACCGAGAGATTCATGACCTGCTGCTGCACCGGTATCCTCTCCTTCTCGTGGACCGCATTCTCGAGATCGAGGAAGGGAAGAGGATTGTCGGGCTGAAGAACTTCACCGTAAACGAACCGTACTTTCCCGGCCACTTTCCTGGAAACCCCGTGGTTCCGGGGACCGTCCTGATCGAGTCCATGGCCCAGGTGGGTGCCATCTTTGTCGCGAGGTCTCTGCCCTACACGAGGGGAAGGCTCCCCTATCTGGTGGGCTTGGACCAGGTTCGGTTTCGCCGGCCCGTCCTGCCCGGCGACCAGGTGATCCATCATGTGGAACTCCTGCGAAGAAAGAAGGATCTCTGGAAGGTGAAAGGCGTTGCAAAGGTGAAGGACGAAACCGCCATGGAGGGGATTCTGCTCGCGGTTTTGTTGCCCCCACCCCCGAAGGAGGAGGTATGATACACCCTACGGCCATTGTTGAAGGTGGAGCCGAGATCCACGACAGCGCAGAGATCGGGCCGTATTGCATCGTGGGGCCCCACGTGAAGATCGGGGCCGGGACCCAGGTAGGTCCCCATGCGGTTCTCGACGGCAGGACCCGGATCGGTGAAAACAACCGGATCTTCCATCACACCTCGATCGGTGCGATCCCGCAGCACGCGAAGTACCGAGGTGAACCCACGGAGCTGACCATCGGTTCGGGCAACATCATACGGGAGTTCGTCACGATCCATCTGGGTACGGTGGAGGACCGGGGGGTTACAAAGGTCGGGGATCGAAATCTTCTGATGGCCTACGTGCACGTGGCGCACGACTGTACCCTGGAAGACGAGGTGATTCTGGCGAACTCCGTCATGTTGGGGGGGCACGTCCACGTGGAATGCAACGCCATACTGGGCGGGCTCGTGGGCGTGCACCAGTTCGTCCGTATCGGCAGGCGCGCCATGATCGGAGGCATGTCGGGCGTGCGACTCGATATTCCGCCCTTCACGAGGGCGTCGGACAACCCCTCGAAGCTGTATGGACTGAATACCATCGGCCTGGAACGGGCCGGATTCACTTCGGACCAGATCGGGCGCCTGCGCAAGGCCTACCGGATCCTCTTTCAGTCCGGGGAGCTCCTCGAGGACGCCATCCGAAAGACCCGCGATGAGCTGGGGGAGGACCCGAACGTGGAAGAGCTGGTCGTGTTCCTCGAAAGCAGCGAACGAGGATTTTGTCGGTAGAGCAGGGAAGGGAGAAAGGGTGAGCCGGCTCGGTGTAGGCGTGGTGGGCGTTGGCTATCTGGGCAGCTTTCACGCCGAGAAGTACGCTGCCATGGCGGATGTGGATCTGGTCGCCGTTGTGGACACCGACGAGGCCCAGGCCCGCAGGGTGGGAGATCAGCTCGATGTGCCCGCATACACGAACCAGGAGGAAATCTATTCCCTGGTGGACGCGGTGAGCATCGCGGTGCCCACCTCGCGGCATCATGCGGTCGCCAGGGAGTTCATCAAACGAGGTGTGGACGTGATGATCGAAAAGCCGATCACCACGACCCTGCCCGAAGCAACCGAGCTGATCCGCCTGGCAGACAAGCGGGGTTGCATCCTTCAGGTGGGTCATCTGGAGCGGTTCAACCGGGTCTGGAACACGATCGGCTCGGCCATTGATGCGCCCAAGTTCATCGAGGCCCACCGGATCGGTCCCTTTCGGTCCCGCGGAACCGATGTGGACGTGATTCTCGACCTGATGATTCATGACATCGATATCGTGTTGAAGTATGTTGCCGCCCCGGTGAAGAGCATCGATTCCGTGGGTGTGCCGGTCCTCTCGCAGAATGTGGATATCGCGAATGTGCGCATGCATTTTCACGAC
Organism: uncultured Thermodesulfobacteriota bacterium; assembly: GCA_964479535.1. Classification (GTDB taxonomy): domain Bacteria; phylum Desulfobacterota; class DSWW01; order DSWW01; family DSWW01; genus S015-6. The sequence goes on from CAYZMM010000026.1 coordinate 13,907, forward strand.
GGTGCGGTGGCGAACCTGACCGCCAGCCGCGTGAGCCTAAAGAGGACCCGGAAGATCCGATTCTTTCAGCAGGACGCCTACGTGTCCGTGGACTACGATGCAGGCAAGGTCCAGGTCTTCCAGAGGATTGCCGGGTCGGACGGGAGCCCCCCCGAGATCGTGGGTGGTGAGCAGGACGTGGACGAGAGCGATGCCCTGCAGACCGAACTCGAGGCCTTTGTCCGGAGCGTCCGCACGCGAGAGCCGCCCGAGGTGGGTGGACTCGAGGGCAAGAAGGCCCTTGAAGTCGCACTGCGGATCCTGCGCAAGATGCGCACCGCTTAGTACTCCATCTCAACAATGCGGCAACGCACCGAGGATGCCGAGGCGCCCGGCAGGCAAGGCGCGAGGAGGGCGAATACCGGGCGTATTGAACCGACGAGCAACGCAGCCTGCCGGGATGGATCGGCATCCGAATGCCACCGTATTGTTGAGATGGAGTACTTAGCCCGAGGCACTTCCGGCCGCCGCCTTTTCCCCGTCCTCAAACCGTGAATCGCCGTGGAGAAGCCCTTCCCCGGGGACGAACCGATGCATGAGAAGAAGATCCTCATCATAGCCGGAGAGAGCTCCGGGGACCTGCACGGCGCCCGCCTGGTGGAGAACCTGCTGGAGATGGCGCCCGGCCTGTCGGCCTACGGCATCGGCGGCGACCGGATGAGGCAGGCCGGCGTCCGGCTCATCTGCCATTCCTCGGAGCTCGCCGTGGTGGGTCTCGTCGAGGTTTTCGGGCGGTTGCGGACCATCCTGCGGGCCTTCCGATCGATCAAGCGAAGCCTGACCGAAGAGCGTCCGGACCTGGTGGTGCTGCTCGATTTCCCTGATTTCAACCTCCGTGTGGCCCGCCAGGCGGCGCGGCGGGACATCCCGGTCGTTTACTACATCAGCCCGCAGATCTGGGCCTGGCGTCGCAGCCGGATTCGGCAGATCGCGCGGGACGTGACCCGGATGATCGTGATCTTTCCCTTCGAGGAGACCTTGTACCATAGGCACGACGTTCCGGTAACGTATGTGGGGCACCCGCTCATGGATCGCTTCGATGCGAAGGAGTCTGAGGAAGGAAGGGACGACGCATTCGGGCGATACGGGTTGTCTCCTCTCTATCCGGTCGTGGGGCTCTTTCCCGGGAGCCGGACGGGCGAGGTGCGCGCCCTGCTGCCGGTCATGCTTCGGGGTGCGCGGTTGCTCGGTCGGCGGTTCCCGCGGGTGCAGTTTCTTCTCGGACAGGGTCCGGGATTGGGCGACGATGTCTACCAGGAGATTCTCGACGAGTCGGGCATTCCCGTCGCGCGCACACGAGAGGGGATCGGACCGGGCACAGCGGTCTGCGACCTGGCCCTCGTTGCCTCCGGCACGGCCACACTGGAGATGGCCCTGGTCGGGATTCCGATGATCGTGGTGTACCGCGTGTCCCGGCTCACCTTCCTGCTGGGCCGACTGCTCGTCCGGGTGCCCGTGATCGGAATGGTGAATCTGGTTTCCGAGAAGGCGGTCGTTCCGGAGCTTGTTCAGGGGGAATTGACTCCGGAGAATCTCTACGGGGCATGTCTTCCCTTCTTCGAACACGCACCTTACTGCTCGCAGGTCAAGAAGGGGCTCGCCAAGGTGCAGGACCGGCTTGGAGCACCCGGCGCGTCGGCTCGTGCCGCCAGAGTGGTTTTGGATGTTCTGAGTGAAAAGCAAAGGACAAAGGGTAAAGGACAAAGGGTAAAGGACAAAGGGTAAAGGACAAAGGGTAAAGGACAAAGGGTAAAGCGGGGGGGGTAGGGGGCAACGGTCAGGACCATCCGCCCAAACCCGGTGGGCCGTCATTCCCGCGGAGGCGGGAATCCCTGAGCACAGAGGCCTTTGTCCCTCGAGGAGAGAGAAGGCAAGGGCAGAAGCGCAAAGGCGGAGTGTTGAATAGGGCCCGGGCGCAGTGTCCGCGACTCCGTCATGGGAACGATTATGGATCGCAAGCAGCGCAAGGAACTCATGCGAACGTGGCTGGCCAGGTTGATTCCGCCGGTGGCCACGCTTCTCATTCGCCTTCTCTCCCTGACGCTTCGGTACCGGATCCACGTGGCCGGGGAGACGAGAAAGCTCTTCGAGGCCGGCAAGCCCGTGATCTTCGGTTTCTGGCACGGCCGGATGATCATCATGCCGCCGGTCTGGCGCAAGGTCTGCGGCGAACAGGGCAAGCCCGCCTGGATCATGGTCAGCCGTCACTGGGACGGGGAGATGATCACCCGCACGGTGAAGCCCTTCGGCATTCTGGCGGCCAGGGGTTCGACCACGCGGGGAGGGCGTGAGGCCCTTCAGGACCTGATCGAAAAGGCCTGCCAGGGCCACACGATCGGGATCACCCCGGACGGACCGAGCGGACCGCGGTACACGGTGCAGCCGGGTGTGGTGCGCATTGCCCAGTTGTCGCAACTTCCCATTTTGCCCCTCACGTGGGCGGCACAACCCAGATGGGAAGCATCGAGCTGGGACCGGTTTCAGGTACCTTTCCCCTTTTCCAGGGTGTCGGTGATCTTCGATGAGCCTTTTCGCGTGCCGGCAAGGGGAACCGAGGAGGAGCTCGAAGCCTGTCGAATCCGCCTCGAGGAAAGGATGGGACATGTGACGGATCGCATGGAGGCGGAAGCCCTGGAGCGGAGAGATGAGGGGTGGGCCGTCGCGCTGTACAGGCGGTGGAGGGGGGCGATGCGCCGCGTCGACGAAGGTCTGCGCAACGCTTTTCAGAGGCTGTGGGCGCCTTCCGCTCCAAAGGGTTTCGGCAGCCTTGCCATCGGCGCCCTCTTGACGCCCGTGTCGTGGATCTACGGCTGGGTCCTTCGATTGAGAAGGATGCTTTATCGCAGAGGGGTCCTGGAGACGAAACGGACGGACCTCCCCGTGATCAGCATCGGAGGCGTCCGGGTAGGCGGGAGCGGGAAGACGCCTTTCGCCATGTGGATGGCCCGCACCCTTGCGGATCATGGTTCTCGGGTTGTCCTGTTGACGCGCGGGTATGGACGGCGGAGGAAACAGGACACGGTCCTGCTCACCCCGAAGGAGCTGGCCGGACAGGATCCCCGGCACTGCGGAGACGAACCCTTTCTCCTGGCGCGGAGACTTCCGGAGGTGACGGTTGCCGTGGACGGCGATCGATACCGGGCCGCGAATCTCGCCAAGCAGTGGTTGTCACCCGATCTGTTTCTGATGGACGACGGCTTTCAGCACCTCCGGCTTGTCCGGGATTTCGATATCGTCCTCGTGCCGGGAGACGAGGACCTTTCCGGCGCGGCGTGCCTCCCCGCCGGCCCCCTGCGGGAACCCCTTTCCGCCCTGAGAGAAGCCGATCTGATCGTGTGCGTCTTTTCCTGTGTCGGCGGCCGGGGCGATCGGACCGGATCGAGAGAGCCCTGGTGCAAGGGCCTCGCACCGGATACGCCCGTCCACACGGCGTGCCTCGTTCCGGCAGGGCTCCACCGGTTGGAAGATGAGAAAGAGGTGGATCCGAGGGATCTGTCGGGCCGCAGGATCGGAGCTTTCTGCGGTATCGCGAGACCGGCCTCTTTCTATACCACCCTTGAAGGTATGGGGCTCGAGATCGCCGGCACAAGGGAGTTCCCGGACCATCACGCCTATTCGGATTCGGACGTGGCGGAACTTGAACGGTTCTTTTCCGACGCAGACCATCTCGTGACCACGGAGAAGGATGCTGTGAAGATGCGACGCTTTGCACGGCCCGGAGGCAGGGTTCTGTTCGTCCGCCTCGACCTGACCCTGGAGGATGAACCCGCCTTCTGGCAAAGTCTGGAGACAAAGGGGATCGTCCTGAAGGCCGGCACCCGCCAGGGCGAGGAGGGCCCATGAAAGACTTCACGGATCGCCTTCTCTTCCTGCTCGCCTGTCCGTTCCTGACCCTGTTGTCGTTCCTGCCTCCCACATGGGCCGTGCGGGTCGGAGGCTTGCTCGGAAGGATTGCCTTCTACGTTGATGGGAGGCACCGGCACATCAGCCTCACGAATCTGAGGGCCGCCTTTCCCGATCGTTCCCCGTCGGAGAGGTGGGGCATTGCCCAAAGGGCCTTCGAGAACCTGGGCAAGACCTTCATGGAGATCCCCGGGCTTGCCAGAAGAAAGCGCGGGGACATCCAGCGTCATGTCCGATACACGGGCGTTGAGAAGGAGGCGTGGGTACGGGCCCGTGAGCAAGGAGGAGCCCTTCTCCTGACCGGCCACATAGGCAACTGGGAGATGATGGCCCTCGCCTTCGGCTGGCAGGAGGAGGCGAATCTCGCCTTCGTTGCGAGGCCGCTGGACAACCCGTATTTCGACCGTTGGATCAACCGCCTGCGATGCCGAAGCGGAAACAGGATGATCACGAAGAAGGGAGCCCTGCGGGGGGTCAGCCGGGCCCTGCGAGAAGGGCATTTCGTCGGGCTGTTGATGGACCAGGGGGCGACCGGTCGCGACGGGGTGTTCGTCGATTTCTTCGGTCACCGGGCCGGATCGAACGTGGCTCTCGCCTTTCTTGCGGACCGTTTCGACGTGCCGGTACATCCGGTGCACATCTACAGGGACGCCTCCGGGACCGGTCACACCGTGCACATCGGGACCGCGGTTCCTGTTGCGAAGACGGGAAGGAAGCGGCTCGACATCCTGGAGAACACCCAGCGTTTCCAGAAGGCCCTGGAGGAGATCATCCGACGGCACCCGGAGCAGTGGTTCTGGATGCACCGGAGGTGGAAGGGGTCGCCCACGGTGTGTTACGAAAAGAGAAAGAAGTGAGTTCATGGAAGAGGGACGCAAGGCGGTCTTTCTGGACAGGGACGGAACCCTGATCCGGGAAAGGGGCTACCTCGGGGATCCGGCCCAGGTTGCTCTCGAGGAGGGTGCGGCCGATGCCGTGGCCCGGCTGAGGGCAAAGGGGTTTGCCGTCGTAATGGTGACGAACCAGTCGGGCGTGGCCAGGGGATACTACACCGAGGATGACGTGGTCGCGGTTCACGAGGCGGTCGAGTCCCTGCTCGAGGCCGGAGGTGGGGGCCTGGACGGCACGTACTACTGCCCGCACTATCCCGAAGGCGAGGTGGGGGCTTACATCCGGGTCTGTTCCTGCAGAAAGCCGGAAGGCGGCATGCTGCTGAAGGCCGCCGAGGAACTGGGCCTTCGGCTGGAAGGCTCGTACATGATCGGGGACAAGCTCACCGACGCGGAAGCGGCACGGCGCCAGGGGCTGACCGGCATTCTCGTCCGAACAGGGCAGGGTGAGGAGGCCTGGAAGGCCTGCCTTCAGGAGCCGGCCCCGGAACGACCCGACCGGGTGGTCCTGGACCTCAGGGAAGCGGCCGACTTCATCTTCTGGTCGGAGAGGACCCTCGGGACAGACGTGCCGAGAGACCCGAGAGGGGGAAGGCCTTCCCTGTGGAGCTCCAAGTGGGTTTCCCGGAGATTTCTCGAGAAGTGCCTCGAAGCGCATCGGCACCGGGGTGAAACGATCGTGCTGGCCGAGGGAATCTTTGATCTCGTTCACGCCGGTCATGTGGGGTACTTGCAGTCGGCCGGGGAGCGGGGGGATGTTCTCGTGGTCGCCCTTCACGACGATCGATCCGTTCGGGAACGTCAGGGTGCGGGGCGACCGGTGCTCCGGATCGAAGACCGCCTCGAGATCGTGAGCGCCATGGCCTGCGTGGACTACTGCGTGGTCTTCAACGACACGATGGCAGACCCTCTGCTCGATTCCCTCAAGCCGGTTCTTCATGCGAGGCGGCCCGACCTGGAAGCGGCCACCTCGGACCTGATCCGCCGGATCAGAGCGTTGAACAAACGACGCGAGAAAGGGAGTTGAAGGGCTCAATGCGCGGAGTTGGGGGTCAGGGGTCAGGGATCGGGTGTCAGGCCGAGCCACCTGACCGGCGGCATGACCACTGAGTACTCCATCTCATAAATACGGCAACGCAGCCTGCCGGGATGGATCGGCATCCGAATGCCACCGTATTTATGGGATGGAGTACTAAGGCTGGTGTGAATGGAAGAGATTCTCATCGTCCGAACCAGTGCTCTCGGGGATGTCCTTCACGGCATACCGGTAGCGGCCGCATTGAAGGAGAGGGACCCGGAGTGCCGGATTGCCTGGGTCGTGGACGAGCGGTACCGTGAGATCCTGGACGGCAACCCATGGGTGGACCGGCTCCTGACGATACGGTTGAAAGGGGGAATCCGGTCCCTGTTGCGCGCCGAGCAGAGAAGAAACTGGGTGACTCTGGTCCGGGCTCTGCGAGGGGTCGGGTTCGACCTGGCCATCGATCTTCAGGGACTGATGCGAAGCGGCCTGATCGCCTTCCTCAGCGGCGCCCCTGTTCGGATCGGCTTTCCCAAGGATCAGGTGCGGGAACCCCTGAACCGGGTCTTCACCAATCTCCGGCCCCGGAGCGTGCCCCCGCGCAGCCACGTGATTGACAGGAATCTGGCGCTTCTCCATCCTCTGGGAATCCACAGTCGCGAGAAGCGGTTTTCCCTGCTGGTTCCGTCTTCCATCGAGGCCGAAATGGAGAAGTACCTGCTCGATGTGGAGGAGGGAAGGGGAAGGCTCCGCGTGGTGGTGAACCCGGCCGCAGGGTGGCCCACGAAACGGTGGAGTCCCCGTCGATTCGCGGAGATCGCGGACAGGATTTCGGAGACCTGGGGTGCAACGGTCCTGATCCTCTGGGGACCCGGGGAGCGACACCTGGCTGAACAGGTCAAGAGATACATGAAAAAATCCGGTCATCTTGTGCCTGCATTGGGTCTGTCGGAGCTGACTTCTCTGCTGAAGGGATGCGGTCTGTTCATCGGCGGGGACAGCGGGCCCATGCACCTCGCCTCCGCCCTGGGGGTGCCGGTCCTCGGCCTGTACGGGCCTTCCGATCCGGTGAGGAACGGACCCTTTCGGGACCACGATCGGGTCGTGAGCGTTGCCGAACCCTGCGGACCCTGCTACAAGAGGAGTTGCCATCGACCTTCGTGCATGGATACGATACCCGTGGATCAGGTCTGGCAGGCGGTGACCGGCATGGTCGACCGCCTCCATGCCTCATGAAGAAAGGAGAGACATGTCCATCGACGCCGAACTGCTGGAAATACTGGCCTGCCCGAAGTGCAAGGGCGATATCCGCCTGACGGAACAGGAAGACGGATTGATTTGCGATGCCTGCAAACTCAAGTACCCGATCAAGGATGACATCCCCGTCATGCTGATCGACGAGGCCGAGAAGCTGCCTTGAAGTCGCCGCACGGTGGAACAGGGGCGAAGCGGATCGGAACGAATCGGGGAACGAATCGGGTCGGACCAAGCTATCTGTCTGCAATGCAAACAAAAAACTCGAAAACCGGTCGCCTTTCCGGTCTTAGAGGCTTGATTTTCGGGCGGAAATCGGACCTGTAAGCCGGAATCAAGCCCTTCTCGGCGATGCGGCTCCCCTCCGATCTTCAGGATGCCCCGCTCTTAGGACCCTATTGTGAGCCCAAAAGGCGGCCTCTAAGCCCAGTTTCTTGCTCTCCTAATGTCCATTTCATATTCTAACTGTATACTTGGCTTGGTCCGACCCGAATCCGCCCCTTGGCTGTTGTTCTACCGCGATCACAAATGCGAGGAGTGCGGTTACTTATGGTGAATATCCGACCGGAGGAAACATGAAAGAGAGAGCGAGAAAGCGGAGAAGGGTCACCCTTTTGATCTGCATACTGGCGTCCCTGACAGTCTCGGGGACGGCCTTTGCCGCCGAAGAGGAAAAGACGGCCCTCGGAATCCTGATGAAGCTTCTTGAAGCGGTCGAGACGGCTGACTATGACAGTTTCGTGGCGGATGGCAATGCCGTATTCAAGGCCGGCATGACAAGGCAGATGCTCGAGGGCGTGAGCGATCAGCTCGCTCCGCGGATGAAGCAAGGCTACCAGCCCGTCTATCTCGGCCGGCTCAGGCAGCAGGGCTGCCAGGTGTATCTGTGGAAGCTGGTGTTCAAGGACGGTGGGGACGACACCCTGGCGAAGCTCGTGCTGAAGGACGGTAAGGTCGCGGGATTCTGGCTTCAATGAGAGCGGAGGCGCCTTTCCTGAAAGGTTAGTGAATGATTGCGTACGGGAGCTCAGCAACGTGTTACCAGGTTCTCGGCAGGAAATGAGAGGAGGTTCGGCGTGCACAGATTGTCATCCGTCACCGGCCTGGTGATCCGGCAGATCAAGGAGTGGGGCGAGATCCTCACGGGCTTCGAGACCAAGAACAAGTACGCCATTTCGGATGTGTCGGGCCAGAGGCTGTATCTGGCAGCGGAAGAGGCCGGTTCCGTGCTGCTCCGTTTCTTCCTGAAGGCATTGCGTCCCTTCACGATGGTTGTCGTGAGCGAAGACGGCAAAGAAGTCCTGCGGGTCGTGAGGCCCTTTCGGTTCTTCTTTCACCGGGCCGAAGTCATCGATGCAGATGGACAGTCCCTGGGCCTGGTCGAGAGGCGCTTCTCCATCTTGCGGCGCATCTATTCGGTCCTCGATCCCTCCGGCCGGGAGGTCTACCGGTTGTTCGGACCGATCCTGCACCCCTGGACCTTCGAGATTCGAAAGGACGGCGTCGAGGTGGGCAAGATCACCAAGAAATGGAGCGGCCTGTGGAAGGAGGGCTTCTCGGACGCGGACAACTTCGGTGTCGTGTTTCCGGCCGAGTGGGACGTCAGGATGAAGGCCCTCTTCATGGGCGCAGTCTTCCTGATCGACTTCGTCCATTTCGAGAACAAGGGCGATCGATGAGACTCGGTCCCCTTGAAGTTCAACGGGCCTGAATCGAAGACCGGGCGTATCCGATGCGTCATGCCATATCCATCATGGGGGGGAGAAAGGCCATCCGGGTCATTCGCGACCGAGGGTTCGATCTGGACAAGGTCAAGGTCCTCGCCGGCGCCTCCGGAGCGGCGAAGTTTCTGGTTCTCACGGGAATCGACAGGGTCCTGATGAATCGGTTCGAGGGCCGGACAGACCCCCTGTATCTGGTCGGCACGTCCATCGGCGCCTTTCGGATGGCTGCCTACTGCCAGAGGGCCCCGCTGGAGGCGCTGGGAAATCTCGAAAGGGAATACATCGCCCAGCAATACGAGACACGCCCCACACGAAGAGACATAACCGATGAGTCTCTGAGGATTCTCAACGCCTTCATCGAGGACGACGAGATCGAACACATGCTCGATCACCCTTTCATGAGAATCAGCTTCCTTTCGAGCAAATGCAAGGGGCTCCTGAAGAGTGAGAACGTCCTGCTCCAGGGGTTCGGCATTGCGCTTGCCGGGGGAATGAACCGGCTGGGCAGGAAAGCCCTCGGCCGTTTCTTCGAAAGGGCCCTGTTCTGTGCCCCCGGCGAAGCCCCTCCCTTTGTCACCATGGACGAGTTTCCGCTGGAAATGCATCGGCTTTCGAAATCCAACTTCAAGGCGGCCCTGCTCTCTTCCGGTTCGATTCCGGTCTCCATGGAAGGGGTCTCGAACATTCCCGGCGTGCCGGGTGTGTTCCGCGACGGGGGGGTCCTGGACTACCACCTGGACATCCCGTTCCTGCCCGATGAGGACGGGTTCGTGCTGTATCCCCACTTCTACGAGAAGATCACCCCGGGGTGGTTCGACAAATCACTGAATCGAAGGCCGAAGGAGAAGAACGTGGACAATGTGGTCCTCGTGGCCCCGTCGCGCAGCTTTGTCGACAGCCTTCCCTTCGGCAGGATACCGGATCGAAAGGACTTCAGGACCTTCTTTGGGCGGGATCGGGAACGGATGGATTACTGGCAAAAGGTGGTGGCACGAAACGGCGAGATGGGACAGGAATTCCATGAAGCGATCGAAAGCGGTAGAATAAGGGAGATGATCCGGCCCCTGGAATGCAAGAGGGGCTGAGAAGGCCCCTTGGAACGGCGCTTCAAAGGAGGGATGGCGTGCTAGCCTGTCGAGAATGCCAGCAGAGTGTCTCGGAGCATGCCGCGGCCTGCCCCCACTGTGGGGCTCCCTTTCCGGCCAAGGCGAAGTGGGACGGGTGGGGTTTCGAGTACAAGTCGGAAGCCACCCTTCTCGGGCTGCCCCTGCTGCACATCTCCTTCAAGTATCGACCGAACCGGATCCCTGTTCCCGCAAAGGGCGTCTTTGCCATCGGCCAGTTCGCGGCGGGCATCTTCACCCTTTCACAGTTCGGCGTGGGGGTGGTGAGTGTGAGCCAGTTCACGGTCGCCGCCTACGCTTTGGCCCAGTTCGGCTTCGCCTACTCGCTGATCGCGCAGATCGGCGTCTACATCCATCAGGGACGAGGCCAGATCGTGAAGAGCCTCGCCGAAATGTTGGGCATGTTCTGACGATCCAGTCTGGAGTGCACGCATCCATGAGCCCGTTCGTATCGCCCCTGTCGGCCGTGGGACGCGACGACCTGGCCCGGGTAGGCGGCAAGGGTGCGAACCTGGGTGAACTGATCCGCGCGGGTTTTCGGGTCCCACCCGGGTTCTCCGTTCGATCGGAAAGCCACGGGCTCTTCCTCGACACCGCCGACCTGCGCACCGAAGTCGAAAAGGTCGCCGCCACCATCGATTACGATGTTCTGGAAGGCGTCCAGGAGAAGACGGGCCTCATTCGGGAAATGATCTGCTCCTCCCCGATTCCTGACCCTGTCGCAAGGGAGATCGCGGCCGCCTGCGAGCTGCTGCAGGAGGGAGGTGGGCCTCTTGTCGCTGTCCGCTCCTCGGTGGCCGCCGGGGACCTGGCCCGCACCTCTTTTCCCGGGCAGATGGACACTTTCCACAACCTGCGTGGAACCCACGAAGTCCTGACTGCGGTCCGGGAATGCTGGGCATCGGTCTGGTCCGCCCGGGCCGCGGGGATCCTGCATACCCTCGGGACAGACCCGCACCGGATCATCATTGCGCCCATCGTTCAGGCCATGGTGCAGTCGGAGATCGCGGGCGTCCTGTTCACGGCACACCCGGTGACCGGGGATGCCGGGGAGATGCTCGTGGAGGCCGCCTACGGACTCGGGGAGGCGGTCGTCTCGGGCAGCCTCACCCCGGATCGCTACGTGATCGCCAAGAGAGACCTCGAGGTTGTCACGAGCAGCGCGGGCCGCAAGGCCTTCAAGCTGGATTTGGACTTGGAGCAGGGGAGGGGAACCCGGAAGGTGCCGCTGTCCGAGGAGCAGGCTCGTCGCGCTTGTCTTGCACCGGACCAGGTCCGGGAACTGGCTGCTCTCGGGGTTGCCGTGGAAAGGCACTTCGGCGGGCCCCAGGACCTGGAGTGGGCCTTTTCCGGGGGAACGCTCTTCGTCCTGCAAACACGGAGGATACCTGTCTCACGAAGGAGGACGTGATGAAGCTGAAAGGGAAGGTCGCCCTCATTACAGGGGCGGCACGGGCAATCGGAAGGAGCCATGCCCTGCGGCTTGCGAGGCTGGGCGCCGACATCGTCATCAACGACCTGGACCTGGAATCCTTCCGGGAGTTCGATGAGGGCATCGGGGCGGAAACGGTGGTGGAGGAGATCCGGGCACAGGGCGTTGCGAGCATGGGGATCGAAGCGGACGTGACGATCAGGGAAGAGGTGGAGAGGATGGTGCAGCAGGCGCTGGAGGCTTTCGGGCACATCGATATTCTGATCAACAACGCCGGAGGGCTTGCCGGCGAGGTCCTCGAGAGCTTCGCCTCCTCCGTGTCGGAGCAGGATCTACGGGCGACGCTGGACCGCAATCTCATGGGAACTGTTTTCTGCTGCCAGGCCGTTGCCCCCTCCATGAAGACCCTCGGCTGGGGCAGGATCGTGAACACTTCGTCCCAGGCGGGCCTTCAGGCACAGCAGGGGGGCGTCTACGCCTCGTACGGCGCGGCCAAGGCGGGCGTCATGGCGTACACGAGGTATCTGGCGCAGGAGCTGGGCCCTTTCGGTATTACGGTGAACTGCCTCGTGCCGGCTTACGTGAAGACGCGGCGCCTGGAAGTCCTGGTCTACGATGCGATTCCGGGAGTCAAGGAACGGCTGCTGGAGCAGATTCCCCTCGGACGACTGGCCGAGCCGGATGACGTAGCCAAGGCGGCGGAGTTCTTTATCACAGACCTCGGCGATTACATAACGGGTCAGTGCCTGAGCGTCTGCGGCGGTGCCATCAAGTCCTGACAAAGAAGGCCACGCCCATGAAATTATGCGTTTCTACGTCAGTGTTGTAGAAACGCATAATTTCATGGGCGTCCCCTGGAAGCGTCCCCTGGAAGCAGGGCTATCGTTTCTTTGCAGGAACGCTGCTATACTGAAGCAGTTCACCTCCCGTCTTTACCGGAGGCAACGATGAGGCAATCTGTCTTTGCGAGAAGGGCCGCACTGCTCGTGCTGTTCCTTGTGGCTAGTTTCTGGGGTTGCGGTGACGATGGCGAGGAATGGTACGGCGGGGCCGATGACTTCGTCTATCCGGATCCCGCCTGGAGGGTCGAGGCGCCCGAAGCGCACGGCCTGGATTCGATCCTGCTGAAAGAAGCGGCGGACTTCGCCGAGGAACACGCCTCCAATTGCCTCGTCATCACCCGGCACGGCGTGATCGTGGGCGAGTGGTACTGGAACAACTGGGACCCCGTCAGGGAGCAGAACGTCTTCTCCATCACCAAGTCCATCACCAGCGCGCTGGTCGGCATCGCTCAGGAGCGGGGCGATCTGGAAATTTCCGAAGAGGCATCTTCCTACATCACCGACTGGACGGGAACGGACAGCGAAGACGTGACCGTTCGGAACCTGATCAGCAACGACTCGGGCCGTCACTGGGACTTCGTCACCGACTACGTGAAGATGGCCGTCCGGGCGGCCGACAAGACCGCCTTTGCCGTGGGCCTCGGCCAGCAGCACGCACCGGGCACCGTCTGGATCTACAACAACAGCGCGATCCAGACGCTCGAGCCCGTCTTGAATCGGGCGACCGGCATGGACGTGGCCGACTACGCCCAGCAGATGCTGTTCGACCCCCTGGGCATGGCCTCGAGCTTCGGCCGGGACCGGGCGGGCAACCCGACCACCTTCTCCAACGCGGAGTGCTCCTGCCGGGACCTCGCCAGGTTCGGATACCTCTATCTTCGGGGAGGCCGATGGGCCGGGGGACGACAAATCGTCCCGGAGGAATGGGTGGAGGCCTCGGTGAGGCCATCCACGCCTCTCAACTCAGCCTATGGATATCTCTGGTGGCTCAACCGCGAGGGCGACTGGATCGCCCCTTCCTCATCGGGTCACCTCGAGGGGGAGGGGAAGCCGATGCCCAACCTGCCCGAGAACGTCTACCGGGCGAGCGGGGCCTTCAATCAGATCATCTTTGTCGACCCGGACCTGGACGTGGTCTTTACGCGGATCGGGTGGGTTCTGGAACTGGAGGATATTGCTTCGTCTGTACTGGAAGAGGGTCTGGCAGAGCGGATCCGCGCTGCCAGACTGGACTAGCCAACCAAATCCGAACGAACAGGAGGAGGCAAGAGCATGACGTACTTCGACATGAATCTGGACCTGACCGACGAGGACAGGGCGATCAAGGAAGCGGCTCACAAGTTCGCCAAGGAGGTCATGCGTCCAGCCAGCATCGAGATCGACAAGATGTCGGCCGAGGAATCCGTGGCTCCCGGTTCCCCCTTGTGGGATTTCCTGAAGAAGGGCTATGAGCTCGGCTATCACAAGGCTGCCTTCCCGGAAGAGGTGGGAGGACTGGGGTTCACCCCCCTGCAGAGCCACATCATGTCCGAGGAGCTCGTCTGGGGCAGCCTGGGCCTGACGGGTGTGCTGCTCCTGGCAGGCTGGCCCTACGTAAAGCTCCTGCACGCGGGCAATCCGGAACTGATCGAGGAGTTCGTGGTCCCCTTCTGCCAGTGCGATGACGCGAGTATCACGGGAAGCTGGGCCGTCACCGAGCCGGATCACGGGTCCGACACCCTCTCTCCGGGTGAGGATTTCTTCTACGACCCGAAGATCAAGTGGCAGGTCCAGGGCAAGCTGGAAGGCGACGAGTATGTGATCAACGGCCAGAAGTCCGCGTGGGTTTCCTGCGGACCCACGGCGACGCACACCATGCTCAACCTTCAGCTCGACACGTCCATGGGGCTTGCAGGTGGGGGCACCTGCATTCTTCCCCTGAATCTGCCCGGCATCGAGCGGGGCAAGGCCCTGGAGAAGGTCGGCCAGCGTGATCTGCCGCAGGGAGAGCTCTTCTTCGACAACGTGAGGATTCCGAAGCGGTGGGTGTTTGTCGGCCCGGAGGAGTACGGGGACTGGGTGATCGGGAACCTCGGGTTCGGCAATTCGGCCATGACGCTCTTCGCCATCGGGCTGGCCCGAGCCGCCTTCGACGAGACCCTTGCGTACGCGAAAGACCGGGTGCAGGGAGGAAAGCCCCTGATCGAGCACTACGCGATGAAGATCCGGATCCACAGGATGTTCGCCCAGGTGGAGGCGATCCGGGCCATGAGCCGCGCCGTCTGGGAGCTGAACTCGCGCATCTATCCGGTGGCGAGCGAATACGCCTTTGCAGGCAAGACCTTCTGCTCCGAGGCCGCCCGGGAGGTGATCGACGAGGGTGTGCAGATCCACGGCGGAAACGGGCTCACCAAGGAGTACTTCATCGAGAAGCTGTGGCGGGACTCGCGGGCCCTCACGATCGAAGACGGAGAGAACTACGTGCTCAACCGCCTGGGGGGAGAGATCCTGAAGGACGTCTATCCGAGATCGAGCGTGAACTTGCTGGAATAGCCGTAGTACGGGCGGGGATCCCTAAGCACCTGAAGCTGAAGGATTCCCGCTTTCGCGAATGGCGGTGAAGCGAGGGTATTGCGATCGAAGCTCCCGCCCTCTGCCCCCGCTTCTCTGGGCGGGGCCGAGGGGCCTTTGTCCTTTTACCTTTGTCCTTTGACCTCTTGTGTCTTCTTCAATCCCCGGCTGGGGAAGAGGAAGTCGAAGGTCGTGCTGGGGCTCAGCGGGTGCACGTGATCTCCGATCCGCTCGAGCCACTGCCTCTCTTCGTCCGTGACCGGGCCTTGCTCCAGCGTCTTCAGGTTCTCTCTCAGCTGTTCGAAGGTCTCCGGTGCGGTGAGCACCATCTGGATGTGCGGGTTGGAGAGCACATACCGGTAGAGATCCACCGGACGGGGTGTGCGCTCTCCCTCTGGCATCCACGCCGGGTCGAAGAGATTTCCCCATCGCGTCGAGTTGTAGCAGATGACCCCGGGCGGATTCTCCTCCGGCAGGAAGGGGAAGACGTCCCTCTCCGCCCCCCGGTGGGCCGCATTGTACCGGACCATGATCAGGTCGAACACCTTTCGTTCCAGGTGCCTCCGGTAGGTGGTCCGGTCATGGGCGCTCACGATCAGGTGCCGGACCAGGCCCTTCTCCTTCAGGGCGAGGGCCTTGTCCATGATCCGTGCCGGAACGGGCTTGTTCCGCATGCCGAGAATGAAGGCGTCGGCGTAATCGATGCGGAGCTGCTTCAGGCCCCGGAGGAAGGTGTGCTCCAGGAACAGACCGGTGTAGTCGTAGGTCTGCAGGACGATGATCATCTTCTCCCGGGAGCCGGGGGCGAGCTTACGAATCGCCTCCTTCATCCCCTTTGTCCGCCGGGAGCCCCAGTAGAAGTAGTTGACTCCTCGCTCGAAGGCCCACTCCAGGGCGTCGCAGGGAACCCCCGAGTCGGAGCCGATGCCCATGGGCAGGGTGGTCAGGCCGGAAGCCCCCAGGACCACGGGCTCCCTGAAATCGGCCGGCGGTGACGTGCTCTCTCGTTCCGTTTCCATCCTCGTTCACCTCTTCTGATCGTATTGGATCCGTTTGCCCTCCGGCAGGGGGTCCGCATCGAAGGGGATGACGATCTCGTACACACCCTGCTCGAGGCGGGCCTTGACCGGCAGGCCTCCCTTGTCCAGCACCTTCATCATGCTCTGGTTGGTGGCGAGCACGCTCGCCGTGAACCCGGCGAACCCCTGGTCCTTGGCCAGCCGGATGAGCATCTTGTACATGTAGGTGGCGATGCCGAGCCCCTGGTAATTCTCGTCCACGACAAAGGCGAGGTCCGCGTAGGGGCCGCTCGGTTCGCTGACGTAACGGCCCTCAGCGATGATCCGTTCCTGCGCCGATTCTCCTACCACCCCGACGATCGACATGGCCTTCCGGTAGTCCACATTCACGTACTCCTGCATCTTTGCGTGGGGCATCGTCTTGATGGGGCTGAAGTATCGGTAGTAGACCGCCTTGTCCGAGAACCGGTAGAAGAGGCGGCGCATCTCTTCTTCGTCAGAGGGCCGGATGGCCCGGAACCTCACCTCCACGCCCCCCTTGAAGGTGTGCCTCGTCGCCACGTGGGCCGGGTAGAGGTGGGCGGATTCCGCGATGAAGATCTGATCCTGGTACAGGATGTTCTCCTGTTTTCCGAGCTCCACCAGCTCCGGCCGGTCGTCCGGGTGGGCGATCTCGATGAGCGCCTGGGCCCGTTCCCGTACGGACCGGCCGTTCAGGCAGGCGACCCCGTACTCGGTGATCACCATGTCCGCCCCCGGTGCCATGCCGAACTGATTCGGCAAGTCCCCCACCGAGATCCGTATGTTCCCTTGCCCCTTCAGGTTGCGGCTCGGCAGGGCGAAGATGGTCTGCCCTCCGCACGACAGCTCCGCCCCGTGGAAGAAGTCGACCACCTCGGCCGGCCCGGCGGAGACATTGCCCTTTCCGAAATGAAGGGCGATCCGGCCGGACAGGTCCACCTTGCGTGCGGGCATGACCGCCACGAACCGCGGGTTCTTGCCGATCTGGATCGGCGAGAACACCTTGTCCACGGCCTGGAATTCGACCAGCGGGTTCCGGTCGAGCCAGTCCATCATCTCCCGTGTGCCGAAGGCATAGGAGGCGAGGCTCTTGCCGCGAAAGATCTCCTTGTAGCGATTGCTCACCGCCCCGCTCTCGATCAGATCCAGCAGTGCGTCGGTGAAGAAGGGGGAATGGATGCCCAGATCCTGCTTGCGGGCGAGATGGGGGCTCAGGGCCTCGAACAGGGGACCGATGGAAAAGGCGATGCAGCTCCGGTCCTCGATGACGGACGCCACGTTGGCGCCCACTTGGTCGAAGACGTCGTCCACCGGCCATCGGTCGAAGAGGATCAGGTCTTCGGTGGAATGAACCAGCATGTCGAAGTTCGAGGCCCGGACAAAGGTGTCGCCGAAGGTGCTCGGGGCACTCGCATTGATCTCTCCCACGACGAAGGCGGCATGTTCCATGGCCTGCCGGGCCACGTCCACGGCCGCCCCGAGGCTGCAGTAGCCCGCCTCGTTCGGGGGCGTGACCTGGACGAAGGCCGCGTCGATCGGGATCTGTCCCGACTCGATCAGCCGGGGGATCCGGGAGAAGGGGCTCGGGATCAGGTCCACACGGCCGGCCCCGATCGCCTCGCTCGCCACCCAGCCGGAGAAGAAGGTCTTGAGCCGGTACTTCTGGGCATGAATCTCTTCCAGGGAAATGGCGTCGCCCAGGCTCACGATCTGAATGAGCTCCAGGTCGCGGAGGTTGCCCGCATCGGACTTCATCATGTGCCTGACCAGCGTCCTGGGCTCGGCCACGCCGGTGCCGATGAAGATGCTCATCCCGGGCTCGATTCTCTTCAACACCTCTTCCGGCGGGACGATCCGCTCTTTCCAGTTTCCGGCGTTCTTTCGGTCCATGCGCAGCTCCCCTGGTAGGTTGACGGCCCCGATTCTAGCACGGGAAACGCGGGATAGGTAGTTGCGGATACGGGTCGGGTGAGGCAGAATAGTTCGTACACGAAAGAACCGGACCATGTCAAACCGCGGGAGGAACGGATGAGCTGGACCCGAATCGACCAGGACCTCTGCACCCGCTGCGGCATCTGTGTGCCCCGAAGCTCACCTTTCTCCGCACCGTGGATCGGAAGCCGATGAGGGCGAGGTGGTTGTGAAGCAAGGGCATGGGGAGCTTGACACCCACTACGGACGCGAAGGGCTGGGCCCGAGCCTTCTCGAGGCACTCGAGAAGGCCGGAAAGAACCCGGACGCCCTGACCGTGGAGGATCTGGCGCCGGTCGACGAGTTCCACCTGGGCGGGCGCAAGCGGACCGTGGAACTCGCCCGTCTCGCCGGGTTGTCGGCGGGGATGAGGGTCCTGGATGTGGGTTGCGGCATCGGGGGGCCCGCGAGGGCGCTGGCTCACCTCTTCGGGTGTGACGTGATCGGCGTCGATCCGATCGATGAATTCTGCGCCGCGGCCCGGCTGCTGAACGAGCGCACAGGGTTGGCACAGAAGGTGGAGATTCGCCGGGGGAGCGCCCTGGACCTTCCCGTGGAGAGCCGGTCCGCCGACGTCGTGTGGATGCAACACGTGGGCATGAACATCGAGGACAAGGCCACTCTATTCAAGGAACTGGCCAGGGTGCTTCGCTCCGGGGGGAAACTCGCCCTGTACGAGGTGTTCGCCGGGCCCGAAGAGGGCCTGCATTTTCCGCTTCCGTGGGCGGGCGGCCCCGAGTTGAACTTCCTCGTCTCACCGGAAGAGGCGCGGTGCCTGCTCGAGGGTGCGGGGTTCCGTGTCGAGCTCTGGGACGACGTTACCCGGGAGTCGACTCTCTGGTTTCAAGGGGTCCTCGACAAGGTGAGAGAGCACGGGCCCCCTCCGCTCAGCCTCGCCACCCTGATGGGGCCCGCCTTTCCGGTCAAGACGGGCAACGTGCTTCGGAACCTTCTGGAGGACCGCACCCGGGTCGTCCGTGCCCTCTTGACGCTGTGTCGCTCAGCATTGCGAGGGGACAGCCTGCGGGCGAGTCCCTGAGGACCCGGTAGCCGGATCAGCGGTTCTTCCAGTCCGTGTTCGACAGGGACGCGAGGGCCAGCTGCAGGGCCTGGGTGCCGGCCCGGCCGTGACCCTGGGCCTGAACAGCCGTGTAGAGTTGATGGGCCAGAGCGAGTCCAGGCAGTGCGAGCCCCATGCGGCGGGCTTCCTCCAGGGCGATGCCCATGTCCTTGATAAAGTGCTCCACGAAGAACCCGGGAGCGAAATCGTTCCGGATGATCCGGGGCCCCAGGTTGGACAGGGACCAGCTGCCGGCCGCCCCGGAAGCAACCGACTCCATGACGGTGTCCAGATCGAGACCGGCTTTGTGCGCATAGAGGAGGGCCTCGCAGAGCCCGATCATGTTCGTTGCGATCAGTGTCTGGTTCACCATCTTGGTGTGCTGCCCTGCGCCCGGTCCTCCCTGATGGACGACCGTCTTGCCCATCGCCTCCCAGCAGGGCCGCAGGGCCTCGACCGTCTCCCTTTCGCCCCCGATCATGATGGAAAGCCGCGCCTCCCGTGCCCCGATGTCGCCGCCCGAGACCGGTGCGTCTATGCTGCGAATCCCTCCGGATCGCGCCCGGCTTGCGATTTCGATGGCCAGCGAAGGTTCGCTCGTGGTCATGTCGACCAGGATGCTTCCCTGCCGGGCACCGCCCAGGGCGCCGTCCGGGCCCAGGATCACTTCCCGGACGTCGCCGGGGAAGCCGACCATGGTGAAGACGACATCGCTCTGTTCCGCCACCGCCTTCGGCGTGCCGGCCCAGGCGGCCCCTCGGGCTAGCAGGGGCTCCGCCTTGCTCCTCGTGCGGTTGTGGACCGTGGCGGAGAATCCTCGGTCGATCAGGTGCCCGCACATGCTGGATCCCATGACGCCGGTACCGATCCAACCGATCCTGCTTTCGCCGGGAAGAATCCTTCTCAGGGTCATCTCGATTTCCTGAAGGGGTGAGAAAAGGGGTGATTCATCAACCTGCGTCTCTCTCCGGTCTGTCTTCCACCAGGCAGACCGCGGCGTCCGTGATCTCGTAGAGCCGGATGCCGTTTTTCCAAAGGCTCCCGTCTCCCACGAGGATCACCCTTTCCCGGGTGCCTTCGATCTTCTTGATGTGGACTTCGACGGTCATCCTCTCGTCCTGGGGAAGGATCTGGCCGTGCAGTTTCCAGGCCGTGCGGTGATCGAGCGGATGCGCGAACCGGGGTGAATCGAATGGCGCTCCGAGATCCCGTTGGAGAGCGAAGACCTGTACGGCCTGCAGGACCGCCTCGATGCCGAGTGAGCCCGGCATGACGGGGTCGTCCTGGAAGTGCAGGGGGAAGAACCAGGCGCGGGGATCGATCCGCCTCACGCCATGAACGAAGCCCTGTTGGTGATTTCCGCCCTTCTCCAGGAGGTGCACTTCATCGAGAAGTTCCAGGCGAGAGCCGCCGAGGCGATAGAAGGGCTTTCCGGTCCTTCCGGTGAAGAACCGTTTGCGGGCGGACGACGATTTCAGGTCGATTCGAAGTGCCGGGTCGTCGGACGGATACGGCTTCGTCCGGCCGGGCTTGTCGCCTTCCCCAGCTTCCGGACCGACCGGGTTGCCCAGGCTCGTGGGGGGGAAATAACCGCAGACCGCCGTGCCCTGGAAGAAGGGCAGGCGGTCATGAGCCAGGACGAACTCGAAACGCTGGATGATCGTGTCTCCGGCTGCGGCGGTCGAAAGCAGCGTCGATCGAGTCGTCACGGTCTCCCCCCTGAGGTCCACTTCTCTGAGCAGAGTTCCCTCCCCTTCCAGCGCCCGGAAACACAGATCCGTATGCGGTTTCAACAGGGGGGTTCCCGCATAGGCCGATACGAACAGGCAGGGCTGGAGCGAAAGCTCCATGAGAATCGCGTTCGGGACGAGGGCGGGATGGGCGCTGTCCCGCAGATACCACGCATCTTCCGGGATGTCGCATTCGGCGATCACCTGAGGCCGGCCGTTCGTGTCGAGCGGATTGCCGGACACGTCCCGTACACGATCGATCAGCTGCAGGTCGCCGCTCGGCAGACGCGGGGGCCTGCGGTCTTCATAGACGGAGAAGGCCTGGCCAAAGCACTTCGCAAGGGAGCCGGTGGCGAATTCCCGGAGATGGTCTTTCGTGAAGCGCACCTCCCCGGAGCCGGGTTCCGTCCGTGCGGCGGTTTCGTTCGGGACCGGAAGCCGGGGACTCTCCGCCTCTTGTTCGGCCAGCAGTACGCCGAGATCCTTGAAATCGACGACCACCTTGTCGTCCACGATGATGTCCACGTCGGCGAGCGCATAGGGGCGGGGCGTGGTGCCGACCGCTTTGATCTCCATCCGATAGGTCAGGAGGGTATGCTTCGGGGTCACCTGTCCCCTGCAGCGCACCTTCTGCGGACGATCCGGAACGGGCTGAAAGAGGGCGTCCTTCGTGCAGGTCTGCAAACCCATGTAGAGAATGAAGAACCGCAACAGTTGGCCGCACCCCTCCGCCATGAGGGACCCGGCCAGCACCGGGTCGTCCTTGAAGTGACAGGGGAAGTACCAGTGATCCGGCACAAGGTCTTTCTCGGCAATGACCAGGCCCAGTCCCCAGGGGCCGCCGCCGGGGTCCACCGAGACGACCCGGTCCAGCATCAACATGGCTTCCGTGGAGAAGTGAAGCCACGGATTCCGCCCCTTCGGATCATGGGCCGGCCCGAAACAGGCCGCCTTGTCGCCCCCGGCCAGGGCGACGAGATCCCGCCGCTCGAAGCTCGATCTCTCGCAGGACAGTAACGGGGCAAAGCTCTGTGGCCGGATCCTGCTCCTCTCCTCGATCTCCTGTTCCGTGCGGATGATCCCTCTTCCCGCGTCCAGTTCCTCGTCCGTGAAGAAGCCGGCACAGCCGCCCCGCATCTCGAGGATCCGCTTGCCCTTCACGTAGCAGTCGTATTCGAAGAAGAAGAGCAGGGTGCCGCCCGTCCTGGCGAAGGAGTTGATCCGGATGTCGTAACGAAGGGTCTCGCCCGCTTTGGCGATCTCTCCAAGGAACGTCATGGTGCAATCCAGGAGGCGGTAGACCCGTTCTCCCTTGCACTCGAAGTCGATGCCCAGATAGCTGATCAGAAGGAGATCGCACTGTCCCGCCTCGACGGCCACGGCCCAGGGAACCTGCCCGCCCATGGAATACCACGCATCGTGCGGCACATCGTACTCCGTGGTCATGGAACAGGGCCGGAAGACACCCGCCTGAGCATCGAGTTTCGTAACGCGTGTGACGAGCAGATACGGCTCCATGGGAAGCCTCACCCGTCGTCCGTACGTGTCGATGATCGAATAATCCTCTCCGAATACCTTGGCGATGCTCCCCTCGGCGAATTCCCGCAGATCCGCGTAGTCCCAAACCACATCGGAAACGTCGGGCCTCCGTGCTGGGTCGAAGATCGAGCGGGAGGCCGCCTGCCCTTGACGGGAGATCTCCTGAAGGGCCTCCCAGGTGGGCGTTCCGTCGCTCTGCTCCAAGGGCGGACGAGGTGCGGAACCGTGGCGGGGTTCGGGGGTGGCTCGCGGAGGCGAAGAGGCGTGAGGCTCCGGGCCGACGCGAGGGGCCGCCGGGTCGAATCCTCCGCGGGCCGCCAGCTGCAGCTGGAGCCGAATCGTCTCTCCGATCTGTTTCATGCCCTCCCGGCGGGTCTGCAGGAAGGCGGCGTGCGAGGAACCCGCCCTGGAGAGGTGTCCGTAGAACCGCTCGAGTCCGGAAGGCGTGAGAGCGGAGGGCCGGGGTTCGCCCGTCGGTCGAGCCCCTTCCGGTTCCACAACGCCTGCAAGGTCGAACCCGCTCGAGAGGTGTACCTCCGTTGCTTCCTCCCGGCCCGGAGGGAAGGGCAGGACGGTCCCGGCGCGATCCTCTGGAGCCCCGGGTTCCGCCGGCGCCGGGGTGCGTTTGAAGCGTCCCCGTTGCTTTTTGTCGAGGATGACCGAAGGAATGTGGGTTCCTCCGAGGGTCGTGGTCTTGACCAGGGATTTTCCGCTCAAGGCGGTCGGTTCCGTCCGGGAGTAGAGGCGGGCCAGATCGAGGGCCACCCGGTGGCTGAACAGTCTTGCCAGGGCTCGAACGATGGAGGTCTTGTCGTCGACCCCCTTCCGGTTCGTTCCGACCGCCAGGTGGGGTTTCTCGCGGAGGATCTCCCCGATCCAGTGCGTACAGTTCTCGCGCGGCCCGACCTCGACGAACACCCGCGCACCGTCCCGGTAGGTCTGCCCCACGAGTTTCGGGAAATCAATCTCGTGGCAGTAGATTTCCGCGATGTTCTTGGCGATCGTCTCCTGGTCGAGAGGAAGGGGGGCGAAGCGGTCGGCGGAGTAGAAGGCCGTGCCGGAGACCTCGTGGACCGGCAGGGTGTGCACCCTCACCAGTTCATCGTACTCCGCCCTGGCGATCGGGCAGTGGATCACATCGCTCATGGGCACGGCGAGGTGCTCGCAGCCGAGTCGCTCGATGACCCGGCCGCATGCCCCCTCGTCCCCCGCAAGGATCACCTCCTTCGGCGTGTTCACGAAGATCAGGTAGGCGCGACGTTCATCCTTCAAGGCCTCCCGGACCCTGTCCGCAGAGTCCCGAACAGCATGGCAGTGCCAGATCCTGCCTCGTTCCCCTTCCTCGGGAGAAAGGTCCCACGCATCGCGGAGGGTCTGCATGGGCCCCGCAAGACGGGTTCGAAACAGGGGAGAGTCCCGCAGCGCGCGGCTCATCCTGTCCGCTTCGTCCCATACCCCGAGGGCGAACATCATCGAGACCTCTCCCATGCTGTACCCCAGCGCCATGTGCGGCCTGAGACGAAAGATCTCGGTGACGATCTTCGTGTAGAGGATGCTGAACAGGATGCCGCTTTCGAACATGGCGATCGGGTTTTCCAGCAGCGCCTTCTCCCGGTCGTCCCATTCCCTGTTCGACAGACCCTCGAGACTCCGCGGATAGAGCAGTTCGTCCGCCACCATGTCGCCCAGGCGGGAAGAGTACCGCGCGGCATGTTCGAACATGTCCGGGAACAGCTGAAAGAGATCCCGCCCGAGCCCCGGATAGGAGGTCAGGCCGCCCGGATACACGAAAGCGATCCTGCCCTCTCTTCCCTGTGGACGGGTCGTGAAACAGGAGCCTCGGAGGGAGGACCAGTCCCTGCCTTCCTCGAAGGCCTTTTCCAGACCGGTTCGCATCGAGTCGATCTCCCGGAGGAGATCCTCCGTACCACATCCCACGATGCCGGCTCCGTACTCCGCGTCGGCGTTGCGCCCGTGACGTTCGAAGCAGGCGCCGGCAACGGTTGCAGGGGGGACGCCGGCCACGAGGTCTTTCTTTATCCGGTCCAGTTCCTGTTGGAGGGCGCGGCGGTCGTTGCCGGAGACCGGAAGGAGCAGGGGAAGCGCCTCCGCCAGATAGTCGGAATGCACGTCCGGCCGAACGGCCTCTTCGGAGAGGATCAGGTGCGCCGCGACGCCGTCACGTCCGAGTCCGCTGACGGCCGCCCTTCTCTTCGCGCGGCCCTGTTCCAGGAACCAGGTTTTTGACTGGGCGGGCACGTAGAAGACGTCTTCGCCCGGCAGGTGCGGCCCTTCGGGGCCCGTCCACATGGGGGTTCCGGGGATGAAACGGTGGTGGAGGCACAGGGCCGCCTTGATGAGGCTCGCCATCCCGGAGGCGGCAAAGGTGTGGCCCACCGTCGCCTTGGCGCTGCCGATGGCGCAGGCCGGCCCCTGCCCGGCGCCGCTGTACGCCCGGGTCAGCCCCACCCTCTCTGCTTCGTCTTCCTCCGGCACGCCGCTTCCGAAGACCTCCAGATAGCCGACAGCCCCCGGGGCCGCATCTGCGCCTTCCAGGGCACGCCTGCACGCCTCCTCGACCGATCTGCCGTCCGTGCCGTTCGAGAACCCGATGGCATCCACGTTCGCGTAAATGCGCTCGCCCCGGTCCGCCGCCTTTTCACGGCGCCTGAGCACCACGGCGCCGGCCCCCTCGCCCACGGTCCAGCTCTTCACGTTCCGATCGAAGCTCAGTGTTCGAGGGCCGGTGGTGTTGCTTCTGCAGTGCCGGTTTCGCAGAAGCACGCTCTCCACCCCGCCGCACAGGTCCACCGCGCCCACCACCACGGCTTCCACCTCGTCGTTCTGGATCATCATCTGTGCGATTTCCAGCGCCTTGAAGACGGAGTTCTCATCGGAAGAAACCGTGAAGGCGGGACCCGAGAAATCCCACGCCGCCGAGACCCGGGAAGCCATGATATTGCCGATGAAGCTCGTCATGCGGTTCACGGTGCCGGGACCGTGGATGCTGTTCTTCACGATATCGGTGAGCTCGCGCCTCCGGTCCTCGGACAGGGTCGGCGCTCCCCCGGACAGGCTGCGCTCGAGTCTCGGGGCGAGGCCGATCCTGCCCCGCGTTTCGTGAAGGGACAGCTCGGTCTCCATGGCGACGATGACCGCCACGTTCTCGCCTTTTCGAACGCCGGTCTGCTGGAGGGCCTTGTCGGCCACCCTGAGAAGCAGGAGGTGTTGCGGAATCAGTCGATCGTCTTCGTTCGGGGGAATCTTGAACCGCATGAAGTCCAGTTCGAAGCTGTCGATGTACGCACCTTCGGGAGGGCGGGCCTCTTCGAAGCCGTATTCCTTCAGCAGGCTCGCCTCCCTCTCGATCCCTTTCCAGCGTCCCGGTGGGAGGGGAATGAAGTGCTGTGTGCCCTCGTAGATGCTGCGATGAAAGGCCGCCAGCCCCTCGCAGGGGCCGAAGAAGGCGTCCATTCCCACGATCGCCATGGGGGCGGGCTTGAGAGGCTCTTCCCGATCGTGCCGGGCGGCCCGGTCCCCTTCCTGCCGGTCCGCCGCGCCGGAGACGTCCTCCCCCCTCTCGAAGATGATGTGGGCGTTCGTCCCGCCCAGGCCGAAGGCGCTGGCAGCCCCGCGCCTGCCGGTCTTGCCGTCAGGCCAGGGCCGGTTCTGCCGAGGGATCCGCTCCACCGAAACCACCTGATTCGAGGAGCTCTGGGGTTCCTCGAGGTGGATCGTGGGAGGAATCGTTCCTTCCATCATGGCGAGGAGCACCTTGGTCATGCTCGCCATGCCGGCGGCGGTCAGCAAATGCCCGATGTTGGATTTCACGGCCCCGACCAGAGGGGATGCCCCGTGTCTTCCGAAGAAGGCGTCCATGGAATCCAACTCGATCCTGTCGCCCAGGACGGTTCCCGTGGCGTGACACTCCACGAAATCGACGTCCCTCGGATCGACGCGGGCATTTTCATAGGCCCTCTCGAAAGCGAACATCTGCCCCTTCGGGTTCGGACTGAGCACGGACTGGCCTCTCCCGTCGTTCGAGAGCCCCGTTCCCAGAATGGTGGCGTAGATACGATCCCGGTCTCTCAAGGCGTCGCCGAGCCGCTTCAAGACGAACATTCCGGCCCCTTGTCCGGCAATCAACCCTCCCGAGCGCTTGTCCAGGGGGGAACTGGGAGAGCCCTCTTCCGGATACGCCTGGAAGATCGAGAAGCCGGTGTGGACGAACAGGGGGTCCGCAGCGCTCACGGCGCCGGCGAGCATCATGTCCGCTTTGCGGGAGAGAAGATAATCGCAGGCGAGCTTCACCGAATAGAGGGAAGAGGCGCAGGCGGCATCCAGAGAGAAGTGCCGGCCGCCCAGGCAAAGGGCTTCCGCAATCACGGCCGAAGGGTGACCGGATGTCTTCCAGTTGTCGTCCTTCATCGTGACGGGCGGTGCGAAGGGTGCGAGACGAAAGGCCTCG
Source organism: uncultured Thermodesulfobacteriota bacterium (assembly GCA_964479535.1). Lineage (GTDB taxonomy): Bacteria > Desulfobacterota > DSWW01 > DSWW01 > DSWW01 > S015-6. The sequence goes on from CAYZMM010000026.1 coordinate 40,494, forward strand.
TCTTCGAGGAGTTCCTGCAGGCAGGTCTCCACCGCTCTGTGGTAGATCGGCAGGATCAGTTGATTCGAATACGGGGTGGGCATGGAGAGGTTGCCGAGGAGGACACCGCACCTTTCCAGAGCTTCCCGCCTTCCCAGATAGCCGGCGTCGCGGAGGGCCTCCCGGGCTACGTGAAGGGACCACTGAAAGACATGGTCCAGTCCGAGGACCGTCTCTTCGGAGACCCGGAAGCCCGAGGGATCCATTTCAAAGCCGCGTACATACCCTCCGTAGGGGCAGTAGAACTTGTCGGGAACGCCCTTCCGGGGGTCGTAGCCGCTGCGGACAGGCAAGCCGATATCCTCATCGGTCACCTCGGTTCTCGAATCCCTTTGCTCGATCAGGTTCTGCCAGAATTGCTGTGGGCTCTTCGCCCCCGGAAACAGGCATCCAAGGCCGATGACGGCGATCCTGGGATTCAAGACCTTCCCCCCTCCTGTTCTCTCAAGTCATTTCAAAATGGCTTCCAATTGTACCAAAAAGAGTGTCTTCACGGAAAGCCCGGCATCGGACCGGAACCGCCTTGACACACGACCTGGGTACGCCCCAATATGCGGGCTAGGTTCCACTCATGCGGGAGGCGGGAGAATGAGAAGGTCTGTGGTCGTTTCGCTTTGGATCGGCGTTCCGATGATGGCTTTGGCTCTGGCAGGCTGTGAAGGCGAGCAGGTCGTGGAGAGGGGTGTTTCGATTGCCACCCCGGAGCTTCTCGAGAAGCATTGCACAGAGGTGGTAGGCCCCCCGAGGGTGGAGAAGATCTCCGAGCACGTTTGGGCGGCCATCGGATACGATCTGGCCAGTACCGCCCTGATCCACACGCCGGACGGGAACGTGATCGTGGATACGGCGATCAGCCCGGCCAAGGCGGAAGAGATCCGGGCGTCCCTCGAAGCGGAGGCGCCGGGAGGACCGCTCAAGGCAATCGTCTATACCCACAGCCACATCGACCATGTGGGAGGGGCGACGGTGTGGGCGGAGGAGGGGGTTCCCATCTGGGCTACGTCGGTCCTGCCGGGCCATCTGCTCAAGCAGTACGCCCTGTACCTGCCCATCGAGACGATCCGTGGCTCGCGCCAGTTCGGCCGGCGTGTTCCTTCGAGCAAGGTCCCGTGCAGCGCTCTCGGTCCCCGGCCCGACTTCGATCGGATGGGCGAGACCGGGATGCTCCTGCCCACACACACGTTCTCGGGGAAGAAGGTGCTGGAGATCGGCGGCCTCACCATCGAGCTGGTCGAGGCCCACGGAGAGACGCACGACCAGCTCTTCGTATGGATTCCGGCGGATGAGACCGTGATCGCGGGCGACAATTTCTACTGGTCCTTCCCGAATCTCTACACGCTGCGCGGAACCAGTCCCCGGCCTGTGGACGACTGGATCGAGAGCGTGGACAAGATCCGCCGACGGAACCCCGCCCACCTCGTGCCGAATCACACCCGACCGATCCACGGCAAAGAACAGATCGCCGAGGTGCTGACCAACTATCGAGATGCGATCCAGTGGGTCCGTGACGAGGTCGTGCGGGGGGCGAACAAGGGGCTGGACGTGGACACGCTGGCCGAGACCATCCGGCTCCCGAAGCACCTGGCGGACAAGCACTACAACAAGGAGTTCTACGGACAGGTCGACTGGGCGGTGAGGGCGATCTACACGAACAACCTGGGCTGGTTCGACGGGCGGGCGGACAAGCTCTACCCCCTCCCTCACGAGGAGACGGCTCGACGCGAGGTGGCGCTTCTCGGCGGCGTGGACAAGGTGATGGGCCTGGCCGGCACGGCCATGGACGAAGGGGACCTTCGCTGGGCGATTCACCTGCTGGCCAAGGTGGAGGACAGCGGTCTTGCCGAAGATGCCGCTGCCGATCGACTCACCGAGAAGCTCGCCCTCTGCTACGAGAAGCTGGCAGAGGGGATCTTCAACACGAACGGGCGGGCTTACCTGCTGCAGTATGCGGTGGAGCTTCGGAGGGGACAGGCGGAAACGCAGCGTGCGGTCCCTGCCGAAGGACTCGTGACCCGGATCCCCCTGGAGAACATCTTCTTCATCCTGGGCTCCAAGCTCATCCCGGAGAAGGCCGCGGACGTGCACGCGTCGCTCCGGTTCGTCTTCCCGGACGAGGAGAAGCGCTTCACGATCACGGTGCGGCGCGGCATCGCCGAGGTGGTGGAGGGAGACCCGTTGCCCGGCACCCCGGAGCCGGTGGCGGTCCTGACCCTCGATTCCCGCGACTTCCGGAAGATGATCTTCCAGATGGCGAATCCGGCCGGCCTCTGGGCCAAGGGCAGGATCAGCGCCGAAGGGAGCTGGGTCGAGGCGCTGAAGTTCCTCGGACGCTTCGATACGTCCACATAGGGCCGAGAGAACCGATCGGCAGGGTCGGGGACGAGCAGGCCCTTCGTTCCTTCCCGATCGCTTGTATCCAGCCGGAACGGGCGGGGTCTCAGGCCCTTGCTGCCTCAACAGGCTCCTGGACAAGGTGCTCGGACGGACAGGCGCTCGAAAGGGCCGGAAAGACGGCGTGGGCGTAAAAGTGATCGAGGAGGCGGTCCTTCTCCTCGAAGCGGTTGACCAGCCAGTCCGACAGGGCCTTGCCGTCCTCGGGCATTGCGTCGATCGCGTAGCGCCGTACGTTCACGTGGACCTTGCGGACATAGCCCTTGATCCACTGCCAGAGGGTCGGAACGCCGCCCACGTATCCGATGGTGAGATCGTAGACCGCGTCCACATGACCCCGCAAGGACTGAACGCTCGCAACGAACCCTTTGGTTCTGGGAACGAGCACGTGATCGAGGGGCGTCATGCCCAGCTTCTCAGCATATTCCCGGCTCCTGGCGATCTTCTCGGGTCGAACCCGCGTTCCCTCGGCGAACATCATTAGCCACAGGGGAACCTCGTGCTTCAGGATGTTCCGGAAGACCCCTTGTATGTAGTCCTTGTCGGCGGTCCAGTTTCGTTTGATGAAGGGGCAATCGAGGAAGAGCATGCCCCAGCCGACGCCGGGCACGTACTTCAGGACGTCCTTTACGAACCACTTCAGATCGCCCACACGCCCTTTCCAGCGGGCGACGGAGAAGACGACCGTGATGTCCGCCATTTCCTGGTGGTTCAGAACGACGATGGCGTTTTCGCGCATCGGCACGTCGTCACCGCTCATGATCCATTGCGTTCCGTAGACCTTCTCCGCGCCCAGGGCGCACCAGCCCCACCAGATCCTTGCCATCCGCTGGTTGACCCGGCGGAAGGCCCTTGGGGAGAAGACCTTGATCACGAGGCTCAAGGTCTGCAGCAGGTTGAAGCCGATCAGGGTCGAAAAGAGAAAGGCGGAAGCGATCGATCCCGAGACGAGGCCCTTGATTCGCGCGATTCTGCTTTCCGGTTCCTCGAGGGGTTTCAGGGGCATGTTCGCGTGCTCCTTGTTCTATGCTGGACGAAATTGGGGACAGCCACCAATTTCCTCCGGACATACAACTTGGCATAAAGGGGAAATTGGTGGCTGTCCCCAATTTCGTCCGGATGTGCTTTTCGCCCGGCCATGCCGTAAACCAACTTAGACTATAGGTTTTCCGGGTTCCCTGTCAAAAGGGGACAGGGCCTGTCGCCGGGTTCATGCGTCGTACAGGATCTCCCAGTGATCGTGAAAGGACTGGTCGACAGGGCTGTACCTGTAGGACAGGGTCGTTCCGGTCCCGGGCTCGAGGCCCGGCTCATCCCTCCAGAAGCGAAGCGAGATGGCCGGTATGGGGGCTGCTTCATGAACGGCTGCATCCGCCCCGTCTCGACCGTTCAGCCAGACCTCCTTCTCCTCGATGACCTTCCAGACCGTACCGGCCCCTTTGCTCCGGACCCTCTCCCCCACCCTCGGCAGACCCAGCTGCTCCCGGACGTGCCGGAATCGGTAAACGGGCCGCTCCTCCCTGTCCAGGACCCGGTTCCCCAGGAACAGGATGCCGGTGGCGCCCAGGGGAGCGGTCAGCAAGATCGATAGAACGGCAACGGCGAGGATGACCTCCCCGGAGGCGACCCCGGCGGCGAGGGGCATCGCGCCGATGGCGGCCTGAACCGTTGCCTTGGGGACGTATGCCACGACGCAGAAGACCTTCTCCCTCCAGCCGAGGGGGGTGCCCAGCAGCGACAGACAGGTTCCGATGCTTCGGAATACCAGCCCCGCCAGGATGACCAGGGTTCCCGCGAGACCCGCTTTCCAGGCGACGTGAATGTTCACCTGGGCGCCGACGAGAACGAAGAGGAGAAGCTCGGCAAAGACCCAGACCTTCTTCAGCTTCTGGGAGATCAGGTGGGCGATCGGCTCCGCCTTCTCCAGGATGATGAACCCGATCGCCATCACGCCGATGAGGCTGGCGATCGGAACCCATTCCCTCACGACCTCTTCGAACCAGGTGAGCATGATCGCCGTTCCGAGAACGATCAACGTCCGTCGAGGGGGCCGCCAGTCAACCTTCTGAAAGAGGCGAAGCAGAAGATACCCCGGGAGGATGCCCGCCACGATGCCGAGTGCGATGGAAACAGGGATCTGTCCGAGCTGGGCCAGAAGGTTCACCTCCTCCCCGCCGTGCATCCCGAGGAATACCGTGAAGACCACGATAACGAAGACATCGTCGACCGAGGAGGCGCCGAGAAGCAGGGTGGGGATTCCTTTTCGGGTTCCCCGCCCCTGATCCATGAAGTCGATCATGAGGGGAACGACCACCGCCGGCGAGACGGCGGCCAGGATGGATCCCAGGATGGCGGCTTCCAGGTACGTGACGTCCAGGAGTGGAGGCGCCACTACCACGACGGCGAGGATTTCGAGAACGGCGGGGAACACGCTCATGATGAGCGCGGCGCGGCCCACCCGGTTCAGGGTGTCGCGGTGGAGCTCGAAACCGGCCCGAAGAAGGATCACGATGAGGGCGATCTTTCTGAACTCGCCCGACACCTGCATCGTTTCGGGGGAGAGCAGGCCGAGCACATAGGGTCCTGCGAGCACCCCTGCGAAGAGCATGCCCACGAGACCCGGAAGCCCTGCCCGCCGGAACAGGTAGTCCGCGCTCAAGCCGAGGAGGATGATGATTGCCAGGCTGAGGGCCAACTTTGGTATCCGCTACTCGTCGATTCCGGCCAGCTTCTTGGCCCACTTCATCTTCATGTCGATCTTGCCCAGGCGCTGGTACATGACCTTCTGTGCCTGCGGCGAGCCTGCCCCGTGCATGGATTCCACCAGGGCCGTTCCTCCGGTCATGTTTTCGATCAGTCGGAGGATCTTCATGCGCGCCTCGGTGGACACGCCTTCCACGCCGGCCATGTATTTCTCGATGTACTTGCCGATCTCCGGGTGCCGCAGATCGCCTTCCGCCGGTAGGGTGGCGATGATGCCGCCGGCCACATCGTGCGCGAGCTGGGCGATCTTGTAGATGTTCCTCGAGACGTTGAGCTTGGTGCAGTTCGCGAGCACCGGGTCGGGGTAGTAGGCGCCGGACGGCGTCTCGAAGCCCATGGCGGAGCAGGCCACCGAGCCGGTGTAGATCGTCTCGGCAAGATGCATCATCTCCGCCAGCTTGTCCCGGATGTGGGAGGCCTTCGTCGTCCCCTGGTATTCACAGGCGAGTGCACAGGCCCCGACCAGCACGTCGGAGACGCCGCCTTTGCAGCCGCCGTAGTTCTGCCGGTGGAGGGTTGCAAAGCGTTCGACCAGAATGCTCGAGAAATCGATTTCGCCGCACATGAAGACCCGGTTCCAGGGGACGAACACGTTGTCGAAGACGATCAGCGCCTCGCCGCCCACCATGCCGAAGTCCGGGTTTCCGGAGTCCATCGGGCTTTCCGCCTTCCTCTCGTCGTTCGTCTGGCGCCCGAAGATCAGCAAGACCCCCTCGGCGTTCAGGGGGACCGCGCAGGTGATCGCGTAGTCCTCATCCCCTTCGCGGAGGGCCATGGTGGGCATCACGAGGATTTCGTGGGAGTTCACTCCGCCGGTCTGGTGGGCCTTCGCCCCGGAGATGACGACCCCATCCTTCCGCCGTTCCACCACCCGGGTGAACAGGTCCGGATCCGCCTGCTTGCTGGGCGACTTGGACCGGTCCCCCTTCGGGTCGGTCATGCCTCCCACGAGGATGAAGTTCTCCTCCTGGATGTATTTCAGGTACTCGATGAACCGCTTGTGATAGTCCGTGCCGTGCTTTTCATCGATGTCGTAGGAGGTCATGTAGGTGGCGTTCAAGCCGTCGAATCCGACGCACCGCTGAAAGCAGCTTCCGGTTTCGTGCGCGATCAGCCGAAGCATCTGGACCTTCTTGATCAGGTCGTCCACGTTCTGGTGAATATGGGTGAACCGGTTCACCTTCTTTCCGGTAAGATGGGAGGTCGCGGTCAGCAGGTCCTCGTGCTCGGGCATGAGGGCCAGCTCGTAGGTCTTGGACGCGGAGTTGACGTGGGGGGCAAGGGAAGGGTGGACGGTCACGTCCGGAACCAGCTCCCCCTTGAAATAGACCCGGTGGCCGAGATCCTTCAGGCTCTTCAGGTAGTCCTCTTTCGTCTTGATCATTCCTCTTCACCTCCCGCCAGAAGGCTGGAAAGGATAGCTGTCGGGGCCGCACGCATGTCCTTGACGCGAACGACCCGGATTCCGGCTGTTTCATATTCTGCCATCTCCGCGCACTGTTTGTCACACCCGTTGACGAGCAGGATGGCGGAGAAATCCCCGTCATCGAGAGAAACCCACTCGAAGCGGTCGCCGGCCGCCCTCTGGATTTCCCGCACGTATTCCACGCGGTCGTAGGAGGGGTTGCATCCTCCGCAGTATTTGAGCCCAATCCGCTTCACACGCCTTCCGTTTCGCTCTGAGGCGTTCGCTTTGGTTCAGGGAATGCAGGAGCTTCGTCGCTCTCGCACGGCTATGCGAAAAGCAGCAGGCTCAACGCCATGACGACCATGCCCGCGATGAGGCCGTAGATGGCAAGGTGGTGTTCGCCGTATTTCTCGGCCGTGGGGAGCAGCTCGTCGAGGGAGATGAAGACCATGATCCCCGCAACACCGGCGAAGAGGAGGCCGAAGACGACGTCGTTCATGTAGCGCAGCAAAAGGAAGTACCCGATCAGGGCGCCCACCGGCTCGGCCAGGCCCGAGAGAAAGGAAAGCCCGAAGGCCCGCCGCTTGCTGCCTGTAGCATAGTAGATAGGGACGGAGACGGCGATGCCCTCCGGAATGTTGTGAATCGCGACCGCCACGGCGATGCTGATGCCGAGGGCCGGATCCTTCAACGCTCCCGTGAACGTTGCCAGGCCCTCCGGGAAGTTGTGAATCGCAATGGCCAGGGCGGAGAACAGGCCCATGCGCAACAGCGCAACCTTCTTGGAGCCCTCCTCGTCCTCCTTCTCCCGGACCTCGATTTCTCTGATCTCCTCCACCTCCTCCATCTCCTCGACCCTGCGAACCTCGTGCGGGTTCTCCAGAGAAGGTACTAGGCGATCGATGACGCCGATGAAGGCGATGCCTGCAAAGAACGCGATGGTGGTGAACCAGTAGCCCTGTGTGTCCCCGTACACCTCTGTGAGGGACTCTTTCGCCTTGAAGAAGATCTCGATCATGGACACGTAGATCATCACGCCTGCGGAGAAACCGAGGGCCAGGGAGAGGAACCGTGTGTTCGTCTTCCTGGCGAAGAAGGCGAGGGCGCTGCCGACACCGGTGGCCAGACCGGCGAACAGGGTCAGCCCGAAGGCGAGCCACACGTTATTGAAATCCATGCCGGCTCCTGTCGGTAGGGAGAATATGCGGTTGCGATATCATGGTGGCCGAAACCGTGTCAAGAGACTCGTGGTCGGGGAGGACCCTGGGGACGGGACAGGTCGGCCACGGGGCACTTCGGTGGGGCTATCTCAGAAGCGACTCGTTCGAAAGGGTCGTGTTTCAGGAAGGCATGGACGATACCAGCTGTCGGAGGTCATGCCGTCCCGGCGAAGGCCGCGCCCCTTGTCACGTGCTCGGTTCCTGGATGTCGAGGATCTTCACGTTGAATTCGAGCGTTCTGCCCGCCAGCGGGTGGTTGAGATCCAGCAATACGGACTGCTCCTTAACTTCGGCTACCCGCGCGTTGACCGTGCCGCCCATCGGGTCGCGGCCCTGGACAACGGTTCCCACCTCCCGTGCCTCTTCCGGAACCTGGCTCATGCTCACTTCGCGGAATGCCTCCTCGGAGCGCTCTCCATAACCTTCTTTCGGGGGGATGCTGATCTCGGTGGTGTCACCCACCTTCATGCCTTCCAGGGCCTGTTCCAGGGCTGGGACGATCTGCTGGGCGCCCTGAACATAGGTAAGTGGCTCGGAATCTACATTGCTGTCCACCACGCCCTCCGGATCGACGCTGAGCGTGTACTCGATGGATACCTGCTTGCCCGATTCGACAATCATTCACATCTCCTTCTTTTGCTGGGGTTTTCCCGGGTTGCGCGGATACCGGCCCTTAAGCAGTAGATTCGAAAAAAACCGCTTGGTTTCAGAATGCTTGCGTATGCTCAGCGTGGCTGCAGGGACGGGTCGCTTTTCGACGAGGTGAGGAGCTTGTAGAGGTCCTTGAGCGACATGCTCCGCAGGAACCTGAAAAGCACTCTTGATGCCTCGATGGGGTGTCTCATGATCTTTCGCCGCAACAGCCGCCTCACAAGTCGAGACCTTAAATAAAACAGAACCCCGGAATCGATTGTATCCGGATGAATCGAATGGACGGGAAACATCTTGTCCCAGTCCTTCACCTCGTCGATCAGGCCCCTGGCCACTGCATCCCGCCAGAGGGGGGTCCCGCGAAAGGCGGTAAGAGAGTTGAAGTTGAAGCTGTTGATCTCGAGCTGTTCTGCGAAAGCGAACGTCTGTTCTACCTCCTCAACGGTTTCTCCCGGAGATCCCACGATGAAGAACCCGTGGATCATGCTGATCCCGGCTCTCTTCGCATGGCTCACAGCCTGTTCGATGTCACCGATCTGTGTCCTCTTGTTCATACCGTTCAGCACGCGCTGTGAGCCGCTTTCAATGCCGAACATGACCAGATCGCAGCCTGCCCTCCCGAGTTCACGAAAGACCCCGTTAACCTTTGGCTCCGCTCTGCCCTCGCAGGCCCATCGGAAATCATGGCCTCTGGCTACCATGCCGTCGCATATCTCGGCAGCCCTCTCAGGATCCAGCAGGAAATTGTCATCCACAAAGGTGAAGGCGCCGTAACCCCGTCGGTCCAGCTCGTCCAACTCCTTCAGTACATTCTCGGCCGATCGAGCGCGACATTTTCTGCCGCTGAAGGTAGGGCAGTTGCAGTAGGTGCAGCTGAAGGGGCACCCCCGGGAAGAGACGATCGACGTATAGGCGCGGTCCCAGATGACCGCAGGGACATCGAGCGGCAGGGAAGCGATGTAGTTGATGCCCGTGCCTTCCCGATCCGGAAAGGGGAGCGAGTCGAGGTCCTGGATGCCCTCGCGGGCCGGTGTTTCGATGATCGTGCCGCTTCCGGACCTGAAGGCGATTCCGGGGATATCTCCGAGGCGATCGAGCCCCGCGGCGAGGTCTCGAATGATGCCTTCGCCCTCACCCCTCGCCACCACGTCCACAGACTCCTCCGCAGCCAGGATCTGCGTCGCATTGATGCTCGGGAAGACACCCCCATAGACGATCGTCGTTGCCGGGAGGGCGGCCTTGATCCTTCTGGAGAGATTTCGCGCAGCCGGATAGCACATATTGCTGAGGAAACTGATTCCGACCAGGTCGGGACGGCCCTTCGCGAGCGACTCCACGTACCGGTCATCCGAGTATTCCGGGTGGCACTGGTCGGTCAGGGAAACATCGTGTCCCGTCTCTTTCAGGGCCGATGAAAGGTACATGATCCCCAGAGGGGGTTCCCCGAGCACATAAGGCTTCTTCCCGAGAGGATGCCCCCGTTTGTCCCTGCGGCGAAGGAATTTGGAGGATGGAAGTGAGAAGAAGCGCTTGTCTCGCACAAAGATGAGGGAGGCTCTCAATTTTCTGGTTTCCTGGTGCTGTCGGGAGTGCAATGCAGTGAAGAAAGGGCCGTCAGCATAGAATCCCACGACGGCGACGGAGAGCAGGGGATCTTCGATGTGAGGGAACAGGAGCGGGCAAGTACGCAGCCGAGCTTTCTATGTTGCATGCAGGATACGCTGCCTTTGCACTACAAGTCAATCCTTGGCACCCTCCTGCCGTCTTCCTCGACGAAATGCAGGCCGGGGGGGATTGCCCCCCGGCCTGTGCGGCTATGCCATCGACACGTGCAAGCCCCTGAAGGGGTTTTCTGCGGCTCCATCAGGGAGCCGTAGAAGCCGGCCTATCTCCTCCGTCGGATCCTCAGGACCAGAAAGGCTCCGAGCGGCACGATGAGAAGGGCGATCGTATTGAAGGAGACGGACCCTTTGCCGGCCGTCCCGCCGATCGCGGAAGCCTCCGCCGTGGTGTCGGCGCAGGACCCCGCGGTAACGGTGGCCGAGGGGACAGGATCGTGGATGTGGCTCTCACCGGTGATGTCCACGTCCTGCAGCTTGTACCAGTAGGTGTTACCGGCCGCGACCCCGGTGTCCACGTACGTGTAGAACGCCCCCTGGGTCGGTCCGCCCTGGGCGGGGATGAGCACGTCGTTGATCTTCGTGTAGACGCCGTCCTCGGATCCGCTGCGCAGGATGTTGAATCCGGCCGAGTCGATCTCCGCCGCCGTCTCCCAGATCAGGGTCACGATGCTTCCTGTGCCCTCCGCGGTGAAAGAGAGCAGTTCGACCGGAATGCCGCAGTCCACGCAATTCAGGCAGATCGGTGCGGACGGTGGGCACGCGTCCAGCCCCGGCTCTCCGCAGATCTCTCCCGGATCGATGTACCCGTCTCCGCAGACGGCCTCTTTGACGCAGATCGGGTCCCCCGAGCAGGCCGGATCGCTGCAGCAGGGATCCTCCCACCCTGTGGCAAGACACGTGTACGCGCAGGTGTCGGCGTCCTCGTCGCAGGTGTCGTCCGTGCAGTCGTTCATATCGTCACAGGGATCGGTTCCGGCCTGGCAGTCCGAAACCGGGTCGCAGACCTCGGCCCCGTTGCAGTAGAGACCGTCATCGCAGCTGCTGTCGTCGGGTGTGTGGACACAGGCGGCCGACTCGCACGTCTCCACTGTGCAGGCGACCCCGTCATCGCAGCTCGCGGAAGCGGCCGGATCCTCGTCGATGGCCCCATCGCAGTTGTTGTCGATGCCGTCACAGATCTCCAGGGCGCCGGGATGGATGCATTTGGCGCAGGCCGCACACTCGGCAGGGCCGCACTCGGTGCATGTGTCCGTAGCACAAACGGCCGGGTCATCGCAGGGGTTGTCGAGGCAGTCCCGTTCCGGATAGGGGCACACCTCGCTCCCAGGGTCGCCGTACCCGTCGCCGTCGTTGTCCGTGCAGTGGCATGCAATGGAAACCGCCGCCTGTGCCGCTACGGGCGCAAGCAGAAAGGCTGCCAGGAAAATGAAGAGGGCGTTCCTTCGCAAACATTTGCTCATTTCTGCATCCTCCTTCGCTTTGATGTTCTAAAACGTTGTTCATGAGTACAGTATTGTACGCGTATCCTACTTCCGCGGGAGATGTGTGTCAACATGTTTTTCGTCACGAATTACTATTTTAGGAGCCGGAATTAGAGCGGTTTCGATATTTTGTTTTACCTGTTGAACACCTCTGCCGGAGCCGTTGGGGCGACGGACGGGACCGGGCTTCGACACCGCCGTATGAAAGCCAGAATCTCTGCATTTTCCAAAGGTTCAACCACCCGTTGCTTTGTGCTAACCTGCTGCCAGCCTTTTTCTGGAGATTCGATGACGGATGGACCCCTCTGAGAGAGAAGCGTGATGAACAACCGACTCGTTGACGAACTGAGACCCCTGTTTTCCCCACGGTCCATCGCCGTCATCGGTGCCTCCGCTACGCCGAGGAAGTGGGGACATTCCATGGTGGCGAGACCCATTCAGTCCGCTTTCCGCGGCCCCATCTATCCGATCAATCCGAAGGCGGACCGGATCGAGGGGTTGCCCGTCTATCGCAACGTCAAGGACGTTCCGGGCCCCGTCGACATGGCGATCGTGACCCTGCCGGCGCCCATGGTGCCGGATGCGGTGAGGGATTGTGCGGCCAAGGGGGTCAAGGCGATGGTCGTGATCTCCGCGGGATTCGCGGAGACCGGGGCCGAGGGGGAGGCCCTGCAGGAGGAGATCGTGGCGCTCGCGCGATCCGCCGACATCCGGATCATGGGGCCGAACGGCATGGGCATCTACACGTCGGAGGTCCGGTTGAACACCGCCTTTGATTTCATGCCGAAAGCGGGCGGTATTTCGTTCGTCTCCCAGAGCGGCACCATGGGTGCCTATCTGCTCGGAATCGCCAGCGACAAGGGGTACGGATTCAACGCCTTCCTGAGCGTGGGCAACCAGGCGGACCTGTCCATGGCGGACTATGTCGAATACCTGGGGGAAGACGAACGAACCCGGGTGATCGTGCTCTACATCGAGGGGCTGAAGGACGGAAACCGGTTTCTCAAGTGCGCCAAGGACGTGGCCCGAAAGAAGCCCATCATCGTCTACAAGAGCGGTCAGGGGGAGGACGGTGCCCGGGCGGCCATGAGCCACACCGCTTCCATCGCCGGAATGGACGCGACCTTCGACGCCGTGTGCCGTCAGTCCGGTATCATCCGGACCTACGACGTGAGCCATGCATTCGACATCGCCGAGGCCCTCTCCAAGCAACCCCTGCCGAAGGGCAACCGGGTGGGGATCGTGGCCGGCGGCGGCGGCATGTGCGTGGTTTCCACCGATGCGTGCAACGGGTACGGGCTGGCCGTGCCGGAACTGGATGAAGAGGCGGTGAAGAACCTCGCCCGGTACCTTCTGCCGCACGCCTCTCCGCCCCGAAACCCGGTGGATCTGGCGGCCGACCCCCGGGGCATGACCCTGGCCAACGTTGCCGAGGACCTCGCCCGGCACCCGGGCATCGATGCCATCATTGCCGAAGCGCCCTTGTGGGGAATCTCACCGCAGAACATCCAGGAGAAGCTCGACGCCGCCGAGAAGATCTCACGAATCCCGCAGAAATACGGCAAGCCCCTGATCGCGCTTTCCATGCGTCGCTTCATGAGCGGCATCGTGTACGAGTTGATGCGGGATCGAGACATCCCTTTCTATGAATTTCCAAAAGATTCCGCGAGGGCCGTGTACGGTCTCTACATGTACTCCGTGTTGAAGATGCGCTCGGATGCCATGCCGAGAGGCGGTTGATTCGAATTGACAATGCCGACCCGGAAATCTAGATTCGTGCGTGCAGTTGACGGCCCCTTTTTCCAGCCGCCCCGGCGAAGGAGGAGAACGATGAAGAGACGCCGCTGCCCCCGACTTCTTCCTGCTCTGGTCCTCTGCCTTCCGATGCTCGTTCTTGGGGTCCTGCCGTCCCTCCGGGTGGACAGCGCCCTCTGCGCCGACACGGGACCGGGTCTCCGATTCAGCGAGACGGTGGTCCTGCCCAGAGGGGAGGGCGAATTCGTAACGGTCCGGCACATCGTGATGAGGGGAAGCAACCGTGCCATCGGGAAGAAACTCGCCGGGATCGCGAAGGAGCGCTACCGCGTCCGGCCTGCGAAGAACCCGGACCCGGTCTACGGAAGGGCGCGTCTCGAATACATGGAGCGCAACTATCCGATCCTGTTCGAGCGCATGAAGGGGGTGGCCGAAGCCTTCGGCATCGATCCCTCGGACGGAACGCTCGACGTCAGCTCTCTTCCGTACAATTTCGGCCCCCCCCCCGCCTGCTCCATGATCTGTTTCCCGGGCAGCACCACCGACACAGGGCACGGGCTCATCGTGCGCAGCATGGACTACTCCAACGGAACCTTGAGCGAGATGCTGGGCCGGAAGCCGTACCCCGGGGAGAAGGACATCTTCTCCGAGCCCTACGTGATGGAGGTCTACCCGGACAGGGGGTATCCGTCCCTCTACATGTCCTGTGCCGATTTCCTCAGCGGCGCGTGGGACGGCATCAATTCGGAAGGGCTCTGCGTGTTCGGGCTGGTCGATCAGGGGCGGCCGAGGAACCGGGTGGTCACCTCCGGCACGCGGGTCATCGGCCTGCATCCGCCGCAGATCATGCGCCTGCTCCTCGATACGTGCGCGAACGCGGAGGAGGCGAAGATCGCCATGCTGCAGAACCGGATCTACGACGTGGCCCAGGGAATTCACTACTTGGTGGCGGATCGTCACGGAAACTCCTTCATCTTCGAGGTGAGCCACCTGGACCAGCAGGCGTACATCACCGACGGCGGCGGAAAGCCCCAGGTCATGACGAACAGTCCGGTGTGGGCCCTGCCGCCGCCCGACGAATACCCGAAGGCCTTCGACGACCCGTACGACAGCCTTTATCGGTATCAGGTGCTCCAGAACCTCTTGAAGGAACACGAAGGAAAGTACACCTTCTCCTTCATGGTCGAGGCGAACGAGAAGGTCTTCCCCAGAACCGCCACGGCCAGCCTCGGGGGAGGGCCTGCCATGACCCTGAGGCCCGTGTGGCAGGTCGTGTACGATCAGACGGATCTGGCCATGAAGATCCGCTTCTGGCTCAGAGACAGCGGGACCGACGGCCATGGGCACGCGGAGCTCGTGATGAGCGAGTGGTTCGATTTCGGACTGTCCAGATAGAGGAGGGAGCTGTTATGCGAATCAACATCGGAGGCATCCTGACCAAGCGCGCTTTCATGACCCCGGACAGGGAAGCGCTCGTCTGCGAAAGCGTCCGCCGCACGTACGGGCAGCTGAACGAGCGGGCGAATCGGCTGGCGAACACGATGAAGGCCCTCGGCGTGACCCACGGCGACCGGGTCGGAATCCTTGCCCTGAACGAGCCGGAGTATTTCGACATGTACTTCGGCCTGGGCAAGATCGGCGCGATCCTCGTCCCGGTCAACCACCGGTTGGCAGGCCCGGAGATCCAGTACATCCTCTCCGACTGCGAGGCAAAGGTGCTCGTCTTCGGCAAGGAGTTTGCCGAGGTCGTGGATTCGATCCGGAACGACATTCCCGCAAGGGACCTGATCGCCATCTCGGACGATCCCCCGGGCTGGGCCGGGTCGTACGGGTCCGTCGTCGGGGAGGCCTCGGCGGAGGAGCCGGAAGAGCAGGGCGGGGAAGACGACACCCTGACGATCCTCTACACCTCCGGGACGACCGGGCGGCCCAAGGGCGCCATGCTCACCCACCATTACTACTACTGGAACTCGGTCAACCTGATGGCCACCCTCGGCCTGAACGTGGGCGAAACGACCATGATCGCCCTGCCTCTCTTCCACATCGGGGCTCTGGCCGGACCGCCGTGGATCGTCCACGGAGGGGGGAAGGCGGTTCTGCTCAGGAGCCTGGACCCGAAGCGCTTCCTCGAGCTGATCGAAGAGGAAAAGGTGAACGGCTTCGGCTCCGTGCCCCAGCTCCTCGATTTCCTGAAAGTCGTTCCCGACTTCGAGAAATACGACTGGAGCTCGATCAAGGTGATCCTGGTGTACGCGGCGCCCGTTCCCGTGGCCCTCATCAAGGAGTACGCCGAGGCGGGCATCAGCGTGCGCCAGCTCTACGGCCTGACCGAGTGCAACACGGCGACGGTCCTCGATGCCGAGAACGCCCTTGCCAAGGTGGGCTCCTGCGGCAAGCCCTTCTTCCACACCGAGGTGCGCGTGGTGGACGACAACGATCAGGACGTGGGCCCCGAGGTGAAGGGCGAGGTCCTGCTGCACTCGCCGAACATGATGAGAGGCTACTGGAACCGGCCCGAGGAGACGGAGGCGGCCCTGAAGGACGGGTGGCTCCACACGGGGGATGTGGGAAGGCTGGACGAGGAAGGCTTCCTCTACATCATGGACCGGAAGAAGGACATGATCATTTCGGGCGGGGAGAACATCTACCCGGCCGAAATCGAGGATTCCCTGCGCCACAACCCGAAGATCCTGGACGTGGGCGTCATCGGCTACCCCCACGAGAAGTGGGGCGAGGCGGTTATGGCGGTGGTGGCGGTCAAGGAAGGGGAGGCCCTGACGGAGGAAGAGCTGATCGGGTGGTGCCAGGGCAGGATCGGGAAGTTCAAGATCCCGAAGAAGGTCGTGTTCACCGATGCCATCCCGCGGACGCCCACGGGCAAGATCCTGAAGCGCGTCCTGCGCGACGAGTACACGTAATCAGCCGTTCATTCCGGTGCACGCCCTCATCCCCGCGTTCGGGGTCATTCCCCGATTCGGGACAGGTGGGAGATCTCTATCCGGGAGTCTGCACCACGCAACACCGGTATCGCTGTCGAACAAGCTTGCAGCCGAGCCATGGACTTCATGAGCTCCTATGGCTGCGCCGCCCGCGAGTTTCGTAAACTTCTTATCCACTATTAACTACCCTGCAGCAAGAGGTAAAATGTTTACAAGCAGCCTACCACAGGCACTTTGCTGCAGAAGACGCCCCACTACCTTGTACTCTCCCGCGAGGACGTTGAACTTCGACGGGGTTGCGAAGCTCTCTGGGCAAGATCTGCCCAAGGAAAGGCGGCAAATTCGTGTAAGGCTACGAATATCGCCCCACCGAGTGCTGAGGGTGACAGGACCTAGGATCTCTCGATGGCTCGGTCGTGTCGCGGCGCACCCACAAGGAGGATAGTAGGAGGGTCCTATGATTAGCGACGACCGATACAAAGACCTGGCCAGGAGCTACCCGGTCCTCTCACTGGAAACACTTAAAGGCGCATTTCGATTCTTCCGTCTTAAGGAAGGCGACGAAACAAGCTGCCTCCTCGGCAGCCTCACAGACGCGACTCCCGGACGCCCGTCTCAGTTCTTCTGTCTGGAAAATTCGATAGGGGCTGACCGGAAGCACAGCAACTCTTTTGCTCTTGGCTGGATGTCACTGGCTTGCGTCGGCCACGTAATGAGTCTTTAAGATATCACTGAATTTTCGCATCATCTTCCTTCTGCTTACATTCTCCCCAGTCTTGGAAGAACAGCGAATATTGATGTTATCAACCCGAATTTCCTGCGACGCGAAATCGTAGCCATGCCTTTTCGAAATCTGATACAGATCGTACCCATGTGACCTGCCACATTGTCCACCATGTGGACCAACCCTCCCTCGTTCGACTCCTTGAGGATCTTGAAGGTCTCCTCGGAGCTGACTCGTGTAAACCGTCCCACGCTTGACCATCCGGTTCAAGGTCTCTTCGAGGAAGCCCGCCCCGTCCGGGAGCGTTTCCAGGAGTTCAGAGATCGTAGTGTTTTCCATCGGAAGCCTCAGGGCGAGCTTCGCCTCGTCAACGGGAAAGAGAACCTTGAGAATTTCAATGAGTGCAGGGGATGTGGGCGCCCCGACGATTCCCTGGTCCAGGTGCCCAGCCAGCTACAATGGTGGTCAAACGAATCAAGTAGTTGTGAGTGGGCGTCTTTCGTTTTGACATACAACTCTTGTCGCCTGTATTCTGCCACTTCCAGAACCGATTTCCTATGTCCTACTGTCAATTTGGCATAGAAGGAGCAGGCATATGGAAAAGATCACAAACCGCGTCAAGGCCATGGCGAAGAGCTATGGAGCGGTTGCGGTCGGCATTGCAACCACGGACACGCTTGCAGACGGCCCGCCGTCGACCGATCTGACTTATGTACTGCCGGAGGCCAGATCTGCGGTGACGTTTGCCGTTCCCCTGGATCAGGATTGCATGGATCCCTGGTTCAACAAGAGAAGTCATTCGGATCATTTCCAGAACAATATCCGCACCAATGTCATGGCCAGCGGGATCTCTTTGGAGATCGCCAATTACTTGCAGCAGAAAGGCTTCGCTGCTGCCCCGCTGGCATCTAATGCCGCCTACCGGCAGGAAACTCCGAACGGGCGTTTTGATGAAAAACCGCCCATCTCACACCGCTACCTGGCCGTCCGGTCAGGCGTGGGATTTTTCGGTTTTTCGGGCAACGTTCTCACAGCGGATAGCGGCGCTGGTATCATTCTGGGTTCTGTGGTTACGGCTGCCGAGCTGATGGCGACCGACCCCATCCCTGAATCAGAGCATTACTGCGACGATTGTCAATTGTGCGTGGCAAGCTGCGCCTCGGGATTCATTGACGGGAAACAGAAGATAGATGTCACCATGGGCGGCATGCGGTTTTCCTACTCGAAGAGGCATCACCATAACCGCTGTGATTATGTTTGCGGTGGATTCACGGGTCTGCACAAATCCGGTAGGTGGTCAACCTGGTCTCCAGGCCGATTTCCCATCCCGGACAGCGACGAGGATTTTCAAGCGGCGCTCCTAAATGCAGTGGGTCCCTATCTCAATCGACCCAAGAAAGGGTCGTTTGTTTTCAATGCGCTCATGCCGGGCGACCGTGTGGAGTTGACTTGCGGAAATTGCCAGCTTATCTGTCATCCGGACAAAGCGGTGCGCAAGGCGCGCTACAAGATGTTGGTCGAGAGCGGTGTAATCGTCGAGCATCCGGACGGCACTCGGGAAGCGGTTTCGGCGGAAGAGGCCGAAGAACACCTAGCACGCATGCCGCCAGAGCAAAAGGCACTTTACGAATAGTCAATGATTCTCATATTCCAGCCGGGATCCCTGTCGGGCTTGCCTTCTATTCTTGGTATTCCTTTCTGAAAGCTGAAAACCACGCAGGGTATCGCTCTTGAGCAATCTTCGTGAGGTCCCTTTCGTCGACTCGCAAAGGGATCAGGTTCCACAAAAAGTGCGGTAGCACGCTGTAAAGGAATCAGCCGCAGGTTCTGCGAATTTGGCGAAATTGAGCTTCTCATCATAAGGCCGCAGAAGTGCAGCCAGCAACTCCTGGAATGGCTCGAGGTTAAATTCGTCCGACGCAGCCGCCAGCGCTTCCTCAACATGATGGTTACGAGGAATGAGCCAGGGATTCACCTCACGCATCGCTTGTCCACGTCTTTGCGCGGAGTCCATTCCGTTCATTGAGACACGACCCCTGTCCTGCTCGGCACAGCGAGTCTGCCATTTTACCAGCCACCCATCCAGCGCGGTCTGTTTGGAGAACAAATCGCGTAATTCGGACAACTGCCCCTCGGCCGCGTTGGCAAGTTTTCGCCAGGCAAGCGTGTAATCCACCTTGTCGGCCTGTAACAGCGTCAGCCATTCGTCTATCAGAGCCGCATCAACAGGAAGATCCTGATCCGTCCCACCAATCAAGCCCAGCTTCGCACGCATGATTTCCAGCCAATTGTGTCGATAGGTCTCAGGAAAGGATTCCAATACTTCCTTGGCGAGTTCGACGGCCCGGTGCTGGTCATCAGACAGCAAAGGCAGCAAGGTCTCTGCCAGCCTGGCCAGATTCCACTGTGCGATGGGAGGTTGATTCCTGTAGGCATAGCGTCCTTGTCCATCAATGGAGCTGAATACGGCATTGGGATTATAGGCTTCCATAAATGCACAAGGCCCATAGTCAATCGTTTCTCCGGCAATGCTTACGTTGTCCGTGTTCATGACACCGTGGATGAAACCGAGGCTCATCCAATGGGCCACCAAAGCGGCTTGCCGCCGTGTTGCCAAGCGCAGGAACTCCAGGTAGGAATCTGCTTTCTCCAGCAGCGCTGGATAATGTCGGGCAATGGTGTAATCGGCCAGGCGTTTTACACGGTCATGCTCGCCCCTTGCGGCAAAGAACTGAAACGTGCCAATGCGGATGTGGCTGGCCGCGACACGGGTCAGGACAGCACCAGGTAATACTGTGTCACGATATACGGGTTCACCGGTTGCGGTGACTGCGAGGGCGCGCGTGGTGGGTACACCCAAGGCATGCATGCCTTCTCCAATCAAGACCTCCCGCAGCATGGGGCCGATCGCGGCTTTGCCGTCGCCGCCACGGGAGAAGGGAGTACGCCCCGAGCCTTTGAAACAGATGTCGTATCGCTTCCCCTGCTGATTGATGATTTCGCCGATTACGAGGGCGCGACCATCGCCCAGTTGAGGGCTGAAATGGCCAAACTGATGGCCTGCGTAGGCCTGCGCAATGGGTTCTGCTCCCTCAGGTAGCCGATTACCTGAAAATAGCGCAGCCAATGTAGGTGTGTCATGAAGGTTGAAATCCAGACAAAGGTCTTCTGCCAGCGTCTGGTTAAAGTAGAGCAGATCGGGCTCTGGCTTGGCCTCAGGTAGGCAGGCTGCATAAAAACCTGATAATTCCCGTGCATAGGAATTGTCAAAAGGAAACCTAATGATCTCTTCTGCTACTCGTTCAGCTTTCATATATTCTTCTCAACCCTCCTGATTCGACTCCAGATGATGGTCCTGAGCAATATGAAGCAGGATTCATGACTTCTGTAGCTTAGATTCATCGCAATTCAGGGTCGTTTCAATCTTGCCCATCCTTGCATGCACAGGGTTTGGGCGAAGAGGCAATTGAGATCAAGTAATAGAAAATAGAAAGTTGTTGTGGTGAATTGCGGTCTCAGTCACCTACGCCGAAGGCGCTTAACCACCTAATCCATATATCACCCCGCGTTGCTAGGCATTCGTTGCGAACTCGGCTACAGGGATGCTCGTGAAAGGGCCTGGATTCTTCTTCGCGTGGAACGGATGGAGCCGTCGGTCTTGCCCCTCTTGTCATGCAACTTTCTTTTCAAGCGCCTTACGGGCGATACGTGTCACGTAGACGGTTACGGTGACCGTCGCCAGGAGGCCCACAACGCGGAGGGCCCACTGTGCGGTCGTCGCGGGGCCGCCTCCGGCTCCGAGGGTTGCCAGATCTCCGGCGAGGGACCCGATGTAAACATACATGACGGTTCCCGGCAGCATTCCGATCCAGGATGCCAGGAAGTAATCCCGCAAGGATACCTTGGTGATGCCATAAGCGTAGTTGAGCAAATTGAAGGGGAAGATCGGGGAGAGCCGCGTAAGCCCGACGATCTTCCACCCCTCCCGGGCCACGGTTTCATCGATGGCCTTGAACTTCTCGTTTCCTTCGATCCTTCGTTCCACCCACCCCCGTGCGAGGTATCGCCCCACGAGGAAGGCGCTCGTCGCGCCAAGGGTGGCGGCGATCGAGACAAGGATCGAGCCCTTGATTACGCCGAAGATCGCGCCAGCCCCCAGCGTCAGAATCGATCCGGGCAGGAAGAAAACGCTGGCAAGGACATAAGTGACAACGAAGAGCACCGGACCCATGGGCCCAAGGCCCCGGATCCACTGCAGTGCAGCGCTGAAGAGATCCTGTGCGTGAAAAAACCGGGCCGCTGCGAGGAGAGCCGCTGCAAGCACGACGCCCAGGACCCATTTCCATGGGGAGGCCCCTCCGCGCTTCTCCGGAGGATCTGTCTTGAGGGTTGATTCCATGCGAAGATGTCACATCTCGAAAACATTGCCGGTGACCTCTTCCCCATTGTACCTCACATCCGCAGTGCCTTCCTGGGGCTCGCCGAATGACATGGGTATCTCCAGGTAGACCTCGGCGGCAGTATCACCGGACAGGTAGACGGTTCCGGTCAAGGTGCCAATTCCGAAGAAGTTCAAATCGCCGTAGATGACCCCATTCGACACCACTGTCCGGTTGCCGCTGCATTCGATACCCGATAGGGAGTCGTAGTCGAGGGAGTCCGTGTAATCCACGAAGGTGAAGGTGATGACATTGGGCGACATGGTGTGACGGTAGAAATCGTATCACACCACTCCTCTGTCTGCAAAAAACATTATTTTATCTGAAGCAGAAACCCTGCGAAACTCCCTGCCCTTCCGCAGCGGGAAGATTCGCCGGGAAGGAGTCCAGGTTCACCGAGGAACAGCTCGCCTGTGCGCTCAAGCAAGCTGACATGGGCTCCGGCAAGCCATCGAAATCGTGTATTTTTTCTTCCGGTCTGATAAAGTGTAGGGTGACCGGCTACGTTCCCATGAGCGACCGCGATTCATTGTAGCAAGGCCGGCGAAGGAACCACGTCGAAGAGGGGATACAGGCATGACGAGGAACTCGAAATGGAGGCTCCCCATTATCTGCATCCTTGGCTTACTTGTGGCCGTGACCCAGGCCGAAGCGAAGGTCTCGTCAGAGGAGGCGGCGAAGCTCGTGGACGGAACGCTCACGCCCCTGGGTGCCGAGAGGAAGGGGAACGAGGCCGGGACCATTCCCCCCTGGGAAGGAGGCATTACCGAAATTCCTCCGGGGTACACGAAAAAAGATTACATAGACCCCTTTCCGGAGGACGAAATCCTGTTCACGATCGACGCCTCGAACGTGGCGGAACACGCGGACCATCTGTCGCCCGGACAGAGGGCACTCTTCGAGCGTTACCCGAACACCTACAAGATGAACGTGTACCCGAGCCGACGCAGTGCCTCCTATCCGCAGCGGATCTATGACTGGGCGGTGAAGAATGCCACCACCGCCGAGCTGGTCGAAGGGGGCAATGGTTTCCGGAATGCTCGGGAATCGATCCCCTTCCCGATACCGAAGGAAGGCGTGGAGGCGGTCTGGAACCACCTGGCACGCTACCGGGCCGAAACCGTCTACCGGGTCTACGCCAGCATCGCGCCCACTGCGGGTGGGGCATACACAGTCGTGCTGGCGGAGGGGACGACCTTTCTGCCCTACTCGGTGAAAGGCGCGACGGCCGAATCGCTCGACAACGTCCTGATCTATACCCTCCGGCGGGTGCTCGAACCGTCGAGGATGGCGGGGCAGCTCTACCTGGTGCACGAGACCATGGATCAGGTCAAGGAGCCTCGGCGGGCCTGGACGTACAACCCGGGACAGCGTCGTGTGCGAATGGCGCCGAACGTGGCCTACGACCAGCCGGACAGCACCTGCGACGGACTGGCGACGGTGGACATGCTCGAGATGTTCAACGGCGCAACGGATCGCTACGAATGGACCCTCGTCGGCAAGACGGAAATGTACGTACCGTACAATGCCTACAAGGTCGCCGATCGTCGTTACAAGTACAAGGACATCATACGGCCCGGCCACGTCAACCCGGACCTGCTTCGTTACGAATTGCACCGGGTCTGGCACGTGGAAGCAAAGCTGAAACAGGGGACCAAGCACATCTACGGGAGAAGGACCTTCTTCATCGACGAGGACACCTGGACGATCCTGGTCGCGGACCTCTATGACAACCGGGACGAGATCTGGCGGGTTTCCGAGGAACACACCGTCAACCTTTACGACATCCCCACCGTGGTGCCGGCGGCGGAGTTTCACATGGACCTGCAGAACGGCCGCTACGTCGCCCGCGGGTTGATGAACGAGGGGACGCCCTGGAGCTTGGACAAAGAGTATTCCGCTGACATGTTCACCCCCGCAGCAATGCGCAGGGCGGTCCGCCGCTGACCCGGGAGAGGGGATCGAACGGGCGTCCCCTTCTTTTGGATTGCCCCGTGTCAAGGCTTGCCCCCTGTGGACAGGGGGGCGCACACATCCCGATGTCCGGCCCCGAATGAGGGGGGCACGCTCGCCTCTGCCCTTCCCCAGGAAGTGCTGTGCTCGGTCCCGAGTTCAAAGCTGAGCTCGGCGCCCTCCCGCAAGTCCCTGTACAAGATCCACGGTTGAGCGTGGTCCTGCCCGTTGACGGTGAGGCCTTCCACAAAGCAGGCCTCCTCGGCGGCGCCGACGGCCCGGATCGAAAGGGTCGCGCCGGGAATCTGCAGCGTCGTCTCCGGGAAGAGGGGGCTGCCAATGGCCAGTACGTCGGTCCCGGGGACCGACGGATAAAGTCCCAACACACCGAAGACGTACCAGGCTGACATCTGGCCCATGTCGTCGTTCCCCGGGTAACCGGCCGGGCTGTCGTCGAAGATCTTCGAGACAGCGCGCCGCACGACCTCCTGCGTGCGATCGGGCCGACCGAGCCAGACATAGGTCCAAGGCGTGTTGGCACAAGGCTCGTTGCCGAGGTTCGCAAAAGGCGCGTCGCGGGGGGCGTGCAGGTACGTGAAGAACTCGTCGAGACGCGTGGTCATCGCCGTGGCTCCGCCGAAGGCCTCCGCCAAGGCACCCAGGGCGTGCGGAACCATCCAGGTGTACTGGGCCGCATTGCCCTCGACCCATCCTTCCTCACTCGCCGGCGAGAAGGGGGAGAGAAACGCCCCATCCGCGTAGCGTGGCTGCAGGTAACCGGTGTCCGGATTGAAGAGCCGGCGCCAGTTCTCGGCGCGTACCTTGAAGCGCTCGCAGGTCGCTCTGTCCCCCAGGTCGGCGGCGAAGCGGGCGAGCGAAAAGTCGGCCGTCACGTACTCGAGGGTCGTCGCGGCCGAGCCCCAGACGGAAAAGGGGTTTCCGAAAAGGGACGTTGAGATGCCCCCGCTCCGTTCCGTTCCATCGTGCGGAACGTAGCCCAGGGCCACATACTCCGCAAGCCCTTGTCTCTGAACATGAGGGACTCCAGGATCCGGCTCGGCCTGCGTAGCCCCCTTCACCATCGCCGCCAGCGCACCGTCGCGATCGAATGCGGTCGCACCAAAGGCGTGGGCGGTGGCGATGATCGGAGAGGCAGGATCCCCGACCATCACATCGGTATGACCTGCCGCGACCGACCACCGCGGCAGCCAGCCGCTTTCGCGGGCGTTGTTGACGAGGGACTGCATCATGTCGCTGACGCGTTCGGGGACGAGCATTGCGAGCAGAGCCACCTGGCTCCTGTAGATGTCCCATCCCGAGAACGTGGTGTACTGCGTGAAGCCGTCGGCAACGTGAACCTCGCCGTCCATGCCCAGGTACTCGCCGTTCGCGTCGCTGAAGATGGTTGGGCCGAGAAAGACGTGGTACAGCATGGTGTAGAAGGTTCGTCGAGCGGCAAGGGATCCTCCGCGGATTCGCACCTTGCCCAGGAGCTGCTCCCACTCCAGCCTCGTATCGTTGCGCACGGACTCCAACGTCCGGGTCGAGACCTCTGCTGTGAGGTTCTGGCGTGCATTTTCGACGCCCACGTAGGAGATCGCAACGCGCACGTTCACGGATCGATCCCCACGCGTATCGAAGGTGACGTATGCTCCTGCTTGTGCGCCGTTGCTCCACGCAGGGGGGGTCGGCATGAGGGACCCGGGCCCGAGGGGTCGAAGATGAAAGGGCCTGTCCACATGGTCCGTGGCGGTCGTCGTTCCCGGCGCGACGGTCTGTTTGGTCCAGGTGCCGTATGCCGAAAAAGGCCGGTCGAATTCGGCCACGAAATAGACAGTGTAGCGACTGCGGTGGTAACAAAACTGCCCGCTTTCGACCCAACCCGTTACCTCTTTGCGCTCGGGATCGACGGTGAAGAGGACCTCACCATTCGCCATAGCGCTTCCGCCGGCGTTGATGAGAACGCTCGCCGTCGAGGTTGGAGAGAAAGTAAAACGTCCCACTCCGGCTCGAGAGGTGGCGGTGAGCTCGACCTCGATCTCCCGCTCGGTCCCTTCGTCGAGCAGCACACGATAGTAGCCGGGTTCGGCCCGCTCGCT
This sequence comes from uncultured Thermodesulfobacteriota bacterium, assembly GCA_964479535.1. Taxonomy (GTDB): domain Bacteria; phylum Desulfobacterota; class DSWW01; order DSWW01; family DSWW01; genus S015-6. Next base: position 65,978 of record CAYZMM010000026.1, read on the forward strand.
CCCGTGGCGGAAAAAGGGCACGTACGCCTTGGTCACGCTGTAGGAATTCGCCACGGCCGGCGATCGCTCGACCGGGACCATTGTGGGCAAGAAGGGTAGGTCCTGCATGATAGGGCAGCCCACGCCGTTCAAATGCGTGAGGCTGAACCCGCGAACCTCCGTGTCTTCGTAGCTGTACCCGGCCCCGTAGTTGGTCTTGGAAGGAATGGTGTCGGGGCTCCACTGCAGCATCCCGAAGGGGGCAACGGCACCGGGGAAGGTGTTGCCCACCTCGATTTCACTGCCTAGGTCGCGAACGCGACCGGCGGTGCCCGTAAACAGGTTCACGAGGGGGGTGAGCGATTCGCCCCGGTCCGTCGATGAGTCGCTGTTTCCGCAGCCGCTCGAAACGGCCGTGCTGATCGCAAAACCCACGGCCACAAGGAGCCGGAGCGAGCGAATGCGGAGCGTGCTTGCGTTGAAAGAACGTGTCTCCATCCGCCGTGGTTCCTCTTGGGGTCCACCCAATCGCACCGACCCCAAACCCGGTTCATACTGTGCATCGATGATCGAGAGGAAGCTTGTTTCGGGAAGAAACAGAGTATGAAAGAAGGCAATGGCCTGTCAATGAGAATACCCCGCGAGGGCCAATACAATCGTGACCGAAGCGGAGATCGGTTCGGCCAGGATACGGTCCTGAAGGTGACGGGCATACGAATCCGTGACCTCGGGCAACAACAGGCGCCGGTTCCTGATCGCATACGACCAGCCCCAGGCTCCTGCAGGATCGACAAGGCCGTGTGCCGCGTGTCGGCCCGCTGCAGGTTGGCGAACAGGAAGTTGTTCTGAATCCAGTAGATGATCGTGGAGGCATTTCATATGACCAGCGCGCAAACGACATCGGTCAGCCCCTCGAGCCTGCGCAACTGCAGGGACTCGCGCTCTTGTTTCGCCTCGATTGCTTCGCCGAGCCCTTTCATTCGGATCCTCCCTGGGGAAAGAAGATTTTGATCGCTTTGTGGGGCAGGCTCAGGGTTCTTCCCATGACGCCCACCAGATCCTCACCGAGGGCGGCGGGCGAAAGGGGCAACGTTCTGGGGTTGTTCATGGGCCCGTACACCCGAACCGGAATGGCCGTGATGCCCCGTCCGCCGAGGATGTAAGAGATCACGGGTATCTTGGAGACGATGAACTCCACCGTCTGGAGAGACGAGGCAAGTATCCTGATATTCAGCGTGCGCTCCACCAGGTCGATTTTGCCGAGCGCATAGATGTCCACGGTCGTCCCGTCGATGACAACCTCCTCGAGCCGGAGCTCGCCTCGGTGAAGATTCCCGCGGGCCTGTATCGAATGGTAGGGGAACCCCTTCTCCTTGAAGTCCGGGACTTTGCCCCGCAGGACCTCGGTCGTGTTGAGGAAGGCGAGCAGGGCGGAGATCACCGGATCCCGGAGAACCGTTCCCTCCCTGCAGGTGAGCTCGAAATCGCCTTCGAGGGCGTGAAGAAGCTCCCTTCTCCGGCCCCTGCCTTTCAGGTTCGCGTTGAATGTGAAGCCTCCGGTGGCATCCGCATCGACTCGGATGCAGTCGAGAACATGCTCGATCCTCTTCTCCTGGCAGGAGATCGCGAGTTCGATGGCCGCATCCTGAGGCAGGATCTCCGCGCTTCCGGTCGTGGAAACGCCGCACAGGTTCGCCTCCTTCAGCAGAATCCCCAACCTTTCCCGCTGCAACCCGATCTCCACGGCTACGGGACGCCACGTGAATTCCTCAAAGGTGAACGAATCCGCACGGACCCGGATGACGCCTCCTGCTGTCAGGGAGCCGGGGCCGTCTTCGCTCCCCCCATCCGCCTCCGGCCGCTCTCCCCCTGCCCCCTCTACGGCGTGAAGGGCTCTTTCGATCCTGCTCCATTCGAGATCGCCGGTATGAACGTCCAGGTCGAACCGGAGTCCCGCCGGGGAAAAAGAGGCATCGCCTTCGAGCACGAATTCCTGTTCTTCCCACAAGAGCCTGGCGGTCTCCGTTCGGATTCGATCTTCCCGGGCTCGAACCGAGATGTCCTGCAGGGTCACGGGAACGCCCAGGGGAAGAAGAAGCCCCAGGCCCTCACCCCGAAGCATCCCCGTTGCGGTGGAATCCATGGGGCGATCGATGAAGATCTTCGCTTCCAGATCCCCTTCGACGCTTCCGGCCAGGATCGTGTTCTCCACGAGCAAGTCGTCCAGCATCCCCTTTTGGAGCCGTCCCCTGAAGGCGACGTGGAACGTACGATCCGCCTGCTTCAGGCCCATGGACGCCTCGGAGGCCTCATCCCGGATCGAAAGATCGCGGACGACCACCCCCTCGGGCCTCAGGGCGAGATCCGCAGACACCCGCGGGCCCCGGGGCGACAAGAGAGTGCCTTTCAGCAGAAGGTCCTGGCCCCTTTCCCACCTGCACGCGGACTCTGAGATTTCGTAGGGGGCCCGGAGACGGAACTCCGTTGAAAGCTCGATCTGTTCCGACACCCAGCGATTCGCTTCCGGCCCGATCTTGCCGCTCAGCATCCACTCCATCCCTGTGAACCCCTCCCGGTAGCCGTCCAGGCGACCGCTCACGAGACATTCCGCATCCAGGAGATGGGCAAGTACGTCGTCGAGGAAAAGGCTGTCACGGTTGACGCGAAAGGATCCCCTGGGGACCTTCACCGGACCCGGCAGGAGGGATGTTTCTACGAGGACCCCTCTCAGGGTGCCTTCCGCCTCGAAGCGCCATTCGTCCTGCCTCTCGAGCGGCCCGGACAGGTCTCGCACTCTGATCGACGCGGTCCCCTGGACGCTCTTCAGCTCCTTCGTCGCCCCGCGAAGGCCTTCCAGGGAAGCGAGCCTCTGGCGGATCTCATCCAGGGACAGGGTGAGATCTCCGGCGAGGTCCTGCACGTAGAGAACTTCTCCCAGGTCGAGCCGCAGGCTCGTCCCTGAAAAAGACGATTTCCCCAGGCGGCCCCTCAGGTCCTTCCCTTCCAGCAGCCCGGGAGAAAGGACGATCTCTCCGCCCACGCCTTCCAGCTCCCACCCGGGGTCGGGAACAAAGAGAGAGGCGTCTTTGAAACGGCCCCTGGCGGAGAGGGTTTCCAGGTTTCCGAGGTCAGCGAGATCTTTCCCACCGGCGTGAAATGCGAGAGAGGCGACCTGGCCTCCCCTCACGTACGTGAAGACTTCCTGAACCAGAGGGTTCTCAGATGCAGCCGTCAGCGCGACCTCGCGGAGTTCCGCAAGGTCGATGTCTGCGCCCTCCGCCTCGATTCGCACCGCCGGGGAAGCGGAATCGACGGAGAGCTTCGCCTTCGCCCGGAGCTTCGGGTAGCCCAGATGGAGGGCATCCAGGGAGACCTGCTGCCGGTCTTCCTCGAGGATGAAGGACCCGTTCATTCGCAGGTCCTCCAGGACTCTCTCGGAGTCAGGGGACTGCATCCTGAGGGAGGGCACAGAGCCGTGAAAGCTCCCCTCGACACGACCCGGCTCATGCCAATCGAAGGGAACCTCGAGATCGAAATCCGTGTCAGCAAGGGGGATGCGGTGGGAGGGCAGGAGACCCTCCAACAGCAAGTCGGGCCTCAATCCCTTCATGCGGATGCGGCACTCCCCCTCGAGTGCTTCGGTGATGGATGCGGTCAGCGCCAGACGCTGCCAGAGGTCGGCCCGGCACGCGAGCTCCAGGGTGACGCGGCGGGACCGGGAATCGAGGCGGCCCCGAAGACCCTCCGCTCGAAAGACCGGCCGGCCGTTCCGGCGGAGCTCTATGGTCCCCTGTTCGATTTCAAGGGCAATGCCGCGTACTTGCGAGCAGAGGAGGGATACGACGGAGGCCACCTCTTCGCGGATCTGTGCCTCAACCGAGGCTTCCGCGTCCTCGTCCCGGTCTCCCCCGGAGAGATCCAGCTTCAGCATCGGGGCCTCCACCCGAACCTTCGCCGATCCCCAGTCTCGCGCAAGGAGGCGCAGAAACCCCGTGCCCGCCGTCAGCTTTCCCAGTCTGACCTCGAACTCCCCGGGCCGGAGGATGGTGCCCCGGAGGATCACGAGACCGGGGCGGGGAAACAGCGAGAGCCCGGCCGTCTCATATTCCACACCGGCTCCGAGCTGGTCAGAAGCAAGTGCCATGATTCTCTCTTTGACAGGGGCCAGGTTGAGCATGTGAGGCAGCAGGAAGAGGGAGGCGAGGAGGAGGGCCAAGCACCCCGAAAGGGCGACCAGAAACAGCCGCGCACATCCTTTCGTTCGATCTGCCATCTCCACTCACCTGGCAAGGAAGGGCTCACATCCTCAAACATCAGATGCACGTCTCGGAAAGGTTGATACGGGGCGATGCCCGCTTCCTAGTACCTGAATCGCGCAGGCAGTTCAAGGTCGCGTCTCCCTATTTCAAGCAGAATCTTCGGACATTCCTTGCTGGACGCTACCGTATTGAAAGTGGGGGGCAGGCTGGGGTAGAAGGGTGTCCAGCGCCAGATGTGGGGCTGGGGATCGTGACGGAGTCGTCAAAGCACACGGTTTGTATCGGGGAGGGCAGAAGATGGACGTACCGATGGAGGACAATCTGAAGAAGCTGGAAGAACTCAAGCAGGAGGCTTTCCAGGGCGGCGGGCCCGGCCGGGTCGAGACGCAGCACAGCCAGGGGAAACTCACCGCCAGGGAACGGATCGCTCTGCTGCTGGACGAAGGTTCCTTCGAGGAGTTCGACACCTTGAAGGTGGGCAGGGGGGGAGCCGTGGGCAGCGACCCTGTCTTCCCGGGCGATGGGGTGGTCACGGGGCACGGCACGATCGACGGCCGGGAGGTCTTCCTTTTCAGTCAGGATTTCACGGTGATGGGAGGCTCTCTGGGGGAGGCCCATTCGCAGAAGATCTGCAAGGTGATGGATCAGGCCGTACGGGTCGGCTCCCCGATCATCGGCCTGAACGATTCGGGCGGGGCCCGGATCCAGGAGGGCGTGGACGCACTCGCCGCCTACGGGGAGATCTTCCTCCGGAACGTGCAGGCGAGCGGTGTGGTGCCGCAGATATCCTGCATTCTCGGACCCTGTGCCGGCGGAGCGGTCTACAGCCCGGCCATGACGGACTTCGTCTTCATGGTCGAACACTCCTCCCACATGTTCGTGACCGGCCCTGGCGTGGTGAAGACGGTCATCCACAAGGACATCAGCTCGGAGGAGCTGGGCGGGGCAGGCGTTCATGGGACCAAGAGCGGAGTGGCCCATTTCGTCCTGCCCAACGACATCCTCTGCCTCAGGGCCGTCCGGCAGCTCATCAGCTATCTGCCCTCCAACAACCGCCAGCCCGCTCCTTTCCTCGACCTGAGCGACCCGCCCGAAAGGACGGATCCGGCCCTGGACCGGCTGGTCCCTCCCCATCCCAACCAGAGCTACGACATGCGCGTACTGATCGAAAGTGTGCTGGACGGCTCTGAGTTTTTGGAGCTTCAGCCCAGGTATGCCCGAAACATCATCATCGGGTTCGGCCGTCTCGGCGGTCAGACCATCGGGTTGGTGGCCAACCAGCCGGCCGTTCTTGCAGGAGCCCTGGACGTGGATGCCTCGGCCAAGGCGGCCCGGTTCGTGCGTTTCTGCGACACTTTCAACATCCCTCTCATCTGTTTTGTAGATGTCCCGGGCTTCATGCCGGGTCCGGAACAGGAGCACGGCGGTATCATCCGGCACGGAGCCAAGCTCCTCTACGCCTTTGTGGAGTCCACGGTTCCGCGAATCACGGTACTCATCCGGAAGGCTTACGGCGGAGCCTATCTGGTGATGAACTCCAAGCACATCCATTGCGACATCAACTATGCCTGGCCCACGGCGGAGATCGCGGTCATGGGCCCCAGGGGAGCCTGCGAGGTGATCTATCGGAAGGAGATCCGCGAGTCCCCGGACCCGGAGGAGACCCTGAACGAGAAGATGGAGGAATACCGCAAGGCCTTTCTCAACCCCTTCCTGGCGGCTCGAAGGGGCTACATCGATGATGTGATCTTCCCCCGGGACACCCGTCACCGTCTGATCCGCTCCCTTCAGTTCCTCGAGAGCAAGAAGGCGGACCGCCCCGACCGAAAACACGGCAACATTCCCCTGTGAGGTTTCCCATGTTCGAAAAGGTCCTCGTTGCGAACCGTGGTGAGATTGCTGTCCGAATCATGAAAACCTGCAGGCGATTGGGCATCCGGACCGTGGCGGTCTACTCCGATGTGGATGCACAATCCCTTCACAGAACCCGGGCAGACGAAGCCCTGTACGTGGGAGGGTCCCCCTCCCAGGAATCGTACCTCTGCATGGAAAGGATTCTGGAACTGGCCGTGTCGAGCGGTTGCGAGGCCGTTCACCCTGGGTACGGTTTTCTTTCCGAGAACGCCGACTTCGCGCGTCTGACCCGGGAGGCGGGCCTGGTGTTCATCGGCCCTTCTCCTTCTGCCATTACCACCCTGGGCGACAAACTCGCCTCCAAGAACCTCGCCCTGGAAGCGGGTGTTCCGGTCGTGCCCGGAAGCGTCGAGCCCCTGTCCGGCCTCGAGGAAGTGGCGTCGGTGGCGGAGCGAATCGGAACCCCCTTCCTTCTCAAGGCTGTCCATGGAGGGGGCGGAAAGGGGATGCGGATCGTCTCGCGCATGGAGGAGATGAAAAATGCCCTCGCCGCTTCGCAGAGTGAAGCGAGAAAGGCCTTTGGGAACGATCAAATCCTGGTTGAACGCTATATCGCGAATCCCAGACACGTGGAAGTGCAGGTTCTCGCCGACCACCACGGCAACATCATTCACCTGGGGGAGAGGGAGTGCTCGATCCAGCGGCGGTACCAGAAGATCATCGAGGAAACCCCTTCGACGGCGGTGGAAGAGCCGCTCCGGCAGGAAATGGGCCGCATGGCCTGCGCCCTTGCGAGGCAGGCAGATTACACGAATGCCGGGACCGTCGAGTTCATCCTTGACCGGGACGGGAAGTTCTACTTCCTCGAAATGAACACGCGGCTTCAGGTAGAGCACCCGGTCACGGAAAGGGTGACTTCGGTGGATCTGGTGGAACTTCAGATCCGGGTCGCCTCGGGGGAACCTCTTCCGTTGAAGCAGGAGGACGTTTCGTTTCGAGGCTGGGCCATCGAGGTGCGCGTGTGCGCGGAAGACCCCGAAAGGGGGTTCCTGCCTTCCACCGGAATGATCACCCGGTATTACGAGCCCCGAGGGGCCGCCATCCGGGTGGACAGCGGTGTCGAGGCCGGCAGCATCGTCAGCAGCTACTACGACTCCCTGCTCGCCAAGGTCATCGCGTGGGGCCAGGACAGGGAACAGGCCCGAGCTTCGCTGATCGACGGGTTGAACGGCTACCACATCGAGGGCGTGAACACGAATGTGACCTTTGCCAACGCCATCCTCACGCACCCTTCCTTCGCAGCGGGGGAGCTTTCCACGGGCTTCATCGAGGAACACTTCGAGGAAGGGCATAGAAAGATCGACCCATCCCCCTCGGATCTCCATTACATGGCCCTGGCCGCGACGCTGGTGTATCACAACCGGCAGAACCTGGTTCGCGCATCCCTCCGGCCCATGGCCGCCCAGGTGGGCGGAGCCTTCCCTGCCAAGCCCCGGTATAAATACATCGTAAGAGGCGGCAAAGAGCCGATGGAACTAACGCTCCAGCACGCCGATCCGGCATCGAGGAACTGGGACGTCTGGGTGGACGGCCAGCTCTACCGCGTCACCACGCCTCCTTTCGAGTTCTACCGCCGGCGGCTCAAGCTCGAGATCGACGGGAGCTATCATCGCTTCCTCCTTCAGTACAGAGGAAACTTCATTCGTACCACCTACTCCGGAACGAGCCGCACCCTGGAGATCTACACCCCCCTCGAGTGGACCCTGACCCGCTACGTCCCGACACCCCCGGAGGGAAAGGCCGTGGAGAACCATCTCCCTTGCCCCATGCCCGGGATCATCGTGGACGTCCAGGTGCAGCCGGGGGAACGAGTCTACAAGGGGCAGCAACTGCTCATCATCGAGTCCATGAAGATGGAGAGCGGTGTTGCCTCGCCCTATGACGCGGTGGTGCAAACGGTCTTGGTCCAGAGCGGGCAGGCTGTGGAGACCGGAGACACCCTGCTGGTGTTCGATCTCTGAAGGCTAAGTACTCCATCTCAACAATACGGTGGCATTCGGATGCCGATCCATCCCGGCAGGCTGCGTTGCTCGTCGGTTAAATACGCCCGGTATTCGCCCTCCTCGCGCCTTGCCTGCCGGGCGCCTCGGCATCCTCGGTGCGTCACCGTATTGTTGAGATGGAGTACTAAGGCAAGGCACAGGGAAAGGGGTTCGACCCGGGAATGGCCACGGTGAAATTCCCCTCTTCCGCGCGATCGGTGATGGAATCCGCGTCGGTGACCGCACGCCAGAACCAGTCGACCATGCGCTCGCCGGCCACTTCACCATAGTAGAATTCGTCGCGAAGCGAAACCACGTGGACGCTGTTCTCGGAATCGCTGGTCAGATACCACTGTATGCCGTTCAGGTCTTTCGTATCACAGTAGGCGGTGCGGATGGCATCGATCCAGACGGCCTCGTCGGAGAAGAAGGCATCTGCCTGCTGTGTGTTGTCTTTCTGGTTGGAAAGAATCATGTATTGCTGCTCGGGAACCTGCTTCAAGCGGGGCGCGTAGGCGGCGTAGTTGTCCGGTCCCACGGCACAGTCGCCGCGGAAGCAGTAGGGCGGCAGATTGGGCAGAGCACCCCACTCCGGTATTTTGGTGAATCCCAGCGTCCTCACACCGAGCAACTCTCCGTTGTCCAGTCCGCAGCCCGCGTCCGGGAAGGCGGATGTTCTCTGCCACAAGAGGTCGTCCAGCATGAAGTTGTAGTTGTACATCGTGCCGTACCCACCGGCGGACCAACCTCCCAGCAGGGCGATCAGCTCGTCCGGGCGATAGCCCTTTCCACCCTCCTCGTCCATCATCTTCCAGAGGATGTCCCGAGCCACACGCACCCCGGCGCGCATGTTGACCGCACCGTATCGTGCCACCGTGAAGTCGGAGAACTGCTCGATGATGCCGCCCCCGGCGAACACGTCTTGGTTGCAATAGGGCAGGTAAACCATGGTCCAGTCTTTTAAGGGATTTTCCGGATTCGTTGTATCGACCAGGCCTGCGTCGGCGGGGGTATCATCCATGGCCGTGAACAGGCCGCTATCGTTCTCCAGCCGATATCGGCAGTCGTCCTCGAACAGACACACCCCTCCGCCCTGTAGACCGATGATGACCCGATCCAGCGGCGCTCCCGCAGGTGCCGGTCGAATCCACATGGCGTACTCGCTGCCGTCGCCGCACAGGGTGCCCCACTTCTGCCCGTCCAGAAGGAGTTGCGTCCACTCGCCCCTGAGCACCTCGTGGTCGACGTTCGAAGGGCCGCACCGGGGTTCGAAGGGGTCAACGTCCGCGTGCACGGTCGGCAGGATACAGTCCATCTGCTCGGAAGCGCGATCGACATAGATTTGAGGACTTACCGCGATCAGGTCACTCAAGGCTCCACATTCACCGGCAATGGTCATGGCCGCAGCGGCGGCACTCGCTTCCGCTTGAGCGACCACAGCGCTTGCGTCACACGTCTGGCCGGCGAGGCATGCATTCATCGCCGCCAGTGTGTCGTCCACATAGCCCGAAACCGTTTCGTGAGCCGTCAACAGACACTCGCGCTGTACGGAATGCGCCGCGGATACCGGAGCGCAGGGACCCGGCACGGGGTCCTCCCATACGGCGCCCTGGGGGCCGCCGAATGTTCTCCAGGCGATCGAATCCGCATTGGAGCGGCACGCATATTCGAGACGGGCAAGAAGATCCTGTTTCGAGAGGGAAAACAATTCTCCGTCGGAACAGGATTCCTCGACCGCATCCGCAGGCAATGAAAGGGCCTGGACGAAGGCGGGATCATCCGCGGTGCAGGCCGTGCCGACCTGATCATAGCAGGCGCGGGCGGCGGCATTCATATCCCGAATACATGTGCGTACGGCCTCGGGAACCGCGACCGCGCACGCCGGCGGAGTAAGCTGAGCGCGGATCTCCTCGCTGCCGTTGGAACCGGTAAGTAATGAAAAGGACAGCGCCACCACGAGGATAAACTTCGTTCGAGAAAGAATCATCGCAGTTCTCCCTGTACCGGATTTGTGCTGGGCAAACAGCAAAATAATGTTCTTCATGTTACAAGAACAAAATAAGCGGTCCCATCTCGCCGTGTCAAGCAGTTGTGCCCCGGCCGTTTCAGATTCCATGGCACTGCCGGAAATCGTAGCCACGTCGATTCGAAATCAGAAAGGCACGCAAGGGATGACCAACTACCCTGACAAGCCGTGAAGGGCAGAGACGTTTAGGTTTTAGGTGTCTGGAGTAAATGGTTGGCTACTCCAACTCCACCCCGACTTTCCGCAGGCCTTCGACGATTCGTTCCAGGATGTCTTCGAACTTGATGTAGTGGCCGATCAACTCGCGTCCGCGGCTCGGGACGTCGGGTTTCAGTTCGAAAAGCGCCGCGGCAGCTTTCTCACCTTCTTCGGTTCTTCCCAACTGACCCAGTGTGGCGGCCCGGACAAGGGGGTCCCAGAAGTTTCCGGTCATCCGGAGGTTGAGCGTTTCCAGGTACGCCTGATCGTATTCCTGCTGCCGGAACCAATCCAGCCACAACCCGTAGTGAACGAAGGGGCGACAGTAGGGGTTGGCTCGAATCGCCTTCTTGAGCAGAGCAGGGCCGCGTTCCCACTCTCCGAGCAAGGTGAACAGGTACCCCAGACTGTCCATGAAGAGAAAAGAGTGTGGATTCAGGGCCAAGGCCCGCTCCGCCTCAGCCCGCGCCGCCGGAATCTGATTGGCAAGCATTCGTGCGCGGGCCAGGCAGATTCTGGCCCGCTGACTCGCCGGGTTCAGCAGCACGCCCTTCTCAGCAAATGAAACGGCCTTGTCGAGGGGAGTCGAAAGGCCGGAGAATTCCAGGCTGATATTGTCTATGTACAGCCGGGCAAGCAGGGTCCAGACCTGGCCGCATTCCGGCTCGATCTCCGCGGCAGCCTCCAGGGCCTCCAGGGCGCGAAGGTAGGTTTCCAGGGATACGGCCCTGTCGTACTGGTAATACCTCAGAATGGCCTCATAAGTCGACAATTGAGAGGGGGGTTTGTCTCTGGATTCACGGGTCAGGGCGTCGGCGATGATCCCTTGTTCGCCGGCCACCTTGACGGCGATCACCCGGGCGAACTCTTCCTGCAAGGCGAGGAGTTGGGGAGCCTCGGCGCGGGCTCGTTCCATCTCTCCCAGAAGTTGTTTTCCGGTCTTTCCGTCGATCAGATGGACGGCCACTTTGATGCCTGAAGTGTCTCTCTGTACGCTTCCATCGATCACGAAGCGGGCGCCGGCCCTCCATACCCGGACATCCTGGTATCGGCTCAATTCCACGGTGAGTTCCGTTGCGAGACCTGTCGCCAGGTAATCCTGATCAGGGTCGCCGGTAAGGTTCCGGAAGGGCCGGACGAGCAAGGTGGGCCAGGAGTCTTCCCCTTCCAGGGCTTCTGATTCCTCCGTGGGCGGCGGTGCCTGCGAATCGGGTACCGGCTGAAGATGAAAGGTCGGAACATAGGTGCCCTTGGGCATCTCGATCCGGACCGGGTCGCTCCCACCTGCAACGAGGTAATAACGCTCCAGCGCCCGCCGGAGCTTGTTTGCCTGGATGCTCACGATCGGGTCGATCTTGGGATCGAAATCCGCCTTCCTGCCGAAGACCTGGGTCGCTACCGTGTATCCCTTGATCGTGTCCTGCCGACCGTCCAGGGTCTCGAGAACCACGAAACGCAGGAACTCCTTCTGCTGAAGGGTCCCGTGGAACTCGGGGTGAGCGAGGACCCGGTGCAGCTGCTCCCGGACCGACTCAGGGGGAATCACGCAGGGCTCGGGCTCTTCCATGCCTCCGGACGGCACGGCACGCCGGTCCGAGTCCCGGCCGACAGGCTCTATCTTGTCTTTTGATTTCAATGGGTTTACCTGCTGTCCCGGGTATAAACTAGCCTAAATTAGCACACATGGGCGGGCAAAAGAAGTAAGAATGGAATCAAAAATGGCTTTTGTGCTTGCAAACAGGTCGGAACCGACAGGGGTGCCCTAGACAAATGAAGCATTCGCCTCCGCTTCTGTCCCATGTCTTCTCACGGTTCCCGGATCAGAAGGCACTGATACTACGGTTGCTTCAGGCCAGCGACCCCTTCCGAACGCTTTGCAGAGATTACCAGAAATGTGCGAGTGCGCTTGCATACTGGAACCGGGTGACGGCAGAAGAGGCCCCTCTGCGCCGGAAGGAATACGATGAGCTTCTCAAGGAACTGGAGCAAGAGATTGTTGAATGTTTACAGGAAGAAAACCCTTAGCCTGATTTGTCTGTGTTCAGGGCAAGTCTGATAGGGCGATCGATGCGAAAGGATCACGCAAGAAAGGAGAAGATCAGGTGAACCGAGACAAATTCTTTGCATGGGGAATCGTCTTCACTCTTCTGTTTGGTTTCGCCCTCACTGTGAAGCCCTTGGCGTCGGCAAACGACGAAAAAATCAAGCAGAAGAGAGCGGACGTCCGCAAGATGGCAAACGAAACACTGGTCCGACTCTACAAAGTGCAGCCTTCGGCCAAGAAAGCGGTTGCCGGTTCGGCCGGCTACGCCGTGTTCAGCAATTTCGGTATGAAGATCTTTCTTGCCGGCGGCGGGTCCGGCAGTGGGATTGCGGTGGACAACAAGACCAAAAAGGAAACCTTCATGAAGATGGTGGAGCTGCAGGCGGGTCTGGGCCTGGGGGTGAAGAAGTTCAGGCTGGTCTGGGTCTTCGAAAATGAGGGCCTTCTGAAACGTTTCATTGACTCCGGATGGGAGTTGGGGGGGCAGGCCACGGCGGCAGCAAAGCTGAGCGACCAGGGCGGAGCCTTTGCCGGGGCCATGTCCATCTCTCCCGGTGTATGGCTGTACCAACTCACCGACGACGGCCTGGCCCTGGAGCTGACAGTGAAAGGAACGAAATATTACAAGGCCGGCGTTCTCAACTGATTTTCCGAGGGAAGGCTTCCGATAGCTCTGGAATCCGGAGATGGAGAATCTCTAGAAAAGGAGACAAAGAATGAAAAGAAAGTCCTTGGCACTCATGGGTCTCGGTGTCCTATTCCTCTTGATCTCTTGTTCAACCGAACAGAAGAATTCAACCCAACAGGAGAAGAATTCAATTCCTTATCCGTTGGCCGAATGGAAAGGGGTCCAGGGAAAGACCCTGGCGGACTCGAAACCCGATTTTATCGG
>CAYZMM010000027.1:0-74510 GCA_964479535.1 uncultured Thermodesulfobacteriota bacterium
GTGTGAACTGCCTGGCTGCGGCCGGCTGAATCGAAACACCAACCAGGAAGACCAGTATCAACACGGCACTCGGAATCGATCTTCGCATCGCTTTTCCCCCCGAAACGGTTCAGGTTCGCTGCTCGAAACCCCCTACTCCTTGTCAGTCCCGGCTCCATCGGAAGCCCCCCGGCATCGGACGCCCAGGGATCCTCGCTTGCGGGGACGACAAATCAACCCGCCCGCTCTGCTCTCCTCGTAATGAACTTCGGCTTGATGACGTAGAGCATGAGCGGGTGAAGCGTGATCGACAGGATCACGTTCGTCGTGAGGATTATGGCCAGGAAGATCCCCATCTGGGCCTGGAACTTCAGATCGGAGATAAAGTACCAGGACAGGATCGGAAGCACCATGGTCAACCCGGTGAGCACGACCGCTTTGCCCGAGGTGCGCACCGAGGTCAGGATCGCCCCCGACCATCTCTCCTCCGCGTTCGTCTCCCCCCACCGGCGCTTGTCCGGAAACTCCTCCATGCAACGATTATAGATGTAGATCGCGAAGTCGACGCCCACACCCACACCCACCGCGGCCACCGGGAGCGTGTTGATCGACAGGCCGATGTCGGTCAGCCCCATGTACGCGAAGGCCACGAGATTGCCCAGAATGAGGGGCAGTGTGAACATGAGCCCGGCCACGATGGACCGATAGAAAAGAGTACAGAGCAGGAAGATGGCGGCCAGCACCATGCTGTCGATCGTCATGTGGGTCCGGCGCATCTCCTCGTTCGTGGCGATCTCCATGCCGATCCGGCCGCCGGCGAGGAAGAACTCCCCCTTTTCCAGCTTCCTCGGATGTTCTTTGAAGAAGTCGTAGGCCGCCTCCCGGATCCGGAGCAGGTTGTCCGAGGTGTGATCCGCGAAATAGAGCGTGATCTGCGCCTTGCTCATGTCGCTGTCGAAATACCGCTGCATGGTGTAGACGTCAACCTGGTCCCGGGTCCATCCGATGATGTTGGTCATGGTGATCGGGTCGGGCGGCAGTTCCCTCCAGAGCACGTCGCCGTCGTGCATGATGAAGTTCAGGGCCTTCATCAGCCCGATGATGGAGTCGGAGGACTTGTAGATGTCCGGAAGCCTCTTCTCCATGTGACGGTCAAAGGCCTCGAAGGTGTTCAGGATCGCCGCGTCGTCGTAGACCGAGCCCGGCTCGCCCTTGTAGTAGAGGGTGAAGTCCTCCGACGAGATGTCAAAGGTCCGGTCCACCTTCGCCTGGTCCAGGTTGTACCGGTGATCGGGCCAGAGAAGCGGAGAGCCGGGACTCGCATCCCCGATCTTCAACGTCGTGGCCTGGTAGACGCAGAACAGAAGCAGGCCGGCCGCCGTGCCCGCCACCACCGGCCGGCCTCGCCCGATGGAGAACCGGGCGGCGCCGAGGCAGACCCTGTCCAGCCAGCTCATCTTCTTGCTCTTCCTCACCCATGCCTCGCTCGCACGCGCCAGCGGCATGTAGCTGCAGAGGATCGGCGTGACGATGCCGCAGAGCGCCACGGTGAGCATCCAGAAGGTCATGAAGATGGCCACCATCTGCATGAGCGCGATCTTGACCAGAATGAGGATGAAGAAACCGGCCGCGTCGGTGGCCACACCGGCCCAGTTCGGCAGGATCATGGACCGCATCGTCTCGTAGCAGGCCTTCTCCCTGTCACGAAACTCCACGTACTCCTCCATGTACCGGTGGGTGATCTGGACCGAGTGGCTCACCATCCGGGCGGCCACCAGGAAGGCGAGCACGTATTGCAGGGGGCTGAAGTTGATCCCGAGCCACCCGATGAACCCAAGGCCCATGGCCGTGCTGATCACACCGAAGCACATGGGCACGACCATGCCGACGAAATTCTGGAAGGAGAAGAAGAGCACGATGATCATGAGCAAAACGCTCACCACCATGACCATCATGATCTGGGTCTTGTAGCTGTAGATCCACCCCATCAGGACGGGGAAGCCTACGAGCTGCACCGCGGTCTCGTCGTCCGTGTACTTCGCCTCGAGCTTCTGGAGCATCTCGAAGGAACGGGCATACGAGATGTTCTCCTTGAACTGGGTGAGAATCATCGCGGCCGAGCCGTCCCGGGAGACCAGGATGCCCCGGAGGATCGGGTCGGAGAAGATGTCCTTCTTGAGCTGCCGGACCCCTTCCGGGGTCTCGGGTACGTCCGGCCACATGAGGGGCTTGACGCGGATCTCCCCCTCCCCGACGGGTCGCACCACCTTGGTGGCCCGGCTTCCGATGGACACGGTCAGGATCCGGTAGGTCTCGGGCCACAGGGCCACCTCCTGGTCGATGGCCTGCACCTTCTCGAGAATCGACTTCTTGAAGATGTCCCCATCCTTCGCCTCGAGCGAAATGGCCACGAAGGAGCCCCCGCTGCCGAACACCTCGGAAAACTCGATCATGATCTGCAGGTAGGGATGGGCGTACGGCAGAAGCTCCTCGATGATGACCTCACCCTGGATCCGGGTCGCGCCGTAGGCGAACCCTGCGGCCACGATCAGGGTCAGGGCCAGGATCAGGACACGGTGGGATGTCGCGAACCGGGCGAGCCTGTCAAGAACAGTCTGCTTCTCTTCCGTCATCTTCTTCGCCTCGTCAGTAGTCGATTCTCTTCCAGTGGCTTCCCGGAGATCGGAGATAGATCACGCCCTCGTCCCCGCAGGCGGCGAACCGGCCGGCGCCGATGGCTTCGATATCGTAGATCCAGCCGTATTCGATGGTCGGCTCGAAGTCGGCGCGCTGCCAGGTGTCACCCGCATCCTTGGAGAACACACTCAAGCCTTTGCCTCCGATGGCGATCATCCCCGCCCCGTCGGAGGCGATGGTGAAGAGCTGGAGCCTCGGCAGATCCAGGGGTACCTTCTCCCAGGTCTCCCCGCCATCCGTCGTCCTCTTCACGGTGCCCACGATGCCTACGCTCCAGGCCGTCTCCGGGTCGATCGCAGCCACGTCGAAGAGAAAATTGTCCCCCCGTATGAAACCCGTGTCCCAATCCATTTCGTAAAGGCCGGCCTGCTTCTCCCAGGTCTCGCCCCCGTCGCGGGTGTGGTAGGTGTGGCCGAACTCGCCCGCGACCCAACCGTGCTTCTCGTCGCAGAAGGAGATGGATTTCAGGATGTAGTCCTGGTCCTCGAACCCCACTTCCCAGGTCCTCCCGCCGTCCTCGGTGGCCAGGATGTTCGTTCTCTCCGAGACGATGAACCCTTTCCTCGGGTTCAGGAAGAGAACATCCATGTGGAAGTAGTCGATGGGGCTCTCCTGCTCCTCCCAGGTCGCACCCCCGTCGGAGGTGTGCAGAATCGTTCCCTCGTTTCCGACGGCCCAGCCGTTCTCCGCATCCGCGAAATGGATGCTGGACAGGGTGAAGATCGTGCCGCCGGTCTGGGGCTTCCACGTCGCACCGCCGTCCGAGGTGTGCAGGATCGTGCCGTATCGCCCGCAGGCCCATCCATCCGTTTCCGTCGGGAAGCTGATGGAGAAGAGATCGTCGTGCGTCTTCCATTCCTGCCCGCCGTACGCGGGTCCGGTCAGGAGTACGCAAACTGCGGCGAGAAGGCAGACGAACCGTATCGCAACACGGTCAGGGATGTTGGCTTCCATCGGTCGAGTCTCCGGGATTGCTTCAGGCTTCGTGGGCCGGCCCGCGGCCCTGCATGCGTGTGCCGGGATGAAAGGCTGGAAAAGCATCGATTTGAAGATCATAAGCATACCATGTTAGGACGATTCCCCTTCTTTTTGAAGGGGGGGTCGGGAGATCGGCCTCTCAGGCGTCGGAAGGCGACCCGCCCGCTTCGCACGATCTTGGAGAGTGATTATTCACTCTCTATACCGAACGGAACCCCTGCCTGTCAAGGCGTGGGGTCGCTCTCTTCCATCGCACCCCGGAAGGGCGGAAGGGCTTCCGAGTCGGACACATTTATGTCGACCAGGTCCTTTGCGTTCTTCTTCGCGGGCGTGCAGAGGGGAGCCAGCTCGTCGAAGAAGGCATCCGGGTCGATGGCCCCTTCCGGCGCGCACACGCCTTTTCGGTCTATCTTCCCGCGGGCGAACATGGCCAGGGCCGTGGCGAGGGGGACACCGGTGACGCCGCCCATGGTCTCGTGCTTCATTCCCCCATAAGGCGCGGCCGTGAGGCGAGCGCCCACCCGCCTCGGTTTGCCGTCCTTCGTGCCCGCAGCATATGCGAAGAGACTGGCAACGTAACGGGTCTTGCTCTTGGGTTTGAGCAGATACTGCAGGAGCATTCTTCGCCCGAGCCCGGAAGACAGCGGCTTCAACCAACCTCCCCCGCCCATGAGCACGTCGTTCACCTGATCGGTGGCCTCGTCGATGGTCATCCTGCCCGCATCCACCCGGCCCGCCACCCAGCGCAGGGGCTCGATGACATAAGGGGGCATGTTCATCACGTTCCAGCTGTTCCGAATCTCCGGCCTGAAGAGGGGAAGCGTGATCGGTTCCGGATGGCCCACGGTGTGCGTCGTCACCGGGCCGACGCCGGGGTAATCGATCCGGATTTCCTCGAAGGCGGCGGCGTCCTGGAAGGCGCCGTCCCTCCGGACGCGGATCTTCCCGGTGAGCTGGTGGATCCAGTGCTCGGTGGCCGCGCGAAGGGTGCCCCCTTCACCCGGCCGCTCGGAAAGCTCTTCATCCCGCCCGCCCGTACCCCAGCCGGTAACCAGGTCGTCCACCTCGTCGAGCTCGTTCATCGCCATCACCGCCATCAGGTTCGAGAGCCCGGGGCTGGCGCCCATGCCGATGACGGCGGTGATCCCCGCCTTCTTCGCCTCTTGGTCCAGTTCGAGCATCTCGAGGGTGGGCTCCCAGTCGTCGTTGATGTCCAGGTAGTGGCAGCCGCCCCGAATGGCCGCGCGCAGCACGGGCAACCCGAACCGGTAGTAAGGGCCGACCGTGGTCATCACGACGTCCGCCTTCTCGAGCAGGCTCGACAGTGCCCGTTCGTTCATGACATCCACGCCTGCGGGGCTCGTCTTCGGGCCGCACTTCTCCGCAAACTCGCCGGCCCTCTTCTCGTCGCGGTCGGCGACGACGATCTCCTCCACGAAGTCGAAACCGGCGGCCGTGCGCACCGCAAACTGGCCCATTCCGCCGCATCCCCCCAATGCCACCACGCGAATCTTCTCCGTCGGCATTTCGATCTCCTTCTCAGTTTACCGATCCGTCATCCCGCGCAGGATGAATGCGACCAGGTCGTCCGCCATGCGTGCGGGTGAGAACTGGACGCCCCGTTCCGTCCAGTCCTTTATGAACCAGGTTTCCTCGATCCCGTTCAGATAGGAGATCAGGGCGAGGCCGGCCACTTCGGGGTCCGTTTCCCCACGGATCTCTCCGGCTTCGATCCCCTTGCGTACGAGATCCGCGAACGCCTTCTGCATCCGTTCAATGAAACCGAACCAGTCCCGCACGCTTTCCCGCAGCTCGTCGTCGAATTCGGTCTTGGTGAGGGTCATCTCGACGAGGGTTCGATAGGCCTCATCCTCCTGGAGGGTGACCAGCCATTCCTTCATCAGGCATCGTATCTTGACCAGGGGGGAAAGGTCGGAAAGGAGAATCCCGGTCAGGCGTTCCCGATAACCTCTCACGCTTTCCGAAACGGCAGCGCCGTAGAGTTTCGCCTTGTTTGCGAAGTGCCAGTAGATGGCACCGCGTGTGACGCCGGCCTCCCTGGCAACGTCCTCGAGCCGGGTGCGGGCGTACCCTTTTGTGGAGAAGACCTTGAGGGAAGCGTCCAGGATCGCCTTGCGGGTTCTCTCCGCCTCTTCCCTGGTTCTCCGCACAAACGCCCTTTCGTGCGCCATCTTCGAGAAAAAATCCAGGCAGAATCGAGGATTACCTTACATACATACAAGCATGTCTGTATGATGTCAACAAGAAAAACGTCACGGTCGGCGCGGAGATCAACGACCGGGACTACACGCTGCTGGATTCCAGAAGTACTGCCAGTAGCTGGAGTGGGGTCCACGTGCAAACGAACCATGCGATCGCAGGCTACTGCAATGCGGCGAGCGTGCGAACGGCGGGATTGGGGATTGTGGGGATTGGGGTCAGGCTTTCATTTTACACTTTGAGCAACAACCATTTGGCTGCACCGAAAGTGTAAAATGAAAGCCTGACCCCGATTTGGCGATTTGGGACCAGGGATAGCCCACTGGTGCGCGATTCCCCTCTTCCGGATTTGTCCGAATCACAAGATTCCTCGGCCCCCGGGCCGGTGAGGTTCAGCGTGCAGCCGCCGGTCTTTCTGTCTTGCCGTACACTTCTATATCCGCCCCCATGATAGCCCTCGACTCCTCGGAGGCGAGGAAGACCGCGACATCGGCGATCTCATCCGGGCTCATGATGTCCTCCACGATTTTCTCAAAGCCGAAATCGCGTACCATCCTGGTGTCCACAAATCCCGGACAGATGGCATTTACATTGATCCCAAGCTTCTTCACCTCGTCGCTGAGTGATTTCGTCAAGCCGATCAGACCGAACTTGGCGGCTGCATAGGAAGAAACATGGGGCGTTGGAAGCTTCCCGGCGCGGGAGCCCATATTGATGATCTTGCCGCCTCGGCGTGGAATCATGTATTTGAGCACGGCCTTTGAGCACAGGAACGCACCGGTCAGCGAGACGGCGACTCCATAGAACCACTGATCGGCGTCAACGGATGCCACATCCCCAACGATCATCACGCCGGCGTTGTTGACGAGGATGGAGGGCTCGCCCAGTTCCCCTGCGACCCGCTCCACCATTGCATTCACGGACATCTCCTGCGTCACATCGCAGGGGACCGCGGAGGCCTTCCCGCCGAAAGAGCGAATCTCATCCGCAACAGCGCGGATCTCGGACTCTGTCCGGGCAGTGATCGCCACTTCGGCGCCTTCCCGGGCGAAGGCAAGCGCGATGGCCCTCCCGATTCCTCTGCCGCCTCCCGTAACGATGGCGACTTTCTCTTTCAGCCGCATGTCGAAACTCCCTTTGAATCCGTTTTCCAATAACTTGTTGCCACGACCATCGAAGGGCTCGATATCGAAACCTTCTCGGGGCGGGCGAGGCTCAGCGGTCCGGTGCCGCCCGAGGCCGTCTCAACTAAGGACATGAACCCCACGCTCGGCCAGGAGCGTGGGGTCATGCAGCCCCCTCTGCCAAGGAGGATTTCCTCAGAAACTCACTGTATTCGGCCAGGGCATCCAGCACTCTGGCGGCCCGTCCGGGCATGCGGTAGCAGACCGCGTTGTGCCCGCCCAGGGCGAAGTTGATTTCCGCCTGCTCCCCGTGGGTGGCCCACATGTATTCGGAGGCCAGAACGATGGGCTTGCCGTATTTATCGGCCAGGGCATTGAACGCGTCCACGGCCCTGGCCACCTCTTCCGTCATCTTCTTTGCCCATGCCTCCCGGGCTTCTTCGTCCGGGGGGGCGCTGAAGCCTCCCATCCGCAGGGCCGGCATGAGGCTCAGGAACATCATCGCATCGACCGACGGACATTGCATGACCAGCTCGACGGCCTTGAAGATATTGTCGACAGCGGCGCCGGCCACGAGGTCCACCGGGTTGCCCCGGTTCCACCAGGCCGGAAGGAGCTTGTCCAGTTCCCGGAGGGTGTCCCGGGGCAGTTGGACCACATCGAAACCGAGTTCCGCACAGGCATCCGCCGCCAGCACGCCCCAGCCCCCGCCGGCCGTCACGATACCCAACCCCCGCCCCCGGGGGAGCGGCTGCCGCAGGAAGGCCAGGGCGGCATCCAGCATTTCATCCAGGCTCCCCACCCGTATCACCCCTGTCTGTCTGCAGACCGCCTCGAAGACGGCGTCTTCCCCGGCAACGGCGGCGGTGTGGGAAACGGCGGCCCGGGCACCGGCCCGGGTCTTCCCGGCCTTGAGCATGAGAACGGGTTTCTTTCGGCTCACCTCGCCGGCCACCTCCATGAAGCGCTGCCCGTCTTTGAACCCTTCGACATAGCACAGGACCACTCGTGTCCGGTCGTCCCTCCCGAGATATTCGAGATAGTCCTCGCAGTGCAGCAGGGCCTCGTTCCCGCTGGCGATGCATCGGCTGCAGCCGAAACCGTGCATCTTGGCCTGCAGCGCCAGAGCGTCCATGACATTGCCGCTCTGAGCGATAATTGCGATGGGTCCGGGGGGGACGAAGAACGCGGGGAACTGAACGTGCTGTTTGTTCCAGGGGCTCATGATGCCGTTGCAGTTCGGCCCCACGAAGACCATGCCGCCTTTGCGGGCCGTCTCCACGATCTCCTGCTGCAGTCTTGAGCCTTCCCCGCCCAGTTCCGCAAAACCGGCGGTGATGATGATGCCCGCCCGTATGCCTTTGGCAACGCAGTCCCTTATCGCCTCGAGGACAACCGGTGGCGGGACGATGATGACCGCCAGATCCGGCGTTTCGGGCAGGGCGGAGATGCTTCGGTACACCTTCAAACCGAGTATTTCGGATTCCCTGGGATTGACCGGATAGACCCGTCCTTGAAAACCGCCGTCCAGCAGGTGCTTCAGGGTCCGAAACCCCCACTTGCCTGTATCGTTGGAGGCGCCCACAAAGGTCACCGAATCGGCATCAAACAGGGGAGACAAATCACGGGAGTTCACTTTTCTTTCTCCTTGGAGGCACCCACCTCAGGTCCGGCACAGTAAAAATTTTACCGCCAGTAATGATCGAAGCCGCGTCCGAGTCCCGATCGCTCTGCGTGTGGCCCAACGGGCTTTACTGTTTTTGAGAAAGCCGTCGGCGGCGGCATTTGTATGTTATCTTACCGAACGATAGCCTATTCCCGGGCCGGGGACAAGAAGAGCAAAGTCGCCGAGGATTGCTTCCGCGCTGCGGACTGGCTCTAGATGTGAACATATCTTATGAAGACCTGCGACAACCCATCTTGACATCCGGGCTGAAGATGATGGGTCCGTAGAAGTACATTACGCGGAGTCCAAACTTCAACTTGAGATTGCGGGACCCGCACGGACTGTTTGAGAGACAATGGATAAAAGGAAAACTTGAAATTGCCCGAATACGTTAGGGCGATCGATATCGTGGCATTTACAAGACATCTCTTGTCAGCCGATTGCTCGATCGTGACCTTTCCAGAACTCCTTTTTCACATCCTTTCGAAGGATCTTGCCGATGGGGGTCTTGGGGAGGACATCCCAGAACGCGATGGATTTCGGGCACTTGTATCCGGCCAGCTTGGCCTTGCAGTGTGCGATCAGCTCGTTTGCAGTCGCTTCCCGGCCCTGTTTCAGAACGACCACCGCCTGCACCCTCTCCCCCCAGCGTTCGTCCGGCGCCGACATGACCGCACATTCCATGACCGCGGGGTGCTCGTAGAGAACGTCTTCCGTCTCCTTCGGGTAGACGTTCTCGCCCCCGGTCACGATCATGTCCGCCTTTCGGTCCACCAGAAAGAGATAGCCCTCCTCATCCAGGATTCCCATGTCGCCCGTGTGGAGCCAGCCTCCTCGGAGGGTCTGTTCGGTCAGTTCCGGATTCTTCCAATACCCCTGCATGACATGCTTTCTGCGGATCACGATCTCGCCGATCTCTCCTGCGGGAAGAGGAACGCCGTCGTCGCCGACCACCCGAACCTCTGCACACAGGGATGCCTTTCCCGCGCTCGCCAGGAGTCTCGACCGTTCTCCTTCCAGGACATGATCCCACGGCTGCAGCCCTGTGCCGCCCAGCGCTTCGGTCATACCGTACCCCTGGGCAAAGATGGGGCCGAACTTCTTGATACACCGCTTGAGAACTTCCGGAGGGAAGGGGCTGCCGGCATAGGACATGTAGCGCAGGCTCGACAGGTCGAACGAATCGAGGCCCGGGTGCTCGAGCAGCCACGTGTACAGCGTGGGCACCATGTTGATGTGGGTACACTTCTCGTCCTGGATCAACCGCAGGATCTCTCCGAGATCCGGTTTCCGGTTGATCACGACCTTCCCTCCGACGAGCAACACGGCGAGAGCCGGCCAGAAGGAGACGTGAAACAGGGGAAGGACGAAGCAGGTCGCATCGTCGTTTCGGAACCCGAAACCGGCCACAGCCGCGATGGCAGCGGTCATGATGTTCCGGTGCGAAAGCATGACGCCCTTGGGAAGACCGGTGGTCCCCCCGGTGTACATGAGAACGGCGACCTCGTTCTCGGCCACATCCCGATCGGGATCCTGGTCGGAAGCCGCCTCCAGGACGTCCTCGTAGTAGGCCGCACCCTCCGTCCGGTTGTCGAGGGCGATCCAGTCCCGGATGTTTCCAAGCTCTCCCCTCAGGGAAAGGGCCTTCTGCTCGAATTCGTCCCCCACGAAGAAACTGTCCGCTTCACTGTCCTCGACCACGTAGGCAATCTCCTGGTCGGAGAGCCGAAAGTTCAGAGGGGTAACACTCATGCCGAGCTTGGCCGCGGCGAAATAGATCTCCAGGTACTTGTGGGTGTTCGCGGCCAGGACCGCCACACGCTCGCCGCGCTGGTAACCCATGGCGACCAGAGCGTTGGCAAGGCGGTTGACTCTTTTGTCGGGTTGCCTATGCGTCAGCCGAACGCCCTCGAAGACCGTGGCCTCGAAGTCGGGGCAAATACTCGCGCTCTTCCTGGGAATGTCTCCGAGAGTGTACATGGCCCGCCTCCTTATGCCTCATGACCACGATTTCGGATAGCCCATGAACTGCATGATCATGTTCTTCGCCATCTCGTCCGAAATGGGGGAGAAGACCATCTGCTTGTAATCGCGGAAGTGCCTCTGCATGTCGTATTCCATGGCGTAGCCCCACCCCCCCAGGATCTCCATGCCCCAGATCGTTGCCTTCTCCGAGGCCCGCGCCGCCACGATCTTGGTCATGCAGGCCTCGATGTGATACGGCTTGCCCTCGTCGCACAACCAAGCACACTTGTAGATCAGGTTCCGGGCGTTCTCGATCTCGATGGCGATGTCGGCCAGGTAATGCTGCAGGCTCTGGAAACGCGCGATGGGCCCGCCGAAGGCGTGACGTTCCTGGGCGTATTCGAAGGCGTCCCCAAAGGCCGCCTTGGCCACGCCCAGGCTCAGCATGGCCGTGCCGATCCTCTCCGGGTTGAGGGTGCCCAGCAGCTCGTACCAGCCGTTGTGAAGGGTTCCCACAAGGTTCTCTTTCGGAATGCGCACGTCCTCGTACACGACCTCGTTGCAGCCGGCTGCGTGACACCCGAGTTTGGGAATGAGACGGGTCTCGAGCCCTTCGGTCGGCCTGGGCACCAGGAAGGTGGAAAGGCCCCGGGAACGCTTTGCCCCCGGTTCCGTGATCGCCACGGTGGTGATGTAGTCGGCCACATGGGCAGAGGTGATGAAGACCTTCTGGCCGTTCAAGCACCAGTGATCCCCCTCGTCCACGGCCTTGGTCTGGATCGCCCCCAGGATGTCCGTGCCGCCGCCGGGCTCGGTGAGCCCCAGGGCGAACTTGAGTTCACCTCTGGCAAGTCGCGGCAGGAATTTCTCTTTCTGCTCCGGTGCGGGATTGGCGGGATTGGAGGGATTGGGGTCAGGCTTTCATTTTACACTTTGAGCAACAACTATTTGGCTGCACCGAAAGTGTAAAATGAAAGCCTGACCCCGAGTTGGCGGTGCGAGTTGGCACGAGTTGGCACGCAGGAGGCATCCGTCGAGGTTTTCGGCCCCTTTCAGGGCACGACCGGATGTGTCGTGGTGGGCATCGAACCCATGACGACCCTTCTCAAAGGCACAGAGGAACGCGTTTCAAAGGGCGTGATGCCGCTGCCGCTCATCTTCTTCTCCGCCCCCGGATCGGCCTACTGGGGCTTCCGGGCACCGTCCGCCGACTGGATCGTGGAAGCCTCGGACCGGATTGTGGACATCTTCCTCGAGCAGATCCCCAGGTATCTCAGCACCGTGCCTGCGGAGAAGTGGGGCGATGCTCCACCGAATCTGGGGAAGCCCGAACCGTCCCTCCATCTCACGATCGTCTTCGACGAACTCCAGCGCAGACTGGGGATCTCGTAGCACCGCACGTGAGCGAAACACCTACGCTTCGACTTCCGGCCCTCCCGCGCCGGGGCGGAACCAGGTGACCGGCCGGAACTCACGGGGTACGACGCCCTTCTGCTTGAACCGCGGGAACCCGAGGGCGATGGAGGTGGCGATCCGCCAGGGGGGCTCCACGCCCAGCATCGCCTTGAGCTCGGGCACGTTCTCCACCATGGAGCCGAACCCGGACCAGCAGAAGCCGAGACCCAGGGCCTGCGCAGCCAGGTTCATGTTCTGCCCGCAGATCCCCGCGTGCATGTCCGGGCCGGCCGCCTTGTCGTTCACCGCCACGAAGATGACCACGGGCGCACCGAGGTAACTGGGAAGTTCTTTTCGGGACACACACCCGACCCCTCCCTGAACGCGGGGGTCGAAGATGCCGATCGGCGTCGGTTCCCCGAGCATCTGGACGAGCCCCATGACCATGGCGTCGTTGTGGTAGGAGGCGTGCATCATGTTCACGATGCCGTGGCAGGCCTCTTCCAGCTTCCGGATGAGGTCCCTGTCCGTGACCACCACGAACTTCCAGGGCTGGTGGTTTCCGGCGCTGGGTGCGAACCGGCCCGCCTCGAGCACGCGACGGATCAGGGGTTCCGGAACAGGGTCGTCCTTGAAGTTCCGGACGCTCCTGCGCTCCATCATGGTCTTCTCCACGTCGGTCCAGTCCGCCGGGTTCCCTTCGGCGTCCTGCGGCTGCAGCGGCAGCTTGTTCTCGTGGTACCCGTAGTCGAAGAAACCCTCGTCCACGTGATACGTCTCAACGATCGAAATGGCGTCCACCGGGCAGGCCACCATGCAGTTGTAGCAGGAGAAGCAGGCGTACGTCTCCTTCATCTTCGGCACTTCGTTCTCGTCCATCTCCCAGCACTTGAAGGGGCAGTTCTCGATGCAGAGGCCGCAGGAGGTGCACGTCTCCGGGTCGGCCTTCATGACGCCCATGTGAACGCCCGTAGGCCGAAGCATGTCCTTCAGATCCTCGAAGGTCGCACCCGCCGCCTCCGCGGCCTGGGCCCCCGGCTGCTGCGTCCCCTCCTGAACGTCGAGGGTGAGCTTGCCCTTGCCGATCCTCTCGGCTCCGTCCAGGGCCAGGGTCTCGTTGGTGCCGTCCTCGATCATGCTCGCCCGGGCATCCCGGAAGATCTTCTCGATCAGGTACTCCCTGGAGAGCCCGTAGCCGCCGTGGACCTGAACGCCCTCACTGGCGACCCGGAAGGCGGTCTCCGTGGACATGATCTTGGACGCCATGGCGTATTGCACGGCCATGGGCTGCATCTGCTTGTACTGGCTGTGATTGTAGACGAGAGAGCGGCGAGCGAGGGAGCGGGCCGCCTCCACGGACACGAACATGTCGAAGAGCTTGAGCCGGATGTTCTGGTGCTGGAAGATGGGCCGGCCGCCCTGCACCCTCTGCATGGCGTACTGCAGGGACTCTTCCAGGGCGGACTGGGCGCACCCTGCGAAGAGCAGCCCCATCAGGCCGTTCGCGAGCCCCAGCTGGATGTTCGAATAGGTCTTGTAGGTGACCGGGTCCGAGGCGACCATCGCCTTTGCGGGAATCCGGACGTCGTCGAAGAAGAGCTCCGCCTGGTTCAGGGCCCGCTGGCCGATCTTGTCCAGGGGCTTGCCGCGGGAGATGCCGGGCAGGTCGAGGGGGATGACCGCGATGCCGCCGCCCTCGTTCCCGCGGGACGGGTCGATGGAGAGCCAGAGCGCCGCGTACTTCGCCAGGCTCCCGTTGCTGACCCAGGAGGACTTCTGGCCGTTCAGCACGTAGCCGTCACCGTCCTTGACCGCCCTGAGCTGGTTCGCCAGCTCCGGCATGGCCGCGTATTCGCCCTCGAAACGGAGGGAATCCGACCCGTGATCCGGCTCGGTGATGGCCCAGCAGCCGGTCATGGTGCCGGTCGTGTCGGCGCAGAACTGCCGGACCAGGTCCTGCATCTCCGGGTCCGGGGACATCATGGCCCAGATGATCGGCATGCTGTGCAGCCCCCAGCTCGCGCCGAGGTCCGGCGCGGCCCAGCCGGCCAGTTCCCAGAGGAGGGCGGTGCTCAGGGCATCCGAGTCCATGCCGCCCAGCTCTTCCGGAAACATCATCGCCTGATAGCCGAGCTCGTTCGTCTTCCGGAATACGTCCCAGAGAACGGAACCTTCCGCATAGACGTCCTCCGGGTTCTGCATGCGGTCCAGCTCGACGGCCGCAGGCCGCCACACCTCGCGCATGAACCTCTTGGCCGAATCCCAGAGAGCCACGTGCTCTTTGGTCAGATCGATATTCAGGTCACGGAGTCCCATGGTCTACCTCCTCTATCCTTGATTTACACTGCGTCGAAGTAGGGGACGTTGTTAACTTCGTTAACTTCTCGTGCCGAGAAGTTAACGAAGTTAACAACGTCCCCTAAAACATCGCGCCTGGGAATGACGGCTGCGGCTTCTATTTCTTCAGAATGGTGACGGACAGGGCCGCTTCGGAGGACCCGACCGTGCCGCCCGCGTTCTGGGCAAGACCCACCTTCGCCCCTTCCACCTGCCGCTTGCCGACCCGGCCGCCTCCGGCCAGGTGCCAGTAAATCTCCACCACCTGGCGCACGCCGGTGGCCCCGATCGGGTGCCCCTGCGACTCCAGGCCTCCCGACACGTTGACAGGAAGCTTGCCGCCCAGGGTCGAGTGGCCCGCCTCGGCAAAAGCGCCGCCCCCACCCAGAGGGCAGAAGCCCAGCTCCTCGGTGACATAAAGCTCCCCGTAGGCCGTCGCATCGTGGACCTCTGCCAGGTCGATCTCTTCCGGCCCCACGCCCGCCCGCTCGTAAGCGCTCCCGGCGAGCCGGGCCAGGGTGCTCTCGTCCTTCTCCGCTTCGGGGTCTTCACCGCTGGCCAGCATGCAGGCCGCCACCTCCACGGCGTGGTCCGCACCGATCCGCTTCGCGAACTCCTCCGAGCAGACGACCAGGGCCGCCGCCCCGTCACCGATGGGCGAGCACATGGGCCGGGTCAGCGGGTAGGCGACCTCCGGTGCCGTGAGCACCTCCTCCACGCTGAACTCGTTCCGGTACTGGGCCAGAGGGTTCATCGAGGAGTGGTAGTGGTTCTTGGACGAAATCACGGCGAGCTGTTTCTGTGTGGTTCCGTACTTTTCCATGTGGGCCCGGGCCATCACGGCATAGACATCCATGAAGACCGTACGTTGCCCGGACTTCGCCTTGTCGGTCTCGCCCCGGGCCTCTCTCTCCTTCTTGATCCTCTCCTCCTGCTCGGCAAAGGCCTGCATCAGCTGCGGGAGGATCTCCACGTCCATGCAACCGGTGAAGGCGGGAAGCACCCGGCCCCGGTCCTCGAAGTACATCTTCTCCATGCCCACGGCCAGGGCCACGTCCATCTCGCCCAGGGCCACCATGGCCCGTGCGCCGTGCAGGGCCGTGGCGGACGACGCGCAGGCGTTCTCCACGTTGATCACGGGGATTCCGCCGATGCCCATGTCGCGGAGGACCACCTGCCCCCTGACCGACTCCTGCCCCTGCAGCACCCCCTGGGAGGCGTTTCCGACCCAGGCACCCTGCAGCTGCTCCTTCTCCACACCCGCATCCTTCAGGGCGCCGTTGACCGCTTCGGCCACCAGGGACTTCAGGTTCCGGTCCAGGTGCCGGCCGAACTTGGTCATGGCCCCACCGATGATCACGACCTTACGCATGTCGTTCCTCCTTCTCGTTCAGCGTGAGATTGCACGGGGATCCCCCACTTGCCGGCTTGCCCCGGGATTCCATCTCCGGTCTGTCCGGGTACCGGACCCTGTACGCGCACTAGGAAGAATCCGGTGAGGCGAAGGATCAGGGGCAAAGGAGAACGGCTCGTGTCGTCTACGATTATAATACGGAGCGATGAAGGTTGGAAGGTCCCCGTGGGTGCGTGCCGGCGGCGACAGGGCGGCTACGTCGACCCTGCCGCCTCCAGGGACCGAACGAGCCCGCCCACCAGGCTCTCCGGGATCCGTAGGCATTGGTTTCCGTGCCGGATCTCGACCTCGGCGCCCCGGTCTCCTTCCACGCGCCGGACCGCTACCGGGCCTTCCTCCGTCCCCGTCTGCTGCGCCGGGACGAACTCCCGGTACGAAGGGGGGACGTAGCCGGGATGGATCCAGTCCAGGGGGTTGAACTCGGCGAACTGGAGCAGGGTGCCGAAGGCGTTCTTCGGGTGGATGAAGAACTCCTTCCAGCCCGGGAGGGCCTCGGAGTAGCCGAAGGTCTCGATTCCCTTTTCCTCGAGCCCCCTGTGCACGGCCTCGAGGTCGTCCACCTGGATCGTGATGTGGTGCGGTCCCTCCCCCCTCTTCTCGATGAACCGCTGGACGAACCCCTTCGCATCCATCGGATCGATCAGCTCGATGAAGCAGGAGGTCCCCAGCTCCAGGGTGGTCCAGCGGTAGCCCTGGTCCGGGAAAGGCGCGGAGAAGAGCTCACGGGCCCCGAGCCCGTCGACGAAGAAGGCCCGGGCCCGTTCGAGGTCCTGTACTGCGATGGCGACGTGATCGATACGCCTGATCATAGGCCGGCTCCTATGTGGGGAGTTCCAGGATCTCCACCGGAATCCCGTCCGGGTCCCGGACATAGAGGAACCAGGCCGTTCCCTGCAGCCCCTCTTCGTGCACCTCCATGCCGGTCGGGTTGGAGATGAACTCCAGACCCTCGTTCATGAAATACCTGGCCAGGCCCAGCAGGTCGTGGCAGATGCAGCAGCTTTCCAGATACCCGTAGTCGCCCCAGAGAACGTGGAACGGGATCGAGCGGCCCCGGGGCCGCGACACCTCGTAGAGCTCGAGCATGTGAAATCCGTTGCTGTTGGCGAGGAGGCAGGAGCGGACCCGGGTG
The DNA here is from genome assembly GCA_964479535.1 of uncultured Thermodesulfobacteriota bacterium. Taxonomy (GTDB): domain Bacteria; phylum Desulfobacterota; class DSWW01; order DSWW01; family DSWW01; genus S015-6. The sequence goes on from CAYZMM010000027.1 coordinate 16,908, forward strand.
TCCGGGCTGCCCGAGACCTCTCCCATCAGGCCGGAGAAGGCCTCGTGGGGCTCGATGACCACGGTGTCGAAATCCACGTATTTCCGGTAGAACTCGATCGAGCGTTCCAGGTCGGTGACACTGACCCCCAGGGAGCGGATGCGGCCCAGCGGGCCGTCCGCCTGGATCTTGGGGCCGGAAGCGAACTCGATCAGGTTTCCGTCGGGGTCCGCGCCGAAGACGAAGGCGTAGTCGCCCCACCCCGGGATGTCGGTCGATTTCGGGGGCGAGAGGAAGCGGATCCTGTCCTGGTACGCCTCGCGGAACGTCTCCACGTCCTCCACCTCCACGGTCATCTTGTTCACGCCGATGTCGCCGTACCGGACCTCCTTGTGGATCGGCCGCGGGGACGGCTCGAGCCGCTGGATGCACTCGACCACGATGGCGTCCTTCTCCTGCATGTACATCCACCCGTTGAACACGTGCGGAGATGTCCGGAAGAAGTCCGCCATGGCATTGTGGGTAACCCCGAAATCCGCCATGGGGACCCTGCACTCGAGCACGTCCCGGTAGAATTCACGGCTCGTTTCGATGTTTCGGATACCGATGCCCACGTGCTGCACGCCTGTCACCTTCGGTTTTTCCATGGAGAGTCTCCTTCAGGTTAAATTCCCAGAGGCAGCCCGCCCGCGACGGGAATCGCCACCCCCGTGACGAAGCCGGAGCGGGGGCCGGCGAGGTAGGCGACCACGTCCGCAACCTCCTCGGGCATTCCGGCGCGCCCCATGGCGGCGACCTCGCCGAAGATCCGCCTCGCCTCCTCCAGGCCGACCCCCTTCTCCATGGCGATGAACTGGATCTCCTCCTCCCCCATGTCCGTGAGGATCATGCCCGGGCACACCGCGTTGCAGCGGATGTTCCGGCCGCCGAATTCGGCGGCAACGGCCTTGGTGAGCCCCACGACGGCAAACTTGGTGACCGTGTAGGCCCCGTAGCCCACTGCAGCCCCGAGACCCGCCATGGAGGCGTTGTTGATGATCGAACCGCCCCCGCGCTCCTCCATGCTCGGGATCACGGCCTTGCAGAACTCCACCATCCCCTTCACGTTGACCTGCCAGCTCAGGTCCCAGTTCTCGCTCGGGATTTCCAGGATCGAACCCACCCCCACGCCGGTGCCCGCGTTGTTGAACAGGATGTCCACCCCGCCGAAGGCGTCGCGCGTCTTCTCGACGCAGTCCCGGACCTGGGCAGGGTCGGTCACGTCCACGGCCAGGGCCATCCCCCGGGAACCCAGGGCCTCGATCTCCCTGGCCAGAGCCTCCAGAGCGGAGAAGTCGTCACCTATCCCGACCAGGCCTTCCATCGTGAGCTCTTTTCGCTCCCTGGCCACGTCCGTGACCACCACGAGCGCGCCCTGCTCGGCGAGCTTCAGGGCGGTTGCCCGGCCCATGCCCTTCGGCCGGCCCGCTCCCGTGACGATCGCTACCTTTCCATCCAGGATCTTCATGTCCTTGTCTCCTCTGGCACGCGAGGTTTCAGGAGGGCAGAGAGTGAGTATTCACTCTCCATACACGAAAATCCACCCTCCTGTCAAGGACCGGAGCGTTCACATTCTCCGTGCACTCTGCTAGCATCTTCGGGTCATGAAACGAGACGCTGCCTGCCGATATGTCATCCTCGACGGCGAGATCCGGCCTGCCGGAGAAACGGACATCTTCGCCAAGATCCGCGACCAGGCCGTCTACGAGGTGATCAAGGTCGTGGAGGGGGTCCCCCTGTTTCTCGAAGAGCACATGGAGCGCATGCGGGGCTCCGGGGAAGCCTCGGGCATTCCCATCCTCAAGCCGGACCGGGAGATTCGCGACGAGATCGCCGCACTGGTGGAGCGGAACGGATGCAGGGAGACGAACGCGAAGCTCGTCTGCGCCCGCGTGGGCGGCGGGGAGGTCTTCCTGACCTATTTCATTCCCAGCGAGGATCCGCGGCCGGAGGGACGGCGAAAAGGGGTTCACACGATCCTGCTCCAGGCGGAGAGAAAGGATCCGCACGTGAAAACGGTGAGCGGCTCTTTTCGGGACCGGGTCCGGGAGGCGATGGCAAGGGCGGGCGCTTACGAAACGCTTCTGGTCGACGCGGAAGGGTTCATCACGGAAGGGGTGCGCTCCAATCTCTTCTTCGTGAAGGGAGGCGGCCTGTGCACGCCGCCGTCGGAACGGGTCCTCCTGGGGGTCACCCGAAGGCACGTGCTGCAGATCTGCGAGAAGGCCGGGATAGACGTACGGGAGGAGCGGCTGCATCAGGAGGAGGTCGCCGGCATCGATGCCGCCTTTCTCACCGGGACCACGGTGGACGTCATGCCCATCGGCACCATCGAGTCTTGCGCCCTGGGATCCGCTTCGCATCCTTTGGTTCGGGAAATCGTGGGGAAGTACCGGGAGGAAGTGAAGGCCTACGTTCAGAGGAGAAGGGGACGTTGTTAACTTCGTTAACAACGTCCCCTAAATTGTCTATCGGGCGCTCCGCTCATCGTTGAAACGCACCCGCTTCCGGAACAGGTTGACGAGCTTGCGCTGCCACCAGAAATTGCCTGCGGGGCAGAGCCGGAACATCCACCAGAAGATCAGATCGTAGACGGGGAAGGCGATCAGGCCCTTGTTCTTCCTCACGCCCCGGAGAATCTTCAGCGCCGTCGCGTTCGGGGTCATCTCCTTCATGATCAGGGCGTTGAAGGCTTCACGATCGCCGTTGAGGATCTTGTAGGTCTGGCGGACCTCCGTCCTGACCGAGCCGGGGCAGGCGACACTGACCTTCACGCCGAGGTCGGCTGCCTCGGGTCGCAGAGCCATGGTGAGGCCCACCACCGCCTTCTTTACGGCCGTGTAGCCGGTCGCCAGGGCGAAGGGGAACAGACCGAAGACCGAAGAAACGTTGACGATGTGGCCGTGTCCCTGCCGGATCATGACTTCGTACGCGGAAGCGGTCCCGTGGACGACCGTCATGATGTCGCTGTCGATGAAGTGGCGCCAGTCGTCGCAGGTCATGTCCCTGAACTCGCCGAACATGATGACGCCCGCATTGTTGAACATGTAGTCCAGGGACCCGCGGGATGCCGCCTGCCGGACCATCGCCTCCACGGCCTCCGGATCCCGCATGTCGGTCTGGACCGCCTCGGCCCTTCCCCCGGCATCGGTGATCCTCGAGACGGTCCGGTCGGCCCCTTCCTTGTTGATGTCGGCGACAAAGACCTCTGCCCCGAGCTTCGCAAGCTCGAGGCAGAGTTCCCGGCCGATCCCCGAGGCCCCGCCGGTGACGAGGGCCGTCTTACCGGAAAAGGGATTCATGCTTCTTCTCCCCGTCTATTTCCCACGGGGATAGTCTTTCGGGTACCCGTAGTGGGCCTTGTAGACTTCGGTCGCGTAGAAGGTCTCCACGAGCCAGTTGGAATCGTGATAGCTCTTGAACCGGTGCATCTTGCCGTTCTCGTCCATCAGCCAGCTCTGAACGATGTAGCAGTCCAGGTATCTCTGCGTGCCGTCCGGATTGTCGTAGTAATGCAGCTCGTGGATCTCGAAATCCGCCATGTTGCCTTCCGCAACGATGCGCGTGAAATTGAAGGCGCAGAGCCGCCAGAGGGAAAACAGATTTGAGAACCACTGTCTGAATCCCTCCTTTCCGGAGTACTGCCCTGCGTAGGGAATGACGTCCACATCCGATTTGAAACAGACTTCCACGTCCTCGTTCATGTGGTGGTACAGCTTGTCGTAAGACTCCAGACCCATGTAGCATTGTCCGAAGAGATCGTAGAACTCGGACATGAGCTTGCCCGCGTAAGGCTTCCCGTTCGGATCGAAGGCCGGGTGCGTGTCCTTTTCCCTCACGTCGGTGAAGGTTTGATTCTTGTTGTTCACCGCCTTGAGGAAGGTGGCCGTGTCGAAGAAGAGCTTCAGGGTCCGAAACCGGCCGTCCGTGTCCATGTCGGCGAGGGCCACGAACTCCAGCTCGAAGACAGAGCCCGACTCCTTGATCTTGAACTCCGCCTCGTAGTGGAGGTCCGCGCAGAAACCGTCGACCATGGTGAACTGCTCCTTCAGGCGCTGGACCTCGATGGTCTCGTAGAAGCTGCTGTAATGTGCATTCAGGTTGCCGTGGCCCTGGTGGCATCCGAAGAGGACGTGCTGCTGCGGCATACCGGGGAATTGAACCACCGGGCTGGGTCCGAAATGGGTGTCGATCATCTCCTTCACATCCCCGGCGGAGGGCTCCTTCAGTCCGTAGATCGCGTTGACCCTCTCGGCCGCTCTCTGTCTGATCTGCTCCTTGTCCATACGCACTCCTTCCAGGGCGAAAAATAGGGTTGAGGCGCATCCATTATAGCAAAAAGAGACCCGCCTGTCTCGAATCGCAGGAAGGGGGACGTTGTTTACTTCGTTAACTTCTCGACGAGAAGTTAACGAAGTAAACAACGTCCCCTAAATCCTGAGGCTGGGAGGTTGCCACGCTTCGCTCGCAACATGCGGACTAGAGGATGTAGGGGACCCGGAAGTTGTAGTCCTTGTAGACGACGAAGGTCTCCACGCTGCGGATGCCCTTCACCCGGGACATCTGCTCCGTGTAGAACTCGAGGAGGCTGAACCCCTCCTTGAGCATGACGACCAGGATTAGGTCGTACCGCCCCGTCACGACGCTCACCGAAACGACCCCCTTCAGCTTGCTGATCTCCTTTCCCTTCTTGACGAGCTCCATGCTCTGCAGCCGGACCCCGATGAAGACGACGCTGTGACCCGGGATCTCCCCGGGAACCACGCCCCCGGTGATCTGAAGGACGCCGTTGTCGATCAGCCGGGTGACACGGGACCGCACCGTGTTCTCCGCAAGGGACAGTTCCTCTGCAATCCGTTTGAAAGACTTCCTGCCGTCCCGGAGGTGCCGGATGATGTCGATGTCGGTTTCGTCGATCCTGGTCTTCCTGTCTTCATTCTTCACCATGACCGTCCGATCTCCCCATCGCTTCCCGTTGTCACGGTTTGAAGATCAAATCCAGGTTCATCTCGGCTGCAAGGCGTGCCAGCCGGTCCTTGGTCTCTCCGATCGAACTCTCTGGCGGAACCTTCGCCTCGATCCTCAGGTCGAACAGAGGCGCCCCCGAGAGGGGCGCACGGGTCACCTGCGTCTCCAGGGATTCGATGTTCACATCCTGCTTCCGCAGCAGGCGGACCACCCGCTGGACGATGCCGGGATGATCCATGGCGATGATCTCGAACTTGAGCGGCAGCCCGGTCCTCACCGGACCGATCGCAGGATCAGCGGCAGGGTGAAGGTGCGTTTCGAGGCCGACACCCTTCAGGTCTTCGAGCCCTTCCTCGACCGCCTCGACCTGTCCCTCGGTGCAGGAGAAGAGGGTCATGGAGGAGAAACACCCCCCGAGGACCGCCATACGGCTGTCCTCGATGTTCGCCCCCTTCTCGAAGAGAATCGTGGAGATGTCGTCCACGATGCCGGGCCGGTCCTTTCCGGACGACAGGAGAATGAAGTACTTCGTCATGTTCGGCTCCCCCTTGTTCACGCGCCTTGGCCGGACGTTTCCCGGCGGCCCCGGAAGAAGGCTTCCGCCCGGTAGGAGCTTCGCACGAAGGGCCCGCTGGCAACCTCGGTAAAGCCCAGATCGAGAGCCACCCTTCGCCACGCCTCGAATTCATCCGGAGGAACAAAGCGTTCGACAGGCAGATGTCCTCGGGTCGGCTGCAGGTACTGCCCCAGGGTCAGGAGGCTGCACCCTGCCCCGCGCAGGTCCCGGAGGGTCTCCTCGATTTCCCCGGAGGACTCTCCCAGCCCGAGCATGAGGCCCGATTTGGCGGGAATCGCGGGATCGTGGGCACCGACCCGCTCCAGGAGTTCCAGCGATCTTCGGTAGGCCGCTCCCGGCCTGACCGACCGGTACAGGCGCGGCACGGTCTCCAGGTTGTGATTGAGTACATCCGGGCGCATTTCCAGGACCGTCTGCAGGGCATGCCGGTCGCCCTGGAAGTCCGGGATCAGCACCTCCACGAGCACCGCCGGGCTCCTCCCGCGGATCTCCCGGATGGTCTCCGCGTACAGGCTCGCACCGCCGTCCGCCAGATCGTCCCGCGTCACGGACGTGATCACCACGTAGTGAAGGCCCATCTCCCGGACCGCCTCGGCCACCCGTACCGGTTCGTCCGGATCGGGCGGGCCGGAAGGCCCGTGGGCGACCGAACAGAACCGGCAGTCCCGGGTGCAACGGTCACCGAGGATGAGAAACGTGGCCGTCCCGCGGGAAAAGCACTCGCCCTGGTTCGGGCAACGGGCCTCCTCGCAGACCGTGTGCAGCCCGCCCCTCCGAAGCAGCTCCGGAACCCTCCGGTAATCGGCCCCCGCCGGAATCCGGACCTTCAACCAGGGAGGTTTCCGAAGGGGCCGGCGCCCGCCGTTCTCTCGTTCCGGTTTCATCGCAGCAGGGTCCTCCGAGGGGTCAACCACAGAGACACGGGTGCCGGGCCGCGCCCGTTTCGTCCATCCGTCTCACCTTGCAACGGTGCGGGGCGTTCCGGAGAAGGTCGGGGTCTCTCTCCGCCTCGTCGGCGACCGCCTTGAACGCCTCGATCAGCAGGTCGATGCTCTCCTTCGACTCCGTCTCGGTCGGCTCGATCATGATGGCGCCGTTCACCACCAGCGGGAAATAGACCGTGGGCGGGTGAAACCCGTAGTCCATCAGCCGCTTGACCATGTCCAGGGTGGTCACCTTCCGATCCCTCTGGAATTTATCGGAAAAGACGCACTCGTGCATGCAGGGCCTGTCGTAGGGAAGATGGAGAACGCCCTTGAGCTTCTCCTTGATGTAGTTGGCGTTCAGCACGGCCAGCTGGCTCGCCTTCTTCAGGTCCTCCGCCCCCATGGTGCGGATGTAGCCGTAGGCCCTGACCAGCACGCCGAAGTTGCCGTGGAAGGCGTGCACCCTGCCGATCGATTCGGGAAAGTGCTCGGACAGGGCGTATGCCCCCTCCTTCTCCACCACGCGCGGAACCGGCAGGAAGGGTACGAGTTGCTTCTTCACGCAGACCGGCCCTGCACCCGGTCCGCCTCCGCCGTGGGGCGTGGAGAAGGTCTTGTGCAGGTTCAGGTGGAGAACATCGACCCCCATCCCGCCCATGTCCGCGATCCCCATGACCGCGTTCATGTTCGCCCCGTCCCCGTAAACGAGCCCTCCCTTCCGGTGCACGATCCGGGCGATCTCCCGGATGTTCTCTTCGAAGAGGCCCAGGGTGTTCGGGTTGGTGACCATGATCCCGGCCGTGTCCTCGTCCATGACTTCCGCCACGGCCTCGGCGGAGAGGATTCCCTCCGAATTCGATTTCACGGCAACGGGCCGGTACCCGCAGAGGGCCGCACTGGCCGGGTTGGTTCCGTGCGCCGTGTCCGGAACGATGATCTTCGACCGCGGCGCCCCCTTGCTCTTGTGGTAGGCGTAGAGGATCAGCATGCCGGTCAGCTCGCCCTGGGCCCCGGCGGCCGGCTGCAGGGTGGCAGCGTCCATGCCGGTGATTTCGGCCAGCAGGCGCTCCAGCTCGAACACGAGCTGAAGTGCACCCTGTGCCAGGGCAGGCGGCAACAGGGGATGGGACTCCGAGAACCCCTCGAGCCCGGCCAGCCTCTCGTGAAGCTTCGGGTTGTACTTCATGGTGCAGGAGCCGAGGGAGTACATGCCCGTGTCCACGCCGAAATTCCACTGGGAGAGCCGCGTGTAGTGGCGAACCACGTCCACCTCGCTCAGATCCGGAAGGTCCGGCCCGTCTCCGGTCAGTTCCTCGTCCAGCGGGGCCGGATCCACATCGCGCCGCGGCATGGAGAAGCCGCACCTTCCGGTTCTTCCCCTCTCCCAGAGCAGGGGCTCGTTCAGGATCAGTCCCGTGGTTCCGAGCGTCTCGCTCATGACTTCATCTCCCTCGCGAGATCGTCCAGGTCCGCTCTCGTCTTCGTTTCCGTGACACAGAGCAGGTAGTGGTTCGCGAGCTCAGGATCATACCCGGCAAGGGGCAGGCCCGCCACGATCTTCCTCTCCATGAGCCGCTTGTGTGTTTCCGCAAAGGCAGGCGGTCCCTCCACAACGAACTCGTTGAACGTGGGGCTCGAGAAGGCGGGCCGGAATCCGGCCTTCTCGAGCTCCCCCTTGAGGTATTCCGCCTTGTCCCGGTTCAGGCGCGCAAGCTCACGCAACCCGGTGCCGCCCACCGAGGCCATGTACATGGCGGCGGCCATGGCGCAGAGGCTCTGGTTGGTGCAGATGTTGGAGGTGGCCTTCTCGCGGCGTATGTGCTGCTCTCTCGTGGCGAGGGTCAGGACGAAGCCTCTCCTGCCGTCCGCGTCAACGCCCTGTCCGACGAGCCGGCCCGGGATGCTGCGCATGTAGTCCTTCTTCGCAGCGAGCATGCCCAGGCCCGGCCCGCCGAAGGACTGGGGGATGCCGAGGCTCTGCCCTTCGCCGCAGACGATGTCGGCGCCGAGCGCTCCCGGCGGCCTGAGCATGCCGTAGGCAATCGCCTCTGTGAAGGAGGTGATGAAGAGGGCCTCCCGTCCGTGCGTCAACTCGCCGACGGCCTTCAGGTCCTCGATGCATCCGAAGAAGTTCGGCGACTGGACGGCCACGGCCGCGAGTCCGTCGACCCCTTCCAGGGCGGAGAGATCCGTACGGCCGTCCTCCTGCCGGGGGAGTTCGACGATCTCGAGGCCCGCGGGCTCCAGATAGGTTCGGACCACCTGCCGATAGAGAGGATGGATCAGGCGGGATACGGCGACTCTCTCCTTCTTCTGGATGCGAACCGCCATCAGGAGGGCCTCTGCCAGGGCCGAGGCCCCGTCATAGAGCGATGCGTTCGACACTTCCATGCCGAGCAGGCGTGCCGTGAGGGTCTGGTATTCGTAGATGCCCTGCAGGGTGCCCTGGCTCATTTCCGGCTGGTAAGGAGTGTAGGAGGTGGCGAACTCGGACCTGCTGAGCAGGTACGACACCGCCGCCGGGATCCGGTGCTCATAGCTTCCGGCTCCCAGGAAGACCCTGCCCTCTCTGGAGGAGGCCACGGCCGCCGAAAGGGAGCGTACAAGGTCGGACAGTTCCCACTCCGTAAGGGGCGCAGGGAGGACGAGATCCGCCTGCCGGCGGCAATCCCGGGGAACGGTGGGGTAGAGGTCGTCCAGGCTCTCGAGGCCCACCGTCTCCAGCATGGCGGCGATCTCTTCAGAGGTGTGAGGTAAGTAACGCATCGATTCGACTCCTTGGGGGCGTTCTTTCGATTCCTACCATGAATTGATTGTTTCGTCAACAATTTTTGATTTTAGTAAAGAAAATTTCAATTGACGCCGGTCTTTTTGCTTTACTTGCTCATTTTTTTCAGATAGTCTGGCAGGCGGGTTCGTGCAGGCCCGAAATCTTTGACATCTCGTTTCCCTTTCTTTACGCTTTTTCTCTCCGGGGCGAACGGCATCCGCCGACCGACTCTTGGACCATCCCAACCGGAATGCGGAGGGCTGATCGATGGCGAAGCAGAAGCCGATTGTCTACCCCTACATCCCGAACTCCGTGCCCGCAACGCGGGCCGAGATGCTGGCGAAGACGGGGGTGAAGGACGTGGAGGAGATCTACGCGGAGATACCGGAGAAGCTTCGGTTCGGGCGGTCCCTGAAGCTCCCGAAGCCCCTTCTCTCCGAGCTCGAGCTGAAGAGGCACGTGAGCGGAATCCTGGGAAGGAACAAGTCCTGTGAAGACTTCCTCAATTTCCTCGGCGCCGGCTGCTACCAGCACCACGTACCCGCAGTGGTGGACACCATCCTGAACCGCGGGGAATTCCTGACCGCCTATTACGGAAGCAACTACTCGGACATGGGCCGGTTTCAGGTCATGTTCGAGTACGTGAGCATGCTGACCGATCTGGTCGGCATGGAGGTGGCCGGGTACCCGACCTACGACGGGTCCTCCTCCGGCGGCACCGCGCTCAGGATGTGCGCCCGGATCACGGGCAGGCCGGAGGTCCTCGTGCCGGAAACCGTGAGCCCCCTCAGGCTGAAGGTGATCGAGAACTACTGCAGGGATTCGGAGATCAAGGCGATCCACCGGGTGTCCTGCCACCCGGACACGGGGCTGATCGACCTGGACGACGTGAAGGCCCGTCTGAACGGGAACACGGCCGCGGTCTACATGGAAAACCCCACCTACCTGGGGATCATTGAAACCCAGGGTGCCGCGATCGCGGACCTGGCCCATGCGAACGGGTCGCTCCTGGCGGTAGGCGTGAACCCCATGTCCCTGGGCGTGCTGGCCCCTCCCGGGGACTACGGCGCCGACATCGTGTCCGGGGACACGCAGCCCCTGGGCGTACACATGAACTACGGCGGCGGCGCCTGCGGGTTCGTGGCGGTCCGGGACGTGGAGGAACACATCGCGGAGCTGCCCGTCCTGCTCGCCTCGATCGCGGATCTCGAGGAGGGCGAGGGTTTCGGCTTCAACCTCTTCGCCTGGGCGGAAAGGCTTTCGTACGCTGCCCGCGAGAACGCGAAGGAATACACGGGTACGGCCACGGCCCTCTGGAGCACGGCGAACGCCGTCTACCTGGCCCTCATGGGGCCTCAGGGCATGAAGGAGATCGGCGAGGCCGTCCTGCAGAAGAGCCATTACGCAAGGAAGCTCATCGCCGAGATCCCGGGCGTGAAGATGCCCTTCCCCTCGGCCCACTTCAACGAGTTCGTCGTGAATTTCGACGGCTCGGGCAAGATGGTGAGGGAGATCAACGCCGCCCTGTTGAAACGAAGGATCTTCGGGGGCAAGGACCTGTCCGAGGAGTTCCCCCGCCTGGGCCAGAGCGCCTTGTACTGCGTATCCGAGATCCACACCGCAAGAGACCTGAAGAAGCTGGCCAGGGCCCTGAAGGAGGTGATCGCATGAGTGAAGAAGTCAAGCTCCGGAACTACCATGCCCAGGTCTGGGACGAGCCTCTCCTCATGGACAAGTCGGTGGAGGGTCAGCGGGGCATCCTGGTTCCCGAGGTGGAGAAGGAGGTGCAGGCGGCGGTGGGCGACGCAAAGGAACGGATCCCCTCGAACATGAGGCGTGCCGCGCCCCCGGACCTGCCCGAGATGGCCCAGCCCCAGGTGCTTCGGCACTTCACGCGCCTCTCCCAGATGACCATGGGCAACGACGTGAGCAACGACATCGGCGTAGGCACCTGCACCATGAAGTACAGCCCGAAGGTGAACGAGGCGCTCTGCGGCCTTCCGGAGATGGCGGAGCTCCACCCGTATCAGGACGAATCCACGGTCCAGGGGATCCTCGAGATCATGTACAGGACCCGGGATTTCCTGCGCGAGATCTCCGGCATGGACGAGATCTGCTTTCAGCCCACCAGCGGCGGGCAGGCGGTCTACGCCGCCTCGTCCATGATCCGGGCCTTTCATCGTGCCAGGGGCGAAGGGGAACAGCGGGACCAGGTCATCACGACCATCTTCTCGCACCCGGTGGATGCGGCCTGCCCGGCCACGGTCGGCTACGAGGTGGTCACCCTCATGCCGGACAAGGACGGCTACCCGGACATCGAGGCCCTGAAGGCTTCGCTGTCGGACCGGACCGCGGCGCTCATGATCACGAACCCGGAGGACATCGGCCTGTACAACCCCCGCATCGAGGAGTTCGTCACCCTGGCCCACGAAGCGGGCGCGCTCTGCTTCACGGATCAGGCGAACGCGAACGGCGTCCTGGGCAAGGCCCGGGCCGCGGATGCCGGATTCGACATGTGCCATTTCAACCTCCACAAGACCTTCTCCTCGCCCCACGGCGGAATGGGCCCGGGCTGCGGTGCTCTGGCGGTCCAGGAAACCCTCGCCCGGTTCCTGCCCGTGCCGGTCCTGAAGAAGGAGGGAAGGCGATACACGCTCGACTACGACCGGCCGGACAGCATCGGAAAGGTCAGGGACTTCTACGGGAACGCGCAGGTGGTCCTTCGTGTCTATGCCTGGATCATGAGCCTCGGCGCAGAGGGGTTGAAGGAAGTCGCCGAGGTGGCGGTCCTGAACAACAACTACCTCGAAAAGCTCCTGCTGGCGATTCCGGGGATCACCGAATCCTACGGCGAGGGGAAGCGGAGGCTCGACCAGATCCGGTACAGCTGGGAGAAGCTGACCCAGGAGACCGGGATCACCTCCGAGGATGTGGAACGCCGCATGACCGATTTCGGCATTCAGGCCTACTGGCTGAGCCATCACCCCCACGTGATTCCGGAGCCCTTCACCCCGGAGCCGAGCGATTCCCACTCCAAGGAAGACATCGACGAGTGGGCGGCCGTGATGCGGCAGATCTCGCGTGAGGCCTACGAGGACCCGGACAAGGTCAAGAGCGCCCCACACCGCGGAATCACCCGGGCCGTGGACGAAAGCGCGGCCCTGCTGCACGAGAAATGCATGTTCACGTACAAGAAGTACAAGAAGGTGAAAGCGGGCGAAGCGTAGACCCCCCTCCGGTCCTCATGAAGAAGAAGGTAGGACTCATCATCAACCCGATCGCCGGGATGGGCGGCAGGGTCGGCCTCAAGGGAACCGACGGCGCCGGGATCCTGGATCGGGCGCTCCTGCTCGGTGCTGCGCCGGAGGCTCCGGGGAGGGCCCTTCAGGCACTGGAGCGTCTGGCCGGGCTGGAGGAGGAGGTTCATTTCCTCACCTACCCCGCAGAGATGGGCGAGAAGGAGCTCACGCCGGCCGGCTTCCAGTTCACGGTGTTGGGATCCATCACGCCGGGGAACACGGCCCCGGAAGACACGGAGAGGGCGGCACGCGAGATGGGAGAGGCAGGGGCGGATCTCCTCCTGTTCGTGGGCGGTGACGGCACGGCACGGAACATCTACAACGCTGTCGGCGACCAGGTTCCCGTGCTCGGCATCCCTGCCGGGGTGAAGATGCATTCGGCCGTGTTCGGGACCACCCCCCGGAATGCGGGGGACCTGGCGAAGCGCTTTCTGCAGGGAAAGGCGGTCGGAATCCGGGAGGCGGAGGTCATGGACATCGACGAGGACGCCTTCCGGGAGCAGCGGGTCAGCGCGCGGCTCTACGGTTACCTCCGGGCGCCCTTCGAGCGGAGGATGGTGCAGTCGGTCAAGGCGGGGGGGGCCGGCGGAGAGGAGAGCGCTGCGCGGGCCATCGCGCTGGATGTGATCCGCAACATGGAGCCGGATTGCGTGTACATCGTCGGCCCCGGGACGACCACGCGGGAGATCATGCGCACCCTCGGTCTCCCGAAGACCCTGCTGGGCGTGGACTTGCTCTCCAACCGTTCGCTCGTCGCTTTGGACGTGAACGAGGGCCGGATTCTGGAACGGATCGAGGGCCGGCCGGCGAAGATCGTCGTGACCGTCATCGGCGGCCAGGGGTACCTCTTCGGCAGGGGCAACCAGCAGATCAGCGACCGGGTCGTCGAGCGTGTCGGGAAGAAGAACATCCTCGTCGTCGCGACCCGGGCCAAGCTGTTCGCGCTGAAGGGGGAGCCCCTGCTCGTGGACACGGGGAACGAGAGGGTGAACGAGATGCTGTGCGGCTATGTCGACGTCATCACGGGGGTGAAAGAAAAGACGGTATACAAGGTGTGCTGCTGACAGGCGAAAGGGATGGATTACGATCCGTAGGGTTCGAGGGAGGTGAGCGTGGAGAAGGTCATAGCTGTAACGGGAGCGACGTCCGGGATGGGCAAGGCGTGCGTGGAGAAGTTGAGCGGCCGAGGGCACAGGGTGTACGGCACGGTCTACGGGATCGACATGGATCCGGAGTGGAAGAACCTTCCCTACACGCTCCTCCCTTGTGACATCACCGACCAGGGGTCCGTGGAGAGCTTCTACAGGCAGGTCCTGGAGGAGGCGAGGCGGATCGATGTGCTGGTCAATTGCGCCGGTTTCGCCTTCGAGGGGAGTGTCGAGGACACGACGGTGGAGGAGGCGAAGTTCCAGTTCGAGGTGAATTTCTTCGGCACCCACCGCATGATCCGCCGGGTCATGCCCGTCATGCGGGAACAGGGCGGCGGCAAGATCATCACGATCAGCTCCCTGGCGGCCCAGGTCCCCGGCGTCCCCTATCAGGGCTTCTACAGCATGAGCAAGAAGGCGGTGGACGGGCTGGTCGAGACCCTGCGTGTGGAGGGGAAGCCCTTCGGTATTCAGGCGACCAGCATCAACCCGGGCGACATGAAGACCGATTTCACGACGAACCGTGTCCGGGCCGCGGCGCTCAAGCCGGGGTCCGCCTATTACGAGCCGTCCATGAAGAGCGTCGAGATCATGAAGAAGAGCGAGCTCGGGTCCCAGGGACCGGACGCGGTCGGCGACCTGATCTGCAGGCTGGTGGACGCGAAGAAGCTGAAGCCGAAGTACTTCATCGAACCGAAGTACAAGGCGCTTCTCTTCCTCATGCGTTTCCTGTCCAATCGTCAGGTGGAGAAGATGATGGAGTCGCTTTACACATGAACGAAGGCAACACGGGAAGTGCGGTCTAGGCCATTGGCTGTGTTTTCCGGGAGTCTTGACCGTTGGTGCTGTTGTGGGTTCCGTCTCCGATTTGCTTGGGCTCCGTGTTCCGGCAAGACAGTCCCTCGTCCCCTGAGGCGGTGCTCGAGGCGCCGGAGGCGTGTGCGCCGGAGCGTGCGAGGGGACTCGGGAAGCCTCCACCAGTCGCCCGGCGCAAATCTCCGACGGATCCCTTCACAACACCGACAACCTGGAACTCTTCCGCCAAGACGTGGAACTCCGCACTTGTCAGACGACGTCACGGAACTGTGCCCGATTCCCTTTCACCTGTCGGACGGAACCCCTTTGACCTTTCACCTTTCTATCGTTATGTGAAAAGCATCCCAGGGCAAGAAGCGGATGGATTGGACAAGGAGGAGTGAACATGAAACGGCTCGAGAGCAGGGTGGCGGTGGTTTCCGGGGCGGCTATGGGGAACGGTTGGGGCATCAGCAAGGTGTTCGGACGTGAGGGGGCTCACGTGGCCATGCTGGACGTGAGCGAGGAGGTCTTCGGGGCTGCAAAGGATTTCGAGGGACAGGGATACAAGGTGTCCGCCCACGAGGTGGACATCACCGACTTCGGCGCGGTGAAGGAAGCGGTCGACGGGATCGCCAGGAAGCTCGGAGGAATCGACATCCTGGTGAACAACGCGGGCGTCGCCAAGCTGGTTCCCTTTCTGGAGATGAGCGACGAAATCCGGGACCTGCATTTCGACGTGAACATCAACGGCGCCTGGAACTGCACCAGGGCGGCCCTCCCCTACATGGTCGAGCAGAACTACGGAAGGATCGTGAACATCTCTTCCGTCACCGGCCCCATCGTGGCGGATACGGGGGAGACGGCGTACGGCATCACCAAGGCGGCGCTCTGGGGGTTCACCAAGGCCCTGGCCATGGAGGTGGTGGGAAACAACATCACGGTGAACGCGATCTGCCCCGGTATGATCGACACGCCGATGGTTCGCAAAGGCGTTGCGGAAATCGCGCCGGACGATCCCCAGGCGGTCATCGACCTGCTCGCCTCGGGGATTCCGATGAAGAAGCTGGGAACGCCGGAGGACATCGGCGAGCTGGCCGCTTTTCTGGCCTCGGACGCCGCACGGTACATCACGGGGCAGCCCTTCGTGATCGACGGCGGGAGCACCTTGCCGGAATCCCCGCTCTCGGTCATGGAGTAGCCGGGCCCGACCGCCCCTTGACACCCGATTCCCGGTTCCGATAGGCTTGTTTTTTTACTATATAGAATTGTTGATGACATAGACGCCCCATCCATTTGACGGACGCTGAGTCAGCGCTGGGAGATTCGAGATGAAGACGTATGACCAGGGTAAATCGTTGGAGCTGCTCGATCGGGCGAAAAAGGTCATCCCGGGCTCGATGTTCTGCCCCGAGGGCGGCGTGTACGGCCACTACAGCGTTTCCGCTCTCGCCCCGGGAAACCCGATCTACTTCTCCGGGTCCGAGGGGTCGAGATTCTGGGATGTGGACGGAAACGAGTACATCGACTACGTGTGCGCCTACGGCCCGATGATCCTCGGTTACAACCACCCGGCCGTGGAAGAGGCGGCCAGGGCACAGTACGAAAAGGGCAACACGGTTTCCCTGTCCGCGCCCGTGATGATCGACCTGGCCGAGGAGCTGGTGGACACGGTGTCGATCGCGGACTGGGCCTACTTCGCCAAGAACGGTGCCGACCCGACCAACCTCTCGGTGATGGTTGCGAGAGCGGCCACGGGCCGGAAGAAGGTCATCGTCTTCGAGGGCTTCTACCACGGTTCTTCTCCCTGGATGCAGGCCGCGGGCAGCCCCGGCACGATCGAAGAGGACACGGAACACGTCATCCAGCTCACCTGGAACGACTACGCGCAGCTGGAGCGGGCCGTGGAAGAGAACGACGGCCAGGTCGCCTGCGTCATCTCCTCCCCGTACCACCACCCGATCGTGGTGGACAACGAGATGCCTGCCGAAGGCTTCTGGCAGAAGGTCGAGACCCTGTGCAGGAAGAAGGGTATCGTCCTGATCGTAGACGACGTGCGGGCGGGCTTCCGGGCCGACCTGGCCGGCTCTCACGAGTACTTCGGCTTCAAGCCGGATCTCGTCTGCTTCGGCAAGGCCCTTGGAAACGGCTACCCGATCTCGGCTCTCGTGGGGACCGACGCGTTGAGAGACGCCGTGACGAGCGTCTTCTTCACGGGCACCCAGTTCTTCAACGCCGCACCCATGGCGGCCGCCCTGGCGACCCTTCGGGAGATGAAGAAGATCGATGCGCCGAAAGTCATGCTCGAGATCGGGCAGAAGATCATGGACGGGCTCGTGGCGCTTGCAAAGGACTACGGGTACGACCTGAAGGTCACCGGTCTTCCCTCCATGCCCTTCCTGCGCATCACGAATCAGGACCCGCCGGTCCTGTCCGAGGGGCCGGCCGCCATCCACAAGGGGCTCCACGCGGACTGGATCTCCGAGTGCGTGCAGCGGGGGGTCTTCATCCTCGACTACCACAACAACTTCATCTCCGCCGCCCACACCGAAGAGGACGCCCAGAAGACCTGGGACATCGCGGACGAGGCCTTCAAGGCCGTGAAGAAGAAGTACGGGGATCAATATTGATCGTGGGATCCGCCGTACGCTGCGATCCGCACCGGCTCCCCGCATTCGGCTTGCAGAGGTGAAAGGGAAAAGGCGAAAGGCCTCCCAACCGAAGAAAAAGCTCACTCGACCGTGTAGAAGGACTCCTGGAACTCGGGCCGATTCTCGTACCGTTTCATGAACATGCCCGGATAGGTGTCGATCCCTTCCAAATGGGCGGGGTCCACCTCGACCCCTGCCTGCCGGAGGGCTTTTACGATCGCCTTCGGCGTCGGCGGGCACCCCTTCACCGCGATCATCTCCTGGATATGCGGGTTGTCCTTGTGGGCCTGGTACATGCACTTGCCGAGCAGGACCGTCTTCTTCTTGCCCGGCGCAGGCTCCATCGTCTTCCCGGTCAGGACCTCCACATCGTCCCAGGGCTCGCCCTTCCACGCCTTGGCGATGCTCCACAGGGCCACCCCGTTGATGGGTGAGCAGTAGGTGCAGAGAGACAGGTCGTATTTCCGGTAGGAAAGCCCCTGGATGCCCATCTTCTGCATGGGCAGAGGAAGGCTCCCGTCCTCGGTGTACGGGAAGGTGTGTTCGTGGCGGAGGGCAAACGCCTCCACCCCTTCTCCCTTCCATTCCACCTCGGAAGGATCCGGGGATCTCCCTCGATCACGTGCGGCGTGCACCAGGTGAGGAACCTCCAAAGGCGCGTATCCCAGGATCAGGGAGCCCGCAATGTCGGCGGCCAGCATGTCCGAGGACGCGACCAGGGCGTCGGTCCTCCGTGCCTTCCCGTCGAAGAGGGGCCCGCGCTCGAGGGTGTAGATCCCGTCCAGGATCGTGAGGGAGGGAGGAAGCCGGTTGGCGAGCTTCGCCACCATGAAATGAAGATCCCGCTCCGGATCCTCACTGTGGCATTTCTTGCGGGAGGGGATATCGATCAGGCCCTTCAGGTTCTTGATGCCGAGGCTCACGACGGTCTGTGCGTGGCACTTGACCACGGGTATATTCACCAGGAAATCGCTCGCCAGATAGTCCTCATTGAAAGAAAGCGTCACGTCGTCTCCGAGATCCTCCTTCTCGAAGGGCCTCTGATGCAGGTCGAGGACCCTCACGCCGTAACGCTTGTTCAGGGTATTGAATCCGAGCTTCTCGAAGGCGTCGGCCGGGGTCGCCCTGTCCTTTGCGTTCCATGTGACCAGCCCTTCCCCGATGGTGATGTCGTCGATGCCGCGCTCCTTCAGCAGAAGGACCGCGTCTTCGATCACCCGTGACGTCGTGATCACGCCGTACTTGGGGAAGACGGTCTTGCGGGTCCAGAAGATGATGTTCGGTTTGACGAAGACCTTTGCGCCGGAGGGAAGGTGGTCGAGCCCGCCGGCCAGCTCGACGGCCCTCCGGACCGACTCCCCCGGTTCTTCATACCGAACCACCGCCACGATGGGTTTACGCATGATGTGATCTCCTACCCTTATCGATCCAGCACTGCCGTGTGGCTCCTCCTGATGGCCGGCCGCTCACCCGGCTCGAATCCGGCCCGCTCTGCCGCAGCGACCGTTTCCCCGAACCGTTTCTTCGACACGTGGCCCTTCGGTTCCGCGAGCAGGCACTTGCCCCCGGGCCGCAGCGCCGCGTGGATCTCGCGGAAGAAGGCCTCCGCGTCCGGCACCTCGTGGACGATGGCAAAGGCCAGCGCAAAATCGACCGTTCCGGCCAGGTCCTCGATGCCGAGGCCGTTCCTGTCACACACCCGGTGGTCGATACGATCCGCCAGCCCGGCCTTCCCGGCCCGCCGCACGAGGGCGTCGATCATCTTCTGCTGCAGGTCCACGCAGACGACCCTGCCTTCCGTTCCCGCCATCCGGGCCATGTCCAGGCTGAAGAAGCCCATCGCGCAGCCCACGTCCAGGGCAATCGATCCCGGCTTGACGTAAGGGGCGAGCACCTTCTTCGGGTTCTGCCCGAGCCTGCGAAGAGGGTTCAACAGGAAATATCCGATCCACCAGGGGCAAACGTGTTCCGCCATCGCGAAATCCTTTCCTCGCTTCTACCGTCCCACCAGCGTTTTGAACGCTTCCTCGCTCAGCACTTCGATCCCGAGTTCCCGCGCCTTGTCCAGCTTGGACCCGGGGTCCTTTCCCGCAACCACGAAGTCCGTCTTCCTGCTCACCGAGGTGGAGACCCGCCCCCCCTTCTTCTCGATGATGCTTCTGGCGTCGTCCCGTGTGAGGGAGTCCAGTCCACCGGTGAGGACAAAGGTCTTCCCTGCAAGGGGTGCCTCCCCATCCCGGGCCTGCTCGACCGGAAAGACCACTCCACCCTTCTTCAGCTTTTCCAGGATGCCCAGGTTCTTCGGGTCGTGGAAGAAGTTGTAGAGGCTCCGGGCGACCGTGGGGCCGATCTCGTGTACCTTCTGCAAGGTCTCCATGTCCTGTTCCGCAAGGTTCTCGATCGATTCGAACTGCCTTGCGAGCACACCCGCCAGGTGAACCCCCACGTTTCGTATGCCCAGGGCATGGATCAGGTTCGCCAGGGCCGGCGTCCTGCTCTCCGCGACGGCGTGGAGAAGGTTCTCGGCAAGCTTCTCTCCCATCCTGTCCATCTTCATCAGGGCGTCCCGGTCCAGGAAATAGATATCCGCCGGGTCCCGGATGATCCCCTTGTCCACCATCTGTTCCAGAAGCCTTCGGCCGAGGCCGTCCACGTTCATGGCCCCTTTGGACACGAAATGGGCCAGGTTCTCCTTGAGCTGGGCCGGACAGGCAAACCCGGTGCACCGATGGATCGCCTCTCCCTCCGGCCGCTCGACCTTCGACCCGCACACCGGACAGGTCTCCGGCATGACGAAGGCCCGTTCCGTCCCATCCCGCTTCGATTCCACCACCTTGACCACTTCCGGGATCACGTCCCCTGCCCGCTGAATGACGACCGTGTCGCCGCTCCGCACGTCTTTCTTCCGGACCTCGTCCTCGTTGTGCAGGGAGGCCCGTCTCACCTCCACCCCCCCGACCCGCACCGGCTCGAGGACCGCCACGGGCGTCAGCGACCCGGTCCTCCCCACGCTGACGATGATGTCCTCGACCACGGTGTGTTCCTGCTGGGCCGGGAACTTCCAGGCCACGGCCCAGCGGGGGCTCCGGGAAAGCTCGCCGAGGGCCTGCCGCACAGCGTACGCATTCACCTTGATGACGATGCCGTCGATCTCGTAGGGGAGGCCGTCCCTCAGGGCCAGAATCTCTTCGTGGTATTCGATCGCCTCGTCCACGGTCCTGCACAACCGGGCGTGCTCGCTGATCCGGAAGCCGAGCGCCTCCAGTCGTTCGAGGCCGTCCCAGTGGCGGTCGAGCGTCTCCCCCTCGATTCGTCCGATCCCGTAGGCGAAGAGGCTCAGGGGGCGGGTGTTGGTGATCTTCGGATCCAGCTGCCGGACCGAACCGGCGGCGGCGTTGCGGGGATTGGCGAACAGGGGCCGGCCCGCCTGCTCCCTTTCCCGATTCAGCCTCGCAAAATCCTCCTTGGTCATGATCACTTCGCCGCGAACCTCGAGCAGCTCGGGAACGGTTTCCCCGAGAAGCCTCAAGGGAACCGACTTCACGGTCCGCAGGTTCAGGGTCACATCCTCGCCTACGATCCCGTCGCCCCGGGTGCAGCCGAGCTGAAAAACCCCTTCCCGGTAGATCAGCTCCACCGCGAGGCCGTCGAACTTCGGCTCCACCGTGTACTGGATCTCCTCGTCCTCCAGACCGGAGAGGTCCCTGACCCTCCGGTGGAAGTCCAGGAACTCCTGCTTCGAGGTCGCCTTGTTCAGGCTCAGCATCGGGAGGCTGTGCCGCACCGATTGGAATGCGTCCAGGGGCGCCGCCCCTACCCGCTGGGTGGGGGAGTCGGCTGTGACGAGCTCCGGATGGGCATCTTCCAGGGCCGACAGTTCGTCGAAGAGGCGGTCGTATTCTGCGTCCGAGACCTCCGGATCGTCCTGGATGTAGTAAGCGTGGTTGTGACGGTTGATCTCGTCCCGCAACCGTCGCATCCTGCCCAGCACCTTCGGATCGTGTTGAGACATTTCCCAATCCAGGAAGTTTCACGCGAAATGCGGGTCGCGCTCCAGACCGAGCACGGATCGTTTAGGAGGTGCGGGTCCCTGACCCCTTACCCCTGACCCCCGACCCCTTCAACGCCCTCTTCGGGTCCCCCAGGTATGCTCTCAATCCGGCCATCACCCGGTCCGTGGCTCCCCTCTTCTCCTCGATGTATTCCCTGCAGATCCGTCCCACCGCCTCTCTCGCCTGCGGATCCTCGGCAAACCCCCGAATGCCCTGGACCAGTTCCTCGCGATCCTTCACGGAAAAGGCGCCCTTTCGCTCCACCAGATCCACCGCCTCCTGAAAATCCCGGTAATTGGGGCCGAAAAAGATGGGCATGCCGAAGGCGGCAGGCTCCATGACGCTGTGGATCCCGGCGCCGAAACCGTCTCCGATATAGGTGAGGTCCGCCAATCGATACAGGTAGGTGAGGATGCCGATCGTGTCCACCACGAGCACCTGCCTCTTCTCCAGCTCCTGGTTGTCACCCAGGCTGTAAAGGGCGACATCGCCTCCGAAGAGATCCACAATCCTCTTGATGTTCGCCTCGTCCACGTGATGCGGCACGAGCACGAGTTTGAGCTCCGGGAAGGAGGGGAGGATCTCCTTCAGGAGCTGGTCGTCGAAGGGCCATGTGCTTCCGGCCATCAGGCACGTTCGGCCCGCCAAGAACCGCTCCACCAGGGGGAAATCCCTGGGTTCACGGGCGGCAGCCAGAACCCGGTCGAAGCGGGTGTCACCGCTCAGCTCCACGTTCTCCACGCCGATGGAGGCCAGGAGGTTCAGGCTCTCCTCGTTCTGTACGAAGAAGCGGGAAATCCGCCTGAGGGCCTCGCGGCACCATTCGCCGTACGGCTTGAAGAAGATCTGGCCCTCCCGGAAGATCGAAGAGACCATGACCACGGGAATGCCCCGCCGGAACATGGCCCGAAGGAAATTGTACCAGTACTCGTAACGGATGAACACGGCTACCCGCGGCCGCACCGCGTCCAGGAACCTGCGGGCGTTTTCGGGGGTGTCGAGGGGCAGGTAGTGGACGAAATCCGCCTTGTCGAAATCCTTCCGCACCTCGTATCCGGAGGGAGAGAAGAAGGTCAGGAGTATGGGGTGGTCCGGGTATTCTTCTCGAACCTTCTCGATGATCGGCCGGCCCTGTTCGAATTCACCGAGGGAGGCGGCGTGAAACCAGACCACATCCGGCCTTCCGCCGATGTCCGCTCTCAGCCTCCGGTACCAGCGCCGCCGGCCCTCCACCCACAACCGGGCGGATCGCTTGAACAGGGCGGCCACCCGGATGAGAACGCCGAAGGCCCGGATGGCGAGTGTGTAGAAAAGACTCACGTTCTTCTGGTCCCGCCGGTTGTCGGCGGCTGCGTACTGCCCAACAGCCTTTGAATCCGCGCGAGGTCCTCCGGCGTGTCGACGGGAATGCTTTCGTGGTCCGTGATCTCGACCCTGATCCGGTAGCCGTTCTCGAGCCATCGGTTTTGCTCGAGGTGCTCCGCGGCCTCGAGAGGGGATGCGGGCAGCTCGGTGATCCTTCGCAGGACGTCCATCCTGTAGGCGTATACGCCCACATGCTTGTAGAAGGTATGATGCTCGTGCCACTTCGCCTGTTCGATTTCCGCCACGTAGGGAATGGGCGACCGGCTGAAATAGAGCGCGTCCTTGTTCTTGTCGAAGACCACCTTGACCTCACTGGGCAGAAGGATCTCCTCCGGGTGGACCACCCGGTTCACGAGCGTTGCAATGTCCGCGGTTCCGTCACCGAAACAGGATTTGAGACTCTCCAGCATCTCCGGGTGCAGGAACGGCTCATCCCCCTGCACGTTGATGACCACGTCAAAGGGACGGCTGGAGGACGCCGCGATCTTCTCTGCCGCTTCCCTGCAGCGCTCCGTACCGGTGGGGCAGTCCACAGAGGTCATCACGACCCTGCCGCCGAAGGCTTTGACCGCAGCTTCGATTCGCTCGTCGTCCGTGGCAACCCAGATCTCCTCCAGGGCCTCGGCCGAGCGCTCGTAGACCCTCTGGATCATCGTCTTGCCGGCGATCTCCACGAGCGGCTTGCCCGGAAACCGGGTCGAGGCGTAGCGGGCCGGAATGACGCCGAGAAATCTCATCCTTCTCTTCTCTTTTCTTGAAGCCTTTCGATCACATCCTGAGGAACAGGTCCCGGATCCATCCCGGGGTCACCCTTTCCCGCCACCCCTTGCCGAAGGCATGGTCCCACATGTGCTCCAGCTTGAAGGCCGTGTCCACCATGAGGTCGAGCTGCTCGACGGAGAGGCCGGCGGTCACGCCCTGCGGCAGCTCGATCCCCTGCTTCTCGAGCATGGCCTGGAACTCCTTCACACCCTCCGGGTACACGTCCTCCAGTCGATTGAAGGCGATGCAGTTCGCAAGGCCGTGCCGGGTGTGGAGAACGAACGAAAGGCCGTAAGAAAGAGCGTGACAGACCCCGACCTGGGAGTAGGTGACGCTCATTCCCCCCAGATAGGAAGCGATCATCAGCTTCTCATCCGCTTCGGGCGAGGTGCCCGCCTCGTCCAGGAAGACCTCCCGGCACAGGGCGAGGGATTTGTCGGCAAAGGCATCGCTGTAGGCGTTGCGCCAGGTTCCGTTCAGGCACTCCACCGCGTGTATGTAGCAGTCCATTCCCGTGTGGAACCTCTGCTCTCGCGGGGCTCCCTGGATCAGGTCCGGATCCAGAACCACCTGGTCGGGCATGGTGTCGTCGCACTTGATCCCGAGTTTCTTCTCCGGACCGGAAAGGACGGTCGTCATGGAGACCTCGGCCCCGGTTCCGGAAAGGGTGGGGATGCAGACTTTGAACACGCCCGGATTCCGGATCAGGTCGAGGCCCTGGTAATCCGCCGAAGAGCCCGGGTTCGTCAGCATCAGCGCAATCGCCTTGGCGTAGTCCATGACGGTTCCTCCGCCGATTCCGACCACGGCGTCGGGAAGGGCGTCTGCAAGGGCCAGGATCTCATCCCGGTAGAGATCCACCATCCGGGTCGTCGGCTCCTCCTCGGCGCTCACCCAGATCAGCCTGTCTCTTTCCCGGAGGGGAATCCTTTGCCGGAGGCTTCCGGACTCGAATACCTGATCCACCAGGAACACCACGTGGGAATCCGCACCCTTCCTTCTGGGCGCCAGGATCTCGTCGAGCCGATCGAACGTTCCCCTCCCAAAGGCGAAGAAGGCCACATTCCTGAAGTTCCTGAAGGTGTAGATCATCCGCCCAGGACCTCCTGCAACACCTCCCGGGTCTTCTCCTTGATCCGGTCCAGGTCTTCCTGGGCCCAGCTCAGGCGGATTTCGATCATCTGCATGCGGCTCATGATGTCGTCGGTCCGCGGCAGATCGAGGTCGGCATACTCCGGTACATTGTCCAGCAGCGTGACCGGCAGCCTGTAGGCGGCCTTGAGTCCCTTCAGGTGCTCCCAGTTCCTTATGTAGTGGAAATTGTTGTTGTACCAGTATGCGGTGCCCACCCCGGCCTTTCGCAATGCCTCGTGCACGCGGACCGCTGTCCCCGCGTCCGGCAGCAGGAAGCCGAGGGTCGTGGCCGAATCACCCGCCGGGTCCGGCACGTCCCGGAAGGCGATCTGCGGAAAGGCGGAAAGGACCTCCTTCAACTGGGCCTGGTAATCCCGCTGCCTCGCCAGGATCAAGTCCAGCTTTCGGAACTGGGCCAGACCGACCGCCGCATGCAGCTCGCTGATCCGGAAATTGAAGCCGAGAATCGGGTGCTGCTCCGCCCCCCGGTTGTCGCCGATGTGGTCGTGTCCGTGATCCCCGAACATGTGGGCCTTCTCGTACACGTCCCGATCGTTCGTGATCACGGCGCCTCCCTCTCCGGCGGTGATGACCTTGAAGAAGTCGAAAGAGAAGCAGCCCACCTTCCCGAAGGTGCCGAGATGTTTGCCCCTGTAGGTGCCCCCCAGCGCGGGCGCGGCATCCTCGACGAGGATCAGGTCGTGCTTCTTGCACACCTGCACGATTTCCTCCATCCGGGCCATGGAGCCGAAGAGGTGCACCAGAAGGACCGCTCTTGTACGATCCGTGACGGCCGCCTCGATCCCCTCCGGCGACAGGCAGAGGGTTTCGTCGATTTCCGCAAAGACAGGAACGGCGCCCACGGTCAGGACCGACTCGATGGGCGCAATGAAGGAGTAGGGCGGAACGATGACTTCATCGCCCGCCCCGATGCCGACCGAGGCGAGGGAGATGATGTCGGCAGCCGTACCGCTCGAACACATGTGGCAGTAGTCCACCCCGTGGTATCGGGAGAATTCCTCCTCGAAGGTCCTGGCCTTCCAGATCCCCTTTCGCGGCCCGTCGAAATTGTAGCGAAAGAGAATGCCCGTATCGAGCACGTCCATGACCTCTTTTCGCTCTTCCTCCCCGAAAAGCTCCATCCCCGGCATGGCGTTCTGTCCCCTCTATCCAGCGGTATAGAAAGAAAACGGTCTCTGTACGGCGTTACGCAGCTGAGGCGAAAGGGCAAAGGCGAAGGGCGAAAGGAAGTGATCTCAAAGGACAGGATTCCAGGGGACGCCGACTCACTTTCGCCTTGACCCTTTCGCCTTTCGCCTGCGGCCCGGCCGCACTACGTGGTCACCTCTATGATGTCCTGGATGTCCAGCATCCCGATCTGCTTCCTGCCCTCCACCACGCAGATCGTGTCGACCTGGGTCTCCTTGAGCAGCCTGGAGGCATCATAGAGCAGTGCATCCCCGGAGATGTGTATCGGCATCTTGCTGAGCTCGAGCTCGGACAGGGTCTTGTGCAGAGACGTCTCGCCCTCCCGTTCCAGCAACCGACGCAGGTCACCGTCCGTGAAAACGCCGCAAATCTCCTCGTTGTCGTCCACGATCGTCACAGCGCCGAAGCCCCCCCGGGTCATGACCACCAGGGCATCCACGACCGGCTTGCCTTTGTGAATGGTCGGATTGAAGTCGCTCATCACGTCCTTCACGCGAAGCGTCATCAAGCGGGTGTGCTCGAAGAACTGCTGTGTTCCAAGGGCGGTGAAGGTGTTCTCCGTAAGCCCCTTCATCACCTTCCAGGGGACCGTGACCGCGTGCACGCCCAGATTGATGGCGTTTCGGACATGCTCCGGGTTCCTGACCGAAGAGAACATCACCTTGCAGCCGTAACCGTAGTAATCGACTGCATGCACGCACTGCTCGATCAATGCAAGGGCATCGTGTCCCTGGTCCTGCAGCCGACCGACCAGCGGGCAGACGTACGCCGCGCCGGCGGCCATGGCCATGTAGGCCTGCTGAAGCGTGTAGACGAGATGAACGTTGACCAGGATACCGTCATCGGAGAGCCTATTGCATGCCTTGACGCCCTCCAGCGAGACCGGAAGCTTGAGAACCGTCGTCTCCCTGCTCAACCCGAGTCCGAGAAGGCGTTGCGCCTCCCGGCAGATTTCATCGGCCGTTTCCCCCAGCGCCTCGATCTGGATCTGGGGGACCATCTTCGAAAGCCTCACGATGGTGCCGTCCACGTCCGTGATGCCGTCCCGATGCATGAAGGTGGGCGTTGTGGTCAGTCCGGTCAGAAAGCCGAGCTCGAAGGCCTCCTTGATTTCGTTTTCAACAACCGAGTCGAGAAACAGTTCCATGGTCGTGTTCTGTCCGTGACGGGTTCGTGGTTGAACTAGGGCCTGTACTTCACTTCCAGATTGTGGAATTCGATCAGCGGTTTCAGGAAATCCTCCAGGTCGTCGGTGGGAACCTGGCTCGAGGCATCACACAGGGCCTTCTCCGGCTCGGGGTGGGTCTCGATGAAGACGCCGTCCACACCGGCGGCCACACCGGCCCTCGAGAGCACCGGCAGAAACTCTCTCGATCCTCCCTTCGGATCCGCGCTGGGGATCCCGTACCGCCTCACAGAATGTGTGATATCGAAAACGACCGGGAAGCCCGTTGCATTCAGGTGGTAGAAGCTCCTCGGGTCGACGATGAGATCGTTGTAGCCGAAGGTGTATCCCCGTTCCGTGAGGATGATCTGATCGTTTCCTGTTTCAAGGGCCTTCTGGGTCGGTTTGATCATGTTTTCCGGAGCCAGAAACTGCCCGTGTTTCAGGTTCAGGACCTTTCCGGTTCTGGCCGCCTCCTCGACCAGGTGGGTTTGCATGCAGAGGTAGGCCGGAATCTGCAAAACGTCCAGGACCTCGGCCGCAGGCTTCACCTGCGGCGGGTAGTGAACGTCCGAGACCAGGGGAAAGCCGAATTCCTTCTTCACCCGCTCCAGGATCCTGAGCCCTTCCTCCAGTCCCGGCCCCCGGTAATTCCGGATCGCGCTTCGGTTGTCCTTTTCATAGGAGGATTTGTAAATAACCGGGATCTCGAGCCTTTCCGACAGGTACCGAAGGCGCTCCGCGGTCCTGAGCATGACGCCCTCGTCCTCCACCACACAGGGGCCGGCAATCAGGAAGAGCGGGTCCGCACCACAGGCGACTTCGCCGACGTTCACGATTCGCTTCTGCATGCTCATATGTTTATGCCATCCTCTGGTCTTGGTCAACCCGGGTCGGATGAAGGAAGGCCCGTATTTCCGGGTCATCCGCCGGCTTCGGATCGACATCGTCAGGGTAAAGGAAGGGGCGCAGGATGGCAAGGTTCCTTTCCGTCGCACCCCGATGCTCGGCCAGGATCCGGTAGGCGGCACGGCCCACGGATCTTCCGTGTTCCGGATCCTCGATCAGCCGTCGCGCCTCGGCCAGAAGCTCCTCACGGTCCCGCACCCGGATGCCTCCCCCCACGTGGAGGAGACAATCCACGATGTCCCTGATCTTCTCCGTATGGGGGCCGAAGAGGACCGGTTTCCGGTAAAGGATCGGCTCCAGCGGGTTGTGTCCACCGATCGGAACGAGGGTCCCCCCCAGGAAGACGAGATCCGCCGCTGCGTAAACGCCGGCAAGCTCTCCCATGGTATCCAGAAGCAGGACATCGACCGGCTCGGACGCGGCCTTTCCTCCTGCGTCGGTTCTGCATCTCGTCGAGAACCTCTCCTTCTTGCAGAACCGCTGCAGCTCAATACTCCGCTCCGGATGGCGAGGTGCCAGGATGATCCTGAGCCGCGGCAGCTCCTTTTTGAGCATCCCGTAAACATCGAGCAGGATCCGCTCCTCCCCTTCGTGGGTGCTTCCCGCCACCAGGACGGGACAATCCTCTGCCCAGCCCATCTCCTCCCGAAGGCTTCTTCTCCTCTTCTCCTCGTCTTCCGGAACGGGAACGTCGAACTTCATGTTCCCGGTCAGGAAGACCCGCCGGGGGTCCGCTCCGATTCGGATGACCCGCAGGCAATCGGTCCTGCTCTGCATGGCAAAGACCTGCACACTCCGGAGCACATGGCGCATGAAGAACCGAAACCACCCGAAACGCCTGCAGGAGGCTTCCGAAATACGACCGTTCAGGATCGCCGCAGGGATTCCCTTCCTGCCGACCGAGAGCAGGAAGTAAGGCCAGATCTCCGTCTCCGTGGCCACGAAGCAGCACGGATGCATCTTTCGAAGGGCGAGGAGGACCGGCACCGGATAGTCAAAGGGAAAACAGATCACCCGTTCCCCTTCCCCGAATGCCTTTCCCGCGGCAGTGCGGCCTGCGGGGGTAATCGAAGAGAGAACGATGGGAAGTCCCGGAACCAGCTTCTTCAATTCACGGACGAAGGGTCCGGTCGAGAGGACCTCTCCCACAGAGACCGTGTGGAGCCACAACGGCCTCTGCCCGGCGACCTTTCGCCAGCCTCTCAGACCCATGCGTTCGAGGAAGTCGGTGCGACGATTCCTCACGCTGACGATCTTCCAGAGCAGCCAGGGAAGGATCAAGACGGAAACGAGGACGATGCCGACGTTGTATCCCCAGAACACCCAGCCTGGCGCGCGCTCTTCCTTCACGTCCGTCTCCTTGATGTTCCACCGGCTCGGGGGCTGGGGAGATCAAACGGGACGTAATTCCATCGAGGATTCCGTACTGACGCCGGTCTCAGCAGGGGCTTCTGCAATATGCGTGTTCGAGAGGAGGTGTGTCAAGTGAGGGGACTGTCGCAGCGTGTCTTGCCTCGGCAAATGAGCAGGAGCACCCTCCGCCGGAAGCAGGGGGCCTTCGGATGAATCCTTGCATGTCGGACCGAGGTTGTCCGAGGCCCCTCGTGCATCGCGAGGCCCCGGAACGCGATCGGTCACCTACCCAGCGATCCAGCAGACCAACGAAGTCGGTCCTTCAGGGAACGCTAATTTGCGGTCACGAGGATCTTCCCCGTCTCCCTACGGACTTCGCCGCCGGTCTTCGCCTCGACCGTGTACGTGTACGTGCCGGGATCTTTGAAGCGGAGGCTCGAGGTGCCGCCGAAGGTAATCCAGCTCGTCACGTAACACCCTTCGACCATTTCGAATCCGGTAGGTGCGTCCGTCACATCGGAACACTTCTTCCCTTCTTCGAAGGAAACCTGCACGCACTCCACGTTTCGGGCCCAGTTCAGCCAAACCACCACGCCGCCTTTGTTTACGGTCAGCGTGGGCGGCTCCAGCCGGATCGGCTTGGACAATTCCCCGGCTCCCGTGCTGACTCCCCCGAAGATCCGGACGAGCTGCGTCTCATCCGCCTCGGTCGGCTTCTGATCCACCAAGACGAGCATGCTCGAGAGCAGGAAGAACATCGCTGTCATCACAACGACTCGTTTCTTCATCATCTTTTCCCCCTTCCTGTTAATGGCTCTTAAAACATCGTATGTTCGAATCCAACGACGAACCTATAACATCCTTTGCCCGGAGTCAAGAGGGCGGGGGAGGACCATGCCACGCCTTCCTTGACTCCCGCCTTACGGCGTGCCTATAGTGTTTCCATACTCCTGTCCCCGCCACACTTCAGAGCTTAGATTCCGAAAGAGAAGAGGGAGTTTCATGAGGACCGCAACGCTAGCGCTTCTAACGGCGTTTCTTGGCTTGCTCCTCGTCGGTGCCGACGAGACGCCGACCCCGGCGACAGCCCCGCAGATCACCAAAGAGAAGTTGAAACCGATGCTCGGCAGCAAGGATCTCGTGGTCATCGATGTACGGCTCGACGAGCAGTGGAGGTTCAGCAACCGGAAGCTCCCGGGGGCGGTGCACGAGAATCCCACAGTCCCCTCCACCTGGATGGACAAGTACCCGAAAGACAAGACCATCGTCTTCTACTGAGCCTGACCGAACGAATCGACCAGTGCCAGGATGGCACGGAAGTTCATTGCCGGTGGGTACGAGAAGGTCTACGACCTGAAGGGGGGGTGGAGAGAGTGGATGCGAGCCGATTTCCCTTACGAGGAAAAGGAGAGCGAGCTTCCCGAGATCGTGCAGGGGTGCGTCAATTGCCATGAAAAGGTCACCCCATTCGTGGTTTCCGAATGGAAACGGAGCAAGCACAGCACCAACATGGTCAGTTGTCTCATGTGTCACGGTGCGAAGCACATGTCGGAAGAGGACGTGGAGAAGGCGGGCACGGTCGAGCCGGAACTCTGCATCATGTGCCACGAGGCCCAGGGCAAGCAGTTCGCAGCGGGAAAGCACTCGAAGGCCTGGAAAGCGGTGCAGGCCCTGCCCTCCGCGCACTGGCAGCCCATGGCCTTCATCGAGGGGATCAAGGGGTGCGACAGCTGTCACAAGATCGGCTTCAAGGAACCGAAGGAAATCCGGGAACTGCGGAAGCGCGGTGCAGGCTTCGGGATCGCCTCCTGCGATGTCTGCCACACCCGTCACGCCTTTTCCGTGGAAGAGGCTCGTCAGCCCCAGACCTGCAGGGTCTGCCACCGCGGCTTCGACCAGCCCATGTGGGAGATCTATTCCTCATCCAAGCACGGGATCCGGAATGCACTGAAGCGGGAGGGCACGCTGCCGGAGGACACGCAGGCCCCGACCTGCCAGGATTGCCACATGAAGGAAGGAGACCACGGTGTCCGAACCGCGTGGGGCTACCTGGCCATTCGGATGCCCATGCCCGAGGACGAGGCGTGGGCCGAGGCGCGGAAGACGATCATGCAGGCCCTCGGCATGCTCGACCCGGAGGGGAAGCCGACGGAGCGCTACGCCCTCATCGAGGAGCTGGATCTCGCGCGCCTGACCCAGGAGGACTGGCAGAAGGAGCGTGACGAGATGGCGAAGACGTGTCTGGAATGTCATCCCGCCGTCTTCGTGAATCAGATGTTCGAGAACGGCGACCGCATGGTCATGGAGGCGGACCTTCTCCTCGCCGAGGCGATCCGCATCGTTACGGTTCTCTATGAGGACGGCCTGGTGACGAAGCCTTGGAACTACCCCTATTCCTTCCCGGACTTCTTCGCCGTTCACGACGCGCCCACTCCGATCGAACAGAAGCTCTACCTCATGTTCATGAAGCACCGGATGAGCGCGTTCCAGGGGGCGTTCCACACCAACCCGGACTATGCCCTCTGGTACGGCCTGCTCGAGCTGCAGCACGCCACGGCGGAAATCCGCGAAATGGATGAACAGCTCCGTTCGAAGAAGCACAGACGCAAGTGATTTCTCAGCGTCGTCGGTTGGAGCCCCCCTGCCGCGGCTCGATTTGCGCCGGGCGACTTTGTAGGGGGAGGGAGAGACGGAGCCCAAGCAGATCGAGCCGCGGCAGGGGGGCTCCAACCTATCTCCGTATCGACACAATCCGCCGCTGCCGTGCTCTTCGTGCCGGTCGGCCGTTCCAGCAAAAGAACGGAATGCGGACCGGGAAGACAGAGATCCCTGGGGATTGCTTTGGTTCGCCGGCAACATAAGGGCGTGTATCGAGCTTACGATCCGGCCTTCAGGAGTTCCTCGAGTCCCAGATCCGCCAGTTTCTCCCGGGTGGGGACTCCCTTGTCGACATCCCACCCTCTCTCGTCGTAGTAGTCGTTCAGCAGTTGCTCGAGATCCTCGGCCGTGAGGTCTCTCTTCCCGTAGTAATCCTTCAGGGTCTGCACGCCGTCCGGGGTCTCGAGGGGTTTGAGCCACACCTCCGGGAAGGCATCATCGGCCCTGCCGAAGCCCTCTCTGACATTGAGATGCTTGTAGAGATTGAAGATGCGCTCCCCGGCAAGCTCCAGCTCATCCGCCGTCGTTTCGTTGCCTGTAGCGGCCGAGTAGAGCTCGGCAAGATCTTTCAGGGTGAACAGGTGCAGCCCTCCCCAGATGAAGCAGGCCCCCAGGGAGTTGAGGATGAAGTTGAAATCCTCCACGTGTTTCGTGAGCCTCGCCGTGTTGAAATCGCCATAGTAGGGAACGGGCTGAAAGATCCGGTCCACATCCCGGCTGGACGTACAGTTGAGTCTCGCCTCCTCGCGAAGCAGCTCGATCGGCGTGTTGGGAAGTGAGGCCCCGGATGCGCCCTGGGCCGAGTGGCCTCCCCTCGGGCTCGTCATACCCATGGTGAAACGCTGTTGATCCAGCTTGGCGGCCCGGGCCGGATAGATGCAGTCCGTTCCCTTTGCAATTCCGGACCCCTCTACGTAATCCGCTCCTGCGTCCCGCCCGACCCACCGGGATGCCTCGAACCAGCCTTCGGCGAGCCTGTCGCCGAATCCCTTCCGATCC
This sequence comes from uncultured Thermodesulfobacteriota bacterium, assembly GCA_964479535.1. GTDB lineage: Bacteria > Desulfobacterota > DSWW01 > DSWW01 > DSWW01 > S015-6. The sequence goes on from CAYZMM010000027.1 coordinate 49,666, forward strand.
GCGATCATGTCGATCAATCTCAGGTAGGTATCCAGATCCCTCCGGAGAACCATCCCGCCGGTCTGCTCCTCGGTGATCACGCCCTGGTCGAAACGCCGGGTGATCCAGTCGATCATACTGCTGGTGGTGGCGGCACAGAGGCCCAGCCGGTTCATGTACCCGAAGAGCTGGACGGCAGAGCCTTGCTCCTCGAGCTCCAGCTTCTGCCCCATGATGGCCACCCAGAGGTACAGCCCCGTCCCGGAACTCGCCCCCTCGAAGGGACCTTCCTGGATCTCGAGGGAATCCCCGCAGCCGATCCAGCAAGAGGTGCAGAACAGGTTCTGCTTGATGGGCTTGTACTTCGCCTCACCGTACAGGGCGTCCCACTTCGCCTTGCTCCACACGCCCGGGTTCATGTTCTCCTTGACCATCAGGTTCCATTCGAGATCCGAAAAGTCACCGAGGGGCTTCACCTCGGTCTGGTACTTCTCCTTGATGCGTTGGGCGAGCTGCTTGAGCCTGTCGCGGTCGGCAGCCTCGATCTCCTTCGTGCCCTTGACCACGACCGCCTTCAGGTTCTTCGCCCCCATGACCGCTCCCAGCCCCGAGCGTCCCAGGGTGCTCTTCTTGTCCGTAATCGCCATGCTGAATCTGCACAGGTTCTCCCCTCCCCTTCCGATGGCGATGACGCCGCACCTTCCGTATTCCTCTCGGAGGGTATCCGTGGTTTCGTAGACATCCTTTTCACCCCACAGCGATCCGGCATCGCAGAGGTTCACCTGATCGTCGATAATCTCCAGGTAGACGGGGGTTTCGGCGCTTCCCGTGATGACAATGTGGTCGAACCCGGCCCGTTTCATCATGTGACCGAACCCCCGGCTGCCGCTCATGGCCGTGGTGACGTAATGCCGGCCCTCCGCGGAGGCGGGGAGGGCCAGTTTCGTGGTGCAGCTGATCTTGGCCGATCCCGGCGCAAGGCCGACCAGCGCTCCCGCTCCGATCACAATCGGGTTGTCCGGCGATAGGGGGTCTGTTCCGGGCTTGATCAGATCATGGGCCAGCCGCAGGTTCGTACCGCAGCCGCCCAGGTATTTTCTTCTCAGACCCGGATCAAGGGGCTCTTCCATGACCGTCTGAGCCGTGAGGTCCACGTGGAGGATTTTGCCTGCAAAACCTTTGGATTGCATGCCGAGGTCTCCTCGGTTCAGGACGAAGAAGCTTTCTGGAGCCTTTCACGCACCCATCAGAGTTCCTTGCGGATCACGTCCGCCGAGATCGGCTTTCCGTGGGAGAGGTAGATCGTCTTCGCTCCTCGATCCAGCAGGGCCTTCCAGCTCTCTTTCAGCTGCGGCAGGTCCACGGCGAAGATGGGAAGGCCGGGGCCAAAGCGCATGGGAAGACCGTTCATGGCCATGTCCCCCACAAAGGCGTCCCCCGAGTCCAGCAGGACCGTCACGGATCCGGCGGAGTGACCGGGCGTGGGGATCACCCTGCCCGCGATGCCGTACTCTTCGAGGGATATCTCCTCGTCCCTCAGCACGATGTCCACGGTGGAGCTCGGGAATTTGATCATGGATTTCAGGCGATTGAGAATGGACATGAGGAAGCGGCCCCAGCCGGTCACGCCCGGCGGGAACTGGACCTCTCCCCTCTCCAGGTTCCCCTTTTCCGCCTCGTGCATGGCGAGCTTTGCGCCGGTCATCTTCTTGATCTCGTCGGCCGAGCCGATGTGATCGAAGTGCCCGTGGGTGATCAGAATGAGCTGGATATCCTCGGGCTTGATGGAGGCCTTGTCCAGCTCCTTCTTGAATTTCGCCGCCTGCTTCGGCCCGCCGGCGTCGATCAGGATCGTCCCCTTGTCCTGCAGGACGAAGCAGTTCGTGTTCCCCAGGTTCATCGAAACAACTCGCGTAGCCATAACCGTGACTCCTTTTTCGGGTTTTCCGTCCTGTCTTCCCTTTTCCCTTCTATACCGTCCCTGCTTCAAAACAATCAACCCGCACGCCCCTACACCTCGGGCAGCTTTTCTCGGGCTGATGGTTTTGTCAAATGTGTAGGTTTGCCCCCTTTCCGGCCATCCTGCGGGTGTTTCCGGTCTGGGAGAAAGAGATGATCAATGTCTTCATGACAGGCCTCCCTCACAGGATCTCGATGCTCTTGACCTTGAATCCCCTGCCTTCGAGAAGGCGGGTACCCTTCTCCCCGCATTCCGGGCAGTGGAAATCCATCTCGTTCCTGTCCACGGTGAACGGTTTCCGGCAGGGCTCGCACTGGATCGTGATCGGCACGTGCTCGATGACCAGCTCCGCCTCCCGGGCGATCGTGTCCTTGGTCAGGAATTCGAAATAGTGCTGAACCCACTCGTCGACCAGATCCGAGAGGTCTCCAATGGCAAGCTGGACTCTCACGATCTTCTTCGCACGGTTCATCTCTGCGTGCCGCAGCGCGACTTTCACGACCTCGCCGATGATCGGCAGTTCGTGCATAGTCTCCTCGTTATTTCGTAAACTGCTTTCCGGTCGCGTGTTTCTGTATTCAATTGACCGACGAGCAGCGCACTTTGGAAATGTCGCCCTGTTTCCCTAGCAGAGCCCTGGTGGTCCGGTGCTGTCCCGGGTTCCGTCGGAGATTTGCGCCGGGCGACTTTGTAGGGGGAGGGAGAGACGGAGCCCAAGCAAATCGGAGACGGAAGCCGGGACAGTACCGAATGGCAATACTCTGTGGAAACATAGCGACATTTCCGAGGCGGTCTCCTAGAAGTAGGTGTCAAAGAACTGCTCGAACTTCGCCTTGATCCCATCCGAGGAGGTAATTCTCGAGTCCCATGGGCTCAGCTCGAAGGTCAGGACCGGTTTGTCCAGAGCATCGGTGAGCCGGTCCTTTACGAGCTTCGCCGTGGTCCAGTGGTATTTGCAGCCCACATTCGCGGCAAACACGATCGCATCCGCCTTGTACTCGTTCACGATCTCCACGCATCGACGGATATAGGCGTCCACCTGGACCCTGCCGAACATGGGCATCGGGTAGGTCATGGTTCGTGCGGCCAGTCCCTCGAAGATCTCCTCTTCGCCCGCGTCAGGATCGATCGGATCGGTGTTCAGCAGGCTCATGCCACAGGCCACGGAAACCGCACCGTACTCGGTTTCCAGCCAGTCGTATATGCTCAGGTCGAAGTCGATGTTGTTGGCGATCCAGGCCAGCCGGACCTTCTCCTCCGGAACGGCCCATTCGCCCTTCTCCACCTTGTCGGTGAGCCATGCCTCCTGCCGGTCGAACCATTCCACGACCTCGGGAACGCCCGGCACGCCCATGTTCGTATAGCCGTGCATGAGGTGGGCCAGGCTCGGGGTCGGGCAGGGCACGAGCTTCTGGTATTCGAGCAGCTCCCGGTGAATCTCGAGGCCCCGGTTCGAGAAGCGGATCTTCTCCCGGAGCTCGTCCATGTCCATCTTCAGACCCAGCTTCTCTTCGATGAAGGAGACCATTTCCCGAAGCTGCTTCCCCACGTACCTGCGGGTCCGGTCGTCCGTATTCGGAGGGATGTCCACGCAGAAGAAGGGCAGATCCCGGAAGTGATGTTCCAGGCTGGAGTAGGAAATGAGGCCCGCGTCGCACGGATTCGCCGCCGGGTAGAGCATGATGTCCGGGATCACCGTATCCCCGGACAGCGACAGGCCTGCAGGAAACCGGTTCAGCACGCAGATGTGCTCCGGCATCCTGTCCGCCGACAGGTCATAGTACTTGTAGGCAATCCCGAGAATTGCGAAGACCGCCGCCGCATACTCGGGGGAGAAGACGGCCGCATTCATGGAGCGCAGGGGCTCCTGGCTCAGGGTCAGGAAGTGCCAGATCATGGGCCGCTCCCGGTCCATCGCGTCCGTGAGCACGTCGAAGTAGTTGAGCATCGGCTCGAGCATCCACGCCCGCTCCGGTTGCGTCTTCTTGAGATCCTCGTCCACGGCCCGGAGCATCATATGGGCTTCCCGGATGACCTCCTTCCTTGCCTTCTCCATGTCAGACTCCTTTGATCATCTCGATGAAGGCCTGCAGCCGGGTTCGGAGCTGGCCCACGGCACCCGGGATGTATTCCCTGTCCAGAACCAGCAGGGGGATCTCCATCTCTTCGAGCCCTTCTTCCAGGGGCAGGGTTTCCCCTCCCCAGAGATTGCAGAAGAGCATGCGCTCGAAAACGATCCCGTCCACGTCAAACGTCTTGGCCATTTCACCGATGTACGCAAGGCGGTCCCCGGACTTCTGGGGCATCCTCGGGCATCCGGGCCGCTTCAGATAGTAGCTCGCCACGCTTCGCCACGGATTGCCGGACGGCTGGATCGCATCCCAGTAGGAGTAGGCCCCGTAGCACGTCGCATCGGTGACGATGAGGCCGCCGAACTCCTCGATCGTCTCGGTGAGCCTCGTATCGTCCATGGGGCTGCCGACGACCATCAACCTGGCCGGATGCCCCGCAATGCCCTCCCGTGCATCGGCCTCTTCCAGGAACCTCTCCAGCAGCGGATTGAAGTCCTCCGGCGGCATGGCCGTCGACAGGATGGCGATCTTCTGTATCTCCGCCCCTGTGAGAGGAGGGGGCTGCCTCTTGCGCATTTCGTGAAGCTCTCGGAGAAGGCGACGCGTCTCGTTGCTGACCCGGATGGAGTTCTCGAGCCTCTCGTCCGTGATGAAGTCACTGAAATCCTTCTCCAGGCTTTCCCGGAAGAGGTGAAGCTCCTCTTCGAAGAAGTCGACGGCGCCCTCGTCCGATTTGTAGGGAACACTCATGTAGTAGGAGTAGGGCACCTCGACCTGGTGGACCCAGTTGTCGCACATTCTGCGCATGCATTCGCAGGTGTTCATCGATATCAGTCCGTCGAGGAAATCGTACTCTCCCTTCAGGGCCATCTCGAGGCACCCCCTGGCAAAGGAGCAGGTGATCGGGGCCATCCAGACGTCCGCCTCGTCCGTGGAGGTGCAGCCCCTGGCCCCTATCCGGTACGGAAGGATCCCTGCGGCGTGGATCACCTCTTTCGGGATGTAGGAACAGATGTACCCGACGGCGGGTTTGCCCTGCCCCTTCCACGCCTCCACGTAGGGGTTCATGATCGACGCAGCCAGCTCAGTAAGCTTCTCTTGCACTTTACTGTCCTCCATGCGCTACAAGGGCGATACCAGACCCTCGCCCTGCTTGCCCGCTGGAAATCGTCTTCCTCACGTCATAGCTCTGATACCATTCTACAATCCCCATTGTCCGGTTCGAGGACGAGGAGGAGGACGACGACGAGGACGATACGGGCCTAACCCCGCCCCTTCGGGCGTAGGCGAGGGAGCACAAGCGGGCGTGGGCCCGGCGGGGAGTTCTCTTTGATTCCCGCTTCAATACTTGATCCAGCCCTTTCACCTTTGACCTTTGTCCTTTGTCCTTCTGCTTTCTTAACGTGGTCCAGGCCCCCGGAAAGGCCTCCAGCACTTCTCCATGACATCTATCTCTTCCTTGTACCAGGGCTTTCCGTGCAGGGCCGGCATCTTCGCGTTTTCCCAGCTCTTCGGGATGAGCCGCTCGCCCTTCTTCCAGGGACCGATCTTGTACTCGTCGAGGGTGTACTCGCGACCGAGCTTCGGGTTCAGTGGGCAGGCCAGATACATGCCGCCGAGGCAGCGAATCATACAGGTGTTGCACCGGATGCAGCGAACGATCTCGTCCGCGCGTCCCTGGGCGAGCTTGTTCGGGTACTCCGGATCCACCAACAGCGCCCGCCCCAGTGCGGAGACGTCGTACTTGCCCTGGCCTATGTCCGCATCCGCCTCGACCGGATCGTGCTGAGACATAACGAACACCGGGATCTTGAGCTCCTTCTTGAATTCGATGCCGTGATCCGCCATGTGCTCGGCCCGGTCCGCATCCGGGATCTGATGGCCGTTCTCTTCCAAACCGGCCCCGTCCGAGAGGTGGATGAAATCCGCCCCTCGGGCTTCGAGGTCCTTGGCCACATCCACCATCTCTTCGCGGGTAAGGCCGCCCTCCATGTGCTCCTCAGCGCTCAGCCGGACCCCCACAGGGATTCCCTGGCACGCGTAGCGTACCCCCTCGAACAGTTCCATGAGGTAACGCTTTCGGTTCCTCCACTCTCCGCCGTACAGGTCGGTCCGCTTGTTGGAGAAGGAAGAGAGGAACTGGTGGGCCGCGAAACCGTGACTCGAGTGAATCTCGATCATGTCGAACCCGCTGGAGACGGCTAGCTGGCAGCTCGCGGCGAATTCCTTCACCTCGTTCTGGATCTCGGCGATGGACATCTCGTAGGTCATGGGGCCTCTCAGGAAGGCACGCCCCCTCGGATCCATGGTGAGGACTTCTTTGATGCCGCCCGCAATCTTCTCCGCTGCCATTTCATAGGGCAGGTTCGCGGAGGCGGACGGGACCACATCATTCGGGTCGTAGGGGGAAGACTGGCGCCCCATGCTCGGGGCCATCTGTGCACACGCCACGGAACCGAAATAGTGGATGCGCTCCGCATACAGAGTCGTCCCGAACTGGTGCCCCTGGTGATAGAGGATCATGCTGCGGACGAGGGAAAACTTGGCGGCCAGCCTCGTACCGAGAATCACACCGCTGATCACGAGTCCCGCTCCCCCCTTGGCCCGGGCCCCGATGTATGCGAGCGATTGCTCGGTGATCTCGCCGTCGTGACCGGTCATGTGCTCCTGCATCGGCGCAACGGCGATCCGGTTCTTCAGCTTTACATTTCCGATCTTGATCGGTGACAGAAGATTCTTGAAAGACTGCTTGTTCTTGCCTTTTTTCGTGCCCGACGACTTCTTTTTCGCCATGGGACTTGCCTCCCTCCATCCGGAATTGCGCACTAGATATCCGAAGCGGCCTTGTATCCGTCAAAGATTGCGTTGATGAGGCGGCGGGGAGCGAGGGCATCCCCGATCCTGTGGACCTCTTTGACCCTGCCTTTGAGTTGCTCGTAGAGCGTGGGATCCGCCTTGCGCCAGTAGGAGAGGACCAGGGTATCCGCTTCGATCTCCTCCAACTGCTCTGTAAAGGCATCGCGGAGCACGACCTTGCCGGGCATCGCCTCCTTGACCTCCTTGTCCTGGATGCGTTTGACTCCTTTCATCTTGATGTTCATCGTCTGGACCGTGAGGGTGATGAGATCCACGTCGTAGGAGTTGGGTGTCGTGAGCCGCACGGGCACCGGCATGACCAGGGTGACGTCCTTGCCCTGGTCGGCGAGAAACTCGGCGGTGACGAGCCCCTTCATGTAGTTCTGCTGGTCGGCGATGACCACACGCGCTCCGGTCTCGACCTTGCCCTCCAGAACGTCTTCTGCGGTCACCACGTGACTCCCCGGTTCGATCCGTATGGCCCTGCACGGCCCGACCACATCCGGGCTCGGATCGCGGACCGCCGTCCCTCCCGTAGCCAGGATGACCACCTCCGGCGCTTCCGCAAGCACCCGGTCGGCGGTGACTTCGGTGTCGAGGTGGACCGGGATGCCCAGGCGCCCCACCTCGTGCTCCAGAAAACGGACGGCCTGGCCCAGTTCCTCGCGGCTCGGGACTCTGGCCGGGATCATGATCGCCCCGCCCATCTCGCCGGTTTTCTCATACAGGGTCACCTCGTGACCTCTCTGCTTGGCCACGACAGCGGCCTCCATGCCGGCGCACCCGCCACCTATGACCATTACCTTCTTCGGGCTGGACGAAGGGGTGATCTGAAACTCCCCTTCCCTGCCCGCCTCCGGGTTCTGCGTGCAGGTGATGGCTTCGCGGCGCTCCCAGTTCCCCCAGCACCCCTGGTTGCAGGCGATGCACATGCGGATGTCGTCCAGGCGGCCCTCCCGCGCCTTGTTGGGGAGCTCGGGATCGCACAGGGTCGCCCTTGTCATGGCCACCATGTCGGCTTCGTTGTTCTGGATAATATCGTTGGCCGTCACCGGATCGTTGATCCGGATGGCGCTGAACACCGGAAGATCCACGATCTGCTTGATCTCGGAAGCGCAGTAAACAAAGGGGCGGGGCGGTATCATCATGGGAGAGATGGCGGCCACGCCGTTGATCGTGACGCTCAGGTAATCCAGAAAGCCGGTTCCCTCCCAGATCGACATGACCTCCTTCATGTCTTCCAGCGTGTACCCTTCCGGAAGCAACTCATCGGCGGAAGCCCGGACCCCCAGGACCATATCTTCGCCAAGGGCCTTGCGCACAGCCTCGATCACCATCATTCCGAAGCGCATGCGATTCTCTAAAGAACCGCCAAAGGCGTCCTTGCGGATGTTCGTGGAGAGCGACAGGAACTGCTGCTGGAGGTAGCCGTGGGCGAAATTCAGCTCCACTCCGTCATACCCCGCCTCTTTCCCCTTGAGGGCGAAGTCGACAAAGGCCTGGACCTCCTGGAGGATCATCTCCTCGTCGAGAACCAGGGGAACCTCGCCGATGAAATTCATCGGTATATCCGAGCTGGAAACGCCGGGTCTCGATGTGTAGTAGGAACAACTGTAGCTGCCGCCGTGCCAGCACTGCAGGAACATCTTCGTCCCGTAGGCGTGTACGGCTTCCACGATCTTCTTGAGCCAAGGCGCGATCTCGTCCTTCCATCCCTGCACGAACGACTTCTCGTGGAACTGGGCATGGGGGGACACGACCGTCCCTTCCTGGATGATGAGCCCGGCTCCCCCTTTGGCCCGCGCCTCGTAGTATCGCACGTGCCGGTCCGTGGGCAGGCCCTTTTCGCCGAAGGCCGTCACGTGCGCAGACGAGAAGATACGGTTCGGGATCGTCAGGTTTCGTATGGTGAGTGGGGAGAAGAGATGCGACAGTTCGGACATGTGGTGACACTCCCTCTATGAATCGTGTGGTGAATCCATATCCGGACGACTATTTGACCGGAGAACAGTAAGTGAAGGCACGCATAGCGTCCCGTATCTCAGGAGGTGCGGACTTGTAGGTGCGCCTCTCCGATTTGCCGAGCCCCGCGTACCTCTTCAGATCCACTAGAGTCTCTGCGAGCTTGACGGCTGCGTGCGTCACGTCGACAATCGGAACGCCCGTGCCGGGCACCACCCGGTAGCCTGCCAGCGACAGGGCCGGACTCAGGGCGCAGCAGCAGGGCAGGATGACCTCCGCGCCGTCTGCAATGGTCTGGTGACAAAGCTCCTCGATCTGAGGAAACAGGACGTCCGGGTTGAGGAGCATCTCGAAGAGGGCATTCACCCAGTTCTCACCCATATCGTGGACCCGGACCGGGCGGACAACCCGCGATTCCATCCCGTAGTTGCGGATGTTCCTCTCACAAAAAGCGACGAGTTCGTCCATGACGGTGATCATCCCGAACTTGCTGCCCAGGGAATTGGCAAGCATCATGGCCGCCTCCGTGGGGACCACGACCGGGATGTTGACGGCCTGACGGGCCTCCCGGACGGCAGGGTCGTCCGCGCATCCGATGATGACCGCATCGTAGCCCCGCTTCTCCGCCTCGATCACCCCGTCGATGAGCCATATGTTGTTGAGCATCTCGGTGTAGTAGGACTGAATCATGTAGGCGGAGTGCTTGATGTAGTGGATCTCCACCTCCGTGTCCGGGCGAGCGACCGTCTTCAGGTTCTCCAGGACCCTTCCCTTCGCATCCTCCACCGAGGCGGTCAGGGTCATGCCCGTTTCCTTTTCGATCTGCTCCTGAGGCGGAAAAATGTGCTGCCACCAGATCTTCATGCCCATGTTCGGTCTCCTTCTTTCAGCTCCGGGGGTTTCTTAACGTCCCCTATCCCGAACAAGTTGCAGCCATCCGCTCCGTTTCTTCTTGCTGCTTCCTCGAGACGGTGACCAAACGCATGGAGCGGAGTGACACTGGGAAGCTGCTTTGTTTCATGTGGCGCTGTCGCTTTGGTGCTGCCCCGGGCCCCCTCGGAGATTTGCGCCGGTCGATCCCCCCCTTCGCGGGGACATGCTTTGTCGGGGGAGCGAGAGACGGACCCGAAGAAAATCGGAGTGGGGGGCGGGGACAGCGCGAAAAGCCTCGAGCCTGCCCGGGAAACAAAGCCTTTGTTCCCTGTCGAGCCGCTAGATTCGGGATGCAACCTTGTACCCCTCGTAGAACGCATCGATCAGGCGGCGCGGTGCCAGGGCGTCGCCGATGAGGTGGAGCTCCTTCACCTTTCCCTCCAGCTCCTCGTGAAGCCTGGTGTCCGCCTTGCGCCAGTAGGAGAGGACCAGGGTGTCCGCCTCGAGCTCCTGTTCCTCCTGGGTGAACACGTCCTCGATGATGACCTTGCCCGCCTGCACCCGTTTGACCTTGTTGTCGCTCACCCGCTTCACGCCCTTCGTCTTCAGGTTCATGATCTGGACGCCATGGGTCGAGGCGTCCATCTCGTAGGGGTTGGCCACCAGGTACCGGATCGGCAGGGGCATGATGACCGTCACCTCCTTGCCCTGGTCCGCCAGGAACTCGGCGGCGACCAGCCCTTTCATGTAGTTCTGCTGGTCTGCGATGACCACCCGATTCCCGGTCTGCGCCTTCCCCTCGAGCACGTCCTCGGCCGTGACCACGTCCGCACCCGGTTCGATCTCGATGCCTGCGTAAGGGCCGACCACGTCCGGCCTGGGGTCCTCGATGGTGGTCGCCCCAGTGGCCACGACGACGGAATCCGGATTCTGCTCCAGGACCTCTTCCGCCGTCACCTCCGCGCCCAGATGAACCGGGATGCCGAGTCGCTCCACTTCGTGCTTGAGGAAGCGGACGGCCTGGCCGAGCTCCTGACGGCTCGGGACCTTGGCCGGGATGAGGATCGCCCCTCCCAATTCTGCCGCTTTCTCGTAGAGGGAGACATCGTAGCCCCGCTGCTTGGCAACCACTGCGGCTTCCATCCCTGCACATCCGCCGCCGATGACCATCACCTTCTTCGAGGAGGCAGCCGGCTCGATCTTGAAGACACCCTCCCGGCCGGCTTCCGGATTCTGCATACAGGTGATGGGTGCCTGATGGGCCCACCGCTCCCAGCAGCCCTCGTTGCAGGCGATGCACTGGCGAACGTCGTCGAGCCGCCCTTCCCTCGCCTTGTTCGGAAGCTCCGGATCGCAGATCGTCGCCCTTGTCATGGTCACCATGTCCGCTTCGTTGTTCTTGATGATGTCGTTCGCCGTCACCGGGTCGTTGATCCGGATCACGGCGAAGACCGGGATGTCCACGAGCTGCTTGATCTCGGCCGCACAGTAGACGAAGGGACGCGGCGGCACCATCATGGGCGGAATGGCATAGGCCATGGTGGTGGACGCGGCCACCGTCACGTGGAGAAAGTCGATCTTGCCCGACTTCGCCCAGATGGGCATGAACTCCTTCGCCTCCTCCAGGGTGTAACCGTCCGGGATCAGCTCGTCCGCCGAGGTTCGAACCCCGACCACGAAGTCCTCGCCCACCGCCGCGCGGACCGCATCGATCACCTCGATTCCGAAGCGCATGCGGTTCTCCAGAACGCCCCCGTACTCGTCCTTTCGGATGTTGTAGGCAGGGGAGAGGAACTCCTGCTGCAGGTAGCCGTGACCGAAGTGAAGCTCGATTCCGTCGTAGCCCGCCTCTTTCGCCTTGAGCGTCAGGTCCACGTGCTGCTGCACCACCTCCTCGATGTGGTTCCGCGTCATGACCCTCGGGATCTCCCCGTTGGCCGGCGTCGGCACGGGAGAGCAACCCTGGAGGTGCAGGAAGTTGTAGTAGGAGCTGGCCACCACGCCGCCGTGGGCGAGCTGCAGGAACAGCTTGGCCCCGTGAGCGTGCACCGCCTCGCCGATCCTTCGAAGGCGGTCGACCACGCCGTCCTTCCAGCCGTGGGACAGGGTGGGGTGCAATCCGGTGTACGGGTTGACAACGGTCGCCTCCTGGATGATCAGGCCGATCCCCCCTTTTGCACGCGCCTCGTAATAGCGCAGATGGCGCTCCGACGGGAGCCCCCCTTCCGCGAAATTCGTGATGTGGGCGGATTGGAGGATTCGGTTTCGAATCTCCACGTTCCGGAGCTTGATCGGAGAAAACAAATGAGAAAGCTCTGTCATGAATGGCTCCTCAAGGTCCCTTCAGAAAATCGATGGGTGAAAAGCTTGCATCGTTGTACGTCATCGCCAGCTTGAGGCGCAGTACCGCCGACTTCAGCGCAGCACTCGCATTGTCTCCGGTAACCGCGTCCTTGGTGGCCACATAGGTGATCGGCGCCTCGGAGTGCTGGATGAAGAGCGTGTCGTGCCCCACGCACAGCCCGTAGATGAAGTTCAACTGTGTGCCTTCCTCGTTCATGATCTTCGCCTGCGCCAGGGGATTGCAGGCAATGCCGAGGCCGGTCACCAGTTCATCCGGAATTCCCGTATCCTGAGGTTTCGCGGCCCCGATCATGCATCCCACGGTCACGACCTCGAGACCGGCGGCCTCCATCAGATTGGCCATGGCCCTGCCTTCCCGGATGCATGCGACGCACACCGCCAGCCCGACCTTGGTCGCTTTCATCTCCTTGGCGAATTCGATGCATTGCTGGACCCGGGTCCACTCGAAACCGCCTTCCTTGTTCACCCTGGCTGTCGCCAGATGGATCTCGGCGACCTCCGGCTGGGAATACTCTTTTACGCTCGCCTCTATCACTTCCTTGAATTTTCCTGCCCGGCAATACTTGGGTACGCCCTGGGCATAGCTGTCCATGCAGGCGAGGGTCTTGCACTTGTGGCAGGAAAGCGTTTCCGTGGCTTTCTCGGACATATCGAACCTCCTGCTTCGGTTTATCTTTTCAGATCTTCCAGGCCGAGCTCGGCGAGCTTCCCCTTGCTCGGAGTTCCCTCGCCGATGTCCCATCCTCTCTCGTCGTAGTAGTCGTCCAGGAGCTTCAGGACGTCTTCCCGCGTCAACTCCCGGATCCGATGGTAATCGGTCAGCGCCTCGCGCCGGTCCGGCGAGTCGATCGGCGTCAGCCAGACCTCGGGAAACGCCTCGTCATCGGCCCGGCCGAACCCTTCCCGAACGTTGAGGAGTTTGTACAAGTTGTACACCCGCTCCGAGTTCCGCCTCAATTGTTCCGGTGTGGTTTCGAAGCCTGTGGCGGCAGAGTAGAGTTCGGCGAAATCGTGGATCGTTACCAGGCCGAGAATCGCCTGCAGGGTGCACGTGCCGAGGCAGCACTGCAGGCTGTAGTAATCCTCCACATACCGGGTCACCCTTCCGCAGTTGAAGGCCCCGTAGTAGGGCACAGGCTGAAAGATCCTCTCCACGGCCTCTTCCGGCGTTCCCCACGCGAGGGCATCCTGCCGAAGCACTTCCAGGGGCAGAAAAGGGGAGGAGGACAGGGAGTTTCCCTGCGGGCTGTGGCCGCCGCGAGGGTTCGTCACACCCATGGTGAAGCGCTGGGGGTCCAGCTTGGAGGTCCGGGCCGGAAAGATGCAGTCCGTCCCCTTGGCGATGCCGAAGCCCTCCACGTAGTCGGTCCGGGCGTCCTTGCCTACGTGTCTCGAGAGGGCGAACCAGCCGTCGGCCATCGCCTTGCCCAGGTCGCCTTCTCGGTTGATCATCTTCTCGGCGAGTCGAATGTAGGCGTCGATGTGGCGTCCGAGAGATTCACCGTCCGTGCGATCCGGCCCTACGGCTTCGTTCGCAAAGAGCCGGCTGACCCAATCGACGATCGCACCGGCCGTGATGATGCACATCCCGGCCCGGTTCGCCATGTCGAGCAGCTTGATCGCATCCCTGTGATCGGTCAGGCCGAGGGACTGCCCCTTGACGGCGGGCCACATGTAGTGGCCGGTCTCCGACTCGAGGCCGGCGAATCTCCCGTCCCGGATCTTGTAGGCTACGTGGCAGGCGATGTTGCACCCCGAGCAGCCCTTCACGTCCTTCTTGACTTCGTACCACTTCTTGACCCCGTAGCGCGCGTCCCAGTCGAATACGCTCCAGAGTCCCGGGTTCATGTTGACCGAGACGCCGCCGGCCCACCCCGCGTGGTCGCCGAGATCGGACATCTCCTTCGTGAGAAAGGTGTTGATCGGATAGAGCGCCCTGACCTTGTTGAGGAACCGCTTCCGGTCCGCAATCCGGACCCCCTTCGTTCCCCGTGCAACGATCGCCTTCAGATTCTTGGAGCCCATGACCGCACCGAAACCGCTCCGGCCGAGGGTCCGTCGCCTGTCGGCCACGGCCATGGCGAAACGGACGCGATTCTCTCCGGCCGGACCGATGGCGATGACCCCGCTCTCCGGGTGTCGCCCGGAGAGCTTCTCGCTCGCTTCGTACACGTCGGTCTTCCCCCAGAGGTCGCCGGCATCGACAATCCCCACGTCCTCGTCGTCCACCTTCAGGTAGACCGGGCTCCTGGCCCTTCCGGTAATGACCAGATGGTCATAGCCCGCACATTTCATCATGGGGCCGAACCGGGAGGTACCGGCGATCGCCGAGGCGACGTAGTGGCGACCCTGTTCGGTGGCGGGTAAGGCGAACTTGGTGGTGCCCGCGATCTTGTTGCCCGTGTGGGCCAGGGTGCCGACCAGGGGGCCGGCACCGACGACGATGGCGTTGTCGGGCGAAAGGGGGTCGGTGCCCGGCTCGAGCAGATCCCAGATGAGCCGATAGTTGATTCCCCAGCCACCGAGGAAGTTCTCCACGAGGGACGGATCCAGCTTCTCCCTTCGGATCTCTCCCCGGGTGAGGTCAACGTGCAGGATGCCTCCTGCGTATCCAAAATATTCCATAACGCTCCGCGGGTCTCCTCGCGTCGCAGAGGATCGGCGTTCACAGGCGGGACAATGCGCCGTAAACACAGTACTGCGTGCAGAGGCTGCACGTCTCCACACACGCATCGGTGAAGCGGATCTCGCCCGGACGGACGACGATCCGGGCCTTCAGCGGATTGAACGCACCCGTATAGACGAGCGAACAGATGAGCTGACAGCTGTAGCACTCGCAGCAGGCAACCGGGTCCACCCTGAGATTCGTTTTCTCCATCCCGTCCCTGCCTGCTCTTCATCGATGGTCACCGTGAACTCCACGCAGCCGAGACCCCCCAGGTCGAGACCCGGGCCCGGGCCCCTTTAGCCGGCTACATGGGCGGTCACGTTCCGTCTTGGTAGACGCGGTGACGTGCGGTCACCCCTGATCCAGCAGAGCCACGAGGTTCATCCGGATCTCGGGAACTCTCTCCTTGATCACCATGTAGCTTTTGCCAAGAAGACTGACAACGAATTCACACTGCCATTTGATGCCGTCCGCGAGCCAGTGAAAATCCTCACACTCGTTCTTCATCAAGTTCAGATGGTTCCTCACATACGTAACTTTCTCCGAAGCATCTTCCCAAAGGTGGAATTGGTACGTCTCCAGGGCAAACGTCCTTTTTGCCTCTTCATTCATCCCGATCAGCGTCCCGTCATCGTGAATCGCCATCATTTTCTCGTCGCCTCTGTAGATCGAGTCTTCGAGCATGGGCTCGACCTTCGCGTGAGGAACAAGAGCCCCCTTGAAATTCTCACCGTCGTAAACCGGAGAGTGATAAGAGAACACCCACTGATGATAGAGCTCGATGAAGGGAAAAGGGGACCAGACGCCCGTCCGTTCCGGATTGTTCACCGGGTTGACGATGTCGAACCAGTCCAGCCGGACCACGCGCAACGGATGGATCTGGGTCAGGTCGATTCCTTCCGGAAGATTGGGGGCAATGTAGTCGTATTCCACGTACCCGCAAGCCAGTGTTTCCGTGGTGAAGAACCACATTTCGTCGCAGTACCGCAGGTTGTGGAAGGCGTCTTTCAGCCGGGGTTTGGCATATTCGTAGAGACGCAATTCTCTCTTGAGCCTGTCGTCCACCGGAACAGCCCCGCTCGCTGCATTGATGAAAAGGTTGCTGTCTTCTGTGAGAAGGTAGGATGACCCCTGCCAAACGTAGCGCTCATCCATTCCCTCGATGGAAGTGTCGTACAGTTCTCTGTACTTCAAGAGATCTTCCACAAAGAAGGCAAGGCGTTCGGTTTCTTCTGCGAGCCTCCTGCAATTCCCGGAAACGGTCCCTGCGTACTCTCGGAGTTGGCTTCTCATCCTGTTCTTCACAACACCCCCTGTCATGGATCGAACGGGTTCATGCGCCTGACTTGTACTTCTCCTCCAACTCGTTGTAGTAGGGGACCTTCATGAACGTGTTGAAGGCACCGAAGACCTGCAGCATCTGTTCCGTGTCCTTGATCGGGGAATTCCCGGTCTCCTTCAGGTGCTTGAGGCCCTCCCGGATGGCGAGCATGGCCGGCCCGATGCAGGCCGCCGGGTAGATGGCGATGGCGTAGCCGATCTTGACGATTTCCTCCACCGACAGGAGCGGCGTCAGGGGGCCCATGTTGATCAGGGAGGGCCACTTCGGGCACTGTTTCGGCACCGCCTCGATCTGCTCCATGGTGTGCTGGCCGTCCACGAAGACCACGTCCGCGCCCGCTTCCGCATAGGCATGGCAGCGGTCGATCGCCGCCTCCAGCCCTTCCACGGCCAGGGCGTCGGTCCTTGCGATGATCACGAAGTCGTCGGAAAGCCTGCAGTCCGCAGCCGCCCGCACTTTGGCCACCATGTCCTCCTTCGGAATGACCTGCTTGCCCGCCATGTGCCCGCATCGCTTCGGCCAGACCTGATCCTCGATGTGGATCGCTGCGGCGCCCGCCCTCTCGTATTCCTTGATCGTGCGCACCACGTTGATCGGGTTTCCGTACCCGGTGTCCCCGTCCGCAATGAGCGGGAGCTCGCTCGCATCCGCCAGAGCGCGCACGTTGCCCAGCATCTCGGTCATGGTCAACAAGCCCAGATCGGGCAGGCCGAGGGTCGTAGCCGCGGTGCAGTAGCCGCTCATGTAGATGCTGTTGAAGCCCGCCTCCTCGATCAGTTTCGCCGTGAGCGCGTTGTATGCCCCTGGCGCGCAGATCAGTTCCTTCTTCGCCATCAGTTCTCTGAGCTTCTTGCCGGCCATCCTTCAGTCCTTTTCTGTTCTTTCTTTTCCCTCATTTGTCCTGCCCGCACAGCCCTGATCAGCCGTCGGACAGGATCTTCATGATGCCGCCCTTACGAAGCGACTCCAGCATGACCTCGTTCAGGGGCACGCCTTCGAGCACCTGGTTCTGCGCCGCACGGGTCACCGTCGCCTTTTCCAGATCCACCTCCACTTCCTCTCCCTGACGCACATGTCCCGTCACGCCCGGACAGACGAGAACCGGCAGCCCGATGGCGATCGCATTCCGAAAGAAGATCCGGGCAAAGGACTCGGCGATCACGGCGGAGACCCCGAGGTGCTTCAACACCTCGGGCGCCGACTCCCTGCTGGACCCGCACCCGAAGTTCGATCCGGCCACGAGCATCCCCCCCTGCTCGAACTGCTTTGCAAAGCCGGGTGAGATCGCTTCGAAGGCGTGTTCGGCCTGCTCCTCCACCGGCGAGGTCAGGTATTGACCCGGGACGATCTGATCCGTGTCGATGTCGTTTCCGAAGACCCAGGTCTTCGCCTTGAATCGAAAGTCCGCCATGGGTTCACACCTCCCTCGGGTCTGTTATCACGCCTTTGAGCGCCGATGCGGCCACCGTCGCCGGTGAAGCGAGGTAGACCTCCGCTTCCGGGCTGCCCATGCGACCTTTGAAGTTCCGGTTCGTCGAGGAGATGCAGGCCTCGCCCTTGCTCATGAGGCCCACGTGCCCGCCGAAACAGGGGCCGCAGCTCGGGTTGCAGATGATCCCGCCCGCTTCCGCCAGGTCCTTCAGGGCCCCTTCCTCCATCGCCTGGAGATACACGTCCCGGGAAGCCGGGTACACGAGCAGGCGCGTGGAGGGATCCACCCTTCTGCCCCGCAGGATCTCGGCGGCCGCCTTCAGGTCTTCGACCCTCCCGTTCGTACACGAGCCGAGGACCGCCTGGTTCACCGGCGTCCCTTTCACTTCGCCCACGGGTTTCACATTGCCCACCGCATGGGGACAGGCGACCTGCGGCTCGAGGGCACCCACGTCGATCTCGTACGTGGCCCGGTAGGAGGCGTCCGCGTCCCCGGCGATCTTCTCCAGGCCACCCTGTCCTCTACCCTCCAGGTACGCCACGGTCTTCTCGTCCGCAGGGAAGACCCCGAACTTGGCACCGATCTCCACGGCCATGTTGCTCATGGTCATCCGGCCCTCGATGCTGAGAGCGTCCGCGCCGTCCCCCAGGAACTCGATGGACATGTACTGGGCCACCTCGGTGCCGTACGTACCGGCGATGTGGAGAAGGATGTCCTTCGAGGCGACCCGCTCGGGCAGTCCGCCCTTCAGCACCATTCGGATCGACTCGGGAACGAGGAACCAGAGCTCCCCCTTGGCCAGCACATACGCCATTTCGGTCGGACCGATCCCCGTGGACGCGGCGCCGAGGGCTCCGTAGCTGCACGTGTGGGAGTCGGTCCCCACGATCAGGTCGCCCGGCCGCACATGTCCCTTCTCCATCATGACCTGGTGGGCGATTCCCTCTCCCTCCCCGTAGTAGTAGGGGAGACCCAGGGCCTTGGCCGCACCTCGGATCAGGGCGTGAACGGAGGCGTTTCGTTCGCTGTTGGCCGGGACGAAGTGGTCGATCACGACCACCACCTTGCCCGGGTCCCAGACCTTGCTCAAACCCGCCGAGTTCAGCTGGATCCAGGCCATGGCAAAGGCCTCGTTCATCAGTGCACAGTCCACCGGTGCGGTCACGTATTCCCCGGCCTTGACGGAACGGCCCAGCTTGGCGGAGAAGACCTTTTCGGCGATTGTCTGTCCCATGCCACTCTCCTGTATTGAAAACCCCTAAGAGAAGACGCCCGAAAGCAGGCTGTTCGAGGGCCGCTCCCTCATCGGATCCTGACGATGTCGAGGTTCTTGTTCTGGATGTAGCGAACCCGGGGCTCGGTCCCCGCCTCCGGCCGCAACACGAAGGTCCTCTCCTTTCGCAGGATCTGGGCCACCTCGCTCTCCGGGTCCTCCATGTCCCCGAACTTCCGGCAGTAGGTCGGGCAGACCTCCACGCACTTCGGCTCCTCGCCCCGTTTCAGACGGTCCACACAGAAGTTGCACTTCTGCACGATCTTCTCGTATCCCCGAAGCTCCTCCACCCCGTACGGAATCGGGGTGTTCGGGAAGTAGAACTCTTCCCGGTCGATGTACCAGCGGATGTTATAGGGGCAGGCGGTCATGCAGGTCTTGCACCCGATGCACTTCTCGTAGTCCACCAGCACCGTTCCGTTCTCGTCGCGGTAGGTGGCGCCGGTGGGACACACATCCTCGCACGGCGGATTCTCGCAGTGGTTGCAGAGAACCGGCAGGAACAGCCTCGTCACCCTGGGCGTCTTGCCGTACTCCTTCTGCAGCACGTAGCCCCAGAACACGCCGGGCTGGGTACCGTGCTCCTGCTTGCAGGCCACCGTGCAGGCATTGCAGCCGATACACAGGTCCAGGTCAATGATCATCTCGTATCTGGCCATATTCTCTTTCTCCCGTTTCGAAAATCAGGGCCCACCCGTGGCCTTCTCCTTTCGCCTTTGCCCTTTCGCCCGCAGGCATGCGTACAAAGCATCAAACGAAATGTCGCGAACGCATGCCTGCTACGCTTTGTAGACCTTCACCTTTGCGCAGTAGTCGATCTGGCCGCTGAGCGTGTCGACCATGTCCCACCCGAACCTGATCAGGGAGTTGAAGTGAACGCCCTTGCCTCTGGAGATGTTCTTCTCCCTTGCCCACCGGCCGCCGATGCCGAAGTTGCCCACCACCTTCGGATGCACGCACTCGGTGACCTTGACCCTGCCTTTGACCCGGGCCACGTCCGATTCCACCCAGACCATGTCCCCGTCCTTGATCCCCTTCTTCTCTGCATAGCTCGCGTGAAGCAGGACCGAATAGTCGAAGGGATTCCGCTTCACGACGTCGTCCGCCCAGGGGTTCTCCATGGTGGTCGTGTGGGCCAGGAGCGGCGCCTTGCTGAATGCGATGTAGAGGTCATACTCGTGGTCGCCCTGTTCGTGGGACCGGCAGGGATGCCATTCGGGCATGGGGTGGTAAAAGGAAGTATCCCACCAGTCCATGCCGAGTTCACCCGTGACCTTCTCCACGTCTTTCCCCACGTCGATGAAGTGCTCGAAGTAGATCGGCACGCGGGCCTTCCAGAAACAGCCCGGAAACGCCTCCTCCGGCGTCTTTTCGTAGAAGGGAACCGCCCCCGAGTCCTTGAAGGTATCCGGATTGAAATCCTCCTCCCCGGTGAGCATGCAGACCGTTCTCTTGGCGATGTCCTCGGTGGTGTACTTCTTGTCCGGCTCGAGGGCATGCTTTCCCGCAGCGACCAGCCCGCTCTTCTGGTTGATCAGGTTGTTCACCTCCGGTAGGAGCCCCAGGCGCTCCCAGACGTCCATCATGAACTCGGCCCAGTGACGCAGTCCCTCCGGAGGATCCACGATGGGTTGGTGTATCTGGCCGTACCAGGGCCCCGGACCCGGGCTGATGAACCCGGCGGGAAGGTTCGCAGGAAAGGTCCACCACTGTTCGAAGTCGTGCAAATCCGGGATGACGAGGTCGGCAAACTCGTTTGTCTCGTCGATGTGCCACGCAAAGGAGAGGACGAACTTCATCTTCTTCAAGGTCTCCGCCACGGATTTGGGGTCCATGGTGGTCATCATCGGATTGAACCGGAAAATGACGAGTAACTCCGGATCGTAGGGGATGCAGAACTTCTTCGGATCGTTCAACGTCAGGATGGGGATGGTGTTGCGGAACCCGGAGCAGGGAATGAGCTCCATCAGCTCGAGGCTTTCGGGAGGCTTCACCTCCTGCGGCGGGTAGGGGGTGATGAAGTCCGTGATGTCCGCCATGACGTCGCACACGTCCGTGACGATCAGCCCGTCCTTCGACTCGGTGATCTTCCACATGCCGAAGGGTCCCTGCGGATGGGTGCCCAGCAGGCCGCCGGGCACGTTCATGGCACCCACCAGGATGTTCGGCAGGATGATTGAGTAGACGTTCCAGAACCCGTTCTTGTGCTGGGTCCCCCCCCGCTTCGTCTCGATGCAGGCGGGCCGGTGGGGCAGCGTGTGGCCCTCGTACTGAATCGTCTTGCCGACTTGGGCCGCTTCTGCGAACTCCTTTGCGAACCTTCGCACCGTCTCTGCCGGTATGCCCGTGATCTCGCCGACCCTGTCCGCCGGATACTTCTTCAGGTGCTCCTTGAACAGGGCGAAGGCGGGCCGGCACGCCTTTCCGTCCACCTCGTAGCTGCCCTCCAGGGCATAGTCCCGTATCGCCTCGTCGTCGTAGGCCTTTGCCACGCCCTGTGACGCGTCCCAGACCAGAGGCTTCTCTGTGGCGCCGTCCCTCACGTAGTGACCGTCTTCCTGGATCAGGTAGGGTGCGTTCGTCCCCTTCTTGAGATACTCCTCGTCATAGATCCCCAGCTCGTTCACCATCACATTCGCGACGCCCAGGCCCAGCGCGCCGTCGGTACCCGGAATGATCGGTATCCACTCGTCCGCCTTGGCCGCCGCGTGGCTGCAGATCGGGTCGACCACCACCAGTCTTGCACCGCGCTTTCGGGCGTCCGCCATCTCACGGATGCCCACGATCGGGTTGTTGTTCGCACCCAGGCCGTACTGGGAACCCCACTGCACGAGATAGTTACAGCGGTCCGCATCCGGCTCGGAGTTGATGGTCCCCAGGGTCACGAAGTAGACCGTGTGGAGGCCGCCTCCGCACATGGTGGCGCTGTACCAGGCGTAGTTCGGCGAACCGAAGGCCTCGGTAAGCGCGTACTGATAGTAATGATTGTTCATGTCCATGGAGGCCATCACGAGCTTGCGGGGATCCTCCTCGCGGAGCTTCTCCAGCCTCTCCACGACCATGTCCGTCGCCTCTTCCCAGCTGATCTCCTTCCACTTCGGGTCCACCCCGATGCCCTTCTCCGGGTTCGTCCGAATGAGCGGCTTGGTCACCCGGTTCGGGTGATACAGGTCCGCCACCCGGGAGAGAGACTTGCCGCAGCACTTGCCGTAGGAGCTGTATACCTGGGGATCCCCCCTCGATCCGACCAGCTTGCCGTCCTTCCGGCGCACCTGGATCGCACACGAGGGAAAACACCCGTAACAGGTTGTCGGCACCCATGCCTCGTCCGTTCGCTGTCCGTTCGCCATCTGTATGTTCCTCCTCAGGCGTGCCATCTCCTCTCACGCCTCGATTTGTTTGGGCTCCGTCTCCCTCTCCCCCTACAAAGTCGCCCTGCACAAATCTCGTCCGTGACAGGAGATGGCACCAGACGCCCAATGCCGCCCCACCAGGTTGCTGACGGGTCCTCTCAATGGCTTCCGTGTTCTTGGCGGCATTGCAGTTTTCGCCCTGACCCGTTGTTCCTTTGCCCTTTGTCCTTTCACCTTTGACCTGGCGGCGTAAGCCGCCCTAAACCACCGGCGCGTACACCCCGGCCCGCAGCACGGCGTTCCGAAAGGCCATGTCCCCGGCGATTCGCAGCACCAGGGCCGCGAACACGAACAACCCGGAGACAACCCTCATGTCCCGGGAGATCATGTACGCCAGCAGGACCAGCACGATCGGGGCCGCCAGCCCCACGACCCCTCCTCCGGTGAGAAACAGGGACTTCAGCCTTCCCTGGGTCAGGAGCCGTACCGACTCCCGGGCCGCCTCGGAGGGAGGGGCCGACCTCACGTAGACCCAGCCCAGCAAGACCGCGAACAGGAGCAGCGCAAGGACGGCGGAAACCTCCCGCGGGCTGTCCCCCAGAGTCCGCCCGGTCAGGGGCAGGAGCCCGAGCAGCACCACACCTGCCGATGCGACGGAATGAACCAGAAACAGGATCGGCAGCAGGGACGTGTTCCAGAACGGAATCGCGTTCATGGAGGAGAACAGAAAGCCCGTGTAGAGCATCACCACCAGGGCACAGATCACCGCTCCCATCTGGGACAGCATACCCAGCGCGTTCGCCTCGGGCAGCACCAGCGACAAGACACCCAGACCGATCAGGCCGCCCGTGAAGAGGGCACCCCGGCTGATCCACGTGACGTGCGTCTTGGAGATGACGCGCCAGAATCGCACTGGATGTCCCAGGTGCGTGAACAGGGCCGTTGCGCCTACGCAAACCAGGACCAACCCTACAAAGGCCGCTCCGACCCAGCCCGACAGAAAGGAGATCAAGTAGATCGCAGCCCCCACCCCCTCGGTGGACATGCTCAGGGCGACCATGAAGTCCAGCTCCTCCTCGGTCGTCCGGAAGTCTACGGTGAATTCGTTCAGCATCTCTGCCTCCGTTCCAAATCTTGATGTTCAGCTCACTTGCAGTATCGCTGGAACCCACCCAGGCTGTAGACGTCGGCGTCTTCCTTCACGAAGTAGTAGGCCGGACTCTTCTCGTACACGCACTCGAAGGCGGAGGCGTGCTCGGCACGCTCGTCCACGACATTGACCATGCGGAAATAGGGAATCCGGAATCCGTCCTTTTCACTCACCGCAACGCCCCAGATGTTGTACCACATCTTCCACGGCTCACCCGAGTGGTCGTGGATCTCCTTCCAGATGCTGCAGTACGACCCCTTGTCGATCCACATGTACTGCGTTCCGTAGTTGTAGAACGGATCTTTTGAACTGCACTCGATCTTCCAGACCGGGCGCTTGACGAAGAAGACGTCCTTGGTGGCCGGGGCCCAGAGCGCACCCTGCCATCCCTCCTTCTCGTAGCCGACCTTGAAGTCCAGGCCGGGCGGCTCGGTCGAAATCAAGTTCCCGAGCTGATCGCGACTGCACTGGACCGCGTCTTTGCCGAAGAACATGCCGAGGGCCTCCCCTTCGCCCACGAGCTTGAACTCGAAGTAGGGCACCTTGCCGTCGTAGCCGATGTAGCCGGTGTCGTCCGCCGAGAAGTCGGAGCCGAACATGGCGTCGGACCGGTTGGCCGGGCTCATGCGCCGCACCCTTCGTATGGCCGGCACGTAGCCGAAGGTCATGTCCGGCTTCATCCCAAGGTACCGCCACGTGAGAACGGCCGTACCGGCCAGATCGTAGGGCGATGTAACCTTCAGCACGTACTGCTCCTGGAAGCCCTTCGGGTTCTTCATCTCCCCAATGCCCGGCCACCCGAGGAAGTTGGCCGTCCGCATGTCGACGACCACGTCCCGTTCGTGCCGGGACGTGCTCACGTAGTGTCCCATCATGCCCGGCCACCTGGCGTTTCCCTGGAACATGCGGACGAACTTTCCGTTGTAGACGATCTTGACCCCGGCCTTCGGGTCCTTCGGGTCGATCTTCGGGAAGGGCATGCCTATGATGTCCGTAGCGAGTTCGCCGGTCTTCGCATCGACCAGCTCGTTCTTCTCGTTCACACCGTATTTTCCCGTGTTCATCTCCAGCCTGTCGTACACATATTGGGGAAGACACTTGCCGTAATCGTAGTTCAACTCCCCGACCGCTGTGGTATATTTCCCCGTCTTGTACCAGTCCAGAACCGGGTCCGGCACCATCCCCTGGATCTTCTCCCAGTTGGAGGTGTCGATGACCTCTCCCGGCGCAACATCGGCGTTTACCGGCGGAACCAGTGCAAGAAGAGGCCAGAGGCAAATCGATACGACGAGGGCGAGTTCTGTCTTTTTCATTTTTTGATTCCTCCTGTCTTTGTCATTCCCCTCCCCGCTGGAGCCTGTCCCCGCGAAGGCGGGGACGGGAATGACGTTTCCACGGACGGCGAGCCGTCCCTCCTTTCGTCATTCCTGCGAAGGCAGGAATCCCTCAGCTCAGGGAGCCAGGGGATCCCTGCTTGCGCAGGGATGACGTTTCCACGGACGGCGAGCCGTCCGTGGAAACGTCAATTGAGCAGATAGCTGATCACGAAGCTCACCTGGTC
>CAYZMM010000028.1:0-20671 GCA_964479535.1 uncultured Thermodesulfobacteriota bacterium
TTCATTTTTGGAAAATGAACTCTACTCCGCCCAAAAGGCGGTAAACTCGGGCTAGGAGAAAGGGCCCATCCGCCTGGCGGAGGCTGTTGACAAAGTCGTGTGTGTGTGAAATGTTTAGGACCAACCGGTCCGTCCTAGTTTTCCCATGCAACGACCTGTCCAGCCCTTTGAGGAGGAAATCATGTCCTGGAAAGTGACGAGTTGCGCGCTCTGCGCCCAGAACTGCGGCCTGGAAGTCCAAGTGGAGAACAACAGGATCCTCAAGGTCCGCCCGGACAAGAACAATCCGAGGAGTGAGGGCTACGTCTGCCGGAAGGGGCTGAATATCGCGTACCACACCCACAACGCGGACCGGGTCCTCTATCCCATGAAGAAGGTGGGGGACGGGTTCGAGCGGATCTCATGGGACCAGGCGATCGGCGAGATCGCCGAAAAGCTCAAGGGCATCCTGGGTGAGCACGGGCCCCGTTCCCTGGCGTGGGTGATCAGCGGACAGGGTTGCCACATGGGCATCCCCTTTCTGGGCCGATTCGGTGAGATGCTCGGCTCCCAGTACAACTACACGGCCCTGGGCCAGGAACACACGGGGCGGTACTGGGCCCACGGGGTCACCCTGGGCAACCAGGGCGTCATGTTCACCAAGGATCTCGCGAACACGGACATGCTGGTGGTTCACGGGTGGAATCCCGTGATGAGCCACCAGACGCCCCAGGCCCGCCGCAAGATCACGAAGTTCTCGAAAGACCCGGAGAAGCTGCTCGTCGTGATCGATCCCCGGGTCTCGGAAACCGCGAAGTATGCGGATATCCACCTGGCCCTGCGGCCGGGAACCGACGGTCTTCTGCTCAAGTCCATGATCTTCATTCTTCTCGAAGAAGGCTGGTACGACAAGGAATACGTGGAGAAGCACGTGAACGGGCTGGACCGGGTGATGCCCTGGTTCGAGGGGTTCGATGTGAAGGCGGCGCTCAAGGTCTGTGAGCTCGAATACGACCAGGTGGTGGACCTCTGCCGGAAGTTAACGGAGCGGCGCTGGTGCCTGGCCGATGATCTCGGCGTCCTGATGGGCCGGCACAGCACGCTGCTTTCCTACCTCATCGTTGTGCTGCTGGCACTGGCGGGCAGGATCTGCAGACCCGGGGGCAACTATTTCCCCGGCCAGTTCCTCATGCAGCCCCCCCACTCCGACCCGGACGATCCGAATACCTGGCGGACCCAGACGACGGACATCCCGGCCATTCAGGGAATGTTTCCGCCCAATGTGATGCCGGAAGAAATCCTGAACGACCATCCCGACCGCCTCCGGGCCGTGATCACCCAGAACGCGAACCCCCTGCGGTCCTATGCGGACACCACGGCCTACGAAGAGGCCTTCGCCAAGCTCGAGCTGCTGGTGACTACCGAGATCGCCATGAGCGAAACCGCGGCCCTTTCCCACTACGTTCTTCCTTCCAAGTCGGCTTACGAGTCCTGGGACTCGACGATCTTCTCCATGCACTTCCCGGAAGTCTACTTTCAGATGCGGCGGCCGGTCGTGGAGCCCGAGGGAGAGCAGCTCGAGGCCGGCGAGATCTACACGCGCCTTGCGGAGGCTATGGGGCTCGTTCCCGAGCTGCCCGATTCGCTCTTTCAAGCGGCTGAAAGCGGGGACGGAAAGCGATACAGGGACACCCTGATGGCGTACGTGATGGAGAATCCGTCCAGCGCCGGTGCCCTGCCCTTCATCGTCGCGAAGACCCTTGGCAAGTCCATGGGATCCTCCCATCTGGCCGCTCTTTGCGCCATCCTGCAAGTGAGATCCGAGACGCTCATGGCAGAAGCGGAACGAGCCGGTTTTGCCATGGGGCCGGACCAGGGCCTCGAGATGTTTCAGGCGATCCTGGACAGGCCCGAAGGCGTGCGGGTGGGTGTCGTGGATCCGGAGAAGAACCTGGAGAACAGCCTGCGAACGTCGAGCGGCAGGATCGAGCTCTACGACGAGCAGTTCGAGGCTTGGATGAAGGAGATCGATCCGGCGAAAGAGCTGGAAGAACTCGAAAAGGACAGGAGGCAATATCCCTTCATCATGTCCGCCGGCCGACACATCGACACGAACGCCAATACCAACATGCGGGACCCCGCCTGGAACGAGGGCAAGCGGGCCTGCACGCTGATCATGAACCCTGCGGATGCCGAAGAGCACGGCTTCCGCGACGGACAGATGGTGCGGGTCGTTACCGAGGCCGGGCAGGAGACCATCGAGCTGGAAGTGACCGAACTCACGAGGAAGGGTTACCTCATGATGCCCCACGGCTTCGGGCTCGTCTATGACGGCGTGAAGTACGGCGCCAATGTGAACCGGCTCACCAAGAACACCCACCGGGACCGGATTGCGGCCACTCCGATTCACCGGTACGTGCCCTGCCGGGTGGAGGCGGTCTGACCTTTCTCATCGCGGGCAACTCTTCATTCAGACAGCCCGGGGGGCAGCCAAAAGGCTGGACCCATCGCTTTCCGAGGACTCGCTTCCCTTGCGGCGATGTTCTCTGCCTCCGTGACGACAGACCCCCCGACCACGGGCCAGCATTGGCGGGTTCCGGTCCATTGCTGATAATGTGCGGCAAGTAGGTCCTGAACGTTGCCTCGGACGATGCACGTAGCATCACCGGCCAGGCGGTGAACGTCTGCGCGGGATCGGTGTTCCACTCGATTCAAGTCATTTGCATTTTGTCCGACAGGTAAATAGAAACAGGGGGGGTAGGACGCACCACAGAAGGATCTCACATGAATCGATTCATCGGACTCCTCGACTCCGGTATGGGCGGTCTCACCGTCCTGAACCAGATCATCAAGTCCCTGCCCCAAGAAAACACGGTCTATTTCGGCGATATGGGCAGGACACCCTACGGATCGAGATCCCCCGAGGTGATCCAGCGGTATTCCGAACAGATCGTCCGATATCTTATAGAGAACTACGACTGCAAGTTGATCGTGGTCGCCTGCCACACCGTCTCCGCCACGAGCCTCGACCACCTGGCCCGGATCTCTCCGGTCCCGACGGTGGGCGTGATCGAGTCCATACCCCGGAGGGCCCTCGAGGTCACGAAGACGGGCAGGATCGGTGTCATCGGCACGCGGAGCACCATTCGGAGCGGGGTCTACCAGGAGAGGCTCTCTGAGCTGGACCCCTCGGTCAAGGTGTACGCACAGGACTGTCCTCTGTTCATTCACCTGGTCGAGGAGGGCTGGGCAAAGGAGCCGGCCACGCGCATGATCGTAGCGGAGTATCTCGCGAACCTGAAACACGCGAAGATCGACACCCTCATCCTGGCGTGTACGCACTATCCGATTCTCAGAGGCACGATTCGGGACTACATGGGGGAGGAGGTGGTGATCATCGATCCTTCTGTCGAGTGTGTCAAGCACATCGAGGCGGAGCTTTCCAGGGAGAATCGGCTGAACCGGGACAATTACCCGGAGCGGATCTACCTGGTGACCGACAATCCGGACTTGTTCCGATCCTCCGGCGAGAGGTACCTGGACCGGAAGATCCACCAGGTGCGGCTCGTGGACATCGGAGATCTGGAACACGGCGGATAGAGGAGATTGCATGGCTGCCAACGACACCCTTCCGTCCCAGCAGGCCAAGACGTCCGTCTTCTGGCAACGTGCCCGGTCCCAGTTTCACGCCACCGCGGATCTGCTCGACCTGAACGAGTCCTGTCGAGAGGTGCTCGGCAACTGTCGCCGTGTCGTCTCGGTCCATTGCCCGGTTCGGATGGACGACGGCGTCATCCGCTCCTTCAGAGGCTACCGGGCTCAGCACAGCAACCACCGGGGCCCCTTCAAAGGGGGCATCCGCTACCACCCGGAGGCGACCCAGGGGGAAGTCATGGCCCTGGCCATGCTCATGAGCTGGAAGTGCGCGGTCGTCAACGTACCCTTCGGCGGCGGCAAAGGAGGCATCGTCTGCGACCCCCAGCAGATGAGCCCCGGGGAGATCGAGCGGCTCACCCGTCGGTACACGAAGGAGTTGATGCCGGTGATCGGTCCGGAGACCGACATCCCAGCACCGGACGTGAACACGAACGCCCAGGTCATGGCCTGGATTCACGACACCTATGCCGTGGAGGTGGGCAGCACCTCCCTCGGTGTGGTGACGGGAAAACCGGTCAGCCTGGGAGGGTCGGTGGGCCGCCAGGACGCCACCAGCCGAGGTTGCTTCTTCACCTGCCTGAAGTCCCTCCCCATGTTTGATCTGACCATCGACAAGGCGGGTCTCGTCGTACAGGGCTTCGGCAATGCGGGCTACCACATGTGCAGGCTGTGGAGTGAGGGGGGAGGCAAGGTCCTTGCCGTGTCGACCAGCCGGGGTGGAGTCTACAACGAGAAGGGGCTGGACGTCGAAGCGGCCAAGACCCATTACATCGAGCATGGCGATCTGCTCGAATTCAAGGGAGGAGAGCAGATCACGAACCGGGAACTGCTCTCCCTCGAATGCGAGGTGCTCTGTCCCGCCGCCCTGGAGGGGGCGATCACCGAGGCGAATGCCGCGGCCGTTCGCGCAAGGATCATCGCCGAGGCGGCAAACGGACCGACCACGGCGGAAGCGGACGCGATCCTGAGGGAGAAGGGCGTCTTCGTGATCCCGGACATTCTGGCCAACGCAGGCGGTGTTTCGGTTTCCTACTTCGAGTGGGTTCAGGGCTTGACGAACTTCTTCTGGAAGGAGGCGGACGTGCATGCCCGCCTCAAGGAGATCATGGACGAGGCCTTCGATTCCGTGCTCGAAGAGAGCAGGAAACGGGACCTCACGATGCGTGAAGCGGCCATGGCCCTGGCCGTCTCCCGCGTTGCCGACGCCTTCGAGACACGGGGCCTCTGGCCCTAGAAAATCCGGCCCGGGATCAACCCCCGTCCGCTAGTCCAGTCCCTGAAGGCCGAGCTTCTCCAGGGCCCGCCGGGTGGGCACGCCCGTCTCCGGGTCCCAGTCCCACTCACGGTAGTAGTCATCGACCATCTTTTCGGTCTCTTCGACCGTGAGAGGCACCTCGGTCACGTAGTCCTGGAAGCCGCGGTCGCCGAACCATTTCTCGGGGAGCACTTCCTGGTCTTCCCGGTGGAACCCCTCGCGGAGGTTCGCGAGCCGCAGGAGCGTCCAGCCTCGGTCGGCTCGCTCCCTGAGGTCTGCCAGGGACGTCTCGATTCCGGTGACCGCCTCGTAGGCCTGGGCACAGAAGGATGCGCTGTAGAAGCGATTGATCTGAGCGCGGGCACAGATCCCCAGGGAGCCGAGGATCGCGAACCACCGGTGCGAATGCCGCAAGAGGCCCCCGACGCGAAGCCCCGAGGGTTCTCCCGTGTCACCCTTAGGAAGGAGCCCTGCAACCTCCTCCTCGAGTACACCCATTCTGTCCAGATGTCCGGGGAACACCTCGAGGGGCCTTCGCGCGAAGTAGGTGGGGGACCCGCTGGAACCGACGTGGGGACCCCTGGGATCCAGGACCTGGCCGAGCTCCATGGAGCCGAAGAGGTGCCAGGGCAGGGCCGCCCCGGGCCCGGCGTAGGGGTGCATGCCCTTGACCAGAGCGGGAGCAAGATCCGCCGCCTTTTGACCGAATTCCTCGATGACGGCCCGGAACCCCTCCGCCAGGACGGCCCCCAGGCCTTCCCGACGAGCGATCCTGTCGGCCCAGACCTCCATCGAGGCGAGTGACTCCACCCGGATTTCAGGCTCGACCGCCTCCGGCGGGATCAGCCCGTTGGCTGCGAGGTCTCTGGCAAAGACCATGAGGCCCATGAACTCGAACATGTCCAGACCGTAATCGTCCAGATCCGCGATGAGCTTGACCGCTTCCCGGTAATCCTTCATCCCGTAGATGACCGGGGTGAAGAGGTTGATGGCCGAGCTGGAGCAGACCACCTCCCCTTTGAACGCCCCGTCCCGTATCTCCACCACGTCCTTGCACCCGATCGGGCACGAAACACAGGCCACGCGTCTACGCTTGATCTTCAGATAGGTCTCCTTCTCCACAAAGGGGAAGGAGTTGATGAGCCCCATCTCCTGCCAGTCCTTGAGATGGGGATAGGATCTCATCCTTTCGAAGATTGCGTTCTTGAGGTCCCTGTACCCCTTCCGATCCGCCACCGAGATGCCCAGGGAGCCCCGGGCCACGACAGCCTTCAGGTTCTTCGACCCCATGACGGCCCCGAAACCGCCTCGCCCGAGGGTGGCGATCCGGTCGACGTAGGCCATGGAGAATTTCACCTGGTTCTCGCCGCCCTGGCCGATGGCCAGCACGCCGGCCGGCCTTCCGTGTTCCTGCCAAAGGGCCTCGCAGGTGGCCGCCACACCGAGTCCCCAGAGGGCCGACGCATCCCGGAGGGACACCTGATCGTCCAGGATCTCGAGAACCACCGGCCGATCGGACCGGCCCTTGATCAGAACCAGGTCGTATCCGGCGTTCTTGAGCATGCAGGAGAAGGTGACGCCCCCGGCACCGCTCCATCCGATGGTACGGCTCGTCGGCAGCTTCGTGATCGAAAAGAGGCGGGACGTGGCAGGCAGATCCGTGCCCACGAGTGCACCCGTTCCGAGGACGATCGGGTTCTCCGGGTCCAGTGGCTCGGTGCCGGGCTCCATGTTTTCGTATGCCAGCCTCACGGAAAGACCCAGCCCACCGATGAAGTCCCGGGCAAGCTCCGGATCGAGAGGCTCCTTCGTGATCCTGCGCCGGGTCAGGTCGACCACCAGCACCGTCCCCGCATATCCGCCCAAGGTCATGACGTCCCCCCTTCCGCTCGTTTCTCGAGCGCCCCGTACAGGCAGTTGTCCGCGCAGAGCCCGCACGCGACACACTCCTCACCGAACCGAATCGCACAGTCCACGCCTGAGAATTCCACACGCACCCTCGCCGCAGAGGGGTTGAACGATTTCCGGTAGGCGTACGAGCAGGCGAGCTGGCAACGCAGGCAACCCGTACACTTCGCATCATCCGTGATTATCCTGTATTTCGACAAGATCCCCTCCTCTTGCTCCAGCCCTGTGCGCCGACTTCCTTGGCCACTGGCTGTTCGCTTCCCTCCCTGCCACAGCCTCTCTCAGGTCAGGGGGCTTGGGACCTGATCCCCGACCCCTGATCCCTGACCCCTCTGCCCTTTGTCCTTTGCCTTTCCCCTTTCGCCTTCTGTTACCTGCTCCCGAGACGCTTATCCCGCTGCTCCTTCACCTTTGCCAGGACCGGCTCGACGAGATTCGCAGGGACCGGCTCGAAGGCAAGAAACTCCATCGAGAAGTTGGCCCTACCGGAGCTCAGGGAGCGGAGTGTGGTTGCGTAGCCGAACATTTCGGCCAGAGGAACGCTCCCGACGAGCTTCTGCGAGCCCTTCCGATACCGCCGCATGGTCTGAATGCTGCCGCGGCGTCTGGACAGATCCCCCGTAACCTCACCTATATAGTCGTCCGGCGTGGCGATTTCAACCTTCATCACCGGTTCCAGCAGCTGGGGCGCCGCCTTCTGGAAGGCCTCCTTGAAGGCGAGACAGGCGCACGTGTAAAAGGACTTCTCCGACGAGTCCACCTCGTGGAAGGAGCCGTCCACCAGAACGGCCTTGACCCCGACGATCGGGAACTTCGCCAGGACGCCGGTGTTCATCGTGTCCGCCACCCCGCGACGAACCGCTGGGATGAATTCCTTCGGGATGGCGCCTTCCCGAATCAGGTCCAGGAACTCGAATTCACCCTCTTCAGCCGGCTCGATCCTCAGAACGACGTGAGCGAACTGCCCCTTGCCTCCGGTCTGCTTCTTGAAACGATGGTCGACCCCTGCCCGCCGGGTGATCGACTCCCGGTAGCTTACCGCCGGCTCCCCGGAAACGACCGGAACCTTGAACTCCCGACGGAGCCGGTCCTCCACGATCTCCAGGTGCAGCTCCCCCATGCCCGACATCACCGTCTCCCGCGTCTCCGGGTCCACATAGAACGAGAAGGAGGGGTCCTCCATGGTGAGCTTCCGAAGGGATTTGTGCAGGTTCTGCTCCTCCTTCTGCACCGAGACGCCCACGGAGCGCTGGATCACCGCCTCGGGCACGGTGATCCGCTCGAGCAGAAGAGGGTGGGCAGGGTCACACAGCGTATCGCCGGTCTTGGTGAACTTCATGCCGACGAAGGACACGATGTCGCCCGGCCCGGCCCGGTCGACCTCTTCCCGTTTCTTCGCATGAATCCGGTAGATCCGCCCGATCTTCTCTTCCCTGGCCCGTGTGGAGTTGAGCACCTTCTGTCCGGAGCGGATCTCCCCGGAGTAGATCCGCGTGAAGGTCTGCTGTCCCACGTAGGGGTCGTGGATGATCTTGAAGGAGAGGGCGGCCAGGTGCGCCTTTGCAGAAGGGATGCAGACGTGGGTCTTCTCCGGGTCGCCCGGATCCGATCCGATCACGCTGCCCTTGTCCGCCGGGGAGGGAAGATAGTCCACGATCGCATCGAGCAGGAGCTGGATCCCGATGTTCCGGTAGGCAGAGGCACAGAACACGGGCGTCACCAGGGAGTTCAGAACACAGTAGCGAGCCGCCCTGCGGATCTCCTCATCTCCGACTTCTTCTTCCGCGACGAACTTCCCCAGCAGCTCATCGTCGAATTCCGCGAGCTTCTCCACCAGTTCGGCGCGGCCCTGCCGGGCCGCCTCGACGAGTTCCCCGGGGATGTCCGTCTCGACCCGCCTGAAATCCTCGAAGGAAAAGGCCTTCATCGACACGAGATCGATGATGCCCCGGTAGCCTTCCCCTTCACCGACCGGAAGCTGAAAGGGAACCGGGTTCGCGTCCAGGACCTCGTCGAGCTGCCTCACGCAATGCTCGAAGCTCGCCCCCTCCCGGTCCATCTTGTTCACCAGGGCCAGACGGGGCACCTTGTAACGGTCCGCCTGGTTCCAGACCGTTTCCGACTGGGGCTCGACCCCGCCCAGGGCACAGAAGACCGCGACCACGCTGTCGAGCACCCTGAGCGCCCTCTCCACCTCCACGGTGAAGTCCACATGGCCGGGGGTGTCGATGATGTTGATGGTGTGGTCTCTCCAATCACAGGAGATCGCCGCCGAGGCGATCGTAATCCCCCGCTCCTGTTCCTGGATCATGAAATCCATGGTGGCCCGGCCGTCATGAACTTCCCCCAGCCTGTGCGTAACGCCCGTGAAATAGAGAAGCCTCTCCGTCACCGTCGTCTTGCCCGCATCGATGTGGGCCGCGATACCAATGTTCCGTAATCGTTTTCTTGACATGATCCGTCCTGGTGTTCCTCCGCATCGGTTCCCCGGAAGGAACCGGTTCTCATTCGCGTTCTTCTTCCTGCTGCCTCCGGCTTCGCCTTTCCATCCTCTTCGAACCCACCCAGAGCCCCAGTCCCAGGCAGAAACAGGCCATCAGCACACCGTCGAGAACCGGGCCTCCGTCGAGGCCCCATTGCTCCTTGCACACAGAGCCGAGCCCGCCGGCGGCCACGAGCGAGAAGGCGAGAAACCTCTGTCTGAGAATCTTCCGGATATCCTTCATGAAAGCCCCGGCCCGGTGTTCTCCCTCACGCTTAACCTCAGCCGGTTGCTCCAGCGTTGGGGCCCTGTCTGTGCACCCTTATTTCTGGGAAAGGATACTAGCCCGTGGCATAGCTGTGGAGACCCGAAAGGAACAGATTGACCCCCAGGTAGCAGAACAGGGTGGCGGCAAAGCCCAGAATGGAAAGCCAGGCGGCGCGCCGCCCCTGCCATCCCCGCGCGAGCCTGGCGTGAAGGTAGGCTGCATAGATCAGCCATACGATCAGCGACCACGTCTCCTTCGGATCCCAGCTCCAGTAGGTGCCCCATGCTTCGTTCGCCCAGGCGGCCCCGGTGACGATCCCCAGGGTCAGCATCGGAAATCCCACCGCGATGATGCGGTACGAATAGTCGTCCAGGAGGTCCGCCGGCGGCAGGTGCTCCTGGAAGAACCCTCCGCCGTCCTGGCCGAATCGCGCCCTCAGGAGATAGAGCAGACTCAGGCTGAAGGCCACGGCAAAGGCGGCGTATCCGAGGAAACACGTGACCACGTGGGCGGTCAGCCAGTCGCTCTGCAGGGCCGGAACGAGGGGTCGGATCTCCTGCCTCATCAACGAGGTGGACGCCAGGGAAAGGAAGATCAGGGGCATGACGACGGCGCCCAGGACACGGTCCTTGAACCTCCGTACCGCGAACAGATAGATCACCGCAATGGTCCAGGCGAAGAAGACCATCGATTCGTACAGATTCGTGAGCGGAGCCCGGCCGATCCCCATGCGATGGGACTCCAGCCACCTGGCCCCGATGGCAAGGGTCTGCACGAAGAGCCCGACCAGGACGCCTATGTCACCTGCCAGACCGGGAGCCCTCTTCTTCCGGAAGGCCACGTGCAGGAGATACAGCACCCAGCTTCCCAAGTAGATGAATATGCTGAGACGAATGAGGGTCGACTCGTTCATCAGGTCTCCAGCCATGGAGAAAGCCCTTTTCGAAGACGAAGTTTTTGTCTCTCGAAACGCGCTGCATAGATACCCGGGTGCCTCACGGCCCTGCCGGCAACGCGAATCCTGTATTCCTTCTCCCCGGAAGCATCTCCCGCCACCCAGAGGATCTCGTGGTCCATCAAGAGTGCCATCAGGAATCCGATGATCAGAAGGGTGCAACCGATCCATACGAGAGGCGTCCCGGGGTCCTTGACCACCTGCAGCCCTGTGTAGGACTTCAGCCGAAAATCCTGCAGCACGATCTCGTGGGACCTCTCCGCCTTCCGGCCCAGGTCCGGGAGGTCCCGGAAGATCCAGAAAGGCTCGTCAAACCCCTTTTCATTGAAGATCACGACACGGGCGGCAGGGCCGAGGCTTCTGCTGGAAAAGGACGTAATCCTCGCCATCTCTTCCGGAATCCTCATTTCCTCCCGAAACGCCACGACGATGGCGCGGTCTCCCTGGTCGCCCGGCAGCAGGAAGGGCGTGTTGAGACGCGTGGTCACGAGGGAGGTGTCGCCTGCTTCACGGTCCAGAAGCCGCAGCGTCAGCTCGGGCGTGGAACCGTAAGTGGACTGGTAGAAGGTAATCCCCTCGTAGGTGAGGGGATGGTTCACCCGAATGCTGCCGCTCACGGCCGGTTCGCCCTTTCCCTCCGAAAGGGAGACCTCGCTCCGGTACTCCTTCGGCGTACCGTCAGGGTATTGCTCGAAGACAAACCGGTCGCAGCGTATTTCAAATCCCAGAGGAATGCGTCCCTCTCCTCCGCGAAGCCAGACCTCCGATGCCGACTCCCCTTCCGCAAGCTGCAGGGCCCCCTTGAACCCGCTCGCGGCTCCCCACAAGGCGCCGGCCAGGATGAGCAGGATGCTCACGTGGGCCACGTAGGGACCCATACGGGCATACCGGTTCTTCTCCACCAGAAGGACCTGGCCGCTGGACTCCACCTTCTTTCGCCGGGGTCTGCCGCCCAGGGCCCTGGCCACGATGCCCTCGAGCCGCTCTTCCATTTCCTCCGCGGTGGCGGAACAGACAAAGGCGTCCCTGCACTTCCAATTCTCAAAGCCGGCATCCGAGGGCGGCGTCGGCTCCCTTCTGAGAGACCGCCATGTGACCGGAAATCGTTTTGTCGTGCACGCCAACAGGTTGGCTGCGAGAACGCACAGGATGAGAATGAAGCCGCTCGAATGGTAGAGGTCGTCCAAACCGAGGCTTGTGACGAGTTTCGCACCCCCCCGCCCGTACAGCTGTACGTATTGCTCAGCGGGCCCGTTCTGGGGGATCACCGTCCCCACCACCGAGACGAGGGCGAGGAGGATGCACAGGAATATGGTTAAACGAACGCTCGAGAGCTTGTCGTATAATGAACCGATGTTCATGGATTCTCTCACAAAGCATCCAGCCGGGTCCTCACGAGGCTTCGCACGGTTGATCGGAAACGGTCCGGTCTGCTCAGCGTGTCTTCGATTCTCTTGAAAAGCCTGTTGACAAATCACTCAACATATTATATCAAGGATAGTTTAAATTCAATGAGGGTGGGCCTCAGTCAGTCCGTTACACGCTTTGCCTCGAGTGGCGAACTTCCCGCCGCGAGAACCATCAAACAAACTGTGGCGCTGGCTTGTCAACGATCCTTCGGAACAACGTCAGACCAGCACAGGAAGGGGTGAGATAGAAGGCTTCTAGAAGAAGTACCTATCCAGAAGGCCCCACCATCGGTAAGGTCCGAAACAGACCGAGGGGAGGGAAAAAGATGAAGTCCTTAGGGCAACAATTGATTGTCGAACTGTACGGATGTGATCGAACCCTTTTGGACGACCCCAGCTGTTTGGAACGGATCCTTACCAACGCGATCACCCGGTCGGGCGGCACGATCGTAAAACCCTGCTTCCACCATTTCTCCCCCCATGGTGTCACCGGCGTCGTGGTGATTGCGGAATCCCATGTAGCGGTCCACACCTGGCCGGAGTTCGGCTACTGTGCACTCGACGTCTTCACATGCGGAACCCAGGTGCAGACGGATCAGATCTTCGATTTCGTCCGGGCGGAGCTCCAGGCCCAGGAAACCTCGGTCATGGAGGTGAAACGCGGCACCCTGGTTCTGCCTCCCCACGAAGAGCTCCGACACAAGCCGATGGAGGCCGTTCCGTCGGCCTGAAGACACAGGATGCCGGGGCCTCCCGTCGATGGTGTTCCCTTCCGTCTGGGAACAGAGACTTTTCAGGGAACTTGCGGGTAGACGAATGGAATCGCTCTGGTTCGATGAGAAGACGAGGCATCTTGTCCTGTCCCACAAGGTGAAGGAGCACGTGCTCTCGACCCGCTCGCAGTTTCAAAAGATCGACATCGTTGACAGCTACGATTACGGCCGAATGCTCTTTCTGGACAACATGACCCAATCCGCCGAGCTGGACGAGTTCATCTACCACGAGATGCTCGTTCACCCCGCTCTGTTCAGTCACGGCCCTCCTCGTGCCGTGTGCGTCATCGGGGGCTCGGAAGGCGCCACCCTCCGGGAAGTCCTCAAACATCAACCGGAGCGGGTCGTCATGATCGACATCGACGAGGAACTCGTCGCCATCTGCAGGGAATACCTTGCGCCCTGGTCCGAGGGCGCCTACGACGACCCCCGGGTCGAGCTGAAGTTCATGGACGGCCGCAGGTATCTGGAGGAGACCCACGAGACCTTTGACGCCATCTTCGTGGACATCTCGGATCCCCTGGAGGGAAGACCCTCGACCCCGCTCTTCACCAGCGAGTTTTACGAAACGGTCGGCCGTCGGCTCTCCCCCCACGGCTGCGTGGCCGTTCAGGGCGAGACCCTCAACCCGGTTCGCATCGAGCCCCACGCGAGAATCTACAACACCATGCGGCCCCTCTTCCCCTTTGTGAAGCCCTACGGCTACATGAGCCACTCCTTTCACGAGATCTACAGCTTCATTCTTGCTTCCAAGGCCCACGATCCGGAGGCCGTCGATGTCGCGTCACGGATGGAGGGAGGGGGTTTCGCGCTCCGGTATTACTCGGCAGAGCTCCACGGTGGGATGTTCCGGCTGCCTAGGTACATCCGGGACGCCTACGAGAAGCATCCGCAGCCGATCACGGACAGGGACGTAGTCTACTACCCGGGAAAGGATTAGCCTGCGTTCGATAAGGTCCACGGGCCGAGAACACGAATTCGCGATAGGGGCGTGAAGATGCCATTGGGACACCACAGACGGGCATCCTAATGGGACCTCTTAGTCTTTGAGGGTCTTGGAGAACAGGTCATCCAGCGGGCTCTTCCGCTCCTCCTTGCCGCCCTTCTTCAGCTTCTCCTCGATCTCGGCAAACTGCCCCTCTTTCTCCTTTCGGGCCCCATCACCCGAAAACCTCTCCTCAACCTCCTTCAGCTTGCTCTCCCGGTCCTTCTTCCACTGCTTCACATCCTGATCGATGTCGGGCGAATCCGGAGCCTCGCGGAGCGATTCCGCCTGCAAAGGCTCCTTGAGGCAGATGCGCTCGTCAAAGGCCCCGCGGATCCGCTCCAGGGCGCCGATCTTCTCGAGCCGGTTGCAGAGATGATGGGCCGTCTCGGTGGAATAGCGGGTGAATTCCGCAAGCTCCTGCAGGGAGGGGAGCCGGTCTTCCCGGTGCTGGAAGAGCCTTACCCCGGCCAGGATGATCTGGGCCTCCTCATAGAGCGTATACGAACTCTTCATCTCTTGGTCCCCCCTTGCCGACCGAAGAGAACCGTTCGGTTTCCTACTCCCGGATCTCGTGACATTCCGTGCACCCTGTTGGGCCGCCCATATCCACATGGCACCCTATGCACTGGCCGTGATAGGCCGCATTGAGATTGATCAAGTTGAGCTTCTCCTTGTCGAAAAGGGCCTTGCTGTGACAGTCACCGCACTTCTGGTAGACGCCGGGAGGGGCGTGGTGGTGGCATGCGGTACAACCATCATACACCATATCCACATGATCCCCATGGGAGAAGACGACCTCCTCGTACACCTCCATGAGCTGGTCCAGCACCACTTCGTCGGGGATTTTCACCGGTTCGCCGGAAGGCTCCGGCGGGGACGGCTCCGGACAAGGGCATGGGCAGCGGCATTCGGCCTCCCCTTCGATCGGCTCGGCATGTCCGGGGGCGAAACACCACATGAGGGCAAAGCAGATCAACAAGGCTACTCCGGTCGTGTGGCTCATCCTGTGGCTCCTGGTTGGTTGCTGCCGGTTTGTTCCGGGGCACACCGACTCATGCCTTCGCAGCGTGTGAGGCGTGCTCATCCTCCGGGGCCGGCAGTACGGGAAGAATCGACACGATCACACGGTAGCAGAGAATCAGAGCGGAAATCATGGCCACGGTGATGGCCACCTCCCCGATGGATGGAATGTACGGGCCTTCCGCGTACGGGGGCCTGTATGCGACGACGAATACGTTGATTCGATTCAGAAGCACCCCGAGGATCACATACAGGGCCGCGCAGATGAACAGACCTGCAGGCGACCTGCGCACCCGATCCGACAGGAGAAGGAAGAAGGGCAGCAGCACCCCGAACCCGAATTCCAGAATGAACATCATGCTCTGGAAGCTGCCTTCGAAGAGGTGCACGTAGGCCCCCCGGATGACGAGATCCGAGATCTTCGCCAGGATGTAAGCCCCGAGGAAGAAGGGGATCAGCTTCGCCAGGGGGGTGAGGATCTCCATCTCCGGTTTCCTGCCGAAAGCACGGGAGGCCCACATGGACTCGAAGATCACCATGGGGTAGCCCACCGCAACCGCGGACATCAGAAACAGGAGGGTCAGCACCGGCGTGTACCAGAGGGGGTGAACCTTGTACGGCGCGATGGCCATCAGGGCACCCAGCGAAGACTGGTGCATGCAGGAGAGCACCACCCCGGCAAGGATCAGCAGCCCCATGATTCTCTCCCAGAAACGGTCCGCCAGCTCGAGAAGCCGCTGAAACCATCCCTTCTTGAGCAGGGACTCCACCGGCCCTCGCAGCCTGTGGAGTGGGGCGGGCAGGTTCAGCTTGCCCTTGAGTCCTTCGATCAGGATGGGAACGAACTCGAGGTAGAGCACGGTCAGGTAAGCCATCACGCACATGGCCACTTCGAAGAGGGCCGAGTCCCCCTGCCACATGGAGGGCAGGATCGGATGCCAGATGTTGTAATACTTGCCCAGGTCCACGAGGAGGCTCATTCCGACAAAGGTGTAGCCGAGCATGGCTGTGAGCAGGGCCGGACGGACGATGGCGTGGTAGTGCTCCCTGTGAAAGATGTGGGCCAGGGCCGAGGTGGTGAATCCGCCCGCGGCCAGGGCGACGCCCGAGGCGACATCGACGCCGATCCAGATGCCCCAGGGATACTGATCGTTCAGGTTCGTGACAGCGCCCAGCCCGTAGATGTACCGGTAGACGGCAAACCCGAACCCGACAGCCATCAGGCCCAGAAGCAGGAAGACGCCGGGCGTCAGCAACGGCTTCTCGAGGGGTAAGGCTTCCTCTGCATGGCTCATGTTTCTCGTCCTCAGTTCGAACAGGTCCAAAGGATTGGCGAGGTTCCTCTACTCTTCTTGCTTCTTCCCGTACAGCCACATCATGGCGCCCAAAAAGCCGTAAAGGGCGATGGGCGGGATGAAATGCTTGAAGATGGCGTGCTGCACCTTCTCGTTCAACTGGATCACGGGCGTGTGCCCCAGGACGGGAAGGCCGAGATCGGCGAAGGGTACACTCGACAGATAGAGCCATGTCGTGCCCCCGACCTCGTGCTCGCCGTAGATGTGGGGAACATACTTCTTCGGCTCCTTCTTCATCCGCTCGCGGGCTGCGATCAGCAGTTCCTCACGCCTGCCGAACGTCATCACCTCGTAGGGGCAGATGTGAGCGCAGGCCGGCGGCTTCTCTTCCTTGCTCACCCGCTCGAAACAGAACGTGCACTTCTGCACCAGAGGCGTGAAGGCGTTGAAGTACTCGTAGGCCGGAATCTGGAACGGGCAGGCCACCATGCAGTACCGGCAACCCATGCACTTCCAGCCGTCGTACTGCACCGAACCGCTCTTCAGCTTCTCGAAAGCCCCCACCAGGCAGGCGGATACACAGGCCGGATGGTCGCAGTGCATGCACTGCACCTTCGCGTAGACCGGCTGCCCTTCCCCTTCCGGTCCTGCGAAGCGGTTCACTACGGTATACGAAGTCGCGTCCGGCCTCCGGAGGGTATCGAAGACCGACATGTCGCTGAACTCCGCCAGGGGTGCGGAGGGAAGCTCGTTCTGCTTCTTGCAGGCCCATTCACAATGACGGCATCCCACGCACCGTGTGGTGTCCACGAGCATGCCCCACCGGTCCGGGTTGAGCCGGTCGCTCGAGGAGGACCACGCCGGGGTCGAGGGGTTGATCAGAGCGGCACCCCCCCCGGCAACGGCCAGCTTGAAGAGGTCTCTCCTGTTGATTCCCATGAACGATCTCCTGTTGGATTCTGCCGGGCCGAGCCCCTGGGCCCCTGTCCGCCGGCCTCCAGATCGAGTGTTTTACGGTCTTCGCTTGGATGGGACGAAACCCGGGCGCATAATCCCTAGGCTTTCCGTAAGACTTATATATACCATACGTGAAGTCTGTTTTAAAGTGCACGGGTTAGCGGTGCATGGCGCTGCATGCAGCACTCGTTGGAAGGCTTTCGCGACGCGACCCTGTGCGGTCTAGACGGTCTCCCCCAGTGCCATACGGCACAGGTCGGACACGGCGTGCCGCGGCATCTCGTAGGCTTCACAGACCCGCCGCAGGGTCTGGTTGCACATGGGGCAGAGGAAGGAGAGGGTCTGGGCGCCGTGGCTGCGCGCATCGTCCAGGTTCATCCTGCCGATCTTCATGGACTGCTCCTTGTCCCCCCGCGAAAGAAGGGGTCCCCCGCAACAGAGTGAATGCCTGCGGTCGTAGGCCCGATCCACACGGACGACCCCGATCCGGTCGCAGATCTCATCCAGGAGCGGGTCCTTGTCCCGGCTGTATCGGGAGGCACAGGGCGCCTGGTGGGCCACCTTGAGGTCGAGCTTCGTGATCTCCTTTTCGTGGGCCTTCAGGTAGTCGAGCAGGTACTCGTAGAGATGCACCGGACGGAAGGGCACGTGAATCCCGTAATCCGGGGCCTTTCCCATCAGCATGGCGTAGCAGTCCTCGTGAAAGCAGACGATCTCTTCCGCCCCTGTGGCCGCCAGGTTGTCCACGAACCGCTGTGCCCCTTCTCGTATGGGCCGCTCCTGCCCGATGTGGAGGTAACCGATGTTGCAGAAGTAGTCCCCGCCCTTGATCACCGTCAGCCCCTCGAAGATCCTTCCCTGGAAGATATTCGTGCTCAGGGGCTCCATCATGCAGAGGGAGATCGCGGGCCTGCCCGGCTCCCCCGGCACGACCGAAGACGGGGCCGACGCGGCCATTTCGAACATGGCGGGGGCCTTCGGGAGGATGGGCAGGCACCGGGTCTCATCCTGTCTCTGCAGGATCAGATCCCAGGGGTTGGCGCCCCTGTCACAGTATTCGTTGCATCCGCAGCAGGTAACGCAGGCCGTCAGAATCTCCGATTCGCCCGTATCGATGAGGCTCGAGATCTCCTGGACCGCCTTGTCACGATCCCAGTCCACATAAAGACACTCGACCAGGCAATCCCCACAGCGATCACAGTTCTCCGGTTTCCACATTGCGAGTCCTCCTTCCGCGTTTATCGATACACGTCCACCTTGACCCTTCTTCTCCCCCACTCCAGGGCTTTCCTGTGGGAGGAGAAGAACAGATCCAGGCGATTTCCCTTGATCGCGGATCCCGTGTCATGCACCTCGCCCCATCCGTAACCGGGAATATGCATGATCGTGCCGAAAGGGTATCGACGGATATCCGCTGCGACCGTGCCTCTTCTCGCCTTGCTCCCATCCGCCGTGACTCCCACCTGCTTCCTCTCCCCCCTCTGCGGCCCGCTCGCATAGACCGGGGGGCCGAGGCAGCATCCGTACTTTCTCTTCCATCCACAACACTTCTTGCATGCACAGTAGGCGGTCGTCTCCATCAGGACAACCTCTTTGCGCTTGGCGAAGGTCTTCAGAGAATAGCAGCCCTGCAGGGCAAACAGGGCCAGAAACACTGTGAT
This sequence comes from uncultured Thermodesulfobacteriota bacterium, assembly GCA_964479535.1. Lineage (GTDB taxonomy): Bacteria > Desulfobacterota > DSWW01 > DSWW01 > DSWW01 > S015-6. The sequence continues at coordinate 18,608 of CAYZMM010000028.1, forward strand.
CAGGAACCGTTTGCCCTGGACGCCCGAGGGATTCATGGCTCTCGCTCGTCCGGGTCTATGGTGATCACCGTCGTATGGGAAGCGGAGAATCTGCTTTCCATACGCTCTTTGACCCATTTACGGAAGGCCGCGCGGGTAGCCGGGATGAGCATCAGAAATCCAAGCAGGTCCGTTAGGACGCCTGGTGTGATCAGCACGAAGCCGGCGACCAGAATCAGCATTGCATCGATGAGGGGGTCCCCGGGGATTTCTCCCCGTGCGGTGAGCAGACGGATCTTTTCCAGCGTCCGGAGTCCCTCCAGCTGGGCAAGATAAGCTCCGAGCACGCCCGTAACGACAACGAGGAGGATCGTGTTGACGGCACCGATGATCGATCCGATTTTGAGCAGAAGATACAACTCGACCAGGGGAATCAAGGTGAACAGCAGAAAGAGGCGGAGAAACATCTGGATCTGTCTTCCCTCCGTGCCGGGAAACATGGGGGCTGAGTGCCGTCCGGTGCATCGTCCCGGCCTGAAACCACCGAAGGCCTCTTTCCAGCTTACCATGAAAGCCGGAAGTGAATCCAACCGGAGACCTGCACATTGACTTCGGTGAGGATTGTCCTATAATGATCGGTTGACCGTGCGGGGCTGTAGCTCAGTTGGGAGAGCGCGTGAATGGCATTCACGAGGTCAGGGGTTCGACTCCCCTCAGCTCCACCAGAGTGAAAAGGGGCCCAGAGATTTCGGGCCCCTTTCTTCTCGGAGCCTGCCTGCGGTCATCCCTTGCGACCATCGTGCCCGGACACAGGTCCGAAGGGACCCGCGATACGGCTGCGCCGCCTCAAGCAGCGATGCGCCTTCAGGTGTCTTCGACGATTCCGTCTCGAAGCGCGTAGGAGGTGGGTACGGGGATCGGGCCCGACTTTCGGGTGGTGGGATTGTACATATGGCGGTAGGACACGTTTCGTCTCATCTTGGACCACATCCATTCCCAGCCACGCTCGAAATACGGACACTCGTCGTTGAAACAGATGTAAAGATAATCCGCCTCGTACCAGTAGTCGATCTCATAGACCGAATGGGGCACCTCGTACTTCTTGAGCCTGTCCCCGCAATAGGGGCACTGGAATGGATCGTTGGGTGCTTCATGGGGTCTCCCCAGCCTCCCGCTCAGCAGCTCAGCCCGACCCATGCTTGACCGGCTCTTCGCGTGAGCAATCCAGACGTGTGCCTGGTCTTTCACGGGTCGCTGCTTCCTGCTCGCTTCAGACCGGTACCTCTTTCTCGTACCGTAAGCCGTGACCGGGCCGAAGGACTTTCCCTTTTCAAAGCTCGAGACCACGGTGGAGAGCCGCTCCTGGTCCTCCATCGCGCTCCACCTTGAAGGGCAGTGCGCATCGTCTGTCATCGGAGAATACACAACCAGGAAGACGGCGCCGGGCTTCAGCACCCTGGAGACCTCCTCGAAGACCTCATCGGGCGCCTTGAGTGTTTCCACCCCGAAAAAGATGGCGGCCCCGTCGAAGAAGTCGCTGCGAAAGGGCAGCGCGGGCTCTGCGTTCAGGTCTGCAAGGACTCGATGGCTCAGCCCATCGTTCTGCATCAACTCGTCGGCACGGCCCCCCACCCCGGTGACGGTCCGTGAGCCGTTTCCATCCGGCATCAGATTCGCCGGGCCGGGCAGCAACTCCAGGACATGCCCGTTTCCTTCGGGCAGCAGTTCCTCGCAGGCCAGGTTGATCATCGAGGTGGCTGCAGGGTGAAGCAGTTTCTCCAGCAGCTGCTTCTTTCGAATCCCTCTTCCAGCGGTCTCCGCGTAAAGTTGTGTCATCTCCTGCTCTCGATCGTCGGGTGGAATGGTTCTCTCTCGCGGCATGTTTCTAGTTCGATGAAGCGCCAATTGAGGAGGATTCGAGAGACACGGTGAGTTGAGGACAAAGGTCAAAGGACAAAGGTCAAAGGCTCATGGGCCCTGGGCATCGCGTGGGAGGCCCTGTCCTGGCCCGGCTTTCGCAGGGCGGCTCGTGGAGGCTTCCCGAGTCCCCGGGTGCATCTGCGACGCCTCCTATTCATCGCGCCC
>CAYZMM010000028.1:20771-21184 GCA_964479535.1 uncultured Thermodesulfobacteriota bacterium
ACGTTCCGACGTGTGGGACGAGGGACTACGTCGCCGGAACATGGAGCCCAAGAAACACCGTGCGCCGTCGGCTGCAGCAGGGGTGAGGGGCATCGCGTGGGAGGCCCTGTCCTGGCCCGGCTTTCGCAGGGCGACTCGTGGAGGCTTCCCGAGTCCCCGGGGTGCATCTGCGACGCCTCCTATTCATCGCGCCCACGTTCCGACGTGTGGGACGAGGGACTACGTCGCCGGAACATGGAGCCCAAGAAAGCCGGGACAGGACAGGGCCTCCCAAAAAGAAAGGGCTCCCCTTTCGTCGATAAGGGAGCCCCTTCTCTGCGTCCCGCTTCTTCCGTGACGGAGGCAGGACCGGCTGAAGTCCTGCTATTTCTTCTTCTTCGCCACCTTCTTCTTGGTTGCCTTCTTCTTCGCTA
>CAYZMM010000028.1:21284-73236 GCA_964479535.1 uncultured Thermodesulfobacteriota bacterium
CCTTCTTCTTGGCCGTCTTCTTCTTCGCTGCTTTCTTCTTCGTGGCCTTCTTCTTGGTTGCCTTCTTCTTCGTTGCCTTCTTCTTCGCTACCTTCTTCTTGGCCGTCTTCTTCTTCGCTGCTTTCTTCTTCGTGGCCTTCTTCTTCACTGCCTTTTTCTTCTTCGTAGCCATGAGGCTCCTCCTGTACTTCTGGGCTTTCCTGAATTCGTTTTTCTGGTTTTTATTACCCCGCCACTTTATAACTTTATATTTAGAACCCAAAACACGGGTGGTTACTGTATTTTGAGCTTGCGGTACTTTAACCACACCAGATATTGTATGTCAAGAAAAAAAATAGACATTTTGCAAAAAAGATGTAGCCTTTTTCGTCCCTTTCAAAATCTTGTTTCCTCTCTCTTCGGCATGGAAGAAGAACTCCGTTAGTCTTTTTCGGGAGATCTTCGTGCCGCAATCGCCGCTTCGGTTCAAAACGGATGCCTGACTGCACATAACGATTTTGCACGCGGCCTGTCCGCAAAGCCGCGCTGCAAGCGGCCCCGAGGGGATTGGCCCTTTTGGGAGAAGGTCTGAGCCAGCGTGCCCTGAAAGATCCTGCAGAGGAACCACGAAGTTGCCTGACGCAGGAGGATCGCACGTCGAGGCGCGAAGGAAATGGAAGGCGATCAGCGTCTGAAGATACGGAAAGCTCGCCGCTGGTCGAGCCGGTTCAAGCCGCATCGTTTCGCGGTCTGCAGGGCTTCATCGTATTCGTCGCGGGCGATTCGCCTCGACAGCGATGGATGGGTTTGCACTCTGCCGCAGGGTCGGTACTGATCCATTACGTTGATGTAGGTCTTCTTCGAGAGATGCTCTGCGATCCACATGAATGTCGCTTCGGTTCCCGCAAGATCGTCCGGCATGACCAGGTGTCTAATCAGGAGCCCTCTCCGGGCCACGCCCTGCAAATCGAGGCACAGGTCCCCCACCTGACGATGCATCTCCAGGAGCGCTTCACGACAAACCCACGGATAGTCCGGAGCTCCGGCAAGCGACGCGGCGGCTGACTCGTCACTGAATTTCACGTCGGGCATGTAGATGTCCACGATCCCCTCCAGCTGTCGAATCGTCTCCGAGAGGTCATAGCCTCCCGTGTTGTAAACGAGAGGAATGCGCAGGCCTCCTTCGACGGCCATGGGAAGGGCTTCCAGAATTTGAACAACCACATGGCTTGGGGAAACGAAGTTGATGTTGTGGCATCCCCGGTCCTGGAGATTCAGCATGACGCGGGCCAATCCTTCCGGCTCGATTTCCTGGCCGACCCCTTCGTGGCTGATGTCGTAGTTCTGGCAGAAGCTGCAAAGGAGATTGCAATGGGTGAAGAAGATGGTGCCGGATCCGCCCTGACCCACCAACGGATCCTCTTCTCCGAAATGCGGACCAAAGCTCGAGAAGACCGCCTTCCGCCCCGTCCTGCAGAAGCCCCTCTCATCTTCCAACCGGTTGACGCGGCACCCTCTCGGGCAGAGTTCGCAGGAGGCGAGGCGCTCGATCAGGCTTCTGAGCCGGCCCTCATATTCTCCGGAGCGGAGAGTTGCCAAGTAACTTGGCTCCTTCATGGTCATGCCCCCGGATGGCGGGCGGGCGTTCAGTATACATCCCGCATCGCCCGAACAGCGGCGAAGACAGCGACCGGGTCCTTCGGCGTGTCCGGGGCCTTGGCCTGAACCGCCTGAACCACAGCCGGCTCCCTGCATCGCAGGAAGGTGTTCGTCTCCTTTTCCGTCTTCAACGACCCCGGAACGGTGGGAAGGCCCTGTTCACGGAGCCCCTTCGCTTCCTGGAGCTGTGCCTGCAGGGCGGCGTTCCCCGTCTCGATCGACATGCAGAAGTTCCGGTTGTGAACCGTGTATTCGTGGGCGGAAAAGACGCGGGTCTGCTCCGGAAGGGAAAGGATCCTGTCGTAGAGGGAATGGAACATCTGTTCCGGCGAGCCTTCGAACAGACGACCGCATCCTCCAAGGAAGAGCGTGTCGCCCGCCAGCAGTGCATCCGCGCAGACGTAGACCACGTGACCCGAGGTGTGTCCGGGAACGTGAAGCACGCTGAAACGCAGTCCGCCCAGTTCCAATTCCTCCTCGTCTTCCAGCCCGCGGGTCGCCCCGGGGACACGGCTCATCTCACCCCGGAAGCAGTAGACCTCCGCAGGAGACCTGCCGCAGAGGGCCTCGATGCCGGCCACGTGGTCGAAGTGATGGTGGGTCGCCAGGACCGCCTCGAGTTCGTATCCCTTCCGCTCGAGGAAGGCCCAGACCCTTTCCCCATCACCGGGATCGACCACTACGGCGCGTTTCTGTCCCGGGAGTGTCAGTACAAAGCTGTAGTTGTCATCGAATACGGGCACGGTCTCTACGACTGGATTCATCGAACTCCTCCTCCGAAGGCCGGGCACACCGGCCGTAGACGCTTCAGGCCCCGACCCCGATCACCTTCACGTTCTGTTGCTCTCGAAGCTGGGCAAGCCACTGGCGATAGACGTCCTGGGCCTTCTTCGCTTCCTGCTGCTTGCGGAGCTCCTCCTTTTCGTCCTCGAAGGCCTGACGGTCCGGCACGATGCGCTCCTTGAAGCGGATCGCGTAGAACTTCCCGTTCACCTCGAAAATCTCTTTCGCCCAGGGACGCGCCTCGGTCAGAAGGAACGCCGTCTCGAGGATCTCCTCCGATGCGCCCACTCTCGGAATGAACCGACGCAGCCGATTCACGTGCCCCGTGTCGATGACCTGCACGCCCTCGTGCTCGGCCACCGTTTCCAGGTTCGTGCCGCTTCGGGCCGCCTCGAGAGCCTCCTCCGCCTTCTTCCTGGCCAGCACTCTGCTCTCCTCCCGACGGAACTCCTGCTCCACCCGATCACGCACGTCTTCGAAGGGGGGCGTCTCGGGCGCCTTCCTGTCGATCCCCTGCAACATGTAGTAGCCCTTCTCCCCCCGGATGACCTCGCTGACATCACCGGGCTCGAGGGCAAAGGCGGCCTGTGCGAAGGAAGGCGCTCTTCCCAGGTCGCCGATCGGCTCCTCTCGCGCGAAGAAACCGGTTTCCCTGACGATCAGGTCCCCCTGAGTCGAACCGACCTCGGGAAAGGCACCCTTCTCCCTCACATCCCAGGAGAACTCCTCCACCTTCCTCCTCGCCGTTCTCCAGGCCTTCTCATCGATGAGCGTCTCCCGAATCTTCTCTTTCACATCCTCCAGGGGCTCTACACTGGATTCTCGGTAGTCTTCGACCTTGATCAGATGCAGCCCGTAGGGGGAGGAGACGATGTCGCTCACTTCCCCCGGCTTCAGTGCGAAGGCGGCGCTCTCCACCTCGGGGACGAGCTTGCCTCGCTTCACGTAGCCCAGATCGCCCCCCGACTTCTTGGAACCCGTGTCCTCGGAATAGATCTTCGCAAGCTCTGCGAAGTCCTCGCCCGCCCGGACCCTTTCCAGGATCCCTTCCAGGGTCTTCCGCTTCTCCATCCGAACCGACTCGTCCGCATCGGGCGGCAGGCGCAGGAGGATGTGCCGCATTCGAAGGTCCTCGGGCTTGGAGAATTCCTCGATGTGGGAGTCGTAGTACTCCTCGATGTCGCCGGTGTAGACCTTCACCTGTTCACGATACGCTTCCGGGACCGCCTGGACGTACGCAACCTTCACCTTCTCGGGCGTCAGGAAGCCTTCGGCATTCCGCTCGAAGTACTCTCTCAAGGCTTCCTCGGTCACCTCGACCGCCTGCTCGAAGGCGGTGGGGGTCACCACGAGGGCCTCCAGTCGGACCTGCTCCAATTCGAGCACGTAACTGTTCCAAAGCTCCTCGTCCGACACCTTGACCGTACCCCGGACGAAGTTCTGAAAAGCCTGCACCAGCATCTCTTCCCTTTGCTGCCGCTCGAAATCCCCCGGGGTCAACCGGTTGAGCTGCAGGAGCCGCAGATACTTCTGCTTCGCAAAACGCCCATCCTGCTGAAAGTAGGGCAGTGACCGGATCCGTGCTCGAAGCTCTTCGTCCGAGACCTGCAAACCGAGTCGCGCCGCCTCTTCGAGCTGAAGCACCCTGTTGATCAGATTGTCCAGCGCCGTCTCCCGAAGCCGCATCTGCTGGATCATTTCCTCGGAGAACCGGTCCTGATAGACCCTTCGGTAGACCTCAATGAGGTTCTCATACGCCTGGTTCCACTCTCCCCGGGTGATCCTCTTCTCGCCCACCTCGGCAACGATCAGGCCGGCGCCTTCCTCGTCCTGCAGCGTAGGCAGGATACCGAAGCCGATCACGAAGGAGAGGGCGACACCGAACAGGAGGACCTTGATCAACCACGAACCCGCATTCTTTCTCATGTAACTCAGCATGTCGTCTCACCCTTTCTCATGCTCAACCCCGGGCCCGGAAACGGGCTCCCCAGGGCTCTTGATAACGCCATTTCAAAGATATTCCCCCCTCGATCCGGATCCTTGGGACATGGTACGAAAGGGATGGGGAAAAGGCAAACCCGACCGGCCTTTTACGGCCGGGAGACGGAATTGCCACTTGATCCGGAGACGTCGATTTGATAGGGTGCGGTAAAATAGATAATATTCTTTAGCTATGATTGCATATTTTCCCATTTTCAAAGGGATTTTCGGGGGTTTTCCGGGAAAAACGAATGCTCTTCAACTGGATTCTCGGCTTGATGTCGAATGACCTTGCCATTGACCTGGGTACGGCCACGACCCTGGTCTACGTGAAGGGCAAGGGCATCGTCCTCTGCGAGCCCTCGGTCGTGTCCGTCCGGGAAGACGACGACGGCAACAAACGGATTGTTGCGATCGGGAAAGAGGCGAAGAGGATGATCGGCAGGACCCCTCCTCAGGTGACCGCCATCCGGCCGATCAAGAACGGGGTCATCTCCGATTTCGAGATCACGGAAGAGATGCTTCGCTATTTCATCCTCCAGGCCCACCAGCGAAGCACCCTTGCACGGCCCCGAATGATCATCTGTGTCCCCTTCGGCGCCACCGACGTGGAGCGGCGTGCCCTCCGGGAATCGGCCCTTTCGGCCGGCGCCAGGGAGGTCTACCTGATCGAAGAACCCCTCGCGGCCGCCATCGGCGCGGGGCTCCCCATTTCCGAAGCGGGAGGGAACCTCATCCTGGATATCGGGGGCGGCACCACGGAGGTGGCCGTCATCTCCCTCTCCGGCATCGTGGACACCCACTGTGTGCAGGCCGCGGGCGATACCTTCAATGAGGCGATCCTGCAGTACATAAAGAGGAAATACAACCTGTTCATCGGGGAGAATACGGCCGAACTCGCAAAGATCCGGCTCGCCTCTGCTTGGCACATGGACGAATCGAAGGTGATGGAGATCAAGGGACGCGACTTGATCATGGGCCTGCCCCGCCGCGTGCTCCTGCGTTCGGGCGAAGTACGGGAGGCGATCCAGGAGACGCTGAACGAGATCGTCGACGCGGTGAAGATCATGCTGGAGAGGACGCCGCCCGAGCTGACGGTGGACATCATGGAACGGGGAATCACCCTCACCGGAGGAGGTGCACTGCTGGCCCAGTTGGACATCCTGCTTCACAACGAAACAGGACTGCCCATTCATATCGCCAAAGATCCCGTCGCGTGCGTGGCCCTCGGTTCGGGAAAGGCGCTCCAGGAGCTCTCCCTTCTGAAAAAAGTGGCTTTGGAAGGATGAGACGCCGCCGGGCCGTCTTCGAGGGAAGCGGCGCGACCCAAACTTCCAGCTCGACAAGCCCACCCGGCTGCTGACGAATGATGGGGAAGGTCTTCACACTGCTCGAACGGCATTGGTACTCGGCCCTGTTTCTGGTGCTGCTTGCCGGTGCTGTTGCCATGCTCTTCTCCCGCACGGACAGGCAATCCGATTCGCACTCCCTCCAGCGAGGTATTCTGGAACTCTCCGGACCTTTCCAGAAGGGGATGTCCAAGGGCATCGGCTTCTTCGAAAGAATCTGGCAACGCTATCTGCATCTCGTCGAGCTCGAGGAGGAGAACCGGCTGATGCGGGAAATCATCGAGGAGATGCAGCAGGAGAGGGTCCAGCTGCTGGAGTTTCGCGGAGAGAACAAACGACTCCGTTCGTTGCTCGGATTCAAGCAGGGTTTTCAAAAGCCCCTGCTTCCGGCCGAAATCATCGCGAAGGACCTGAGCGGATGGTTCCAGACCGCCGTGATCGACCGGGGAACAAGGGACGGGATCGAAGAGGGCATGGCCGTCGTCTCGGTGCAGGGCATCGTTGGACAGGTCATGGAGAGCTCGAAGAGCTTCTCGCGGGTGCTGCTGATCACGGATCCGAACAACTCGGTGGCGGCCCTCATCCAGCGGTCGCGGGCAAGGGGCATCGTCATGGGCAACGGGAATCAGTTGTGCCGGCTCAAGTATCTTCACCGGTCTGAGGACGTGGTGCCGGGCGACCTGGTGCTCGCATCCGGCCTGGACGGCGTATACCCGAAGGGCGTCCTCATCGGCACGGTGCTCAGGGCGGAAACCAGAGATCCGGACCTCTTCCAGCGTGTGGCCGTGCAGCCCTCCGTGGACTTTCGCAGACTGGAAGAGGTGCTGGTACTCTGCGAGAAACGGAGCCTGGAGGAGGGAGGGGGCGGACCGTGAATTACCTGATCCTCCTTCTCCTCGGTATCCTGGCGGCCCTGCTCCAGAGCTCGCTTCTCAGCCCCCTGTTGCCGCCGGGCTTCGTCCCCGACATTCTCCTGCTGCTCGTTCTCTACGGGAGCCTGCTCTTTCCCTGGGGCAAGGGACTTCTCCTCTGCTTTGCACTGGGGCTGCTTTCCGACCTGTTTTCCGGGGCCCCTGACGGGATGAACGCCCTTTTCGCGATCACCCTCTTCGTCATGAGCAAGGCGATCCAGGCGCGCGTTTTCATGAGAGGGTTCCGGGCGATATGGGGACTTGCCGTTCTGGCCTTCGCCCTCAAGATCCCCTACTACGCACTGTTGTCGGTGCTCTTCCGCCTTCGTTTCCCCACGCCAACGGACGCTTTGCTGATCTGGGTGGGGGAGTTTGTGTCCAGCATGTTCCTCATGCCGGTGGTCTTCTACATCGTCTCGAAGGCCCTCGGGGTCCAGGATGGGTGGTATCTGCAACAGCAGAAGTCGAGTCCCGCATGAAGAGAATCCGCAACCACACGACGGTGGATCACAGAAGATCCTTCCTCGCATGCAGCTTCTGTTTCGCTGCCGCCTTCGCGATCCTGCTGATACGACTCGCCTATTTCCAGCTCTGGAAGGGGGAATCTTTCCGAAACCTCTCGGAGAACAATCGGATCCGGGTGACGGAGATCCATGCACCCAGGGGCAGGATTCTGGACGCAACCCGAGAGATCCTCGTGGACAACCGCCCCTGTTTCGACGTTACGGTGATCCCGGAAGAGGTGCAGGACTACGCGTCTCTGGAGGCAACGCTCTCGGATCTGTCTCCCATGCCTCCCGAGGCTCTCCGAGACAGGTTTGCCGAGGTTCGCAAGGGGATCCCCTTCCGATCCCATGTTCTCTGGAAGGACGCATCCTGGGAAACCGTCGCCTACCTGGAGGCGAACCGGCTCCGCACGCCCGGCGTGATGATCCAGGTCACCCAGGCCAGGGACTATCTGCTGAGAGGACTCTTCGCACACTCCATCGGTTACATGGGCGAAATCAGCCCCAGGGAGCTTCAACGGCCCCCCAGGCGCGATTATCGAATCGGTGACTGGATCGGCAAAGTCGGCATCGAGAAGCACTGGGAGGCGGAACTGCGGGGAAAGAAGGGGGGCCTCCAGGTGGAGGCGGACGCAAGGGGCCGGCAGATCTCTCTCATCAAGAGGAAGGAACCGCTCCCGGGCAAGAACCTGGTCCTGAGCCTGGAACGGCGGCTGCAGCAGAGGGCGCGACAGGCCTTCGGGGACGCTACCGGGGTGGCCGTCGCCGCAGACCCGCGGGACGGAGAGATCCTGTGCTACCTGAACCTGCCCAGCTTCGACCCGAACAGCTTCGTGGGAGGCATCTCCAGGGACGAATGGGACTCGCTGCGTCTGAACCCCTACCACCCTCTCACAGACAGGGTCATCCAGGGGCTCTACCCGCCGGGAAGCGTTTTCAAGATCGTCCTGGCAATCGCCGCCCTGGAAGAGGGTGTCATCACTCCCGAGGAAAAGATCTTCTGCAGCGGAAAGCACCGTCTCGGCACCCGGGACTTCCGGTGCTGGCGAAGGATCGGACACGGTCCGGTCGATCTCCATCAGGCGCTGGTGCAGTCCTGCGATGTCTATTTCTACCAGGTGGGCCAGCGTCTGGGTATCCGGCGCATTCAGGATTATGCGAGACGGTTCGGTTTCGGGCAGAAGACCGGGATCGGGCTGGACGGGGAGAAGACGGGACTGGTGCCCTCCCCCGAGTGGAAACGAAAACGATTCAAGGAGCCCTGGTACGAAGGGGAGACCCTCGTTGTCTCGATCGGCCAGGGCGCCCTGCTGGTCACGCCGATCCAGATCGTCCGGATGCTGTCGGCCGTGACGAACGGGGGCAGCCTGTTCACACCGCGGCTCGTCCGGCAGGTGGAGACCACGGACGGCAAGGTCTTTCTCGAAGCGGCGCCCGGCGCCGCCGAATCGGTGCGCTTTTCAAGAACAACCGCAGAGCTCGTGGGCAAGGCACTCCGGGACGTGGTCGCCTCGCAAAAGGGAACGGGAAAGCGGGCGAGAATGGAGGAGGTGGCCGTGGCCGGAAAGACCGGAACCGCGCAAGTGGTCCGCATGGAAGACCATAAGACCTCCGGGGAGGAAATCCCCCGCGAACAGCGGGACCACGCCTGGTTTGCCTGCTACGCTCCCGCAGACTCCCCGGAGGTGGTCGTGGTCGTTCTCGTAGAGCATGGAGGACACGGCGGAGAAACCGCCGCGCCCATCGCCCGTGAGATGCTGGACGAGTATTTCCGGTCGCCGCGACCGCAGGAGTCTATGGCCACGTCCACTGCCCTGGAGGCGGAAGGCTGAAGACCATGGCGAAACTGAAGTCGAGCAGATTCACCACCTTTGATGTCTCCCTTGTGGCCGCGCTCTTCGCAATCGGGGTCCTCGGCACCCTCACCCTCTACAGCACCATGCAGGGAAGCATCCCGGAAGGGGGGATGCTTCCTCATCAGAAACAGTTGATCTGGTGGGGCCTCGGACTGGTGGGCATGCTCATCGTCATTCTGATCGACTATCGCCACATGGAGCACTATGCCTATGCCATTTACGCCATCTCGCTTCTGCTGCTCGTATATGTCCTCGTCATGGGTCGTTCCATTTCCGGGGCGAGACGTTGGATCGAGCTCGGTCCGATCTCCTTTCAACCGTCCGAGCTGATCAAGCTCACCATGACCCTGGCCCTTGCCAAGTACTTTCATCATCACGCGAAGCAGGGACGATACAATCTCTTCGAGTTGATTGTCCCTTTCCTGATCTTCGCCCTTCCCTTCTTCCTCGTCCTGCTCGAACCGGATCTCGGAACCGCCATCGTGCTGGGGCTGCTCTTCTTTTCCATCGTCCTCTTCTTCGGGCTCAGCCAGGGTTCCATCATCGCCCTCATCATCGGAGGTCTGGCAAGTCTTCCCCTGGGGTGGCTCAACCTGAAGGACTACCAGAAAGAGCGCGTATTGACCTTTCTCAACCCGTCGGAGGATCCGCTCGGAAGAGGGTATCACATCATCCAATCGAAGATCGCGATCGGGTCGGGAGGAGTCTGGGGCAAGGGATTTCTGCACGGCACACAGACCCGTCTGCACTTCCTGCCGGAACAGCACACGGACTTCATCTTCTCCGCCTTTGCCGAGCAGTGGGGTTTTGCCGGATGCCTTCTCCTGCTGGCCGGCTACCTGCTCGTCATCTTCTGGGCCTTCAACATCAGCAGCCGCGCCAAGAACACCTTCGGAATGGTCGTGGCCCTTGGAATCACGTTCCTCTTCTTCTGGCACGTAGCCATCAATATCGGGATGTGCCTCGGCCTTCTCCCGGTGGTCGGGATACCGCTTCCCCTGTTCAGCTACGGGGGCTCCTTCCTGCTGGTCATGCTCCTGGGGGTCGGATTGCTCCTGAATATCTACATACGACGCTTCATCTTCTAGCGGGTCAGGAGGCGACGGCTTTCTCGAGGAGGCTCACGACCTGCGTCTTCGGGACAGCACCGATGATCTGGTCGACGAGTTCACCGTTCTTGAACAGAAGGAGGGCCGGAATTCCGCGAACGCCGTACCGTGCGGCCGTGCCCGGATTGTCGTCCACGTTCATCTTCGCCACCCTCGCCCGATCCTTGTACTCTTCGGCGATCTCCTCTACGATTGGACCTATCACCCGGCAGGGCCCGCACCAGGCCGCCCAGAAATCGACCAGGGCAGGCAGGGGGGACCGGAGAATCTCCTCTTCGAAGGTGGCATCCGTGACTTCCGAAACATGTTCCGACATGGGGGCCTCCATTTCTCGCAGATGGCTTGGGCTCGTCACCTGCGGCCATTTAAGGAAATGAACCGGCGATTGTCAACGGAAAAGGCGGATGACCTGGTCGACGGCCCTCCGGCCCTTCCTCTGAAACGGAAAGGAACGGATTCATGGCAAGCCATGACCGGGAAGCTTCCCTCGAGCGAATTCGATCGAGCGTCCGGGAATCGCTCAGAACCCAGGAGAGGTTCTTCGACGAGTTCCTGCCAAGCCTGATCGAGCCCTTCGAACAGGTCGTACGGGCCCTTCGGACCGGGGGAAAGCTTCTGATCATCGGCAACGGGGGCAGCGCGGCAGACGCACAGCACCTGGCGGCGGAGTTCGTCAACCGCTACGGGGCGGACCGACCGCCCCTCGCGGCGGTCGCGCTCACGACGGACACCTCCAATCTGACCTCCATTGGAAACGATTCGGACTTCCGGTATGTTTTCTCCCGACAGATCCAGGCCCTGGGCAAGCAGGAGGATCTCGTTCTGGCCATCAGTACGAGCGGCAACTCAGACAATGTCCTCGAAGGAATCCGGCAGGCAAAGGCGATGGGCATCCCCACCCTCGCCCTCACCGGGGGAAGCGGTGGAAGCGCCGGGAAGGAGGCCGACTTCACGATTTGCGTATCCCTTTCGGACCGGACCCCGCGCATCCAGGAGACCCTTCTCGTGGTGGAACACCTCCTGTGTGAATACGTGGAATCAGCCCTTTTCCCGTCCCTGCCCTACACGAAGGAGGCAGACGAGAGCGGAACATGAGCAAGAAGCCAACGGATTCGCCAAGAATGAAGACCCTTTCCCTCAAGGAACGCCTCTCCAAGGTGGGGGTCGAAGATTTCGCCTCGTCGCTGTCCCCCGGCATGCAGGTTCGGGATTTCCTCGACGCTCTGCCCGGAATTCTGGCCGGCCGGGACCTCAGGGAAGTGGCGAGCCGGATCGCAGAGGCCGCGGATGACGGCCGGGAAGTCCTCGTCGGCATGGGCGCCCATGTGATCAAGGTCGGACTCGCCCCGGTCCTGATCTCCTGGATGGAAAGGGGGATCATCACGGGACTGGTCATGAACGGCGCCGGGGTGATCCACGACACGGAGATCGCCCTCTGGGGCAAGACCTCCGAGGACGTGGGCCCCGCCCTCGACCAGGGGATGTTCGGCGCGGCCGAGGAGACCGCCGAGATCATCCTCGAGGCCCTGTCCGAGGGAACCGCGCAGGGCAAGGGCTTCGGGGAGTCCGTCGCACAGCGCCTTACGGAAGCAACCCCGCCCCACGGAGATCTGAGCCTGCTCTGTCAGGCCCGGCGAAGAAACCTTCCGGTGACGGTCCATGTGGCGATCGGAACGGACATCCTGCACATGCACCCGGGAGCAGACGGCGCCTGTATCGGGGAGGCTTCCCTTCGGGACTTTCACCGGCTCGTCGCCAGCGTAGCGCGCCTCGAGGGCGGGGCCTACCTGAACGTCGGTTCGGCGGTGGTCCTTCCCGAGGTCTTCATGAAGGCCCTGAACCTGGCCCGCAATCAGGGGCACAAGGTGGAGGCCTTCACCACAGTGAACATGGACTTCATCCGTCACTACCGACCCTCCGTAAACGTGGTCGACAGACCCGTACGCATGGGCGGCCGCGGCTATCAACTCATCGGGCACCATGAACTGAACCTTCCCCTCCTGGCTGTGGCCGTCCTGGAAAGGCTCGCGGCCCGCCCCGCAGGGTCCCACGCATCATGAGCGACAGGCTGCTCGACATCTACCGGATCCTCTTCGAACACTACGGTCCAAGAAGATGGTGGCCGGCGGACACACCTTTCGAGGTCGTGGTGGGCGCCATCCTCACCCAGAACACGGCCTGGAGAAACGTGGAAAAGGCGATCGCGAACCTGAAAGGGCTCGGTCCGTTGACGCCGGAAACCCTCCGGAGGCTCCCGGAGGCCGCCCTTTACGAGACGATCCGGCCCGCGGGCTACTACCGGCAGAAGGGGAAGCGGCTCCGGAACTTCCTCGCCCTGCTTTTCGACCGGTTCGACGGACGGCTCGAGGCCCTTTTCGAGCTGCCGACCGAGTCGTTGCGGGAGGAGCTGCTCAGCCTGTCCGGGATCGGTCCGGAAACAGCGGACAGCATCCTCCTCTACGCAGCCGGCAGGCCCGTCTTCGTCATCGACACGTACACCCTGCGCATTTTCACACGGCACGAACTGCTGCCGGAGGAGACGTTTTACGCCGAGGCTCAGCAGTGGATCACGGACCGCCTGCCGGAGGACGTGCAGCTCTACAACGAGTTCCACGCGCTCCTGGTCAACGCGGGCAAGGATTTCTGCCGCCCCCGACCGAAATGCGCGGGCTGTCCCCTGGAGGGATTCTGATGCCCTCCACCGGTCCGGACCATGCGGTGATCACGCTTTCGACCGATTTCGGAGGCGGAGATGCGTACGTCGGCTCCATGAAAGGCGTGATCCTCTCGATCCATCCGAAGGCAAGGATCTTGGACATCACGCACGGGTTGCCCGCCCACCGAATCCTTCCGGCCGCTCTGTTGCTCCGGGAAGCATGCCCGAGATTTCCGGCCGGGACCATACACGTGGCGGTCGTGGACCCGGGGGTCGGAGGCGGGAGAGCCCCGCTGTTGCTCAGGATCGACGACCGGTTCTACGTAGGACCGGACAACGGTCTCTTCGGTCTCCTCCTGGAGGACCTCCCGCTGCAGGGTGCGTGGACTCTTGAGAACCGGGAGCACTTTCTGGAGCCCGTGAGCAACACCTTTCACGGCAGGGACATCTTCGCGCCGGTCGCGGCCCGTCTGGCTGCGGGCACTGCGCCGGAATCGTTCGGCCCCGTCGCAACAGACCCCTCGAGGATATCGCTGCCCGCACATCGGGAAGGGCCGGAAGCGCTGAAAGGAGAGGTCGTCTGGATCGACCGCTTCGGCAACTGCATGACAAACCTGAGAGCAACGGATGTAGCGCGATGGGCAGAGGGCGCTCCCTTCACGGTTCGCGCTGCATCCAAGAGAATCCCGGAAATGTCCACAAGCTATGAATCGACCCCCGAGGGCGAGGCGCTGGCGATCATCAACAGCATGGGGTATCTGGAGGTCGCCTGCAATCAGGCCCGGGCGCAACTTGTCCTCGGCCTGCGGGAAGGCGACCCCGTGGTGCTCCAGAGGAGAGGCGAAGAAGGCCGAAGAGGCGCGAACCGATGAATCCCGATCCTGCACCCTCTCTGGCCAAGCTCAGGACGAACGTACTGCTGTTTCTTGCCACCGTGATCACGACGATCATGGCAGGGGCCCTCCAGGCAAGGGGCCTGGAAGCCTTCTCCTCGCTGGAGAACCTGCTCAGCGGCGTCCCCTTCTCAGCCGCCCTGCTCGGAATTCTCCTCGCCCACGAGATGGGACACTATTTCACCTCGCGGCGCCATGGGGTTCCGGCCACTCTTCCCTACTTCATCCCGGTCCCGACGATCATCGGCACCATGGGGGCCGTTATCCGGATGCGCGCCGCCATCCGGGATCGCAGGATCCTCTTCGACATCGGAATCGCGGGCCCGCTGGCGGGCATCGCCGTGGCCGTTCCGGCAACATGGATCGGCCTGAGCCTTTCGGAAGTGGTCGAAGTCGGCTCCGCGGCAGGAGGGATCGAACTGGGGGACTCACTCCTGTTCATGGCCTTCACGAGGTGGATCTTCGGACCCCTCGGAGAAACCCAGACGGTACTTCTGCACCCCGTAGCCTTCGCGGGCTGGCTCGGCTTCTTTTTGACCTCCCTCAATCTGCTGCCCATGGGACAACTCGACGGGGGTCATGTCACCTACGGGATCCTCGGGCCCCGGCACCGAACGGTGTCCCGCTCCGTGTACCTGGCCCTGGTTCTATGGGGTATCCACGGGGTCTTCACCGCATTCGATCCTGTGGGCTGGCTGTGGGGCTTCGCATTTTGCTGGGCAGGGCTTCGCACGGCCTTCGCGGACAACGCAAGCCCCTCGCTGCGGTTTCTTACCGTCCTCCTCGGCCTCTTCGGGGTGTTCGGCAACCTGGTGCCCGGCACCGCCGTGTGGATCGTCTGGGCGGTGCTCATGTGCTTCCTGCGGCTCGATCATCCCCCGACGCGGGACATCTCGATTCCCCTTGACCCCGGAAGAAAGTTCCTCGGCTGGGCCGGCCTGGTCATCTTTCTCCTGACCTTCATTCCGGAGCCCTTCAAGGAGATCGTGCCCTAACCCGTCCTTTGTTTCGCAGCCTTCTTTCGGCCGGCGGACGCCTTCTTCGTGGCGGAAACGGTCTGCTTCCCGCTGCTCTTTCCTGCGCCCGCCTTCTGCAGCTTCTCGACGTCCTTCTGCACCTTTTTCAGATCCTTTGCGACCGCCTCCAGATCCCTTTTCGTGGCGAGGTTGAGCCTCATGAGACCCTTCTGGACCTGCTCCTCGAGGCTGCCCCTCAGTTGCTGGGTCATGGAATCCAGATCCTTCCCGGTCGGCACCTTGAGCTTCTCCAGCCTCGAGGTCACATTCTGTTCGATCAGAGTCTTGAGCCTATCCAGGTCTTCACGGGCAGGGACGTTCAGCCGCTTGAGGACCTTCTCCGTGCTCTCTTCGATCGACTCGTTCAGCTCGTTCAGGAAGACCCGGGCATCCCGGCCCAGCTCCTCCACCGTCCGGCCGCTCGCGTCGACCCCGTGTCTTTCCAGTGTCCCGATCAAGCCCTTCAAGAGCTTCTCCCCCTCCGCTTCGATACGGCTCAGGGAACGCAGCGAGCCCCCCAGGCCACCTCTGATTCTCTCGGGAAACCCCAACTTCGTCTCGTTTCTTTCCCTTCCATCCATTTTCTTTTTCCTCCTCATCATGAGATTGGGGCATTATAACGCAGCGCGTTATCATTTGTCAAGCCCTTTTTCCCGAATGCCTACGACTGCACATTTCGCTTTAAAAATTCGATCCGTTGTGATATTTGTTGAAGGTCTTTCTCACGACCCTGCCGACTCCATTCGCGAATAGAGGGTGGAAAACAGGAAATGCTCATTCGAGAAGAACGGAAAAATCGGTTTCAGGGCGCTGTCCTGGTCCTGATTCTCTCCGGAATCGTGGGAAACCTGTTCGGGGTCTTTCTGGGCGCGGTTCTTCCTGAAGGCTCCCTCCACGATTTCCTGTCCAAGAGCAAGGCCTTCGGACTGGACCCGCCCCTGGCCGTCGACCTCTGGATCGTGTCCGTTTCCGTCGGATTCAACGTGAAACTGAACAGCTGCGGTCTCCTGTTCATGTTCCTTGGGCTCATCTTCTACAAGAAGGCCTGAAGGATCGTCATGCCTCACAGACTCGGCACAGCGAATGCCTTCCGGGCCCTCGGGCACCCGGACCACGGACTCCTTCGGATGCACCCCCTGCCCCTCCTTCTGATGCTCGCCCTCCTGTGGCCTGTTCAGGGATTTGCCGACCTCTACGTCGAATTCCTGGTGGACCGATCCGGAAGCATGTGGGCCCCTTTCAAGGGGAAACCGAAGATCGTCCAGGTGGCCCAGGCGATGGATACCGTGACCCGGGAACTTCCCCCGGAGGTGGCCATCGGGCTTCGCGTGTACCCACCGCCTGAGAGCGGGCCACGGGGCGAGGACCCGGGGCTCCGGATCCCTGTGGAGAGGGACACCCGGTCCCGGTTTCCCGAAGAGGAACGGTTCTTGAATCCGAAGGGCAGAGGATCTCTAAGGGACAAGCTCCCCAGAGCTCTTCAGGACTTCCCGGAAGGTCAGGACACGAAGCTGCTGATCCTTCTCTGTGACGGGGCGGACACCGGAGGCGCCTCCTTCTGCGAAGAGCCCCTGGATCTGGCCCGCCCAAGCGGCCTCCGCTATGTTTCGATTTCTCTCGACGTCAAGGACATTTTCGAACGGGAAGAGCTTGACTGCCTGAGCAAACAGATGGACGGCAAAGCGATCCATCTCACCCAGGGAGGGGACCTGGTGGCCACACTGCTTCCCATCGTGCAGAGGGCACACAGGGACGAGGTGCAAAGACAGCGCCGTGTGGCCGAGGAGCAGAGGCGAATCCAGGAGTTGCTCAGCAAGACACGGCTCAAGGTGGAGATCCAGAATACGCTGGACCCTTTCTTCGCGGACTCGATCCAGGTGGACCGTTGTCTGCTCAACGGGGAGGAGGTCCCGATCGACGACTCCGTTCGGCTGAAGCAGGGGGAAGGCGTCCTCCTCTTCGACAGGGCCATGGCGGAAGGTTCCCATCAACTTACCCTCCGATATCAGAAGTGGAAGGACGAGAAGGCGGTGCCCAGCATTGAAGGCGTTCTGGAGGTGCAGGTAGAGGAAGGAAGGACCTCCCATGTTCGGTGCTTTCCGAGAGGCGCTCTCTTTCACTGGGACTTCACCTTCAAGACGAACACCTACTGACAGGCCAGAGGGCCGGGGGCAGAGGGATCGTTCAGCGGGTTGCCCAGACGAAGAGCGATTCATGGACAAGACGATGTCCGGTGCTCCGGATCGACCGGGACGGGTTGTCCCCGGCGCTGCCAGGGTCGCCGGACTGGGGCAGTGTGCTCTCGATTATCTGTGCACGATTGACCGGTATCCGCCGCCCGACACGAAGTGCGAGTTCGACGCCTTCGTCGTCCAGGGCGGGGGGCCCGTGGCCACCGCCCTCGTCGCCCTTGCCCGGTGGGGCATCTCCGCGAGGTTTGCAGGAGTCGTGTGCCGCGATCCTTTCGGCGAGGCCATCCTGCAGAGTCTGGAGGAAGAAGGCATCGACACGTCGGCGGTGCGCCGCGAGGAAGGAAACCGGAGCCAGTTTGCTTTCATCTGCGCCGAGAAGGAAACCGGCAGGCGAACCATCTTCTGGGGACGCCCCGATGCCTGCTCCTACCCCGCCTCGGGGGTCCCTGGGGACTTTCTGGACGGCGTGGACGCACTTCACCTGGACGGGCTCTTTGCAGAGGCCTCCCTGCACGTGGCAAGGAGGGCAAAGGAGCGGAACATCCCGGTGATTCTGGACGCAGGCTCGCTGCGCCCGGGAACGCTCGAACTGGTCCGCCACACGGATCACCTGATCGCGGCGGAAAACTTCATTCGCCACTTCGAGCCGCAAGCGGCCCTGCCCGACCGGATGCAGAAGCTCCGGGACATGGGGCCCGGGGTCGTGACCGTCACGCTCGGAGAGCGGGGCAGTGTGAGCCTCTGGGAGGACACCCCTCGCCGGCTGCCTGCCCTGCGGCTGGAGGTACGGGACACGACAGGCGCAGGCGACGTTTTTCACGGGGCCTACATCTACGGTTTGCTCCGCGGCTGGCGGGCGCCGGAAAGGATCCGCTGGGCCACGGTCGCCGCCGGCCTGAGCTGTCGACGCCTGGGAGGCCGGTCCGGGATTCCGTCGGTGAAGGAGGTGGAGCAGAGAGTGACGGAACCCGGCCCTTTCAGGAATTGGGATGAATAGGCCGATGTACGAGTGGAGTCGTTTTTGAAGGCCGAACAAAAGGCACGAGGAGAAGAATCATGACGGTTGCACGCGTGACAGAGGTGATCGGGATGTCACCGTACGGGTGGAAGGAAGCGATGGATGAGGCCCTGAACCGGGCCAACCGGACCCTGCGAAACATTACGCACGTGGAAATCCAGAAGCAGGACGCGACCATTGCAAACGGCAAGATCACAGACTACCGGGTGACCTGTCACTTCACTTTCATCCTCGAGGATTAGCAGAGAAGAGGCTTGCCCGAGATGTAAGAGAGGGCCCTTATGTGTGGAATCGTAGGATACATCGGTGAGAGGAAATCGGCTTCCATACTCCTGGAAGGGCTCAGGAAGCTCGAGTACAGAGGATACGACTCCGCAGGGATTGCCATCCTCGACGAACAGGGAGAGATCCAGACGCGGAGGACCCAGGGAAAGCTTTCCCGCCTGGTGGATGAGGTGAAGGCGAATCCGTGTGACGGGGTCCTCGGGATCGGCCACACACGGTGGGCCACACACGGAAAACCCTCGGAGACGAACGCCCACCCTCACCGCTCAGGCCCGGTCGTGGTCGTCCACAACGGGATCATCGAGAACTACCTCGAGCTTCGGGACCTGTTGCAGGCAAAGGGGCGAACCTTCCTTTCCGAGACGGATACCGAGATCATCGCCCACCTGATCGACTTCCATCGGGAGAACGCATCCCCCCTCGAGGAGGCCGTCCGCAAGGCCCTCGGGCAGGTGAAGGGATCGTATGCGATCGCCGTCATCTCCCAGGACGAACCCTCCCTGCTCATCGGAGCGAAGAAGGCAAGCCCCCTCGTGGTCGGCATCGGGGAGACGGAACGGTTCGTCGCGTCGGATATTCCCGCCCTTCTGGACCACACCCGTGAGATGGTCTTCCTCGAGGACGAGGAAATCGCCGTTCTGGGCAGAGACGGCTACCGGATCACGACCCTCGCCGGCGATGCGGTTCGGCGCGAGACGACCCACATCACCTGGACCCCCATGATGGCGGAAAAGGGCGGCTACAAGCATTTCATGTTGAAAGAGATCCACGAGCAGCCCCGGGTGATAACGGATACCGTCCGGGGCCGGATCCAGGGCCGCAACCGTGAGGTCTACCTAGACGACATCGGGATCGACGAGGAGGACCTGAAAAAGGTGAAGAGGATCGACCTGGTCGCCTGCGGCACTTCCTGGCACGCGGCCCTGATCGGCAAGTTCATGATCGAGGAGCTCTGCCGCATCCCGTGCGAGGTGGACCTCGCCTCCGAGTTCCGCTACCGGAATCCGATCCTTTCGAAGCAGACCCTGTTCACCGCCATCTCCCAGTCCGGGGAGACGGCCGACACCCTCGCTGCAACCGAAGAGGCGAACCGCAAGGGAGCCCTCACCCTGGGAATCTGCAACGTGGTGGACTCGAGCATTGCACGAAAATGCAAAGGCGTTCTCTACACCCATGCAGGACCCGAGATCAGCGTTGCCTCCACCAAGGCCTTCTCCACGCAGGTTTCCGCCCTGTACCTCCTGAGCCTCCATCTCGGAAAGATCCGGCGGAAGATCCCGGCCCGCACCATGGAGGGCTACCTGACGGAGCTGAAGAAGCTTCCCCTCCTCCTGGAGGATGTCCTGGCAAGGGAGAAATCCGTGGAGGCGATCGCCCGCAAGTACGCCCATTGCCAGGACTTCCTGTACCTGGGGAGGGGAATCCACTACCCGGTCGCCCTGGAGGGTGCGCTCAAGCTGAAAGAAATCTCTTACATCCACGCGGAAGGCTACCCGGCGGGAGAGATGAAGCACGGTCCCATCGCCCTGATCGACGAGCACTGCCCCACGGTGGTCGTGCTTCCCAGGAACGAACTCTACGAGAAGGTCTTGAACAACCTGGAGGAGGTGAAGGCACGGGACGGCAAGGTGATCGCCGTCGTCAATTACGGCGATACGGAGGCGGAAAAGGTGGCGGACGATCTCATCTACGTGCCGGACAGCAGCCCCTTTCTGAGCCCGATCCTCATGACGATTCCCCTTCAGCTTCTCGCTTATCACGTGGCCGTGATCAAGGGGACGGATGTGGATCAGCCCCGCAACCTCGCGAAGAGCGTCACCGTCGAATAACACGGCCGAGGCTGCGGTCCCGTGCGAGGGCGGATGGACCTGGACCGAGAGCTGAATCCCCAGCAGAGAGAAGCGGTGCTTCACGCGGGAGGCCCCCTGCTGGTCCTTGCCGGCGCGGGGAGCGGGAAGACCCGCGCCCTGACCTGCCGTATCGCCCACCTCGTGCTCCATCGCGGATTCGACCCCTGGAACATCCTGGCCATCACCTTCACGAACAAGGCCGCAGAGGAGATGCGGCTTCGGGTGCAGCGGCTCCTGGGCATGGAAAAGACCGGCATCTGGATCGGCACCTTCCACGCGACCTGTGCCCGGATCCTGCGGCAGCACATCGAACGAATCGGCTATGGAGCCAACTTCGTGATCTACGACGGGGCCGATCAGATGCGCGTGATCAAGGCCTGTCTGAAGAGCCACGGGGTCGGCGCCAAGCAGATCCGGCCCGCGGCGGTCCAGAGTCTCCTGGACAAGGCGAAGAACCAGGGAATCGAGCCGGCCCACCTCGTTCCACGACAGTCTTCCATGGGCAGCATCCTGGAGGGGGTCGTTGCCGACTACGACCGCCGCCTTCGGGAGGCGAATGCCCTCGACTTCGGCGATCTGATTCTCCTGGCCCTGCAGCTGTTCGACGCGTGTCCCGACGTGCGGGCGAGATACCAGCAACGGTTCCGCTCCATTCTTGTGGACGAGTACCAGGACACGAACCGTGCCCAGCACCTGCTGCTTCAGAAGCTCATCTCGGAGGAAGGAGAGCTCTGCGTCGTGGGGGACGACGACCAGTCGATCTACCGCTGGCGCGGCGCGGAGGTGACCAACCTCCTGGCCTTCGAGAAGGATTTCCCGGGCACGCGCATCCTCACCCTCGAAGAGAACTACCGCTCCACCGGGAACATCCTCCGTGCGGCGGACGCGGTCGCCCGGGGAAACCCGGAGCGAAGAGAGAAACGGCTGTGGACCCGGAACGAGACGGGGGATCGGATTGTCTACCAGGAGTCGGCGAACGCGGACGAAGAGGCGGAATTCGTCGCCAGGGAGGTAGAACGACTGGTCACAGAGCAGGAGATCCCTTACAGGAACATCGGCGTCTTCTTCCGCACCAACAGCCAGTCCCGCACCTTCGAAGAGAAGTTCGTGCTCTTTCGCATTCCTCACGCCGTCATCGGATCCGTCCGCTTCTACGAGCGCGCAGAGGTGAAGGACCTGCTCGCCTATCTTCGATTTCTCTATAACCCGGACGACTCGTTCAGCCTTCTTCGAATTCTCAATCAACCGCCGCGTGGGATCGGTCCGGCCTCGCAGGCCACCCTTCAGGACCACGCAGACACGCGGGGGACGAGTCTCTGGGGGGCGATTGTGGACATCCTGGGGAGAGGGGGCGTCACCGGGGCGTTGCGGGGAAGGCTCAAGCGCTTTCACGACGTGATCCGAAGCCTGCAGGAAGACTGCGAGCAGGAGGCTTCTCCGGAGACGCTGCTCGAGGCCGTGATCAAGCAGACGGGATACAGGGACTTTCTCGAGGGAAGGGAGGATGGCGAGAGACGGATCGAAAATCTGGAGGAATTCGTCCGAACGGCAAGACAATTCCAGGCCATGGCGGACGAGATTCGCGGGAGGGAGATCCTGGGCGGCTTCCTTCAGAGGATCGCCCTCGTGAGCGACATCGACCAGTACGAGGACCGGGCGAACTGCGTCTCCCTCATGACCCTCCACTGCGCAAAAGGCCTGGAGTTCCCCGTCGTCTTCCTGGCGGGCATGGAGGACGGAGTGCTTCCGCATCAACGATCCTACGCGTCGCCTGAAGCCTTGGCCGAGGAGAGGCGCCTCTGCTATGTAGGCATGACCCGGGCCAAGAAGAAGCTGTACCTCTCACGGGCCTGCTTCCGGTCCTCCTACGGAGAGAGACAGTGGACGGAACCAAGCCCCTTTCTCGACTCGATCCCTCCGGAGCTGATCGACTTCCGGCGGGACGATCAACGGGGCACCGGGGCGAAGGAAGACGGTTTCTTCCTGGATGCTTTCGAGGACGGAGGACCCGCTCTCGACTATGGTGAGAGCCAGCTCGATCGTCCTCCCCTGCCCCCCATGCCCTCCTCGGGCAGGAAGCAGACCTTCCGCATCGGCGACAGGATCGAACACGAGTCTCTGGGGATCGGTACGGTTCGCAACGTGGAGGGGACGGGCTACAAGGAGAAGATCACGGTACAGTTCGCTGTGGGAAAGATCCGAAAGCTCATGGCACAGGTTTCGCCCATCAAGAAGCTGTCCTGAGTCCGGTACCCGCTCCCTTCAGCCTGCGAGCTTCTTCAGAGGCTCCAGCAGGCCTGCATCTTCCAGGGTCCTGCCGAAGACCACCTTCTCCGCGCCGGAGAGCAGCACGCGCTCGCCATCCGACCGCCTCACCATCTCACAGTTCACATGCAGTCTCACCGGGGCCATCTCCGGGGCAGGATGATCCGAAAGAAAGGGGTTCTCCAGCCAGGCGTCGATGGACACGACGATCGTATCCTCCTGCCTCGCTCCTCCAAGATAGGCGCTCCGGCGGGAGACAACCGTCCGGTCATTCAGCAGAACGTGTTCGATGGGGATGACAGGCTTTTCAGGAAGAAGCCTTCGCTCTGCATAATCCTGGATCGTGCAGTAGCTGGCAAAGGAGAGGAGTCCGACGCCGTTGATGTCCCTGTCCGGGTCGATCGGATATTCGATCTCGAGCGGCTCCCGGGTGATCGATGAGAAGTGCGCGGGAGGAGGGCCGAAGCCGTCTTCCCGATCCGCCTTCTTGACCAGCACGTAGGAATCCGGCACTTCCGCCATCTTCGGGATACGGTCCAATCCTGGCTGAGCCGGTCTGGGGCGCTCCTGCCGGTCCGGACCTTCCCCCGCCTCGACGAAGAGGTTCGAGGTCCGGGCATAGGGAATGCCGAGTTCTTCCGCCTGCCTGCCGTCTTTCAGGGGGATCTTCTTCTCGGCGGGCCAGGAGGCCGGATAGAAGAAAGCGAATCCGTCCATCAGCGAGTTCCCGAAAGAGCCGAGGGTGTTGACGATGGTGAAGCGATCCTCCTCCCCGTAGGATGCCATGGGCGTCTGTCTCGGAAACTTGACTTCAACGTAGTAGAAGCTTGGATAGAGACGCTGGTTCTGTTCATCGACGAACCGCCTGCCCGGAACACCGGAGAGGCGATGGAGGTGCATCCAACGAATGTGGTTCAGAAGCTTCATAAAGGGCGTTTCCGAGAGGTTGCATCTCCCCAGGTGGTGCGCCGCCAACTCGAGGTCGACGTAGTAGGCCCCGTCTTCCCCCAGAAAGGCTTCGCCCTCCAGGCCGGCCTTCTTCGGGACCGACCCGCTCGACGCACGGGCCTCTCCCCCGTCCGAATCCCGCGGAGCAAGGCGCTCCGACAGGAGCTTCACGGCTTCGTCTACCGTGCCCAGCCGGTCCACCTCCTCATCCGGGATGGTAATGCCGAAGACCCGCTCCAGTTCCGTCCTGAATTCCAGGTACTGCCAGGAGTCGCCGCCCAGGTCCTTCATCAGGTGTGCATCGCTCGCAACGGAGTCGGCGGGCAACTCCAGAATCTGTGCCAGGAGATCGGTGATTTGTTCCCTTCGTTGCTGACCCTTGTCCATGAGCCGGGATCCTCCGTGTCACACGACCCAAAAAGCGCAGGCAAAACGGGCCTTTCCCCAGACCCGACTGCCTTCTTCTTCGTCCTGATCACGTCCAGACTTTAATTTGAACCATAAGGGGCTCTTTTGCAACCGCGGCACGTTGACAAGGGCCGATTGCCTTATTCATTATGTTGCAGGCCCTTCGACAAGGCCCTTACCGGGACCCGGAAGAGGAGGAAGCTCGCTTGAAACAGGGTGGGACCAAGATCATCGCCCGGAACAAGAAGGCCCGTCACGACTATGAAATCCTTTCCACCTACGAGGCAGGGCTGGTACTTCTCGGTACGGAGATCAAGTCGATCCGTGAGGGCAAGGTCCAGCTGAAGGACGGATTCGCCCGAATCGAGGGCAACGAGGCCTTTCTCCACGAGGTGTACATTTCCCCTTATCCGAACGCAGGCCCCTTCAATCATGATCCAACCCGAACCAGGAAGCTGCTCCTCCACAAGAGGGAGATCCGGAGGCTCTACGGAAAGGTCCAGGAAAAGGGCCTGTCCCTGGTCCCTATCAGCCTGTACCTGAAGAACAGCCGGGCCAAGGTCGAACTCGGGCTTGCAAGAGGAAAGCGCAAGTACGAGAAGAGGGAGGCCATCAAGAGGCAGGATGCCAAGCGGGAGATCCAGCGTAGCCTTCGGGAGCGGAGCAAGGAGTCTTGAGAGTTCTTTACACCTTTACGAGTACAAGAACAGAAGCCGGCCCGTTCGCAGGAGCCTTCCCCGGTTCCCACGAACGACCCGGCTTCAAGCAAGGGTGAAATAGGTTGACTTACCACGAAGATTATAGCAATAACGATGCCATCGCGTTCCCCTATCGGGATTCGGAATCCTTGAGCATGAACAATGGGTCTTTCCAGGTCGCCGACTGTGTCGGCACCACCTGCCGAACCCTTCGGGATCAGGATTTAAATAACAAATTCAATGGATTGAATTAGAAGCAGGCCGGATGCTCGCGGGTCGGAAATTTGACACGACTGCATCCGGGATTCGCGAAGCAACCGCGACCGGTCCTTCAACCGGTCTTCCGGGCACCTGAACCCGCGATTTGCAGGTGCGGTTTTTGCACGAAATGCCGTTTTTGCACCAAAACAAGGGGGGAATCTACCGGATTCCATACCGCTTCATCTTCTCGTAGAGGGTGCGGATAGGAACCTCAAGAAGCTTGGAAGCGTCCTTCCTCTTTCCGCTGCAAGCCCTCAGGGCACGTTCGATCGCCTCCCTCTCCATCTCCTTCAGGGGCTTCACGTCCATTTCCAGTGGCTGGTCCAGCCCCTTTTCCGCAGCCTCCCTGGCCGGCTGCGGCTCTTCCATGAAGAGCTCCGGCTTGTACCGGAAGTCCTCGACCTCGATTTCCTCCTTCTGGGCGATGACACACGCGTTCTTGAGCGTGTTCTCCAGCTCCCGCACGTTTCCGGGCCAGCTGTAGGAGAGGAGGAGCCTTTTCGCCTCCTGGGAGAGCCCCCTCCGTTGAATCCCGGTCTCCTGGGAGAACTCCCTCAGGAAATGCTCCGTCAGCAGCAGGATGTCGTCTTTCCTTTCCCTCAGAGGGGAAAGCTCAATGGTGACCCCGTTCAATCGGTAGTAGAGATCCTCACGGAAACCACCCTCCTGCACGGCCAGCTTCAAGTCCCTGTTCGTTGCCGAGATGATGCGCACGTCGACCCGGATGACCTTCTTCCCTCCCACAGGCCGGATCTCCCCTTCCTGGATCGCCCGCAGCAGCTTCGCCTGCATGCTCGGGCTCATGTCCCCGATCTCGTCGAGAAAGAGGGTTCCCTGGTCCGCCTCCTCGAACAGGCCCTTCCGGTCCTGAAGTGCACCCGTGAAGGACCCCTTCACGTGCCCGAACAGCTCGCTCTCGAGGAGAGCGTCGGTCAGGGCAGAGCAGTTCTGAATGATGAAGGCCTTGTCCCGGCGAGGCCCATTGTAATGAATCGCCTTGGCGACCAGTTCCTTGCCCGTGCCGCTGTCCCCCTCGATCAGAATCGGCACATTGAAGTCGGTGACCTTGTCCATCAGCCGAAAGACTTCCTGCATCTGGCGGGACTTGCCCACGATCTTCTCGTAGTTGTATTTCAGCTTCAGTTCGCTCAGCTCCGAGGCAAGCCTCCTCTGCACTTCCTCCAGCTGCGTGCTCTTCTCGTTGTACGCCTTTTCCAGCTGTCTGCTGTATTCCTCCAGCTTCCCCTTGGCCTGCTCCAACTGCCGCGTCCGACTGGCGATCCGCGTCTCGAGGGTCAGGTTGTGCTGCTCGATCTCGCTTTTCGCGTCCGCCAGCGCCTTCTGATGTCTTCTGAGCACGTCCGAGAAGTAGCCGGCGTAGAAGGCGATCGAGAAGAAACAGAAGAAGAGGAAGAACAGAATGATGCTGAGCCTCTCGAGCTGTACCGGGGCGTCCCCGTAAGAGGGCAGGAGCCCGCTGTACTCCAGACCGCATAGGAAAGCGTAGGCCAGACAGCTGCCTGTCGATACGAGATACCCGGACCATGGAGAAATCAGGATGGAGTAGAACGGAACGGGCAGCACATAGAGAAGGGCCAGGACCGGGGTATTCGCCCCCCCGAGAAAGTGAATCAGCACGGTGAAGAAGACGATATCGGTGACCGCCACCATCACATAGAGCCGGCGAAGAAGAATCCCCCTGTTGAGCAGGGCGATGTAGCCGGCGTTGATGAGAGCGAACAGGAGCAGCCCACTGATCATCTCACTCTTCGGCACGTTCAGGTAACCGAAGACCCCGACGAACTGCAGGAAGAGGTATCCGCACAGAACGAGTACGAGAACGTAGACCTTCAGATAGATCTCGATCTTCAGCAACCGGGTCCGGTCTGAAAGCTCGGGGCTCTCCAGGGACTTCTTCAGCCCCGACATCACTTCGTAGCGTTCCAGCATGTGATTCTTCTCCGGGCCGTTTCTGCATTTCCTGCCCTTTTCAGGATAACAGACAGGCGGGAAAGTGCAAAATCTGCATTTTTCCGGCTTGTCAGGGGCTTTGAAAAGCAGATGCAGTGGAGAAGCGGGATAAGGAGAGGCGCCGGATTGCAGCACCGGAGGGAATTCAGGAAAAACTCAGCATTCTTTCGAGGGCGATCCTGGCCAGCTCTTTGATGCGTGGATCCACATGCACCCGGTTGACCTCACCGATTTCATCCAGGGTCCAGAGCAGTTTGGCCGGCTCGATTCGAAACATGTTCGGGCAGAGAGAGCGGAAGACCTCGAAAATCCTCTTGTCGGGGTGTTCCACCGCCAGGCGGTTCACCAGGTTGATCTCGGTTCCGATGTACACGCGGCTCCCGGCAGGCGCTTCCCGGACGTATCGGCAGATGAACTCCGTGGACCCCGCCGCATCGGCCGCCTCCACCACCTCCACGGGACATTCCGGATGGACCACGACCTTTGCCTCCGGGTCCTCCTCCCGAATACGTCGGACGTGCTCTGGACGAAAATCGGTGTGTACGTGGCAGAAGCCTTTCCAGAGGATCAGAGTCGCATCTCGAATCCGGTCTTCCATTCCAGGCTCCGCGGGGGAACGTTCCGGATCCCACAACAGAATCTCCTTCTCGGGAATGCCCGCCTGCCTGGCCGTGTTTCTGCCGAGATTCTCGTCCGGAAAGAAGAAAATCTTACCACCCCGGTCCCAGGCCCATTCGAAGGCGGACCGGGTGTTGGAGGACGTGCAGACGGCGCCCTCCCGTTCTCCGCAAAACGCCTTCAGATCGGAACCCGAGTTCATGTACGTGAGAGGAATCACCTTTTCGCCGGTGGCCGCTGCCTCTGAGACGCGATCCCAGGCCGCCTGAACAGAGGCCATGTCCGCCATGTCCGCGAGAGGGCATCCGGACTTCGGGTCGGGATGTTGAACCCGCTGATGCTCTCTTCGAAGAATTTCTGCGCTCTCCGCCATGAAGCGAACCCCACAGAAGACGATGAACTCACCCTCCTCCTGGGCAGCGGCGAGACGGGAAAGGCCGAGGGAATCCCCCACATGGTCGGCAAAATCGATCACTTCCTGTCGCTGATAGTGATGTCCAAGAACGACGAGCCGCCTTCCGAGCTCATCCTTTCGTTTCCGGATCCTGCTGCTCGTCTCCTCCGGATCCATCCTGCGATAAGAATCGGGTAACAGGTCCACAGAGCTTCACTCCCTACGAAGAACCTCGGAAAGGGCCCATCCATCCCTTTCCCCCTTGATGTGCCTCGGAACGTCTTCAGGGGCGTCAGATTACTCTTCCCCAGGGGGTCCGTTGCCGGCCGGGTCGGCGTCCTCGTCCTCTTCGATCAGGTCGTAGATCCGCTCGACCCTCTCCTGCAGATCCACGACGCGTTTCCGCAATCGTGCAATCCGCTTCTCGAAGGGCTGGGTCAAACCGGAAAGCATGAACTCGATCCGTTCGTCGATCCAGCTCTCGATGACCGCCTTTTGGTTTTTCTCCGACTTTCGCATCCCGGCAAACCCTGCACGGATATGACCTTCTCTTCACTTTACGCATCGTCTTCCGGAAGTCAAACAGAACGGTCCCAAGCCGGCAGGAAGGCCGGTCATGACGGCTGAAGGTCGCGGATCCGCAGGTTCAGCCGCGTCCGCCCGTTCCACGTCTCCCTGCGCGGCGAGAAGGCTACATCCCAGCAGGTGCAGTCGCTTTCCATGATCCCTGAGCCGCCCATCTGGAAACCGATCGCATCGAAGGTTCTTCCGTCGCGATCCAGCGTCAGTTTCAGATGGGCCCCGCCCACCAGACGCTTGCTCAGAATCCGCATCCGCCGCATGCCGAGGACGGGTTCCCGGTTGCCGTTGCCGAAGGGAGCCATCTTCTCGATTTCCCACATGGCCCGATCGGTCAGGAGCTCCGGTCCCTCCAGCCACGCATCGATCAGCAGCCTGGGCGCCCCACCTTCCCCTCGACCGATCTTCTCCGCGATTTCCAGCTCGAAGGCGTCGATGAAGGCATCCAGATGCTCCTTGCGGAGTGTCACTCCCGCCGCCATCTGGTGCCCTCCCACATCCACGAGGAGGTGCCTGCAGGCAACGAGAGCATCCAGAAAGGCGAAGTTCTCCACACTGCGAACAGACCCCTTGCCCACGTCTCCCTCGAATGAAAGAAGAACCACCGTCTTGCGAAAATCCCGGACCAGCCTTGAAGCGACGATCCCCAGAATCCCCCTGTGCCAGCCCTCCCATGCCAGGGCCAGAACATTCCGGTCCCGCCTCCGCAGCTTCTCCTCCGCCATTTCTCGAGCTTGCAGGTAGACGGCCGCCTCGATGGCCCTTCGCTCGTTGTTACGCTCCTCAAGAACCCTGCAAATCCTCCCTGCCTCGTCCCGGCCAGAGCAGAGCATCATGTCCAGCGCCTCGAGCGCGCATCCCATTCGGCCGGGGGCATTGATCCGGGGAATGACCTTGAACACGAGAGACCGGGTATCCTTGACCGGCCCCCTGAGGCCGGCGTCCGCCTTGAGCGTCGAGAGACCCGGCCGGGTCTCCGAGGAAATCTCCTGCAACCCGTGCTTCACGAAGATCCGGTTCTCCTCCTGCAGCGGAACCATGTCGGCGAGCGTCCCCAGGGCCACCAGATCGAGATACCCCCGCAGGTTCGGCTCCTCCGCTCCCTCCCACATGCCCTCCTCCCGCATGCGTCCCCGCAGGGCCACAATCAGGTAGAAAGCCACACCCACTCCGGCCAATTCGCGGAAAGGGAAGGATTCTCCCGGCCTCTTCGGGTTGATCACAGCCAGAGCGGGAGGAAGCTCTGCGCCGCACTCATGGTGGTCGGTGATGATGACATCGATCCCGCGCTCCCGGGCGGTCTGCACCGATTCGAATCCGGTGATGCCGCAGTCAGCCGTCACGATCAGCTGAACGCCCCTGTCGGCGAAGGAGCGAACAGATTCCGGGTGAAAGCCGTACCCCTCCTGCAGTCGATCCGGAACGTGGTAGAGGGGGTCCAGACCTGCATGACGAAGGAAATGGACCAGGATGGCCGTGCTGGTCAAGCCGTCTACGTCGTAGTCTCCGTAGACGAGTACCCGCTCCTTTTTCCGAACGGCCTCGAGAAGCCTCTCGGCGGCCCTTTCCATGTCCCCAAACAGGGCAGGCGGACGCATTTGCCGAAGAGAGGCGGAGAGGAACCGATCCGCCTCCTCCACATCACGGATTCCCCGCCCGCAGAGAATGCGCGCCGACAGAGGCGTCAGGTCGAGAGCCTCGCCAAGCCGTCGGCAGGCCTCGTCGTCCGCCTGCGGAACGACCCATTCGGAACAGGCGACAGGTTGTCGATCTCTTGGCGCGCTCACAGCAATGCGGCCGCTGCGATCCAGACGATCATGCCGATGGCGATCGCCATCTTCGTGATGACCCCTGCGATCCGGCCGAGGAAGTTCCCCCAGCCGCTCCTCACGGCCTTTCTCCATTCCGAAGTTCCGTAGGTGAACAGCTCGATCAGCACAGCCCCCAGGAAGGCTCCGACCAGGGCGCCGAGAATCGCCCCGAAGCCGAAGAAGAGAGGCGCCCCCACAACGGCTCCGGCGAACCCCCCGAGAAAGGAAAAGACGATGCCTCGATTGCTCGAGCCGAATCGGCGGGCGCCCGCAATGCCGAAGACGTACTCCACCACCTCCCCCACCACCGCGAGCGCCAGGAAGAGGAACAGCATGGCCGCGCCGACCTCTGCAAAACCGGTCACCCAGCCATACAGGAGTGCCGCGCCGAGGATCATCCAGGTTCCGGGGAGTCCGAGAAAGAGACTGAACAGACTGACGAGCAGGAACAGGAAGAGAAGCAGATGTCCGAGAATGCTCAGAATCATGCCTTGCTCCCGGGTCCGCTGTTCTTGCGCACTCCTCTTCCCCCTTCCGCACGCCCCATGCTCGGTCAGCGTCCGGCTGTGCCCCGCGTCGCCAGCTTCTTGCGGGCCGATCGGCCACGGATCGTCTCCCAGTAGGCGACAACAGGGCTCGCTATGTAGATGGAGGAATAGGTGCCCACCAGAACGCCGATGATCAGTGCGAAGGCAAAGTTGTGGATCACCGGGCCGCCGAGGATGAACAGGCTCCCCACAACGACGAGGGTGGTCAGGGAGGTGAGCAGGGTACGGCTCAACGTTTCGTTCACGCTGTCGTTGATCACCCGATCGATACTCTGTCGCCGGATGCGTCTCATGTTCTCCCGGATTCTGTCGAACACCACGATCGTATCGTTGATGGAGTAACCGATGATCGTCAGGATCGCCGCAACGATGGGCAGGTCGATTTCCTTGTTCAAGACCGAGAAGACACCGATGGTGATCATGGCGTCGTGCAGGAGAGCCAGGATCGCACCCATGGCGAACCTGAATTCGAACCGCCAGGTGATGTAGATCAGGATGCCTGCGATGGCATAGAAGACCGCATGGATACCCTTCCTGCGCAGCTCGGCACCCACCTTCGGCCCGACCAGCTCGGTCCTTCTCAACTCGAAGCTCTCCGAGCCGAACCGCTCCTTCAGCGCCGCCTCCACGGTCTTCTGCAACTGCTGCAGGTCGGTCTCGGTCTTCTCCACGCGGACCAGGAATTCATGCTCCTCGTGACGTCCGAACTCCTGCACCACGACCTGGCCGAGATCGATCTGCTCGAGGGATTCACGCAGATCCGAGATCTCGATTTCCTGGTGAAACTTGAACTGCAGAAGAATGCCCCCTGCGAAATCGATCCCGTAGTTGGGCCCGCCTTTGACCCAGAGGGAAAGGAGCGAGGCGAGGAGGAGAAATCCGGAGACCCCCAGGGCGATCCTCCGGTACCTGAGAAAATCGATGTTGATGCCGGGCTTGATGAACTCCATTGAAGTCCCCTCTTATCGGCTTTGTCAGATGGCGATCGATTTCACTCGCCTGACCAGAATCATGTAATCGAAGATCTGCCGCGTGAAGTACATGGCCAGCAGCACGCTCCAGAACACGCCGATGAGCAGCGTCACGGCGAACCCCTGAACCGGCCCGGTCCCGAACTGAAACAGCACGATGGCGGCGATCATGGTTGTGATGTTCGCGTCCAGAATCGTGAGCAGGGCCTTCTTGTAGCCGCTGTCCACTGCGGCGCGGGGCGTCTTCCCGACACGCAGCTCTTCCCGTATCCGCTCGAAGATGATCACGTTCGCATCCACGGCCATGCCCACAGTCAGCACGAGCCCTGCAATGCCGGGGAGGGTGAGGGTCGCCTTCAGGGCCGCAAGGGTCGCCATGACCAGGAAGAGGTTGAAAACGAGAGAGAGGTCCGCCACCAGGCCTGCCATCCGGTAGTAGATCACCATGAAGACCAAGACGAGCAGCCCGCCCACCAAGATGGAGAGAAGGCCCTGTCGGATGGAGTCGGAGCCGAGGGAAGGCCCCACGGCCCGCTTCTCCGCAATCTCCACCGGCGCGGGCAGGGAGCCGGCCCGGAGGACGATCGCCAGGTCCCTCGCCTCTTCGGATGTGAAGTTGCCCTCGATGACCGCCTGGCCGCCGTAGTGGGCCTGCCGAATCACAGGGGCGGAGTAGACGTTTCCGTCCAGAATGATGGCCAGTCGCTTGTTCACGTTTTCAGCAGCGATCTGGTCGAACAGCCTCGACCCCCTCGGATTGAAACGGATGGATACGTGGGGCTGGTTGTAGGTGCGGTCGAACTGGACCCGGGCGTCCGCAAGGGCGTCGCCCGTCATGAGGGTCCTCTTTTCGATCAGCAGCGGGATCTTCTGGGTCCGGTTCGTTTCCGGGTCGTAGGTCCGCTGATAGAGGATTTCGCTGCCCGGCGGCACGTTCCCGTCCAGGGCCGCCTCGAGGCTGTGATCCTCGTCGACGACCTTGAATTCGAGCACTGCGGTCTGCCCGATCAGTTTGATTGCCCTTTCCGGATCCTTCACCCCCGGCAACTGGACGAGGATGCGGTTCTCGCTCTCCCGCTGGATCGTCGGCTCGGACACCCCGTACTGATCGATTCGATTTCGAATCGTCTCCAAGGCCTGATCCACGGCCGCTTCCTTGATGGTCCGGGCCTCACGCTCCGTGATCCCCAGGACGTAGTCGATGCCCCGCCGTCCCTCCTCTGTCGAGTAGGACTTCAGATTCCCGAATTCACCGGACAGGATCTCATCGAACCGGTCCCGATCCGAAAGGCTGACGCCGGCGATCCTGAATCGATCCATGTCCTCCGTCTCGATGGAATCGTAGAAGATGTCCTTCTTCCGGAGGACCTCCTTCATGTCGAGGACGAGCCGCTCGATCGTACCCTCCACGGCCTTTTCCTCTTCCACCGCCAGGATCAGGTGAATGCCGCCCTGAAGGTCGAGACCGAGTCGCACCTCCTCCTTCGGCAGGAACCCTCCCCACCACGCGGGAAGCTCCTTCGTGAACGTGGGCATCAGGTAGGTCAGGGCGCCGGCGAATACGACCGCCGTCACAATGAGTCTCCATTTCAGGCTCTTCGTCATGGTCTTGTCAGCCCCATTCCAAGAGAGAGTTGAGAAAGCTCCAGCTGTATCAGGCGCTCTTTTCCCCCGCAGGCTTCGGCTTCGCCCCGGCGATGTTGCCCCGCTGCACCTTGATCCGGACTTTGTCTCCCACTTCCAGGGTCACCACGTTCTCCGTGATCCCCGTCACCTTTCCGTGGAGCCCGCCGCTGGTAATCACCTCGTCCCCCTTCTTCAGGGCGTTGAGGAAGTCCCTGTGCTGTTTCGTTCGCTTCTGTTGGGGTCGGATCAACAGGATATAGAAGACGAGGAACATCAGCAACAACGGCAGCAAGGCTCCCATCATGCCGCCACCAGGCGCTCCACCTGCCGAGCCGGCCCCTCCCGGCCCCGTTCCCATCGCATAGACCAGATCCATCATTTCCTCCTCGAGATTCAAATCTGGGTTTTCTCGCCCGGCTCCTCCGCCGTCATCTCCATGCCCTCCCCACCCGTTCCCTCTTCGCAGGCGTCGAAACGCTCGAAGAAGGCCCGGGAGAACTCGGAGAAGGTGCCTGAGCGAATCGACTCCCGCATTCTTTCCATCAGAACCTGGTAGAAATACAGGTTGTGGATGCTCGTCAGCCGGTACACCAGCAGCTCTCTGGCCAGGAAGAGATGTCGCAGATAGGCCCGGGTGTAGTTCCGGCATGCGTAGCAGTCACAATCCGGGTCAATGGGACGCAGGTCCTCCCCGTAGCGGCTGTTCTTGATGCGAAGCCGGCCGGATTGGGTGAACAGAGTACCATTTCTACCGTTTCTTGTCGGCAGTACGCAATCGAACATGTCCATGCCTCTCGCCACGGCCGCCACCACGTCCTCCGGAGTCCCCATGCCCATCAGGTAGCGAGGCGAATCCGCCGGCAGCAGCTCCGCCATCCAGTCCAGCACGGACAGGCACTCCTCCTTCTTCTCTCCCACGCCCAGCCCGCCGACGGCGAACCCGGGGAACCCGATGTCCACGAGCCCCTCGGCGCAGATCTTACGAAGGTCCGGATAGACACCCCCCTGGACGATGCCGAAGAGGGCCATTCCACCCTTGCCGCATGCCTCCCGGCTGCGCTCGGCCCATCGCAGGGTCCTCTCCATGCCTTCCCGGGCCTCCCCGTGCGCAGCAGGATAGGGCGTGCACTCGTCCAGAACCATGGCGATGTCCGACCCGAAGGCCTGCTGCACCCGGACGACCTTTTCGGCCGTGAAGAGGTGCTCGGATCCGTCCAGGTGGGACTGGAACAAGACGCCCTCTTCTGTAATCCTCCTCAAGTCCCCCAGGCTGTAGACCTGGTAGCCTCCGCTGTCCGTGAGGATCGGCCCCTTCCAGTTCATGAAGCTGTGGAGGCCCCCCAGCCTCTCGATCCGTTGGTGTCCCGGCCGCAGGTAAAGGTGATACGTGTTGGCCAGGACGATGGAGACCTTGTGGTCCAGAAGGTCATCGGAGCTCACGGCCTTCACGGATCCCTGCGTGCCCACCGGCATGAATGCGGGCGTCTCCACCGAACCGTGGGGCGTGTGCAGCCGCCCGACCCTGGGCCCCCTCTCCTCCCCTTTTTCCAGCGAAAAGGTTACGCTCATGTTCCTGCTGTCCGCTCACTGAATGAGCATGCAGTCCCCGTAGCTGAAGAAGCGGTATTCCTTCCGAACCGCTTCCCTGTACGCGCGCAGGACGAGGTCTCTGTCCGCAAAGGCGCACACCAGCACCAGCAGCGAGGTCCGGGGAAGATGAAAATTCGTGATCAGCGCATCCACCGCCTGAAAACGATGCCCCGGAAGGACATACAATCCCGCCCACCCGTCGCATGCCTCGATGTGCCCCCTTTCGGCAACCGCGGACTCGAGACACCTCACGACGGTGGTCCCCACCGCCACGAGCCGACGGCCCTCCTGCTTCGCCTTCCGCATCTTCTCCGCATCCTCGGCATCGATGCAGAAGCGTTCGGGCCGAATCCTGTGCGCACGAATGTCCTCCGCCCGGATCGGAAGAAACGTCGCCTGCCCGACGTGCAAGGTGATCCGTCCAATCTCGATTCCGCCGGCCTCCAGGGAACTCAGCAAAGGCTCGGAAAAATGGAACCCGGCGGTGGGAGCGGCCACCGACCCGACCTTACGGGCAAACACCGTCTGGTAACGATTCCGGTCTTCCGGGGTCTCTTCCGGCCCGGATCCGGTGCGCCCCCTTCTGATATAGGGAGGCAGGGGAATCGAACCGTGACGCTCCAGGTGCGCCAGCAGGTCCCCGCCGCCCAGATTGAAGCGGACGCGGTACGACCCGTCCGCCTCACCGGTCAATTCGCCTTCGAGGCCGTGCGGAAAGACGAAGACCTGCCCCGCCCTGGGCCGCCTCGAAGACTGGATCAGGCACTCCCATTCACGACTCTCCGATCCCTTCGCATCCCACCAGGGCTGCTGGGCCGTTCCCGCGCCTCTCGGCTGCAGCATGAGCAGCTCCACCTTCCCGCCCGAGGGTTTCCGTCCCTGTAGGCGTGCAGGGAACACCCTGCTTTCGTTCACCACCAGAAGATCCCCCTCCTGCAGATGCTCCCCGAGCTTGCTGAAGGATGCATGGTCCACAGATCCGCTTCCTCGATCGAGAAGCATCAACCGTGATTCGTCTCTTCTTGGGAGGGGATGCTGGGCGATCAGATGGGAGGGCAGAACGTAGTGGTAGGTATCCCTACGGAACGGGCGCTGCGGCTCTTCCTCCTCTACGCTCTGGTCTGGGCTGCGTTCCCATTGCATCACACTGGGCTGACAGGGTCGCGTGACCTTGAGAAAGTCGTTGAATCCTCACCGAAAAGTCCAGAAACCTTACCGAATCGGTGGCTGAATGTCAATTTCCATAGCCGGTTGCCGCAGCCGGCCTCTTTTCGCGATGGAGCATCTCCAGAAACGCCTCGATACGCGTTTCCGTTCTCGCATCCAGAGGCTCGGGCCGGTCTCCCTCCAGGGTCAGGACCGGCCTCGGCAGTCGATGACGAAGGATCTTGTCCTCTATCTGGCGGAAGCAGAAGGTCTGCGTGTAATGAATGAATCCGTCCAGACCCCGGCGGGCCGTCTCCCTCTGGATATCCTCCAGGCGAAAAAAGACCTCGTAGGGGTAGGTGAACCGTAGGTACTGCTCCTCCAGGGTCGGCGCAAGGTACGGCATGCTGAACTGCCGCTGGATTTCGTTGAACACCACCCGAACGCCGGGTCGCTCGATCCTCTGGTAGAGATCCTGCCATATGGGGGGAACGCCCAGGTAGCCCAGCCGCAGGCCCTCCCCTGCCGGAGCCGGGGTTCGAAGGGCCGCCTCCTCCAGCAGGGCATCCACTTCGTGCTCGAAGGCCCGGGGATCCCCGTTCATGTCGCTGCTCGCAACCAGGAACCGGTGATTCTCCTCCCCCGAAACGAGGCCTTCGCGCCAGGTGAGCAGATCCAGCCGATTCAGCTTGCGCCGGATGCGGTCAAGGACCCTCTTCGCCTCCTCCACCTCTTCCGGCCGGACCCGGAAATGCTCCTGGAGCTTCCTGATCTCTTCCTTCATCGCCTCCAGGGAGCGTTCGAAGGGATAGGCGAACGGGTAGACCCGGGTGCCTTCCATCTGCAGGACTTCCATGAGGCCCTGGGTCTGGCTGCAGTCTCCCCGGACGACCGCAATCACCTCGTCTACATCCAGGGTGGAGAGCACTCCGTAAATGCCGCGCATCCAGGCGCAGCAGGTGGCCGGGAATCCGTTCGTCTCCGCCTGCCGGACGAAGAGGTGGGCCTCCGGGCCGGAGATGAACGCATTGTTCAGATCAACGGGCCGGCGGCCCGCCGCCAGCAGGATCTCAACGGGAATCGATGTCGTGAAACCCACGGCCCGCACTGCTGCCAACCTCCCGCCGGGACAGGCCCTCGTCCGGGGCCTACTCCGTCTTGTCCGATCCCTTTGCGATAAAAGGCTTGACCAAGTCCAGCGGGATGGGGAAGATCGTGTTCGTCGATTTCTCCGAAGAGATCTCCGTGAGGGTCTGCAGGTATCTGAGCTGAAGGGTGATCGGGTTGGTCTCCATGATCTTCGCCGCTTCCTGGAGTCTCGCGGCCGCCTGAAACTCGCCCTCCGCGTGGATGACCTTGGCCCGCTTGTCCCTCTCCGCCTCGGCCTGCCGGGCCATGGCACGCTGCATCTCCTGGGGCAGGTCGACGTGCTTCACTTCCACATTCGTGACCTTGATACCCCACGGGTCGGTCTGCCGGTCGAGGATGTCCTGGATGCGCTCGTTGATCTTCTCCCTCTCCGCGAGAACCTCGTCCAGTTCCACCTGCCCCAGCACGCTTCGGAGGGTGGTCTGGGCGAGCTGGGAGGTGGCGTAGAGATAGTTCTCCACCTGCACCACCGCGTTGTTCGAATCCATGACCCGAAAATAGACCACGGCGTTGACCTTGATGGACACATTGTCCCGGGTGATCACGTCCTGGGGAGGCACGTCCAGGGTGACCAGCCGCAGGCTCACCTTCTGCATCTTGTCGATGATCGGGATCAAGAGGATGAGGCCGGGTCCCTTCTCCCCGATCAACCTGCCAAGCCGGAAGATGACGCCTCGCTCATACTCCCTCAGGATTCGGATTGCGCTGGCCAGGATAACGCCGAGGATGACCAGTACGACGAGAATCGGTGTGGAAATCATACGCTTCTCCTCTCTTCAAAAGGTGTGACGGAACGGGCAAGCCCTATTCCAAGAGTTTCTTCACCCGCAACTTCAGCTCGGACACCCCGACGATCTCGCAGGATTCGTCCGGGTCGATCTCGTCGTCGCTTTCTGCGTTCCAGTATTCGCCGTGGACGAAGACCTTTCCCTCCCGCCGGATGGGACTGACCACCCTGGCGCGCTTTCCGATGAGCCCTTCCTGGCCGGTGGTGGGCTGCCTGAACTGCGCCCGCAGCGCAAAGGAGACGGCGAAGACGAAAAAGGCCGCCGTGGTGGCCACCATGGGCAGGATCACGTACCAGGAGACCCGAAGGGCCGGGTCCGGGGACTCGATGAGCATCAGGGAGCCGAGAAGCAGCGCCACGATACCCCCCAGCGTCAGCACACCGTAGCTCGTCACCATGACCTCTCCAATGAAGAGGATGATGGCCAGCAGGATGAGCAGGACGCCGGCGTAGTTCACAGGAAGGGTCTGCAGGGCGAAGAAGGCGAGGATGAGGCAGATCGCGCCGAAGACCCCCGGAAAGATCACGCCCGGGTTGGACAGTTCGAAGAAGAGCCCGTAGAAGCCCAGCATCATCAGAATGTAGGCGATGTTCGGATTGCTCAGCGTGTCCAGGAGACGGTACCTCCACCCCATTTCCGAGGTCTGTACGGGCACGTCTTTGAGCGCGAGGGTCTTCTTTCCCCAGACGGTCTCGACCTCTCTTCCCTCGAGCTGCTCGATCAGCTCCGGCAGGCTCGGGGCGACCAGATCGATGATGTTCAGTTCCAAGGCCTTCCGGGCGGAAACCGATTCACTCTCCCGGACCGCCTTGACGGCCCAGTCCGCGTTTCTGCCTCTTTGCTCGGCCAGGCTCTTCGCGTAGGCGGCGGCGTCGTTCTCCACCTTCTTCATCATCGTCTCGTCCATCTGCCCGCCGCCCAACCCGACCGGGTGGGCTGCCCCGATGTTCGTGCCGGGGGCCATGGCGGCTACATGGGCTGCCATCGTGATCAGCACCCCGGCGGAGGCGGCCCGCGCACCGCTGGGCGCGATGAAGACGACCACCGGTACCGGGGAGTTGAGAATCGACTGAACGATGTCACGCATCGCAGTATCCAGTCCGCCCGGCGTGTCCATCTGGAGAATCACACAGACAGCCCCCTCCGTGGCAGCCTCCTCCAGCCCCTTGCCGATGTAATCGCTGATCACCGGGTTGATGGTGCTCTGGGCCTTGAGATGAAGGATATGGCCTTTCGAGGCATCGGGAGAGGGGACGAAAACAAGGCAAAACCCGAGCAGAAAGAGGAATACGGAGACCAGGATCGGACCCCGTGTTCCGGTCGGAGGTCGGGAGGCAGTCGTCTTTCCGTTCATGGGATTCTCGTCTCCTATTCAAGCTTTTACAGAAAACATACGAACCTTTAATCAATGTTTCAAATCCAATATACTACATTCTTTGTGGGTCTTCATACAGGTCTTCACCCTCATAGATTGGATGCACTGAGAAGGCTGAACCGCCACCGATGCGGTTCCAGAACAAATATAAACTCGTTTTTGATCGAGGGTCAACTTCATGGCTTGCGCAGTCGGATTCATCGTCGCCATCTTCGCCTGGCTCCTGTTCCCGGAGGACGCCCTTGCCTGGGGTCCGGTCACTCACCTTCAGCTGGGCATCGAGGCTCTTCGTCACACGAGCATCCTCGGCCACAGTCTCCGCATGGTCCTGGAAGCCTTTCCGTATGACTACCTGTACGGATGCATCGGTGCCGACATCATCTTCGCCAAGGGCCTCGCCAAGATCCACGACCACTCCCATAACTGGCTGGTCGGGTTCTCGGTCCTGGAGGAGGCGGACTCACCGGCCCAGGAATCCTTTGCCTACGGTTACCTCAGCCATCTGGCTGCGGACACGATCGCCCACAACTACTTCGTTCCGGAATGCTATGTAAGGTCGTACCCGACCAAGACGCTTCGCCACGCATACTGGGAGGTACGGTTCGACAGGCTGGAGAAGCGGAACCTCTGGGGTCTCGCCCGCGAGATCGTACGCCTTCCCCAGCACGATGAAGACGATGCGCTGCTGGAGCGGGTCGTGAAACGGACCCTCTTCTCCTTCAAGACGGACAAGCGGATCTTCTCCAGTCTGCTGGTTCTGAACCGTATGGAACAATGGCAGAAGATGCTCGACAGCATGTCCGAGAAATCCATCTGGACCCTTTCGGAACACGAGGCTGCCACGTACCGGGCCCTGTCCTTCCACAACACCCTCGACCTTCTTCTGCACCTCGAGCGGGCCGCCTGTCTCAAGATGGACCCGACCGGAAAGGACGCCCTGATGTCTGCGAAATGGATCCGCAGAAACCTTCGGGTCCTGGACAGGAGGGGGAAGCTGGAACCGGGGTTCCTCGCTCAGGCCCTGAAGGCCCTGCGACCGGAAGAAGAAGGCCTGGACGCTTCCCGCCAGGGAGAGCTGCTTCGCTCGAGTGCCTGACAACCTGCACCGGGGCACGACCCGCATACTGCACGAAGCCTTCTATTGGGAGCGCCCCTTCTTCCCGGACCTGGATCGCAGAACCGCTAACTGGTCGAGTACCCGGTGGGCCACGACGCCTTTCGGCAAGAAAGGAAGGTCCGCAACCTTTCCGTCCGGTCCGATCAGTTTGACCTGATTGCTGTCGGCCCCGAAACCGATCTCCTTTCTGGAAACGTCGTTCGCCACGATGAGGTCCAGGTTCTTCTTCTTCACCTTCTCCGCGGCGTTCCTGACGAGCGATTGGGTCTCCGCAGCGAAGCCGATGAGGAGCCTGTCTCCCTTCTTCCTTCCGAGCTCCAACAGAATGTCCGGCGTCGTCTTCAATTGCAACGTCGGGGAGGCTTCCTGCTTCTTCACCTTCTGTTTCGCACAGATCACCGGGGAGAAGTCGGAAACGGCAGCCGCCATGATCACGGCGGTCGATTTCGGGAAGGCCTTCATCACCGCCTTCCGCATCTCCTCTGCACTGCGCACCCGCACGATCTTCACATCGAGAGGGGGAAGGCAGGCGGTGGGACCGCTGATCAGGGTGACCTCGGCACCCCTCTGCGCCGCAGCACGCGCCAAGGCATACCCCATCTTGCCGGAGGAGGGATTCGTGATGAACCGGACCGGATCGATCGCCTCTTCCGTGGGTCCGGCGGTCACGATGATCCGCTCCTGCGCAAGGTCCTTCGGGGCGAGCCGGCTGAGGACGTGCTCCACGATCGCTTCCGGGTTTGCCAGTCTTCCGACCCCCTGGTATCCGCAAGCGAGGTCACCCTCCTCGGGCTCGATGAAGCCGTACCCCGCGCCCTTCAGGCGACGGATGTTCTCCTGGGTGATCGGATTCTGATACATGTTCACATTCATGGACGGGGCAAACACCACGGGGATCCTCGTGGCGGCACAAACCATGGTGGTGAGGATGTCGTCGGCGATACCCGCCGCCACCTTGGCCAGTACGTTCGCGGTGGCGGGCGCGATCAGAAAGAGGCTGGACCGGTCCACGAGGGCAATGTGGCCGATCTCATGCTCCTGGGTCAGAAGAAAGGTCTCGGTCCAGACCTTGTTGCCCGACAGCACCTGGAGGGTCAGGGGCGTGATGAACTCCTGGGCATTGCGGGTCATCACCGCGTGAACGTCGATCCCTTCCCTGACCATGGCCCGGATGATTTCGCAGGACTTGTAAGCCGCGATCCCGCCGGCTACGCCCACGAGGACGGTCTCACGGAGGTCTTTTGCTTCTGCATCCGCCATGTTCAGGTCCTGAGCTTCTCACCCAGCCTCTTCTCGACGATGGGCGGGAGCATCTCCCCGACGGATCCCCCGAGAGAG
This sequence comes from uncultured Thermodesulfobacteriota bacterium, assembly GCA_964479535.1. GTDB lineage: Bacteria > Desulfobacterota > DSWW01 > DSWW01 > DSWW01 > S015-6. The sequence continues at coordinate 62,928 of CAYZMM010000028.1, forward strand.
ACGATCTCCTTGATGATCGAGGAGCTGTGGTAGAGGTACTTCCCTTCGGTCATCATGAAGACCTGCTCTACCTCCGGATCCAGGGATTTGTTCGCCAGGGCCATTTGGAACTCGTAGTCGAAATCGGTCACGGTTCGAATCCCGCGGAGGATGGCCTGGGCCTTTCTCGATCGAACGTAGTCCACCAGGAGCCCGGAAAAGGAATCCACCTCCACGTTCGGCTCGTCCTTGAAGACCTCCTGCATCATGTCCACGCGCTCCTCGATCGAGAAGGTGCCGCTTTTCGTCGTGTTGATGGCCACGGCAACGATGATCCGATCAAAGATGTTCAAGGCCCGGCCCACGATATTGACGTGTCCGTAGGTGATCGGGTCGAACGAGCCCGGATAGATGACTAGGTTCTTCTTCTCCTTCTTCCCTTCACCGCCCATCGTCACGCTCTTCTCCCGGCTGGTAGTTCAGAAAAGTGAGCAGAGTGTCGCCGTATCTCCTCTCCTCCACCACGACAAAACACGCAGGAACGCTGGTGAAAGCGCCTTTCTGAGCGTGTTCGAAAACAATCCTAGCACGTTCTTTTAATAAAGCAAATCGATGCAACCCCTCCAGAATGCGCTCTTTTTGCTCCGCACCGTACGGCGGGTCCAGCAAGACCAGGTCGCAGGGTTCGACGAGGAGCCGCCGCACATCCGCAAACCCCTCCGGCACGCGGGTTCGGAAGACAACGGCCCGGTCCTCCATTCCGCATCTCCTCAGATTCTGCTCAACGGCACGCACACATGCGGCATCCGCGTCACAGAACAGCGCGCGCCGGGCGCCCCTGCTCAGGGCCTCGATGCCGAGTGCTCCGCTGCCGGCGTAAGGGTCGAGCACGACGCAGCCCCCCACCGTTTCCCCCAGAATGGAGAAAAGGGCTTCACGAACCCTGTCCTGCGTCGGCCGGACGGCCGTGCCCGATGGCACCCTCAGCCGGCGGCCGCGGTGTGACCCGGCGATGACCCGCAATTCCTGAGCCCGCCCCGGCGTCTTCTTCTGCGGCACGCTCACTCCTCAGGGCGGCTCTCTTCGACCCTCTCGCTCAGGGAACAAGAGGGAGACCACCTGTTCTATCTTCTTCCTGTGTGTTCCCGCCCAGTACACCTTTCTGCAAGATCTGCATTCCCGAAAAGACGAAGTCGAGGCGGCGACATGATCCGGAACCCTTCCATACGCCTCGTCGGGCTTCAGGTCCTGAAGATCGAGGTTGCAGAGGATGCACCTCGTCAGCATCGCCTCACGGCAGAACTCCAGCGAAAGGGCGGAAAAAACCTCGCGCAACTGATCCCTCCAGCCGTCGCTACCGACCAGCACGTGACGCCCGACACCACGACACTGGACCAGTCGCGTATCGCGCGTCAAGAGGACGCGTCCGGTCTCCTCGTGGACCCTGAGCAGATCCCGGTCGTCGATGTCCCGGTAATACCACGTGTCGAAGCCCAGGATCCGAAGCCATCGGGCCAGACGTCCGAGCATGGAGTCGACCACGAATCCTGGCGCCTTCGCCTCGCCCATGAGAAAGGACCCTTGCCTTTCAGAGCTCTTTGACACTCGAGAAACCGCTGTGCTAGCTTTCTACCTTTCTCTTCATATGCTCATTTTCCCCATAAAACAAGAAGCTTACAAGATCCCTTCCGGACGCTTTCAAAGGGGAGGACGGACCCATGAGAGGCATGCCAAGTCGACAGGGGCGACCCGATGACAGACCCTTACCGTCTGCGCTGCTGGTCCTTCTTGCTCTCTGTCTCGCCACAACCGGACAGGCAGAGGAGTTGACGCAGGGGGACCCGGCCCTCTATCCCGGGCCCCTGAGCGCCGTCGAAGACCAGTGGACCAACAAGAACCGCGAGGCATTTCAGATCCATCTCTTCAGCATGGCGAGGGACCTGGTCCCGGAAGGCACCCCCATTCCACTCAGCCTGGCGGATGCCTTCCGGACGGCCCTGCGCCGGAATCTCGATCTTCGGTCGGAACGGTACGCCACAGACATCGCCGAAATGGAAATCAAGAAGGCGAAAGGGGTGTTTGACGCCTTCGTCTTCTCCGATTTCTCCTACGATTTCTCCAGCGAGCCCCTCTCTTCTCAGCTTCAGGGCGCGGATACTCTCTATTTCAGAAGAGAAAGCACCCTCTTCGACATCGGCATGGGCAAACCGGTCCGAACGGGCGGTGTCATGGAGCTGAAGCTCGAGATGAATCGCTTCGAGAGCAACTCCAGTTTTCTGGTCATCAATCCCTACTATTCCACCCGGCTGAGCCTGGGTTTCTCCCAGCCCCTCTTGAAGGACGCCGGAATCGCGTTTCAGACGGCCCCGATCCGCATCGCGGAGAACGTCCTCCTCATCAGTGAAGATCGGTGGCAGGAATTCGTCAGCGACATCCTCGTGGCCGTGTCCCAGGCCTACTGGGACCTTGCCTTTGCCTTCGAAAACCTTCAGGTCCGGAAGAAGTCGCTGGAGGTGGCTCGTGCGCTGCTCAAGGACAACGAAACCATGGTCCGGCTCGGCACCATGGCCCCCATCGACCTTCTGCAGGCCCAGACAGGGGTCGCCCTAAGGGAGGAGGAGGTGATCGGAGCGGAAGCCGTCCTGGAATCGGCCCAGGACAGGCTGAAGGAGTTGCTTCAGCTGGACCAGGCACCCACGTACTCCTCCACCGGTATCGTGCCCACGGACGTCCCGACCGCGCCGCCGCCTCGGGATGCTTCGCGCCTGGAAGATGCAATCGACCTTGCATTCCACCATCGCCCCGAGTACCGTGCCGCTTTGAAGGAGCTGGAGAACAAGAACCTGCAGATCAAGGTCGCGGAGAACAAGCTCCTGCCGACACTGGACTTCATGGGCAATGTGGGGCTGAACGGTCTCGCTGGAACAGCCGTGCCCACGACGGACCTCACGGCCATCTCGAACTTGAGTCCCCTCGAGCAGTTTCTGGTTCTCATCGGCGTGCTGCCGTCCCCGACCTTCACCAGCCCCCTGGACGGAAAATGGAAGGAGAGCTACGAGGAACTCTTCAGCACGGAATCTCATCAGTGGAGTCTCGGGGTTCGGTTCGAATACCCCCTCGGCAACAACGTGGGCAAGGCGGACTACCGTCAGGCGAAGATGGACGGCCATCGGAGCCTCTGGGCACTGCGAAGCCTTGAACAGAAGGTGGTTTTGGAGGTAAAAGAGGCCTGGAGAGCCATGGAAGTCAACCGGAGGAAGATCCGAACGTCGGAGACGAGCGTGCGGCTTGCACAGCAACAGCTCGAAGCGGAACAGAAGAGGCTCTCCCTCGGGCTTTCCACGAATTACCAGGTATTGCAGATGGAGGAAGATCTCAGGAACGTGCAGATCAACAGCCTCAGGGCCAAGGTGGACTACTGGAAGGCCCGGGCGAGGATGCTCAAGGCAACCGGCACGTTCCTGCAGGAACAGGAGATCTCTCAAGATCAGATGTCTCGAATAGGGAGGGGCTGACATGGTCGGGAAAAGGTGGCGCTGCATCGGATGCCTGATGATCCTCGCACCCTGTCTCTTCGGCATGGGCATGTTCGGCGATCCGGCCGCCAGGAAGGAAGTGCCGGTAACCGAAGAGCGCTACGATGCCACTGTCGAGGATCTCGATGGCACGGTGGTTCAGGTGACCCACGTGAGCTACGACGGTGAACTCTATCTCCCGGTTTACCAGGGAAAGGGGCTGGTGACGATCCCCTTTCGCAAGGTCAAGACCTTCGAGATGGGAAAGAAGGAGAAGATGCGGCGGGAGGTGACGATCTCTTTCCGGGACGAAACCCGTGAAGTCTTCTGGATGGACGAAGACCTTCTCTTCCTCGGAAAGGTTCCCTACGGAACCTATCAGATCCAGGCAAAGGACATCCTTCGTCTCGAATTCGATTCAACCCCATCGGAGTAGCCGCTTTGCGCGATCGGCCTGAATCGGCTTTCCCTGCCGGGACGAACCGGCGCTCCTGGGCAACCTGCAGGACCTGGGCGAACCGGTTCCTGCTGGTTGTGGCCGCTGTCCTGCTCGCGTTCCTCACCTGGAACATGTTCTTCCATGGCACGGCCGTCAGGGAAGACCCCGCGTTTCGGGCGTGGGCCGGGGGGCTGCTGCTGGCCCTTTGCGCCGCCGTTGCATGGAGTCTGTCGGCAGAGGCCGGGCACGCCTGGCAGGAGGGTCTCGAACGGCGGGAATCCCCGCCGGCGCCAGGCGCCTCATCCGTACGGACGAGGTCGTTCCGCTTCGCGGGGCCGGCGGAAACCCTGCTCCGTCACTGTACCGGGCACCTGGCCAGGCATTTCCCCCGCTTCTATGCGTTCCACCGCTACCAGGCCCCTCATGTGGCCTACCTGTTCCACGCCAAGAAGGGTTCTCTTGCCCTTCTGGGTCTTCCCTGGGCCAGGGCCGGTTTCCTGTTGATGTTCCTGGCCGGATACGTGTTCATTGCCCGAGGGGATTTCCAGGAGATCCGGGCCTGGGAGGCGGCGACCCTGTGTGCCGCTGGATTCCTTGTCGCCACAGGACTCTTTTTCCGCGCCGCGGTTTCGTACCGGAAGGTCTGGTTGCGGTTCGTGGAGGAGAACGACCGCCTCTGTCTCACCCTGACCTTCCGTGGCCCCTCGGGAGATCGCTGGTTCGACGCCCTTTGCGATTCGATCGAGACTCAGGCCGGGGCCGTCTCCTGCTCCAGCCAATCCAGGTAAGGCCGCCATCCCCCTTCGATGGGGAAGGCGATGATTTCGGGAACGTCATAACTGTGAATCGACTTCACCTTTTCCGAGAGCGCAGAGAGGTGCTTTCGCACCGTCTTGCACAGCAACAGGATCTCGGGGTCGTCACAGACCTTGCCCTCCCACCGGTAGAGCGAACGGATCCCTCCGACCAGGTTTGCGCAGGCGATCAGATGTGCCTCCAGCAGGACCTTTGCGATCTTCGCACCCTCATCTTCCGTTCCTGCCGTGATCATGACGAGGATCTTTTCCTCCATCGGCTCGACTCCTTTTCTCGCTAGAATCAACGGAGACTTCGATGATCAAGAACGACCTCTGGATCAAAGAGATGGCACTGAGCAAGGGCATCATCGACCCTTTCGAAGCGGCCCAGAAACGAGACGGAAAGATCTCATACGGATTGTCAAGCTTCGGTTACGACTTCCGCGCTGCAGACGAATTCCGGATTCCCCGCCCGACAGGCTACTCCGGCGGGATCGACCCGAAAGCACCGCTGGACCATGCTTTCGAAACGATCCGGACCCGGGTGTGCCTCGTTCCGGCAGCAGGATACGTCATGGCCAGGTCCCTGGAGTATTTCCGCATTCCAAGGGAGATCCTGGGAATCTGTACCGGCAAGTCGACCTATGCCCGCTGCGGACTGCTCATCAACATTACCCCTTTGGAACCGGAATGGGAAGGCCATCTCACCTTTTCGATTCTCAACCCCACCCCCCTTCCCATTCGCGTGTATGCCGGGGAGGGGATCGCACAGGTCATCTTCCTGGAAGGCCCGCCCCCCGAGATCTCCTACGCGGACCGGAAAGGCAAGTATCAGGCCCAGAAGGGGATCACGATGCCGAAGCTCTAGGCCGCGAGCAGGGGGGTCAGTCCAGGGCCGAGAGGTAGCCGCGCCGCCCGCGCCAGAGGTGGACGAACAGAAACAATCCCGCAATGAGAAGGTAGTTCAGCGCATAGACCGGGGCCGCCCCCAAGCGGATGAGCGGGATCACCCCGCCCGGGGTGATCCGGAAGGCGTGGATGAACCCCACGAAGGCACAGGCCGCACCCACCAGGGCCCAGATGGAAGCCCGCAGGAAGTCCTTCTCGATCAGACAGACGGCCATGGCCGCGAGGATCATGGCGGAGAACAGGAAACCCTGGTTGAGAGACAGCATTCCCTGCAGAAAGAGACCGCCCTGGACCGAGAGGTCGCCCAGGGCATAGAAGCTCGACCCTCCAGCCCGCAGCCCGCTCTCCACCATCATGGTACCCCACGCCGCAAGGCACGGAAACAGCCCGAAGGCAACGGCCGGCGCGTGCTGGGTCGGCGTGACCTGGAAGGCCTGAGCGCAGATGATGATCCCGATCCACAACAGGATACCGATGCCCGCTTCCAGGGGAATCGCGTGGATGACCCACGAAACCGTGCCGGAAAAGCAGAGGGCGGCGAAGAAGCATCCATTGATGAGGGAATAGCCGGATCGAGCGCCCAGGGCCTTCCAGCCGGGATGGCCGATGTAGATGGTCGTCGGAAAGCAGCTTCCGAACAGACCGGCCAGGATGCTGCCGACTCCGTTGACCGACAGGGACGCGGCTGTGGAATACGGGTCGCCGCCCGCTTCCGCGCTTTCGATGTTCTGGAGGGAGCCGACCACGTTCAGCAGCCCCATGGGAATGATGATCGAGAGATGACGCAAGAGATGCTCACTCCGCAGGATCTCCAGCAGACTCCCCACGGCGGGCCGGGGGGGCGCAAACAGGACACCCTCCTCCAGCCCCGGAGAAGGAAGAGGGCTGCCGACGGGGGACAGCGTCCAGAACAGGAGGGTCCCCAGCCCGAGGGCAAGAAACCCGGCGGGCATGCCGAGTGGATAGCGCACCCGTGAAAAATACTGCACGAGGATGATCATCATAGGGAGCATGGCAACCGTCGGGTTCTGAAAAATCCTGAAAAGAAAATCCATGGAGATGAACGTAACGGCGATGCCGGCAAGGGCACTCAGAAGGGCGGCCCGCGGCGTCACCCGCCGAATCCTCTCGGCAACAAACGCACCGAGGAGCTCGATGACGCCGCTGAGGAAGCAGGCGAGCAGGCCCACCTGCCAGGTGAGGTTGACGTCGCCGGTCTCCAGGTAGACGGGGTGCATCACGAAGAAGACGAAGGCGAGCAGGCTCACGGTGTTGATGCCGTATGGCAGGGCGGTCACATCCTTGCGCCCGGTCTCCTGGACGAGCCGCCTTGCCTGCCAGGCGTAGAACAGGTTTCCGAAGAGGATGGAGAGCGCGGCCCCGGGGAAGATGCGGCCGAAAACGAGCTCCTCCGGCATGCCCAGCACCTGCCGGCACAGGGTTCCGATCAGGATGAATTGAATCAGATTGTCCAGGCCGAGCCCGAAGAAGCCGTCGATATCGTTCTTCACGAACCAGGGACTGGAGAAACGAGAACCCTTCATGAACTCCCCCTCTGTCCGGTTTGTGCAGGCCAAACAATATAGTAGAAGCACGGCTGAACACAAACACGCCGGTCCGGCAGGGCCCGATTTGGCTTTTCGGTGTTTTTCGGTTAGGTTCTTGGCAAGATACGAACGACCCGAAAGGAGGGGTTACGTGGGCAGTGTAAACAAAGTGATCCTCATCGGCAATCTGGGAAGGGATCCGGAGGTACGACACACCCAGAGCGGCTCCCCGGTGGCGACTTTCCCCATCGCAACGAACGAGGCGTGGAACAACCGGGAGGGGCAGCGGGAAGAACGGACCGAGTGGCACCGCGTGGTCGCCTTCGGGAAGCTTGCGGATATCTGCAGCCAGTATCTCAAGAAGGGCAAGCAGGTCTACATCGAGGGCCGGCTGCAGACCAGGTCCTGGGACGACCGCGACGGAAACAAGAGATACACGACCGAAATCGTGGCGAATCAGATGACCATGCTAGGGCGGGCGGGCGAAGGCCCTTCGGATTCCTATGCGCCTCCGATCCAGGACGAAGGCTATTCCGGTGGTCCTCCATCGGGACCCGAGGAAGACGACATTCCGTTCTGATGGCGGGCCTTATTGTCGGCGCCCCGGTGCATCGAGGCGACGCTGATCGAAGAAGCTGAAGTACCGCCCTTCCCCAAGGATGATGTGGTCCAGGACACAAATGCCGAGCAGCTTCCCCGCCTCCACGAGCCTCTCGGTGACCTGCACATCTTCCTCACTCGGAGAGGGATCTCCGCTCGGATGGTTGTGCAGGAGGATCACCGAAGCCGCCGCCCCCTGAATGGCCGGCCGGAAGACCTCTCTCGGGTGCACGATCGACTGGTTCAAGGAGCCGAGGGCGACCGTCTCTTCGCGCATGTAGCGGTTCTTGCTGTCGAGGAGGATCACCGTAAAGGTCTCCTGCCTGGCATCCCGCAGCCTCGCCGAGTAAGAGTCGAAAACGTCCTGGCTGATCTGAAAGACCCGTCCCATCTGGCGCTTCTGCCCCGCCACGCGCCGGCCGATCTCCAGGGCCGCCAGAATCCGGGTGGCCTTGACCGGTCCCACCCCCGATGTTCGACACATCTCGTCGCAGGAGACCCGGGTCAGATTGCGCAGATTCTTGTGCTCCTCCAGGAGAATCCGGCTGCAGTCGAGGGCGGTGAGGCCCTCCTGCGAGGCACCGGTCACGAGCAGGATGCTGAGCAACTCTGCGTCGGAGAGCGCCTCCGGCCCATACCGCTCCAGCCTCTCCCGGGGCCGCTCCTCTTCGGGCCAGTTCTTGATCGACATGGGTTACCACGGTAGAGCAAGATCCGGACCAGCCGGAAGAAACCCTCGAGAGGGAACGGACCCGCATGGAATCCCGGGACCTGCCTCTACGAGGGAATGTGACCTTTTGGCCACGACCGATGCTGTGCTAAGCTTGGTCCTTGTGCCGTTTAAGAGGGGCAGGGAAACCAACCACTATCCGAGGAAGGGGACCGACATGAAGAAGACACATTTCGAGGATGTCCACCTTGACCCGCTCGTCGCGGACGGATTCGTCAATATGGCCATCGGCAGTTTTGCACATTTCACCGATGCGCCGCTCAATTGCTCGGTCTCCATCATCAAACTGGAAAAGGGAAGCACCCCTTACCACAACCATGAGCACGCAAACCAGCACGAGGTGATCTTCGTCCTCTCCGGACATGGAGTACTGAAGACGGAGGCCAAAGAAGAGAGCGTTCGGGAAGGCGATATCCTGTATTTTTCCCCCACGGAGTATCATCAAGTCGAATGTCCGGATACGAGTGTTGTGGTGGCATCCATTCATATCAATGCAATATGAGTCGCGACCCTTGGCCTGCTCAGACCTGAAGGCTCTTCTGGCAGTGGGACCAGAGGTAGAGCCGACCTGCGGCGTCGGCTCGGCGGGTGATCAATCCAATGGAAAGGGACTGTCCGGCAGGTCCTCGTGGCGGATTTCGTCCACATCCTGCTTGCGCAGCAGGCCGGCGTAGAGCTTGTCGGGGAAGTTGACCACCAGGCCCTTCTCCTCGGAAATGCATCTGTAGGCATGCACCACACGGGGGGGGACGAGAACCGCCAACGGCTTCTCGTCCCCCACATCCATGCGTATGCGCTGTTGGAAGGTTCCACTCTCCGGCCGCGCGTCCCACAGGTAGAGGCGGAACATGCCCGGCCCCAGGAAGGCGAAGAAGTCGGACTGATACACGTGCTCGTGTGGCCCCCTCGCCTCACCCGGATAGGTCCAGGAGGCGTAGCACATGGCCGCCTGGTGATCCCATTCATCGCTTCGATACAGTTCCGAAAGCCAGCCCCGCTCATCCTCGTGTTTCGAAAGGGCCCGCATGACCACTCCGTCGATACGATCCGCCAACTTGTACATGTCCATTCCCTCCTGAGTCGCGCCAACCGCTACGAGCAGCGGACCGGTTCCCTTTGTCCTTTGTGAATTGTCCTTCTTTCCACCCGAGTTTAACGCTGCTGCGGCGGCCTTTTCAACCCGTGAACGGACCAAAAAAAAGGAGGAGATCTCACAGGTGTGAAATCTCCTCCTTTCAGCAACTACTTCCTGGCAGCGACCTACTCTCCCACAAGGTCGCCCTTGCAGTACCATCGGCGCTGGAGAGCTTAACGGCCGTGTTCGGAATGGGAACGGGTGTTACCTCTCCGCTAGGGCCGCCAGGAAAACTATTCGGGTGTATACTCTAAGATCGAGTGCTACAAAATAGATGGCTATGATCAAGTCGCACGGTTGATTAGTACCGGTAAGCTGAACACATTGCTGTGCTTGCACATCCGGCCTATCGACCTCGTGTTCTCCGAGGAACCTTGAGTCTTCGGCTCTCACCGAAGAGGGATATCTTATCTTGAGGCAGGCTTCCCGCTTAGATGCTTTCAGCGGTTATCCCTTCCAAACGTGGCTATCCAGCTATGCCACTGGCGTGACAACTGGGACACCAGAGGTTTGTCCATCCCGGTCCTCTCGTACTAGGGACAGGCCCTCTCAAATATCCTCCGCCCGCGGCAGATAGGGACCGAACTGTCTCACGACGTTCTAAACCCAGCTCGCGTACCACTTTAATCGGCGAACAGCCGAACCCTTGGGACCTTCT
>CAYZMM010000029.1:0-71633 GCA_964479535.1 uncultured Thermodesulfobacteriota bacterium
TCATGACTACCATATATGGGGGGTACCCACACTAAACCCGGAAGGGGCTCTTTTTTTTTACCACAAGGCCTTACCGTGCGTAAACAGGACCCACGGAGATGCATCGCCCCCGAGGGCACGGGGAAAAGGAAGACACGCGCAGGGGTATTGACCTGGACAACCGTAGATGAAAAGATGAGTCCCACGCTGAGTCGGGACAACCTCGAGAAAGGAGGGGGACAGATGCTTGCAGTGATTGCAAAGATCAAGGTGCAGGACGGAAAAGCGGATGAACTCATCCAGCTGATGAAGGACATCATTCCGTCGGTGAAGCAGGAGGAAGGCACTCTGTACTACACGGTGAACAAGGACCGGAACGACCCGAACCTCGTCGTGGTGGTAGAGAAGTACAAGGACGACGCAGCCTTTGGTGCCCACTCCTCCACGCCCTATCTGGCGGATCTGTTCGGCAAGGCCCAGGCACTCGTAGCAGGAGACATGGAGTTGATGATGATGGATGAAGTTGCGTCCATCTGACGTGCCGGTGGAGATCTCCTTCCCCTGTGCCGCAAAGCTCGGCCCAACCGATCGCATAGTCGACACGTTCCCCGCCGCCTTCCAGCTGCGGCATCGAAACGACCGTCGGAGGCGACGCGATGAAGCTGTCCGGGACCTTCCCATGCGATTTCTCACCCCAAGTCTACCAGAAGTACCTGGCGGACGAAGGGGCCCTTTCCTATCTTTGCCGGAACCATCCGGAAATTCTCCATGTGGAAGCAATCGAGAACCGGGCCGAGGAGGACAAGGTCTATCTGAAGCTGAAGTACACCATGGAGGTTGCCATGCCGGGGCCGGTCAAGAAGGCCCTTGGGGGTGCCAGCCATTCCTTCGTGGCAGACCTCATTCTCGATTCCCGGAACGACACGGCCACCCTCGAGTTCAATCCGGCAAGGCTGTCGGACAAAATCAAGGCAGGCGCAAGAATCGCCTTCCAACCCGACGGTGAGCGCTGGATGCAACGACTCGACGGCGATGTAACGGTCAAGATCCTCGGCCTGGGCCGGGTCGTCGAGAAGTTCATGGTCGACAAGTTCCGGAATTCCTACAGCATAGAAACCCGACTCCGAAACGAGTACATAAAGACCGTCGAGGTCGAGTGTCCTGCCCCGGAAACAGGGGTGCAAAGGTAGGCCACTTCAACGCCTGGGCGTAATCGGGGAAAGCCACCGATTTCCTCGCTGTGCCGGCCGTCCATTCCGGCTGGGGAAATCGGTGGCTGCCCCCGACTACAGCACAACGCTGTGTCATGTTATTTCTGGGACAGGTCACCAGACGGTCGGCTCCACGGCACCCCGCTGTGCACCTCCCCTCCCCCTTGATCCCTGCAGCCAACAAAAACCTAGAAAGCAATTTTGGATTATTACAAATTATGTTATAAAACACTGCCCACAAATTTTCGTATAAAAAATTTATACTATTTGGAAGCATTCTTTCGAGACCGCGGAGGGCGGTGTTCTTTTGTCTTGACACGAACAACATTTCCTACTATACTTCAGTGGTTCTAAGTAGTATCCTTAATAATTACTTTAAAAAAAGAGAGGGCTGGATTCCTTGACCCTCTCGTTTACATATATTTAAGAAAGGTTTTATGGAAAGTTGATCGAATTGAGAGAGGAGTCTGAAAACAGACAAGAAAAGAGAAGAAATGTGCTCCTCTCTCAGCAACGAGGTCAACAGGAAACGAAGGAGGGGAAAGGGATGAAAAGCAGGATTCTCATGGTCCCACTCATGGCGGTGATCCTGGTGTTCACTGCAGTGGGTCCCGGACAGGCACGATCGCCGTATGTACCGAACTACTTCAGCTATGACCCGGAGTGGAAAGGCGAACTCCCGAGCATCGGCGGCTACGTGGACGTCTACCTCACCTATGCCCACCAGTACGACGGCCAGTACAACGGGCTGGAGGCCCAGAAGGCGGCCTTCACCGTGGACCGGGCGGAGCTCTTCCTCCAGCACCGCATGACCGACTGGGCGGACGGGTATTTCGAGGTTTCCATCACTGCATTTGACGAGACGGACATCAACCTGGACGAGGCCTGGCTTCGGGTGGTGGTTCCCCTGGGCGAGGGACTGACCCTGCTGGGCGGTGTCTACGACGCCCCGATCGGCATCGGCGCCAACGAGAACATCGACATCTGGAACTGGCAGTTCAAGATGGTCAACCTCCTGGTGGCGCCCTGGTCCATCACCGGGGGTCTGCTCGAATACGAAATCGCAGATCTCGTCAACGTCAACTTCTGGATCGGGAACGGCTGGGGATACTCGGAGCCTTACGGCGTAAACGCGCCTGCTTTCGGAAGGGATCAACCGGACACGGAAATGCTCTACGGCGGCCGAATCGGGGTCAGCCCGGAGGAGATGTTCGACGTGGGGGTGAGCGTGGTCTGGGCGAACGAACGACCCGACCCGGCCCTCCCCTGGCGAAGCCGCACGATGGTCGACCTCGACTTCCGGTGGCTCGATCTGCCGGAAATCCTCGGCGCGCTGGACTTCGAGCTCTGGTGGCTGCAGGTGACCGACACGCCCCTCGGCGGAGGCTTCTTCGAGAACTCGGAGGCCTACGGTGGCGTCGCCCAGTTCAATTTCGCCACGCCCATGGAGTCGTTGTCCGTCTCTCTCGGGTATGAGGTCGTCTGGGACGAAAACGGCATCGTGTTCGGGTCAGACCCGAACGGCATCCTCGCCCTCGGCAACCAGACCCGTCAGTCCGTGGAGGTCACACCCATCTGGGCCCTCGGCGATCACGTGATCGTGGCTCTGACATGGAGATCCGACTGGTCGAACAAGGAGGTCTTCACCAACCACGACGGGAACCCCACGGACTTCGCCTGGCTGACCGCCTGGGAATGGTACTATTACTTCTAGCGGGCCCGCCGCAGTCGGGGCCGCAGGAGGCGATTCAGGCAGAGGCACTCTTGAGGGTGAGAACCCGCTTCAATCCGAAAGGGAAGGCGAAACGGGAAAGCGTTTTCGCCTTCCCTTTCTTTCTTAGAGAAAGGACGTGATGAAGACCGCAACCAAGCTTCTCGTAATCCTCTGCCTGCTCACCTTCGGGGCGGGGTGTGCGGGGAGAGGGAAGGCCGCCGAACCGGTCTTCCGAGATGCGTCCGCCGGAGACCCCGCGGCGGAAGCGACGCTGGACCCGGCCCGCATCGTGGTCTCCCCCGCAGGAAGCAAGGAGGGCCCTTTTCAGCATCCTTTCTCGCTGCGCGAGGAGAAGCTAGAAAGCCTCTTGAAGGGACTGTATTTCCATCAGAAGGCCACCTTGCGATGGAAGAACGCGGAGCGGATGCTCACCGACGCGGAGGCGGCGGCGCTGGCGCAAAGGGCCGTGGCGGTCCTCTCGTCCCTGGGCGAGAACGAATTGCTGCAGTTTCGTGTCAGGGGCAGGGACGGAGAGACACGGGGGGAGATCTTCGTAACGAAAGCGTTCCTCAATTTCCGCATCCTGAAGATCCACGGATACCCTTTCCTCAAGAGAGGCACCAAGGCGACCTCGCACCAGTGGAAACTGGCCCCCCGGGAAGGACAGGGCTTCTTCCCCTCGAACGCGGTGGTCTGGAATCCGAAGGAGGCGACAAACTGGATCGTGGTCAGGCTCTCGGACCTCGGTTCCGAAACGGCAGAGGGTCGAGAAGGGAAACCGGAAGAGAAACCCCTGCTCGACCGAATCGACGTCTTTCCGTGAGGGGTGTCAAAGGCGCGAAGGCGAAATTCCGCCGTTATGGACCGGACCGGCGGGCCGGTCCTGACCCCTCATCCCCGCCCCCTGGCCCCGGGCCTTTTCCCGGATGTCATGGCACTCGGCGCAGTGTATCGGCGCCTTGGAGGCCTCGTCCGATTCCCGCCTCTCCAGGTGACAGCCCCGGCAGAGCTTCATCTTCACGTCGAAATAGGCAGGGGCGCCCCCGGGCTGTCCGGCCTCACCCCTCCCCCTGTGGCACCTTCCGCACGGCCGCTTCACATCCCTCCCGGAGTCCTGATGGTGGCAGACGCTGCAATCGATTCCCCTTGCTGCCTGATGGGCCCAGTGATCGAAGGCTGCCGGACCGACATCGGTCTCGAATCGGATCTTCTCCGGCCCCTCCCCGACGGGCACGGCGGCGAGAAGAAGCAGGCAGATCACCATACCCCCCTGATCCCCGAACTCTCTTCCGTTACTGCCGATGCTTCTTCGCCGTCTCCCACATCTCGTCGAATGCCTTCTGCGTCTCTTCACTCAGCACCTTCCAGAGGGCTACGGTCTTGAAGTAGTCGTTGTCGCCCACATGAAACATCTCCCTCTCCTGCTCTGAGACAAGCTCTCCGACGTTGTCGACCACAGGAGAGACCCCTTGCAGCTTCACGACCTGTGCCTGTTGCGCAGGGGACAACTGGAAGTCGATCCACTCCTCACAGAGCCTCTTGACCCTGCCTTCCGCTGCACGGGTAATGCACCAGTAGTCGATCCACGCGGTCCCCCCTTCCTCGGGGCTTGCGATGAGCCACTTTCCCCCCTTCAGGTTGGCCTGTTGTGCCGCGAACCCCCAGGTCGTCGCCAGGGCCAGATCGGGAAACTCATCCGGATCGGCCGCACCATCCCACAAGCTCTTCGCGTTCGCGGCCAGCACATTCAGCTTTTCCTGGACCTTCCCCCGGTCGAGTCTTTCGATGTCGAAGATCTGATCATAGGTGCTGCCGAGGGCGAGGGCCGAGATCCAGACGTTGCATTTCGGGAAGTTGTTGTTGATCGTGTACTTGCCGGCATACTGAGGGTCCCAGAGCACATTCCAGGTGGTCGGTGCCTGTTCAACCTTTTCCGCGTTGTAGGCCAGCCCGTAGGGGCCGCAGTTGTAGGGAACACCGTACCGATGGCCCTCGTGGATCAGGGATTGGTCCGCCTGGAAGAAGGGCAGGATGTGCTTCATGTTCGGGATGCTCCGGGCGTCCACCTCCGCCAGCAGGATGTTTCCTTTCTCGAAACAGGAGAACCGGGGCGTCTTGGCCAGGTCCTGCGGAGGGGAGATCAGGTCTGCGGTCCCCTCTTTCGCCGCCGTGTAGAACTCGTCCTGGTCCGTGGGATTGTGGATCTTCACCTCCACGTCGACCCCGTGTTTCTCCATGACGAGCTTCTGGAAGTCCTCCACGAAGTCCTTCGCATAACCTTCCCAGCAGGTAATGCGTATGGTCTCCTCAGGGACCTCCACGGTCTTCTTGCAGGCTGCAGGGCTCAAAAGAAGGGCCAGCAACGCAAAACATGTCAACCATCTCATGTCCTTTCCTCCTCTCAAAAGAAGGTTGGGGCTCGTTTCCCGCCGGAAACGGGTCCGATGCGGAACGTCCTTTAGGAAAACACCTCCTTTCGTCGTTGCAGGGTTCGTCTTTCCTCTACAACTTCAGCGTCCGACCCAGAGGCCCCATGCAAACAGGATGAACCCGGCCAGGAGCAGATAAGGGGAGAGTCTGAGCCACGCCTGTTCCTCGACCTTGGTGTACTCCACCTCCCGGGCCTCTTCCAGTATGGCCTCCATCATCCCCTCGGCAGCCCTCACGTCGGCTGCAGCGATGTAATGCCCACCGGTGATCTCCGCAATCGTCTTCAGCCGTTCCTGCTCGAGCCTTGTCTTGAGAGGGTTCCCTTCTTCATCGAGGTAGTAGCTGATGATCTCCGTCCCATCCTCGTTTCGCACGGGGATCAACACGCTCCTGCCCGAACCGATCCCCACCGTGAAGACCTGGACACCCCTCTTCGCTGCGGTGAGAGCCGCCTCGGAAAAGAAGGAGGGCTCGTCGACCCGTGTGTCCTCCCCGTCCGACAGCAGGACGAGTATCCTGGCCGCCTTGCCTCCCTCCTCTTCGAACATGGAGACCGCGCCGAGGATCGCCTCCCCAAGGTCACTGCCGGGAACGGTGATGTCCGCATCGTTGATATGGGTCACCACATAACGGCAGAAACCGTAGTCACGGGTGAGCGGAACGATCTCGATCCCGCTGCTGGCGAAGAGGAGGACACCGATCTGCTCTCCCTGCATTTCCGAGAGCAGTTCCAGCGCGAAATGCCGCGCCCGGTTCAACCGGTTGGCAACACGGAACAACGGCTCCCCTTCAGCCGGCAGCGTGGCGTCTTCCGCCAGCATCGATTTGGACATGTCGATACCGATGACCACGTCGATGCCGCTGCGATTGAACACGGTCTTCTGGTACTGCACTTTCGGGCCGGCAAGTGCGACGGAGACCAGAACCAGAACCAGGCCCACCAGGACCGCTTGGAACACACGCGGCATTTGTCTCGTCCGTGCTCCCGTGAACGTCTCGTTCCACTTCGCTATGCGCCGGATCGCAAGAGACGACGCATAGATGAAGACAGGGACGCTCACGAGAAGCCAAAGGTACAAAGGTCCGTCCAGGGCCATTTCGGCGTCAACGTCCTTCCTACTTGAGGATCCGCCTTTCGAGGGGCTCTCCCGGTGCGTAGCCGCCTTTCTCCGGAATCACCGCCTCCAGGTTGTCCCTCAGCCCGAGCCTCTCCTGGTCAGGGGACACCCTTCCCATCCTCTTCACGTATATGTCCGCATGGAGAAGCTCGAGATTCCATCTGGGGACGTTCTTCTCGAGGTTCAGGGCGTGAGAGACAGCGTCCACCGTCTCGATGGCGGACTTGAAATCCCCTATGGCCGCCTCCATGGTTGCCATGGCCTTCTTCCAGTTTCGTTCCGTTTCCAGAACGGCAAAGGCAGCCAGCAGCCTGGCGGCCCCTTCGATGTTGTAGACACGCCAGGCAACCTCGTTCCGCAGGGATTCGTCTCCGGTCAGCATTGTCCCGCATCGCTCCTTGATTGCGTCGAGGTGGTCCGACAGCCCGGCATACAGCGCCGGCACCTCGTCCTCCAGGACGCGGTTGTATCTGGCCAGCTGAACCTGGCGGAGAATTTCGAGAGCCCGAAGCCACTGCCTCTGAAGAATCCTGAGTTGCACCTCAGGGGTCGAGGTTCCCATGTCCAGGTACGCCCGCAGGGCCTCCCTGTTGTCCGTGATTCTGTCCGCTGCTGCAATCTCCGCCAGGAGGCGCTCGTTCCTTCTCGCCTTCTCGGCGGCCTGTTCGGCCTCGAGGGCCCGTTCCACCCCGAAGGCCGCGAGACCGATGGCGATCAGGATGGGCAGGAGAACTCCTGTCCGTGTCTTCATACGCCGACTCCCTTGCTCATCGTTCGGCTCCTCACATTCTCTGAAACCGAGGTGTCATCCCCACGAGGCAATAGGTCACCAGCAGGCTCCACGACATCCAGGTGAAGACCCGCCGGGTCTCTCGCTTCTTCTTCTGCATCCTCGTGAGCAGCCTGTTCTTCTCCATTTCGTCGATCTTTCCGTAAACCGCGTCCATCTTGTCTCCTCGGAACGAACGGGGCATGTAGAAGATCTGTCCCACCGGGCCGCTTCCGTTCGCGCTCTCGACGGCCGCCCTGACTTCCGGGTTGACGTCTCCGCCGACAACGATCAGGTAGAGTTTCACGCCCAGCTGCTGAATCAGCTTCACCACGTTTACGAAGTTGGGCAGCCCCTTGCGCACGTCCTCATCGCTTTTGTTTGCCTCGATCCTGCCGTCCGTAAACAGCACGATGGCCATCCCGTGTCCGAATCGGATCCTGCTGAGCTTCTCCGGAATCTCGGCCCTGCGCAGGGTCCTCCCGAGAAGGGCATGGCGCAGCGTGTCGATCTCCTCGACGGAAAGCCGGGCTTCCTCCGGAAGCAGCACAAAGAAGACGCTCAGGGCCAGCCAGGCAGCGTAGGAGGCATTCGTTGCACCACCCAGGACGAGTTCGCGATGCACGATCGAATCGGATTGACGGCTCATGAGAAAGAGCTTCCTCTTCAGGATCTCCTTGTCGAAGGTAGGCGGACAGACCAGCCTGGCAAAGCTCGAGAAGGCAACCAACCCGATGAGGTCGTCCTCGTGCCTCCTCTCGACGAAGTTCTCGGCCCCTCTCAGGGCCACGTCCCCCAGGGTCATTCCCTCCGTCCCGCCCGCGGGCCTTCCCATGGATCCGGACAGATCCTGGACGATCATGATCCATTTCGACTCGAGATAACTCTTCTCCCAGTAGCTCGCGTACTGGATGTTTGCGACGGCAAGGACGAGGCTGGCCATGAACAGTGCGGAGACGCAATCCAGGCCCTGTTTCTTGACGACATTCGGCTGGAGCTCCCGGCCAAGGAGAGTCACGTTGGAAAACCGGGTCGCCCGTAGATAGCGTCTCCTGGCCAGCAGGACCAGCGGTATGACCGGCAGGAGAAGCAGAGCCCAGGGGTATTGCAGTTCGATCCCTTCCATTTGGACCCGTTCGCACCTCCGGCAGGCGCTTTTTCAACAGCCTGCTAGAGTTGGTTCGACTGCACCTGACGGACCAGTTCCAGAATGTCTTTCTTCCACCGCCCGAGATCGGCGTATTCGGCGGTTTCCTGGGCAACCATACGGTCGATCTCGTCGAAGAGCGGTGCGAGCCGGCCGGCAACCCCCTGGGGCAGCCGGCCCCGAACCGTCTCCAGGAAGACCGCACCGCTCGCCAATCCGGGGTCTCTGCCGAGCCCGTACCGCGCGTCCAGATACTCCCGCAGAAGCCTGCCCCCTTCACGGGCGTGTACCCAGTGGGGCCCCTCCGGCGACCGGGCCAGGAAGGATCGCAGCCTTTCCGCCAGGACGTCCTCCTCCTTCTCTGCGGTCTGCGCCCGCCTCTCCCTCCTGAGCACAACCCATTGCCGGGTCGACCAGGCCAACAGGACGGCTGCCAGCGCCAAAAGGAACCAGGCCTGCCAGCGAAACCTCCGCGCCTTCTCTCGAAGGCCTGCCGTTGGCAGAACCGGGGTCAGGTCGTCCGTCGGGACCGAGAGCCTCGCTGCTTTTCCTTTCGAGGGAAGGATCGAGCCCACTCTCAGTCGCATCTCTTCCGTCTCGATCGATCGGACCCGGTCGTCCGAGCAGGGGATGCACGTATAGCGGATCTCCACCGCTGGAATCACGAACTCGCCGGGAGCGTAGATCTTCATCCATCCGGTCAGCAAGAGGGGGCTCTTCGAGGCCGCTTCCACGTAGTCGTAGGGATCGAACTTCAGGTCGAAGAGCTCCTTCTGAATCTCTGTCGGCCTCAGGCGGATGTTCACCAGGGAACTCGGATCGATACGCACGCGGTCGGAGAACTGCACCCGGAGCAGAAAGGGGACCCTGTCGCCTATCTGACACCCCCTCAGGGGCACCGAGAGTTCAGCCCCGATCGACCGTTCGAGGGGAACGAAGACGGGCTTCACGTGCTGTACACGAAGGTCTTCTGCGAGCAGGTTGAGAGCCTTGAAGAAAGGGACGGCCAGCACGTCCACCCGGTAGATCTCACCCGGATGGCCGGCCCACACATGGGCCTGCTTCATCAGGGCCTCCCGGGAGGCATCGTCCACACTCGTCTTCCACGTCATCCGAAAGGCGTTGAAATAGCCAACGGTCTTCCCACGGAGGATGAGGGTCGGGTGGGCATAGGCAATCTCGTCTCGAACGCACAATGCGTCGATCAGGGACCTGACCTCACTTCTGCTCAGATCCTCCCGAAGACGGAGGAAGCATCCGTCCTCGGCGAGGTTCCTGTCGCAAAGAAAACCCACGATCTCGTCGTAATCCCGGAGGACCCCTTCCGCTCTTTCTTTCAGCACCGCATCCGGGGCCCCTTGCGCGGCAAAGGGTGCGGCATCCTGCTCCCTGCCGCTTTCGTTGAACGCGACGGTGAGCCATTCCAGGTCGATGTCCGGGATGTGTCTGGTCCCGTCCTGCTCGTAGAACCAGATGTCATCGAAATCGATCTCGGCCGCTTTCCGGCCTGCCTCCCTCTGCACCCCGAAGCTCGAGGTCGCGCGGGTCTCCGTGGGCGTGGCCCCCCAGGCCATCGTCAACGCCGCTATCCAGAACCCCGCCGCACCGAAAGATGCCCATCTCCTTTGTGGTTTCATGGTCATCCGACTAGCCCCTCCTTGCCCCTGCCTGATCCATGAAGGCATTGATCTTACGCCGGAAATCCTCTTCCGGCGTGAGGACCAGGGCATCCATGCCCACCCTCGCCATTCGATCCCGGGTCTCTTCCAACCACCTCGCCCTGGAGGCGTTGTACTCCCTCCACCTGCTCAGGTCGAGCAGAACGGTCTCCCCCGTCTCGCAGCCGGAGAGGGGCATGAGTCCCTTCGCACCGGCGGGCAGCTCTATTTCACAGTCCTCGAGCACGATCAAGGCCTTCACCTCGTGTCTGCTGGTACCGTGCAGGGCCTTCTGAAAATGATAATTGCAGTCAAAGGGGAACATGAAGTCCGACAGGATGAAGGTCAAACTCTCGGGTATTTCGCCCACGAGCTTCGAAAGGGCCGGATCGAGCCTCGTCGTCCTGCAGGGCACCGGCTTCGCATCGGCGATGGTGTGGAGAATCTGCATGAAATGCGGGCGCCCCATACGCGGAGGCAGGTAGGAAACGACATCCTCGGCGAACAGAATCAACCCGCACCCGTTGTTGCCCACGATGGCGCTGTAGGCAAGAGACACCGCAATGTTCGCCTGGACCAGATCTTTGCGTCCGAAGGAAACGGAGTCGCTGATATCGTAGAGGATCATCAGGTTGTAGTAGCTCTCCGCCAGATACTCCCGCACGTGCATCTTTCCGGTCCGGGCCGTGGCCTTCCAGTCGATGTCCCTCACCTCGTCCGAGGGGTCCATCTCCCTGAGGGCCCAGAACTCGTAGCCCGACCCCCGGTAGATGCTCTCCCAGTCCCCCGGAAAAGGGGAATGGACCCGATGGTGAAGAAAGATCTCCAGGAGCTCTCGTTTGGTGAGGAGGCTCTTCTCTGTCTTCATGGCCTGCTTCTTCCGTAAGGGGAAACCGTCTTCAGGATCTCCTCCACGATCATTTCAGAGGTTACGTTCCTCGAAATCGCCTGGCTGTTCAGCAGGATCCGGTGGCGGAGAACGTGGACGGCACAGGCGTTCACGTCCTCGAAGCCGACAAACTCCCTGCCTTGGCTGAAGGCGTGCGCCTTGGACAGCGCCAGGAGCGATTCGGTCCCGCGCGGGGATGCCCCCAACCGGATGTAGTCGTGGATGTCCCGCCTCGGGGATCCCTCCTTTTCGTTCAGAGGGGGGCGGGTCGCCAGACAGATGCTGATGATGTATTCCATGATCGTTCCGGAGACCTTCACGGTTTCATGGATCGATCTCTGGATTTCGAGGATCTCGTCTTTCGAAATCAACGTACGGACGCTCTCCTTCAGTTCCTCGAAATTCGTGTTCTTTCTTCGAATCAGTTCCGTCTCCTCCTCCCGGTTCGGGTAGTTCACATTGATCTTGACCATGAAACGGTCCACCTGTGATTCGGCCAGGGGGTAGGTGCCGATCTGCTCGATCGGGTTCTCCGTAGCAAGGACCATGAAGATCCGGGGCAGTCTGTGGCGCTCGCATTCGAGCGTGACCTCGCGCTCCTGCATCGCCTGCAGGAGAGCAGACTGGACCTTTGGCGACGCCCGGTTGATCTCGTCGGCCAGGAAGATGTTGCAGAAGACGGGACCGAAGAAGACATCGAACTTCTTCTCCTTCTCGTTCCAGACAACCGTCCCCGTGATATCGCTCGGCATCTTGTCGGGCGTGAACTGAAACCGGTTGAAGTCACCCCCGACCACCTTCGCGAAAGTCTCCACCGCAAGGCTCTTCGCCAGCCCGGGAACCCCTTCCAGCAGGATGTGCCCCTTGGAGAAGAGGGAGTGGATCATGAGGAGGACCATCTCCTCCTGCCCCACCACCACTTTCGCCACCTCCTCCTTGATCGCCCGGATCTTCCCCGCCTGTGATTCGACTACGCTGCTTCGCTCCGACACGTTACCGCCCCCTTTGCTAGAAGCGCTGCGGGTCAACTCGATCACTCCGCTCCCGGATGGACGACCCCATCCTTGCATCTCCCTACAAATACTCGAATCGATTCCGGTGACGGATGATCAGGTACAGAAAGAAGGGGCCGCCCATGAGTGATGTAAGAATCCCGATCTTCAGGTCCACCTGGACCACGAGACGGACGAAGAGGTCTGCGTAGATCACGAAGACGGCTCCAAGAAGACCGGCCATCGGGATCAGCTTGCGGTTGTCCGGGCCGATCAGGCCCCGCACCATGTGGGGCGCCAGGAGGCCGACGAAGCCGATCACGCCGGAAACGGCGATTGCACCGCCGGTCTGGATCGACGATGCCAGAAGAAGCGAGTTGCGCGCCCGGCGGATGTTGACTCCCAGGTTCGTTGCCGTCTCATCACTTATCATCAGGATGTTCAGGTCCTTGACGAAGAACAAACTCACCGCCAGTCCCAGCAAGGTGGTCGGCAGAACGATCTGGACGTGTTCCCAGGATCGGTTGTTCAGGTCTCCCATCAGCCAGGTTACGATGACCCGGCCCACATCGAACTCTCTCGTGCTGAGGGTGATCACGAACGAGGTCAGCGCCCCGAAGATCAGGTTCAAGGCGATTCCGGCCAGCAACAGCGTGGAGATCGAGGTCTGTCCGCGCGATGTGGCGATGACAAACACCATGCCCAGGGTGACCAGCGAGAAGAGGATGGCCGAGACGGGCAGGGCGAAGAGCGACTTCGCTGCCAGCCCCAGATAGAGGGCGATCACCGCCCCCAGAGCCGCGCCGGAGCTGATGCCGATCACACCGGGGCTCGCCATGGGGTTCTTGAACACGCCCTGCATGATGGCGCCGGCGGCGGCCAGGGAAAACCCGACAAGGAAGGCGACCAGAAGCCTCGGCATCCGGCCGTCCCAGACGATGGTCGATTCCACCTTGTCCACGGGCCCGCCGTACAGGCCGCATCCGGCGAGCAGGATCCGCACGATTTCCTGCTTCTCGATCGACCAGGAACCGTATGAGACGGACAGAAACGCCCCCAGAAGAACGAGGAAGGCCAGGATCCCCAGCAACGCGAGCTCTCTTCCCCGGATCTGCCTAGAAACCGCCTTCATACACGACCCCTGCTAGGTAGTTCGCGCTCAGAATGATGAACTGGGAGGCCACCCGCAGCCAGATCCCCGGGACGGAGAAAACCTTGCCCGTCTTCACCGCACGGGCGTGTTCCAGCATCGGGTTCGAATCCAGCCGTTGCTCCAACCCGCTTCCCTCCGGGACCAGAACAATGTCCGGATCCCACTTGAGGAGCGTCTCGTAGTCGATCTGGCTCCAGGACTTGATGCCCTGTTCCGCCCCCACGTTGACGGCACGAATGATGTCGCAGATCGACTGGAAGTTCGATGACCGTCCCGGAACGTAGCCTCCCTCGTCATAGTAGAGCACACGTATCGCGGAACGACCTTCAGGGATTCTCGAGCGGAGCTCGCGCATCTTCGTGTCGATTCGCCGGACCAGCTCTTCCGCATTCCCCTCTTCGCCGATGATCCTTCCAATGAGCCGGATCTGGGACCGGATCGACCCGATGGTCCCGAAGTGGCCCAACTCGAAACAGGGAATCTGTGCCTGCTTCAGCTTCTCCTTGAACTCCTCGCCCGAATAGAATACGGTGAACACGAGATCCGGCTCATAGGCTATGATCAATTCCGTCTGTTTGGTATTGAAGATCCGAGCCTCCTTCTGAATCTCCTCCGCCAGGACGCAGAACTCCGGATCCGCTGAAAGGTCGTTGAAGGCGATCAGCCTTTCGCGCGGGCAGATGGCCCAGAGGATCTCGGCCACTCCCACAGAATGCGGCACGATTCGTGTCGGCTTCTGCGGCAACGCGAAGACCCTTTTTTCCGTCTGAAAGGTGTCCGATCGAAAATCATAGGTCTCGTGAGTATATTCGATCCTTCGCGGCCATCCCGCTCCTTCCTTGCTCTCGCCCCTTGCATGGCCCAGATCCCTTTTCAGCTCCTCCATGTTCATGGGCGGAGTGGGCACTCGCGTGGTCTCCTCCGGGTCGGTCCTGTCACAGGCAAGGGCCAGGAGCATGACCCCAAGGAGCAGCCCTATTCTCTGCATGGCCCCAAGTCTCTTTCGCGAGTGGGGTCCGAAGAGCAACGCCGCCGCGTCTTTCTTGCAGGAACCAGCTGGTTCGGTGCTTTCACGGTATTCCTCGGAGATTTGCGCAGGGCGACTTTGTAGCGTCAGCATATCAACGTCACCCCACTAGTGAAAATAAAGAAAACTCATTGAGTCCGAACGGATTTCGATTGTCTCCACGCCGAAGACCTGCTTGATGTTCTCCCTGGAGAGGGCCGCCTCCGGAGGGCCCGAGAAGAAGAGGGTCCCCTTGTAGAGGATGGACACGGTGTGGCAGTACCTGCGGGCCAGATTCAGGTCATGGACGCTCACGACGATGGTCTTGCCCTTTTCCTTCAGGTCGCACAGCAATTCCATGATCGTGAGGGCGTGTTTGATGTCGAGGTCCGAGGTCGGCTCGTCCAGAAGGATCAGAGGTGCCTCGGTGGCGAGAGCCCGCGCGATGACGGCCAGCTGGCACTCCCCTCCCGACAGCTCGTTGACGATTCTGTCCTTCAAATCTTCCGACTCCGTTTCTCTCAGGGCCCAGTCGATGATCTCACGATCCCGCCTTCCCATGGGCTGGAATCGACCGAGATGAGGGTTGCGGCCCATGCTCACCATGTCGTAGACCGAGATGGGAAAACCGATGTGGGTATCCTGAGGAACCAGGGTCACGGTTCGGCTCAACTCCCCTCTGGAGAAGGTGCGGGTGTCCCGGTCGTTGATCCATACCGTGCCGTCCTGCGGTTCCCAGATCCGGCAGATGTTCTTGAGCAGGGTCGACTTGCCCGACCCGTTCGGACCGACGATGCCGTGGATCTGGTGCGGCGCGAACCGGACGGATATGCCCTTCAGGATCCCCTTCCCCTCGATCGAATAACGAACGTTGTCGAGCCTCAGCATGGCGCGCGCGATCCTATCAGCCTTTCTTCATCATGAACAGAGCCTCAGTCTGTAGGCCATGGGCAGCATGAACTTCGAAATGACCAGCGCCAGAAGACCGAACGACAAGGTCCACACCAGCACCGGATGGGTGAGCCGGGGAGACAGCTCCATGGTCAGGTAGAGAGAGGCCCAGAGGAAGAGCTGTCCCAGGATGAGCTGGAAATTCTGTGACAGTGCGTAGATGACCCAGAAATTGTGGGAGAGCTTCAGGATCTCGCCGGTTCGAATCTTGATCTCGATCACCTTGAACCAGCAGCGTCCCTCCACGATCTGGGCGGAGCCGTCGCAAAGATGGTGGAGGAAATAGAGAGCAACGATGATGACCTTGGTCGGGTATGTTTCGTCAAAGAACAGGGCCTTGAATACGGGCGGGTAACAGGACAGAAGAAAGAGACCGCCCAGGGCCTGGCCCGCACCGATCCCGACATACGCGCGCACCAGCCGTTGTATCTGCCGTTTCATCTCCGCCAGGGACTCGAGACGATCGATGAACCCGGACGTGAGGTTCGCACTGACGATGGTGATTCCGGGGTAGGCGTACTTCACCACCACCCCGAGAATCGCGGCTGCCTTGATCTCCTGCTCGGCCATGGAGAACATGGCGAACAGCACCACGCCGTCCAGGATGTTCTTGCCCACCGTGTAGAGAATGTTCCCGATTTCCCCGTAACGGTAGAAGGGCACTTCCATCAGCGCGAGTACATAGAGCCGGATCTTCTGGGGAAGGGGGGGGGTCGTGTATTCCGGAAATGCGGAATGTGTTTCGGGTTTCATGAGGCCATCCGCCCACCCGGGCCGCTAAACGGACGCAGAAGCGAAAAGGGCACGAATCTCGTGCCCTTTTCGCTTACTTGTCTGTGTGTCGCACCATCTCAGAGCGCAATCATGTCTTTCAGGATCTTTACCGTCAAGTCCGCTCCCCGTGTCGGCGTCGTTCCGGTGTCGGAAATGCCGCTGACGACCCGCACGATGTCGTGGTCCACCCCTTTCTGCGCCCACACATTCGCTTTGGGTGCAGCGATGTAGACCGAGAAGTTGTGGTGTCCGGAGCCGGGGCGCTCCCCGATGATGTGCAAGAGTGCTTTCGGCCTGTTCGCGTCCGCCTTGGCGAACAGCAGGTTACCGATCTCATAGCCGGCTCGCACACGCCCCGAGGTGACGACGACATGCTTCTCGCTCACCGTCAAGCCCGCCTGCTTCAGCTGGCTCCGCAGCTGATCGAGCAGGGGCTCAAGGTGCCCGTCGTCCATGATCGCCTTCGCGTTCAGGCCGTCGGAGATGACGATCTGTACATCCGGGACCTTGCCGCCCCAGGAGTCTCGAAGCTTCTCGAGCGTCGTCACCGCCGCAGGGCTCAGCTTTTCGCCGGTGGAGGGATGGGCGATGTAGTCCTCACGGTCCTTCGAATTCGTGGTGATCGTCACGGCGTTCGGGATCGTGCCGATAAACTCCGGGGTGAACTCGGTCCAGAGGGAGACCTTTGCATCGTTGTAAAGGGCCCAAATCCTGTCGTGCAGCTCCGGCGGCATGTCCCACGGGTTCTTTCCATGGCCCACGGCCAGGGGCACACCGCGAGCCTCCACCTCCTGCATCCGCATCGTGCCCTCTGCCATGATGCGCTCCATGGAGCGCTTGTCCCCTTTTCTCAGCCGGTACTGATAGTAGACCCATTTCGGATCACCGAAGTGCTCCGTCGGCTTCCCGTACGGGTCGATCACACCGATCTCTTTGAAGAAGGCCCACATCTTGTCGTCGATCTTGTAGCCGAACTTGTGGCGTACCCGGACGTGGTCGTGGTAACCCGTGGTCAGGTAGCTCAGCATCGGGTCGTTCTTCGTTGGAAGTGCCATCAGGTAGGCAGGGTTGGCGGGCATGATCTGATCGATGCACCAGTCCAGGTCGGAAAGGCTCACCGGCATGTGCAGCGTGGAGCAGATGTCCAGACCGATGCACAGTCCGTGGAGCTTGCCCATGGCGATGTCTTCCAGACAGCACCTTACGAGCTGCTCCCGGGTCTTGAAGATCTCCGGCCCGATGAAGCCGGCCACGTCGTTCACGTGCGAATAGCCGCCCCTGGGCTGCACCTTGGAAAGCTCCTGCTCCAGGGCCCGGGCGAAGCCGTACTTCCTCGATTCGTGGGCCACCATGTCGAAGCCCATACCGGCTCCGTTCGTGAAGTCGGCGCCCTGGCCGGTTTCGTAATAGAGCCCGTATTTGGATATCCCGCGCGCCCTCGCATACTTCATCATGGAGTCGATGCTGATGCCGAAGGTCTTGTTGGCGGCATCCACTCCGGCGAGGCTCTGGAACCAGAGGGCGGTCATGCCGGGATTCATCTTCTCCACTTCCGCCTGGATGTCGATGTGGGCGAGCACACACCACGGGACCACATCCTCCAGCCGGAAGGTGTAGACCACGTCCCGCAGACCCCGCTGGATGTTCGTGATGTTGTCCAGCTCACTGTCCACCGGGTTGGTCCCGATCACCACGTCCCCGACGGCATAGGCGAAGGCGTCGAAGACCTGCCAGACGATGTCGTCCACGTTGTCGGTGGGCGAGTTGGGCTGGATGCGCGCGCTCATGTAACCTCTCGCACCCACCATCCTGCCCGGAAGGGGGTTGAAGACCTTCTGGCCGATGGCGATCAGCTCGTCGTTGCTGCAGATCTTGGTCACGCAGGCGATTACATCGCTGTTCAGACCGGACATGATCCCTTTGACGTCCGCCTCCGAAGAGGTCAGGATGTACTGCTTGAGCTGACCCATGGTCCAGCCCCGGACCCTCTTCAGCTGATCCGCGTCCGTGGTAGCCCAGATCAGCTTCTGCTGATCGTCCACGAAGAGCGGATGGTCGTGTAAATCCCCCACCTTCGTATTCAGCAAGAGCGCCCGGGCGTTCTTCCGGGACGCATCATCGCTCGCAGCCACACCGATCGACTCGTCCCCCTCCTTGTAGGGGTTCGCCGCTCCGATGACCTGCTGATAGAGCGTTTGATCGAATCCGCCCTTGACCCGGCTCACGTACGCGAAGACATCCTCCCCCTTCTGCGCGTCATGGATGGTCACGGCACCTGCGAAGGTGCTCGAGCAGACAAAAGCGAATACCACCGCGGCCCCAAGGACCGCCTTTCGCATCACGTTCTTCATGGTTCCCCTCCTGTTTTCATTGTGTTCTCTACCACACCTCCAGCGCTGTCGGGGCAATCGTCCGATCTCCCCCTGCCATGCTCTCTGCGCCTATCACCCTCCTTTCCTTTTCGTTCCGCGCCCGGATGCTCTTCTGAATTCCAAAACATTCGCCTGAGTTCCCTTACTCTGCCTAGAAATCGTGCAGTTCGTCCAACGCTTCGTCCGGAACGTCGAAGACCACGCCGTGAGGTTCGAGCGCCTCTTCCTTGAAGAAGTCCGGCAGCCTGTCGTCGAGCCGCGTGAAACCGGCCCCGCCGTTGAACTCCCGTTCCGCCTTCAGGATCGCCTTTCCGTGCTCCGTCACGTCGTCCAGGCTCATGTTCCAGCCGTAACGGGCATTCAGCATTTCGGGAATCGCCTCGAGGCCCTCCGGGATGTCCAGGATCGCAAAAGCAATGAACACGCAAAGCCCTGCCGAATCCAGCGCCGCGGTGGCGATCTGCAGGTTACGGGACAGGTCGACCTGGCCGTCCGGCTTCAGCGGATCTACATAGCCTCCCACCTTCATGATGTTCGTGGCTACGGCATATCCCGCGGTGTGATCGCCGCCCATGGGGGTCGTTGCATACGTGACGCCCTGGCCCTTGACGGCCCTCGGGTCATAGGCCGGCAGGCCCTGACGCTTCACGACCGGTACATTCGCCACCCCAAAGGCCTGGCCCGTAACGGCCGCGCCGTTTCCAAGGATGCGGCCCAGAGGCGACCCCTTTCCGATCTCGTGAACCAGTTCGATCGCGCCCTCTGCGTCACCGAATTCCTTCACCCCTCCGGCCATGGCGACGGCGATGGCACAGCCCGTCTCGATCGTGTCCAGGCCGTAGTCGTCGCATAGCCGGTCGATCCGGGCGATTGCGTCCAGGTCGTCGATCCCGCAGTTCGCGCCGTTGGCCCAGATCGTTTCGTACTCCAGCGCGGAGGTCACGTAGTTCTTGTCCTTGTCGTGAAAGATGTTGGAGCACTGGATGATACAGGTCGTACAACCCGCATGGGTGGTGCTTCCTCCCCGCTCCTTGATCACGTCGTGCATCGTTTCGCCGCTGATCTTGTCCGCCCCCTCGAACCTTCCCGTCGAGAAGTTTCTCGTTGGAAAGGCTCCGGCCTCGTTGATCACATTGACGAGGACATCCGTCCCGAACACCGCAAGGCCTCCGCCCGGCTTGGTGACGTCGTGGGACTGGAGGGCCTTGCGCAGCTTCGCGGCGGCCTCTTTGAAGGCATCGAAGTCCTTGTACTCGATGGGTGTGGCCCCGGCGTCGTC
The DNA here is from genome assembly GCA_964479535.1 of uncultured Thermodesulfobacteriota bacterium. Lineage (GTDB taxonomy): Bacteria > Desulfobacterota > DSWW01 > DSWW01 > DSWW01 > S015-6. Next base: position 19,443 of record CAYZMM010000029.1, read on the forward strand.
CACCACGACCGCCTTGAGGCCCTTGGATCCCATCACCGCGCCCATGCCGCCTCTGCCCGCATGTCGGGTCGGGCGCCCCTTCGTGTCCGAAACCGCAACGGACGCCGCAGAGAGCCTCATCTCGCCGGCCGGTCCGATCGACACCGTGCCCACCTTCTCCCCGTATTTCTCCCGAAGCTTCTCGACCAGATCGTAATTCTTCAGTCCCTCGTATTCGTCGGCCGCCTCCAGGCGCGCCCCGTCCTTGTTCACGACCAGACAATAGAGCCGGCCCGGTTCCGCCTTCCCCTCCACCACGATCCCCCTGATTCCGAGTCTCGCCAGCTTGAAGGACCCCGATCCCCCGACATTGCTCTCCTTGATGCCGCCCGTCAGGGGGCTCTTTCCTCCAACGGACAGCCTCCCGGAATTCGCCGCCGGGGTCCCGCTCAGCAGCCCCGAGGCGATCACCAGCTTGTTCTTCTCGCTCAGAGGATGACAGGTCGGGGGAACCTCCCGGGAAACAATCATGGAGGTCAGGCCTCGACCACCAAAGTCAGCGTAACCCTTGTTGTCTGACACGTCCTCGACGCGGATCTCCTGGCTGTTCATGTCCACACGGATCAGTTTCGCCATGGGGTCTCCTCCCTGTATGGGTTGCTTTTTCGGATCGAATGCATGGATCAATTAATCAGAAAGCGATCCCCTTTGTCAAGGAGATTCTCGATGAAAATCAATCAGTTATTGGATATTTCCGACTTCCCGGCTCGACTCGATCAAGCATTTTATGTCCATCATAAAAGAAGGGCGTCCGCCTTGGATGGGTGTGGGATGTGGATAGTTCATCCTTGTGATCTTAGATGAAACCCGGAAGGACCAGGATCCCCGCATCTCGTCGGGCGTGCGGTTCGGCCCCTTCTTTCCAAGGGGTTCGACGGGCAGAAATCACTGTGGAAACGTCGCTCGATCGGGAAGCAGCCGGCGAAAAACGTCTTGCCGGACCGAAACCCGTCCGCGGAAGAGCCGCCGGGCCCTGATCAGGCTTTGAAGCTGGAGTCGGTTTTCGGTGAGGATTTCGTGGTCTTCTTTGTCTTCTTCGACTTCTCGGAGCACTCCGGGCATGTCCACTGATTGCCGCGATTCGTCCAACCACACAACTTGGCCAGTTCCTTGAGGACCTTCTCGTCGATATGCTCCATCTTCTTGTTACAGTTGGGCAGGTCGCATTCGACGTAGCAGAATTTGCCCATGGTCCGGATTATGCCCATAGTCGCCCTCTCTCATCCGCTCCTGGTTGGATCGTGATTCTCCAGCGGTAAAGCCCGTTTCAACATGTAACAAACCTTTTAGCAGAATTCCCCCACCTTTTACAAGAACTTTACAATCGGTTCCGTTCGGTGCATGAATTCAACGTAAATGAGGTTATGAAACAGCACGGGAAACAAAAACAAAGGGCGGCACCCCCTGCTAGAGCAGCCCGCTCTCCGTGGCATACTGGGTCACGGGATGGGGCAGCGTGGGGTCGACCATCACGTTGATACAGGAAACCTTTCCGTACGTGAGGGAACGTTCGACGGCGGGCCTGATCTCTTCCGGCCGCTCGACGAATTCACCGTAGCCTCCCAGTCCCTGGGCCATCAGGTCGTATCGCACGACGCCGAGCTCGGTGCCGCAGGTCCTGTCGGGCCCGAAGAGCATCTCCTGGCCGTGCTTGACCATTCCCCATGCCTGGTCGTTGCAGATCACGCAGATCACGGGCAAATCGTGACGCACGGCCGTGTCGATCTCCATCCCGTTCAAGCCGAAGGAGCCGTCGCCCGACAGGAGGACCACGTGCCGATCCGGTTCCGCGAGTTTCGCGGCCAGAGCGAAGGGCAGTCCAACGCCCAGACAGCCCAGAGGGCCCGTGGAGATCACCGCGGACGGGCGTTCCGCAGGAAAGGCCTCGCTTCCCCAGAGCATGCTGTCGCCACCGTCGCACACGAACACCGCCTCACCGCCTACAACGTCGCGCACATCCTCGACCAGACGCCGGGGATGAATCGGTACCGCATCCAGGTCCAGGGTTGCGCGTTCCGCCTTGATCGCCACCTCCACCATCTGCGTTGCTTCCCGTGCCCAGGGGCGGTCCGGGTTCTCGGGAACTCGATTCACCAGCTCTTCCAGCACCAGCCTGATGTCCCCCCAGACGCCCACGTCCGGCCCTCGATTGAAGCCGAGCTCCGTGGGCTCGATATCCACCTGCACCACCTTCATGGGCGGCTGGAAGAACTTGCCGTAGGCCAGCATGAAATTGAAGCGGGTCCCCAGGGCGAGGATCGTGTCCGCCATGGTCATGGGCGACATGGTGTGCAGCATGGAGCCGCTGATGGCCAGAGCATGCGAATCGGGCAGCACGCCCCGCCCGCTGGTCCGGGTGATCACCGGCACACCGACTCGCTCGGCAAAGGCCTTGAGCGCGTCACCGGCACCTGCCCAGAGGCAGCCGGACCCGGCCAGTGCGGCGGCGGCGGCGGCAAGCGCTTCGGGGCTGCCGTTGGGACGGCAGGTCGTTCGGTAGTTTTCCGGAAACGGAGCATCCGCGCCCTCGACCTTCGCATACAGGATGTCCATCGGGATCTCCAGGTAGACCGGGCCGGGCCGGCCGCCGAGAGCGTGGCGATAGGCGGTGGCGACGTACTCGGGAATCCGGTGGGTCTGATGGCAGATCCGCGCCCACTTCGTGATCGGCTTCATCAGGGCGATCTGGTCGATGTCCTGCAGGGCTCCGGTATCGTTTTCCGACAGCGCGCTCCGTCCACCGAGTACGAGCAGGGGCGTGTTCGACTGCTGGGCGTTTGCAATCGCGGTGACCGCGTCGGTGAGCCCGGGACCCGCCGTAACCGCACACACGCCCATCTCACCCGTGACCAGCGACCACCCCTCGGCCATGTGCGCCGCCGCCTGTTCGTGCCGTGTGTCGATGATCTTGATTCCCTCGTCCAGGCTCGCGTTGTAGATGGGAGCGATGTGGCCACCGCTCAGGCTGAAAATGTACTTGACGCCTTCTTTGCGAAGGGCCCTGACAACCAGTTGCCCACCGTCCATCTTGCTCATGCTGTTCCCTCCTCTTCTTTCGACGGGGCCCTTCCCGGCTCCCGCTCCCTGCCGCTGGCCCGACCTCGGATCCGGCCTTCACATCTATAGGAATATCGGACCAAAAAGTAAAGCGCTGCCTTCTCCCCTTTTGACATCGCAAGCGCCTTTCCTTAGGCTGAACGATGTACCCTCAGAGGCAGGAGGTCGCCGTATGCGCCACACCAACCGCGCGAGGGTCCGAAAGCTCCTGCGGGCCTTGAATCCGGAGGATTGCAAAAGGTTCGAGAAGATCGAGATCAAGGACCTCGGGTTCGGTTACGATTTGTTCGGGCTCGAGCTCGAATCGACCATGGCCGTCTTCACCGTGCTGCAGTATTTCTATGACTACTGGTTCCGGGTGGACAGTGTCGGCGTCGAACATGTCCCGGACCACGGCCCCGTCCTGATCACCCCGAACCACAGCGGCATCATCCCGATCGACGGGGCGATGATCGCCATCGACCTGATCAAGAAGATGGACCGTCCGCGCATCATGCGCGCTGTGCTGTACCACTCCGCTGGGTACGTCCCTTTCATAGGCACGTTCTTCTACCGTTCCGGGCAGATCTCCGGCGCTCGCCGCAACATCGAGGAGGCCCTCAAGCAGGGAGAACTCGTCACGGTGTTTCCGGAAGGATCGACGGGAGCATGGAAGGGATTCAACGATCGGTACAAGCTCAAGCCGTTCAATGTGGGATTCATGGAACTCAGTCTGCTCTACCGAACGCCGATCGTGCCCGCCGTGGTGATCGGCGCTGAGGAGCAGTACCCTTTCATGATGAACGTAAAACCGCTCGCGAAGCTGTTCCGGCTCCCCAATTTTCCCCTCTCCCCTCTGTTCCCGCTCCTGGGGCCCCTCGGCATGCTGCCCCTTCCAACGAAATACAGCATCCGTTATGGCGAGCCCTTTCATTTCTACCGGGAGTACGGACCGGAGACGGTGGGAAAGCCTGAGGTCGTCCGGTCGCTGGTCGGTCAGGTGCAGGACAGGATCGAGGAAATGATCGAAGAGGGCCTGAGGAATCGAAGGGGCATCTTCGGTCTCGCCGGCTCCCGCGGCCCAGTAGCTTTGCCGGGAAGGATTCTGGCCAGGCTGATAGGCGACGGAACACGACCGGCGTAGAACCGGAGATTCTGGTTTTCACCATCTAGCCCTGGCCGATTCCCGCCACGATCCCGTCATAGAGCCACGCCATCCACCCGTTCCACGACCCTTCCGTCTTGAAGAAATGCACGGTATCCGCCTCTTCGGCCATCAGAAGGTGAGGCAGATCTTGCCGAAGTGCTCCCCCCTCTCCATGACCTGCAGGGCGTTTTTCACTTCCTGGAATGGAAACACGCGGTCCACCACGGGGACGAGCCTGTGCAGGGCCATGGCACGGTTCATCGCCTCGAAGCCCTCTCGATGGCCTACGAAGATCCCCTGGACACGGACATTCTTCATCAGAATGGGCAGGATGCTGAGCTCTTTCGCCCCACCGGAGAGTACCCCGATCATGCTGATCTCGCCGCCGATCCGGACCGCCTGCAGCGACTCCTGAAAGGTCCCCGCGCCGCCCACCTCGATCACATGGTCCACGCCGAGGCCCTCGGCCCACTCCCTGGCCGCCTTGCCCCACTTGGGCGTCTCCTTGTAGTTGATGCGGTGATCCGCACCCATCTCGGCCACACGATCGAGCTTCTCATTGCTGCTCGAGGTCACGACGACCCTGGCGCCGATCATCTTTCCGATCTGCAGCCCGAAGAGGGACACACCGCCGGTACCCTGGACGAGGAGCGTGTCCCCTGGCCTGCGTCCCCCGTACGTGACGAGCGCGCTCCAGGCCGTCAGCGCGGCACAGGGAAGGGTTGCGGCCTGCTCGTCGGTCAAATGTTCCGGCACGCGGACCACCCCCTCCTGGTGGAGCACCCTGTATTCGGCCAGCATGCCGTCCAGAGGGCTGCCAAGGGTCGTGGCCGCCTTCTCCACCGAAGGCTCCCCGGAGGCCCATCCCTGGAAGAAACAGCCGGCCACCCGGTCCCCTGCCTTGACCCGGGTGACGCCCTCGCCCGTTTCGACCACCTCCCCTACCCCGTCCGAACAGGGGATGATCGGCAGGGGCTGCCTCGGATTGTACAGTCCCTGCACCATGAGGAAATCGCGATAATTGAGCGACGAGGCCTTCATCCGGATCTTCACCTCTCCCGGGCCCGGTTCCGGCTCGGGTCGCTCTGTTACGGCAAGATTGTCGAGACCAAAAGCTCCCTGGACTTCGATGACTTTCATGGCTCCCTCCCCTGAATTCGCCCCTCCGGGCTGTTTTCCAGCCAATATCCCTCTTTTTCGGGACCCCGGTCAACACGTATGCGGCCCTCTTCGGATTCGAAGGAGGGTCTTTGGCTTGTATACCCTGCTTTCTTGATAAGTTGACAATCGGAAAGGCGGTTGGTAAGCTGACAGATCGGGCGGAGAAAGAAGCGGCTGTCCCCGACTCGGAACGCATGGAGCGTCTGGTGGCGCGCAAAGCAGCGGCGAAGAAGCAGGCCGAAACGAAACCCGCCACAGCGGATCTCGAGGCCCTGTTCGACCCTCGGCAGACCCCCACGTGGGACGTGGTCGAACGGGCCCGTCTCGTTCGTCGGGAAGGGTTCGGCCGTCGAGTCCATCTCTGCAACATCCTGAATGCGAAGTCGGGCGCCTGCACCGAGAACTGTGCCTTCTGCAGCCAGAGCATCCACCACCGGTCGGAGGTCTCGGTCTACCCCCTCGTGACGATCCGGGAGGCCCTTCGAGCCGCTCAAGAGGCCGAAAGATTCGGCGCGAGGTGCTTCAGCCTGGTGACGAGCGGCCGGTCTCTGACAGGAAAGCGGGAGCGGCAGAGGCTGCTCAGAATCATCGAGGCCGTACGCTCCCGAACCCGCCTGGAAGTGGCCTGCTCCGTCGGCCTGGAGACAGCCGGTTATCTGCGAGACCTTCGTTCCGCAGGCCTCGACACGTTTCATCACAACCTGGAAACGGCATCGAGCCACTACCACAAGATCTGCACCACCCATGCCTACGAGGAGCGCGTTCGAACGGCGCAGGCCGCAAAAGAGATCGGCCTCACCCTGTGCTCCGGCGGCATCTTCGGTATGGGGGAGTCCCCGGCGCAAAGGGCCGAGTTCGCCCTGACCCTCCGACAGCTCGGCGCGGATCGAATCCCGGTCAACTTCCTGAACCCGCTCCCCGGAACGGCCATGGAGGAAAGTCGCAGGCTCACACCTCTGGAGGCCCTTCACATCATCGCCGCCCTTCGCGTGGCGCTGCCGGGGCAGGAGATCCTCGTGTGCGGAGGCCGGGAGGTCACCTTGCGCAGCCTTCAACCGCTGGTGTTCAACGCGGGCGCCAACGGCATCATGACCGGGAGGTACCTGACCACATCGGGTCAAGGGGTCGAGGCGGACCGGCAGATGCTCGATGATCTGGAACTCGACCTCGTTCCTGTGGGCCGGTCATACGAAGTCGAAAACGAAACAGGCGGGAAGGATGAACGAGACCATGATGCCCAAGACGGATGAGCACCCGGGGAGAAGCACCGACGGACCGTATTCCCTGATCGAGAACCGCCTGGAGAGGCTCAGGAGCGAGGATCGCTATCGGTTTCTTCGACGCGTCGAGACCGCACAGGAGGCCCGCATCGCCCTCGACGGAAGGTCGGTATTGCTCTTCTGCTCGAACAACTACCTCGGACTGGCCAATCACCCGGATCTCAGGGCGGCGGCCCATGAGGCGGTGGACCGTTTCGGCTGTGGCTCCGGTGCATCACGGCTCATTTCGGGGAACATGCACCTGCACGAGGAGCTGGAGGAGCGGCTCGCGCGCTTCAAGCGGTATCCGGCCTGCATTCTCTTCGGCAGCGGCTATGCGGCCAACGTAGGCATCCTCTCCTCCCTCATGGAGGCGGGAGACGTCATCTTCAGTGACGCCCTGAACCACGCGAGCATCATCGACGGCTGCCGGCTGAGCCGAGCGGATGTGAAGATCTACCGTCATCGGGACGCAGACCATCTCGCCTCCCTCATGCAGGACGCAGGGGCATACAGAAAGAGACTGATCGTAACCGACACGCTCTTCAGCATGGACGGCGACCTGGCCCCCCTGCCGGACCTCGTCCGGCTGGCCCGCCGCCACGACAGCCTGCTCATGATCGACGAAGCCCACGCCGTAGGCGTCATGGGACGAAACGGGCGGGGCGCCGCCGAGCACTTCGCCCTCGATGAGTCCGCAGACATCTCGGTGGGAACGCTCGGGAAGGCCCTGGGAAGCTTCGGCGCCTTTGCCGTGTGCCGGCCCGAGATCCGGGAGTTCCTGGTCAATCACGCCCGGAGTCTGATCTATTCGACCAGCCTGCCCCCGCCGGTCATGGCCGCGGCGATCAGGGCCCTGGGGATCCTGGAAGAGGAGCCCGCGCGAAGGGCGCGGCTGGCGGCGAACGCCCGTCAGCTGGCAACGGGCATTCGGGCGCTCGGGTTTTCCGTTCCGGAACCGGTGACGCCGATCCAGTCGGTGGTCATGGGCGAAGAGGCGAAGGCGATGAGCCTTTGTGAACATTTGCTACGACGCGGGATCTATGCGCAGGGGATACGCCCCCCCACCGTACCGCCGGAGACATCCCGCATCCGATTCTCGCTCATGGCAACGCACACGGACGAAGACATCCGCGAGGCGCTGGATGGCCTGTCCGACTCCCTTGCAGCCATGGGCTCACCGAGCCTGCTCCGTACCGGACAGTAGAAAGAGGATCTTCCATGGCAACGACGAGAGACGATGGCCTGCCGCTGCCGGCAGACGAGATTCACGCCCTGGTCAAGGCGGATCACACCCATGTGTGGCACCCCTTCACCCCCATGCAGGAGTGGTACGACCAGCCCTGCATGATCGTAGCCGCAGGCGAAGGCGCTTATGTGATCGATGCGGAGGGCAACCGGTACCTCGACGGCATCAGCTCCCTCTGGGTAAACGTGCACGGTCACCGACGCAGGGAGATCGACGACGCGGTCCGGGGCCAGCTGGACCGTATCGCGCACTCCACCCTGCTCGGGTCGTGCAACATCCCCGCCATCCAGCTTGCGGAGAAGATCGCCCGGCTGGCACCCGAGGGACTCACCCGGGTCTTCTACTCGGACAACGGATCCACTGCCGTGGAGGTTGCCCTGAAGATCGCCTTCCAGTACTGGCAGCAGCACGAGAACCCGAAGAAGCGGGAGAAGAAACAGCTGGCTTCCTTCCACAACGCCTACCATGGGGACACCCTCGGCGCAGTGAGCGTGGGCGGCATCGACCTGTTCCACGGCAAGTACGGTCCCCTGCTCTTCCCGGTGCACAGGGTCCACTATCCGGGGTGCTACCGGTGCCACCTGAACCGCACATTTCCGGAATGCGGGATCGCCTGTCTGGAGGAACTGGAAGAGCTCTTCGAAAGAGAGGCGGACCACCTGGCGGGGCTGGTCATCGAGCCCCTGGTCCAGGGGGCCGCCGGCATGATCACGGCCCCACCCGGCCACTTGAAGGCCGTCGAAACCCTCTGCAGGAAGCACGACGTCCTCCTGATCGCCGACGAGGTGGCGGTCGGCTGGGGGCGAACGGGCAGGCTCTTCGGCGTGGATCAGGAGGACGTGCGTCCGGACCTGCTGGCGATGGCAAAGGGCCTGACCGGCGGATACCTTCCCCTTGCGGCGACCCTCGCCACCGAGAAGATCTACGAAGCGTTCCTGGGCCCCTACGAGGAGGAGAAGACCTTCTTCCACGGCCACAGCTACACAGGCAATCCGCTGGCCGCTGCGGCTGCGCTCGCATCCGTGGAGATCTTCGAGAAGGATAAGACCATGGAGATGCTGCAGCCGAAGATCCGGCACCTGACGGCGGGGCTGGAGAGGTTCTGGAATCTCGAGCACGTGGGCGATATCCGGCAACGAGGCTTCATGGTGGGCATCGAACTCGTGGAGGACACCGGAAGCAAACGTTCCTATCCGTCGAGCAAGCGGATCGCAATGAAGGTGGCCATGGAGGCACGCCGCCACGGGGTGCTGCTCCGGCCGTTGGGAGACGTGATGATTCTCATGCCCCCCTTCATCATCACGCTCGAGGAAATCGACAGACTCCTCGATGTCACCTACACGTGCATCGAGAAGATCACACGCAACCATTGAAAGCCATGCGGACGTCTCCGACGCCGCTTGCGTTCTGTGCTGTTACGGGTTTCGTCTCCGATTTGCTTCGGCTCCGTCTCTCCCTCCCCCTACAAAGTCGCCCGGCGCAAATCTCCGACGAAACCCGTAACAGCACAGAACGCTCCCCCGAACACAGCTTCCCGGGGATCGCATGAGCTTCTCACATAAAACACCTGACGGTTGAATGCAGAGGGATTCGTGATGATCGACGCGCGCACAAGCAGAGAGAAGAGGACGATTCGGACCGAGCGTAGAGGACTGTTCGTCACCGGGACGGATACGGGCGTGGGCAAGACCTTCGTTGCGGCGGGGCTGGCTCGTTGCTTGAAAGACCGTGGAATCTCCACCGGCGTGCTCAAGCCGGCAGAGACCGGCTGCGTCCTGCGCAGGGGAAGACGCATCCCCGGCGACGGAGCCTTTCTCAAGCACATGGCCGGCGCAAGGGAACCGATCGAGGAAATCGTGCCCTACCGGCTCGCCGCGCCCCTGTCCCCCCAGGTCGCGGCCGAGCGAGAGGGCATACGGATCCAGACCCGGCGCCTGGAGAGCGCCTTCCGGAAGATCTCGTCCCGGTACACGTGCACCCTTGTCGAAGGCGCGGGCGGCATCCTGGTCCCGGTAACCCGGAAGACCACCATGGTGGATCTCATGAGACAGTTCAAACTGCCGGTCCTGCTGGTGAGCCGCCTCGGCCTGGGCACCCTGAACCACACCCTCCTCACCCTCTTCTACCTGGCCCAGCACCGGCTGCCGGTGGCGGGCATCGTCATGAACGACCCGGACGGAAGCCGGGATCTCTCTGCGCGATCCAACCCCGAGACCCTGGAACAGTGGACTTCGGTCCCGATTCTAGGCAAGATCCCTTTTCAAAAAGGGATCCGGATGACACGGCCATTCGGCGATGAAATCGCCCGGAGGGTGAACACCTTCGTAGAAATGGACGCGATCGTCAGCCGATTCATCCTCCGAGAGCCTTGACCGGCAGGCCCGGCAAGGAACACGCTTGACACGACGGCCGGGATTGCATACAACTATCTCTGTATCGTATGGCAATCGATGCATCTTGGAGGAACAAGTATATGAGAACAACGTTGAACGTACCCGACGATCTCATGCAAGAGGCCTTGCGGATCACTCGGTTTCGCTCGAAGACGGACGTGGTCATCCACTCGCTCAAAGAACTCATCCGCCGGAAACGTCTGGAGGAGCTCAAGGGGCTCAAAGGCAGGATCGACGTCGAGGTCGATTTGAAACGCTCCCGCAGGAGACGTGGATGACAAGGTCGGAGGAGAAGGAGTCCGTCCTGGTCGTCGTGGATACTTCCGTGTGGATCGCCTATTTCAGGGGGGGAGACCCGAAGGTAGCACGCAACCTCGACGAACTGATCGACGCCGACGTTGTCTGTATTCTGCCCCCTATCCGGCTGGAGTTGGTCCTGGGGTGCAGGAAATCCCAGCGAGCTTCCCTCGTGCAACGAATCGATGCGCTTCATTCTTCGGCCATCGTGGAAAGCACGTGGACGCTGGCGGAGGGCTTCGCCATGCAGCTCAGGGACAGGGGAGTGACCCTCGGGGGGGTGGATGCCCTCATCGCCGCGGCTGTTTCCGAAAGGCGAGCCCGCTTGTGGTCCCTTGACGGGGATTTCGATCCATTGTTCAGGGCGAAATGGATTCGCCCTTTTCGGCCGAGCTGAGTGGGCGCCACCTTCTTCGACACCTTTTTCGCGAACATGCACATGAAATCACCTTTCGATTTGCAGTCCAGGGGAGTCGCCATGAAGGCTTTTGCCGACAAGATCAGCGTCGTAACCGGAGCCGCCTCCGGAATCGGACGGGAGCTGGCCGAGCAGCTGGCCCGCCACAGGTCCCACGTCGTGTTGACCGACATAGATGAAGCTGCACTGACCGAGATCACGGACACCATCCGAAAAGAAGGCCACAGCGCAGAGTTCGCTGTCCTGGATGTCCGGAATCCGGATGAAGTGAAGAAGGTGATCGACACGACCGTTTCCAACCATGGCCGGATCGACTACCTTTTCAACAACGCGGGCATCGGCGTGGGAGGTGAAGCCTGTGACTTCTCCTATGATGACTGGCGAAATGTGATCGACATCAACCTTTACGGGGTGGTGAACGGGGTCTTCGCTGCCTACCCCGTCATGGTGAAGCAGGGGTTCGGACACATCGTGAACACGGCTTCCATCTATGGGCTGATCCCCGCCGTGGGAGAGATCTCTTACGTGACGAGTAAGTACGGTGTGGTGGGCCTGTCGAATGCTCTCAGGACGGAAGGCGCTTCATTCGGCGTGAAGGTGAGCGTGCTCTGCCCCGGGTTCATCGACACGCCGCTCCTCCAGACGGCGAAGATCAACCGATACGATCGAGAGAAGTTTCTCGAACTGGTGCCCGACGCCATCCCGGTGGACAAATGCGTCCACGAGATCCTGAGGGGCGTCGAACGGAACAAGGCGATCATCCTTGTGACACCCTTTGCAAAACTCATCTGGAGGCTCCACAGGCTGAGCCCTGCGATGGTAAGGTGGTTCTTCGGCAGGACCCTCAAGAAACTACGCGCAACGCTTGACGATCAGCGCACAGCATGAACCCTGTGAAGCGAACGACATGGGTCGCTTCGACATCAGACCGGATCGAAGGCGTCGATCTCGGACAGGCGGTCGAGCATCGTCAGATAGCGCTTGTCCCGCTTGTTCAGGATCTCCGCCTCGCTCCGGCCCCCGTAATCGTAGATGCCTTTCCCGGTCTTCGCTCCCAGGTGTCCCTTCTCCACCCGCTCGGTGATCAATGGATGGGTCATTCCCAGGCCCTTCATGATGTCGTGCACCAGATCGAGCCCCGTGAAGTCGTAGGTCTGCACGACCCCCACGATCGGAAGGCGAACGCCCAGGGTGAGCTTGACGGCCCGGTCGATCTGTTCCGGGCTGGCCCAGCCGTGTGAGAGCATCTCGAGCACGGTGCCGGCCAGCGCGTTCTGAAGGCGGTTCACGACGAAGCCCGGCACGAATTCCTTCATCACAAGGGGCTCCTTTCCGATCCGCCTCATCAGTCCGGCGGTGAAGTCCACCGCCTCCCGCGTCGTCTCCGGACCGGGGGCCACCTCCACGAGTGGGATGATGTGGGGCGGAGCGAACCAGTGAGCGATCACCAACCGCTTCGGGTTCTTGACCTCGACGATGCTGAAGATGTCCAGGCTCGAGGTGTTGCTCGCGAGAACCGCATCCCCGGGACAGGACGCCTCCAAGCGGGAGAAGATCTCCTTCTTCACGTCCGGGACTTCCACGACCGCCTCCAGGGCGAAATCCACGTCCTTCGCCATGGCCTCGAGATCCGTCGAGGTCCGGATGCAGCCCAGGATCGGAGCCACTTCCTTCTCCGAGACGCTTCCGTACTCGACAAGTGTCTTCAGGCCGGACTCGACACGTTCCAGGGCACGGTCGAGAGTCTCTTGATTCACGTCCACCAGGCCCACTTGGATCCCGGCACGGGCGAATACCTGGGCGATCCCGTTCCCCATCGTCCCGGCGCCCACCACCAAAACTCTCTTGACGGCATTCGGGTCCATCCTGTTCTCCTTCAGTCCCGGGTTTGCTCTTCCAACCATTTCTTGAAGATCTTCTCCTCCTCCACGTGCCGGTTCCGGATCTCCACCGGATCCATACCTTCCCCGAACTGCTTCCGATCAATGATCGTCCAGGCCGGGGCAGGCTCGCCCGGCGGGCATCCGCCTACGTGCAGACAGGAACCGCCTTCCCTCTCGATCTTCTTCTTCAGGGCCAGGCTGCAGTCGCCCATCAGGACGAGGTCCCTGCCGAACTGGATCCCCTCCGGGATCTTGTTGTGGCGGCCCAGCACGATGTGAATCCCCTTGTTCTTGTCATACTGGGCAAGAGACTTCAGCTTCGACATGGTGAATGCCAGCAGCCCCTGGCAGGTGCTGCAGGCCCTCTCGATGTGGAAATTGTACTCGGGCCAGGCGTCGAACCCCTCCAGGTAGGGTAGATACAACTTTCTGGCGACGTCTGCAATGCCGTTGCCCCGTATCTCGATTTGATCCTCACCGAAGGTGCCGAGGCCTTTTTCCCGGGCGGCCTCGAAGTAGTCCACCTTCTGGATCGGCAACCCCGCCATGCGGCAGGCCGTGGCATCGATCGCCACCATGTCCTTGCCGGCAAGGATGCAGCCCATTTCGGCAGGCGTACCCGAGTGGGGGCCGAAGCCTTCCATGGGCCGAATCATGTCCACCACCGTGAAGTCCGGCTGGACGAGATCGCCCAGGTCCATCATGGCCGCGGCAAGGTCCGTGCAGTGCATCACGTAGTGGTGAAGATCCTGCACGACTCCCTTGAGATTCTTCAGAGCACAGGTGAAGACCATGCTCACGTGAGACTTGAAGATGGGCACATTCACCAGATGATCCGCCTCGAGCAGAAAGCGGGGGAGGTCCAGGCTCTTGATGTCCGAGGTTGGGTTGGCGATCTGCTTCTTGACCAGATCCTCTTCGCTCTTGATGTCCCGGATCTCGTCCACCCCGGCCTCTTCCGCCGCGGCCTTGATCCCGCTCGACTCGAGGCACGCCACGGTGTCGCACCCGATGGCGGATGCCTCGGCCAGGATGATCCTGCCGGGATCCGCCTTCTTCAGAACGCGGATGACGGCGCGCACCACCTCGGGGCTCGTGTTCACCGAACTGTCCGGCGTGCCTTCGTGGCCTGCATTCGGCTTGACCACAACTGCGGAACCCGGCTTGATCAGGGATCGAACGCCGCCCAGATGATCGAGGGCCTCCTCGACCATCGCCTCCGGGTCCTTCCCCTTCACGATCGACACAACCGACTTTGACATACCGTCAACCTCCTCTTCTACCGGTAGGGCAGCCAGCACTCCATCAACTCCTCGATGGGCCACCGGGTGAGCACCTCGCAACCCTCGTCGGTGACCAGCACGTCTTCCTCGAGGCGGACTCCGTGATCGCCTCCTCTGTGCCCGGCATAGGTCTCCAGTGCAAGGGCCATTCCCGCCTTCAACTCCGTAGGCGGGTACCCGACTGCCTTCTGCGCCATCGAGATCACGGGCCGGTCGTGAAGGGTGAGGCCTATGCCGTGGCCGATCGCATAAGCGCCCACCTCCTGCCAAGTCTCGTATCCCCAGTAGGCGGGCGAGTCAGGCCATCTCTCCGCCACTTCGTGGGTCGTGGCTCCGTCCCTCACTGCACCGATGGCGTCGTACAGCATGGCCCTGCACTCCTCGTAGAGATCCTTCTGCTCCTGCGTGGCCTTGCCGCAGCAAAACGTGCGGTACACACACGACTTGTATCCCTGGTACGAGGCGCCGTCCACGTCGATGTAAATCAGATCCCCCGGCCGTATGGGCTTGTCCGAAAAGGACCAGCCGTAGGGATTGGTGTTGTAACCCGAACAGCACACCAGGTCCTCGGTGTGATCGTCCCCCTCCTCGTAAAGCGCCTTGATGCCGATGCCCACCAGGTCGCACTCGCGGACTCCGGGCCTTATGGCATCCGCGATGGCGGCGAAGGCCTTCTCCGAATTCGCGCAGGTAATCCGCATGAGTTCTATCTCGTCCCGCGTCTTGATCATTCGCGCCACGTCCATGGTGGGCTTGCCGTGAACCGTCTTGACCCCCTTCTTGCCGAAGGCCTCACCGTAGAGCATCTGCAGGGTGGAGCCGTCGAGCCCGAGGGGCTCTTTCTCCACACCGTACTCAGCCATGAGCTTGCCGATGGTCTCCACGATCACCTGGACCGCGAAGTCATCCGCATTGTTTGCCGTCAATCGCGGAGCACCCAGTGCGGGATGAACCCGTCCTTGCATCCAGGGCATGCGCCTCTCCGTCTCCTTGGGCGTGCCTCCGCCGAAGAGGTACGGCTCCCCGTTCTTCGGTATGAAGGCAAATTGGATTTCGCTGGCCCGCATGGGCGTGGTCACGTAGTAGGAGGTGAGATAGCGGATGTTCGCTTCGTCCCACGTGACGATGGCGCCAAGACCGTCCTTGTTGATCTGATCCTTGGCCCGTTGGAGTCGCTCTCTTCTCAACCGGTCATAGTCCACGCGGGTTTCGTAGTCGACTGCGTACTTCCCGAACGCTCCTGGTTTCATGGCTCCTCCTCCTTGTCGTTCTGCATATGTCAGCCTGGTCCTCATTTACAGTATTTCTGGAAGCCGGCCAGCGAGAAGTCGTTCAGATCCACCTCTGCAAAAGTGGTGAACCGGCATTCAGGGTTCAACTGCCTCAAGTACGTCGCATGGTCTCTCCGGGTGTCGATCATGAGGTGGTCCAGAGCGAGAACGCCCTTCTCCTCTCCGCCTTCGGTTTGGAGACCCACATGGGTGATGAGGAGAAGCTTCCAGAACTTCCCGGATCGGTCGTGGATGACCTTGCAGACGGGTGTCCAGGTCTCCCGGTCGATCCATATGGACTGTGTGCCGTAGTTGTAGTAGGGATCCTCCGCCTTCGCCTCGATCACCCAGACGGGTCGCTTCACATAGACCGGGGTGAGCGGACACCAGGCCGCAACCGTGGCGCTCTCGTCCTGAAAGGCCAGCCGGATCGGCTCTTCCGGCGTGAAGACCCATTCCCCGTTCTTCGTTTCCGTGACGGTCAGGGGCTTGCGAAAGCCGTAGCTCGCCAACGCCTCCGACTGACCGATCAGCCGCCATTCGAAGGCAGGCACTTTCCCGTCGTAGCCGGCCGCATCGTCCGTGGCCATGTCGGACCCCAGCATGCCGTCCGACCGGTTCGCCGGCGTCATCCTTCGCACGCGCCGGATCGCGGGGATGTAGCTGTAGTTCACATCCGGCCGCTCCGAGAGGTAGCGCCAGAGCATGATCGCCGTCCCGGCCAGGTCGTAGGGGCTTCGAACCGAGACGAGGTTGTAACGCTCCACGTCTCTTGGGTTCCGAAGGTCTTCCGTCCGCGGGGTTCCCGTGAGGTATGCCTCGAGAAACAGGATCGTGATCTCCCGCTCGAAGCGGGAGCGGTCCATCCAGGTCGAAATGGTTGTGAATCGTTTGTTCCCCGTGTTGAAAGACGCAAAGTGCTTGTTGTAGACGATTTTGGCAGCCGCCTTCGGATCGGCCGGATCGACCCGGGGAAAGGGGGTTCCCACGATGTGCCTTGCCAGTTCGCCTGTCCCTGCGTCGACGATGACATCGTCTTCATTCAAGCCGTATTTTCCTGCATTCCCCCGGCGCGACGCGACGACAAAGGAGGGCCAGTATTCCAGGGGGTCGAAATCGAGCCGGCCCACCGGCAGGAGAAACTCGCCCTTCTGGATCCATTCGAGGAGCGGCTCGGGCACGAGCCCTTCGGCCTTCTCCCAGTTGGTCTTGTCGATGACCGTGGGAAGGGCTTCTTCCGCTGCGAGGCCAGGGCTGCCCGAAACGAGAAGCCCGGCAACCATCATGCCTACCGTGATCGTCTTGAAGGTTCTCATTTCATCCTCTCCTTTTTCGGGTGGTACAGTCGCGCAGAGATCTTTGCCGCAGTCTCCTTTAGCAAGGTCACCGTACGCCCTCTGGTGTGGGACTCCATCCTGTAGGCCGGGATCGCAACGACGGCTGCTGCGACCGGCTTCCCGCTGTAGTCGAAGACCGGTGCAGCCATCGCATGCACGTCCGCGTCGAGTTCTCCACGGTCGAAGGCGACCCCCTCTTCCCTGATCTTCGGAAGCTGTCGCTGCAGGACAGCGGGATCCGTGATGGTGTTCGGTGTGTATCGCTGCAGGTCGCCGTCCAGCAGGCTTTCCACGATCTCGGGTGGCAGGTGCGCCAGGATCGCCCTTGCGCCGACGGCGACATGGAGAGGCATCTTCGCTCCGGGAGTGGCCGAAACCTTGACGAGCCGCGGGCCGGGGGCGATGTAGGCGACGGTGGTGGTATCCCCCGTCCACACTTCGAGGCCCACCCCTTCGTTCGTCCTGTCCCGCAGGTTCTGAAGGTAGGGTCGGGCAATCGAGACCAGATCCGTGTTGAGGGACTCGATGACGGCATGTGCAAGGAAGACGTTCGATCTTCCCAGAGAGTACTTCTTCGTCTCCGGATCCTGCTCGACAAACCCGTGCTTCTTGAGGACCTTGAGAAGCCGGGTCGTCGTGGAGGGGTGATAGCCGAGCTTCCTGCTCAAGTCCAGCGATCCGATCCTTTCGTTGTGGGGAAGAAAGGCCGTCAGAATCGTGAGAGCCTTCTCCACGGCGGCATGCGTACTTCGTTCGGGATTCCTGGGCATGAATGACCCGGCAGCGTTTTGCATTCTATGCAATTACAATGCGCTATATGATTATGCCGAGGATCCCAATTCCCGCAGGACTTGTCAAGAAGAAAATGCAAGCCCCTCCTCGAAAGAGCCTCAACTGTTTGATCCCGTCTTGGAAGAGGATCCGAAACCGAAACGGCACGAGAGGGACCTGTACGGCAGCCTGCCGGGAGGGACAGAATACGGCCGGGCGCACTTCAGCAGGATTCAGGGGCTCTTGCAAAAGGGGATGACCCGATGCTCGGACGCCAAGGGGTCAGGTCGGTCCGTCCGAGTAGTAGAGTCGTTCCGAGATTTGTGCAGCCGTCTCCTTGAGCTGAGCGACCGTCTTGCCGCGCATGCGGGTCTTCATCCGGTAGGCGGGGCCCCCGATCGCCACAGCAGCTACCGGGCTTCCCGTGTGGTCGAACACGGGGGCGGCCATGACGTGCACGTCTTCGTCGAGTTCGCCTTTCTCCAGGCTGATCCCTTTGTGTCGAATTTCCTCGAGCTTCCGCTCGATCGCCTTCCGATCGGTCAAGGTCTTGGGGGTAAACCGCCTGAATTCCCCGGCAAGCAGGTTCTCCACCGCCTCGGACGACATGTGCGCCATGATCGCCCTTGCACCCGCTGCAACGTGTACGGGCATCCTGGCCCCAAGGGTCGCAGAAATCTTCACCAGTTGGGGCCCGGGGGCGACGTAGGCGAGGATGGTCGTATCGCCCACCCATACCTCGAGACCCACGGACTCGTTGATCCGGTCCCGCAGTTTGTCGATGAAGGGTCTCGCGATGGAGACCAGGTCCGTGTTCAGGGACTCGATCACGGCTTGTGCCAGAAACAGATTCGATCTTCCCAGGAAGTATTTCCTCGTTTCCGGATCCTGCTCAATGAAGCCGTGCTTCTTCAGGACCTTGAGGAGCCGTGTCGTGGTCGAGGGGTGAAGGCCGAGCTTCCTGCTCAACGCACCGGCAGCCATCTTCTCGTTGCGGGGGTTGAAGGCCATCAGGATTCGAAGGGCCTTCTCCACCGCCGCGTGGGTGCTGCGTTCCGATTCCATGGTGCGATCTATTCCTCGATTCGCATGGTCTCGTTCCTTCGAATGACCTCCATCCCCGGATCCTTCCACTCGTACAGGATGGAGACCCTGCCCGGGCTTCCATCTGCCGGACCGGCCTCGCCGCGCTCCTTCGGACGAATCCAGGTGAAGCACTTCCTGCCGTAGGGCTGCGTGCACTCCACGTCACGGAAGGCCGGAGACCAGGTGCCGTTGTTGAGCACCTCGACCCCCTTGTAAAGGAGGTGTCCTTCCTTGTGGGTGTGGCCGTGGACCACCCTGTTCACCCCGGCGATCCTCGCAGCAGCGGGGGCGCGTTTCACCGCAGTCTTCTGGACGCGGTCGATATCCGAAGAGACCGACTGGGCGTAGAAGATGAACGCGGGCAGAAGAAGGGCGAAGGGAATGAAGAACCACCACAGCGTAACGTCCGTGAACACGTTCAGCACGGAGAAGATCTGAAAACTCAGCAGGAGGAGCAGGAAGAGGAGAAGTGCCCGGTCGAGCCACAGCTCCCGCAGAACCATCCACGGCCTGAAGATGGCCGGGTGGGCGTGCAACTCCCGCAGGGACATGACGACGGAGGGCGAGGCTTTCGCATGGTCTGCGATCTCCTGAATTCTCCGCGGCAGATGCAAAGGATTCTTGTACGCCGGCATCAACCCCTCGCCGATGGAGACCAGAAGTGTCATCGTGGCACCCCAGAGCCAGGTCCACAGAAGAAGCGGCTGGGTCCGGATGAGGTACTTGAAGAAGAAGCGGAGGTACTCTGACCAGGACATGATGAAGCTGCTCTCCACGTGGGGATTGAACAACCCCATCCCGTTGGTCATGTATCTTCCGGCCAGATTGCCGAAGGGAAGACGAACCGACCTCTTGGAACCCTTCCGAATGAACGGGAAGACCGGGGTCGGGCAGATGCAGTAGGCGTCGTACTGGCTCCCGTGCTCGATCAGGGTGTCCTCTTCCGAGATGTAGAACCATTCGGTGAAGGTGACCCGCTTTCGCAGAGGCCCCGGCAGGTCGAGGTGCACGAGGATCTCGCGCCGCACCGACGGCCAGTGAAGCTCGATATCGTGGTTCCCGATCACGAAGACCACGCGGTGGCCGTTCAGGATGAAGGCCCTCAGCGCCCGCACGAACACGGGGTGATCCTCGAGGATCCTCTGTATCTTGAAACGGGACTTCGGCTCCTCCGCGTTCAGGCCCCTTCTCTTCTCGAGCCAGCTCACGTGAAAAGGGGGTTCCTCGGGCATGGCCATGACCGAGTCGAAATCGAAGAGGTCCCCGTTCAGGACCAGCTCGATGGACCCGTCGATCCGGTCCTGAAGATCCTCCAGCAGACGTTCCAGGCCCCCGTCCACGAACAGATCCGGGTGCTTGAAACGTTTCCACAGGGGGTTGTCGGGTGGCGGGATTTCGGCGTCGGCCAGATGGACGTCGCTCAGGACAACCGTATGGAGTGCTCGATCGGAGTCGCGTCGATCCACGGCCTCTTCATCGCTTCTTCATGACTTCATCATCTCGAATTAAAACAACTTGCCTACTTTATAGAATGTTTGACCGCTACTGTTCAACCCCTTGCCGCCGCCCGGCTGAAAACAGGAAGGGTCCTCCATGACGAAACAGATTCGTTCCGGCACCGTCCTTCATCCGCCGGCTGTCTATCTGGAGAAGCTCCTCACCCCGGATCGGGCCGCTCAGCTGGCCGGGCAGGGGTGGCATTCGGCCGATCTTCACGTGCACAGCTTTTCCTCGGACGATGTGCTGCCCGTCCCTGCGACCGACCCGAGGAAACTGTACGAGGAGGCCAGGAGCCGAGGCCTCCAGTATATCACCTTCACGGATCACGACACCATGGACGCCTACGGCCTGGTG
The DNA here is from genome assembly GCA_964479535.1 of uncultured Thermodesulfobacteriota bacterium. Lineage (GTDB taxonomy): Bacteria > Desulfobacterota > DSWW01 > DSWW01 > DSWW01 > S015-6. The sequence goes on from CAYZMM010000029.1 coordinate 39,927, forward strand.
GGCTGGGAACGAGAAGGCCTCGTACCGGGCGTGGAGTTCAAGATTCTGGACAGGAGGGAGGTGGGCCACACGATCCACGTCAATGTCTACCTCCTCGACCAGCAGCAGTTCAGGAAGCTCCTGGACATCGCCCGCAAGGCCCGGAGCCTCGAGCTGTTCCTCGACTACCTGCGCTCCCACGACCTGCCGCACATATTCAACCACCCCTTCTGGTTCGAGGAAGGAGAGAAGCCCAACCCCGAGGCGGTGATACGGGTGGCGAAGCAGTTCCCGGTGATCGAGTACAATCGCGGCAGGATCAGGCCCCTGAATCTGCTCGCCCTCGCCCTCGCCGAGGAATACCGTGCGGGCATCGTGGCCTGCTCCGACGCACACACCGGGGAAACCATGGGCCTGGCGCGAACCTATGCGAAAGGGGATACGTTCAGAGAGTTCTTCAACAACATCCGCCAGGGGAATGCCTACATTCTGCCTCTCGACATGACCCTGCCCCGGCTCGTGAACGAGGCGAACCAGTGGATCGACCTGGTTCTCAGTGTGGATCAGCTGATCGATCAGGAGCAGGCCGCAGCCTTCGACATGGGCGTACGACCCCTGGAGTGGCTCCTGCATTCGATGGCAACGAACGGTCTGGCGAGCAGACCCTGGTTCAAGCGAAACCTCCGGCGGCTTCTTCGAGCCGTCTCCTACATCGGATTCTTCCAATCCTTCTACATCCGGTCGCAGGATTCCATCGCATCCAGGATGACGAGGCAGTTGGGGCTGTCCGCCCTGCTCGATGTCGCCTAGGAGGCTGTTGAAACAGCCTCCGGCAGGAGCACCTTCTACTACCTGCTGGATGCGGCCTAGTGTGCTGTCCCAGAAATCAGGGTGCACAGATATGCCACTTCTACGCTGGGGCGTAATTGGGGACAGCCACCGATTTCCTCAGCCCGAATGGGCGGTTGGCGCAGTGAGGAAATCGGTGGCTGTCCCCAATTACAGCACGACTCTCTGTAAAGCTATTTCTGGAACAGCACGCTAGGAGGCGTCCGCTCCGCCTGCGGAGACCATCTCCGCCTCGCTCTTGACGTTCGCCTTGCGCAGGATGTCGTCCATCAGACACCAGTTGGTCAGGGCGGACTGAAACAGGTTCAACCCCACAAATCCGGTGAAGATGAACCAGTAGGGGCTGTGCAGCAGCCCGAGGGCCAGGCTCACGAGAATGAATGTGCCTGCGATCAGCCGAATGACGCGTTCGCGATGCATGCCGGGTCTCCTTCCCGCAACTCGGACACTTCCTCCGATCTCGCCTATTGGTTCTGACGGCTCTTCCCTTTTCCCTTCTTGCGTACCTGCTTCGCTGCCTGCTCCTTCTGAACCGGCGGCGGCCGCAGGCTCGACGTGGGGACCGGAGAACGCAGGGCCCGGTAGAGCATGAAGGCCCCGATCAAGACAAAGGGAATGGACAGCCATTGCCCCATCGTCAGAAAGGACTCATCCGGCGAAAGGGTCTGGTATTCCTTGAAGAATTCTACGACAAAGCGGCCGGAAAAATACAGAATGAAAAAGAGGGAGGCGAGCAGGCCCAGGGGGCGCTCCTCCTTGTACTTCCGGTCCACGAGGTAAAGGGAGATGATGACGAAGAGCCCGAGAAAGGCCTCGTAGATCTGGCTCGGATGACGGGCCGGCACACGATCGAGGGGCAGATGGCTGTCGTAGATGCATCGGGGGAACTTGACCGCCCAGGGCACATCCGTCGCCCTGCCCACGATCTCGCTGTTCATGAAGTTCCCGATGCGCACCATGAGCGCGCCCAGTGCGGCGGACATGGAGAACCGGTCCAGCACCTCGAGCTTCGAGAGTCTCAGATGCCGGGCGTACAGCACCAGCACCACCACCAGCCCGATGGTCGCACCGTGGCTGGCCAGCCCGCCTTTCCACACGTACAGGATCTCGAGCGGATTGGCCAGGTAACGAGCCGGGTCGTAAAACAGGACCTGTCCCAGACGGGCGCCTGCGATCACCGCGATGGCCCCCCAGAGAAAGAACCCTTCCGCCTCTCTCTGTGTGTGCCCGCCCCGCAACATCTGCCATTGCCAGATGTAGTAGCCGCCGATCAGCATGAGGGCGAACAGCAACCCATAGTAGCGCACCTGGATCGGGCCGATCTTCAGCAGTATGGGCGAGACGTCCCAGACGAACACTGCGCAACTCCTTTCTCCCTCCATGGCCCGGGGCCCTAGCCCCCGGCATCCTTCCGCCACGGAGGGGGCTCGGGTCCCGGCCAGTCTAGCCGGTTTCCCGGCAAAAGGCGATATCCCCAGCCGTACAAAGGGCTGTATGCGGGCTTTCCTGTTGTGATATGGTTGATACCCGTACCGGGATCGCGGTTTCCAGGTCCCTCTACTCTGCCATATACGGAGCCGGATAACATGACCCAACTCATCCTCGTCGTCTTCGCGGTTCTCAGCATCTCCTTCCTGTGTTCCCTGCTCGAGGCCGTTCTTCTCACCATGACGCGCCCGTACATCCAGACCCTCATCGATCAGAAGAACCGATCGGGCCTGACGCTCCTCAGGCTGAAGGAGGGAATCGAAGAGCCGATTTCCGCGATCCTAACCCTGAACACGATCGCCCACACGGTGGGCGCCACCATTGCCGGTGCCCTGGCGCTGCAGGTCTTCGGGTCCGAATGGATGGCCCTCTTCTCCGCCGTCCTGGCCTTCCTCGTGCTCACCTTCTCCGAGATCATCCCGAAGACCCTGGGAGCCCACTACTGGAAGTCCCTCGGACCCTTCTCCGCTTACCTGCTCAAGGGGATGGTCATCCTCCAGAAACCCCTGATCGTCCCGATGAACGCCATGTCTCGCTGGCTGCGAAAGGGGGCCGCCCTGCCCCCCATGAGCAAGGAGGAGATCCGGAACACGTTTCGGATCGGCTACTTCCTGGGGATTCTTCAACCCCCGGAATTCGAAATCATGGAGAACCTCTTCCGACTGCGATCGGTTCAGGTCAAAGACATCATGACTCCCCGCACCGTGGCCTTCTGGCTGCCCCCTGACCAGACGATCGGCGAGCTCTTCGAGCAGCGAAAAGATCTCGCCTTCTCACGCATCCCCCTTTACAACGCCCATGAAAACACGATCGATGGCATCGTTCTGCGTCGAGACATCATGACCAAGTTCGCAGAGCAGGAGACCGACGTGGAGCTGAAGACCCTGGCCCGGACCCCGGAATTCATCATCGAGAAGATGAGCGTTTACAAGCTCCTCAACCTCCTCATCACCCACGGGATCCACCTCGCGATCGTGCTGAACGAATACGGGGACTTCGCGGGCATCGTGACCATGGAAGACGCCTTCGAAACGCTGCTCGGCAAGGAGATCGTCGACGAGTTCGACGAAGTGGTCGACATGAGAGAGCTTGCCCGGAAGAAGAGGTCCCGCTTCACGCGGAAGACCCGGACACAGGAGAACACCGAGCTGAAGGAATAGGCGGTCATGAACACCCTGCCGAGGCACCCGAATCTTTACGAGATCAATGGCCGGGTCTGGCTCGAAACCCTTTCGCGCCAGGTCGGCCACCGAATCACGCTCGCCCAGATCCCTCCCGAAGAGTGGGCCCGACTCAAGGATCTGGGGATGGATATCCTCTGGCTCATGGGCGTGTGGCTGCCCAGCCCCCAGGGGGTCCGAATCGCACGGAGCCACCCCGACCTGCAGGAGGCCTACCGCCAGGCCCTGCCGGATTTCACGCCGGACGACGTGATCGGATCCCCTTATGCCATTGCCGACTACCGACCCGATCCCGCCCTCGGAACCGAGGAGGACCTTCTCCAGGCCGGTGAGAGCCTGCGAGAGGCGGGGCTTGCACTCGTGCTGGACTTCGTGCCGAACCACACCGCCCGCGACCATCCCTGGGTACGCACCCACCCGGAACGCTACGTGCACGCCACAGACTCTTCCGGGTTCGGCCCGGGGGAGGCCTTCGAGACGAGGTGCAAGGACGGCACGAAGAGATGGATCGCCCACGGACGCGATCCCTATTTTCCACCCTGGACGGACACGGCCCAGATCTTCCCCCTCCGAGAGGAAACCCGGGCCGCCGCTGCCCGACAACTGCTCCGAATCGCCCGGTTCTGCGACGGCCTCCGGTGTGACATGGCCATGCTCGTACAGAACCGCGTCTTCGAACAGACCTGGCGGCCCTGGATGGAAGCCGAGGGCCATCGCGTACCGGAGAAGGAGTACTGGGAGGAGGTCCTGACCGCCCTGAGGAAAGAGCGCCCGGATTTTCTTCTCATGGGCGAGGTGTACTGGGGCCTCGAGCCGGACCTCCTGCAGGTCGGATTCGACTACGTGTACGACAAGCCCGGCTACGACCGCCTGAGGGACTTCGACATGATGGGTTACAAGCAGGGTCTCTACGAAGAGGGCGAGCAGCGTTCGCGCCGTGTCCGATTCCTGGAGAATCACGACGAGGATCGCCTGGCGGCCGCCTTCCCGGCCGAGGCTCTCCGAAGCACAGCCGTGCTCCACGCCCTCTCGCCCGGCCTGCGGCTCTTTCACCACGGCCAGCTCGAAGGGCTCAAGACCCGCCTGCCCGTGCAACTCGGCCGGGAACCGGACGAGGAACCCGATCCGGACGTGGTCTCCTTCTACCGGGGTTTGCTCGCCGTAACCAAGGAGCCGGCCTTCAAAGAGGGCGACGCCTTCGTGCTGCCCGTGTTGCCCGCATTCGAAGGGGATGAGGGGTTCCGGCCGGTCGTCGGCTTCGCCTACCGGCACGGCAAGGAGGTCGGCCTGGCCGCCGTCAACCAGAGCGGGCGGACCGCCTCGGCCTATCTTCGGTTCCCCGGCGGATTCTGGCAGGGGTGGAGCCGGGTGGAGTTGCGCGAGAGGCTCGCCGAGCCGAAGGAGACCTACGTGCGCGAATCCCAGGAGCTGGAGGCGAAAGGCCTCTACGTGCGTCTGGACCCTTACGGGTTTCACCTTCTGACCGTCTCCAGATGAACACGTTGAACATACATTGCACGAGAGGGACACGGCCTTGAGAAGATCCTGAAAAGCCCCGCCCGCTGGATCTGAACCGGCTGAGACAGGAAGCCTCGACCTGAGCACGAAAGGAGGAGTCTGACGATGGTGCAGAGGGAAGCGAACGGCATTGCCTATGTTGCGTCCGAGTGGCCGCTGGAAGCGGCCAAACCGACAGTGATTTGCATCCACGGTGCCGGCGGTTCGCACGTCCTCTGGCAGGGACAGGTGGCCGGCATGGCGGAAAAGGCCAATGTCGTAGCCGTCGACCTGCCCGGCCACGGGGAGAGCGCGGAGGACGGCATGGGATCGATCGAGGACTACGCACGAGCCGTTGCCGATTTCATCCGGGCCATCGACGCGCCCTACCCGGTTCCTTGCGGGCTCAGCATGGGAGGAGCGATCACCCAGCAATTACTGCTCGACCGCCCGGAACTCTGCCGAGCGGGGGTGCTCATCGGCACCGGGGCCCGCCTGCGGGTCATGCCCGTCATTCTGCAGACCATCGAACAAAACTTCGCCGGCTACATCGACTCGTTCATCGCCTTTGCCGCCTCGGAAAAGACGGACCCTGAACGGCTCCGACCCATTGCAGAGGCAACGGCCAGATGCAGGCCGGCGGTCGCCCTCGGCGATTTCAAGGCCTGCGACGCCTTCGACGTGATGGGGCGGCTGCCGTCGATCCAGGCGCCCGTGCTGGTCATCACCTCGGAAGAGGACAAGCTCACCCCGCCCAAGTACGGCGCCTTTCTGGAGGAGAAGATTCCGAATGCCACGAGGGTGCACATTCAGGAGGCCGGCCACCTGGTTCCGGCGGAGAAGCCGGACGAGGTGAACCGGGCGATCCTGAATTTCCTGGGTCGGGCAGGTCTTTGACGGAATGACGCTTTGTGCCACACGGGACCGGTTCATTCTAATTCTTGACACATTCCTTCGGAGTTCCTAATCTATGTGGGGGTATCCTTCATGTCTCAATTCTCCCTGATCCCACACGGGGCACACGCTCATCCGGGTTCCGAGAAGAGCATGTTTCTCGTCCTCGATGATGCGGGGGGCATTGCCTTTCTGAGCGATGAGGGACGAAACCTGCTCGGACTGGGACGGAAGGAGGTGATCGGCACGAACTGGTTCGACAGGTTCGTTGCCGCCAAAGACCGAACGAGGGCCCTACACACATTCCGCGAACTCATGTCCGGAAACCTGGAGCCCCACGCATATCTTGAATGCCACTTCCTCACGCAGAAAGGCGAAAAGCGGGTGTTCGCATGGCACAACACGACCCTTCGTGATGACACGGGGAAGATCTCCGGCACGCTGAGTTTCTGTGAAGACATTACGGTTCAACGAGGGCTGGACGAAGCACTACGTGCAGACGAGGAAAGTTTCAAGACCTTCGTGAATACCGTGCCGGCTGCCATCGCGCTTTTGGACATGGAGGGCAAGCTGCTCTCGTGCAACCCGACCACGCAGATTGTCACCGGCTACAGGGCGGAACACCTGGAGGGACAGCTGTTCCACGACATGATCGCACTGGACACGGACCACGCACGCCGCATCAAGGAATGCTTTGAGGAGATCGCCCGGGGAGACGGGAAGGACGCCTACGACCTCAAGATCAAGCACCGGGACGGCACGACACGGCTCCTCGACGTCAAGCACAGAAAGCTCACGCTGCCTGCGGGCGTGCCCCCCGTGCTGATCGTTGCAAGGGATGTCACGGAGCGCAGACGCGCCGAGGAAGCACTGCGCAAGATTTAGGACGCTGCGGTCGATTTCGTCGAATCGAGGACGGAAGGGGATATCTACGAATTCATCGGCAGGACTTTGAAGGATCTCGTGGGCGATGCCGTCGTGTCGGTCAACGCCGTCGATCCGGAGCAGGCCTTCCTGGAGAACCGCATCATCCTCGGTATCGGGCCGGGCGACCTCGAGTGGGTCGCCAATCAGATAGGAGAGCAGATTCTCGGCATATCCTTCGTGGAAATCGAAGAAGAGATCCTGGCCAAACTCTTCTCCGGAAGACTTCAGAAGCTGGAGGAAGGCCTGTACGGAAACCTGTTCCACCGGGTTCCCAGATCCACCTGCCTCGCGATCGAACAGCGCCTGGGGGTGAAGGACGTCTGGACCGTTGGATTCCGTCGGGGGAAGAAGCTCTTTGGCAACGCCAGTCTCTTCACGCTTGGACAGACCCGGCTAAACAGGGAGGTGGTGGAAACATTTGTCAATCTGGCCTCCGTCGCCCTCGAGCGCAGACATGCGGAGAACGAGTTGCGCAAGAGCGAGGAACGCTTCAGGGGCATTTACTCGCACTCCCCCATCGGGATCGAATTGTACGATTCCCACGGCAGGATGATCGATGCAAACCCGGCGTGTCTCGACATCTTCGGCGTCCACCGTGCCTACGCCCTCATGGGCTTCGACCTCTTCCGTGACCCGAATGTCCCGGAATAGCAGAAGGAGCGCCTCAAGAGGGCGGAGCCGCTTCGATTCGAATCCATGTTTGATTTCGAACTCGTAAGGGAGAAGTCCCTCTACGACACATCGAAACGTGGCCGGATCTTCCTCGACTGCCTGATCACGCCGATGAAACACCCGGACGGCTCGCCTCGCGGGTTCCTCGTCCACGTTCGTGAGATCACGGACCGGAAGAAGGCCGAAGAGGAGCGTGAAAGACTGATTGCCGAACTCCAGGAGGCCATGTCAAAGGTAAAGTTCCTGAGCGGCATGCTGCCGATCTGCTCGAACTGCAAGAAGGTCCGCGATGACCATGGATACTGGCACCAGGTGGAGTCCTACATTCGAGACCATTCAGAGGCGGAATTCACCCACGGCATCTGCCCCGAATGTGCTGTGAAGCTGTACCCAGATTACTTCTCGACCGACAAGGAGTCGTGATCGTGCCCAACGGTCATATCAAACGGGAACACCCACGGAGACTTGAATTTCTTTGGCGTCGGAACGTGAACCCGAGCCCTCTACCTGTCCGGAGATACGGCCGCTATCGTTCGTTCAATGCCTCCCGGACCTTCTTTGCCAGGTCTTTCTTGGAAAACGGCTTCTGCATGAAACAAATCCCCTCTTCGAGCACCCCATGATGCGCAATTACGTTTGCCGTGTAGCCGGACATGAACAGGACCCTTAGTCCCGGAAAGAACAAACGCATCTCTTCGGCCAAATCCCTTCCGTTCATGTCGGGCATGACCACGTCGGTGATCAGCAGTTCTATTTCATCTTCCGAATTCTCGGCCAGAGCCATCGCCTCTCCCGGGGTGCGAGCCTCCAACACCCTGTAATTCAGATCCGAAAGCATCGTTCGTCCCAGTTTGAGTATCGGCACTTCGTCCTCTACCAGCAGTACGGTTTCGCCTTCGCCTCGTGGGGATTCCTCATCTTCGATCGAATCAACCGGGCCTGTGTAATCACCCTGTCTAGGCAGATAGACCCTGAAGGTTGTCCCCTTTTCAAGCTCACTGTAGACTTTCAAAAAACCTTCATTTTGCTTGACAATGCCGTACACCGTGGAAAGCCCCAATCCCGTGCCTTCGCCGACGTCCTTCGTGGTGAAAAAGGGGTCAAACACCTTGTCCAGAGTTTCCTTGTCCATACCACACCCGTCATCGCTCACGGCCAGCATGACGAAGTCCCCGGGAACAAAGCCTCCGTGGTCCGCACAGTAAGCCTGGTCGAAGCTGACATTCTTTGTTTCGATTGTGACCCTGCCCACACCATTTATGGCATCCCGGGCATTGACACATAGATTGGCCATAATTTGATCGACCTGGGAGGGGTCCATCTTTACCACCCCCAAGTCCCCGTCGGGCAGCCAGGCGAGATCGATGTCTTCGCCTATGAGCCGCCTCAGCATCTTGAGCATACCTTCCACGGTCTCATTCAAGTCGAGAATCCTCGGCGTAATGGTCTGCTTGCGCGCGAAAGCCAGGAGCTGCCGGGTGATATCCGTGGAGCGTTTCGCCGCTGCGGATATCTCCCGCAGATCTTCGTAAATGGCTTCTCCCGGAGTAACCTTGCCCATGGCGAGTTCCGTGTAGCCGATGATCAGGCTGAGCATATTGTTGTAATCATGGGCAACACCTCCGGCCAGCCGGCCCACGGATTCCATCTTCTGGGCCTGGCTGAGCTGATTCTGAAGATTCCTGCTCTCCGATATGTCCTGAACGGTGGAAATCATCAACCCCTGCTCGTAAAGGGGGATGTTCTTGGCGGCAACCGTTCTTTTCTGGCCATCTTGGCCGGCAACTTCGATTCCCTCCCAAACCATCCTTTTCGGGTCGCCGGATCTCGTATCTTGAAGGATCTGTGTCCTGATCTTTTCACGGTAGGCTTCATCGGGATACACTTTTTCGAAGAATGCTTCGACGTCCTTGAGTTCCTCCTTGGGCCACCCGTAGATTTCTTCGAATCTATTGTTTACATAGGCTGCGCTCCCCTCATCGATGTAATTCACAGCCAAGCCAATGGGGAGATTGTCCAGAATCGTCCGGATGAACTGGTTTTGATCATAGAGGGACTGTTCGGCCCGCTTTTGTTCCGTGATGTCCTGAATATTCCCGTGGACCTTGACAATCCGCCCTTCTTCCCAGACCGCCTGTCCTGAAGTGCGGATCCACAAATGTCTCCCTTTCGTGGAAACAAACCGGCATTCGATCGCGTAAGGTTCTCCCTCTTCGACACACCGGTTGAAGGCCGACAGGACTCGCGGACGATCCTCTTCCGCATAGCACTCCACGCTCCGATCAATGAAGGCCTTTCCGTCGACGAGTTCATCGTCCGTTTCCAGATCGTGAATACGATAGGTTTCTTCCGTCCAGAACATTTCCTCGCGGTACACGTCCCACTCCCAACCTCCGATCTTGCCGATGCGCTGAGCCGTGTTCAGTAGTCCTTCGCTTCTGTGCAGCGCGTCTTCCGTCGCCAGCCGGTCCATTGCAACCGCCACGAAATTCGCCACGGACCCCATCACCTCTATTTCTGCAGAGGCGAATCGAGGCCTCGATCGGCTGCCGAATGACAAGGTCCCGATCAGCCGGTCCTGAACAATCAACGGGTGGCAAACGTAACATTGAATGCCGTACGACTTGATCAATTCAGTTACAGGATCGTCGCTGTTCAGAATGTCCTCGAAAATCATGCGTTGTCGATCCCGGGCCACACAGCCGCAAACCGCATTGCCGTGTTCGAGCCATTCGATTTCCCTTGAAGCCTCCTCCGGGATCCCTGCACAGGCATTCAAACGCATCTTCCCTATGGCCGGTTCCTCAAGGTAATTGAAGAAGGCTTGGCAACCGAGAAAATTCATTACCTGATGGCAAACCTCCTCAACAAGACTCTGTGGATCACCGCTCTGCAGCAGACGGGCCGCTGTCGCGGAAAGAAGTTCGTTGCGGCGATTGATCCAGGCGAGTCTACTTTCCGTCTCCTTGCGTTGCGTGATATCTTCCATTGCCGCCATGATGCCGATGAGGTCCCCCGCTGCATTTCGGATCGGGGCAACGGAAAGGCTTCCATCGAAAAGAATGCCGTCCTTTTTCGAACGCATCACCTCCTTGCCTGCGAAAGCCTCGCCTTCCAAAACAAGCTCTCTCAGTTTCAGAAACTCTTCCTTCTTATCGGCAGGAACAATCGGAAGCGGTCTATCCAGGACTTCCTCGGCCTTCCACCCAAAGATCCTTTCTGCTGACTCATTCCAGGACAGTACACGACCCTCAAAATCGATGCTGTACAATGCCACGGGCGAGCATCCAATCATGGCCCGCTGGAATTCCTCGCTCTTTCGCAGGTCTTCCGTTCTCTTGGCTACCTGCCGACGCAGAGACCGGGACCACAACAGAGACCCCAGCAGGATGACCAGCAGTGGGCCGACGATAAAGGCCACATAACGGGCGATTTCACTGAAATCAGGGCCGAGTCTCTCGTAAACCCCCATCCATTTCTCTTGGATCCGCTGATATTCGCCCGTTTCTTCCAATATCTCCAAACCTTCAATGAACTGTGAAAGCAGGGCTTGCCGGTTATTCGGAACCGCATAGCAATATCCAGGAGACAGGAAGGGGCGTTTCCCGACGCACAGGTCTTCCCAGCTGTATTCGTTGATCCAGAACAGTGCGGTCAAGCGCGCAACCACCGCACAGTCGTGTTTCCCTTTCGCCAGTTCCCGAAGCGCGTCCTCTTGAGCATCCGTAACGGACACCTGGTCTTCGAGCCCGTTTTCAACCACGAAGTCATGCATAATATCACCGCGCTGCACTACGATTCGCTTTCCCGACAATTCCTCGATCGTCGCAGGTTCAGGGCCCTCTCCTTCGCGCACAACACAGACATAGTGATTCACCGTGTGCGGCGGGGAAAAGTCAAAGGTCAAGTCGCGCCCGGTCGAGTACAGCATGCCCTGGATGGCATCGATTTCGTTTCTCGCCAGGGCGCTGCGAACTTCTTCCCAAGGCCCGAGCCGGATCTCGATATCAAGGCCTACCTCTTGGGCAATGGCCCGCGTCAGCTCCACATTGTATCCGGCCGGACGCCCCTTTTCGTCCAGGTATTCGTAGGGAGGGTAATTGTGATCCCCCCCGACAATGATCCTACGATGAGTCGGCAGTTCCATGTGAGCGAACCACTTGGCGTGCAAACGCCTGTGCGTTCCGTTGGCGAAGACCAAGGCGAGTCCCTCGTTCAACAGCGCCAGTGTATCCGGGTCCCCCTCTTTGACGGCGAAGCAGAAATCCTGTCTGAACCCCTCCACGGGCCGCGGGATGACCTGCAGGTTGGTAATTCCCGCCTCCTGAATCAGACGCAAGGCAACGAGACGCTGGATGAAGACGGCATCGTGTCGGCCCTCGGAGAGCCCCTGCAGGGCTTTGGCAAATGTGTTTGTCGTGCGGATGTCGATATGGCGTTCTTCCCGCCGCAAGAACTCCTCTGCGTTGTCGTCCTTCATCACCGCGACTTCACGGCCCTGCAAATCCTTCAGATCCTGAATATCTTTCGTTCCCTCACGCACGACAATGGCACCGTGCAAAGTCATGTAGGGAAATGTGAAATCGAACAGGAATTCCCGTTCCGGGGTTCGGCCGACCAGGGGCAACGCTTGAATCTCGCCCCGCTGGAGCCACCGCATGACCTCGGCCCACGGCCCGGTTCGAAATGTGACATCGCGACCCATTGCTGCAAGAGCAGCGCGCATCAACTCAACCGAAAAACCGTTCGCTCGGCCGCCCTCGTCAACGATGGAAAAGGGCGGATAATCGATCTCGGCGGCGGATTGGACCGCGGGCGCCCCAGCCCCGGCTTCACTGACTGCGGTCGACAGGACGCAAACCGCCATGAGGGAGAAAAGGGAGATGAGGCCCAACAAACGAATCATCTTATTTGTCGTCTCAGAAATAATATTATGTTGAGTGAGGACCAGGGATAACGTGAGCAGGAATCCATGATCGAGGCCGAATGAAAAGAACCTATTCGATACGATTGCTACCTGTCAAGACAAGAATCCCGCTCAAAACCTTGCGCGCGTGGGTGTACGTTTCGCGCCGGTGTTTTACGGCAGACCAGGATTCCGGTTCGCTCAGGAATTCCGCTTGGGATCTCCCGCGTCCCATTGCCGGGTTGAAGGCTTCGGGGAGGCTTTTCCCCAGGGGAATGAGCAAGCAGGGCCCAGTCCGAAAGATGGGACGCGGTAGGCACTCGGGCCATGGGATGCATGTTGCGGAGGGGGACAGCGGCCTGTCCGCGGATACGTCATATCTACCCATTCCACCCGGGAAAGGTGGTCAAGAGGGCTGGGCCGACGATCCGGTCCCAACCGTCCGGGAACCGGATCTCTGCTCTCAATCGATCGCGCTGCTTCACCGTCAGCAGGTTCTGTAGGCGCATTCCCGTTTCGGCACCGGGAAGAACCCGAGAGGAGCCTGCGTCGTCTCGGTCTTTGCCGATCCGGCGGCTCGTAACCGAGGCTCTTTCTCTTCAGCCGCCAACGACGCGCCTTTCGATTCCCGTTCCTTGGCCGCCATGACCCGATGACGCCCCGAGGGAGGCGATGGCGAGAAGCTCATGGGCGTCTGCACTTCATCCCGAAGGCTCGTCATGCGTTCTTGTGCAGCATCCTCCTTCGCGGCGAGCTCAACCATCCCACCACCGCTTGCTGGCTGTCCAGCATGTCCCGCAGGAGGCGGAGCTGGTGAGAAGCTGAAAGGTACCCTCGCCTTCTCCCAGGATGCGTCGTGTGGTCGACTCTTGCGATCTTCCTCCCCAACGACCGGCGTCGCCAGAAGGGCCGCGGCGACGGTTACAATCCATATCCCAGTGTATCTGTGCTTGCTCATTTTCGGTCTCCTTTCGCGATTCCGTTCTTTTTTTCGATGTGGGAGCCCGGCACAAGGGTTCTCGGAAGCATGTACTGTTCGGTCACGCTGGTCTTGCAGAGAGAATCGGACCCCGGTCAGCGCTGCTTGTGAGGACGCCTGATTCCCAAGGCCTTCATTCTCGAGTTCAATGTGGACGGATGCATTCCGAGCAGGCTCGCCGCCCCACGCTTGCCGGCGACCTTCCATCCGGTCCTTTCCAGGGCGAGAAGAAGGTTTCGCCGCTCTATTTCATGGAGTTCGCCTACGGTCTTGATGTCCCTGCCGGACGGGGCCGAAGGGACACGTCGAGGCGGGGGAAGATCCGTCGGTGCCGTTTCCGGCAGGGCCCGTTCCAGGTTGAGGCGGCCGTTCTCCGAGGTGATCACGGCACGCTCGATGACGTTTTGGAGCTCCCGGACGTTCCCGGGCCAGGTGTAAGCCTTCAGGCGTCGGATCTGACTGTGGGAAAGGGGAAGAAGAGAACGCCCGATCGATCGACTGAATCGCGTCGCGTACTCTGTGGCCAGCAGAAGGATATCATCCCCCCGATTCCGAAGGGGGGGAAGTTCGATCGGAAAGACGCTGAGGCGGTAGTACAGGTCCTGGCGGAATAATCCGTTCTTCACGCCTCGCTGTAAATCCTGGTTCGTGGCTGCAATGACGCGCACATCCACCTTCCTTGTTCGAGCGCTGCCGATCGGCTCGAATTCGCCCTCCTGCAGGACCCGCAGCAACTTGGCCTGTAGGTCCGTGGGAAGCTCGGCGATTTCGTCGAGAAACAGGGTGCCGCCGTCCGCAAGGGCGAAGCGGCCCTCCCGCTTCTGGGTGGCGCCCGTGAAGGCGCCTCTCTCGTGACCGAAGAACTCGCTTTCGATGAGCGTGGCGGGTATGGCCGGGCAATTGACCCTTACAAAGGGTTTACCCCCTCTCCGGCTCGCTTCGTGGATCGCCCTGGCGACCAGCTCCTTGCCCGTTCCCGTTTCCCCGGTGATGAGCACCGTGGAATCCGTGTCCGCCACCTGCCGCACATCACGCAACACGCGTTTCAGCGGTTCGCTCTCCCCAACGATTTCACCGAAGGGCTGGAGCGACTTGATTTCCTCCCGAAGAACCTCGGTTTCGACGGTGAGGGAACGGATCCTCTGCTCTGCCTGGATGCGCTCGTCCACGTCGCGGAGAATCAGCAGATAGAACGATTTTCCCCGCATCTCGAAGCGGGAAATCGTGGCCTCCGCTCGAAGGGGTTCTCCGGTCGCCGGGAGCGCGCTGAACCCTCCCGGGACCCAGAGGTGCTGATTTCCCTCTGCACGTCTGCCCAGCTCACCGGCAAGGGTCTGAAGCTTCAGATGACTTTCTCCTTCAAGGAAGTTTGCAAAATCCTTGCCCACGATCTGCCCTTCGTCGCACCTGAACAGGGCCCGGGCGGCCGGATTGACGGAGGTGACACGGAAGCCCTCATCGAGCTCGACCATTGCGTCCATGGCGCTGTCCACCAGCCGGTGCAGCTTCTCCTCCCGATCGAGAGCCTCCGTCTCGGCCCGCATGCGCAAGAGTTCGGCCGTGGCCCTGGCCGCGAAGATCCTCAGGATCGTCAGGCACCGCGGCTTCTGAGGCATCGGTCGGGTGTCGAGGACGGCCAGGTTTCCAAGGACGCCGCCCGCTCCGTCCTTCAGGGGCACCCCTGCGTAGCTGACGGCCCGCATTCGTCTCAGATCCGCGTCTCCCGGAAACAGGGCGACCACGTTTTTCGGGATGTGCACGAGGCGGCCTTCCCGGATCACCGACTCGCAGGGCGTCCCTCTCAGGTCGTACTCGGATCCTTCGATCCACCCGCGGCCCGCCCAAAAGGCGCGCGCCTTGAGCCTTCCGGTTTCCGGGAAATACTCAGCAACCCAGGCCCCGTACGTCCCCAGCAATCTGGAAAGATTCTGCACAAGGGCCGCGAAGAACCCGGCCCCGGTTTGCTGGGCCGTTCCCTCCAGGATGACGCGCAGTATCGCGTCCTCGTCGTCGAGGCGAGAAGCGGCGTCCTCGCTCTCGGATATCCCGGTTTCTTCGGAAATGGCAGCGACGCCCTTCTTGGTCATTGAACGGTTCCCCACGGAGTGCCCTGTCTCAAGTCTGTTGAGAAAGAGAATTCGCAGCCGTTATGCAAACGATATTGTTAGATTGCGGAGTTTCCTCGGAAGTTGCTCGGCCCGCAACTCCGGTCTCTTCAAGGCCGTGCATGCCCCATTCTTGCGAGAACTCGCAAGAAGACGCTTTCGAGATTTCATGAATCCCGAGATCCCGCTAGACGCCTCTTGCGCCCGCGGAATAGCCAATGCACCGAAATCCTTCAACAAGCCGACTTGGTGCGGTCTTGGCACGCGCTTTGATTCAAAGCGGTACACGGCACGAAGGAGTGAGGAGCAAACAAGATCGAAGGCGAACTGGCAGAAGCGTTCGCGCCACTGGAGGAAACAAACCATGATGGGAACACGAGAGATCGACCGATTGAGCAAGAAACTGGATGGCAGGCTCGTTCGACCCCACGATGCAGGCTACGATGAAGCAAGGGCCGTTTGGAACGGTGTCATCGACAAGCACCCCGAAGTGATCGTCCAGTGCAGAAATTCGGAAGACGTAACCACGGCCGTTTCCTTCGCCCGGGAGAACGGCCTGCTGGTCGCCGTGCGGGGCGGAGGGCACAACGTGGCAGGACACGGTACGTGCGACGGTGGAATGGTCATCGACCTGTCCGCCATGAGGCGGGTCGAGGTCGACCCCGGGAACCAAACCGTTCGCGCCGGTGGAGGTGCGACCCTGGGGGATCTGGACGCGGCGTCGCAGTCCCGCGGCCTGGCCGTACCCATGGGGGTGGTCTCGGAAACCGGAATTGCGGGATTGACCCTGGGGGGAGGCATGGGGCACTTGCGCAACAAATACGGCCTGAGCTGTGACAACCTGATCGAAGCGGAAGTCATCACGGCCGAAGGCCATCCGGTCCGGGCAACCCAGGAGGAAAACCGCGACCTCCTGTGGGGCCTGCGTGGCGGGGGCGGCAACTTCGGCATCGTGACCTCCCTCACCTATCGCGCCTATCCCCTGGGCCCGGAGGTCTTCTTTCTCGCCGTCTTTCATCAGGGAGACCGGGCCCGGGAGGCGTTGCAGCTCTACCGTGACTTCACGGCCGAGGCCCCCGACGAAGCGAGCGTCCTGGCATTTCTGGGGATCATCCCCGAGGGCGAGGACGCCTTTCCGGAGAAGATCCACGGCCGGCCCTTCGCCGCGTTCGTGGGGGTCTACGCGGGGTCGGTGGCAGAGGGGGAGAAGATCCTGCAGCCCCTGCGCAGCTTCGGCAAACCGCTGGTGGATTTCAGCAAGCCCAGCCCTTATGTGGAGTTACAGCGTTTCTTCGATGAGGACTACCCGGACGGAGACCGCTATTACTGGAAGTCGCTCAGCCTGAACCACCTGGATGATCGCGCCATCGACCGCATCGTGGAACACGCACGGAGGCAGCCCTCGCAGTTCAGCACCACGGACCTTTGGAGCCTGGGAGGTGCGGTGAAGCGTTTTCCCCGGGAGGAAAGCGCGTTCTACGGCCGCCAGGCCGCGTTCCTGCTGAACCCGGAAGGCAACTGGAAGGAACGGGACGCAGACGAAGAGAACATCCGTTGGGCACGGGATTTCGTGGAAGACATGCAGGAATTCTCCGACGGCAGTCGCTACCTCAACTTCGCAGGCTTCCAGGAAGAGGGCGATGCCATGATGCGGTCCGCCTTCGGCCCGGGCTACGAGAAGCTGGCGAAGCTGAAGGAGAAGTACGATCCCACGAATCTCTTTCGGCTCAACCAGAACATCAAGCCCCGGTCCGGAGGCGATACGGTGGCCTCGAGCGAGCGGAACCGAGGAAAACACGAGGAGCCGGCCCCGATCTGACCGCGCGCGATCCAGACAGGAATGCCCGAAGCCTCCCTGTGGTCTAATGCATCCGGAAACGCTATCATACGCGAAAGCGATCCGGTTCGACGTAACAGGGAGGCGACGTTCGTGAAGCAACCGAAGGGACCTTTCGGACCCGCGAGGCAGGCGACCCATGCGGAAGCAGAGAAGTCTTTGCCCAAGTTCGACCGGTACAAGAAGTTGAGCTCCTATCCGGTCCTGAAATGGCTGCTGAACTGGATCTGGTCGCCACGCCGCTGGGACGTGACCGCGGTTCCCATCAACGTGGAGGTCACGGGCCAGGAGACGGTTTCCGTTCCAAGAAGGATCATGGAGCGGCTCATCGAGGAGGCGGAAGACATATTCGTCATGGACACCTGCTACTGCCGGGAGGTGTTCCGGCACAAAGAGGCGTTCGTCGACATCGGCTGCATGGCCTTCGGTCCCGGAACGAAAAGGATTCATCCCTCCCACGGTCGTTTCGTGAACAAACCGGAGGCGGTCGAACACGTGCGAAGGGCGGCGAGGGCCGGTCTCGTGGCGGACGTCGCCTGGGTCTGGGTCGATCCGTACACGTGGGGCACCCGTCCCTTTGACCAGCAGCTCTTCGTCTGTTTCTGCGACGACAAGTGCTTCTATCGGGGGTCCATGCAGAAACGGGGGCCCAACCTGAACAAGACCTACAGGAAGCTACCGGGGGCCTCCGTCCGTGTCGACAGGGAGAAGTGCGACGGGTGCGGCGCATGCGTCGAAAGCTGCTTTGTCGCGGAGATGAGGCTCGAGGGCGGTTTGGCCGCACCGGGGAAGGACTGCAAGGTGTGCGGCCGTTGCGCCGAAGTCTGCCCCAAAGGCGCGGTTCAGGTTCTCTTCGAGGACGAAGAGACCATCTTCCGGGAATTCATGGGCCGGATACGCGTGAGGACGAGCATCGAATCGAAGGAGCGCCGCAACCGAACGGAATGAGGCGGCCCCCTCAGTGAGGAGTGCGCCTCTTCCTGCTTCCCCGTCCTGCCCTCACAAAGATCGCCCCGACGAGAATCAGAACAGGCCCTGCGAAGACAGCTGCCGGATTCGAAACCCCTGTCGTGGAGAGCGTGCGTACCGTGGCGGCCTCTACCCGAGAGGCACCCGCCGCGCAGGGGGAGCCTCCGTTGTCGCCACCGTCGCCCGGGCCGGGATCCCCGGAAGGGTCTCCGCTTCCTGCCACAGGCTTGCTTCTGATCCGGTTGGAGAAGCCGCTTTCGTTTCCGACCCGGTCCACCGCACGAACGGCATAGGTGTAGGTCACGCCGTTGTCCACGCCGTTGTCCAGATACTCGGTTCCAGGGATCGGCGTGGCATTGACGCGAAAGCCGAAGGGCCCCTCCGGGGAACGGGACCTGTAGAGGTGGTATCCGTCCACGTCGGGGTCTGCATTCGCATCCCAGAACAGCTGGATTCGGCCGTCACCGGCACTGGCCCGCAGTCCGGCCGGATTCCTGGGGGCCTGCTGATCCGACCCGGATCGATGGAACCGAAGAACGGTCACCGAGTGCCTCGGGAAGCTGTAGGAGAAGCGGCTGCCGGGAAAGTAGTGCGCCGTCTCGGTAGTGGACACGCAATTACCAGCGGGGCACTCCTCCGGGTCGTTGCCCGTTCCCGGGGAGTCCCCCGTTATCGTCAGCACCCTGCACGGCGACCCGGGCAGAAATCGTCCCAGGTCTATCTGGGCGTTCAGGTTCTGCTGAGGGTGCAAATTGATCACGAAGAGAGAGAGCTCGTCGCCCTCATTCGAAACGGTTGCAAGGGCCTGGACATAGGGAATCGTGAAGCTTTCCTGTGCAGATCCTACGGTGACACCCGTCTGCCGACCCGTGAGGAAGGTCTGTGAACCGGTCACTTCGGTCGGAACGACCCAATCCAGCGCATTCCAGCGATAGGCGCTCAGAAAATGAAACGAGGGCCTTCGATGGGGATCCGGCCTGGCTCGCTCCCCGGCCATGTTGTCATAGGCCACCCCCTCGATCGTTCCGACCCCGTCCTGCTCCTGGAACAGCAACCAGTAGTTCACCAGCTCGACGCCGCTGCGCAGGAAGAAATGATAGAGACAGGCCAGGCTCAACATCTCCCGAAGGGAGTCCGCCTTGCCGATGAAGGGCGGACTGCGGGTGCTCTGGTACTGGGAATTCGCCTCCGTGTAGAAGACCGGTTTGCCTCCCGTGTAGGGCCGCCCGGCCAGGAACGACCCCTCCGCGACCCGCCAGCCGCCGAGCATGGTGTGGTAGAAGGCGAGACTGTCCTTCAGATCGATCCACAGGGGTTCCTCCTCCCCCTGTCTGTAGAGGAAGAGTTGCTGACAGATGGTGATACGGTTGTCGTTCGACAGATTGCTCGCTTCCAGCCTGAGCGAGTGCCGACCGGCAGAAAGAAAGAAGCCGGGCGTTTCCAGAACCTGCACGGCGTCCGGGAGAACCCAATTCCCCCTTTCCTGCCCGTCGATCCAGAGCTTCAACCTCGGACAGAGCCCCCATCTGCACCCCCCCTCGACAGAATGCTCGACCCTGTATTCCCCGGAACTTGCCAGATGGAAGTCGACTTCGATGGACGTACCGTTGTCGTGCAGCCGGAACCCGTCCACCAGCCCGCTCCCACCGGGAGGATAGGCATGATGAATCCAGAAATCGAAGGCAGGGCCCGCCTCCTCCAGCATGAGGGTGTGGTAGTCCAGCCACGCGTCCCGATCGTAGATCGGGTCCAGGGCCGAGCCCGCACGGATCACCCCCACCCGGATGGTCGGGTCGATCGCCTTCATGGCGTAGGAATATTCCCTCACGCGCCGGGCGTAGTCCTGAAAGCCGGGCCACGTTTCCTCGTTGCCCAGCTCCCAGTACTTGACCCCATACGGCTCCTCGTGCCCGTTCGCCGCCCGCCGGGCCGCCCAGTCGATCCCTCCCCCGGGGTTCGAGCCGTCGTGCGGTGCATTGCAGTACTCCACCCAATCCGCCGCATCCTGGACGCTCCCCGCCCGCTTCCCGCCTTCCGACACGTTCACGACCAGATTCGCCCGTGCCCCCAGCTCCTCGCAATACTGGAGGAACTCGTCGGTCCCAAAGGTCTGCGGAATCCCGATTCCGTCGTAGTGCCGGTTCCGCTCTGCAAAGGGCCCGATTCCGGCCTTCCAATGAAAGTTGTTCGCACCCAGACCGTGGGGGTAGCGCAGCACGGTCGGGCCCAGCTCGTGTACGAGGGGAAGATACCCGTTCCAGGTGCGCCGGGCCGCCTCGTACTCCTGCTGACTGGACACCCACTCGTTGAAGCCCATGGTCGAGCCGCTGTAGATGAGGGCATTCCCGAAGATGTTGGGGCTCACCCTTTCCCTCGCAACACCGGCATCCACCCGGATCTGGAGACCCCATGAGGGGCCGGCGTTGGTGAGCGCGAAAATCAACATTGCGGTCGTGATGGAGAGCCTGATCGTTGAACGCGTACTTTTCATGGGGGATGAGTCCTCGGCGTTTGAATGCAGCGGTGCAAAGCGGTCCCGGAAACAGCCACGCAGGGTTCTTCCTACAGCAGGAATCGACCGTTCAACCGCACTTGGATTCCCGACTACCTGAAGAGTTCCACGGGCAGGGTCATTTGTTGCAAAAAAAGGATCTTCCGCACCGACAAGGCGGTGTGCGAACGAGCCCGACAGGGATGATGTTCAAGCGCAAACAGGATACGGGAGGAGGGCGTTGCCTGTCAAAGACGGAAGCACCTCACAGACTCCTTGTCTTTTGGAGAGCAACACGTCGTGCTTGATCTGTGAGCTTCCGTGGGCTGCCGTGCTTCACGCTCGCTCAGCACGAATTCATCGGGTCAAGGCGCCTGACCGGCAAGTTCTGCGGCCTCCTCTTGAAGCTGTCGACGATCCACCTTCAGCCCCAGCAGCATGGGAAGTTCGGTCTTCAAGACAATGTATTTCGGAACCTTGTATCCCGACATCTGGTCCTTGCACCACTGTCTGAGCTCGTCGGGCGTCGATCGGTCGACGGCCTGCGGCCGGAGCACGATGAACGCAACAGGCACCTCGCCCTGTCTGGCATCCGGAACGCCCACCACGGCAACGGCCCCGACGTCCTCGTGCCGGCCGATCATGAGTTCGATTTCGCGGGGTGACACGGTGTATCCGGACACCTTGATGATCTCCTTGGTCCGTCCCTTGTAGTACACGAAGCCATCCTCGTCGAACATCCCGAGATCGCCGGTCAGAAGGAATCCGTCTTCCAGGTAAAGGTCCCGGGTCTCCTTTTCCCGCTTGAAGTACTCCGGGCTCAAGGCCGGGTCCTTGATGGCCAACTGGCCGACCTGGTTCGGCGGCAGCGTCTCGGACCCCACCAGGTCCACGAACTTGATCAGCGTCCCGGGCATGGGCAGCCCGACGAAGACGCCGCCCTTCTGCTCCTGCTTCTTCAGGTCCACGTCCTGGAGACCGTAGGTAAAGGTATTCATGGACAGGGTTTCCGTCAGCCCGTACGTAACATCCACCAGTACGCCCCCGTTGGAGATCTCCGCCCACTTCGCCCTCAGGGCCTCGTTGATGGGAACGTTGTACTGGGTGCAGGTCAGGATTTCCATGGAAGTGAAGTCCAAACCTGCGAGCTGTTCCGCCGGAAGCTTGGCGATGGCTTCATAGAGGTCGGAGGGAGCCCACATCAGTGCGGCCCCGGTTGCCGGTATGGCTGCCGCCAGGGCAACCGGGTCGAATCGGGTCAGAAGAACGCACGTCATGCCGGACATGATCGCACCTTCGATCAAACCCCGCCCCGCGGTATGAAAAGCGGGCACGAACTGGACATACGGCTTTCCAACGAGATCCTTCATGCCGAGGTAGGTATGCATACACGCCCGGGTATAGATGATACCCTCGTGCGTGTGCAGACATCCTTTCGAGCGCCCGGTTGTCCCGCCCGTGTAGTCCAGCGACGCGGGGTCATCGAGCTTCACTTCGACCGCGGGCGGCTCCGGAGGGTACCCTTCGAGCGTGGTCGTGAAGTCCAAGGCCTCTGCACACTCCGCCTTGGGCCTGTCGAGGTCTTCGGGAAAGGGGAAAGCACGCTCCCGGGGCAGCCAATCCCGAAAGGCGGTCGTAAGGACGTGTGGAACGTCAAATTTGTTCCTCAGTTTCTCGATGACCGGGAAGTTGATGTCCTGGGTGACGATCACGGACGGCTTGATATCCTCCATCGGCGTTTCCAGCTCGATCTCCTTCCACACCGGATCCAGCGGGACGATGGTACAGCCCGCCTTCATCCCTCCGAAATGGGCGAACAGATACTGTGGGCAGTTGTACAGGTGAATGGCGACATGGTCACCGCGCCGGCAGCCCTTGTCGATCAGGAAACGGGCGAACCGATTGCTCCCTTCATCCAGCTCCCGATAGGATACGTCCCGCCCGTAGAAATGGAGGGCCGGGCGTTCGGGATGATGCCGGGCCCCTCGCTCCAGGCAGGCTGTAATGGGAATCTCACCGTGAGGATACTCCAGGCCGACGGGCAGGCCCCGGCTCGAAACGTGTTCCTCCCATTTCGTGCGGACCCAGTCGAAATGCGCCTGATCGGTCATGCCGAGTTCCCTCCTTACCGGTTCATTAAGTAGGCGGAATAGCCGGACACCCGGACGACCACGTCCTTGTGTCTTTCCGGTTCCTTCTTCGCCTTTTCGCAGCTGAGGGTGAGGTTTCGACCCATGATCGCCACCTCGTAGCGGCTCATGGAGAGAGGTTTCCTCGTGAAGGGCGGTTCGTGCAGTTTCTCCAGGATCGCACCCAAGCTGAAGGCGATGGCGTACTGGATGGATTTCGAAGGCCTCGGCAGACCGGCCGCTTCGGTCATCCTCGCAACAAACTCCCTGACCGTCACCTTTTCGTCGCCGGTCACGAGATAGGCTTCCCCTGAGAGTCCTTCCTTCCCGGCTGCGAGCATCATGATGTCACAAACGTTTTCCACGTGGCAAGGCGACATTTCCGAGCGCCCCCGTTGATGAGAAACAGCTGATCCCGTTTGGCCATTCGAACAACAGCGGGCAGCACGAGGTTGTCGTAAGGGCCCCGGATGAAGGTCGGCCGGATCGCACAGGTTCGCGGACCGCCCTTCCGTCCGGCTGCGAGCACCGCCTTCTCTGCCAGGCTATTTGATTCGGAGTAGGGGTCTTTGTATCGAGACGGGCAGGAAATTCTTGGTTGACAATTCGTTTTGTTTTGTTCTTATTACAAATATGTTTCACTTTTGTTTAATGCCCAAGCACTCCGGGCGGAAGAGAGGAACAGACTCTTTGATGCCCTCCGCCTTCACCGCGGCAACCAGACCCTTGCGGCAAAAGAGTCGGGTATATCGAGGGTCACCCTCTGGCGAAAGATCAAGAAGCACAACCTCAACGGATGTTGGTTCGGACCGACACCGCAAGGAGACACTCCGTGGAAGATTATGAGGACATTGCCCCGAATTTCAGAAATGCGTTGATCAACAGAACCAAGACGGACGTACCCTTCTGGGCTCTTCTAGGCATGGAAATCGTGGACGTCAAGAAAGGATGGGCCAAAGTACGCCTGCCTTTTGCACACAAGCTGAAACAGCCGGACGGCCATGCCCACGGAGGCGCCGTCTTCTCGCCCGCCGATGCGTCCGTCGCCGTGGCTTTGCTGGGCATGATCGATCGAGGGGATACCCTTCTGACCGTTGAAATGAAGATCAATTACATCAAGCCCTTTCGGGATGGAGAAATCATTGCGGAGGCAAGGATCGTTCACAAGGGGAAGAGAACGGCCTTGGGGGACGTGGAGGTAAGAGACGCCGGGGGGGACCTCGTGGCGAAGTGCCTTGCAACCTATATGATCGTCCCGAAGTCGGGATGAAGAAGCTGGGCATCAAGCCGACGAATGAAGTCCGTTCTGCTACTCGGCCTAGAGCTCCACGTACGTCCCTACGCACATCCATGCTGACAAACCAGAGCGAAGGAGAAGGAGGCATCATGACCGAGCTGGTGACCGTTCAGATCAGAGATCACATTGCATTCGTGCGCCTCAACCGGCCGGACAAATACAATGCCCTGAGCCCCGCCATGTTCTGTGCCATTGTGGAGGCCGGAGAAGTCGTGAGAGACGACAAACACATCCGGGCGGTTGTGCTGTCGGGAGAGGGACGCGGATTTTGCGCGGGCCTCGACTTCGAGAGCTTCATGAAGCTGGGATCGGACGAGACGAAGGAGTTCGACCTCTTCGCCCGAAAGGAGGGTGACCCGGCCAATTACGCCCAACGAACCGGATACATCTGGAAACAGGTACCGGTGCCCGTCATCGCAGCGCTGCACGGTGTCTCTTTTGGCGGCGGTCTGCAGATCGCCCTTGGGGCGGACATCCGTCTGGCCTCTCCCGATGCCCGTTTTTCCGTGATGGAGATCAAGTGGGGCCTCATTCCGGACATGTCCGGAACGCAAACCCTCAAAGACCTGGTCCGCCTCGATGTGGCCAAGGAGCTGACCTTCACCGGGCGGATCGTCGAAGCCGAAGAAGCCTTTCAGCTCGGTCTCATCACCCGGATTTGTAAAGACCCCTTTGCGGAAGCCGAGAAGCTGGCAAGAGAGATCGCCGGCAAGTCTCCGGATGCCATTGCCGCGGGCAAAAAACTCTGGGAGCACTTGTGGGACAAGGGGCCCGAAGCAGGTCTCCGGACGGAGGAAGAACTGCAGCGCACACTGATCGGAGGGCACAACCAGATGGAAGCTGTAAAGGCCAACTTCGAGAAGCGTCCCCCAGCGTTCAGGGAGCGGTCCTGATCAATCGATCTTGTAGGTGACCAGGGCGCTGGCCACGAGGGCCTCGCCCTCTCCTGCCCCGCGAACCTTCACCTCGACGGCGCAGATACTCTTTCCGCGGTTGATCACGCGGGCATCCGCAAGCAGGTCCTTTCCCCGCCCTGGCTTCAGATAATTCACCGTGAATCCCACGGTCGCCCCGCGCGACGCCTTGTCCGGATCGGCCCCCTGCCAGACCGCGGCGGTTGCAGCGACATCGACCAGGGAAGCGATCGCCCCTCCGTGCACCACGTCGCCGTAAGTCGTGATTTCGGGCCGGAAGGACAGCCGGATGGCCACGCGCTCCGGCTTCAGCGCCTCCACGGACATGCCGAGCATCTTGCCGAATGCGTTGCCCACGATGAGATCACGGACCAGCGGCTCCATGGATTCCATTTTCCCCTCCCGGTGCGGCGGTTTCCGTTCCTACTCCCTTCCGGGCTTTCGAGCCCCGTAGAGGATGAACCCGAGGCCCACGAGAACGGAAAGGCTTGCAATGGTGTTGGATGTGTAGAAGAGCAGGTTCGTTACCGGCGCAGCCGGTTCGAGGCCCCGGACGCCGAAAAGGGCCCCGAAAACAGGGCCGATGGAATAACAGTACCCGAAGACGACGAAGGCGTATGCCAGAATGCGGAGTTTCCGTTCGTCCAGGCTCAACGGGGAGACGAGAGAGGAAACGGCGATGAGCAGGATGCCGGTCAGAACGCCCTGAAGATGGGCCAGGTGCCAGGACCTGTAGCTTCCCGCGAACTCCCCGGTCATCGCGAAGAGGTAGCCGAGGCCGGAAAGGGACCCGAGCAGCGCTACAATGGCTCCGTGCCGGATCAGAAACAGACGGATTTCGTTCTTCATGGATTCCTCCTCGATCGAGACGGGCCTTTACGGCAGGGAGGGGTGAAACATATCAGACTCGAAGGTTTCTGTACATGCAGGGGGGAAGGCAGCTGACTCCTCCGCACACCGGTACGGCCCCCCCCCTCTCTCGCGCGGAAGGTGAGGATGCGCATGAATCGAACCGTGTCCGATTCCTGAAACGCTTGGATGCCGCCACGGGGAGGGAAGTGCCTGGAAGGATTCGCGGGTCTGTCCCCAGAGGGTGGATGTAGGCAGGTGTGCTCCGTTGCAACAGTGATCTAATTCTTGCGCGACGCCCGGATCCAGCTTCGCGCCGCCTTGATCCCTGCCTGGAGGGCCGCCCGGTTCATCTCTTCGGTGCCGGGCGGCACACGGCTCAGGACCGCCTCCTCAAGGGCCTTCTGTGAGACGATCTTGGTGATGGTCGCCAGGGCCCCCAGCGCCACGATGTTCGCCACCCCCTCCCTGCCGATGTCGTTTCGTGCAATTCGCGTAAAAGGAATCGCCACGGCCCGAGTCGTGGGCAGCTGCTTCACCCGTGTGGAGTCGACGATCAGGGTGCCCCCACGCTTCAGATCGAACAGATAGGCGTCGCAACCGCTCTGGTTCATGGCCAGGAGGACGTCCGGCTTGATCGCCTTCGGATAGTCGATCTCCTCGTCGCTGACGATCACCTCGGACTTGCTCGCCCCGCCCCTCGCCTCCGGTCCGTAGCTTTGGGACTGACAGACGAATCTGTCCGACTGGAGGCCCGCCGCCTCGGCCAGAATGATGCCGGCCGTGATCAGTCCCTGGCCCCCCGATCCGCTCAGCCGAATCTCGTACCGTCCCTTCATCATCTTCGTGCTCCCCTGGAATGGAACTCGGGAGGTCAGGAACCCCCGGCCCGCGCGTCCCTTCTTCTCGCCTCCCTCGCCTCCACCATGGCCCGGGCAGATTCCCGGATCTTTCGGTATTCGCGTATGTAGACCGGAAGGTCACGGTCCACGAGCACGCCGATGGTGAATCTCCCCTGGAGTTCCTCCTCGGACATCTCCGCTGCCTTCTCGATCCGGACCGCCTTCTCTTTCTGCCACTGGAGCATCTCCACCGGCCCCCCCATCCTGTTCTTCTTCCCGTACTGGGTCGGACAGTGGCTGATGACCTCCACCACGCCGAATCCCCGCTTCCGGATCGCCCTCCCGATCAGGTCGTCCAGCTGTTTTGCATGATAGACCGTTCCGCGCGCCACCAGACTTGCTCCGGCGGTCACCGCCAGCTCGGCGATCGAGAAGGCGTGTTCCAGGTTGCCGAACAGCGCCGTCGTGGCCCGGGCGCCATACGGCGTCGTGGGGGAGTACTGCCCTCCCGTCATCCCGTAGGTGTTGTTGTTGACGATGATCGCGGTCAGATTGAGGTTGCGCCGGGCCGCATGGATGAAGTGGTTGCCGCCGATGGCCGTGGCGTCGCCGTCTCCCATGATGACGATGACCTGCAGCCTCGGATTGGCAAGCTTCACACCGGTGGCAAAGGTCAGGGCCCGGCCGTGGGTGGTGTGCAGGGTGTTGAAGTCCACGTAGACCGGCAGCCTTCCCGCACAGCCGATCCCGGAGACGAGCACGATCTCGTCCTTTTCGTAGTCGGTCTTGTTGATCGCACGAATGAGCGACCCGAGCAGGATGCCGTTGCCGCAGCCCGGGCACCAGACGTGGGGAAACTTCTTGTCGTGCCGCAGATATTCGTGAATCAGAGCGGTTACCTGTGCCATGGAGGGCCTCCCAAGCCGGAATCGTTCCCTACATCCTCGTCAGACGTCCCAGGATTTCGTTCGGTGTGATCAAATTG
Organism: uncultured Thermodesulfobacteriota bacterium; assembly: GCA_964479535.1. GTDB lineage: Bacteria > Desulfobacterota > DSWW01 > DSWW01 > DSWW01 > S015-6. Next base: position 67,717 of record CAYZMM010000029.1, read on the forward strand.
CCGTCGATGCGTCGGAGGGTTTCCACCCTGCAGACACCCTTGTTGATTCGTTTCACTTCTCTCGAGATCTGCCCCTTGTTCAGCTCCGGAACCAGCACGGCCCTTGCCCTTCGCAGGTAAGGCTCGACCATGGATCTTGGAAAGGGCCAGATGGAGGCGAGCTGGAGCAGCCCGGCCCGGATGCCCTGCCTGCGGGCGTCGCGGACGGCCCGGCGCGCGGACCGCGCGACCGAACCGTAGGCGATCGCCAGCACCTCGGCGTCGTCCGCCTGCTCCTTGTGTACCATGTGAATCTCCTGGAAGTGCTGCCCGATCTTACGGTGAATCCGGTTCTGGAAGGCCTCCACCTCGTCGGAACGCCCGGTCGGAAAGCCGTGCGTATCATGGATGAGCCCGGTGACGTGGTAACGGTATCCGTCCCCGAAGACCCCCATGAGCGGGACCCCGCGGGCGTTGTCGTCGTAGGGAATGTACCACTCCGGCGGCATGTTCGGCCGGATGCGGTTCACCACCTCGAGTTCCTCCCTCTGAGGAAGCCGTACCTTCTCCCGTGTGTGGGCCACCACCTCGTCCAGCAGAAGGATGACGGGGGTGCGGAACTTCTCGGAGAGATTGAAAGCCTTCACGGTCAGGCAGTAGCAGTCAAAGGTCGTGGAGGCGCAAAGGACGATGATCGGGTGATCACCGTGTGTGCCCCAGCGGGCCTGCATCACGTCCGCCTGGCTGACGCTCGTGGGAAGCCCCGTGCTGGGACCTCCGCGCATCACGTTCACGATGACGCAGGGCACTTCCGCAACACAGGCGAAGCCGAGGTTCTCCTGCATGAGGGAGAACCCGGGGCCGCTGGTGGCGGTCATCGCCTTCGCGCCTGCCAGGGAGGCACCGATGACCGCTCCGAGGCTCGCTATCTCGTCCTCCATCTGGATGAAGGTGCCGCCCTGTGCAGGAAGCTTCCAGGACATCTCCTCGCTGATCTCTGTCGCCGGTGTGATCGGATAGCCTGCGAAGAAGGTGCATCCCGCCGCGAGGGCACCCTCCACCACCGCCTCGTTCCCCTGCAGGAGGATGCCCTGCCCGTTCTTGGCTCGGTGGCTCATTCCGGTTCTTCCTCCTGCCTCGGGTCCTTCCGGACTTTGGGGCGGACACTGATGGCGAAGTCCGGGCAGTGAATCTCGCACCACTCACACCCGCTGCAGAGGTCCGGCCGCGAAACCGAAGGGGGTCCTTCTTCGGAGGGCTCCAGGCATCCGCAGGGGCAGAACGCGACACAGATGCCGCAGGACTTGCACCAGGCCTCGAAGATCTCGACGTTGTACTCCTTCGCTGATTGCGCCAACTCCTTCTCCTGTTGCTGCACGGGATGGATATGCGGTGCTTCCATGGCCTCCTTCCCCCCCATTCTTACCAGATTCTGTCCCTGTGTTGAAGATCGTCTCGAATCTGGCCCAGCTTTAGCGAAGAGCCTGCGTTTCCAGGAGAAATCGGGGCTCAGGACTCGAGCTTCTTCCCAGGGGGCCTGTTCCCGTCGAGAAAGGAGGCGACCCTTTCCCGGCTTTCCTCGTCCAACACGGACAGCAGGAACTGGTCCCTGTCCATGTGGGATGCCGTCCTGTCCAGGGCCCTGGCAATGGCATGCACCGTCTGCTTGGTCATGCAGACCGGAGCGTGGGGCTTCGACGCGACCTTTTCCGCGATGCCCCTCGCCGTCTGCAGAGCATCGCCGTCCTCGCAAGTCCACTGGGCAAATCCCCAGGCATGTGCCTCCCGGGCACCCACTTTTTCCGCGAGTATGATCATCTGAAGGGTCCTGGCAGGGCCGACCAGATGCACCAAGCGGGGCAGGGTTCCCCAGCTCATGTTCATCCCGTAGTCGATCTCCGGGGCTTGCACATAAGAGGACTCCGCCATCACACGCAGGTCCAGGGAACAGGCAAGGGAAACACCCCCTCCCAGGCAGAACCCCTCGATCGCAGCAATCGTCACCTGCTCGAGTTCTTCCCAGGCCCTGCACGCCATGGGTGCGTAGGACAGGAGCCTCCGCTGCTCGGAGAGCGGGACATCCGCGATGTTTCTCAGGGCCGGGTCGCTCAGGTCCATGCCCGCGCTGAAAAAGCCGTCTGTTCCCGTCAGGATGACAACGCTGATGTCGCTGCGCTCCCTCAGCGCCCTGGCCACGTCATGAAAGTCTCTGAGCAGATCCAGAGACAGGGCGTTCTTCTTCTCGGGCCGATGGATACGTACCATCGCCACGGGCGGCTCGAAGGCCGACTGCAGAAACCGGGGCTCCATAGAACACCTCCTCTTGGTCGCGTGCCGAACCAGTTGGTCGACTTGAAACTGCCGCTGTGCATTCCAGCAAGGGCTGATGTCGTTCGGTGCCGTCGAGGGTTCCCTCGGAGATTTGTGCCGGGCGATCCCCGCCTTCGCGGGGACAGACTTTGCAGGGGGTCCGAATGCCACCGTATTGTTGAGATGGAGTACTTAGTACTCGATGTCATAAATACGGTCACGTATCGAGGAGGCCGAGGCGCCCGAGAGGCAAGGCGCGAGGAGGGCGAATACCGGGAGTATTTAACCGACGAGCAACGCAGCCTGTCGGGATGGATCGGCCTCCGAATGCGATCGTATTTATGACATCGAGTACTTAGGCCAGGGCCTCCTCGACAGCCGCCTCGAGCTGCTTGAAGAACCCGTCCAGCGTGGTCTTCTGGTAGTCGAGGAGCGCCTGGGACTCGGTCGTGTCGTACCAGTTGAGCCATCCCGGCCGGTCCAGGAAGCCCATCTCTTCGAAGGGGATGTCCATGATCGCTCCCCACCGCCGGACATACGCCTCGCCCGTGACGCGCCAGGTAGGCCCGCCGGAGATGATGAGCGTGCGCCCGAGGGCTTCGTCCACGCCCACGAGGGAGACCATGGCGTCGACCAGATCCGACAGGGCCACGAGCTCGATCCGCTGGCCGGGTTGGAAGGGCCACGGCTCGGGCGGGTCGAGAAAGGCGGGGATCGCGATGGCCGAGATCCGCAGGTTCACGTACGGTAGGCTCGAGGCCTTCAGGTCTTCCTCGGAGACGGCCTTGCTCTCGGCATAGATGTCGATCGGCGCGACCGGGTGATCCGGCCCGATCAGGTCCGTCTCCGCGGTGGTATCCCCATAGACCGAGATGGAGGAGGCAAAAATCAGCTTGGGGGGCTCCCCCAGGGAGGAACAAGCCTCCATCACACTCCGCGTCCCGTCCGCGTTGATCCGGAAGGTCCTCGCCCGATCCTCCTCGGCTGCCGGTGGAAGAATCGCAGCCAGATGAAAGAGCCAGTCTACGCCTTCCAGCGCCTGCTTCATGGAGGCGGTGTCCAGGATGTCTCCGGGCAGGACCCGGGTCTTCTCCCAACCGTCGTAGAAGCTGAAGTCGCAGGACGGCAAGTCCAGGATGCGCAGGCCGTGGCCCTGCTGCCGCAGCGTTTCCGCGAGCCCACGACCGAAATTGCCCGCTCCGCCCGTAATCAGGATCTCTGCCATTCCCCGTTCCCCCGGAAAACGCTCGGCTGTGAGACGATTCTATCCGCCTCCCAGCAAGGGAAGCACCCTGATGGCCTCTCCGTCCTCGAGCAGGGTCTCCGGATCTTCCAGATCCCTTCCGTCCCCCATGACCAGGATGCCCGGCTTGAAGCCGCCGCCGTTCGTGTCCCAGATCTTCTCTGGAAAACAGTGGCCGAAACGGCTCCCGATCTCCTCGAGCAGGTCACCGTACTTGACCTGAACGGGAAAGTCGAATTCCGCCGTCTGCTCCCCCACAAAGTCCTTGAGGGGGCCCATGAACTGCACCGTAACCCGCATGTCCCTTTGCCCCGTTCTTCTTCGCCTAGTCCGAAGTTCCCCTGAATCTTGCCACGGTTTTCGAGCTTAAGCAACCGGAATTGCG
>CAYZMM010000030.1:0-70461 GCA_964479535.1 uncultured Thermodesulfobacteriota bacterium
AGAAGATTTCACTTATAACGCACCACCCCCTGTCCAGTCTATGGGGTCCAGCTCTTTTCTCCCCTTTTAGAGGGGCGTATGTAACTGTACGGCCCGTGGTCCCAAGGTGGCGCATCCAGTGCCGACAACCAGCAACAACGCGGTAAGCGAGACCCCGAGATGCTTACACGCCCCGGACGCGTGAGTTGCTTTTCTGTCGCCTGTTTTTGTCCCTTTTGTGTGGTTCACAGGACGGACACCGAATTCTTGTCCTTGAGGACGTGAGTCAGGCGTTGCACCAGATGGTAAAACGTCCCGAGGCTGATGTCGTAGCCGTGGCGCCTGAGTTCGTTGGGCATCCACTGACCAAAGAAAGGGCCCTCCCCGGCGTGGTGCAGGATGTGAACCTTCCAGAAACTGAGCAGAAACTCTCGGAAGATCGTCTTCATCTGCTAGCCCTCACCATTACGGTGAAAATAGACGGTCAGCGTAATATTGTCAACCCGTATGCCTTACCCCTGACCGGGTGGCTTGCGGCGTTCTGTCCGGAACAGGCCAAGCACAGGGTGAAAACTAGACTTGCCTCTTTTGCCCACCCCCAACTTCTGTAATATACTACCGGCGCCGTTGTATGATTCTGAAGGACGATCCGGAGACCACGGCCATGGTCTCCCCGATGATGGATCCCGGCGACCAGGAAGGCACCCGCCATGGAGGAACCGTCATGAAAAGATTTGGGATAGCTGTCGTACTGACGAGTCTCAGTCTGGTCTTTCTGCCGGCCGGCCCTGCCTGGGCCGGATACAAAGTGGAGATCAACGAGCATGCCGAGCTCGGGGTCGGGTTCTGGATGAAGGGGTGGTACCAGTGGGTCGAGAACGGCAAGAACGATCTCACCTTGAACGGGGTTGCGGGCCGGGACAACCTCGTCTGGACAGTGGACTCCTTCTTTGATCATCCGGTCGGAAACGGCGCCTTCACGATGGAAGGCGCCTATATCGACATCGCGAACGGCACGACGACCCAGCCCCAGATGTACACCGATCTGGCCGCCGGTGACGACGCCAGAACCTGGTACGTGAACCTCGGCTACCTGCTGAACGGTATCGGGCCGGGCGGTCTTCAGCCGTACTGCCGGTACGAGCAGATCGAGGTCGACCACAAGGGTAGAACCCGCTTTATCAGTGGAGGTCTGAACTACTACCTGAATGGGCACAATGCCAAGATCACGCTCGACTACATGTACGTCGACCCGACCGGCGTCACCCAGGAGGACCGGAGCATTTTCACGGCCCAGGTGGCCGTCGGACTGTAGCGGCGAGGTCATGCGTGTACACCTGCCCAGGTACACCGACTTTCATGAAGGTCAGGACTGGCTGGAAGAGTTGGAGTCGGCAGAGTTGATTGTATTTCACAGCGGGAACCCTGGTTGACTGTCGTGCAAAAAGGCTACAGGTGTAGCCAAGCACATGAAGGACAAGTTCGGCGAGAGATTGGACGTGAAGATATTCACGCTGGATTCGGAAGAGGCCAAACCGTACGCACAAGGATTCAGAGGATCCACCAATGTCCTCCTGAATGACGAATGGGTGCCCCTCGACGTGGCCATCGACAGGGGAAAGATGGAGGATTTTCTTTCTCAACGTCTGTAGCCGGGCATCGGGAACAGCCCAAGGATGCCCGCTCGGGTCCAAATGTAGGTGCCTGTGCTTGATGTGTTGACCTCCCATGCCGTCCGGAAGAGAAGTCTGGAGCCTTTCCTCGGGTGCGCGGACCGTTCTCGGTTGTGAACCGAGACGGAATCGGTCGTGCTCGACCCCGCAGATTTATTCTCAGGCGTGTCCGTGGATGGATGTTGACAACGGAAAGTCAGTTAGTATATACTAACTTCCATGGAATACGCTCCGATCCCATGGACCCCCCGACAGCGGGAGATTCTGGCCACTGCCCTGGAGATCATAGCAGAAGAAGGCAGCAGGGCGCTCACCATGAAGAGGGTGGCCCAGTACCTTCATCTGACCGAGGCGGCCATCTACCGGCACTTCCGTAACAAAAGGGCCCTTCTTTGCGCAATTTACGCTTTTGTAAGGGAGCAACTGCTTGCACAGCTGGCCCCGATCCTCGCCACGGACGAACCCCCACCGGAAAGGCTTGCTCTGTTCATCGAGGCAACGATCCGTTACCTCCATACACGCCGGGGGGTCAACCTCATCCTGCTGGCGGAGTCCCTTTACCAGCGGGATGAGGAGCTGACAGAGGCCATGCTGGCTATCTTCAACGGGTACAAATCGTTGGCGGAGACCCTCCTCCAGGCGGGCAAGGCGAGCGGGCATTTCCGGGAGGACCTGAACACCGACATGAGCGCAACGTGTCTTGCGGGCATGATCCAGGGGGTGCTTACCAGACACATGTTGACGGCTGGGAAGGGGGTTTCCGTTGATCTATCGGGTACGGCCGGGGAGCTGGCCGACGGTCTCCTGCGCGGTCTCCTTCCGGCGAACCGGGAACACAAAGCGCCCAAGGGATCGTCTTGATGGATGGAGGAGATTTTTATATGTCGAAAACGTTAGTCTGCCCTCACTTACTTTTCGAAGAATCGCGTCCGAGGCAACCTGTCTTCTCACCCTCCTGGCGTTTCTCAGCGCCTCTCCCGTCCTCTTCCCTGTAGGAGTGCATGCAGAAGACGGCCTGCTTACGCTTCCTGAGGCGATCGATGTCGCCCTGTCCAGGAACCCCGCCCTGAACGGCAGCAGGAAGGAAGCCGTAGCGGTGCACCAGGCGCGCCGGGTTACGAAGGGGAGGTTCTTCCCGAGCGTGGATGCCTATGCGGGGTATCAGAGATTGAGTGATCCCGCTGCGGTCGTCCCGATCAAGGGCTTTGACCAGCCTCCACCGGATTTCAGCCGCGACCATTTTCGAACAGGCCTGAACGTCACGATACCCATCTACCAGAGCAGGCAATGCACAGAGCCCGCGCAGCGGTCCGGAGGGCAAAGGGCCTGCATCTTCCAGGGGTGCAAGTCTTCGGCGACTGCGGCGGCAGGTCGGGAAGTGACTTTGACCAAAGCGAGTTTGTCTGGTCCTCGGGTGTCAGCGTCTCCGTGAACCTGTTCAGCGGCGGCGGCATATCCGCCGGCGTGAGAGAAAACGAGGCCCGCCTCATCGTCGCCGAAGAAAAACTCCGGGAGACCCTCCTCAAGGCTCGGATGGAGGCGGAGGAAGCCCTTTCCTCTTTGCGGGAGGGAAGAGGAAGGCAAGAGCTTGCGGCCAGAGTGACCGAGACTGCGGCCGAGAGCTATCGGATAGAGGAGATCCGTTACAATACGGGCGCAGGGATGGTGAGTGAACTTCTGCTGGTCCATTCCGCGTGGGCTCAGGCCCAGGCCAATGAACTGCTGGCCGTCTATGACCAGCAGAGGGCCCATACGGCCTGGCTTCTCGCAGTCGGCAGAATCGATTCAATCCTGCCAGCCAAGCGGAGCGAAGAGTCATGAGAAAGAGATGGTTCCTGTTCTTCCTGGTCATCGTTGTGATAGCAGGGGCGATCCTGCTCGTTCTCCATCGAAAGGCCCAGCTCCGTCGCACTCCTCTTCCAAGAGAGCCTCTGTTGAGCGTGCAGGCCGTGCCCGTGACCCATGGCACGTTCCTGGAGACGGATCTCTGTCTCGGAGTGATCAGGCCGAAAGTTGTCGCGGAGATGGCCCCCATGCTTACCGCCAGGATCCTTTCGGTCGGCTTCAGGCAGGGAGATCCCGTGCGGAAAGGCGAGGTGCTCGCCCTGCTCCACGACAGACCGCAAAAACACAGGATCGCCGCACTCCGGGCCGAGAGGGACGCGGCCCGCACCGCCTTTTCCACCCAGGAGGCGGTCTGGGGGAGAGACCGGGAACTGTTCGACGCAAAGGCCCTCAGCCGGGAAGCGCTGGACAGGTCAGAGGCTCTGGCAGAGGCGGCAAAGGCCAAGCTGGCCGGCCTGAACAGAGCTCTGGAGATTGCAAGGACCGAACTCTCCTATACACGGCTCACAGCACCGTTTGATCTCGGCCGTTCTGGGTGTGATCGGCTTCCGGGCCATGCCGCTCAATCTCTTTCCTGACGCGAACTATCCTTCCGTGGTCGTGATCATCGCCCAGCCCGGGGCGTCGAGTGAAGACGTGGAGGAGAAGATCGCCCGCCCCGTGGAAAAAGCCATCGCCGCCATAAGCCTGGTGCGAACGGTGCGCTCGACCAGCCAGGACGGAATGGCCGCGGTCTCTGCAGAGTTCTCCTACGAGAAGGGCCTCGACGCTGCGGCAACGGACGTGGCCAACGCGCTGAAGCGCGTCGAGGCGGATCTGCCGGCGGAAGCGCTCCCGCCCCGGATCTTCCGGGTGAGCGACGCGACGGCTCCGGTCTTCACCCTGGCGCTCCGCCCGAAGCCGGAAACACACCTGGATCTTGCCAAGGTCCGCCTGCTCGCGGACAACCCGATCCGCGAGGACTTCCTGCGCATCCCGGAGGTGGGGGATGTGGAGGTGTTCGGAGGCTATTTCCCCGAGATATCCGTGGAGATCGAGGCGGCACGCCTGCATGCCGCCGGACTCTCCCTGGAACAGGTGATAGCGGCCGTAAGCTCCCAGAACGTGAACCTGCCCGGGGGACTCATTTTTCGCAATAGAGAGCAGTTCCGCCTGAAGACCGCCGGCGAAAAGGCCAACGTGAGCGAACTCGAGCGGATTGTGGTGGCGAACCGTGACGGGGAGCAGGTGCTTTTGAAAGATGTGGCCCTGGTCAGGACCCTCTACAGGGACAGGCAGTCTCTGTTTCGCGGCAACGGGCATCCTGCGGTGGGATTGAACATTCTCAGGCCCGAGTCCGGGCACGTGACCACGACCATCGCGGCAGTGGACAAGGCGCTCGGCGGCATCAGGGAGAAGTACCCCGAGATCTCCTTCGATGTGGCGGATACGCAGAGGCGGATCATCGAGACGAGCATCCGGAACATGGCCGAGGCGCTCAGGGACTCGGTCATCATGACCATGGTCGTGATCTTCCTCACCCTTGCGAGTCTTCGGCTTGCCGCCCTTGCGCTCGTCTCCATCCCGCTGGTCTGCTTCATGGCCTTCGGAGGCATGTATTTGCTCGGCTACGAGCTCAATATCGTCACCCTGACCGCAATCATTCTCTCGGTGGGACTCCTTGTGGACGACAGCATCGTAGTGATCGAAAACATCGACAGTCATGCCGCAAGGCCTGGAAAAACCCTCAGGCAGGCCGTGGCGGACGGGCTCAACGAGATCGTCCTGGCGGACTGGGCCGGGACGTTTACCACCGTGATCGTGCTGATACCCATCATGTTCGTGGGCGGATACGCCCAGAAGATACTCCGCCCGCTGACGGTGGTCCTCTCGCTCACGCTTGCCGCTTCGTTTGTGGTGTCGGTGACCACCATCCCCCTGCTGGCCCCGTACATGGTGGGCAGGGCTTCGCGGAAGAACCGGCTCGAGCGCCTCTCCCCTCTGGCAGTGGTGGCCATAAGCGGCCTTGTCGTCTCGACCGTGCTCACCCTTGTGTATGTACCGCTCTTCTACAGCCTTTTCGATGAGGTGAAACAGAGGCTGGCGGGGCGCTTGTCCCGCAAGGGAGGCTGAAGCGGGCGAGGGCTGTATCTCTCTCTTGATTTGCATATATACCGCAGGGTGTCGGTTCGAACGTGAAGACCGCCAGGGGTGGAATCTGCCATGAGCCACACTCTATCTAATGACGTACTGCGATGGTATAGTAATCCCGGTCTGTGTGAGGCTGCGGCGAACCAAGATCTCAATCACCTCATCCTTGAGCTTGATGGAAAGGATCAGCCCATGCTTGGTCCCATATGTTTTTTTTGATATCTGCATCTCTTGTTTGCGCCGGCGCAAAGACACGACCCCACGGATGAATCGATAAGGAATGGATATGTCGCACGCAATCCCCGGCAACCTCCTGACGACCGCCATGGCCGTGATGCCGCACACAGACGTCTCTCGCGCCCTCGACCTGGCCCTGTCGTTGGACGTGCCCTTCTGGCCGCAATTGCCCAACTACAGCTACTATGAAGATATGTATGTGCAAGCGGCGGAACATTTTCCCGGCATCGTCCTGGACATGGAAAAGCGGACCTTGCGGTTTTCGATAGACAAATTCGCCGAGGAACTGGAAGAGGCGCTGCTGCGTTTTGAGGATCCGACCTATTTTGACGTCAGCGAGACCTATTCGGCGGTGTACCATCGATTTCTGGCCTTGGATCTCGAGGACAGGCCGGCCATCCGGGGCCAACTGGAGGGGCCGATCAGTTTCGGTTTCAACATCCTGGACCAGGATAAACGCCCCATTCTCTTTGATGACACCGTCCGGTCCTTCATGCTCGATTTCATGGCCAAACGATTGAATGTCCAGTTGTCGCGGCTCAAACAGCGCAATGCCAATGCCTTTATGTTTGTGGACGAACCGGGGCTGCAATTCCTGTTTTCGGCCATGTCGGGGTATGGAGATTTGAAGGCCAAGGGCGATCTGGACCAATTTTTCAGCCAGGTGGACCGGCCCCGGGGGATTCATCTGTGCGGGAACCCGGACTGGGATTTCCTGTTGAATCTTGACCTGGATGTGCTTTCGTTGGACGTTTACACAAATGCCGAAATTTTCTCCTCCTACACCGCCGCCATCAGAAGATTTCTTGATCGGGACGGCGTCATTGTGTGGGGAATCGTGCCTACGGGTTTCGAGGCCTTCGCCCAAGAGGAAATCCCATCATTGGTCCAGCGTCTTGAAAACGTTTGGGAAATCCTCTGGTCCAAGGGTATTGATCGGAAACAACTTGTCGCCCGCTCCATGATTTCTCCCGCCACGTGCTGCCTGGTCAACCCGGACAAGGAACGCACCGTGGAGAGGGCCTTTTTCGCAGTGAACCATATGGCGGACGTGTTGAAAACGAAATATCTATAACGTCTGAGGTATAATGAGTTTCGATTCGAAAATGACGGTCAGCCAATTGTTGACGCATCATCCATCAGCGGCAGATGTGTTTTTTAAAGGAAAAATGCTTTCCGTCGGATGTCCGGCCGAAACGTTTCATACGGTGGAAGATATAGCCCGCATTTACGGCATGGAATTGAAACAATTACTGAAACAGCTTCGGGGGGCCGTCGATGCCCGGGGGAAAGGATGAGCGGTTTCGATAAGGGCGAACCTCGTTGGCAAGTGACGATGGCTCGGAATGATTTATCCAAATAAATTCAATAGATAGGAGGCCGTATCATGCAAAAGAGGAAGATAAAAGAAAGGATTTATTGGCTGGGCGCTGTCGACTGGGACAGACGCCTTTTTGACTCTCTCATTCCGCTTCCGGACGGCACGACCTACAACGCCTATTTGGTTCAAGGGAGCGAGAAGACCGCTTTGCTGGACGCGGTCGATCCGCCCATGACCGATGAATTGCTGGGGCAACTGGCGGGAGTGGGCAAAATCGATTTTCTTGTCTCCCATCACGCCGAGCAGGATCATTCCGGAGCCATCCCTCGTGTGCTTGAACGGTTTCCGGAGGCAAAGGTTGTTGTGACGCCCAAGGCCAAAGGGATGCTCATTGACCTCTTGAAGATCCCCGAAAACGCCTTTGTTACCGTGGAAGACGGCGAAACGCTGTCCCTTGGGGACAAGACGCTGAAGTTCGTTCACACCCCCTGGGTCCACTGGCCGGAAACCATGGTGACCTACCTGGAAGAAGACCGCATTCTGTTCAGCTGTGATTTCTACGGCTCCCACATCGCGACCGCCGATCTTTTCGTGACGGATCAAGGGCGGGTCTACGAGGCCGCCAAACGATACTTTGCCGAAATCATGATGCCCTTTCGCAACGTGATCGAAAAGAATATCGAGAAACTCAAAGGATATGACATCCAAATGATAGCCCCAAGCCACGGTCAGATATACGACCGGCCGGCCTGGATCATGGACGCATATCGGGATTGGGTGATGGGCGCTCCCCACAATTTGGTTGTTTTGCCCTTTGTGTCCATGCACGGCAGCACCCGGCAGTTGGTCGACCACCTGACATCCAGCCTGGTCGGACATGGGGTGCGTGTCGAGCTCTTCAATCTCGCTGTCACCGATATCGGAAAGCTCGCCATGGCGCTTGTCGATGCGGCGACCGTTGTCGTTGGGGCGCCAACCGTTCTGGCCGGTCCCCACCCTTTAGCTGCCTATGCGACCTTGCTGGCGAACGCCTTGCGACCCAAGGCGAAATTTCTTTCCATTATCGGTTCTTACGGGTGGGGAGGAAAAACAGTGGAAACCCTCGCGGGAATGATTCCCAATTTGAAGGTCGAAGTCCTGCAGCCTGTTCTGTGCAAAGGGGTTCCCGCGGAGACCGATTTCAAAGCAATAGACCAACTGGCCGGCACCATTGCGGCAAAGCACAAAGAGAATGGTTTCGGGTAGAAGCGCGAAGAACGACAACACGTTAGAGGAGAAGGAGAAAAGCCATGTTTTGTTTTCAATGTCAGGAAACGGCCAAGAACACCGGTTGCACCGTCAAAGGCGTGTGCGGCAAGCCCGAGGAGACCGCGGATCTTCAGGATCTGCTCATCTACGTGTGCAAGGGGATCTCGGTTTACGGGGAAAAGCTGAAGGAAAAAGGTACGGTGGACAGAGACGCCGGCCGCTTCCTGTGTGAAGCCCTTTTCACCACGATCACCAACGTGGCCTGGGACGATGATGTGATTATCCACCGGATCAGGGAGGCCCTCAAGGTTCGCGACGCGGTCAAAGAAAAGCTCGGGGCGGACATATCCGGCGCGCTGCCGGATTGCGCCACCTGGGCCTCGGATGACAAAGAAGAAATCGTCTCCAAAGCCATGTCCGATGAGGTTCGCATCACGGCCGCTCAAAACGAGGATGTGCGCTCTTTGAGAGAGCTCCTGATCATCGGCAGCAAGGGGATCGCCGCCTACGCAGATCACGCCGCGATTCTCGGCCATGAAAAAGACGACATCTACGGTTTTCTCATGGAGGCCCTGGTGTCCACCACCAAGGACCTTTCGACCGACGAGATGATCGCCCTGGTCATGAAGGCCGGAGAAAACGCCGTCAATACCATGGCCCTGCTGGACGAGGCCAATACGACCGCCTATGGCCACCCTGAGATTACCGAGGTGAACATCGGTGTAGGGAAAAAACCCGGCATCCTGATTTCAGGGCACGACCTGAAAGACATGGAGGAACTGCTCAAACAGACGGAGGGCACGGGCGTGGACGTATACACCCACGGCGAGATGCTGCCGGCCAATTCCTATCCGGCTTTTAAGAAATACGACCATTTCGTCGGCAACTACGGCGGATCGTGGTGGCACCAGAACAAGGAGTTCGAGACCTTCAACGGTCCCATCGTTCTCACCACTAACTGCCTGATTCCCATCAAAAAGGAAAACAACTACCTGGAAAGGCTCCCTGGCCGTGATCGCCCTGAAACTCAAGGAAGCGTTCGGCCTGAGCGACATCAATGAACTGCCTGTGTTCTATGACATCGCCTGGTATGAGCAAAAGGCCGTGGCCGTGCTGTTGGCCCTGCTGTTCCTGGGTGTCAAGGGCATCCGTCTGGGCCCGACGTTGCCGGCCTTCCTCTCGCCCAATGTGGCCAATGTCTTGGTGGAGAAATTCGACATCAAGCCCATCGGCACGGTGGAGGATGACATCGCAGCCATGATGGCCGGGAAATAGTTCATGTTTGGAAACAGCCGGGTGCAAGAGCTGTGCTGCCGATGAAGAGTCAGGACCAGGGGAAACGTCGTGCGGGCCGAGACAAGGGAGATTGTGCTCATGCCGGCCGACGTGCCCCCCCGCCTTTCACGCCGCCGAGAGCTTCAAGATGCTTCTGGTCATGATACGTGACACAAGGAAATCGGCTGGTTTCCGGTCTTCGAATCAAAAGAGGCCGAAAGATCGAAGGCTTTTGGAAGTTTTCCCCCTGGGGACAGACAGCGAAAAAGCCTCTCACGGACCGTACACCTTCGGAGCTGCTCTTTCCGGTCGAGAAATTCTCAGCAAACCGGTAAACCCCACACTTATGGCCGCCAGGCCCACGAAGACGACGAACCCGGTCGCATACCCTTCGTCTCCCCGGAGCTGGACGAACAGGGCCATCGCCGGAGGAATGGCGAATCCTCCAAAGGCACCGAGCCCGCCCACCCAACCCGATGCGCCCCCGATGGCCTTGCGGACGTAATGTGGAACCATCTTGAAGACGGCAGCGTTGTTTACGCCCATGCCCATTCCCATCAGAAGCGTGCCAAGCAAAGCCAGTGAGAAACGGGTCGTCAGGGTCGTCAGGACTGCGCCCATCAGGAGCACGGCCAGTGCCGCGACGGACGTCCTCTCTCCGCCGTATCTGTCGGACCAGGAGCCCCCCTGCACTCGTATCGCCGAGGCCAGGAGCGAGAATGCGGCGGTCAGGATGCCCGCCAAGGTCTGACTTTTCTGAAAATGCGCGGTCCAGTAAGTGGGCAGCCAGGATGTGAGGGCCAGGAAACCACCGAAGGTGGTGAAGTATAGGGCGACCAGAACCCACGTCTGCCACACTCTGGCAGAAATCAAGAGCGTCTCGATGGCACTCCCTGAGGGGAAGACCTTCTGTCCGGCCTCCTCCGCGCGCTTGCGCGCCGTCTTCGGTTCCATGCCCTGTTCCAGATACTGAAAATACCATGCATTGCGGCCCATGAACGCGTAAAGCACCGTACCCACGACCAGAAAGGCAAGCCATGCCAGGTAGGCGTCCGCCAACCCCCATGCCGCCAGGGCAACCGGCAGGATGAAGGAGAACAGACCGGGTGCGAGGTTGCCGATCCCTGCGTACGTCCCGAGCGCCCAGCCGTGCCGCGCGGGCGGGAACCAGTAGGCCACCTGGCTGATCCCGACCGAGAACGTGGCAATCCCGCAGCCGCACAGCGCGCCCAGGAACAGGAGCAGGGGATACCAGTCTGCAGAGAGCCCGTCGGGGTAGAAGAACACCAGGACGAGAAACAAGCCCACCATGCCGGTGATGGAGAGAAGGAGCAGCACCAGAAAAGGCCTTCGGCCGCCCGTGGTCTCCACCCAGGCTGAAAACGGGATCCGTAACAGGGAGCCCGTGAGGGTCGGCACCGCGACCAGAAATCCTACCCGGAGGGGGGAGAGATCCATGATCTCACGGATTCGGTGGGCCGTCGGCCCGAACAGGGCCACTGCGGCGAAGCCGAAAAAGAAGCCCAGCGTCGCAGCCGTGAGCCCTTTCCTGGGGGAACCTTTGCTGTCGCTCATAACCCCGGGATCCTCACGCTGCCGGTTTACGAAAGACGATGTAGTTCCTAAAGAGGTACGTAAACGGGACACTCCAGATGTGGACCAGCCGGCTGAAGGGCGAGAAGCCGAGCAAAGCCAGCGCACCCAGAATATGAACCTTGTAGCTCAAGGGCACAGGGTCCATGAGCTGCGGTGCCGGCGACAGAAGCAGGACGCTTCGAATCCATGGCGCCACCGTATCCAACACGTAGAAGTGCCCGAAACACACGTTGTAGGTCCCGGCTCCGATGACGAGGAACAACAGGATCAGGGTGACCGCATCGTTCAACGTCGTCGTGGCGCGAACCCGCTTTCGGCTGAACCGGCGCCAAAGGAGCAGCAGGCTTCCTGCAAAGGCTGCAAGCCCGAAAAGCAGGCCGAGAAGGAAAGCCACACGGGTGTGAGTGGCTCCGTCGATTCCGAAAGCGTCGTACACGGATTGCGGAATCAGAAGGCCGCCCGCGTGACCGACGAACGTGAAGATCACGCCCCAGTGAAAGAGCCATATCCCGACCTTCAGGCTGCCTTTGTCCAGGAGTTCGCTGGACCTCGCATTCCAGTGATAGAGATCCGTGAAATACCGGTAAGGGTGCCCGACGGCAAAGGTGGTGAGGGCCAGGTAAGGGAAAACCGAAAAAGCCAGGGTGTTCCATGTGTCCATGTCATTCGTCCCCCGCAGCTTGCATCTCGAAGAAGCGGCCGAGAAGCCCCTCAAGCAGAGCCGCATACGGGCTTCCCGACTCCCGGAGCCCTGAAGCGAGCGTGGCCACCGCTCGTCCGTACTCCCCCATGAGCCACGTCCGGGTTTCCTCCCTGCACAGGGAGAAGAACTCAAGCATCATCGGCAGGAAATCGGGCAACTCCTCGGTTACGCATTCATACCCTTCGTTCCGGTAGATCTGCCTCAGGTGGGCCAGGGCGTTCCCTCTCGCCTCCCCGTCCCCCCAGCGGTGGAAGCTCAGGTGCAACGAGGTGGCGGGCGTCATGTCGAAGGTCTGCGTGTAGTGCTCCTTGAGCTGAAGGTGCGGTGTCCGGCGGAACGTGTTCACCATATCCTCGCAACCCCTTTTTGCCTTTGAGTCAGGCAGTCCACGCAGGCCATTTGCCGCTGCTTCCAGGGCCTCTGAAAAATCCCCGTCCGGGTACAGAAGAAGGAGGGAGGCGATCCTGAGGAGGTCCCGATCCTCGGGGGTCATGGATTCCCTCCATCAGGGAACCCGCATCTTCCCCGAACCGGATCGAGATCCTGCACCTCCCCTTTGCTGGTGCAAGGGATCACGTACCGATCGCTGTACTTGGCGATGGAGAGCAGGCGGAACATCTGCTCCGCCATGGGCACACTCATTTCCGCCTCTTCCAGGACGCGAGTTTCCGGGGCATGGTCGACTCGAACCGACCGCATGTATCTTCGCAGGGCGGCGAGCCGCCTCAGGGCCGATCGCACAGGGGCTTCATCTCCGGCGCAGAGCAGGTTCGCAAGATACTTCACCGGTATCCTCATCTCGTCGATGTCCACGTCGTCCTTTCCCTCCTTTTCTGCGGTAGAGGCCATCGGGCTCAGGGGGGGGATGTACCAGACCATGGGAAGGGTCCTGAACTCGGGATGCGGAGGGAGGGCGAGCCTCCATTCCACGGCGAGCTTGTACACGGGTGAAAGTCTGGCAGCATCCAGAGTGTTCGGCGGGATCCCGCTCTTCAGCGCATCGGATGCGACTTCCGGATCATTCGGGTCGAGGAAGATCGAGAGGTGCGAGGGGTAGACGGCCTGGTCTTCCCTCGTTGCCGCAGCCGATTCGACCCTGTCGGCATCGTACAGGATGACCCCCACGTATCGAATCCGGCCCACGCAGGTCTCTGCGCAGAGGGTCGTCATCCCTGTCTCGATCCTCGGATAGCAGAAGATACACTTCTCGGATCTGCCCTCCTGCCAGTTGAAATAGACCTTCTTGTACGGACAACCGGACACACAGTACCGCCAGCCTCTGCACTGTTCCTGGTCGACCAGGACGATCCCGTCTTCGTCGCGTTTGTAGAGGGCGCCCGACGGACAAGAGGCGACGCACGCCGGATTGAGGCAGTGCTCGCAGATGCGCGGAAGGTAGAACATGAAAACGTCCTGGAATCGGAGATAGGTCTCTGGGTTCATTGATTCGAAGTTCACGTCCTCCCTGCCCGTAAGGTTGACCCCTGCGAGGTCGTCTTCCCAGTTGGGCCCCCATTCCACCCGCATGTCTTCCCCGGTGATCAGTGATTTCGGCCGCGTGGAGGGCTGGTGCTTCTTCAGAGGGCTCGCGATCAGCTTGCCGTAGTCATAGGTCCAGGGTTCGTAGTAGTCGTCGATACCGGGAAGGTCCGGGTTGTGAAAAATGTTGAGCAGTTTGCTCGTCCGCCCGCCTGCTAGGAGCTGGAGTTTTTCGCCGCGCAGCGTCCATCCGCCCCTGTAATGCCGCTGATCCTCCCAGACCTTTGGATAACCGATTCCGGGTTTCGTCTCCACATTGTTGAACCACATGTACTCGGCTCCCCGGCGATTCGTCCAGACGTTCTTACACGGGATGCTGCACGTGTGGCAGCCGATGCACTTGTCCAGGTTCATCACCATACAGATCTGGGCCTTAATCTTCATACCAGTCGACCTCCTCCGCCTTTCGGACCACGATCACTTCATCCCGCTGGGCGCCCGTGGGGCCGTAGTAGTTGAACCCGTAACTCAACTGCGCGTACCCTCCGATCATCTGGGTCGGCTTCACGAGGATGCGGGTCACACTGTTGTGCGTGCCTCCCCTCTCGCCGGAGAAGCGCGAGCCCGGCGTGTTGATCAGCCGTTCCTGCGCATGGTACATGAAGGCCTTCCCGCGCGGGATCCGGTGGCTGACGACCGCCTTGGCCATCACCACGCCGTTCACGTTCAGACACTCGAGCCACTCATTGTCTTTCACTCCCAGGGCCTCGGCATCTTCGCTGTTGATCCAGATGGCCTCGCCCCCCCGAAAGAGTGTCAGCATGGTGGGCGTGTCCGAGTAGGTGCTGTGGATCGACCATTTGGAGTGGGGGGTAATGTAGTTCAGTACCAATTCCCGGCCCGGCTCGCGGGCCACTCTCGTGGAGCCGAAAGCCGCCATATCCAGGGGAGGACGATAGAGCGGAAGAGCTTCTCCGAAATCGAGCATCCACTCGTGATCCTGGTAGATCTGGGCGCGTCCGGTGAGAGTGCGGAAAGGAACCTTCTCCTCGATGTTGATCACAAAGGGCGAATACCTCCGCGTCTCCGATTCGGTTCCGCTCCACACAGGACTCGTAAGAATGGTGCGGGGACGCGCATCGATGTCCGAGAACGTAATCCTCTCTCCCTCCCTCTTTGCGCTCAAATGGCTCAAGCTGCGGCCCGTTTTCTCTTCCAGGGACCGCCAGGACTTGACCGCAGTACCACCGTTCGTTTCGGGGGATAAACCCAGAATCGCCTCGGCCACCTGCTTGCCCGTTTCCAGTACCGGCATGCCCTTGCTCACCCCGTCGGCTTCGACGGTTCCGAGCCTCCCCTTCAACTCGGAGTACTCCCGCGCCGCATTCCATTGAACCCCTTTGGCGCCGATGGTTCCCTTTTCAACCAGGGGGCCCAGCGCCGTCATCATCCTGTACACGTTCGGGAAGTCCCTTGTCACGACCACAAGGTTGGGCATGGTTTTCCCCGGGACGGCCTCGGTCTCTCCCCGCTTCCAGTCCCTGACCCGCCCGAAAGGCTGCGCGATCTCTCCCGGGGAATCGTGCAGCAGGGGCACGGTGACCAGGTCCTTGGCCTGCCCCAGATGCACGGCCGCGAGCTCGGAGAACTTACGAGCCAGGGTCGTGAACTGGTCCCAGTTCGTCCTGGCCTCCCAGGGCGGGTCGATGGCCGGGTTAAAAGGATGGATAAAGGGATGCATGTCGGTCGAGCTGATGTCGTGCATCTCGTACCAGGTCGCCGACGGCAGGACCACATCGGCGTACAGGGCGCTCGTAGACATCCGGAATTCGAGCGTCACGAGAAGATCCAGCTTGCCTTCCGGGACCGGATTCTTCCAGTCGATCTCTTCGGGTCGTAACTCGTCGTTTGGACGGCTCATAACCGAATTTCTGCAACCCAGAAGATGCTTGAGAAAATATTCGTGCCCCTTGCCGCTTGCCCCGAGGAGATTTGCCCGCCACAGAAACAGGACGCGGGGGAAATTTCCGGCGTCGTCGGGGGCTTCGAGGCCAAAGCGCATCGTTCCGCTTTTCAGCGCCTCGACCGCGTAGGAAACAATCTCCTGGTCGGATGCAGCACCGCTCCTCGAGGCGTCTTTGCAGACCTCCATTGGATTGCGGTCGAACTGCGGATACGCGGGAAGCCATCCCAGCCGTACGGCGATGGCATTGTAATCGGCAGGATGCCTGGCAACCTCGGAGCCGCACAGCGGCGAGGCGATTCGGTTCATGTCGATCGTCTCGTATCTCCACTGGTCGGTGGCGAAGTAATAGAAAGAGGTCCCGTTCTGCAGTCGGGGCGGCCTGGCCCAGTCGAGTCCGAAGGCCAGCGTGCTCCAACCTGCCAGGGGACGCACCTTCTCCTGGCCCACGTAGTGTGCCCATCCTCCTCCGTTGACCCCCTGACAGCCGCACAGGGTCGTAAGGTTGAGGATCGCCCGATACGTCACGTCGCTGTGATACCAGTGGTTGGTCCCGGCGCCCAGGAAGATCATGGATTTTCCGCGGGTCTTCTCGGCATTCCGAGCGAACTCCCGGGCCACCTGGACGGCCGCCTCTCTGGAAACCCCGGTCAAAACTTCCTGCCATGCGGGTGTGTAGGGCTTTGGATCGTCGTACCCCGTGGCGACGTCTCCGCCCCTCCCGCGATCGATTCCCAGGCTGGCGCAGAGCAGGTCAAACACCGTGGTTACCAGGATCTCTTCGCTTTCGCCGGTGATCTTCCCGACCGGGACCATTCCCTTCCTCGTCCGGGCTTCAGAGAGCTCGAAGAGGGGGAAAGAAACCTGCACCCACCTCTGATTGGCTTCGGCGAGGCTCAGGGAGGGGTCGACCGGCTGCCCGCTCATGGCATCCCTCAAATCGAGATTCCACTGCGCCCCTTCGTCCCAGCGAAATCCGATGCTTCCCTGAGGGACGACAAACCCTCCTGTTCGTCGGTCATGGAGAACGGTCTTCCACTCACCTCGCTTCAAATCGAGGCCCAGATCGGTGGCTCGAACAAAACGATCCGAAACGTACGCGTCCCCCTGCTTCCTGAGAATGACAAGGAAAGGGAGGTCCGTGAATCTTCCGGCATAGTCCATGAAGTATTCCGACTGACGGTCCAGATAGAACTCCTTGACGATGACAAAGGTCATCGCCATGGCCAGGGCACCGTCCGTTCCTGCCCTGGCCGGCAACCATCGGTCCGCGAATTTCACGTATTCAGCATAGTCCGGTGCCACGGCCACGACTCGCGCACCCCGGTAGCGAGCCTCCGTGTAGAAATGGGCGTCGGGCGTCCGCGTCATCGGCAGATTGGTTCCCCAGACGATCATGTACGTGCTTTCATACCAGTCCGCGCTCTCCGGGACATCGGTCTGCTCGCCCCACACCTGCGGAGAGGCCGGAGGAAGGTCGCAGTACCAGTCGTAGAAGCTGATCATCGAGGCGCCGATCAGGGAGAGAAACCTGGCCCCCCCGGCATAGGAGACCATGGACATGGCGGGGATGGGAGTAAAGCCAAAGATTCTGTCGGGCCCGTACTTTCGGATGGTCGAGACAAGGGAAGCGGCAATCAACGTCGAGGCTTCATCCCAGGAGACCCGGACGAATCCGCCCCTTCCTCTGGCTTCTTTGTATCTCTTCGTCTTTTCGGGGTCTTCCACAATCGATTCCCAGGCGGAGACAGGATCCGGATGGGAGTCGAGGGCTTCCCTCCACAAGGAGTAGAGAACCGACCGCATATACGGGTACTTCACCCGCCCCGGGCTGTAGACGTACCACGAGAACCCGGCACCGCGAGGGCATCCGCGCGGTTCGTGGTCCGGCATGGCATGGCCGCATTCCGGATAATCGACCTTTTGCGTCTCCCAGACCACGATCCCGTCCTTGACGTATACGTTCCAGGAACAGGACCCCGTGCAGTTCACCCCGTGCGTGGATCGCACGACCTTATCGTACTGCCACCGTCTGCGGTAGAGTTCCTCCCACTGCC
Organism: uncultured Thermodesulfobacteriota bacterium; assembly: GCA_964479535.1. Classification (GTDB taxonomy): domain Bacteria; phylum Desulfobacterota; class DSWW01; order DSWW01; family DSWW01; genus S015-6. The sequence goes on from CAYZMM010000030.1 coordinate 17,507, forward strand.
GGTTTCCCGGCCAGACTTCAGCCCAGCCTTTCGAGAGAACCCCTTCTCTAAGGAAATCCCGATCGGTGATCGCTTTGAAGAAGCGCAGAGACGAAATCGACCTACGTCTTGTCATAGAGATCTCCTGTTCGGCGAAGCGTCCCGGCTAGTCCTTCAGGAACCGCCCTAGGACAAGCGATCTGTCCACGGCCATCTCGGGTCCGGTCCTGCCTCGGTCGGTACCCTCACCCAATGGTGCGGCAGACAGACGGCTGGCCCTGTGTGGGGCAGTGAATCCATGAAGTTGGCCATTTTTCAGGCTTTTCACATTCAATAAGAACATGCTTTCAGACGCCGAGAGAATAGCCGGTAGTAAAATTACGGGTCAAGAAAAAGGGCACCCAAAATCTTGTAAAGTCCTGCGAAGCCGGAGAGAAGTGTGCATCCCGGTTCGCCATATCGGCGCAGATTCGGATCGGCAGTGGAGAATAGCGCGCCGATTGGCGTGGATCAAGACAGGCGGGTGCGACAATAGACAAGTAATGAGCCGTGTGGTCATGGAGCCGTCAAGAACGAACAAAGGGAGATCGTATGCCAGATTTCGACAAACCTGTTCATTGCCTCGAACAAGATGTCGTATGATTCGTTCTTGATGTACCAGGGCACGTAGTCGAAGGTCCTGGCCGTGTGATAGGGTATCAGGATGAAGGTGGCCCAGATGCGCAATCAGTCAAGATAGTATTGGCGAGCACCTTTACGCTCGGCATTCCCCTTCACAATCCATTCCTTCTCAAGCACGCGAACAGATTCGGACAGAAGAATCTATAAGGCTTCCGGTCAAGTAGGCGCCCGACTCGAGAGCACTTGTTGCGTCTTTCTCCGCAAAACACTTTCTATTGCAGGGATGCGGAATCCCGGCCGGAGGTTCCCAGAAATGGGATGGCAAGCAGCCAATGCAGGCGGAGCATCTTTGGATCTCTGAATGCCTCGAGCCCAATGGTCATGCCTTCGTGTCCCAACGCAGGCTGGTTCCGATATGTACCGAACACCCGGTCCCACCAGGACAGGTTAAAACCAAAGTTGGTGTCCGTTTCGTGGCGGACGATCGAGTGATGGACACGGTGCATGTCGGGTGTAACGATGACAGACCTCAATGCCTTGTCCACAGTTGTCGGGAGACGTATGTTTCCGTGATTGAACATCGTCGTTGCGTTCAGTGCGACTTCGAAGATGAGCACGGCTGCCGGTGACGCACCAAGAAGAGCCACAACGGCCAACTTGATACCCATGGACAGGATGATTCCAATCGGGTGAAAACGCAGCCCTGTTGTCACGTCCAAATCCAAATCTGAATGATGCATCCTGTGAATACGCCAAAGAAGGGGTAGGGCGTGGAAGACCACGTGTTGGAGGTAGATAGAGAAATCCATGAATACGACAGCCGAGCCGACCTCCAGCCAATACGGGAGATCCAGCTGATTCAGAAGCCCCCACTGACGGTCCTGGACGATTACAGCGAACCCCACGGCCAATACGGGAAACGCCCCGCGAAGCACCAGCGTATTGAGCAAGACAATACCCAGGTTGTTGAGCCAGCGAACCTTCCTGGAGTGGCCCAGAGTTCGGCGAGGGGCCAGTTGTTCCCAGATCGCCAGCAGAGATAGGGCAGCGAAGAAGAAGCCGAACCGAATGGATACTTCACTGTTCATCGAATTCCAGGGCCATTCAATAGAAGACAAGGTAAGCACAGAATCCGCTCTGGTAAGACGACTCCTCTATTGCGAATTCGCGTCCGCAGGGACGATTCCTTGGCCTTCTAGGGACCATGTTTGCGCAGCGACAGAAATTTGACTCATGGATCCCAGGGGCACTTCGTGCTTCCGGTAGCGTTCGGAAATGGGGGTTTGTTCCGCTTTGCCGATGAGTGCCGCACAGATGTCGCTGTGCGTGACGATGACTAGGGATTTCCCGGGGTACTTCCGGGCAAGAGATTCAACGGCTCGACTCGCTCGATCCATGCCGTCTTGGAGTGATTCGCCGCCTTGCGGCCGAGGGTCACGCTCGGATTCCCACTGCTGCTCACGCCAAGCCCAAGCTGTCTGTTTCCCCTCAGGCATTTTCCCCTCCTTGAGCGGGAGGAAATCCTCTTTCTCGAACAAGGCGTTTTCCAGTCCCAGGGTCTCTGCGATGGCCTCAGCGGTACGGCGAGTACTTGGGCGAGGGGAGGTGAAGACAGCAATGATGTCCTTGTCTTTCAGGAATCGTCCGGCTGCCCGGGCCTGCTCCCGCCCCCTGGCCGTGAGAGCCTCGGGGTCTCCCGTGAACGTTTCGTCTTGTTGAACATTCTTGTTGGCCTCGGCGTGCCGGAGGAGAAAAACGTTCAGGGCGGATTCAGGGGTCAAGTTCGAGGACGACCGTTCGGTTGATCTGTCCCGATCGCAGCCTGCGAATAGAAAAAGGAGCAGCAGAACACCGATTCTCTTGCGAGGATGTAAGCGCATTTCGATTCCTCCTCTTAATGGAACTCCTCCACCCGGATCGGTCAGGGCGAGTGGCAGGAACCCGCCCCAGGCGGCGCCCTTCGCAACGGCCTTTGCCAGATGAGCCCCGACCACCACTGGCGCGGCGCCCGTCGCGGCGGCGGTCAGCACAGCCTGCCACGGGGAGCGCTGCCCGAGCAGGTAAGAGATGGACAGTGAAATGAGCCGGACCGCCGCCGGAAACACGAGCAGGAACCAGAGCGCCTCGAACCACCCGAAGGGAACCGACGGAGCCGACGCGTGTAATGCCGCCGGGACGGTGTGGAAGACGGCATCGAACCATTTGACCTCCCCCGCTACTTCATGCGCGACGAAGCCTGCTGCAATGAGCAGGAAGAGGGCCTCGAAAGGTTTGAGACTCCGGTGCTCCCTCGAAGTGGCCGAGCGGCGCACCCAGCCAAAGCCGATGTTCTCGTACGGGCAGACCTTGGCGCACTGAAAACAGAGCACGCACGGATCCGACTGCCTGCGGCGGAAAGGCTGGATCATGGAGGGGCAGCTGCGCTTGTCGAGCCGGAACCGGTTCTTCTCGGCCACGCAGTCCCTGGTCTTGCATCGATTGTAGACATCGGGGTCCTGGATGTCGAGCTGCAGGGGCGTGTATCTCCCGTACACGGACAGAAGCGCTCCCGCCGGGCAGGAGGCCCTGCAAAAGGACCTCGGTTCCCGAAAGATCAGGCCCGTGACGAGGGCGGTCCCGAAAAGCGCAGCCAGCATGAGGCTGGTATAGTGGGGAACCCTGTGGATCGAGAATCCGGCTACGAGCAACTGGAGCACAACGTAGACGAGCACGATGATCCAGCCGGCCTTGAGCCACCTGCCCAGCCTCGCCCTCGGCCACCCGATGCGCCGGGCCAGGGCATCCCCGAGCCGGTTCACGAGTTCCATGGGGCAGACCGTGCACCACAACCTGCCGGCCAGCAACGCAACCGCGATCATCCCGGGCCACCATAGGCCCCAGTTCTCACGAGGTGGTTTGTATTGACACTGTACATGAGCAGCAGTAAAGTATCTGCGTATTCGCTTAATCAAAGGATCTGCGGTGACTGACGCTGAGAAACAGGCCCGTATCTTTAAGGTGCTTTCCGTTGCTGCGCGGGTGCGGATGATCGACCTGTTGAAGCATCGGTCCCTTTGCGTCAATGCGCTGGCCCGCACCTTGAAGATCACCCCGGCGGCGGTCTCGCAGCACCTTCGCATCCTGCGCGACGCGGACATCGTTACGGCGGACAAGCGGGGTTACTTTGTTCACTACCGCCTGAACGAGGAAAAGCTGGCCGAATGGAACCAAATCGCGAGAAATCTGCTGGAGATGGGGCCGTAAGGTGAACGAAGCCATCGTTGTTGAAGATATCGCCAAACGCTTCGAAGAGGTGGAAGCGGTCTCCGGGATCTCCTTCAGCGTCCTGGGGGGAGAGCTGTTCGGCCTGCTGGGCCCCAACGGTGCGGGCAAGACCACGACCATCAACATGCTCACCGGCCTTGCCCGCCCGGATGGGGGATCCATTCGCATCGGCGGCATTGATTGCGCGAAAAATCCGAGAGCGGCCCAGCATCTCATCGGCGTGGTTCCGGACGAAAGCAATCTCTACCCGGAACTCACGGGTTTCGAGAACTTGTGTTTCTGCGCGTCCCTCTACGGCATGGGAAAGCAGGCAAGACAGGTCCGGGCTCGGGAACTCCTGGAAACGTTTGGTCTGGCCGAGGCGGCGAATCGTAAGTTCGGTGGGTATTCCAAGGGCATGAAGCGCAAGCTCACGATCGCCGCCGGCATCATCCACAAGCCGGAGATCCTTTTCCTGGACGAACCCACCACGGGCATCGACGTGGCCAGCGCCAGGCAGATCCGCAAGCTCATCGACGATCTCAACCGGGCCGGGACCAGCATCCTCCTGACCACCCACTACATCGAGGAGGCGGAGCGGCTCTGTGACCGTGTCGCCTTCATCGTGGCCGGCCGCATCGTCCGAATCGACACGGTCGAGCATCTCCTCCAGCCCGTCCAGGAGAAACATGCGGTCCAGATCAGTTGTGTGAATCAGCAGGACGATATAGGAAGCAGACTCTCCGATTCCTTTCCCGGACTTGCATTCGGAACCGCGGGGCAGGGACGGATCCGGGTGGAAGCCGACGAGGCCATTCGGGTCGGGCCGCTGGTTCGCTTCCTGGAAGAGCAGGGGGTAGAGGTCGCCGAGGCCCGGAGGATGCGGCCTTCTCTCGAGGATGTCTTCGTGCACATTACCGGTATCGCGGCGGACGCCATGCGCAAAGAGAAGGAAAAAGCGGGAGGCGGCCCATGAAGCTCTGGATCGCCTTTTGGAACATCCTGCTCAAGGACATGCGGACCTATTACCTGAAGCCCCCCAACATCAGCTGGGGGCTGATGTTTCCCCTGGCCTGGACAGGGATGTTCTTCATCAAGTCCGGCAGTGCCCTGGGAACCATCCCCACCCTGCTTCCCGGCGTGGTCGCGATCTCCATCCTCTTCGGCACCACCTCGTTGCTCGCGGTGACGGTGACCTTCGAGAAGAAGAACCGCTCCTTCGAACGGCTCCTGCTGGCCCCCCTTCCCCTGGAGATCCTGATGCTTGCAAAGACCAGTGGAGCCATTCTGTTCGGCGTGGCCAACGCCTTTGTTCCTGTCGTCATGGCCGCGTTTCTCGTCGACCTGTCCCAGGTGGCATGGGGCACGTTCGTCCCGGCTGTCTTCATGATCGCCGTGGCGTCCACGTTTCTGGGCCTTTTCATCGCCGTCGCGGTGAGCGAGGTCTTCGAAGCCCAAACCTTCTCCAACTTCTTCCGGTTTCCGATGATCTTTCTCTGCGGGCTCTTCTTTCCCGTCGAGAAACTGCCCATCTTTTTAAAGCCATTCTCCTACGCTCTACCCCTGACCTATGGTGCCGACGTGCTCCACGGGGCCGTTCACGGCGGGCACATCATGCCCTTTTCCCTGGACCTGGCCATCCTCGGCGCATTCTGCGTCGTGTTGTTCATGATGAGCCTCCGCAATGTCCGGAGGCGCTGGATTGTCTGATTCGGTGGCCAGTGACGAGTTTCTCATGAAGGCCACGGGAAAAGGCGACTTCGAGGCTTTCGAGGAGATCGTCCGACGCCATCAGGCCTGGGCATGGAGGACCGCAACTTGGGCACGGGAGGGGAAAAGAATGTATTTTGAGACATCCGGTATCGAAATTGCCGTCTGGGTCCCCGTGGTGGTGGCATTCGCAATCTCTTTTTTCACGTCCATGGGTGGAGTGTCGGGCGCTTTCCTTATTCTTCCTTTCCAGGTATCGGTTCTCGGATTCACAAGTCCCTCGGTAAGTTCGACCAACCAGCTTTTCAACATCGTCGCCATACCCAGCGGGGTGTATCGATATGTTCGGGAAGGACGCATGGTTTGGCCCTTGACGTGGGTCGTTATCGTGGGGACTCTCCCCGGTGTCTTCATCGGCGCTCTTGTGCGGATCAAGTATCTGCCCGACCCTACAAACTTCAAGCTTTTCGCCGCCCTCGTGCTTCTCTACATCGGAGCGCGCCTTGTCCGAGACCTCCTCAGAAACAAAGCAGATAGGGGCAAACAGGAAAGCGAAAAGAAATTCCAGGAGCTGGTCAGCCGGCATCAAAAGAGCAAGTTAAGAGGCGAGGCTCTTCCCACGGTCGGGGTGACCCAGTTCACCTTTTCGCGGATCGAGTACGAATTTTACGGCGAGAGGTTCAGCTTTCCCGTCCTTGGTGTTTCGGCGCTGAGTTTTATCGTGGGAATCGTTGGCGGAATTTACGGCATTGGAGGCGGAGCCATTATCGCGCCTTTCTTCGTCGCCTTTTACGGCCTCCCCGTGTACACCGTCGCTGGAGCGGCCCTCATGGGCACCTTCGTTACGTCGGTTGCGGGGGTGATATTCTACTGGGTCATTTCTCCTTATTACCCTGAAATGTCGATTGCTCCGGATTGGATGCTCGGGATTCTATTCGGCCTTGGCGGTATGGCCGGGATGTACCTGGGGGCGCGATTTCAGAAGTTCGTTCCTGCCAGAGCCATCAAATGGATGCTCGGGGCCGTTATTCTCTTCACCGCCTTGAAGTACGTGGCGGATTTTTTCACGGCGAAGTAGCGACGCACTTCCATGAATCTTTCAGGGGTGGCCTATTGACAAAAAAGAGGGGTCTAATTACAATATGATTAATTGACGATATAGATATGGGGTTGGTTTTGGGACAGTGGACAAATACTGGGGAAGTAAAGGTATCACGGCTATGTCCATGAAAGACAGGGATCGGAGACGGTACGAGCTTCAGGCAGAAGTTCTGAAGGCGCTGGCACATCCCATTCGGCTGGCGGTTATCCAGTTCTTGTCGCAGGAAGAAAAATGCGTTTGTGAGATCGTAAATCATGTGGGAACCAGCCAGTCGAACATCTCCAAGCACTTGAGCCTCATGAAGCGGGCAGGTATCCTGTCCGACAGGAAGGAAGGCCTTTCGGTCTATTATAGGCTGAATATGCCCTGTTCTCTGAATTTCTTCCAGTGCGTGAGAGAAATCATGGAAACCCAGCTTTCCGAGCGAGCCGCCGCGATTCAATAAAAATTTTGACATTATATTACTGATAAGGCATATAGTCAAACACTTTCAAAAAGGAGGAATCGATCATGAAGATAGCCATTCTTGGACCCGGCTGTGCCAAGTGCAAACAGCTCTATGAGAACGCCCGCAAGGCACTGGACGAGGCGGGTTTGGACGCTGAGATCACGAAGGTCGAGGATATCGAGGAGATCTCCCGACACAACGTTTTTATGACTCCGGCCCTGGTTATCGACGGGACGGTCAAATCCACGGGCAAGGTGGTGAAGCCCGAACAGATCAAGAAGTGGTTGTCGGAAGGCGCAGGTTGAACATGAGCGAAAAGCGAAAATTATTCTATATAATCCTCGTATTTCTTGCCGCCTATTTCCTGCCGATCCACTGGCCGAGGTTCCAGGCCGGTATTTTCGAGGCCTTCGCCCTGGTGAAGTGGTACGCGCGCGAGCACGTTCTGCTGTGCCTGGTGCCCGCCTTCTTCATCGCAGGGGCCATCAGCGTGTTCGTCTCCCAGGCCTCGGTGCTCAAGTACTTCGGGGCCTCCGCCAAAAAGGTCGTTGCCTACGGCGTCGCCTCGGTTTCCGGGTCGATTCTGGCCGTGTGCTCCTGTACCGTTCTTCCCCTGTTTTCGGGCATCTACACACGCGGTGCCGGCCTCGGGCCCGCGATTGCGTTTCTCTACTCCGGGCCTGCCATCAACGTGCTGGCCATCATTCTGACGGCCGGTGTGCTCGGAGCGGAGATGGGGATCGCACGGGCCGTGGGCGCCATCGTGTTCAGCGTCGTGATCGGACTCCTGATGCATTTCCTGTTCCTGAAAGAGGAGCTTTCCCGGACGGAGAGGGGGGAACTCGCCGTGGGGGAAGAAGATGACGGACGGCCCCTCTGGAAAGACAGTCTGTACTTCTTTTCCATGGTCGCCGCTCTTGTTTTCCTCAACTGGGGCGCACCGGGATCCGAGGGCGGGCTCTGGGACGCCGTCTCTCGGGCCAAGTGGTTGATCTCAGGGGTGTTTCTCCTCGCGCTCGCCTACATGGTGATCCGCTGGTTCAACAGGGAAGAACTCTCCGAGTGGGTGGAGGCCTCCTGGGGGTTCGCCAAGCAGATCCTTCCCCTCCTTTTGGTGGGCGTGATGGCCGCAGGCCTTCTGCTCGGCCGACCCGACCACGAGGGGCTCATCCCGTCGGAGTGGGTGAGCAGTCTGGTGGGCGGCAACTCCGTCCGGGCGAATCTGTTCGCATCCGTTGTGGGCGCCTTCATGTACTTCGCGACGCTTACCGAAGTGCCCATTCTGGAGGGGCTCATGGGTGCGGGCATGGGGAAGGGGCCGGCCCTGGCACTGCTCCTGGCAGGACCCGCCCTGTCGTTGCCCAACATGCTGGTCATCAACCAGGTGATCGGTCCCAGGAAGACCTTCGCGTTCTGCTCGCTGGTGGTCGTCATGGCAACTGTGACCGGGCTCGTTTACGGAGCCCTCTTCTGAGAAGGTCGTGGTGGAAAGGGCGGAAATGTCGAAAAGCGATGTCCACACGGACTCGGTCCTGATCGTATATCCCCAGGAACGGTTTGCGCTCCAGGCGATCGAGCGGTTCGAGGCGTGCGGGCTTTCCTTTGGGACCATCGAGCCTCCGGCCCATCTCCTGGACGTGGCCTGCCCTGCGGTCAAGGTTTCCCGAAGCCTCTTCGGTGAGGTTCAGGAGGTATCAAGAAAGGAAAGGCTGTTTCACATCGGCATCGTGGACTGGCGTCCGCCGGGCCCGGACGCCGACCGGTTTGAAAGGGCAGACGTTGAGGGGGGGGCACTCCTGCTGGAGACGGTTCAAATCACCTTCATCGCGCCCTGCATGGCCGACGATACCAAGCTCCGCTTCATTTCGCAGTTCGACAGGGATATCTCCGAAGTCATGCCCTACCTGAACGCAACGGTCAAGGGCGCCGTTTACACCCCGAATATCCCCACACTCGGGTTTCAGCAGGGGCATCGAATGGTAACGCTTTACGGGACCCGCCTGGCCGTTGGCAAGACGGACGAGATCGTGGATACCTGGCGGACCATGGCCCGGGTCAAGGACCTCGTGAACCGGACATGGATCGATCGGGACAGCATCGAGCCGTGCATGGAAGAGCGCGCCAAGCCACAGCCCCTGGAGGTCTTCAAACGCCTCCCGGGGACGAATTGCAGGGAGTGCGGGGAGCCCTCCTGCATGGCCTTTGCGGCCCGGCTGGCACGGGGAGAGGCGGCCCTGGGGGAGTGCCCACATATATATCTTGCCGAATATGAGGAGAAGCGGACGGCGCTCCTGACGCTGTTCCCGGGGCTGGAAGCCGAGGGCGGAAGCGGGGCGCCTGCATAGACAGGGGAAGCCGAATGGAAGAACGAATCGCAGTCGCCTTCGAACTCGATGCCTACAAGAGAGACGTCGAACCTCCCGCCCGATCGGGCAGTAAATAGAAAGGGAGAAGACAGAGATGCAGAAGGGACGTAGAAGCGGTCGAAGCAGAGAGGGTTTCGGGTTCGGCCTTGCGGCGCCCCACCTGCGTCTGGAAGAATACTCGCGGGATGCGGCTCACAGTGCCTTTTTCTGAGAACTTGAGCAGGGCAAGGTCGCATTCCGTCAGGATTACAAGCTGTACACCATGTCCCTGGTCGTCCCGGAACGGAACGACGGAAAGACGATGAGCCCGCCAGAGGGCGGTTTTTCTGGGAATCGCCGGTGTGACCCGAGACAATCTGATTCGGGACCAATCCATGAAATGCGTGATAATTGCAATCGCGTCCAGTCTTTTGCTGGCCGCTCAAGGCCGGGCCGCACCTCTTCACGGATTCTCGGAGGTGAATAGAGAGGAGTCCAAGTCTACCCACTCTTCTCCCGTAGAGAGAAGAGCCTTGACCCTTTCGCAGTGTGTAGATCGTGCCCTCGAACACAACCCCGATCTGGCCGGCATCGACATGGAAAGGGCTATTCAGGGGTTGGAGAAGCCTCTGGCGCGTTCGGCCTTCTTGCCCACCTTGGACCTGGAGTCCGCTTACACCCGGTTTCAAGAAAAACTGCGGACAGTCCCCGCTCATCGGATTCTCGAACCGGGCGTATATGATGAAGATGCATTGGTCTCTGATCTCGTCCTCCGACTGCCCCTGTACCAGGGGGGAAAGCGGATGGCCGCCTATCGAATCGCACGGTTGGCGGAAAAGGAGGCAGTGGAACAGTTCGCAGCCACCCGGCAGGACCTGGTGCTGAATGTGGCGTCCCTGTTTTACAAGACGCTCCAGTTGTCTGAGGTGATTCGAGCTACGGAGGCGTCAAGAAAGGCCGTGGAGATCCAGAGCGAGACAACCCAGGTTCAGGTGAAAGTCGGACGCGCCGCCCCATTGGATGCCATGAAGGTGGATGTCCGTCTGGCAAGTTTGAGCCAGCAAGGTTCCAGCCTTTCGGCAGACCGAAAGGTATTGCTGTTTCAGTTGGCAAGGGTCATGGGCGAGGATCTATCCTACGAGGAAACCTTCGAACCCAAAGGGACGTTGCAGATTAAGCCAGGAGCGCTGCCGGATTTCCGGGAGAGTGTTGCAACCGCCCTTGAGATGCGTCCTGAAATGAAGTTCGCACAATTCAATTTGGATCAGGAACGAAACAGACTTGATCAGGCGAGAGCGGATTTTTGGCCCGAGGTTGCAGGGTTCGGCCGTTATGGCATGCGAAGCGGCATCCCATATGAGCAAGGCACGCCGGAATCGGAAAATGATCATGAAACTACCTGGTCGGCCGGCATTCAGGTCAACATCCCTTTGTTTCGGGGTGGGGCCACGCGGACCCGACTGGCCCAGGCAAGACTGAGGGTCAATCAGGCGGAGGAAAGACTGCGGGATACGAAGTTGCGGATCAACGAGGAACTCCGGAAGGCTCTTGTCGGCTTGGAAGACAGCCTCAATCGCTTGACGGTAACGGATAAGGCCGTGGCGCTCGCAACAGAGACCTTGCGTATCGAGCAGGCCAGGTACGATCAGGGGAAAAGTACCATCAATGACGTGCTCGATGCTCAAGCCGCCATGCTGGGATCCGACGTGGAACACTCCCAGGCGGTGGTGGACTATCTGCTCGCGAATTTGGAGTGGCATCGGGCCATAGGAACCGATCTGGCGGCCTGGCTGTCTGGAGGGGGGCTCAATGATTGATGAAGAGGGTCTTCCTCAGGCCAAAGGCACAACCCGGAAAAGGCGAATCGCCTTTCTAATGTTGGCCTGCCTTTCCACGGTGATCCTTCTTCTGGCGGTAGCTGTTCACAGAGGAAAGGAACACCTGAAATCCGCCCCGAATTGGAGGCCTAGACCCGTTCCTGTGGTCACGGATTCCGTAAGTCGCATTTCCTTGAGGCAGACATTGAGTTATCTGGCACGGTTGGAATCTGTTGCCGTAACGGAAATTTCCCCTGAACTGAACGCCCGCGTCATGGAGCTTTACGCCGACGACGGGGATAAGGTCGAGGTAGGCGCCCTTCTGGCCAAGCTCGACGACAGGGATCTCCGCCTTCAAGTGGATAATTTGAAAGCCAAAATGGAGGCGCAGAGGGCGCGTATCCAGGCCAACCGAGCCGCCCTGGAATCGGCTCAAAGCACGGTTTCGTTTCTCAAACGCGAAACAGCCCGCGATCAGGAACTCTTTGACCAGAAAGGAATCAGCGCTTCGGCCCTGGATGGGACGATTGATCAATTGGACAGCGCCATCGGCAAGGCGCGCGCCCTGGAAGAAGAATCTCAGACCCTTACACGGGAACTGGAGGGCCTCTCCGCACAGTTGGAAGAAGCGCGTGTCCGTCTGAGCTACACCGAAGTACGCTCTCCCGTGAGGGGGAGGATCGGGCGCCGTTATGTGGAGGTGGGGGATATGGTTGGTCCGGCCACCCCTCTTTTCAGTTTTCTTGATCTCTCAGCCTACCGTCTCGCCTTTGGTTTGGTTCAGGAGGACCTGCAACGGGTCCGGCCGGGGCAAAAGGTACTGATTCAGTGGCCTATCGAGCCCGCCGGGGATAATCGCGATGGCGTGTTGGCCCGAATTTTCCCCTCCCTGGAAGCGGGGAAGACCGTTCGCGCCGAGGTGGACCTCTCCTGTCGCTGTCCTGAGGCCCTGAAGATCGGCACATTCGTCCCCATCCAGGTGGTGCTCCGTGAGGAGACAGGCCTTACCGTGCCGAGGCGGGCGATCGTGCCCCTTCCGGAACGGAGACAGGGGGTGTACGTGGTCCGATCGAATGAACTTGTGCTTGTTCAGGTCGAAACGGATTTCTTCAACGAGAAAAGGGCGCTGGTCAGGGGAGACCTGCAGGAAGGCGAGCCCGTCGTGGTCGGCGAATACCTGCAGTGGATTCGGCATCATCAGGGGCAGCCGGTGGAGGTTCAACAATGAGCCCGCACCGCTTTGCCCTGCAGAATCCCTGGACCATACTGGTGGGGGCACTGATTGTCACGGTTCTGGGATTGCGGTCCTTCTTCATGTTGCCGACAGAGTATTTCCCGGATACCAGTCGGCCCCGGGTGGCGGTCGTCACTGTAGAGCCCGGTGCCGCAGCGGCGGATGTGGGTCGTCTCATTACCGAGGTGATCGAAAAGGAGGTATCGGGCATTGCAGGCCTGAGGAAGCTTTCGTCAGCAACCCGGGATGAGGTCTCTGCGGTAACCGCCGAATTCGTTTATGAAAAGGCCATCGGCGAGGCAGTGGTGGATGTGCAAAACGCCATCTCGCGAATTCGGGCCGATCTTCCGGAAGACATCCTCGAACCTCGCATCTACAGAATCACGGACGCCACACGACCCGTGCTTACGCTCGCCTTAAGGCCCAAGCCCGATTCACACCTGTCCCTTGCAGAGATCCGCCTTCTTGCGGAAAACGACATCAAGGATTTTCTGCTCAAGCTTCCGGACGTTGCCGATGTGGAGGTCTTCGGGGCCAATCGCTTGCAGGTCAACGTCTGGCTTGACAGGGACCGTTTGAAGGCCGCCGGGCTTACACCCGGAGAAGTGGCTGCGGCCGTCAAGACCCAGAACATCACTACCCCGGCAGGCCTGATGGAAGGTCCGCAGGGCGAGGCCCTGGTCAAGACATCCGGTGAGTTCCAGGATCTCTACGATCTGGAGAACCTGGTTCTGAAGCACAGCCAGGCCGCGTATTTCCTCTTAAAAGACGTTGCGCGGGTGGAACTCGGAACCGAAGATGCCAGGAGCCTCTATCATGGTAACGGTCAGAGGGCGATTGCCGTCAATGTGCTTCGGGCCGACGGGGGAAACACCCTGGCCGCCATTCAAGCCGTGAAGAAGGCCCTTCCGGAAATGACTGCCCGGTGGCCGAATATTCGATTTGATACGAGTAACGACCAGGAACCCCTCATAGACCGCAACACTTCCGGCATGCGAAAGTCCCTTTACATGGCCATCGGCTTGACCGTGCTGATCATTTTTCTCTTTCTGTCCGATGTCAGAAAATCCTTTATTGCCCTGGTGAGCATTCCGCTCTCTTTTCTCTTCGGCCTCGCGGCGCTGGGTTACACCGGCTATACCATGAATGTGGTCACGCTTTCCGGGCTGATAATCGCTACGGGCATGGTGGTGGATGCCACGGTCGTGGTGGTGGAAAACATACATCGGCACCAGAAAGGCTGCGCTGGAGATGTGCGAAAATGTGTCGATGACGCGGTCAGTGAAATCCTGCGGTCGATCACGGCGGGATTGCTCACAACGGTCGTCATGCTGATCCCGATTATGTTCGCCGGCGGGTACGTGGAAAAGGTCCTGCGGCAGTTCACGCTGACGCTGTGTCTTGCTCTCGTGGGATCGCTGCTTGTGGCCGTGTTCGTGGTGCCGCTTCTGAGCTTCAGGATCATCCGTTTTTCGGAAAGCGGCAAGAACCGGCTTGAACGCAGTGTGCGTTTTGTGGGGCGGCTCGTGGACCGTCTCGGAGAGGGGTATGTGTGGTTGCTGCGTATTACTCTTCGCCGCCGCTTGATCACCGTGCTCATCGTGCTTGGCTGCTTCGTCCTGACGATCAGGCTTCTGATGCCCATTATCGGCCGGGAACTCATGCCCCCAATGGATACGGGTATCTCCAATATCGTCTTCCAAATCCCGCCATCCCAGGGCATCGGTGAGATGGAACAGGCATTGAATGAGGTAGAGGCCGTTCTGAAGGATGACCCCAATGTTGTCATGATTTCTTCGGTGGTGGGTTCAGAGCCGGGACAGGTTTCCTTCGGAGCCGGCGGCCAGACGGCTCAGACGGCATTCTTAACAGTTAATCTCACGACCAGAGATCAACGGGATCTTTCTATCTGGGAGATCAACGACAAATGGCGAAAGGAAATATCGCTGTTACCCGGTGTTCGTTCCCTGCAGGTATATGAGTACGGCGCGAGCCCCATGGCCACGTCAAGAGCACCCATTGACTTGGTGCTGATGGGAAGGGATCCTCAGGTGTTGTGGCGCTTGGGAAAAGAAGTCTTCCGTCGGGTGGAAGGCCTTTCCGGTCTGGTGGATTTTGTCCCGGGGTGGTGGCTTGACAAGCAGGAGGTGGACATCCGTGTGGATCCCAGGACGGCCCGTTTATATGGTGCCACGCCTTCAACCGTGGCTGAACAGCTGCGACTCGCGGTGGACGGGGCGCCGGTAACGGGTCTTCGATTGAAAGGGTTCTTGGATGTGCCTATTCGGGTCGCCTACGACGACAAATGGGTGGCCAGCCGTGAGCGGCTGGAGGAACTGGATATCTTTACGACAACCGGCCCGGTCCCGCTGCGGACCTTAGCCCATATTGAAGATCTCTTGAGCCAGACGGTCATCACAAGGGAAGACCTCGAAAACACCCTGGACCTCACGGGCTACAACCGAACCCGGCGGATTTCCCAGGTGTTGGAGGGGCTGGGAAAAAGGATGGACGGACTCGTCTTTCCCGGCGGCTATCACATGAAGATGAGCGGGACCGCCGCTGATATGGCTGACAGCATGCCGCGAGTCATGAAGGCTGTCATGCTGGGTTTGTTGCTGCTCCTGGTGCTTCTAACAGGGACATTTCAATCTTTTCTCCTTCCTCTTCCGGTCTTGATCGCCATACCGCTTGCCATCATGGGGTCCCTGTGGGGGCTTCTCTTCTTGGGAAAACCCATGTGCATGCCGGCCATGATGGGGATCGTGCTGCTGGCGGGTATCGTGATCAACAATTCCATCTTCCTGATCGACTTTATCAAACAGGCACGCCAGGACGGAATGGGCCGCGACGATGCGCTTGAGCAGGCCGTGCGACTGCGGTTGCGGCCGGTGCTTATGACCACGGTCTCCACCTTTGTGGGGATGATTCCCATCATCTTGGAGACGGCGGTGGGGCTGGAAAGAATGTCGCCGTTAGGGACTGCCGCGGCCTTCGGCCTGCTGGCGGGAACTGTTATGACTCTCATCATTACACCGGTCACCTACAGCCTTTTGGATGATGCCGGAGTATCCTTCAGTAGGCTTTGGAAAGGAAGGAGTAGAAAACATGCGGCAGTGCAAGAACACAGTTTCCAGAAATAGGAATGCCGGACCATTGAGCATCCTCTTTGCCTTTATCGCCTGTGCCCTCCTCTTGTTCTCCGGGGGAGGCTGCCAGAAAGAGGTGGAGTCGGCGGCAACCGCCAGCGCTCCGCAAAAGGAAGACGTCGGCGCCGATCCAGTGGCAGGTGCCGCCGCAAAGTTGGTGGTCACCTATTTCCACACGACCGTCCGGTGCCCCACCTGCACCCTGCTTGAAGAGTATTCGAGAGAGACGGTTGAGAGGATATTTGCCAAAGAGATGCAGGAAGGAAAGATCGTTTTTCGGCACGTGAATGTCCAGCAGCCGGGGAACAAGCACTTCATCCAGGACTACAAACTGTTCAGCAAGTCTCTCGTCGTCTCGGAGGTCCGGGGGGGGGAGGAGGTACGCTGGAAGAACCTGCCGGACATCTGGCGGCTCGTACGCGACAGGGATCGGTACGAGCAGTACGTCGCCGGCGAAATCGAAGAGTACTTGGAGGATCTCTGAAGATGTCTTTCCTGCTTGCCTTGGCCTCGGCCCTCTGGCTCGGCATCCTGACCTCGATAAGCCCCTGCCCGCTGGCCTCCAACGTGGCGGCGGTCTCCTACCTCGGAAGGGACGTGGACCGACCCCGCCGGGTACTTCTCTCGGGAGCACTCTACAGCCTGGGGAGGGTGATCACCTACGTGGCCCTGGGCGTGCTGATTACGACCTCTCTTTTGAACATTCCGGAAGTTTCTTTCTTCCTTCAGAACCGCATGAACCAGGTTCTGGGGCCTGTACTGATTCTGGCCGGAATGATCCTCGTGGGCTGGATCCGTCCCGGCTTTTCGGGATTTGTCTCCTCGGAGGGAACGGTCTCGCGCCTGAAGGCCCTGGGAGGCTTGGGCGCACTGCTGCTGGGCCTGCTCTTTGCGCTTTCGTTCTGCCCCGTCTCTGCCGGGCTCTTCTTCGGCAGCCTGATCCCGCTCGCGCTCCAGCAGAGCGCCCCCGTCTCGCTGCCCCTGGCCTACGGCCTGGGCACCGGCCTGCCGGTGCTTGCCTTCGCCCTAGGGGTTGCATTCGGGCTGAAGGGCCTGAGCCGAATCTTTCAACAGGCCTCGCGGCTCTCTTCCGGCCTGGCTAGGCTGACGGGTTGGGTGTTCCTTGTGGTGGGGATCTACTACCTCGTTTCGTATGTGTGCATCCCCTTGTTGGGCAGGGCGTGATAGCCTGTCCAATAGAGAGGAAGATCGAAACAGCCATCCAGCGGCAAAGGAGTTTCAAAAAGTGCTCGATGGTATGCTAAAACGACAGCCGAACATTCAACTCACTCAGAAACACGGTTGAGAGACGTATGAGCGGCGATCCTGTCCGGTTACTTTCGTAGTTCCTAATAAGTGCGAAAGGGGAAGAGATGACAGATTCAACTATCAAGAATTTGAGCTTCTTAGACAGGTTTCTAACCCTGTGGATCTTTTTGGCTATGGCCGTGGGGGTCCTCGGCGGATACTTGTATCCGGGTGTACGGGATTTCATCAATATTTTCCAGGTGGGAACCACCAATATTCCCATCGCCATCGGCCTGATTCTGATGATGTATCCGCCTCTTGCCAAGGTGCGCTACGAAAAGCTGGGCTTTGTTTTCCGGGACGTCAAAATCCTGGGACTGTCGCTGGTGCAGAACTGGATCATCGGCCCCATCCTCATGTTCCTGTTGGCTATCGCGTTTCTTTCCGGCCATCACGAATACATGGTGGGCTTGATCCTGATCGGCCTGGCGCGCTGCATCGCCATGGTCCTGGTCTGGAACGACCTGGCCAAGGGCGACGCCGAATACTGCGCGGGGCTCGTGGCCTTCAACTCCATCTTCCAGGTCCTGTTTTTTTCGGTTTACGCCTGGTTTTTCATCACCGTCTTGCCGGGCTGGTTCGGCATCGAAGGCGCGGTCGTCAACATCACCATCGGGCAGATTGCGGAAAGCGTCTTCATCTACCTGGGCATTCCCTTCATCGCAGGCTTGATCACCCGCTTCATCGGCCTGAAGACCAAGGGGGAAAAATGGTACAGCGAACGTTTCATACCCAGAATCAGCCCGCTCACGCTGATCGCCTTGCTGTTCACCATCGTGGTGATGTTCTCCCTGAAAGGCGAATACATTGTCAAACTGCCCCTGGATGTGGTGCGCATCGCCATTCCCTTGTGCATCTATTTCCTGGTCATGTTCCTGATCAGCTTTTACATGTCCAAAAAGTTAGGGGCGACCTATGAACAGACCACCACGTTGTCCTTTACCGCTGCCTCCAACAACTTCGAACTGGCCATTGCAGTGGGCGTGGCCGTATTCGGGATCAACTCCGGGGAAGCGTTTGCCGCGGTCATCGGCCCGCTGGTGGAGGTGCCGGTGCTCATCGCCCTGGTCAACGTGGCCCTGTGGTTCAAGCGCAGGTATTTTCCCTTTGCGCTCAATACCCCCACCGGGGTCTGCCATGTGACCTGCAAACCTGACGTGGTAAACCGGCCACCGGGCGGTGATGAGCCGAAAAGCATCTGACCGCCCAGGATTCGTGACAAGGTGCATCTGGGTCTCCCCGGGCGGATCGGAAACTTGCTGGAGATATGGTCGAAACCAAAGGAGAGAGTTATGCGAACCCCCTGCCCTGACGATCCTCTGGATCGCGATCCCGCTCTTTATCCAAACCACTCTTATCTTTGGGCTCGGGTACACGCTGGCCAGAATCCTCCGACTCAGATACGAGGATGCCGCGCCGGCGGCCATGATCGGTGCCTCGAACCACTTCGAGGTGGCAATCGCCACGGCTACGATGCTCTTCGGCCTCTCCTCCGGGGCTGCGCTTGCCACGGTCGTCGGGGTGCTCATCGAGGTTCCGGTGATGCTCATGCTGGTGAAAATCTGCCTTCGTACACAAAACTGGTTTGCCCGCGCATAATCTGGGGCGTGGCATAGGATATACATGAAAAAAGGGGAACTTCGGAGGACACAACTCTTCGGAAGGGATGCGAAATGAAGATCGATGTGATCGGCCCCGGATGCCCTTTCTGCCGGAGGCTTTACAAAAGGGTGAAGGAAGTCGTCGAGGAAAAAGGAACCCCGGCCGAAGTCGAACACATTACGGACCTTCGCACGGCGCTCAGGTATTTTCCCAGGACCCCGGTTCTGCTCGTGGACGGTCAAATCGTGCACCGGGGGAAAAGGCTGCCCACGAAGGAGCGGGTCGCGGAACTGCTCGGCATGTGACTCGGAGAGGGGATCTCCATCGCCGGATCTCAGGGCTTCCGCTTTCGAAGGGCCGACCAGAACCGAAGGAAAGGATCCTCCATGGCTTCAGTTTGCATGGCAGAGGAACGCCTGTATCTCTCGAAGATGTCTTCCGTCGTGTACCGGCGGCGGAAGTCTCTTGCGCCGAGCTTGCCGTACTGCTCTCTGAGCTCCGGATTGCCCAGGACGGCGTATGCCTCGTTGATCTCTTTGAGTTTTTCTTCAGCGGACGGGTCTCCCATGTTGCGGTCCGGATGATGTTCGAATGCAAGACGTCGATAGGCCTTTTTGATTTCCTCCTGGGTCGCAGTTCGCGCAATGCCGAGGGTTTTGTAATAGCTTCTCATCGATGCGTTTCCGGTGACGTATCGAGGCGTGGCCGCCGACTTCCTCTTCTCCCATTGTAGGGGCCCGGTTCGGAAAGGGCAAAGGGGAGTCTCGCGGCTGAGAAGGCCGGGTTTCGTGAGCGCAGGCCTCCAAAAGGGGCTGTCTCTTTTGGGTATGAAGAGGGCGTGATGGGGTGAAAGAGGAAATGAAGGTAGAAAAGGACGGAACGCTCCTGTTACCCGAGGAGCAGCGCAGGCGGTGGGGCCTGAAGCCCGGGGCTGACGTTCTGGTTTGGGAAACGCCCGAGGGGTTGGTCCTGCGCCCGGCGGATCCGCCGCTGGCCAAGATCTACCTGGAGCCCACAACGACGTGCAATCTGCAGTGCTCCACCTGCATGCGAAACTCCTGGGACGAGCCGGGCGGAACCATGTCCCTTACCTCTTATGGCCGACTGCTTCGCGATCTCGAGGAGGTTTCTCCGATGCCCATGCTGTCGTTCTGGGGGATCGGCGAACCGCTCATGCACCCCGAGATCATCGAGATGATCCGATCGGCGAAAGGGCGGGGAGCGAAAACCGAACTGATCACCAACGGTGTGTTGCTGAACCGAAAGACCGCCGAGGGATTGCTCGCCGCAGGGCTGGATCGGGTCGTCGTTTCCATAGACGGCGTTTCGAGGGAATCCTATTCCGACGTAAGGTGCGGTGCGGACCTGGAGGAAGTGAAAAAGAACGTCGCCTACCTTCATACGATCCGCGTGATGGCGGGCCTGGCAAAGCCGGACATCGGCATCGAATTCGTCCTGACGCGCAGGAACGTCTCCGAATTGCCTCAACTGCCCGACCTGGCGCGCTTCCTGGGAGCCTCTTCCGTCGTTGTGACGAACGTGCTCCCTTACACGGAATCGTTCGAGCACGATATACTCTACGGGCTGTCGGCTGCGGAGTGGTGGTATTCGTCCGAGAACTCGACGCAGTCTCCTGAAGTCACCCTGCCCAGGGTGGATGTACGCCCGGAAACCAGGGAGGCGATCATAGGTCTCCTCGTAAACGCAGGGGCCTTCGGCCCTGGCCGCCCCTCCAAGGCCGACCTCGTGGCCTACTGTCCTTTCGTGTGGGAGGGCAAGACCGCCATCGCCTGGAACGGAGACGTGAGCCCCTGTATCAGCCTGATGCATTCCCACACTTGCTACACCTTCGGCAGAAGGAAGGCGATGAAGCGCTACTCCCCGGGCAATGTGTGGCGGGATCCTATCGCGGAGATCTGGAACGGCGAGGAGTACCGCAGCTTCCGGAAGCGGGTGATCGAGTTCGATTTCTCCCCCTGCAACCACTGCGATTGCGACATGGCCGAGGCGAACGAGGAGGATTGCTTCGGCTCCCCGTTTCCGACCTGCGGTGACTGCCTCTGGGCGAGGGGCGTGGTTCTTTGCCCATAGTTCTGGGAGGTCGAATGATGAACGTTAACCAATGGCCATGCTTTGCGTTCGGGTGGTGGTGGATCGTTCCGCTTGTCATGATCGCCTTCTGTATCTTTATGATGTTCATGATGCGAAGGCGGATGCCCGGGATGATGGGCGGCATGATGAGGCCGCCCATCACGGAACCCAAGTCCGAAAGCCCTCCCATAGCGCCCATGGATTCGGCCGGGGACATCCTGGACAAGCGCTATGCCAAGGGGGAGATCAGCAGGGAGGAGTATGAGGAAAAGAAGGCTGATTTGGCTCGAAAGCCGTAAGGAGGAAATGAGAAATGCAAGTATCCTGCAGTTGTGAGGCGAAGGCGATCATGATCCTGCCGTGTTCCGGCGCCTCGAACGTCGGCCAGATCGCCAACCAGGCGGCACTGGAGTTGCGCGCGGATGGATACGGGAAGATGTACTGCATCGTGGGGATCGGGGCTCACATCCAGCCCATGGTGCAGTCGGCCAGGGATGCCGACGGCATCGTGGCCATCGACGGCTGCGAGGTGTGCTGTGCGAGGAAGCTGCTGGAACACATGGAGATCGAACCGACGCGGCACGTGGTGGTCACCCAGCTCGGCATCGAGAAGAATTACGAAACCCGGTGGCCGTCCGAATGCGTCGTCCGGGTGAAGGACGCCTTGCGGGGTCCGGCAGCCGAACCGCGCACCGAGATAATCGCGGGAACGGAAACCTGCTGCCGCTGAAGCCCGACTTGTGTAATAGATCCCCCCTTTCGTCCCGGCAGCAGCTCCTTGGGGAGACTCGCCTGTAATGAACGTAAAGTTGCCACTGTCCATTGTCGCCTTCTTGTCCCTCCTGGCGGTCGGATGCGCGTCCCTTCGCCCCACCGATCCGTACCGGCCCGTCACGGGCGGTGCGGCGGCATATGCCTCCGCCAGGCGGTCACCGGAACGGCCCCCCGGCAAGGTGCCGGAAGGGCCGCTGGAGCTTGACCGGGCCATCGAAACCGCCCTGGCCAACAACCCCGAAGTCGCGGCGGCGGAATGGGATTCCGAGGCCGCCCGGGCTCGGCAGGACCAGGCCTCCGCGGAACGGCTTCCCAGGATCGCCGCCGTGGGCGGGTACGCGCATCACCTGGACGAGCAAAGGCTTCTCCCGGTGCGCCAACAGGGCGATCCGACGGTTTTGACCCGGGATATCCTTTCCGGGGATTTGGTGCTCACCCTGCCGCTCTTCACGGGCGGGCGGCTGGTCAGCCGGATGAGAGCCTCCGAGCTTCTTCGGGAAGCGGCCGATCATCGGCTGGCCCGAAGCCGTGAAGAGATTGTGTTCAACGTTTCCAGCGTATTCTTCAGCCTCCTTGCCCAGGAGTACGTTATCGCATCTCTCGATTTTTCTCGTGGGACCCTGGAGGAACATCTCAAGCGCGTGGACGCCTTGATCATCGCCCAAAAGGCCGCGAGGGTCGACCGGATGCGCACAGAGGTCCGGCTCGCGGATGTAGAACAACGGCTGGTGCAGGAGAAGAACGTCATGGCCATCCAGCGTCGGATTTTGGCCAATCTTCTGGGTTTGGACGATCCTTTGGGCAGGATATCCCTGGCGGGAAATCTCGAACCGGTGCAGCATGCAGAGGTCCCGGACCTTCAGGAGGCCCTGGCGGCGGCCTGGTCGGAACGGGACGATTACCTGGCTGCCGAGGCGGCTCATCAGGCCCAGGCCCGGAACGTGGATTCGGCCAGGGCCGAGTATTGGCCGAGCCTGTCCCTTCTCGGGGCTTATGGGTATCGATGGGGCGTGGGGCCGACATCCGGCTCCGGGGAGAACCCGGGCGACCTGGGGCGCGTCGGCCCGTCGGTCGATGTGCCCCTTTTCGAGGGCGGCAGGGTGAGCGCCAGGATACGGGAAGAGCGCGCGAACCTCTCCGCCGCGCAGGAACGTCTCCGCAAGCTCGGCCTCCAGATACGCCTCGAGGTTGAAACCGCCTTGCTGAGCGTGCGTTCATCGGAGGAAAGGGCAGAGGCCATCCGGAAGGCCATCGAACAGGCCCGGGAGAGCCTGCGCATCGAGCGGCGGAAATACGACCTCGGCAAGGGAGCCATCGTCGATGTGCTGGACGCCCAGGCAGCGCTCCTGGAATCCGAGACCACCTACTACCGCATACTGGCCGAGCTTCACACGGCCTTGGCACAACTTCAACTGGCCATGGGTAAGGAACGATGAGACGGCATTTCGCGATGACGCTGATACTGGGCGCGGTTTTTACGGGCATTCTCTTTCTTGCTCGCTGCGGCCCCCCCGGCGGCGGGAAAACCGCCGAGCCCCCACGTCAAAAAGGGGTGCCCCAGGTGCGAGCGGTTCCCGTCGTCAGGGCGACGGTTTCACGGACCTTGGAGCTGACCGGCTCCGTGGAGGCCTACCGCGTCGCGCGGCTGGCATCGCCGGCCGAGGGCCCGGTTGCGACCGTGCGCGTGCGCGAGGGAGACCGCGTGAAGGCCGGAGATACATTGCTTTCGATCGGGCGTAAGCAGGGAATCGAAGCCCTGATCGCTTCCCTGCGGGAAGAACTCAAGAAGGAAGAGGACAACCTGCGGAGGACCCGGCAGCTCGTGGAAGGAGATGCGCTTCCCGGCGAGCAGCTCGATCAAGCCACGGCCGCCTATGAAGGCGTCCGGGCGCGACTGATCCAGGCGGAAGAGGCGGCCCGCGACTACGCCATCGCGGCACCCTGGGACGGCGTGGTCTCCCGCTTGACCGTCAAGGAAGGCGAGTTCGTGGCTCCCCGCGCCGTTTTGTTGGAAATGTACGACCCGAGCAGCCTGGTGATTTCGGCGGAGGTCCCGGAAAGACACGCCGCCGAGGTCAAGGCCCAAATGCGCGTGGTCGTAGACCTCGATGCGTACCCGGGGGAGGCGCTCGAAGGCCGGGTGGTGCGCGTCTATCCGTATCTGGACCCCCGCATGCGGACCCGGACCATGGAGATCGCACTGGACAAGCCCGTTGACCTGTTGCCCGGTATGTTCGCACGGCTGAAGGTGCGCATGGAGTCCGTGGATGCCGCCGTTGTCGTTCCTGCGGAAGCCCTTGTGAAAAGCCCAACGGGACAGCAGGCGGTCTTCCTGATCGAGGACGGCAAGGCCCTCAAGAGGCAGGTGCGAACGGGGATCGAGGAAGGCGATCGCGTCCAGATCGTTGCCGGCCTTCTTCCCGGGGACCAGGTCATCATTGCGGGAAACGAGAAGCTCAAGGACGGGGTTCCCGTGCGCCTTGCCGGGGAGCAGGCCGCAGGCAAGGGAGAGGGACGCAAGGCGCCCGGGCCTTCCGCCGGAGGGAACGACGCGTCGGGAGGCGGACGGCGATGAAGATCACCCGCTACGCCATTCGCCGCCGCGTGGCAACCGGTGCGATCGTCACGGCCCTGACCGTACTCGGGCTTTACGGCCTCTGGCGGTTGCCGGTCGATTTCCTGCCCAACATCACGTATCCGATGATCAAGGTGCACATCTGGTGGCCAGGGGCGACACCGGAGGAGATCGACAAGAACATCGCCGATCCGGTGGAGCGGCAGATGGCCACGGTGGACGATCTGGATTACCTGGAGTCCTCGTCCATCGAGGGCATGTACACCCTGCTGGCGAACTTCAGGTACGGTGTGGATGTGGACGTGGCCTACCAGGACGCCCTGGCCGCCATGGCCCGTGTGGCCAGGGAACTGCCCAAGGACATGGACCCGCCGGTGATCATCAAGGCCGACCCCTCGCAGCTCCCCGTGGTGCAGATGACCGTCGCGAGCGACCGCTGGGATCTGGTGAAGCTGAGAACCTGGGTGGACGAGTGGCTCCAGGACCAACTTCTGGCTGTTCCGGGCGTTGCCGGCACGGAGATCGTGGGCGGACTCAAGCGGGAGATTCGGGTGCATCTGGACCCCCAGGCCCTGGAGAAGCATGGCTTGACCCTGCCCGAAATACTCAAGAGACTCGAAGAGGAAAACATCGACCGGTTCGGCGGGCGCGTCACGACCGGCCCCAAGGAGATCATCGCCCGGACGGTCGGTGAGTACCGGGACCTGGAGGAGATTCGTTCGATCGTTCTCGAGCGGAACGGCGGGTCGAAGCTCTATCTCCGCGATGTGGCCGAGGTCCTGGATGCCCATGAGGAGGTCCGCGTCATCACCCGGCTGAACGGCAACCCCTGCGTCAAGCTGAGCGTGCTCAAGCAGGCCAGCGCCAACACGGTTGCGGTGGCCGAGGCGATCGGCGGACGCATCTCGGAACTGGACCCGGCGCTCCCGGAGGGCGTGCGGCTCGGGATGGTCGAGAATCAGGCCGACTACGTGAACGAAGCCCTGGGCGGCGTACGCAACGCATCGATCGAGGCGGCCGTGCTGCTGATTCTTGTTGTATACCTGTTTCTGGGTTCGTGGCGACAGGTCATGGTCTTGATGGCGGCGCTGCCCCTGACGGTCGTGCTGAATTTCGGTTTGATGAAGGTCGCAGGCTTCTCTCTCAACATCTTTTCCCTGGGCGGCCTGGTGGTCGCGATCGGTGTTCTGCTGGACAACTCCATCGTCGTCATCGAGAGCATCACAAGGCGGCGTACCGAGCAGCCCGAAGAACCGACGGATGAGGCGGCCGTGGCCGCCACGTCCGAGGTCGGCCCGGCCATTGTCGCCGCTACGATGTCGTTTCTGGCCCTGTTCGTGCCGTTCCTGCTCGTGCCCGGCCTGACCAGCCTCTTGTTCCGCGAGCTGATCCTGGTCGTCGCCGGCATCGTCCTCGTCAGCCTTGCCGTCGCGGTTGCGGTGACTCCCGTGATCACCGCCGCGATCCTCGGCCGGGATCGGGCCGGGGAGCGGAGTCAGAGTCGCTTTCAGCGGTTCTTTGCCCGCCTGACGGAGACCTATGGCCGGGCACTCGATGGATCGCTTCGCGGGAGATGGATCGTGGTCCCTCTCTTCGGGATCATCGTGGCGGCCTCCGGGTTCCTTCTCAGCCGCCTGGGCAGCGAGTTTCTGCCGCGGATGGACGACGGCCGGATCATGGTAAAGGTCAGTCTGCCCACCGGGGCCTCCGTGGCGGAAACGGACCGGATCCTTCGAGCCCTTGAAGCGGCCATCGGAGACGACGCAACGATCGAAAGCGCGTTCACGCTTGCAGGCGGCAAGGTCTGGGGCCTCTACACCTACGAGATCGCCAACGAGGGGGAGATCAACCTGCAGCTTGTGCCGCGAGGAAGACGGAGCGTCAGCACCGAGCAGTACATCGAGCGTCTGAAGCCCAGGGTCGGCAAGGTTCCCGTTCCCGGCGGCAAGGCCATGGTCATGCAGATGAAGGTCAAGGGAATCCGTAAACTGGGCGATGCGGACATCGAGGTCAACATCAAGGGGCCGGAGATCCCGACCCTGTTCGCACTTGCGCGACAGACGGCGGAGACGATGAACGGGTTGGCCCTCTTTGCCAATGTCTATGTGTCCATGGACATGACCAAACCCGAGTACCAGGTACGAATCGACCGGACCAGGGCCGCGGAGCTGGGCGTGTCGGCCAACGACATCGCGGAGACCATGCGTTCTCTGATCTCCGGGGCGGTGGCCACGCGTTACCGTGACGGCGACGAGTATTACAACATTCGCTTGCTGATCCCCGAAAGCCGGATTACGTCCCGTCAGGATGTGGAGAACCTGCCGCTGCAATGCGCGCAGGGCGGATACCTGCGGATCAAGGACCTGGCCGAAGTCGTCCCGGCCGCCGGCCCTGTGGAAATCGTGCGGGAGGACCAGGTCAAGCAGGTCATCGTTCGCGGCGACGCGGCCGGCGTCAGTGTCGGCAGGGCCCTCGAGGAGCTTCGGGGCGCAATGGCGGACAGGAACCTGCCGGTCGGCTATGAGGTGTCTTACGGCGGGCAGGCCCGGATGATGGCGGAGATGAAGCAGACGGTCCTGGGGATCCTCGCCTTTGCCGTGTTCTTCTCGTTTATCGTACTGGCCGTGCAGTTCAACAGCCTCAAGCTTCCCGCCCTGATCCTCGGCTGCGTGCCCGTCTGCCTGGCCGGTCTCGTCTTCGCGATGCTTGCAACCGGATTTCCCCTGGGGGCCACTGTGCTCATCGGGGTGCTCGTCGTGGTGGCGGCCACGGTCAACGACGGGGTCCTGCTCGTGACCTATGCCCGCGAGATCCGGGATCGGGAAGGGCTGACCGCGCATCGGGCCATCGTGGATGCGGCGAAGATACGCCTGCGGCCGCGCATCATGACGACCGTGAGCACCATGATGGGTTTCCTCCCCCTGGCCCTGAATCTCGAGGAAGGAGGGGACATGCTCCAGCCCATGGCGGTCGGCGCGATCGGGGGCCTTGGGATGGAGATCCTTGTGGCGCTGTTTCTGATGCCGTGCTTGTATCGGATGACCTCCAAGTCGTGAGTTTCCCCCGGGCTTGCGCGTGCACGCTTCGTCTAACACCACCAGAGATGGGAGATCATGCATCATGACAAACGGAAAGAACGGATCCTGGAAGGCGGTCGGCCTTGCCGTAATTCTCTGTACAATTGCCGTTACGGCCGTTTCCGCGGCCACAGGGCTCTGGGTGCTCACGGCGATCCCGATCGGATTTCTGTTCGGCTTCTTCCTCGAGAAGGCCGACCTGTGCGGGGCATCCGCCTTCAGTGAGGTGGTGCTCATGAAGGACTGGGCCAAGCTCAGGGGGATCTGGGTCGTGATCGTGGTGAGCATGCTGGGCTTTGCGCTGCTGAGCGCCATGGGGCTCATCCGGTTGAATCCCAAGCCGCTCCTCTGGGCCAACATGGCCCTGGGCGGGCTCATATTCGGCGTGGGAATGGTCCTGGCCGGCGGCTGCGTGAGCGGCAGCCTTTTCAAGACCGGCCAGGGGAACCTGAATTCCATGGCCGCCCTGGTCGGGATCCCCCTGGGGGTGTGCGCCGTGGAATACGGTCCCCTCAAGCCCATTCATACGGCCCTGAAACAGCACGTTGTAAAGAGCTCGGAAGGCGGCGTCGTCACCCTGTCCAGCCTGTCGGGGATCCCTTACGGATATCTGGCCGTCGGGTTCGCCGTGCTCACGCTCGCGGTTGTTCTCATGGAGCGGAGGAGGAAGCAGAAGGCGGTTACGGGCAACGGAACCGACCGCCGGGAGCCCCTTTTTCAGAGGATCCTCACGAGGCCCTGGCGGCCCTGGCAGGCCGGGGTCGCCATCGGCATCCTGGGCTGCTTTGCGTACCTGTCCTCTGCGGCGAGCGGAAGAAACTACCCGCTCGGAGTCACACACGGGGTGATGCATGCCGAGCTGCTGGTCACAGATCATCCCCTCCAGTACGTCTATGCGCCCAAGCCCTCTCCCGGAACGGAGCCCGAATCGCCCCGGAGCGAAGCACCGGCAAAGCCATACAAGAAGGTTTCGTGGTGGCTCGTATTCGAGGTAACGGCCCTGGTACTGGGCTCCAACGTATCCGCACGGCTCTCCGGCAGGGCCCGGCTCTTCCCCAAGCCGCCGGACGAGACCATCGTCGCCTTCTTCGGCGGGATCCTGGTGGGAGTAGGGGCGGGCACGGCCGGAGGCTGCGTGATCGGAAACATCATGAGCGGCTACGCGCTGATGAGCGTGGGGACGATCCTTTTCGGGGTCGTGACGTTGCTGGCGAACTGGGCGACCACCTACTTGTATCTCATGGGGGGAGGCATCGGGATCGGACAAAGGGAATGAGCGACTGGCTGCAGTTCTTCGTGGGAACGGCGGGAGAATATTCCTGCCACGTGAGAGCCGGAAGGAGCAGAGCCTCTTTGTCGAGATCCGTTGCAGGCAGCCGAAAGAATAGACTTGTTTTTTTCTGCGTGCTGATCCCGTGGATTCTGCTGCTTTCGGGGAGGGAAGGAGCGTGCGGCCCCGGCCCGGGCGCTGCAGGGCACGTGGGAAAGTCGTGGCAGACGGCGATCAAGGGAATCGAGATCGGCCCCGGGGTTCTCGATCTCGGAGGCAGCCTGCGCCTCCGCTACGAGTTTCTCGACAGTTTCAGCATCCGGGGCTACGGAACCGGGGAAAGGGATTCCATGCTCCTGGAGAGGCTCCGGCTGAACGCGGAATATCTTGTCGGCAAGGACTTCTCCCTCTTTGTGCAATTTCAGGATGCCCACTTCTGGTTCTCCCGGCTCGACGTGGACCGGGACTTCGGCAGAGTCTGCCCCTATCAGAACCCCATGGACCTCAAGCAGGGGTTTGCGGAATGGACCCGCATCGCACGCACCCCTTTCGGCTTCAAGGCGGGCAGGCAGGCCATCCATTACCGGGACAACCGGGTCTGGGGGCCCGGCGACTGGGGCAACAGCGGACGGTACACCTGGGACGGGGTCAAGCTCTACCTGGATGCGGCCCCTGTCTCTACGGACCTCATCTGGGCCAGGCGCGTGGTGAGCGACAAGAATCACTTCGACCACGAGCATTTCGATTTCAACGCCTGGGGGGTCTACTCCCGTACAAACGTTCTTCCCTTTGTTCTGGACCTCTTCTACGTGTGCAAGCAGGACCTAGGCGAGGAGACCCTGGGCGAGGCAGGACCCGGGGATCTTCTCACCCACTCCCTGGGGTTCTATTTCGAGGGGGTACTGCCTGAGGGTCTCGACTGGGGCGGGCTTCTTGCCTGCCAGTTCGGCGACTACGGCAGGGACGACGTCCGCGCCTTCGGGGCGCACGCGCGGATCGGCTACCGATTCGATGTTGCGTGGCGTCCCAGGCCGGCGCTCGCATTCACCTACGGCAGCGGCGACCGCGACCCGGGGGACGGAACGCACGGCACCTTCGACGGCCTGTTCGGTTCCATTGACAGGCTCTACGGTCGGATGAATCTGTTTGCATGGATGAACCTGGAAGACTACCAGGCGGGCATCGAGATCCGCCCCAGGGAAAAGGTGCAGATTTCCCTCGAATATCACTACTTCCTCCTCGCGCAGGAGAAGGACGCCTGGTACTCGTCCAAAGGGCTTCCGGCCCGGCAGGACCCTACGGGCCGCGCCGGAAGGGATCTCGGCCAGGAGGTGGACCTGATCGCAGAGTGGAAGGTTCGAAGCGATCTGGAGCTTCTTGTCGGGTATTCACACTTCTTCCCCGGCAGGTTCGTGGAGAGGACCGGGCCCGCCGGTGGCGCCGACTGGGCGTTCTTCCAGGTGGAATATTCGATATGAGGACAGGGCGGCTGCACCCAGGGAGAGGCGAAAAATAGGAAAATCAAAATCCCAGGGACCGTGTTAGAGGCCCGGAAAGGGCCGGTCAAGGCATCCCCTGAGGTGCAAGAGCGGAGAACCGAGAGACCGAAGAGTCCATTGCGAGTCGAGCGGAGGGGTCTTGCCGGGATCCTGAGCATGTAGGTGTCCAAGAACACGAGTGGTATTGATTTCGAGCTGGATTTCGAACATGCCGGCGAGGAGATCGAACTGGAGTACGCGCACGTGAGCTTTCTTCTCTCCAGGCCAGCCAATTTACGAACCGGCGGGAAGACCTTCTCGCACATTCTGGACCCGCGTACCGGATGGCCCGTCTCGGGCATGGTGAGCGCAACGGTTGTGGCGCCCTCTGCGGCCGAAGCCGGAAGCGGACGCGCTCTCGACGGGGATCTATGTACTGGGCCGGAAGGAAGGGAGCAGATTCTCGGAGAACCATTCGATCCCAGCACTCATCCTATCGGAAGAAGGGGAGTTCCGGAGCGAGGCCTTCCGAAGCCTGGAATCGGTCAGATGCAAAAGGGCCGGTCTATCTTGTCCCGGCTGATGGTCCTCGTCTATACTGCAAGTCATGCGGATCCGTCATACGGGGGCCCAAGTCGGAGACCAGGAGGAGCAGATGATCAGCGAAACGCAATACAAGGAACTGGCTGCGAGTTATCCGGTTCTGAGCGATCTGCCTTGGGACTTGCAGCGGGAACTGACGCGGGATGGGCAGTTCGTGGAGTTTCCCGAAGGAGAGATTCTCTTCGACGTGCACAGCCCATGCGACCTCTTCCTGATGCTCAACACAGGCACGATTCGGGTCATCATCTCCACGAGCACGGGACGAGAGATCCTGCTTTACAGGGTGAAGGCCGGAGAGGCCTGCGTCCTCACCATAAGTTGTCTTCTCGGCAACTCCGACTACCCGGCCCGTGGGCTGGCCGAAACCCCACTCCAGGGAGTGGGGATCAGACAGAGCCTCTTCACTCGACTTGTTGCGGGTTGTCCCCCCTTCCGGGAATTCTCCTTCCAGTTCTTCGGCGACCGCCTGACCCGGCTGATGACCCTCATCGAAGAGGTTGCCTTCGGCAAGATGGATCAGCGTCTTGCCTCCCTGCTCCTCACAAAGGGGGCTTCCGCGGAGACGACCCACCAGGCACTCGCTGACGAGTTGGGCAGTGTCCGAGAGGTCGTCAGCCGCATTCTCAAGGATTTCGAAGGACAGGGCATCCTGGAACTCGAGCGTGGCCAGATACGCCTCGTGGATTCACCGGCCCTGGAGAAGATCGCCCGCCCGCATATGTGACCTCGGTCACAGACCCGAACAGATCTAACTAGCTGTATTGAACGTTTTTTTGTCCTCTGGGAAGCTTTCCTCCTCCGCTGTGAATCTACGGAAAGAACCCACGGTATGGGAGGGAGAGAAGATGGAATCAAAGCTCTTACCCACGCTCATTCTCCTTGTTGGTTTGGGAGTAACCTGCGTGGTCAACGGGTGCGGCGACGACGATGGGGAGGGCACGTGCCAGTCAGCCTGCAACAGGATCTTGAATTGTGCCTCCTACGCACCGTGCGTTGGCGCATGCGGCGTGGACTTCGACGAGGACTAGGGTGGCCCCGTGTCCCTTCGGGCATGGGCCGGTTCTGATACGCTGTGTGATTCTGGTCACAGACAGGGACCGGAAAACGCGTTGGTATTTGTCTCTAGGATTCTTCCCGGAACAGGGATGTACCCGCTGTTCAGTACACATCGAATCTCAACCCATTCGAAAGGAATTTCTTCATGACACGCAAGAGCATCGCTTCGATCCTGGCTTCGATTGCCGCATTTCTGCCGATCACGGGTTGTACGGACCCGACGCAGGCACCCATACTGGTTCAACTCTTTCCCAACCCGGTGGCTCCCCTCTCCACGCCCCAGAACCTGGACTTCCTGGGCAGCAATCTGGACCCGGATGTCTATTTCACGATCGACACCGGCACCCAGGAAATGCTTCTTTCGCCCCAGAACGCACCCGGGCACTGGACCTTCCGGTGCGTCTTCGGGTTTCACTACATCTACACCTTCGATTCCCTGGAGGACTTCGTGCTTTCTCTTGGATCTCCGTCTGCGTTGACTATCCGTGCCTTCAACCCGGGCACGAACCTGGTGCCTGAACCCGGAGGAGGCGGGGATGACCTGCCAAGCCAGGGGGTGACCTGGCAGCTCCTAGACTAGAGCGTGTCCCAGATGATGTTGTTCAACGACTTCGGAGTGTTAGCCACGAAAAAAAAGGAGCAAAGCATGCAACTACGAATGCTTTGCTCAATGCGGTGTGTTATAAGCTCCAGTGAGACAAGAAACCATAAGCTGGAGGGGGGGCACACCGATGGAGATTGTATCGTATCAAGAGGAACTGAGTCCAGGACTTCCTACGGTTGTCGGCAATGTGGATTGCCAGGAATTCCGGAGTACGCTGTTGCGGATCGACGAGATTCTGAAGCGAAGCGGGGCCGAGAGGCAATTCATCGCGCAGAGGCCGTGAGCCCGGGAGAGTTGGCCGAGGCGGCTCGGCAGGCGAACCAGGTCCTGCGATGCAACATCGCTCGGCAGTTGCTGGGAGAAAGCGCACGTGGGTTCAGCACCCGGCTGGCGGACAGTCCTCTTTTGCAGAGCTTCTGTGGGATTGCCCGGCTGGACGTGATCCAGGTGCCGAGCAAGAGCACGGTAGACCGGTACGGAAAGCTGGTGGACGAACAGGCGGTCCACAAGGTCATCGATCAGGTGAGCCGCACGGCAGCCGAACCGACAAGGCGGGGCAAACAGCCCCTGGGGTTGGAAAAGCCCTTGGATTTGGAAGCCTATTTTCTGGACACGACCTGTGTACAGGCGAACATCCACTATCCCACAGATTGGGTACTCTTGCGGGATGCGGCACGGACCCTGATCAAGGCAATCCGGGTGATCCGCAAGCACGGGCTCAAACACCGGATGCCCAAGCCCGAGGAGCTGATCCGCGAGATGAACCGATTGTCGATCGAGATGACCCATACCCCCCGCAAGAAGAAAGACAGCAAGCGGGAGAGAAAACGGGTGCTCCGGGAGATGAAGGAGCACATGAACGTGATTCGAAAACATGCGAGCCGGTATCGGGATCTGCTTGCCGAGCGTTGGGCGGACACGGATTTGAGCTGGGGACAGGCCTGCGCGATTTTGGATCGTATGGACCGGGTTCTGGAACTTCTTCCGAGGGCGATCCGGCAGGCCCATGAGCGAATCATCGCAGGCAGGCAAGTGGCCAATGCGCAGAAGCTTTTGAGCCTCTACGAGGCCGACGTGCAGGTCATCGTCAGGGGCAAGGCGAGCGTTGCCGTGGAATTTGGCAACACCTTGCTCCTGGGCGAGACCCGGGAGGGGGTCATTGTGGATTGGCGACTTTTCCAGGAGCAGGTCCCCGGGGACGCGGTTCTCGTTAAGGACTCCGTGAAACGTTTTTCTCAGATCTTTGGTCGCAATCCGGGTGGTTTGGGAGCGGATCGCGGATTTGATGCGCAGGGGAACCGCGAGTGGCTTGACCAGGAGAAGATTTACAACGCCATCTGTCCGAAGAGCCCGCGCATGCAGGCGCGTAAGATGACCGACGAACGGTTTGTCAAACTCCAGCGGAGGCGAGCGCAGACCGAGGCCAGGGTGGCCATTTTCAAGAACGGCTTTCTCGGCAGACCCATGCGGAGCAAAGGTTTTCTCAATCGAGAGCGAGACACCGGCTGGGCGGTTCTGGCTCACAACCTGTGGGTGATTGCCCGATTGCCGAGAGCGGAGGCACGAAGAGCGGAATGGAAACAGGCGGCCTGATCGGTCGCTCGTAGATGGCAGCAAATGAATATCGGGGGGACAGGCCCGTCTGATTTCTGCTCGCGAAAGGGACTGTACGTTAACCATAGCGTGAAGGGATGCCAGTAAGGGTTAGACCGGGGGTCCACTACACGTGGTCCACCCACGGAAACGCAAAAACAACATCATCTGGGACACGCTCTAGATTAACGTCGCCTAACAACCGCATCAACTCGGACTGGCAATTCCGCTGCGCTCCATTGCCAGCCGGTTATGCGGAGCGTTAGCTGTACGAGGAGGACGACACATGAACTACGATCGCAAGCGTTGGGGGCTCGTTGCTCCCGTGCTACTCACGGTTCTGCTGGGGGGCTGCGCCAGTACCCGGATGACCACGCAGCTCAAGCCGGCTCTCATGGGCCGGACCTTCGCCAAGGTAATGGTCCACGGGAACTTCCAGGATCTGGAACACCGTCAACTCGCAGAGGAGAAGCTCTGCGCCGATCTTGCTCGATTGTCCGGTTGCGAGTGCCTGAGGTCATCCCCCCCGTGTCAGGATAGTTGTCGCATTGGGTGGTGGGGTTAGGGGGTAGAGGAAAGGCTGGGGTAGCGGTCCAGCAGGACATGCACCAGGAGTTGATCGGAAGAGGAATCGGGGTAAACTTGAGGGGGCGGGGAAAGAGAGAGGGGGGTGCAGTATTACACGGAGAGCTTCAAGAGGAAGATGGTCCAGCGGATGTTGATGCCGGATGGACCGAGTGCAACGGCCTTATCGGGGGAGATCGGTGTTTCCGTGCGCAACGGTATCGCTTGAACCCGTTCAAAAGGACGTTGACGCCGTTCAGGCACACCCCCTCCAGGGGTTCCTCGATCCCACGTTCGGCAATCGAGGCCATGAGGCGCGCTTCCTGCTCCTTGTTGCGCATCCGATGCCCCTCGTAGCGAAGGTCCAGAGTCGATATTTCCACTTCGCAGGCCACGCTCCCCCTCATGGAGGCTGTCCGTTCCAATGACACATACCGTAAACTACGTTTCCGGGATGCTCCATGCTGTGTTGTCTCACCACCTCCCTCAGCAACTCCAGGATTTCCTCGTGGCCTACCCGGCGGCCCTCGATCAGGCCGGTGACCACCCTGAGGTGGGAGACCATCCCCGGGTCGAACCGGTCCCCGGCCATGGGATCAATGGGCGCCTGCGCCATGACCGTCTCAGTGGCTGTCTCCGCCCGGGCCGTTGACTTTCTTCTCTTGTCGTTGAGGGCTTTCTTCTTGATTCTTCCCGCCTCGGTGCGGTAGTAAACCGCGCTGCGTTGCGAGGAACTACGCTTGCGGTACGTCTGTCTGCATCCAAAGGGACAGCGCAGATCGTCTCGACCTGCGTTCCGGGGATCGGTCAGGAAGAAGATGTTGCAGTGCTCGCAACGCTTCAGACACCGTCTGAGGTCGGGTTTTCTCTGAATGAGCAAGCGAAGGACGCAGTAATACGCCCGGGCCAGGCCGCGCGCCTCCCCATGACGGTACCAATGTGCGGTGAACTCGAAGCGCCCCTGGAGCTTTATTGCAAAAAAGCCAGGTTCTCGCTTATGATACTGATGTCTTTATGCATTCCCTCGTCTTACCCACTCGACACATCCATGTCGATGGGTAGGACGGGGGCTTTTCTGCGCGGCGAGCTGAGGTCTCTCCGGCCGCACTATCCCTCGCCCCCCATTACAGTGAGCACCTCGACTTCCGGGGGGTTCACATACGCAATCCGGCAGGCGGGACATTTTCGGTGAGCAGGGAATTCTCTGCCCGGTCGTTCAAAGGTAGGTGGTACAATTTATCTGAGCAGAGCCGGGACAATTCTCGTGAGCACCATAGGTGAAGAAGCATATCAAAGAAGAGGGCAGAAGAAATATCGAAGACAGATGTATTCCAGACACATCAGATGAAAGGAGACTAGCAATGGGTTTACCAGAACAATACGCGAAATGGAAAGGGGTGCCCAGGGAAGAGATCGATTGGCACCCAAGTATCGATGAAGGGAAATGCAAAGGCTGCGGTATGTGCATAACAAGCTGTGGCAGGAAGGTGTTTGATTACAATACTGAAAAGAGAATATCAGTTGTGGCAAGACCTCTTCAGTGTATGGTGGGATGCACATCCTGTCGGACCTGGTGTGTCTACGAAGCCATAAGTTTTCCTGACGCGCAGAGAGTGAGAGATCTTATAAAAGAGAAAAAGATACTTGCACTTGCTAAACGTGAACTGGAGGCAATGATAAATCAAGAAGTAGATTAACGTCGCCTAACAACCGCATCAACTCGGACTGGGAATTCCGCTGCGCTCCATTGCCAGCCGGTTATGCGGAGCGTTAGCAAGAGAGAACTAGTATTTGCCTCCTTGACACGGCGGTGGAAAAGGTATAGAAATTGTATCTAATCTATGCACGGGGGTCTCAAGTTTGGAATTCGAGTTCGACGATGAAAAGAGCGCGGCGAACAAGGAGAAGCACGGCATTGACTTTGTCGAAGCCCAGCTCCTTTGGTTCGACTCCAGTCTCGTCGAGATTCCCGCGCGCACCGTGGACGAGCCTCGGTTCCTCATGATCGGCACCATCGCCGACGTCCACTGGTCGGCTGTCGTCACCTACCGCGAAGAACGCGTCCGGATCATCTCAGTCCGTCGTTCGCGTAGGGAGGAGGTCGAGATCTATGAAAGCACGTGATTTCGACGAGAAGTTCGATCGCGGCGAAGACATCACTTCCGAACTTGATCTGACGAAGGCCCGGCGCAAGAACCTGGAACCGCGTCGGATCAACGTAGATTTCCCGGCCTGGATGATCGAGTCCCTTGATCGCGAGGCGAAGAGACTCGGGATAACTCGCCAGTCGATCATCAAGGTGTGGATTGCGGAGATGCTCGAGCGACGAGCATCGTAGCCGGGGAAAGCCTTGCTAACAAGCCAATCAAGCTGACGGATCGGCCTTGTCACGGCGCTGGCTGACGCCAGAGCGCCGCGCCAAGCCCGCCCGCCGCTGCTGATGCGGAACGTTAGGTGGGTTATGAGAGATTGCTGCGATCAAGGTTCCGAACTTGAGCTGCTGCGGGTGCGGCAGAGTGGCACACTGAAGATCGTGCTCGCGATCAATGCGGTCATGTTCCTCGTCATCGCGGCAGCAGCACTTTACGCTGGTTCTTCGGCGCTTCTGGCTGACAGTCTGGATAATCTTGGGGACGCCTTCACGTACGGACTTAGCCTTTGGGCAGTCCATCTTGGCCTTCGTATGAAAGCTCGCGTTGCCTTCTTCAAAGGGGTTATGATTCTCTTGGCCGCGCTCGCCGTGCTAGCGCAAATCGGATACAAGCTCATAAACCCCACCGTCCCGTTGTTCGAAATAATGGGCATTTTCAGTCTGCTCGCACTGGCGGCAAATGGCGTATGCCTTGCTCTGCTATGGCAACACAAGGCCGAAGACATAAACATGTCCTCGGTATGGGAATGTTCTCGTAATGACATTGTTGCAAACATTTCCGTCTTCGTCGCGGCAGCAGGGGTTTGGGCAACAGGATCGAATTGGCCGGACCTGTTGGTTGCTTTTCTCCTTGTCGTATTTCTCCTGCGGTCAGCTAACCGAGTCCTATCATCAGCGCATGCGGAACTTCAAAAAGCCACCTAACAACAGCTTCAACACGGACCGGCTTTTCCGCTTGCGCTCCATTGCCGCCGGTGAGCTTCGTCGTTATGCGTCTTAGGAAACCACCGTGACCAGACAACGAATCGAAGAGAATCAAATCTTGGTATACGCCGTGGCCTTGGCTATCGGGGCAGGGATTGGGCTGTGGCGCCCGGCCTTTGGCGCGAGCCTAGAGCCCCCGGTGTCAGGATAGTTGTCGCCCGGATCAAGCCGCTGCAGGTTGCATAACGAGCGCATGGACCCGCCCGAGCGCGCCAGGCCGTGAGCGTTACACAGGGGTTCCGATTGCGCGCTCGGCAGGTCATGCGCGGAGTCGTTCGGCTACAGAAAGAGGCATGAAACTTCAAATTGATCCTCCGCTCTACATGATCGGAAAGAAGACTATTTGCTGGGGATGCCAGGCCAGGATGACGGTGATCGCATTGCTTGCAACACACGTCTCTGGCGCCGAAGGACAAGTGTGTGTCCTAGGCCAAATCGAAGAGCTGTCAGAAGACGTACTCGAGTTCATCCAGACGAAAGTCCCAACGTTCCGTTTCCGGAACTCCCAAATGGGAGGGACAAGGTATTTTGCAAACACATGCCCGAAGTGCCATGTCATTTCCGGTCATTTCTTTCTACACTCGGAGCCAGGAGCTCCGTTCTTTCCAACTTCAGAGGAGGAAGCAAGATCTCTCTATATCAAAGAGATTCCGATATCGGGTTCGGTTGAAGTTGATGCGTCACCGGGAGTTGGCTTTGGCGAGTTAATCCTGGAGAATGCAAGGAGAATCTAGCAGAAGAAAGGGCTGGTTCGGATTGTCTCCACGCTGCGCGTTTCCAGCAACTTCGGCCCATTGCGCACCGCCGGCGAAGATCTCAGGATTGGCTTGACAGCTACACGTTTCCGTGTAAGCATGATTGATGAAGCGGCGAGAGCTTGAGAAGAGATTGCGATCACTGGGCTGGCACCTTGTTCGGCATGGCGCCCGGCACGACGTTTGGACCGATGGCGAAAAAGAGATCGCCATCCCAAGACACAGCGAGATCAACGAATACACCGCCAAGGCTATCCTGAAGGAAGCCGCAAGAGGTTCGTCATGAGATTCGCGGGAAGGGTTTTCAAATCTGGACGGTATTGGGCTATTGAGGTCCCGATTCTGACGATTGTATCTCAAGGGCGGACGAAGAAGGAAGCCTTTGAGATGATCGCGGACGCTATCGAGACACTTGTGAACCACCCTCAGTTCAAGATCCGTGTCTTTCCAGGGAAAGGCGAGTATTTCGAGATCGGCGCCTCAGATGAATCCACTCTCACGGCCTTTCTACTCCGACGTGAGCGGACCAAGTCCGGACTGACTCTGGCCCAAGTCGCACGGAAGTTGGGTTCGAAGTCCATCAATACCTACGCTCGCTACGAGCAAGGGAGGAGTGTCCCAACGGTTCCGAAACTCAGCGAGTTGCTGTCTGCTGTGGCTCCAAGCAAGGACTTTGTTGTCATAGAAAGCCAGGCTTGACACCTCGTGGCCGAACAGTCGCATGGACACCGGCCGCGCAACTCCGTGAGGTACTCGGGAAGACGCCTCTCGGAGCCGATAGCGCGTCGGGTCATGCGTCCGTTCGGCGGGCAAGGATAGAATTCTCTTGACCGATCTGGTGGTATCACATACAATACCAAAGTGGGCGTCATCCAAGTAGTTATCGATACAAATGTGCTCGTGGCGGCGCTGAGGTCCAAACGGGGTGCCTCGTACCGCCTGCTCAGTCTCCTCGGGGACCGGCGGTTCGAGATCAACGTCTCTGTCCCCTTAATCTTGGAATACGAGAAGGCCGCGCGAGCCTTGATCCGAAGAGGCGGGCTTTCGACGAGGGACATAGACGATATTCTGGATTACATGTGTGCGGTCTCCCATCACAGGAACATCTTCTACCTATGGAGACCGTTCCTGCGAGACCCGAAGGATGACATGGTTGTGGAATTAGCCGTTGTGGCCCAGTGCGATTTCATCATTACGTATAACAAAAGAGATTTTCATGGAAGTCAGCAGTTCGGAATCGAGGTTCTAACGCCAAAGGAGTTCCTCGAGAAGATAGGAGAGCTCAAATGAGTACTATAAGTCTGCGGCTTCCGGATTCCCTGCATGAGAGGATTCGGAAGCTTGCAAAGAAGGACAACATCTCAATCAATCAATTCGCTGCTTCCGCTCTCGCCGAGAAGATCTCTGCTTTGGAGACCGAGGAGTATCTCAACAAGAGGGCACAACGAGGAGATCGCGAGAAATTCAAACGTGCCCTGTCAAAGGTCCCGGACGTCGAACCAGACCGACAGGATCAACTGTAGCGAGAGGGGCTGCCGAACCACCGCATGGACTGCGACCGCGCCGAAGACTGAGGCCAAGGAATGGGAAGTCAGCCCAGCAGGCGCGGCGGGTCATGCGTCCGTTGGGAGGCAATGGAGAAGATGTATCCCGCTCCGCAAGTCTGGAGTGTCCTCAGGTCCGTCCTTCATGAGAAGTTTCATTTTGGGACGATCAAGGCAATAGCTGGGCACAGTGGCATCGACCTTACAGCCATGGCCCATCTTGAGCAAAGGACTGGCGGCACCTACGCCTCGAAATCTGAGATGCTAGGCTCGATTGACCGCCAAGTGGGAAAAATGGACACGGCACGCCTCAACCAATTTCTTCGCATCGCCCAGTTTGCGCTTTGGACCATGCGCTTCAGCAGTTTGCGGTTCCTTCGGAACCAGGCCCGCAACATCTTCGGGACCGTAAAGGTGACATGGAGACGAGAGATGGGCCTGACCAGCTCACCGATCTTCTCGCCGCACGGCTCTCCGGCAGGGCCCGGCTCTTCCCCAAGCCGCCGGACGAGACGATCGTCGCCTTTTCGGCGGGATCCTGGTGGGCGTCGGCGCGGTCCCGGCCGGAGGCTGCGTGATCGGAAACATCATGAGCGGCTACGCGCTGATGAGCGTGGGGACGATCCTTTTCGGGGTCGTGACGTTGCTGGCGAACTGGGCGACCACCTACTTCTATCTCATGGGGGGAGGCATCGGGTTGGCCCGAAGAGGATGACAGGGCGCTTTCGTTCTTTGATGAGGAGGTATCTGCTCCATTGACAGGCTCTACAGCCGAATGAACCTGTTCTCGTGGATGAACCTGGAAGACTACCAGGCGGGCGTCGAGATCCTCTCAAGCTCCTTTCTTCTTTCTGGATAATAAGCACGGATTCTGTACTCCCACCGTGCATTCCCCGCCCTTTCGTATACGTAAGCGTTTCTTCAGCTTCCCGTAATCTTGCAGCAGGGCCTTCTTGGGTATTTGCGATACGGTTTGGAGGAGATGATCCCAAAATGGGTCTTTCCCCTCCGCCAGGGAAAAATACTTCCATCGACCCCTCTTTTTCTCTTCCACAAGCCCGGCATTCTTCAGCAACTTGAGTTGCCTCGAGACTTTGTATTGGGGCTCTTCCAGGGAATCCACGAGTTCACAGACACACACAGGCTCTCTGCTCAGGATGAGAAGATAAAGGATGCGGAGTCTCGTTTTGTCGCTCAGGGCGGCAAAGATTTTAGTGAAACGGTCCATCCTTCGATCCTATCGATTCATGCTTGCATAAAATTCATGCTTGCATTATTATGCATACAATATAACAAACGGAAAACGAAAAAGCAACACGCACAGGAAGGAGAAAGGCCTATGCGGATGAAGGGAAGAAAGGGGTCGAGAGCCATCGGGGGACTCTTCAAGGGGGCGTTGTGTCTGGTGCCGGTCCTCGCGCTCTGCCGTGCGCCGATCTATGCGGCATCGGCGCATGGCGGCGAAGAGACTCTGCTGGAGAACCTGTACAGGAAGGGGATCGTGTCCGACGAAGAGTACGAACAGCTCGCGAAGCGGGACAAGGCGGTGGACAAGGTGCTCAAGTTCCTGGAGGGGATCCAGGTCGGGACCCTGTCCTACTTCGATTACTCTGGAGGCCGGGAAAAGGACGACGAGTCCTTCAATCGCTTCATGATCACCCGCGGGTACCTCATCGTCAAGAAACAGCTGACCCCCTGGCTCGGCTTTCGGATCACCCCGGACGTCACCCTGGATGACAAGGGGGATTTCAAGCTGCGCCTGAAGTATCTATATGCCGAATTCAGCCCCCCGAACCTGGGCTTCCTGACAGAGATGAAATCCGAGGTGGGCATGGGCCACATGCCCTGGCTCGACTTCGAAGAGCACATCAACCCGTACCGTTTGCAGGGCACCATGTTCATCGAGCGGGCCAAGACCTTCAACTCCGCCGATCTGGGGATCAGCATCCGGGGCAATCTCTTCGGGCGGCTCGACGAGGCCTACCAGACGAACGTGAGCAAGTACTATGCGGGCCGTTACGGCAGCTGGCACGTCGGGGTGTACAACGGCGGCGGGTACCATGCATCGGAAGACAACGAGAACAAGATCCCGGAGTGGCGCCTCACGGTACGTCCCCTTCCCGATCTGATTCCCGGGCTGCAGGCGAGCTACTTCGGCCTCTACGGAGAAGGCAATGCGATCAGCGTCAGTGATTACCCCGATTACAGGGTGCATCTCGGCATGCTGAGCTATCAGAACGAGTGGATCACCTTCACCGGTCAGTACGCACTGACCTGGGGAAACAACAGCGGAAGCCTTGTGGTCCCCGGAACGGACGAGGCCCTCCGTGGGGAGGGGTACTCCCTCTTCTTCAACACCAAGCTGCCCGTCCTCGATCGAAAGCTGAACCTCTTCGCCCGTTACGATCACTTCGACCCGGACAGGAAGGACGTTGTGACTCCGGGCGATGACGGCTACGACCTGGTCAACGCAGGGGTGGCCTGGGAGTTCTTCCATCACTGGTACTGGCTCCTGGCCTACGAGCGGGTGATGTACGACAGGAACAACGGCGGTTTCGGAAAGGCCCCGGCTCAGGACAAGAACCTGGAAGATGACTGGAAGGTGCAGACCGTACTCCAGATGAGCTTCTGACGGGATCGAGTTGTGCCACAGCAGGGTTTGGAAGCCGAGGAAGAACAACCACTCAACAAGGAGAAGAGAAGCCATGGATCGACGTCGCTTCGTGCGAACCGGAGCCCTGCTGGGCGCCGGTGTGGCCTTGTCGGCGGGGGCCGTGATCAAGGACCGGCTGAGCCCGCCTCCGCAGGATCCCACCGGGGAGGGAACCGTACGGAAGCTCACCGGCCTGGAGAAGATCCCCCCGCGCGAAGACGAGGACGCGCTCCTCCGCATGCAGCGGGAACTCGCCCTCGCCATGGCCAAGCCCGCGGAGAAACGGCGTTGGGTCATGGTCATCG
The DNA here is from genome assembly GCA_964479535.1 of uncultured Thermodesulfobacteriota bacterium. Taxonomy (GTDB): domain Bacteria; phylum Desulfobacterota; class DSWW01; order DSWW01; family DSWW01; genus S015-6. The sequence continues at coordinate 60,143 of CAYZMM010000030.1, forward strand.
ACACGCGCAAGTGTGTTGGATGCGACGCCTGCACGATCGGCTGCGTTGCCGAGAACAAGCTTCCGCCCGGCGTGGTCTACAGGCCGGTCATCAAGGAGGAGCTCGGCGAGTTTCCCAACGTGAAGATGCGGTTCACGCCCAGGCCGTGCATGCAGTGCGACCGGCCGCCGTGTGTGACGGTCTGCCCGGTCAAGGCCACCTGGAAGCGGCCGGACGGCGTGGTGGTGATCCACTACGACAAGTGCATCGGTTGCCGCTACTGCCTGACGGCCTGTCCGTACGGGGCGCGGACGAGCGATTTCGGGCTCTTCTACTCGAGCGGGACGGCCGACGGCGCCCCGGAAGACGGCAAAGGACCTGTCTTTGGTGCGCCGGTCCCTTACGAGAACGCCCCGAGCCATGAATACGGGAAGCGATGGAGCCGAAGCCGCCACGGCTCTCCGGTCGGCAACGCCCGCAAGTGCCATTTCTGCCTCCACCGGCTGGAGAAGGGGCAACTGCCGGTGTGCGTGACGACCTGCATCGGCCGGGCGACCTGCTTCGGGGATTCGGCCGACCCTCGAAGCCTGGTGACCGAGCTCACGACCAAGAACAATGTCCAGACCCTTCTCGCCCACAAGGGGACCGAGCCGCGGGTCTTCTACATCCTCTGACACGGACCCATTCCCAAACACAGGAGTGCGCCGCCATGAGTCATTCCGCCATGCCCACCCCCAAAGCGAACGGACCTTCCGAATCCTCGCTGAATCCCTTGTCCGCCATCCCCTGGAGGCCCTTGCTCTGGGCCGTCTGGATCGTGGCGCTTGCCCTGGGGGCCATCGGTCTCCTGCAGAGGCTCCAGGCCGGGCACCTGCCTGCCGGCTATGGTTCCTACGTGCCCTGGGGCCTCTGGGTGGCCTTCTACTTTCACGGGGTCGGGATCGCGGGAGGGGCCTTCGTGCTCGGCGCCCTGGGGTTCCTCACGGGGCTGAGCGGCTTCCGGAGCCGCGAGGTGCTTCGCGTGGCCATCCTTCTGGGCTTCGCCGCTATTCTCCCGTCCTTTCTCGGAGTCTGGCTCGACCTGGGGAGGATGGAAAGGGCCTACCGGATCTTCTCCTCGCCCGCCTTCACGAGCATGATGGCCTTCAATGCCTGGATGTACGGCGTGTTCACCGTCGTGTCCGGCCTGTGCTGGCTCTTGAGCTTCCGGGAGCGATCCGGCTGGCTGAGGCCCCTGCTGACCCTGGGGGTCTTCTTCTCGGTGCTCTTTCCCAGTCAGAGCGGCTCCTTCTTCGGCGTGGTGGACGCCAAGGCCTTCTGGCACAGCGCCCTGCTTCCCATGCTGTTCCTGGCCTCGGCGATCACGGCCGGCGGGGCCGCGTTGCTCGTGGTGCGGGCCCTGCTCGCCGACCGTTCCGACCCGCAGGAAACCGATGAGGCCCTGCGAAGGCTGCGCATGGTCACGCTCGTCGCCATGATCGTTTACTTCGTGTTCGAGTTCGCCGAGTTCTCGATCGCCCTGTGGAACCCCAACTCCCATTCGCCCGCGATCCGGCTGATCCTCACCGGCCCGTACTGGTGGGTCTTCTGGCTCGTCCACCTGGGGCTGGGCGGCGCGATCCCCATCGCCCTGTTTGCAACCCGCAGCAGGACCGCGTGGATCCTTGCAGGGTTCCTCACCGCCGTGGCCTTCATCAGCGCACGGTTGAACGTCCTCGTGCCCGGGCAGGCCGTGGGTGAGATCCGGGGCCTTCAGGAGGCCTTTCAGCATCCCAGGCTAACCTACATCTATCACGCGACCCCGATGGAGTACCTCGTGGGCTTCCTCCTGCTGGCCGTCGGCATGGCCGTGTTCTATGTGGGCCTCCACGTGAACCGCCGGGTGGGCGCCTGGTGGGGCAATGATTCCCCGGCCGAGCCGCAAGGCCCAGGGGGTAGCCCCGGAGCGGCGGGACGGCGCGAGGTGCTGGCGGCAGGGGGGGCCCTGGTGGGCAGTGCCGGAATCCAGGCCCTGGCGGGTCCGGTCCGTTCCTGGGCGAACGGAGACGACGGCCGGGAGGCCATCCTCATCGGCGGCAGGCCCGACGGCCCTTACGAACTCTCCGAGCCGGACCGCATCCTCTACTCGGTCTGCCTCCAGTGCAACACGGGCTGCGGGATCAAGTGCAAGCTCCAGGACGGGGTGCTCACCAAGATCGACGGAAACCCTTACAACCCGTGGACGCTGCTGCCCCACCTCGATTTCGGGACCCACCCGGATCAGGCGGCGCTGGTGGACGGATCGATCTGCCCCAAGGGGCAGGCCGGCCTCCAGACGGCTTACGACCCTTACCGTCTGCGCAAGGTGCTCAAGAGGGCCGGAAAGCGGGGCGAGAACCGGTGGATCACCGTGCCCTTCGATCAGGCGGTCGGGGAGATCTGCGAAGGAGGACTCCTCTTCCGGCACGTGCCGGGCGAGGAGGACCGCAGGGTGGAGGGCCTTCGCGCGCTTCGGGCCCTCGATGACCCCGAGACATCCAAGGCCATGGGGGCGGGTGTGCAGGCGATCTGGAACGAGAAGGATTCGGAGAAGAAGCGCGCGCTCGTGGAGGCCTTCCGATTGAACTTCGCCGACCGGTTGCACTGCATGATCGATCCCGAACACCCGGACCTGGGGCCGAAGAACAACCAGATCGTTCTCGCCTGGGGCAGGATCAAGGGAGGCCGGAAAGACCTATACAAGCGTTTCGCAGCGGCCCTGGGCACGGTGAACGCCCACGGGCATACGACGGTTTGCCAGGGGTCGCTCTACTTCACCTGCAAGGCTATCAGCGAGCAGTACGACGGCGGAAAGTTCACCGGCGGCAAGAAGTTCTACTGGCAGGCGGACACGGAGAACAGCCGGTTCCTCCTCTTCGTCGGGGCCAATCTGTTCGAGGCGAACTACGGCCCCCCCAACCGGGCGGTCCGACTGACGGGCAATCTGGCAAGCGGCCGTGCGAAGATCGCGGTCGCCGACCCACGGTTCAGCAAGCTCGCGAGCAAGGCCTGGAAGTGGCTGCCCCTTACGCCCGGCACGGATGCGGCCCTGGCCCTTGGGATCATGAGGTGGATCCTAGACAACGGCGGCTACGACGCCCGTTTTCTTTCCTGCGCAAACAAGGCGGCGGCCCGGGAGGCCGGGGAGACCTGCTGGACGACCGCGACCCTGCTGGTTCACGTCAAGGACGGCGTGCCGGGCAAGTTCATCCGGGCGGCCGACCATGGACTGGCCGCTCCCGAGACGCGGCAGGCCCGGGACGGGAAGGCGTACGAGGAGAAGTTTTTGGCCGTCATGGTGGGCGGCAGCCCGGTGGCCGTGGATCCGAATGACGCGGAACGGCCGGTCCATGGCGACCTTTTCTTGGATGCGGCCCTTCCGGACGGGACCCGGGTCAAGACAGGGCTCCAGATCCTGCTCGAGGAGGCCCGCGGGCACAGCGTCGAGGAATGGGCGGAGATCGCCGGGGTGAACGCGGAGGACGTGAAGGCCGTCGCCCGCGAGCTCGTGCTGAACGGGAAGGCGGCTGCCGTGGACATCCACCGCGGGCCGGCCCAGCACACGAACGGCTTCTACAACGTTCTGGCCTGGATGACCCTGAACATGCTCCTGGGCAATTTCGATCACAAAGGAGGCATGATCAAGCTCGCCACGTGGGACCACAAGGGCAAGGGAGGGCTGTTCGATCTGGGGAAACAGCCGGGGCGAACGACGGCCCTTGGCGTCAGCTCCATCCGGCACGGCGTGGACTACGAAAAAACCACCCTCTTCGAGGGCTATCCGGCCAAGCGGAACTGGTATCCTCTTTCGAGCGACATCTACGAGGAAATCATCTCTTCCATCGGCGACGCTTACCCCTATCCGGTCAAGGCCCTCTTCCTTTACATGGGCGCCCCCACTTACGCCCTGCCGGCTGGGCACACGAACATCGGAATCCTCCGGGACACCGAGAAGCTTCCCCTCTTCGTGGCGAGCGATATCGTGGTCGGCACCACATCCATGTACGCGGACTACATCTTCCCGGACCTTTCCTACCTCGAGAGGTGGGAATTCCAGGGAAGCCACCCGAGCATGGCTGTGAAGGTGCAGCCGGTCCGGCAGCCCGTGGTCGCTCCCATTCCGGAGGAGTGCCGGGTGTTCGGCAGGGCGACGCCCATCAGCCTGGAGGCCATGATCCTCGGGATCGCCGAACGACTGGGGCTGCCCGGCTTCGGCCCGGACGGTCTCGGGCCCGGCGCGCCTCTGGAGCACCCCGACGATTTCTACCTCCGGGCTGTGGCCAATCTGGCCTTCGGCGAGCAGAAGGACGGCTCGCAGAACGTGCCGGACGCGGACGCGAGGGAGAGGGAGATCTTCGCCCGGGCGAGGGTGCATCTTCCCGAGAGCGTTTTCGACGCGGGGCGATGGGAGGGAATCGTCGGAGATCGCATGTGGCCCAAAGTCGTCCACGTGCTCAACCGAGGCGGCCGTTTCGAGAACCACGCGCAGGCCTACAAGGGCGACTGGGTCGCGCACCCCTACGGCTCACTCATGTGCCTCTACCAGGAGAAGACCGCCTCCACCGTCCATGCCGGAACGGGCCGTGGGAATCCGGGGCACGCGGTCTTTCTTCCTGTCCGGGACTACCTCGGGCGGGAGCCCGACGAACTGCGGCGGGGATATGATCTTCACCTCATCACGCACCGCACGATCTCGCAGACCAAGAGCCGGACGATCGTGGACCCCTGGCTCACTCCCCTCATGCCGGAAAACGGGATTCTCATCCATCCGGAGGACGCCGCCCGGCTCGGGCTCTCGAGCGGCCGGCGGGTACGGGTCACAAGCGCGACCAACCCGGCAGGGGAGTGGCCCCTCGCGCCGGGGATGGCCCGGCCGATGGAGGGCAAGGTCATTCTCACGCAGACCGTGCGGCCCGGCGTGGTGAGCTTTGCCCTGGGCTTCGGGCACTGGGCCACGGGGGCCGCGGATGTCGTCATCGACGGCTTCCTCATCAAGGGCGAGCCGAGACGGGCCGCCGGGATTCACGCCAACGCGGCCATGTGGGTGGACCCGGCCCTGAAGAACACCTGCCTGGTGGACCCGGTAGGCGGAAGCGTGAGCTTCTACGATTCCTTCGTGCGGCTGGAACCGGTCGAACCGTGACGGGACCGGCGCAGGTGCCCGCCCCGCAGGGGGATTACTCGATATTGAAGCGGAGCACGGCCGCGTAGAGTGGAGTGGTCCGCACAGCTTTCAACGTCTTGAAGAACTTGCTTTCCTGTTCGTATCGCCCCTCCAACATGCCCCAGTCTAGGAACCACCGGATGAGCCGGCTGGTCATCAGATTCTCCGTTGTCCAATACTCGTAACCGCGGATCTCCTTCTCGATCTCCTCGCGCACGGCCGGCAACAGGACCTCCGCCGGCAGGTCGTCCTTCGGTTTCCAGTCCCTGGTCACCACGCCAAGCCGATACAACGTGTACGCGGCGCAGGTCTGCAGGCCGCGGGCTTCGAATGCGACGCGGTGTGTGTAGGCCAGGTTCAACTTGCGGAAGAACGCGACGAACAGACATCGAAACAACTCGCCCGCGCATTCGTCGTCAAGCAATGCAGCTTTCGACTTCGGGATACCGAACTTCCCCTTACGGAGCCTGACCAGGCCGGCCAGATTGGAGACGACGCGTGCGTAGTGCAGAGGCGGAACGTCCTGTTCGTTGACGACCTTGTTATACTTGTAGATCTCCTCCAGCGCCTTCTCGTCGCACATGAGCGGGAGCACATCGGCCACGAACCGCCGGGGAAGGTTCTTGCTGGTGGTTGCCCGAACCTCGCCGGCCGCATGCAGGGCTTTGAGAAACGTTCTTGCTCCGCGGAAGAAGTCCGCCTTCTCCAGTTCCGCAAGCGGGATGTCCGTGTTGAACTGGACCGCCCCGCCGGGCTCGCCCCACTCCGCGTAGATCAGCCGCGCGACCTGGTTGGGCGAAAGCCCCCCCATTTCAGGGTCGGGCGCGGCATTGCGCGCGTTCATCATAATCGCAATCCGCCGGTTCAATTCGTCCAGCATGGCTTGCGGCGCGTCCTCATCCGGCTTGTCTGTAGGCATAATCCTGGTTCCGTTCTCCTGAGTAGCCCCGACTTCACCGAAGACGAGGGCCCGGCGCTGGGCGTTGGTGAAGCCCGCGCTAGTGTTCAGTCTCGAAGTCCAAACGAATAGGAACTCGCTTTCGGACAGTTGGAGAATAACGGGAGACGCAATTGCGTGTCAATGAGAAAGACACACAAGATGTTGTGTGATCCGGGGGGGGGCCCAGGGGGAGAGAGGAAGGCCGGGCAGATACCTCGAAAGAGAGTCGGATCCAGGAGAGCAGGAAATCGGGGTGGACGTCCGTTCCATAGGTAAATCAAGAACCAACGGACCCTTTCAGCCGCCCGGAAAGGGCCGGTCAAGGCATCCCCTGAGGTGCATGAGCGGAGAGGCGAGCGACGGAAGGGTCCGTTCCGAGTCGAGTTGAAGGGTCTTGCCCGGATCCTGAGCAGGTAGGGGCCGAGCCGTGAGTTTTCGGGCGTTCGTTTCCGTGCCGGGGAGTGTTGCGAGGAGGATTCAATCCGGATAGATCGGGTCCTGTACGTAGTCGGGACAAGAGCATGGACATGAGGATGGTGATTGAACCAATTGCCATGGGAATGGACACACCCGGAGATCCTTGACGGTGATTTCACCCCCTTGAAGCTGAAGGGACCCGACGATACAGAGCATGAGCGTCGTCTTTCCGGCGCCGGAGGGGCCCACCAGGGCAACCGTTTCCTTCGGGCCCAACGAAAAGGTCACGCCCTCGATCGCAGGGGTCCCGTCAGGATATCTGTAGGAGGCGTCTCGAACGTCCAGTGTGGGAGGGTTCATCTCGTCAAGACCCATTCGCCCAGCCGTTCCGTGACCGGGACAACCCTCAGTCCCAGGCTGCATGTGCTGACGAGGACGAGAAACACGGTGTCTGAAAAGCCCCAGGAAACGCGTCCGGGGCTTCGAACCCGGCCGTCGAAGCCCCTGGCGAGCATGGCGCCCCCCAGATGCCTTCACTCCGGTCGACGGTGCGCAGGAGAAGCACGGAAAGCATGCCTGCGGCCTCCCGCGGGGAGGTCCGGAACTTTGCCGCCCGCAAAGCCCGGGCGCGGCGCATCCTGCCGGCCTCGTCCGCAAGGACGAACAGGTACCGGTACAGCAGAAGCAGCTGGACCACCAGGGCCCGGGGAAGGCGCAGCGCCCCCAAGGCCTCCGCAACCCTGGGTACGGGGGTCGTGGCGATCAGGACCATGGCGGCGCCGACGCAGAGAAGACCCCGCAGGAGGATGGAGGCGAAGCTGACCCAACCGCCCGAGATGCGTAAGCCTCCGAATTCGATCATGACGGCTCGATCGAGGAGCGGATTGAAGACGCCGACCAACAAGATGAAGGGCAGGGCGACGGCGAGCCGCCGGACGATCAGGCCGAAGGGAACGAAGGCCAGGACGGCAATGCGGACAGGAAAGGCCAGGAAGGGCAGAAGCCCGCTCAGCGCATAAAGGTCGAAGCTCACGACCGAGAGGATGAAGACCAGCGTGGCCAGCACCTTGGCCCGCGGGTCCAGACGATGAACGACACTGTCCAGATAGGCGTGCCGATCGAGACGGCTCGCATCGATGAAGCGCAACGAGACCCCTCTCCTCCCGTCCGCAATCCTCTGCTGCGAATCCCGGAAAGGATGAAGGCGATGAAACAGACAACGGCGAGCACGATCAGGGATCCGACGACGCCGGACAGGCTTCTGCCGGCGGATACTTCCGGCCATACCTCTTCTTCCGCCTGGGCGGTTCCTGCCGCGTCCGGTTCCCCGGTCTCGGGTTGCACCTCGCCGATGTAGTAGTCGGCAAAGGGTGCCGTTTTCTCCTGAATCCTTGAGAGTCGACCGCTCAGCCCCTCCGAGGCCCCCGGCAGTTCTTCCGACCCGACGATCTTCCGGATGCTCCACTCGAGTCCGTCGGGATGGGCCGAGGCGAACCAGGCGATCAGCCCTCCGATCACGAGACTCGCCGTGAAGAGGATCCCTACGAGGGACCGGAGGAAGGCTTGCTCTGTTCGAAGGCCCGGCCGATGCCGAGACTGTCCTGCCCGATTTGCCTCGCGCTGTATGCGAGTACGCCGCCGCTGGCGGCCAGGAACCCCAAGCCGACAGCGGGTGACAGAAGTGCATCCGCCATGTGCATGACAAAGGCCTCCTCGACCCGGAACGGCCCCGTTTTTCCGGACGTTAAGTAAAATCGTCTTTTTCTAGCCTGTGCACGTAACGGTGGCACAGACCGGGGGGATGCACAGGGTCATCCCCCCACCGGAAAACCTTCAGCCTGACAGCCGCCCCGGAGGGGCGGCGCTCTCTTTCACCCTCACGAAGGCGGTCTCAGTGCAGGCAGTGCCCTTCCCCGCAGTGGCCGAGTGTGCCCAGGGAGTAAACCAGCATCCCGTAGGCATACTGCAGCTCGGGGTAGGTGGCCGACAGATCGCCCCACTGTTCGCGAAGCTCCTCCTGCGTGGCCGTGATGCAGAAGTCCTCACCTGCATTGCAACCGTCCGCCACAGCCAGTTTGTTGAAGGGCTCGAACCCGGGCGCGAAATCGTCCAGGTCCGGGTCGGGTTCCTCTCCGTTGCCGAAGATGTGGTCGGAGTGAAAGGTCATCTCCACCCATCCGGTGCCCCCGGCCGTCACCAGGCCCGGTTGTTCCGGGTCTCCTTCCCAGGTGCACGAAGACCAGGCAAGGCCCGATGCCTCCGGATCTCCATCCAGGACGGGAAGCAGCCGGATGTCGAACCCGACCGTCTCCACGCCGTCCGAGGCCGTGCCGACCATGCGCAGCCCATAGCCCTCCATCGCCTCGGCCGCTTCCTCGCAATCCGCTTCCTCCATGGCCGGACAGGTGCCGGTGAAAGTACCCATCTCCCTTTCGACGGGTTTGATGTTGAAGTTCACCGAGTTGTAATCTCCCGTCTTTGCAAGGTTGCTCAGCGCATCGCTGTACTCTACGGTGCCGACCAGCGTGCGATCTTCTCCCTGTCCGGCGAGCGGAGTCTGGTGCAGGTCGACGAGATAGTCTCCGACGAGCGCAACGTGCACCTCGCCCGCGGTAATCCCCGTGTGGGGATGCCCCGCGTGCATCGGTTTCGCTACGGCCTGCGCAGTCCTGAAGGCCGCCCCGTGCGCGTTTCCGTTCTCGCCCTCCACGGTGCCCTGAAGGGCCGTTGGCCCGAAGAGGTTGACGTAGAAGTGATCGAAGGCGACCGTCCAGCCGTCCTTGGAGACAAAGGGCTCACGGATGAAATCCTCTCCGTTTGCCATGAACTCGACCGTGCCCGTCTCTTCCGATTTTTCGGCCACGCTGTCTTCGGCGTCGAAGCCTCGGAGAAAGATCTGGTGGGCCTTGCCCCCGCCGGTGTGCTGGTTGATGAAGATGCCGGGCATGATCCGGAGCAGATCCGACGGCGTCTGGTTCGGGAAGTTGAGGAAATCCTTGTCCCGGATGAGCTGATCGGAGGCAGCGGTCGCCGGTTTCTCGGCCCGCACCTCCGTGGACTCGATCTCATAGACCTTCAAGCCTTGTTCCGACGCCGCCGGATCTTCCGCGGCGTAGGTGTTTGGGCCGACCAGGCAGAGAGCCGGCAGGCAACAGGCGAGAAGGAGCCTGCCGGTTCCCGAAGTGCGGGGAAGAAGTGAGATCGCTTGACGTAACCATCCGGCTGAGTTGTTTTGCATTTGCAGATGCCTCCATTCGGTCAGGAGCAGGCGAGCCGGTTCGAAACCACGTGCACGAGTGCCCAGACCACATCCAGGGGGAAGTGCTCCGTCAGGGACGCGTCGAAGGCCACGGTGAGCCGGGGAGGGAACTCCTCGTCTTCCTTCCAGAGGACGTAGTTCACCGGCACACGCGGAAGCACCTGGAGGCGAAGGGCGGCGTCGCCGGCCGGAAGGCTCTCTCCCCCGAGCAGACTGCCCGCCTCCAGCAGGCCCTTGGGGTCCCTGCCGTAGCGCTCCAGGACCGGCTCCGTCGGCAGCTTGTGGGGGCCGCGGAAGAACATCTCCCCTCCGGGAAGGTCCTTTTCGCTCACCCACCTCTCGAACAGGGGAACCTCTTTTGCCCCCACGAGGTAATTCAAGAGCACCAGTGCCTCGCCGAAGGGGATGCGCTCCCGGCGGTAGGGCGGTTGCGTCTCCCCCCTTTTTCCCGCCCGCGCGAGTTTTCGCAGATAAGGGTATACCTTGTACGTTCGGCCGAGAAAGCGCAGCGTGTACGCCTCGCTCTCCTTGCTGAAGGAGAC
>CAYZMM010000031.1:0-69495 GCA_964479535.1 uncultured Thermodesulfobacteriota bacterium
CCTTCCGGTCAGATTACCACCTCAAAAACTCGCTAAATCTGCGAGGTAATCAACAACACATGGTGGCCCAATCCGGGCACGAGCAGCTCAACGTGATCTCCCTCGGCGCAGGGAACAGTCCCTCGCCCTTGCGGGTCACGATCTCCATCACGCCTTTGGATATGGATCCTCGTAGCAACTCCACCAACGAGTCGATCTGGCCCGCACACCGGCCCTTGATGTCGGCCCACCGCTTCTTCGCCAGCGGCTTGATGTTGATATCCACCTCGTAGATGTCCGATCCGCTGACCAGAGAACGCACACGCCCGGCCTCTATTTGCAGATCGATCACCGAGCCGTTTCGCACATACGTACGTCCTCGGGGCAGGCGATTGGCATAATCGCTGTACGCCTCGAGGTTGGTACACCAGGCGTCGCCCCAGAAGGTAACGGCGATCTTGCGCCCGGCGATCTCGACCGGCGAAACCTTCCGGCCAGCCTTCTGCAGCTTGGCGACCTTCCTCGCGGCCTGACGGCGGCGCTCGGCTACCGAAACGTAGGGTCGCCATTCGTGATAGGAGTACCGGACCATTCGATTCCCTCACTCATACAGTGCTCGTGCCTGTGTTAACCTAGATGTTGCAAAAGAACTCGGCGAAAACCGCCGTTGCTCTATCCTTCGACGGCATTTCTTAGGTCGAGCGACACCATCGAGATCAATTCCTCGTTGCTCATCTCGGTCAAGGCCGACTCGGCCCCAACCGACAAGATTTCGTCGGACAGCCTTTGTTTGCCGGCGATCAGCTCGTCGATACGCTCCTCCACCGTGCCGCGGCAAACGAACTTGTGGACGAGCACGTTCTTCTTCTGGCCGATACGGAACGCGCGGTCCGTGGCCTGGTTCTCCACCGCCGGGTTCCACCATCGGTCAAAGTGGATCACGTGCGAGGCCGCGGTCAGGTTGAGCCCAGTGCCTCCGGCCTTGAGCGAGAGTATCATGAACGGCACCCGGTCGTCGTTCTGGAAACTCTCCACCAATCTCTGACGCTTCTTGATCGGCGTACCGCCGTGCAGCACCGGACCGGTGCGCCCGAACACTTCGGCCAGGAATCCGGCCAGCGGCTCCGTCATCTCCCGGAACTGGGTGAAGACCAGCACCTTGTCCTGTCGCGCGGCTACGGACTCGCCAAGCTCGTGCAGCCGCGAGAACTTGCCGCTGTCCGCCGCCTCGTAGCTCCCATCGCCCAACCACTGGGACGGATGGTTGCAGATCTGCTTGAATCGCATCAAGAAGGCCAAAACCACCCCACGCCTCTCGATGCCTTCGAGTTCCTCGATGGCCTTCTTCATCTCGTCCACTGACTGCTGGTAAAGAGCAGCCTGTCGTTTGCTCAGCATACAATAGGCGTTGACCTCGGTCTTGTCGGGCAGATCGGAGATGACGCTCTTGTCGGTCTTGAGCCTTCGCAGGATGTAAGGCTGTACCAGCCTACGCAGCGGCGCGTAGCCCTGTTTGCTTGCCGCCATGGACTTGCAGAAGCCGTTGAACGCCTTGGCTGAACCGAGAAGACCCGGGTTCAAGAAGTCAAAGATCGACCACAAGTCGCCGAGACGGTTCTCTACCGGTGTGCCGGTCAGGGCCAGACGCCACCTCGATTTCATCGCCTTGACCGCCTTGGTCTGTTTGGCACCTGGGTTCTTGATGGCCTGGGCCTCGTCCAGGATCACATTCCGCCACGGATGCGTTTTCATCCAATCCGTCCGCATAGCTGTGCCATAGGTTGTGATCACCGCATCGTTCGCCTCTATCTTCTTGCCCGATAGCTTTTTAAGTTCAGTCGAGGGGATACGCGACGGATGGGCGATCAGTACCTTGAGGTTCGGGGCAAATCGCTCGATCTCCAGGCGCCAGTTGTCGATGATCGATGCAGGAACCAACAGCAGATCCGTGCCCTTCTCCTTCTTGCGCAGACCCAGGGAGAGAAGCGCCAGCACCTGAATGGTCTTGCCGAGTCCCATGTCGTCGGCCAGGCAGCCGCCGAGTTCCAGCCCGTGCAGTGTAGAGAGCCATTGCACGCCCAGCTTCTGGTAGGGCCGAAGCTCTGTCTTAAGGCCAGCATTCGCGTCGATCCCAGAACGCAAAGCGGGAGAACGGAGATCGTCGAGCCTCGATGAAAGCCATTTGCCGGCGATGACCTCCGACCACCCCGGCCGGGCGTCTCCGGTGCCGTCCTTTTCGCCGCCATCGAGCTGGGCCCCGGCCAGCATACGCATGGCCTCGCCGAAGCTGACTCCACCGGCCTGCGCCTGATTCTGAACGTCACGCCACTGGTCGAGGACTTCCGAGAGCTTGTCGTGATCAACCTCGACCCATTTGCCCTTGATCAGCACCAGACCTTCGGTAGAGGCAAGAAGCTCATCGATCTCCCTGCGAGACAGAGCCTTGCCGTCGATGGTCAGCTTAACGTCGAAATCCAGCAAGGCCTCCATGCCCAGATTGGATGGCGCCTCTCCCCCCACCGAAACCGAGACCTTGGGGCGGGGGCGGTTCTTCGCGCTCCACCAGTCGGGCACGCGCACGACCAGGCCGGCCTGTTCGTACAATTCTATCTCGCAAAGAAAGCGGTACGCTTCCTTGGGTGTCCAAGACATCGGGTGGTAAACGGCTCCCGAATCGACCAGCTCGCGGACGAAGGAGCTTTTCTCGGCAGCCCGCGACAACGGAGACAGCAGTGCGAGCAGCTTCCGACGATTCTCGGTCCCGGCGTATTCCTTGAGCGCTCGGCTGAGCGGCAAGTGCTGAGGTTTGGCCTGCTTGGAAACCTTGTGGACGTAAGTCGCGATGAATGCGAAGGGATAATCCGGATCGCGTTTGTTCTCGGCAAGATGAAGACAGACCCGGCCGACCACGTTCCATACCGAGCTCTGGCTCTTCAGGTACCCTGAACCCCATCTTTGTAGTTTGCTGCCTGAGCGGCCAAGGTCTTTCCGATCTCGGACCACAGGTTTTCGATCAGCTCGGGAGTGATGACCTCGGCACCCTGCATAGGAGGCACGGCCTGGACCAAGGCCGAGATCTCGTCGGGATCCGGGTCGGGGACAACCAGGGACTTCGGGTCGGTCGGGTCGAACGCGCCGCACACCCTGGCCACCAGGCTCTGACCGATGTCGCGCCAGTACGAGAGCGTGGGGTGGAGGTCAGTTCCTACTTCCCGCGCGCCCAGGTGCAGAACTCCGTGTCCGCGGCCGGCGTTGAACGCATCTAGGATGCGGCCGGCAACTGCGGCAGACATCTGGGGGCCATCCTCCGGGGTGCCAGATCGGACATCGATCCGCCCAATCGGTGTCAATCCGCAAACGAGGGTCTTGCCCACTTCTGGACCGGTTGTGAGGGAAAGTTCTGTCATTGGCGGCCTTGCCCTGAGTGCGGTTGGCTCTTTCGCTGAGACGCGGGAGGGTGAAATGGGCCCTTGCCCCAACGCATATAGACAGTAGTCGAGGGCATCAGCTTAAGGTCGTGGGCGTGGAACCGTAGGATCCGCAAGTAGCCAGGCCGCGGCGCCATGGATGCTTATGTCCTCCGGCAGTCCTCGAACCCCTTCCGGCGCAAGCGTTAGGAGGTTCTTCTCGGCCCGGGGATGCGCTTCCCCGGCCTCAACGAGCGCCCGCACCTCCCGTTCGCGTGTCCTCGGGTCGTCCAAGTCCGCACACACCTGTATGAGCTCTTCCCTGCCCTCGGCATAACGTGCGAGGAAATCCACTTCGTGCCCGCCGGCAACCCGAACATAGGTGATCTCCGCACCACAACGGTCGAGTTCGAGGGCCACGGCTGTCTCCAGCGCGTGCCCCAGGTTCGCACGTCCCGACCTGTCGAAAACCGGGATCAGGCCCGGGTCGATTGGATACGCCTTGCGTGGGTTGGCCATTCGACGCCGCTCGGACGCGGCCGCAATCGAGACCGTGCGTACGAGAAACGCGTCTTCCGTATACGAAAGAAAGCCGTGCAGCGTGTCCTTGGCAACGGGTATCCCTCGCGCACGCAAGTCGCCGTGGAACTTGTGAATGCTGAATGCCCCGCCTGCATTGCCCAACAGATGTCTCACCATCCAGCGCAGTGCGACCGGCTGAGAAACCGAATGGCGTTCTACCACATCACGAAGCATGGCAGCGTCTACGCAGCTGTTTAGCAGTTCGAAGCGAGTACGCCTGTCGATGCCCTGTGCCTCCGGGAAGCCGCCTTCGACCAGGTAGTCCCGCAATGCCCGGTCGACAAAGGACCGCGCGGCCTTGGGCAAGCGGTCAAAGGGTTTGTCCGGCTCTTGCCCCCGGTGACGCAGAGACTCGCGGAAACTGAATGGATACACAAGGGCTTCCATGGCGCGGCCCCGCATGCTGGTCGCGACCTCCCGGCTCAACAATCGTGCCGACGAACCGGACAGGAGGATCTCCAGTCTCTCTGTGTCGAGAAGACGACGAACAAAGGTCTCCCAGCCCGGGACGACATGGACTTCGTCAAGGAAGAGCACAGCATCACGCCGGTCGCGCAACTCAGGGTGCAGGAGGTAGAATTCCTCGATGATGATATGCAGGTCGTCCGCGCTCATGCCGGCCAGGCGCTCATCCTCGAAGTTGAAGTAGAGAAGTCCCTCACGGTTCACACCGGTTGCGAGTTTCTCCGCCAGCAACTGCCAAAGAAAGGTGGTCTTGCCTGCCCTGCGAGGTCCGATAATTGCCTTGGCCTTTCCGGCCACAGCCGGCAATCGCACATCTCGCCGGGTGAGTGCAGGCGGAGCAGCCGCAAGGGAATCCACGATCTTCTGCCGGATCAAATCACGCATATCGCCTTCTCAGGAGGACATATATTAAGCAATGTATCCTTCTTATAAGGACATTTCAAGACTTTTCTGGGCGTTCAAGGTCAAGCATCTGAACTTATGGCCTTTGAATACGCTTGACTACCTTTTCCTTTTCGTGATGCGCTGCAAGAACCCGAAGGTCAGAGGTTCGAATCCTCTTGGGCGTACCTATCATGGCGAACGTCTTCCGTTACGGACTCTACCTGCGAATTGACCCCGGCCCCTAGTCATGGGTGATCAGCCAGATGATTCGGTGTATCGCCGAATCTCGGGCGACTTGACAAAACCGTTCGTTCCGAGTAAAAGTTTTGTTGTTTATGCAATAGTTTTGCTGTTTGAGGATGAGTTCCCCCTGCATGTGACGGTTCGGATGCCGGGACCGAACCCGACCGGAAAATTTTCTCAGCGGTTGCCATAGCGTTGCATTCGCAACATCCCACCGACCGCACAGAACGAACAGAAGGGTGCTGCGCCCCCTCGCAGGAACGACGCAACTCCTTTGGGAGTTGCACC
The DNA here is from genome assembly GCA_964479535.1 of uncultured Thermodesulfobacteriota bacterium. Classification (GTDB taxonomy): domain Bacteria; phylum Desulfobacterota; class DSWW01; order DSWW01; family DSWW01; genus S015-6. Next base: position 5,349 of record CAYZMM010000031.1, read on the forward strand.
GGGGCGTTCACGCCTGCTGCCGGCGGGTCTTGTGCGTGGGGCCGTACTCCGGTAAATGAGGAGTCGAGGATCAAGAGGCCGACGAAGCAATTTGAATCCGAAAAACGTCCACGTCCGGCTGGAAGGGGAGATAGACCATGAGCGAGGGGATCACACTCGAAAGGCTGCGGAGGAAGCTGCCCTACTACGAGCTTCGCAGGAGGGCTGAAAAGTCGGTGAAGATGGACTGGGACGCCGAGTGGAAGCGTTTCGATGCGGCCCGCCTCTTTCACTTCGATCTTTCCACCCTTTCCCATGAAGAGCTTACCAGGATACGGAGCGGGAAGGACGCACTTCTTGAGGGCAACCAGGCGGCCCTGTCGATCCTTACGCGTGTGGTGGACGGTCTGTGCGGATACCCCATTACGCCTTCCACACCGATCGCGGAGGGCTTCGCAACGGCCGCGGCGAACGGGGAGGAAAACATCTTCGGTCACCGGCTGATGTATTTTCAACCGAGTGACGAACTGTCCGCAGTGGCGGCGGTGGAAGCCATGGCAAGCCAGGGCGGTCGCTACGTGGGCAACACATCCTCCCAGGGGTTGGCGCTCAAGACGAAGAATCTCTTCTCCGTTGCGGGCAAGCGCCTCCCGGTTGTCATGACGGTCATGGCGAGGGAGTTGAACAAGGGGTCCCTGAGCATTCACGGCGGCCACACCGACTTCTACGGCGTTCGAAATGCGGGTTGGGCTCAGCTCGTATCCGAAGACAACCAGGAACTCCACGACCTGTTGCCCGTCGCCTTCAAGGTGTCCGAACTCAGGCAGGTCATGCTCCCCTGCATGGTGATCGGAGACGGCTTCATCAAGAGCCACGCCCTGGAGAACATACGGGTCCTGTCCGACGACTTTCTCCACCGTTTCGTCGGTCCGCCCAACCGGATCTACCAGCCCGGTTTCAACTTGTACACCCTCACCGGAACCTTCACGGATACGGATCTCACCATGGAAGGGCAGGTAGCGCAGGATTTTGCGTATCGCTTCCTGCGGAAGGCCTTCATCGCCGCCATGCACGTGATGAACCAGATGCTGGGAACGCGTCTGGAGGTGGTCCAACACTACCGGACCGAAGATGCCGACATGGTGGTCGTGGTGATCGGGTCTGCCGTGGGCGTCATCAAGGATGTGGTCGACTACTACCGGGACGTGAAGGGCTGGAAGGTCGGCGTAACCCGTCCCGTCCTCTTCACACCCCCCTGTTACGAAGAAATCTCGCAGGGCGTTCGCAGCGCCAAGGCGGTGACCGTTCTCGAACGGGCTGCCGTCGCCCACAACCAGCTTCTACTGAGAGACGTGCAGGTGGCCCTTCAGCTGTCGCCGCCGGAAAGCGGACGAATGCCCGCCGTTCTGCACGGCGTCTATGGCCTCGGGAGCAAGGATTTCAACAAGTACGATGCCGCCGCTGTGATCGAGAACATGAAGGCCCACCTGGAAGGCGAAACGGATCGATCCCTGCGGGACTTCTACGTGGGGATCGAAGGCCCTTACACGATCGAGCCCGTGGGTTTGCCCGACTACGACAAATGGGAACTGGGCATGACCTTTGTCGGGGTCGGGGCCGAGGGCGTGAAGACGGCTCTGGAGACAGCCGGTCACATCTATGCGCAAGACACGGGGGAGGGAGCCAAGCACATTCAATCCGGCGCCCGCTACGGGGCGGCCCGGAAAGGGGCGGCTGTCTTCATGAACCTGCGCATCAGCGAAGGGAAGATCCGCAACAGCTCGGAGCTGACGGAGCGGGACGTGCTCGCCTTCTTCAACGACAAATTCCTGGTGGACGAAGTGCTGCGGGAGTACGTCGGCGGGCTCAAGGAGGGAGGCCTGTTCGTGATCAACAGCACCCGGACCCCTTCCGAGCTTTTGGACTCCTTCTCGGAGCATGTGCAAACCCTCATCCGGGATCGGCGGATCCGGGTGGTCTCCTTTGCCGCGACCCGCGCCGCCCTGAAGCACCTGGACCGGAACCTGCCGGGTGCGGCTCTCCTGGGACTGATCAACAAGGGGATGGGGATCCTTCCCGAAGAGATCTTCGAAAGAAGATTCGAGAGCGTCATGGGTGCGAAACTCGCCAAGAAGGGGGCCAAGGAGATCGTCGAATCCAACGTGGCCCTTCTCCGGCATGGAGCCGAGCAGCCCGTTCCGCGGAACGAGGGGGAGTCTACCCAAAGTCCGGCCGGAGCCGCCCAGGAGACCGACCAAGGACCCGCCTCGGTGGAGGGGGTACACCCAGGCGTCTCTCCGCTTCCCATAGCCCTCCAAGATCAGGATGAGCTGGGCACGATCCAATCGGTCCACCTCATCGAATCTTATGAAGAGACGTTTCGCAGACAGATGATCGAGCCGATCTTGGCAGGTAAGAAGGTCCCCTGGGACCGGTTCCTGCCGGTGGTCCCGGGAGGTACGAGCAAGTACCGCGGCATGAGCCACATCGCAACCCAGTTGCCGGTCTACGATGCATCCAGGTGCATAGCCTGCGGTCAGTGTGCGGCAACCTGTCCGGATTCGGCCCTCTACTGCACCATCACGGACCGCCCCATTCAGGAACATGCGGAACGGTATTTCAAGGTGCTCAAGAGGCCTCCCAAAGGGCTCCCCTGGGACCGGTTTGCCATGAACATCAACGTGCAACCGGGCTCCTGCAAGGGGTGCGGGATCTGCGCCCAGGTCTGTCCCACGGACGCACTCGCCATGGTGCCGAAAGCCGGCCTGTCCGACGAGCTCTTCCTGCCGGACGCCTGCAGGGATCTCGACATGACGGAAGAGGCGGCCCCTTACGTCGACCGGATGCCCATCATGCATCAAGTCCTCTTCGTGCTCTCCAAGCTCTACCCGGGAAGGCACACCCTCTGCCCCGGCTGCAGCGAAGGGACGATAAGCCTGCTGACCTTCTTCGCCGCAGAATCCCTGCGCAATCACCCCCAGGGGATCGCCACCTTCTATCAAGGGCTCAAGATCCTCTCGGAGAAGAACCGGTCGGCCATCGAACACATGCTCGACAACGGGTTCAACCTCTACACGATCAATTCGACGGGCTGCAGTCAGGTTTCCGAGCTGACCAACCCCTTCAACTCGCGGATTTACCGGGCCGGCCACTACGGTTTCGGGACCGCCTCTGCCGCGGCTCTGGGGGCCAAGTTCAGCCTCGACCAGGCCTACATCAACCGCTACACAGACGTTCTGACCAAGGTAATCGTCTTCGCCGGCGACGGCGCCATCTACGATATCGGGAACGGGCCCTTCAACTACGCCCTCGGGGAGAATTTCGACGTCACCTGGGTGATCTACAACAACGAAGGGTACATGAACACGGGCACACAGAAATCCGGCGCCACCCGGTTCGGGAGCGACAGGAGCACCTCGCCCTTCGGCGTCCAGGCCGCGGGCAAGACGACGCTGCACCGGCGTATTATCAGCCAGGCCATGGCCATCTCCCACGTCTATGCAGCCAAGCTGACGATCGACAATCCGGCCTATGCCATCAAGATCCTTCGGGAGGCGATTGCCTACAACGGTCCCTCCGTGGTGGAGTTCTTCTCCGCCTGCCCGCAGGGTCACCAGTGCCCGGACTACGCGGGGCCCATGATCTCGAGGATGATGGTGGAGGCGAGGAAGTGGCAGGTCGCAGTGAGAAGGCCCTTCCAGCGGCTGGACATTTCGGCCAACCCGGACCCGGACAAGATCTTTCCGGAGCAGGGGAAGTCCTTCAAGAGAAACGTCAAACGGGAACCTGCCACCTTCTATGATGTGGTCGGCATGCTCGGACAGTACAGCAAGCACGTCAAGACACACGAGGGGGATGACATCCCGGAGATCATTCAGGTGAATGATACGGTGAGTCTTTACAGGTGGATGAGAAATCAGTACGTGGCCGGGTATCGTGACACCATGCCTTCAGAGGAAGAGGTCGAACGTCTCGTGGCGGAGTACTACGGGTAGCGATGGATGCGGAATGATAGAACAAGGATAACCTTCTGTTAAGATTTCGTTTCCTCCCGAACCGGAGGGCACTCGACACTCATCGGAAGATCAATACAAAGATTTGATCGTTTCGACATTTCGCCGTAACCGAGTCCCCTTACACTTTCTTCCCGTAAGGGGAAAGAGAATGGTCGAGTCACCTTGGAGCACCGAACTGTACCGTGCCATGGAAACCTGGACGATTACGGGTCCGGCTATTCCCATGGCGGCGGGCTTTCAGGAGAGATACGAAAAAGATGGAGAAGATCGTACCCGGAAGACTGTGGCGGCTGGAGACAGTGAAACTCGGCGGTGGATGCCTGCCCACACGCCTGGAGTTGTCATGCGCCATGAAGAACGGAAACAACCATGTTCGCGTAACCGAGTATCTGATGAAACATCGTCATGTCATGTGCAGGAGCCATTTTAAGTGCCTGAATCATGCCGGAAACCAGAATTGGGACGGCTTCGACTGCAGGAACTGCCCAAGGGCTCTGGATCCGGAAAACAGAATCACACGCTCGGAAATCCTGGATCGGCAGGAAGAGGTCCAGCTTCTGCAGAGAATGGTCGCCCTTCTTTCTTGAAACCTCCGGAAGCACTCTCAACCCTGTTCGCACACGACAACTCGCGTTGATGATCCGAAGCCCCTTGACAGCTCTTGCTCTCCTTTCTTATCGTACCCCTCTGGTATTCAGCCGCCTGTGGTCCTTGAAGGGGGAACTGGAGATGAAAGGCGACAAGGCAAGATCGAGCAGATTGAAATTCGTAGTTCTCGCGATGTCTTTGTCCCTTCTCGCCGGGTGTGGCCAAGAGATCCGGCAGGACATGACCGTGGTGAAGGAAGGGCTGGTGTGCGAAAAAGGGAGCGAGAAACCCTTTTCCGGCTATGTCGTTGGAAGGGGCAGAGAAGATTACCGGCGTCAGACCATGAGATATAAGAAGCGATACAAGAACGGCAGACTGCACGGGCACACCAAATACTGGTACAAGAATGGCCAGCTGGAAAGCGCGGAACCCTACAAGAACGGGGTGCTTCATGGTGTCATCGTCAGGTATTACGAGAACGGCCAGGTGAGGGCAAAGGTGCCCTTTACAAATGGGAAGCGAGGTGGCTTCAGCGGGGAAAGATTCTGGGATGAAGACGGCCGAAGAGTGGAATAGCTACATCTGTATGAGCAGGGCTTCCGATTCGGATCCGCCTGGCGCCGTGAAGGTGATCTCTGTGCCCCCGTCGCACCAGATGAGGTCGCCCTCATCCAGGGAATGGGCCTGACGTTCCGAATCGCCCGGAGACGCGGACTCGATTCCGACAGCATTGCTCAAGGCGATCACGATTCCCGTGAAGCGGAGCGATTCCCCGAGGCGCGAAAGGTCGGCGGGGAAGTTTAGGCGGAAGACACGGACGGTCTTGTCTTCGTAATCCACGGGCAGGGCCTCCTTGCCGATCGATACGGACTCGGTCCGTCGGCCGGGCTTGAGGAATTCGATCCCCATCATCCTCATATCGGACGGATTGTCCTCGGCGCCGCGAACCTTGTGTATGATCGGGTTCCCCTCGTTGTGCATCAGCACGTAGGCGGACTTGGGCAGTGCGGTCCAGCCGTAAACCGTCCGGGTGAAGAGCCAGGTCAGCTTCTGCCTGAGGCTGATCGATCTCGGCAGAACGTACTTACCCGCCTTGGTCCCGGGCAGGGTATAGGCGTAGTTCTTTCCCCCCTCCAGAACCACGTAGAGGGTGTCCTTGTCGTGGCGATGATAAAGGGTCTCCACGCCAGGGCGAATGAAGGCGATGTAGACACGGATCCGCTCGTTCTTGAAAACTTCTTTGTGATCCGGCTCGACCTCCACGTCCACCCAGTCACGGTTACCCGGTGTTCCCTTTCCGTTGTTCGACACGGCGAACCTTTTCTCTCGATGGAGCGAATCCGGAGATCTGAGCAGAATAGGGGCAGGCCCGGGTTCGTGTCAATGAGAATGCGCCCATCCCGTTTCCATCCGCGCGGGAATCTGGTATAAGTGTTTCTGGAAATGCCGCGGTGCGGCATGCGGAACGACCGGGCATCGACACGGAGCGTGGGCCATGAGAAAGTTCCTCCACATCCTGTATCAACCCTACAAATGGCTGGTTTTCGTTCCCATCCTGGTGGGTTCCACCCTGATCCTGGGCGCCACAGCGATCGCGATCGCATCCGCCTTGAGCCCGAAGCTCGCCAGCAAGACGTGCGCCGTGGGCTGGGCGCGTCTGAACAGCTTCCTCACACCCATGTTCGTGTCGGTCCGCGGCCGGCGCAACATCGACAAGAGGCAATCCTATGTGATCGTATCGAATCATCTGAGCCATTATGATATCTTCGTCCTATACGGCTGGCTCGGAATCGATTTCAAATGGGTGATGAAGAAGGAGCTGCGCAACCTGCCGGCCCTGGGGACCGCCTGCGAGAAGATGGGGCACATCTACATCGATCGCTCCAACAGGGCCGCCGCCATCGCTTCTCTCGAGGAGGCGAAGAAGAAGATCGCAGACGGAACGAGCGTGCTGTTCTTTCCGGAAGGCACCCGAAGCACCACCGGCGAGATGAGGGAATTCAAGAAGGGCGCCTTCGTCATGGCCATGGACCTCGGCCTCCCGATCCTGCCGATTACGATTCGAGGCACGAACAGGATCCTTCCGCCCAACACGAGGGATCTCTTCCCGGGGCAGGCGAACATGAGGATACACGAACCGATCGAGGTTTCCGGTTACGGTACGGAGAGGCTTGGAGAGCTGATGAAGGCCGTAAGAGCCGTCATCCAGTCCGGGCTGGATTCGGAATGAGGGAACGCGTCCGGGTCCCATCCGAAAATTCACTACCACACGGGACTCGTTCCGGAAAGCGAGGTACTTCCAGTGCACTACACCATGTTCGACACACCCATTGTGAACACCCTGCTTCGTCGCCTGGCATTGACGCTCATGTGGTGTTTTCGATGGAGGGTGGAAGGGAATCTGCCGGACAGACCGAAGTTCGTACTGATCGCGGCACCCCATACCTCCAACTGGGATTTGCCAATCATGCTGTCCCTGGCCTTCGCCTTCCGGGTCCGGCTGTTCTGGATGGGCAAACATACCCTGTTCCGCAGGCCCTACGGCACGATCATGCGATGGCTTGGCGGCATTCCCATCGACCGCAGAAAATCGCACAATGTGGTGGAGCAGTCGGCAGAGCAGCTTCGAAAGGCGGACAGCCTGATTTTGGTGGTGCCCCCGGAGGGAACCAGGAAGATGGTCCCATACTGGAAGACGGGATTCTATCGAATAGCGGAACGTGCCGAGGTTCCGATTGTGCTTGGATTCCTCGACTATCGGCGAAAGGTGGGAGGGTTTGGTCCCGCCGTTTTCCCAACCGGCGACATCGAAGCGGATATGAAGAGAATTCAAGCTTTCTACGAGCCTATCATCGGGAAGTATTCGGATCGCTTCGATCCGGCGAAGGTAGATCAGGTCAACAAGTGACCGGAGGATATCCTTTTCGATAGGATGGGTGAGGATTTCGACCATACTCCCAAGGAGCCCCCCGCCATGAAGAAGCGTCCACTCTTCCTGCTCCTGGTTCTGTCCTGCTTCGCCTTTGCGGCCTGCGGGGAAGGCAAGGATGCGGGAGAGCTGTGCGCGTCCGATCAGGACTGCGAGAGTGAAATCTGCGGCTTCGGGCCATGCCCTCCTGACGGCCCACCGTGCCCGGAGGGGGAAGACTGCCGCTGCCTCGTCTGCCTCTAGCCTGCCGGCGGGCTGAAGGAGGCGCCTTTCCACAGGCTAATCGCCGAAACCCAGCCCCCTGAAGGGCTCCAGGTGAGCCTGTTTTGTCAACCAGTCGTCCTCCCTCTCGATCAACGCAAGCCTGAGCCGGTACAGGTCCGCGTTCTCTCCGACCTCTTCGAGCCAGAGGCCGGGATCTTCGTACAGGTCCTTCAACTCGGGGTAGGCTCCTTCCCTCCGGACGATCAGGAAGTAGACGGTCGCGGAAGCCGTCCGGCCGCCTTCCTCCACGTCGATGCCGGGTTTCGGATACAGGATCCTGAAGTCGCGGTAGTGCCGGAAGGCCATGAAGAGGATGCTTCTCACCTCGGCCCGGTCCCGATTCCCGGGCATGGCGGTGAACCCAGGAGCAGCGAGTTCCATGAGCCCGCCCACGTTGTGCGCCTCGGCGAGCTTCGCCCCCTTGTGGATCAGCCGGTGAATGACCTCTGCCTCGTCCTTCTTCTTGCAGGCACTCTGGAGGCAAAGGCCCAGCAGGAGACAGACGCCTGTCCACAAAACCGTTCGCTTCATCATGTCCGTTTCCTCCTCGGTTCCAGGGGTCATCCCACCCACGGCCAGAGCCTACCACGGGCGCCGCAGGATTGACACCCAAATCGCCGTTCCCCTATACCTGTAGGAGGGGTATGGCCTATTTCGAACAGCAGGCGAGGGGAGCCGAAGAATGGCAAAAAAGGAGAAGACCCACCTTTCCAAAGACCACTGGATCGAACAGGAGGGCGCGGCCTGGGAGCACTCGGAGGACCCGGAGGATTTCGAGCCCTACATCCCGAGAGAGGAGTTCGAGGCCCGGACCCGGCGGGCGAAGGAGTTGCTGGCGAAACACGGGATGGACGCGATGGTCCTGTTCGCCTTCAGCAACAAACAGTACTACGGAGGGTACCGGGAAGCGAACATCCGCCACACGGACCGGTGGAGGCACTGCTTCGTCGTCTCCCAGGATCACGACACGGTCTTCGTGGGGGAATCGGTCCTGCACAACGGCATCACCAAGACCACCTGGGTCGAGGACCTGCGCCTCTGGTCTTCGGTCACCCTCTGGCGCCTTCCCACCCGCTTCATCGACGTCTTCACGGACACGATGATGGACCTCAAGCTCCACAACAAGGTGATCGGCCTCGAGTTCGGCCCCGGCCACGTTCAGCAGGTCTCCTACAAGGAATTGTGCGAGATTCAGGCGGCCCTGCCCAACGCCCGGTTCGTTGGCGCCGACGATCTGATCTGGGAGCAGAAGGCGATCAAGACCGACTGGGAGATCGACCTGTTCAGGGAGATGTGCGACAAGACCCGGCGGGTGCTCGACAAGGGGTATCGGGCCATCCGTCCGGGGGTGACCGAGTGGGACGTGCACCGGGTCTTCTACGAAGAGCTGATCCGTGAGGGGATGTACCACTCGCCCACGGTGAACGACCCGATCCTCTTCCTGTGCGGGTCGGACGGGCCGGGCAAATGGCGCCTCGTGAGCCCTCCCTTCACGAACCGGGTCATCCGGGAGGGGGATCAGGGCTTTGCGGACGGCGGTCCCATGTACAAGGGATACTGCACGGACATTCAACGGGGCTTCTACGTGGGCGACAAGCTCCCGCCGAAGCTCGAGGACCTGTCCAGGTGGGGTCGGGACGCCTACATGAACACGGTGAACAACATCGTCCCCGGGATGCGCGGCTGCGACATCTTCAAGCTCGGCGAGAAGGAAACCTACCGCCAGGACTGGAATCAGCTCGTGCCGATCGACTTCGTGGGGCACAGCATCGGCAGCACCATCCACGAGCCCCCCTTTCTCGGTCCGGACGACCTCACGCCCATCGAGCCGGGCATGATCCTCTGCATCGAGGTGGGATGCTACGGAACGGACCTCGTCATCTTCGGGAACATGCCCGAGGACATGTGGCTGGTGACGGACAGGGGCCTGGAGCTCATCGGCGTGGACCTGCCGCGCGACATCTGGCTCTGCGGCTGATAAAGTTGACATGCGGGCAGTGGTGCAGGCCGGCACGAAAAGACGCCCTCCCCGTTTCAAGGACGAGTGCCAAAGGAGACCGCTCGATGACATCGTTGGAGAAGCTCAAAGGCGAGAAGGTACACGAAAGATCGATACGGATCGAAACCTATTCCGTGGACGAGGAACGCGTTCTTCTGGAGGGGACGCTCGAAGACACGCGATACCGGGCCATTTACACGATTGCACACAGACGCCGCGATGCGGGGAAGGTCCACGGCATGGTGGTCCGGTTCCTCCTTGGAGGAATGCCCACCGAGATTCTGGACGCCGAGGCGGAGATGCCGACCGTTCCGATGGACGGCTGCCGGGAAGCGATCGATTCGGTGAAGGCTCTGGTCGGCATGCCGATCGTCTACGGCTTCAGCAAGGCGGTCAAGGACCGGCTGAACCCGAAACAGGGCTGCAATCACCTGACCAGCCTCATCCTCACCATGGGCTCCGCCGCCGTGCAGGGAACGGCGGCGCACCGCGGCAAGAACCCGCCCCCGCCCGAGGCCCGGGAGGCGATGCTCGAGTATGTGAAGGACTCCTGCTGCGTCTGGCGCGGGGACCGAGACCACTACCGGGAGACCCTCGAAGAGATCCAGGCCCACAAGAGGTAGGGGGAAGGCATGATCGAAACCAAAGAAGTGAAATTCCGTCTGGCCCCTGAGGACGAGTACACCCACCCGATCGAGGCGGAGAAGAATTTCAACGAGAGCATGTACATCAACATCTTCGATCCCTCGACCCGCCTGGGCGGCTGGTTCCGGGTCGGCAACCGGCCGAACGAGGGCTACGCCGAGATGACCTGCTGTCTCTACCTGCCGGACGGGCGGGTGGGCTTCATGTTCGGCCGACCCGAGATTTCGAGCAACGATGCCCTGGACGCGGGAGGGCTCAAGTTCGAGATCGTGGAGCCCTTGAAGCGACTCCGACTCACCTATGACGGAAAGATGCTCCTCCTCGAGAACCCCCGCGAAATGGCCAAGCCGAGAAAGGCCTTTGCGGAAAATCCACTCGTGGACTGCAAAGTGGATCTCCACTACGAAGGGGTCGCCCCCGTGTCCGGAGGCGAACGGGTGAACGAGGACGGCACCCCCTACAAAGAGAAGGCGGAGGAATCCTTTGCGCGCGCCCACTACGAGCAGCACGTGGCGGGTCGCGGTTCGATTCGCGTGGGCGACGAAGCGTTCTCGATCGACGGCTACGGACTGCGGGACCACTCCTGGGGGCCGCGCTACTGGCAGAACATCAAGTGGTACCGGTGGCTGCCCATGAGCTTCGGCAAGGACTTCGGCATCATGATCGCCATCATCACGAAGAAGGACGACAGCCAGACCATCGGCGGACTGGTCCTGCACGACGGCGAATACAGCTTGATCCAGGAGGCCACGATCGAGACCGAGTGGGACGAGAACCACTACCAGACGAACCTGAAGGCGTGGGCGAAAACCTCGGACCGGGAATACGAGGTCGAAGGGAAGGTCCTCAACCTGATCCCCCTTCGAAACAGAAGGAAGACGCCGGACGGTGAGGACCTGGAGACCCGGATCACGGAAGGCATGACCGAATACCGCTGCGACGGAAGGATCGGCTACGGCATGTCGGAGTACCTGGATCAGATCGTCGACGGCAAGCCCGTGGGTCTGGCGCCCCCGGGACAGGCCCCCGGCAAGGACGGGGAAAGGCACGACACAGGGCACAAAGGGGGAGGAAGAACATGAGCGACGTCAAGGTGAACACCGTACTGGGCCCTATCTCTCCGAGCGACATGGGGGTGACCCTGCCGCACGAGCACATCGCATACGGGTACCCCGGCTGGGAAGGCGACCAGACCGTGGCGCCTCTCGACCGGGAGCAACTCCTCAAGAGCTCCCTGGAGATGATGGAGCAGCTCAAGGACTGCGGCGTGAAGACCTATCTGGATGCCACGCCGAACGACGGCGGCAGGTTCCCGGAGCTTCTCCGGGAGGTATCCGAGAAGAGCGGCGTGAACATCATCTGCTCCACCGGTTACTACTACGAAGAGGAGGGGATGCCGGCCTACTGGAAATTCCGGGGCAGCCTTGGCGACGTGCGGGACGAGATCTACGAGCTGTTCCACAGGGAGATCACAGAGGGGATCCGCGACACCGGGATCAAGGCCGGGGCGATCAAGGTGGGCACGGGCAAGGGGGAGATCACCGACTACGAGCGGATGATGTTCGAGGTGGCGGCCCGCGTCCAGCAGGACACGGGCGTACCGATCATCACCCACACCCAGGAAGGCACCATGGGCCCCGAACAGGCCGCGCTGCTCGTCTCCGCCGGAGCCGATCCCGAAAGGGTCCAGATCGGCCACATGAGCGACAACACGGACATCCGCTACCAGCTCGAAACGATGAAGCACGGTGTGTACGTGGCCTTCGACCGGATGGGGATCCAGGTGCTGGCAGGCTGTCCCATGGACGAGGAACGCTACGGCGTCCTCGTGGGACTCATCGGGACCGGCCACGCCGGCCAACTGACGATCTCCCACGACTACATCGCCTACTGGCTGGGAAGGCCCCTGAACGTGCCGGAACCGGCCCTGCCGCTGATCGCGAACTGGTATCCGACCCACCTGTTCAAGAACGTGATTCCCGCTCTGAAGAGGGGAGGGGTCACGGAGGAACAGATCCAGACCATCCTGGTGGACAACCCGAGAAAGCTGTTCGGCGGGGAGTAGACGGCCAGCCCGGTTGTTGGACGAAGCGTTCAGGCGTACTGACGCTCGCAGTGAAAGCCCTTGCCCAGCTCGCAGGAAACGCAGGTATCCGGGAAGTCCGCGTTCATGGACAGCTGGGATTCACACTGCCCGCAGAAATACTCCTCTCCCGGCTTCATCGGGCCGTTGCAGGGGGTGATGGTCATGGGGCAGATGTCGACACACGTGCCGCACATCTTGCAGAAATCCGGGCGGGCGGAGAAGGGGAAATCGACGCGGCGGTCCTTGCCTCGCCCGACGAACCCGATCGCCTTTGCCTGCCAGACCTCGGCACAGACCCGTACGCACCGTCCGCAAAGAACGCAATCCTTGTTGCGAAAGGGGTAGCGCACGTTCGTGACCCCACAACGCAGAGCGACATCCTGCACGGCGCGCGAGTTGGGCGCTTCTGCAACCAGGAGTTCCGCCACGTTCTTCCGCAGGGCCCTGATCCGGTCCGTGTTCGTGCGGATCACCATTCCTTCCTTGGCCTCCAGCGTGCAGGAAGTCGTGATCTTGGACCTGCCGTTGCTCACATGCTCGACGATGCACAGACGACACACACCGATGTCCGTAAGACTGCGGACATGGCACAGGTGTGGAATGCAGACGCCGTACTCCATGGCCACATCCAGTACGGACACACCCTGCGGAGTCCTCAGTTTCGCACCGTCCATGTTGATCGTGATGTAGTGTTGCACCTCGATTCCCTCCTAGCTGACGTAGATCCCGTCGAACGTACACTCACTTCGGCAGATGCCGCAACGCGTGCATGTCTCCGGGTCGATGACGTGCGGCTCCTTCTTCGCTCCGCTGATGGCTCCCACCGGGCAGGCGCGAAGGCAAAGGCCGCATCCGTTGCACTTCTCTGCGTCAATGGCGTAGACGGTGAGGGCGCGGCACACCCCTGCCGGGCATTTCTGATCCTGGATATGGGAAAGGAACTCGTCGCGGAAATATCGCAGGGTGGAAAGCACGGGGTTGGGCGCGGTCTTGCCCAGTCCGCACAGAGACGTGTGGGCGACCGTGTCCGCCAGTTCTTCGAGAAGGTCGATCTGCTCCGGCCTGCCCCGCCCCTCCGCGATGTCCTCCACGATCTCCAGCATCCTGCTCAATCCGATCCTGCAGGGCGCGCAACTGCCGCAAGACTCCTCCTGAAGGAATTCGAGGAAGTATTTTGCCACGTCCACCATGCACGTCCGCTCGTCCATCACCACCATGCCGCCGGAGCCGACCATGGAGCCCGCCTCGGTCAGGGTCTCGAAATCCACGGGAAGGTCGAAGCGCGAAGCCGGAAGACAACCGCCGGAGGGCCCGCCCGTCTGCACCGCCTTGACGCCCGTACCGTTCGCGGCCCCGCCGCCGATGTCGTAGATGATCTCGCGGAGCGAGGTGCCCATGGGCACCTCGACGAGGCCCGTATTCTTGATCCTGCCGGTGAGGGCGAAGATCTTGGTTCCCTTGCTGTGTTCCGTGCCCTTGGAAGCGAACCATTCCGCACCGTTGTTGATGATGAAAGGCACGTTCGCCCACGTTTCCACGTTGTTCAGGTTCGTGGGCCTGTTCCACAACCCCTTCTCGACCGTGTGCACGTCTTTTGGAGAGGGGTCACCCACCTGTCCTTCGATGGAGGCCATCAGGGCCGTCGACTCGCCGCACACGAAGGCACCGCCGCCCCGGGCGATCTCGAGGTCGAAGGAGAAGCCTGAATCGAGAATGTTCCGGCCCAGAAGGCCGTAGGCTCTGGCCTGGTCGATTGCGGTGCGCGCATTCTGGACCGCAAGGGGGTATTCCTTGCGGACGTAGATGTAGCCTGCTCCCGCGCCGATGGCCCAGGCCCCGATCAGCATGCCCTCGATCACGAGATGTGGGTTCCCCTCCAGAACGCATCGGTCCATGTAGGCGCCGGGATCGCCTTCGTCGGCGTTGCACACGACGTATTTCAGGTCGCCGGGCACGGCCCTGCAGGAGGCCCACTTCCGGCCCGTCGGGAATCCGGCACCGCCCCGTCCCCTGAGGCCGGAGGCCTCGATCTCCTCGATGACCTCTTCGGGCTCCATGCCCGTGAGGACCTTTGCCAGCGCCCTGTATCCTCCTGCAGCGATGTAATCATCGATGGAGCACGGATCGACCCGTCTGTTCTGGCCGAGAAGCACCCGCTCCTGGGCACGAAAGAAGGGAATGTCCGACTCGGTGCGCATCTTTTCCTGAGATACCGGGTCCGCGTAGAGGAGTCTCTCCATCACCTCGCCGCGGGACACGGTCGATATCAGTTCCGCTGCGTCGTCCGGCCCCACGCGGCAGTAGAAGGTATCGCCCGGCTCGACCACCACGACCGGCCCCTGTTCGCAGAAGCCCTGGCAGCCCGTGACCCGGATCCGGATCTTCTCTTCCAGGCCCTGTTCGGAAATCTGCTCTCGCAGGGCCTCCACCACGGGCGCCGAACGGGATGCCTGGCATCCGGTCCCGTTGCAGATCGCCAGCGTGTGGGTCGCTTTTTCGGAGCGTATGGAGAGCTTGCTTCGGAGGTCCGTCAACTCATGCGGGGTTGCTATATGCGGCATCGGATACGGTCTCCTCTTCGAGCTTGTAGACGGATTTGATGAGCCTTCGCAGTTTCGCCGGCGTCATGTGATCGTGATAGACCCCATCCAGCACCACGATCGGCCCGAGGGCACATGCTCCGAGACAGTTCACCTTTTCGATCGTGAAGAGGCCGTCCACGGAGGTATCCCCCGTCTCCATGCGGATCTGGGAGAAGCACTCCTCCACCAGAAGAGCGGCGCTCCGCACGTGACATGCCGTGCCCATGCAGACCGTGATCAGATGCTTTCCCCTGGGCTGCAGCGACAGGCCCTTGTAGAAATTCGCAACCCGCCATACCTCGATGAGCGGCACGCCGAGCTCCTCGGCGATCTCCCGCAAGGCTTCCTCGGAAAGGAAGCCGTTTCTTTCCTGCACGTCCAGCAGCACCTCGATGAGTTGCTGCGGCTGTTTCTGCCTGCCGATCCATACTTCATCCAGCACGTGAGCTTCCATGGCTTGCTCCTTGCTCTCCTGTGGGGTAATGCACGTTAGGATCGCCTGATTCTTCGGTCTTGACAATACCGTATTTAAAGCAATAGAATGCCTATACATAATAGGTATTAAGGTGCAAATGATAAACCTATAGAATGCCTATTACACTTAGGCAATGAGGATCCGATGGCCGAAAAGGGTAAAAGCGACCGGAACCGCGCCCCAAAGAAGGGAAGGTCCGGGACAGGAGGCATGAGCAGCCCGATCCGGACCAGAGAAGAGCGAGACAAGATCGAACACGCCCTTCGAGAACGGGTCAAGGAATTACGGTGCCTCTACGGAATCGCCAAGCTCGTGGAGCGACACGAACCGAATCTGGAAGCCATCATAGAGGGGACCGTCGAGCTCCTGCCGCCCTCCTGGCAGTATCCGGAGGTGACATGCGCCCGGATCCTCTTTGAAGGAAAGGAATACAAGAGCTCGGGCTTCCAGGAGACTCACCAGAGGCAGGCGGCCGAGATAATCGCAAAGGGCGAGAAGGCCGGGGTCGTCGAGGTCTTCTACACCCGGGAGATGCCGCCGTCGGACGAGGGGCCGTTCCTGCACGAGGAAAGGGCTCTCATCGACGCGGTGGCAGAACGGCTGAGCACCGCTGCGAAGAAGATCCGGGCGGAACACGCCCTTCGAGAGCGGGTCAAGGAGTTGCGGTGTCTCTACGGAATCGCGAAACTCGTGGAGCGACACGAGCCGAATCTGGACACCATGCTGCAGGGAGCCGTGGAACTCCTGCCGCCCTCCTGGCAGTATCCGGAAGTGACATGTGCCCGGATCCTCTTCGAGGACCGGGAATACAGGACTGCAGACTTCAGGGAGACGGGCTTCAGGCAATCTGCGGACATCTTCCTCTCGGGCAAGAAGGCCGGCATGGTGCAGGTCTGCTACACGCGGAAGATGCCGGCGGCGGACGAGGGGCCGTTCCTGCACGAGGAAAGGGCTCTCATCGACGCGGTGGCGGAACGGCTGGGAAGGACCGCAAAAAGGATGCGGATGGAGGAGGAGTTGCGAAGCGCCTATGGCCAGCTGAAAGTGGAACGCAAGGCTCTGCAGGAATCGAACGCCGCGCTGCGCACCGTTCTTTCCAGAATCGAAGACGAAAAGGGCGCCATAAAGGAAGCGATCATGGCCAACGTGGACAAGATCATCATGCCGATCCTGCACGCCCTGGATTCAGAGATCGAACCGGAGAGAAAGGGGTATATAAGGTTGCTGAGAAGAAACCTGGAGGAGATCACCTCCCCCCTCGTGAATCGTCTCTCCAGGAGGTTTCTCAAGCTGACGCCCGCGGAACTCAGGACCTGCAACATGATCCGGATGGGCCTCAGCACCAAAGAGATCGCCCGGGTTCGGCACGTATCGCCCGCCACAGTCAGTCGTCAACGAGAGAGCATTCGAAAGAAGCTTGCCATCGCGGGACGGAACGTCAACCTGGTGACCTTTCTTCAGACCTTCAACGTTACCGTGCCGCAGATGGGTCAGACGGGACGCTTCGGGCCGGGCAACCCGGCAGGAGAGACGGACATTCGTTCAGGTCCGTTGGAAGAGTCTTCCTGATCTGCCTTTGATACTCACGCTCGGGCTAAAGTCCGCGGCAGCCCCGCCCGACGTCCCGCGTCACTTGTCACCTTCCCAGAATTCGATGCGCCAGCCTTCCGGATCGCGAATCTCGAAGAGCCGGGGTCCCCACGGGTGTTTTCGGATGGGGGGCAGATCCGTCGTACGTGCCTCGAGCTTCTTGTGGACCTCCTCGATGTCCGGAACACAGAGAGAGAGGATCACGTGCTCGTGGCCGGGCTCGGCTGCATTCGGACGCAGGGGCTCGAGGATTCCGACACGCGAATCCGGCGTGACCTCGAACTCCACGAATCGATTCCTCTGGTAAACGATCGGAAGCCCAAGAACATCCCGGTAGAAGGCGACGCACGCCTCCCACTCCCGGCAGATGAGCACTGAATGCTGGCTCTTGACGGAGAGCATGTTCGGATCAGCCCCGTATCATGGTCAGAAGCATTTTGAAGGGCTCAGGGGCATGCAGGCTGTGCGGCACGTCTGCGGGCATGAGGACGGTCTCGCCTGCCCCGGCCTTGACGAGATCCCCTCCGATGGTCAGCTCGGCCTGGCCGTCCAAGACTTGGACCAGGGCGTCGAAGGGTGCCGTATGCTCGCTCAGGCCCTGCCCCTTGTCGAAGCTGAACAGGGTCACCGACCCCACCGGGCGCTTGATGAGCGTACGGCTGACCACGGACCCCGGAACGTAGGCGAGGAGTTCGGCCAGGCGAAGCGCCTCGGCCGGCGGCAGGGTTCCATCCGATGTTTCTGCCTTTCCAACTTGCTCTTCCGCCATTCTTGAATCCTTTCTCCGTCTACTTGATCCATGTCAAGGGTTGGATGCGGTGCGTAGTGTAAAGTTGCAGCATTCCTATTGGAGTGGTATGAAGCAGAAACATCGAAAGATATTGTGAGAGGCGGGTGTCGTGGCAAAGCAAAGGAGAAACCTTCTCGCCCTGCTGATCCTGGTCGGAGGAGGCGTTTTTGTCTTTTTCGTCTTTGGTCCGCCCCAGCTCGTTGCAAGGACGGAAACACCCCTGTTCTGCTCTTCCTGTCATGTCATGGAATCCCAGTTCGAAGCATGGTTCAACGTGGGCGTTCACCGAACGATTCGCTGCGTCGACTGCCACCTGCCCCATAGCAACATGCCCGTCTACTACATCTGGAAATCCATCGACGGCTTGAAGGACGTCATCGTATTCTATTCCGGAAGGACGCCGGAAACCATTACGATCTCAAAACGGGGAAAAAATTTCGTACAGTCCAATTGCATCCGCTGTCATTCGGAGCGTGTCGCCATGATCCATCAGGAGCGCGATTGCTGGGACTGCCACCGATTCCTGCAGCATCACCTGGCCGGTTCACGTTTGACACGTTAGATACAAAGCCATTCATCGCAAGGAGACAGAGATGGCCTGCGGCACAAAGAAGCGCCTCATCCTGTTCCTGTTCGCGGCTTCGGCACTCTTCCTTTCTTCGTGCGCCCCGCCGAAGCCGGAGCCGGTCCAGCCCGTTTCCATTCCGGACGGAGAGATCGATCCGGCCGTCTGGGGCAAAGCCTATCCCGAGGAGTATGAACTCTGGAAGCAGACAGCCGACCCGGTCAGCGTTCGTCGCAGCAAGTACAAGACCGGCATGGACGGTGGAGCGGTCTCCGTGGACAAGCTGTCCCAGTATCCCTACATGGCCCTGCTGTTCAACGGCTGGGGCTTCGGCGTCGAATACAACGAACCCCGGGGTCACGCATACATGGTCCGCGACCAACTGGAGATCGATGCCTCGCGCCTCAAGTCCGGCGGCGTGTGCCTGACCTGCAAAACCCCTTACGCACCCGGGCTGAAAAAGCGGATGGGTCTGGACTTTTTCAGGGCGCCCTTCAAAGAGGTCCTCGCCAGGATCCCCGAGGAAAACCGAGAACTCGGTGTGGCATGCATCGACTGTCACGACAACCGGGACATGAGCCTCAAGATTTCCCGCAGCTTCACATTGATCGAGGCCTACGAGGCCATGGGGACCGACCCCGCCCGGTTCACCCGCCAGGAGATGCGTTCCGCCGTATGTGCCCAGTGCCACGTAACCTACAACATCCCGAAGGACTCGGACAACCAATCCGTCGGGGTTTACTTCCCCTGGCAGAACAGTACGCTCGGCTCCATCACCATCGAGGACATCATCGAACAGGTCCGAAAAGACGACACGATCAAGGAATGGACGCAAAATGTTACGGGATTCAGGATGGCCTTCATACGGCACCCGGAGTACGAGTTCTGGACCAACGACAGCACCCATTTCAAGGCCGGCGCCTCGTGCGCCGACTGTCACATGCCGTACACCGTCGTCGGCGTGCACAAGGTATCGGACCACCGCGTCATGAGCCCGGTTCAGGCCGGTATGAAGGCCTGTAGACAATGCCACGCCGAGAGCAGCGACTGGCTCAGGGATCGGGTCTTCTCCATCCAGGACCGCACGGTCTCCATCATGATCCGCGCCGGCTACCAGTGTGCCACGGTCGCCAAACTCTTTGAATGGACCCACCGGGTTCAAGGTGAAGGGAAAAGGATAAACCCTGTGCTTTACCGAAAGGCGAAGGAGTTCTACGAGGAAGCGTTCTACCGTTCACTGTTCATCGGTGCAGAGAATTCCGTCGGCTTTCACAATTCCGCAGAGGGTCTGCGCATCCTGGCGGACTCGATCGCTTTCGGCTCACGGGCGGAGGCCTACCTGCGTCAGGCACTCGGCGAGGCCGGCGTACACGTTCCGCTCAAGGTGGATCTGGAAATCCTGAAGTATGTGGACCAGCGGGGCGAGCAGAAGCTTCGGTTCGATCCGCAACTCGAGTTCAAGGATCCCTACGGCCTGCAGGAGAGATTCTTCTAGGGGAATCCTTTCAAAGGACCGGCAATCCAACGTATAGAGGATGATCCAACCCGACTCATGCCAAGTTTGCTCGAGGTGGAGGTTTTTTCAGCATGTGGAAGACGCCCGGCACACGACGCAGCCTGCTTTGGCTCGCACTCTTCACGTTCCTGTCCCTGATCGCGGTGCCACCCGCTTCCGCACTCCGCTGCGAAGGCAAGATCATCGACAATGGGAACACGAAGGCCGAGGTTCGGGAGTTCTGCGGAGAGCCGACCTGCACGCGCGAGCCGGGAACGGTCTTCGTGAAGAAATCCGGGGTCTACTGGCCCATGGCCGCAGACGAGGAGTGGGTCTACAACTTCGGCCCGGGGCAGTTTGTGCGGCTCATCCGGTTCTATCACGGGAAGGTGGTCTACATACAGTCCGTCGGGTACGGATGGACCGGGGAGCGCGATTGCGACGACGTTCCGTATGAATGAAGAAGCCTGCCCGAAAGCGTCGTTCTATCAGGCGTGCGCAAAGGCGGAGAAACCCTTCTTGATCCGGGCGGACAACCGGGCGAAGAAGGGCACGTCCTCCGCCAGTAGCCAGATTCCCATCAGGATGAAGAACCACCCCTGCAGGATGGGAAGGCCCAGGCCGGCTACCCCCAGGAAGAGGAGCGTGACCCCGCAAAGGATCCTCACGTTCTTCCGCTTGATTCGGGGCATGTGCATTCTCCTAAGATAGTGTTTTCCATTCATCCGATGATTTCACCGACACCCCCCTGCTTCTCCCACCGCAGGAGCTCGGTCACCTTGGCCAGAGTGCTCCCCTCTTTGATCTCCTCACGGATGCGGTTCTCCTTTTCCAGCACATCCATCGCGCGATTCGCGTACTCCACGGCGATCGCCCTGGGGAGCACCACCACGCCGTCGCCGTCGCCGAGGAGCCAGTCCCCGGGCTCGACCTTCATGTTCGCCACGGTAACCGGAACGCCGATCTCACCGAATCCCTTCGGCTCGCCCGCATTCGGCATGACGAGCCTGCTGAAGGCGGGGAACTTCAGATCCACGATGTCGTCGCTGTCCCGGATGGCCCCGTCGATGACCACGCCGGCCACCCCCTTCTGGATGGCGGAGTGGGTGGCCAGCTCCCCCCAGAGGGCAGGGCCAACCCCACCGGCGTCGATGACGATCACGTCGCCCGGCTCGGCCCTGTCGATGGCCTGAACAGGCTTGGACCAGTCGCCGGGATAGGTCCTCACCGTAATGGCGCGGCCCACCATGCGAATCCCCCGCCACAGGGGCCGGATGCCCTGCAGTACACCGCCCCGGTGGAGCGCGTCCGAAAGGTTCGCCGCAGAAACGAGCGCGAGGACCTCCCGGATCTGGTCCTCTCCCTTCCGCTTGAACAGGGTCGTGGCAATGCTCTCACCGGTGTCGATGCCCTTGCGGATCTCGCGGGCCGCCTGCTCCGGCTCGAGGGCCTTCGTGATCGCGCCTCCCACGATCACGATCGAGGCGCCGGCCTCCACCGCCCTGGCCGCCGTCTCCGAATTGATCCCGCCGGCGACCCCCACCGGAACCAAAGCCGCCTCGGCCACCTTTCTCAGCGTGTCAAAGGGGTCCTTTCCCTCCATCTGCTCGTCGATCGCACAGTGGATCGTCACGAAGTCGGCCCCCATCTCTTCGACCTGTTTCGCCCTGGCGACAGGGTCCTGAACGGCGATCATGTCGACGACGATCTTCGCGCCGTAGTTCCTCCCCGCCTCGATGCATTCCCGGATCGTGGAATCACTGGCCGCTCCCAGAACATCGACGATGTTCGCGCCGGCCTTCGCCGCAACCTCGACCTCTGCCCGGCCGGCATCCATGATCTTCATGTCGGCCACGATGGTCGCCGAGGGGAACCGTCTTCGCAGCTCCCGGATCGACTGGAGCCCCTCGCTCTTGATGAGGGGGGTCCCGGCCTCGAGCCAGTCCACCCCCCCTGCCACGCCTTCCTTGGCGTTCTTCAGGGCCCGCTGCAGGTCGACGAAATCCAGCGCCAGCTGCAAGATCGGCTTCATTCTCTCTCCTTCATTCAATCACCGCGTGTCGTGGGGAAACGCTGCCCATGTCGATGGCGTCCTGGTACAGGGCCAGAACGATGGCCTCCATGAGCAGAAAGGAAGCCTGCTCGAACAGGGACCCGGACATCTGCACGGACGAGGGCTCGGACTCCCGGCACATCTTGGTCGTGCCGGGCAGATGAATCGAGCCGTCCACCAGGGAGCCGATGCTGGAATCGAGATCCCCGAGAATACCGACGGTGTAGGTCCCTCGCTCCTTTGCGCCCCTGACGGCCTCGAGGGTGGAGGGCGTCTCTCCGGATCCGCTCAACACGATCAACAGGTCTTCCCGCCCGAGGGCGGGGGTGACGGTCTCACCGCAGAAATGGGCCTGACAGCCGAGATGCATCAGGCGCATGCAGAAGCATCGCAGAATGAAGCCGGATCTCCCCTGGGCCGAGCAGAAGACCTTTCGGGCCGTCAGGATCCTCCTGACGCAGGCGTCGATCGCCTCCTTGTCGATATTCTCCAGGAGGCGCCGGTTCTCGTCCAGGATGGCATCCAGCTTCTCCCTGATCTTCAAGTCCTCCGGCCCGGGACGGGCAGAGACATCGATCAGCAACATGTTCGCTTCCCTCTCAGAAGTGGCGGTTGCTCCAGGTGAATGGGTGGAATCCGCAACGGGCATGTCGGACCGGAATCCCGGAAAGAAGAGGCGAGGGCCTTTATCGAAAGGTTGTCGGAGGAAGACAGGCCCTACCGTCTCGGTCCGGCAGCGGTGGATCCAAGCGGTCTTGTGTTCAGGCTGAATCGTATCCTCTTGATTCTAATGTGTTTAGCTTAGTGTATAAAACCGAGTCTTGTCAAACGGGCGCGCTTCGTGCCGTCCCTGCCTCGAAAAGGGAATAGGTTCCCGTCGCCTTTGCCACGAGCCGTTCGCCGTTCCTCACCTCCGATTCCAGGAAGGCGATTCTCTTTCCCCTCTGGACGACGCGGGTGTCACAGATCAGGCGCCCGGACGTGACGGGCGCGAGGTAGACGATCTTGATTTCCAGGGTCGCGCACAGCTCGTCCTCCTCGAGGCAGGAGTAGGCCGCCCCCCCCATGCCGGTGTCCACCATGGAGTAGATCACGCCACCGTGCACGACCCTGTGCGGGTTCAAGTGGTGCGCTTCCACATCGAGAATCCCACGCGTAGACCCTTCCTCGCTCTGTGTGAAGTCGAGCCCGATGAGCTCGCCGAAGGGGTTGAATCCTTTCGATTTCAGGGGGAAGTGCTTGCCCATCCGCCGGCGTCTCCCGTATGCGTCCTCTTCCTCAGGCCGACTGCGCCTGCTGGGTCTGATGGATCGCCCGGGCGGACCGGGCGAGCTTGTCGAAATCCTCCGGGAGCAGGGACTGCGGGCCGTCGGACAGGGCCCTGTCCGGTTCATGATGGACTTCGACCATCAGGCCATCGGCGCCCGCGGCCGCCGCGGCCAGGGCGAGGGGCCTCACCATCGACCGGATGCCCGCGGCGTGCGACGGGTCGGCGACGATCGGAAGGTGGGACAGGGCCTTCACCGCAGGGATGACCGCAAGGTCCAGGGTGTTCCGCGTGTGGTCCAGGTAGGTCCTTACACCTCTTTCGCAGAGAACCACATCGTAGTTCCCCTCGGACAGGATGTATTCGGCGGCCATGAAGAATTCATCCAGGGTGGCGCTCATGCCCCGCTTCAGGAGCACCGGCTTGCCGCACCGCCCCACGGCACGAAGGAGGCGGAAGTTCTGCATGTTCCGCGCACCCACCTGGACCATGTCCACCACCGGGAGGACCGCCTCCAGGGAGCTTCGGTCGATCACTTCGGTCACGATTCCCAGATCGGTCTCCGCCTTGATCTCCTGGATGATGCTCAACCCCGCTTCCTGCATCCCCTGGAAGGAGTAGGGGGAGGTTCGAGGCTTGTACAGGCCTCCCCGGAAGAGCGACGCCCCGGACTGGCTCACGTGCCGCGCGATCGTCAGCGCCTGCTCCGGCGATTCGATCCCGCAGGGACCTGCAATCAGAGCCAGGCCGCCGTCTCCGATCTTCGTCTTGTGGACCGTGACGGCCGTGTCGTCCGGCTTCGTCTCCCGGCTGACGAGCTTGTAGGGCCGGCTTACGCGAATGCACTCGCGGACCCCTTCCAGTTCCTGAAACGGACGCGGATCGATGGCGCCCTGGTTGCCGGTCAGGCCGACGGCGGTGCGCTGGGCCCCAGGGATCGGAACCGGCGTCAGGCCCTGCGCCTTCGCCACCTCCAGCACCCGGTCGATCTGCTCGGCGGTCGCCGAGTTGCGCATCACGATGAGCATGGCGGGATTCCCCTCTGCTGGTGCGAAGCCCAGAATGAAGTGTGGCCGGGGATTAGTCAATCATCCGAGGGGGACGTTGTTTACTTCGTTGACTTTCGGTGAGAAAGTCAACGAAGTAAACAACGTCCCCCCCATTCATGGAGGAGAGCATGTACGATGATCTGAAGGGAAAGGTTGCGATCGTCACAGGCGCCGGGAGGCCGAACGGCCTCGGCCAGGGGATGGCCAAGCGGTTTGCACGGGAGGGCTGCCGACTGGTCATCTCGGACGTGGCGCGGCCTCATGCAGACTCTGAATACGGACGCGGTTCCTGGGAGCAGCTGGAGGAAAGAAAGAGGGAGATCGAGGCACTGGGGGCGGATTGCGTCATTGTCAGGTGCGACGTGACGGTGGAAGAAGAGGTTCAGGCCATGGTGAACGAGTCGGTCGATACGTTCGGCCGCGTCGACATACTGGTGAACAACGTGGGCGGGGGCCCCCCGGGAAGCGGCGGAGCCCTCATCGACGTGGATGGTGCGAACTGGGACGAGGGCATGGCGGTGAACGCAAAGGGCACCCACCTCTGTTCACGCGCGGTGGCCAGGCGGATGATCGAGCAGGGAGAAGGCGGACGGATCGTGAACATCGCCTCCCAGGCGGCGAAGCGGCCCTTTCCCGGGCTCGGGGTCTACTGTGCTGGGAAGGCGGCGGTCTGCCAGTACACCCGGGTGCTGGCCATGGAGGTCGGTCCGTACAGGATCAACGTGAACGCCGTGCTGCCCGGAACGATCGAAACGGACATGCTCAGAGAGTCCTTCGGAAAGATGGCCGAGGCGATGGGGATCACCTACGATGTGCTCATGCAGAACATCCCACCCATCCCGCTGGGCCGCCTTCAAACCCAGGAAGACGTGGCGGCCTCGGTGGTCTGGCTCTGCTCCCGGGAATCCGAGTACGTGACCGGCGAGTGCATGCTCGTCACCGGCGGGCAGACGATCGCCTGATTCCCCCTTTCTCGGAGATCCCGTCCATGAAAACGAATCGCCTGTTCTCCCCGATCCGGGTCGGCCGTCTCGAGCTGCCGGGCAGGCTCGTCAAGTCGGCCACGACCGAGACACGCTGCACCGAGGACGGCTTCGTCACGGACGAGCTCATCGAATACTACGAGCAGATCGCAAGGGGCGGCACTCCTCTGCTCATCACGGGGAACGCTTACTACGATCTCTACTCCAAGGCCGCCCCTCGTCAGATCGCAGCGGACCACGACGACAAGATCCCGGGCTTGAGAAGGCTCACCGAAGCGGTCCACCAGCACGGCTCGAAGATCATCTTCCAGATCTACCACGTCGGCCGACAGGCCATCCCGGGATTCGTGGGGCGGAAGGATGCGGTGGCCCCCTCCCCTGTGCTCGAGCCCTTCCTCGGCGTCCGGCCCCGCGAAATCAGAATGGACGAAATCAAGGGGGTCGTCGATGGCCTCGCCGATGCGGCCGTCCGGGGGCGGGAGGCCGGTTTCGACGGGGTGCAGATCCACGCGGCGCATGGCTACCTCCTGAGCGCCTTCCTGACGCCCCACACCAATCGCCGCACCGATGCGTACGGCGGTTCCTTCGAGAACCGCATGCGCCTGCTGGTCGAGGTGTTTCGGGCCATCCGCGAAAGGGTCGGCGACGACTATCCGGTCATCCTGAAGATGAACGGCTCCGACGATCTTCCTTTTCGCAGGGGACTGGAGACGAGCGACCTGGTACGCGCCGCCCGGCGCATGGAGGCCGAAGGCGTCGACGCGGTCGAGATTTCCGCGGGCCACTACGCATCCGCCTTCACCTTCGAACGGGGCCGGTGGAAGGGGTTCTTCTCGACCCTGACCACGATCGGGGTCGGCACCCGCCTTCCCTGGTATCGACGGCTACCGGTCCGTCTGATGGCGCCGGCTCTCGACTGGGGGCTCCGGCGAATGGCGGGATACTGCGAAGGATTCAACCTGCCTTACGCAAGACGGTTCAAACAGGCCCTTCGGATCCCGGTGATCTGCGTGGGAGGCTTCATCCGCCAAGAGGCGATGGAGGATGCGATCGAAAGCGGAGGGTGCGACATGGTCTCGGTGGCCCGGGCACTGATCGCCAACCCCTTCCTCTATCGGGACTTGAAGGACGGGGTCGAAGGGCCCCGGTGCGATTTCTGCAACGCCTGCTTCGCCCGCGGAGCCACCTGGCCCGTTGATTGCTACAACCAGGAGATCCGCGCACAGCGGGACCAGATGCTGACCGCAGAGACGTGAAGCGCCGAAAAGGGGGACGGCCAAAAAGGGGGACGTTGTTTACTTCGTTGACTTTCTCACCGAAAGTCAACGAAGTAAACAACGTCCCCAAAACTCCACGTCCCCAAAACTCATTTCGACCATTGCAGCCTGTCGAGAAAGTCGAGCACGATCCGGTTGTACGTCTCCGGTTCCTCGATCATCGCGGCGTGCCCGGTGGACAGCACGTGCATCTCCGCGTCCGGAATCGCCTCTTTCATCGCTTCCCCGACCTTCACATCCATGAAGCCGTCGCGGTCCCCGGCAATGATCAGGGTCGGGCAGCGCACGCTTCCGAAATCGACCGGCGAGTCGATGGCGCCCACGATGGCCTGCATGATGGCGAGATACTCCGACGGATCGTTCTGCATCTTGATCGATTTGTACTTCGCATACGCCTCGGGATTCCGCTCCTTGAGGCCCGGTGAGAAGGAGGCCTCGGTCATCAGCTCGGAAATGACCTCGATGTCGCCTTCCTGCAGCAAGCCCGCCATCATCTGGCGGCGTTCCTGCATTTCCCGGCTGGGCGTCTCACCGATACCGCTGTTTGCCAGAATCAATCCCACGGTCATGTCCGGATGGGCAAGCGCGAACTCCAGGGCGATCCGGCCGCCCATGGAGTACCCGAGCACGCACGCCGATTCGATACCGAGTGCCTCCAGCAAGGCGCGCAGGTCCTCGGCGAACAGGCCCATCGAGTAATCCGCCTCGGTCACTTCGGTCTTGCCGAAGCCCCTGACATCGTACGTGAGCACGCAAAAGCGCTCCGACAGGGCGGGCACCTGGTTGTACCAGAGATTCAAGTTGTCCGTGTAGCCGTGGATCATGACGAGGCAGTTTCCCTGGCCGGCCAATTCGTAGTGCATCTCGATCCCGTTCGCCTTGATCTTCATGGTCCCCTCCGGATGGAACAAGTGAGAGCTTCTCAAATTGGGGACGGCCGCCGATTCACCTCGAAATCGGTGGCTGTCCCCGGTTTCCCCCTATCTTTCGCGGCCGAAGTATACCGGAGAGGGCCCGGCTTCACCAAATCCCCGATCCTTTCCTTGAAGCGATTCCTTTTGGTATACTCAAGTTTGACGGCGAAGGCCCGATCCGGGGGACCGAAGGATTTCCCGAAGGAGGACAGAAGCCCATGAGCGATCGCAAGAACGGCAAAGGGGGCACGGAGGTGAACCGCAGGAATTTCATGAAGATCTCCGCAACGACCACCCTGGTGGCGGCCACGTGGCGAAGTGCCGAGTCAAAGGAGGGGCACGGACGAACCCCCCACACACCTCCCACGGAACGCCTGGACCCCTCGACGCTGGAGCTTCCTCCGAGCCAGGGATACCTGCTGGTCGATTTCAGAAAGTGCCAGGGGTGCCTCACCTGCATGCTCGCCTGCTCGCTGGCCCACGAGGGACGGGAAAACCTGTCACTGGCCAGGCTACAGGTCGCCCAGAACCCCTTCGGCCGGTTCCCCGGGGACGTGTCCCTGGAGCCATGCCGTCAGTGTGTCGATCCGGAGTGCCTCAAGGCCTGCCCCACAGGGGCCCTTCACGTGGACAGAGAGAACGGCAACATCCGGACCGTGAACAAGGACGAGTGCATAGGCTGCAAGAGCTGCGTGGAGGCCTGTCCCTTTGACACGGCGCGGGCCATCTGGAACCACGAGGACGAGCGGGCCATGAAGTGCGACCTGTGCGCGGACACCCCCTTCTGGAACGAACAGGGCGGCCCCGCGGGCAAGCAGATCTGCGTGGAGGTCTGCCCGGTCAACGCCATCCGGAAGACCAGCCGGATTCCCCGGCAGAAGGGCTATGCAGGCTACAGGGTGAACCTGCGCGGCGAGGCATGGAAGAAGATGGGCTACTCGACCGACTAGCGCTCGCAGCGGAAGGTTTCGTGCAATATGCGGGCAAGGCTTTGAATCCGAACAGGGCGGGGAACCAGAGACATGAGCGGATATCGAGGCAGAATCCTCCGACTGAACCTGAGCGACAGGAAGATCTCGTTCATCGACACCCGGGAATACGAGGCCTGGGTGGGCGGCCACGGGATCGGGTCGGCCATCTTCTGGACCCTGGTGAAGGACAAGGCGATCGACGGCTTCGACGAGAGAAACGTGGTCACCGTCATGACCTCCCCCCTCACCGGCACCCTCGCCCCCGGCGGCGCGAGCCGGGTCGAGGTCCAATGCATCGGCGTGCAGTCCTACCCTGTGGGATGGTTCACGCGGAGCAACCTGGGCGGCCGCTTCGGCCCCATGCTGAAGTTTGCCGGGTGGGACGGCATCGTCATCGAAGGCAAGTCCGAGTACCCGGTCTGGCTCGACATCCGTGACCGGGAGATACGAATACGAGATGCCCGGGATCTGTGGGGCATGGACACCTGGGCGACGCAGAAGAGAATCTGGAAGGAAGTCACCGGCCGGTCCTTCCAGGGCGAGTGGATCGGGTTCGGCGACTCCCCGAGAGACGGCCGTACCACCCAGAAGCCGGCCGTGATGGCCATCGGCCCGGCGGGCGAAGGGCTGGCCAGGGTCGGCGCCATCATCCACGACGCAGGGAACGCCGCGGGCCAGGGAGGCTTCGGCGCCGTCTGGGGAGCGAAGAACCTGAAGGCGATCAGCGTGATCGGAACGGGCAGCGTGCCGGTGGCCGACCCGGCCGCCCTGCTGGAGGCCCGCCTCTGGGCCAAGAGGAATTACTCGATCAACGTGGACGATCCGAGCAGGATCGACGGCGAGTACAGCCTGATGGGCGACCCGAACACGAGAAGCCTCTCCAGCTTCGGGACCCCGCCCGTGCCGATCACCTTCTGGCAGCGCCGTGAACACTCCAGGCCCCAGGCCTGTATGGGCTGTCCGGCCGGTTGTCGTGCGAGGAACGACACGGGGCTGGGCAACGAGTCCGCCTGCGCGGATTCGGTCCTCTATTCCTACCCGGATATCCAGAAGAACAGCGGATTGAAGACCCGGATCCTCACCTCCATCGTCGAGTATCTCGGCGGGTTCGAGGCGGCGCTCATGTACGCCATGCTGGATGGGCAGAACAGCGCGGCAGCCTACAAGGCCACCGACCTCTGCCAGCAGCTCGGGATCAACGCCTTCGAGTTCACCCACGGTCTGCGCTACCTGCTGGACCTGCGGAAGATGGGTGTCCTCGGGCCGGGCGAGGAGATCGACTGCGACCTCCCCTTCGACAAGTTCGGGGAATACGTCTTCATCGAGCGGCTCTTTCAGATGATTGCACGCAGGGAGGGCATCGGCGACGACCTGGCCGAAGGCATGGTGCGCGCCGCCGAGCGGTGGGGAAGGCTGGAAGAGGATCTGGAGACCGGGCTGCTCCCCTACCCTCACTGGGGCCTGCCTCTGCACTACGACCCGAGGTTCCAGGTCGAGTGGGGGTACGGATCGATCCTGGGCGACAGGGACATCAACGAACACGCGCTGAACGTGCTCTTCTGGATGCCCACCGCATCGATCGCCACCCGAAACGAGCCGGTCGTGTCCGCGGAGGAAGCGGCGCGGATCTTCACCGACCGGATGGCCCCCTTTCAGGGCGACTTGAAAATGGTCGATTACAGCTCCGAGAACATCTACACCGAGCACATGGCGAAGACCGTGGCCTGGCACCGCCGCTACACCCGCTTCTGGAAGCAGTCCGTCTCGTACTGCGACATCCTCTTCCCGGATTTCCTGAATCCCCTGCGGGACGACAAGCGGGGCATGGTGGGCATCGCCGAGCCGAAATTCCTCAACGCCGTCACCGGGCGCGCCATCGATTTCGAGACGGGCATGGAGATCGGGCAGCGGATCTGGAACCTGGACAACGCCATCTGGACCTTGCAGGGGCGGCACAGGGACATGGTCCACTTCGCCGACTACATCTACAAACAGCCCCTCGGGGCGACGGCCTACATGCCGGGCATGAAGGACGGCAACTGGGACTACATCAACGTGAAAAAGCGCAGCCTCGACCGGGACAAGTTCGAGGCGTGGAAGACCACCTACTACCGGCTCGAGGGATGGGACCCCGCCTCGGGCTGGCCCACCCGAAAAGGGCTCGAACCCCTGGGCCTGGGCCCTGTGGCCGACGAACTCGAAAAGAACGGGAAGCTGGGGAGGACGAAGACATGAAGCCGATCCCACCGCCCACCAAGGAGCTGGCCACCCGGATCCTCGAGGAAGTGGACTTTGCGGACCGCCTGATCGGGCACAGGATGCGCCGGCGCATGGGACCGGTTCCGGTCTCCCTGTACAGTTTCGAGCAGGTCGTTCGTTTCTTCACGGAGGACATCCCGCAGATCGATCTCGAGGATCTCCGAATCTGGGTGGCGGAGAAGATCGGGGACCGGGATCTGGCCGGGGCCATCGGAGAGGTCGACGGCAGAGAGATGGACGATCTGGAGAAGTACCTCCACATCCGGGGCCTCATGACGGCGAGGCTGGGCCAGAGCAGAAGGATCGCGCGTCTTCCTTGACCCTTTGCTCGGCCTTGACGCCGAATCCGGCCTTACCATAGACTGCTCCTGCCCTTTTGCTGCCCACCGAAAGGAGCAAGGCCCCTGATGGAGGAAAGAAGAGCGAAGGTGGCCGCCGCACTCGCCGCCGCCGCCGAGCGATCCCTGGGCGGCCCCGTGAAGATCGAGAACCTCGCCCCCCTGTCCGGCGGCGCCTCGGCCGACACCTGGACCTTCGACATGGACCGCCGGGGCGAGCGCCACGAGCTGATCCTCCGGCTTGCTCCTCCCCGGAAGGATCACATACGGCTCGACCGGGCGACCGAAGCGAGGCTTCTCACCCTCGCAGGGGAAGCGGGCGTGCCCGTCCCGGGGGTCCTCTTCCAGATCGAAGAAGAGAATGGGCTGGGCGCGGGCTACGCCATGGAGCGGATCGCCGGCGAGACGATCGCCCGCAGGATCCTCCGGGACGAGAAGTACGCGGAAGCGCGCAAGGGCATGGCGCACCGGTGCGGGGAAATCCTCCACCGCATCCATTCCATGGACACCGCGAAGCTTCCGCCCCTCCAGGAGCAGCCCGGCGCCACGCAGATCGACCATCTCTACCAGATGTTCCGGGCCTTCGGCCAGGAGCTGCCGGTCTTCGAGCTTGCCTTTCAATGGCTGCGCGACCACCTCCCGGGAAGCGGGGAGCTCCGGTTCGTTCACGGCGACTTCCGGAACGGGAATTTCATCGTCGGCCCGGAAGGCATAAGGGCCGTGCTCGACTGGGAGCTCGCCCACCTCGGGAACCCGATGGAGGACCTGGGCTGGATCTGCGTGAACTCCTGGCGTTTCGGGGTGATCGATCAGCCCGTCGGGGGCTTCGGCTCGCGCGACGACCTGTTTGCCGGCTACGAAGCCGCGGGCGGAAGACCGGTAGACCCGGCGGAAGTCCACTACTGGGAGGTCTTCGGCACCCTGAAATGGGGCCTCATCACGATTCTTCAGGCGTACACCCACCTGGGAGGCGCCAAACGTTCGGTCGAGCTGGCCGCCATCGGGCGAAGAACCTCGGAAACCGAAATCGATCTCCTGAACCTCCTGCGCTGAAGGGACCCCGCATGCCCACCAACCGACCGACCCGGGACGAACTCCTCGAGGCGGTGATCGAGTTTCTCGAGAACCGGCTCATGCCGAAGCTGGACGGGCACACCGCCTTTCACACCCGGGTGGCCGCAAACGTGTTGAACATCGTCCGCAGGGAAATGGAACACGGGCCCCGGATGGACGAGGAAGAGCGCGAACGGCTCCAGGGCCTGCTCGGCTGCGAGGGGACCCTTGCCGAGCTGAACACCGAATTGTGCAACCGAATCCGTGCCGGGCGACTGGACCACCGGAACCCGGACCTGATGGAGCATCTGCTCCTCACAACCATGGGCAAGGTGGCCGTGGATCAACCGAACTACTCCACGTACCGGCGGGCCCTCGAGGAAGAGGAAGGGGGAGAACGTGAGTAAACCGGACCGCACAGAGCTGGTGGAGCTTGTGAAGCACTTCACGGAGGCGTTCAACCGGGACGACCTGGACAAGGTGATGTCCTTCTTCACGGAAGACGCGCTCTACGCGGAGTTCAACGGGCAGCGAAACCGCGGCAAGGAGGCGATCCGCAAGGCCTTCGAGCCCCAGTTCCAGGGAGCCTTCGGGAAGATCCGTTTCCACGAGCAGGACCTCTTCGTGGACGAGGCCGAGAGCAAGGCCCTGATTCGCTGGCAATGCACGATCGAGGTGGACGGCAAGCCGCACGCGTGGGACGGTCTCGACGTACTGCATTTCGCGGGCGGCCTCGTCGAGGAGAAGCACACCTATGCAAGGGCGGACGTGCCCAAACTGGAAGCGGTTTGAACGGTGTCATCGGTGTGAGTGGAACGGAGGGGGAAAGATGATTGCAGCAGCAAGCGACGCAAACAGTGGGGCGGGTTTGCCCGGGACTCAGTTGATCAAGGGTGGCAGAGTCCTCATCCTG
This sequence comes from uncultured Thermodesulfobacteriota bacterium, assembly GCA_964479535.1. Taxonomy (GTDB): domain Bacteria; phylum Desulfobacterota; class DSWW01; order DSWW01; family DSWW01; genus S015-6. The sequence continues at coordinate 38,429 of CAYZMM010000031.1, forward strand.
GACGGAAGGATCCCTCCCCAGGAGGCGATCGTCCTCCGGAACGGCCGCGTGGCGGCGGTCGGCACGGAACAGGCGATGCAGATGGTGGCGGGCCCGGGTGCGGAGCACCTGGACGTGCGGGGCTGCACGGTCATGCCGGGCCTGGTCGACACCCATCCGCACCTTCTCCACTTCGGGGTCATCAGCTACCCGCTGGCCGACCTGGCCGACGCGAAGAACCACGAAGACATCGTCGAACGGATCCGGAAGAAGGCGGCCGAAAAGGAGCCGGGCAAGTGGGTCTTTGCCACGCCCGTGGGCGAGCCGCACTACTTCCTCCGCCGTTCGTACCGTGATCTGGAGGAGGGGGAGCTGCCCGACAGACACGTACTGGACCGGGCCACCTCGGAGCACCCGGTCATGATTCAGGCCTGGGCCCCGGTTACGCCGAACGTCTGTGCCCTGAACACGGCGGGCCTCGCGGCCCTCGGCATCACACGGGAAACGCCCGATCGCGTGGACAACGTCTGGATCGAGAAGGACCGCCAGGGACACCCCACCGGAATTCTCCGGGGTTCGGTGACCATCTACTACTACGCGAACGATCGCTTCATGGACTCTCTTCTCCGGGATCTCCCCATCCTGGACCCGGACGCGGCCTTTGTCGGGACCAAGGCCGCCATGGCGGAGTACAACCGCATGGGGGTCACGACCGTGTACGAGGGGCACGCCATGAGCCCCCTGGAGATGGAGGTCTACCGGGTGCTCCGCTCCGAGGGGGCCCTCACGGTCCGGGTCCTCATGACCCTCGAGTCGGAGGTCTACGGCGTTCCCTGGGCGCAGCCCCTGTCGGACGAGGAGTTCGACAACAACCTTCGGCTGGCTCTCTCCATGACCGATCTGTCCGACGACCTCTGTCGCACGAACGGCGTGACCGTCTCCCGGGGAGGCCCCTGCTGGCCCGGCTTCATCCGCATGCACGAGCCGTATCCCGGGCCCTACGGAGAGCCGACCCGCGGGTTCACCTTCGTCTCGGGCGAGAAGGAAGAGCGGGCCATCGAGTACTGCGCGTGCCACGGACTGCGGCTCAACTACATCGGCGCCGGATACCGCGACCACGACGAGTTCCTCGACCGGGCGGAGGCGATCCTGGCGCGACACCCGAAAGCGGAGCGCGACTGGATCCTGCAGCACGTATACTTGATCCGGGAGGAGCAGGCCCGGCGGTACGCGGGCCTCGGGTTCCAGGTCACCACGAGCATGTCCTTCTCCTGGGCGAAGGGGGAGCTCTTTGCCGAGCGCATGGGAGAGCGCGTCCTCGAGGATCTGATTCCACTCCGGCGGCTCCTCGACGCAGGGCTCACGGTGGGGTGCGGCACGGACTGGGGCCCGAAGAACATCTTCGAGCACATTCAGCTCGGCCAGACGCACCGCTTCTGCGTGAGCGGCCGACAGAACCTGGGACCGGGCCAACCCGTGTCCAGACGGGAGTCCCTGCTGATGTGGACCCGCGATGCGGCGCGCGTTCTCGGGTGGGACGGGGTCGGCACCCTGCGCCCGGGCAGCCATGCGGACCTGATCGTGGTGGACCGCAACCCCCTGACCTGTGACGTGGACGCACTGCCCGGGACGCAGGTTTTGCGCACCCTCTTCGCAGGTCGCACGGTCTACGATTCAGGTGAACTCTAGGAGAAGAAGGGGCACATGAGCAGGGGCATTATCGACGAGACAGAGGACTGGCTTCCGATCGGAGGGCTGGAGCCCGGCTTCGACGAGAACAAGCCGCCCCGGACGGAGGACCTCGCCGGCAATGAGATCACCTTCCTTTTCGAGACCGACCGGGCCATGGTTCGCTATCGGTTCCGCGACGCGCACAGCCTGGCATGGGAGGCCCTCGAAGGACCGGAAAAAGGGGCCTCCGATGAGGAGACGTACGAGGCGATCCGGGTGGCCCCGGACATCTACTTCGTGGACTACCTGAAGAAGAGCAGGCCCGGTCAGTCGGTCAACATGGCCCTCGATCTGGGCGCCGGAAGGGCCACGCTGGTTGTCGGCACTCTGGTCGAGGAGCAGGAGGGCATCTACCGGGTTCGGCAGGAGTTTCTGCACGCCGCGGTCGACCCCTCCTCGCCGTACGACGAAGTCGTCCCCCACGAGCGCTCCACGGACCTGGTCGGGAAGCGGGTCAAGTACACCTACAGCAGCACCCACGCATACGAGCACGTCTACCTGAACGACCACCGGTACACCTGGCACTGCCTGAGCGGCCCGGAAAAGGGCCTGGCCGACACGGAGCACTGCGACTGCTTCAAGATCGCGCCGGACGTCTATCTGTTCACCTGGTGGGAAAGAGTGGTGCCGTGTGAGGCGGTCGTGATGATCCATCTCAAAGAGATGCGCTCCATCGGCAAGCTCTTCGGCCTGGACACGGATTCCAACGAGATCATCAATTTCACCATGGGCTCCCATGCCGAGCTCCTGAACGTCACCACATACTGAGGGCAGCGGAGGCAGACGAAATGAAGCTGGAGGGGCGCGTCGCTCTGATCACCGGGGGCGGGACCGGCATCGGTGCCGCCATTGCGAAACGTTTCGTGGCCGAGGGGGCCAGGGTGTGTATCACCGGCCGCCGCCTCGAGAAGCTCGAGGAAGTCGTGGACTCCCTTCCCGCAGGATCCGCCGTGGCATACCCGGGCAGCGTCACCGACCCGGGGGAGGCGGAGCGGATGGTCGCGGAAGCACTCCGCCTCACGGGCCGTTTCGACCTGCTGGTCAACAACGCGGGAGTCAACTCGGTGGGCGCCGTTGCCGACCTGGACCCGGCAGGCTGGCGCGAGACGATCGAGATCAACCTGACCGGGGCCTTCCTCATGATGCGGGCCGCCATTCCGAAGATGATCGAGGCGGGCGGCGGCTCCATCGTCAACATCGCCTCGGTGGGCGGCATCCGGTGCATTCCGGAGGGCGCCGCCTACTGTGTCTCCAAGGCAGGCCTCATCATGCTCTCGCGGCAGGTTGCACTCGACTACGGGCCGAAGGGGATCCGGTCGAACGCCGTCTGCCCGGGCTGGGTGCACACGCCCATGAGCGAAGAGGAGATGGACGAGCTCGCCTCCCAGCTCGGCACCGACCGGAAGGGGGCCTTCGCAAGGGTCGTGGAGGAAGTCCCCCTGCGCCGCGTGGCCACCCCCGATGAAGTCGCGGGCGCCTGCGTCTATCTCGCGAGCGAGGATTCGTCCTTCACCACCGGGGCCGCCCTGGTGATCGACGGCGGATCGGCCGTCGTGGACGTCGGCACCATGGCCTTCCGCAGCGATGCCCACCCGGCGTAATCCCGCCGATCTTTCTGTCTCCGATCTCGCGAAGAAACGAATAGACGGCACAGGAGGTAGACACCATGAACTTGCTACTCTGCTATTTCTCGGCGACCGGCAACACGGCCAAGATGGCCGGGGTCATCGGCGAGACCTTCAGAGAGATGGGGATGAAGGTGGAGGAAAAAGACATCACCCCTTTATCGGAACACTCGAAGCCGATCGACTTGGAACCGTACCAGGCATTCGTAATCGGTGCGCCCATCTACTCGTGGCGTGCTCCAAGGGTTGTCAGGGAGTGGCTGCGCACCCTGGACGGCAAGGGGAAGAAGTGCTCCATGTTCTTTACCTACGGAGGCTTCCAGGTGCACCCGACCCATCATTCCACCAAGCAGATACTCGAAGAACAGGGCTTCGTCGTCGTGTCATCGGCAGAGTTCCTTGGCGCTCACACGTTCAACCTGGGCGGCTGGCGGGCCGTGCCGGATCGTCCCGACGCGTCCGACTACGAAGTGGCAAAGGGCTATGTCAGGAAGACGTACGCGCGGTTCACCGGCGAAGACCCGGGGACGCTGGGCGAGATGGAGAAGACCGCCCATACGGAAGAAAATCTCGATTCCATCGAGAGCTTTCGCTTCACCATCCTTACGCAACTTCCAACGCGACAGGGCGAAACGTGCAGCATGTGCATGATCTGCGAGGAATCCTGCCCCACCGGGGCCATGAGTGCCGAGACCGGGGAAGCGCAACAGGGAAAATGTATTGCCTGCCTCGCCTGCGTGGCCAAGTGCCCGGAGGAAGCCCTGAAGATCAACGATATGACACAGATCTGGGCCTCCAAGCTGGAGATGGAAAAGGTCACCGAAGACAGCATCAAGAGCAAGAAGAGCAGGATCTATCTGTGAAATGCACCTCAATTCACTTTCTGAAGCCGCTCCTCCGGCCAGGCCATGATTTCTTCGTTTAGCTTATGGGAGGGTCATGCCAGACTGCTGCTGTCACCGACGCATGTGTGGCCTTCACCCGACTGGCAACAGGATCCGCGTCGTCATACCCTGGCTGGGGTTGTCAAACATCTCCAGGCGACCGCCATGGGCCTCTACGATCTTCCTGGCGATCGGCAACCCGAGGCCGGTTCCCTTGTTCTTGGTGGTGAAGAAGGGCCGAAAGATCGCTTGACGCCTCTCGGGGGGGATCCCCTCCCCCATGTCGACCACGTCCAACAGAAGGTCCGATCCATTCTGAGAAGTCCTTACGCTGATGACGCTGCCCGCTGGTGAGGCCTCGATTGCGTTCCTGGTGAGGTTGATCAGGACCTGCACCATTCGGCCGCGGTCTACCCATATTTCGGGAAGGCGTGAGGAAAACCGGCTCTCGAGCCGCACGTCAGAGTCGGCCGGCCCTTTTCGTATCAGGTTTAGGCTCTCCTCCACGAGCCGATTGAAATCCGTCGACTCCCTCGCCAATTCAAGGGGGCGGGTGAAGTCGAGCATGTTGTCGGTTAGGGCCTCCAGGCGGCGGGTCTCCCGCATGACGATCTCAAGCTTATCGCGGGCAGGATCCTTCTCGGGCAAGACCTTGAGCACCAGGTTCACGAACCCGCCGATTGCGGTCAAAGGAGAGCGCATATCGTGGGCGGCAGCCGACACGGCCGTTCCCATGGCGACAAGGGTCTGGGCCTCCTGGAGACGCTCCCGTGAGCGCTTCTCGCGTTCCCGGAACACACCCAGACCGACGGCGACGGCGTTCAGAAGCAGCACCTCGAGCAGGTTGTCCAGGCTGTACAGCGGCGTATCGCTCCACGTGGCCCAGGTGAACGGGAGGAGGAACGCAGTGATGCCCAGGGACGTGGCCAGCGCTCCGCGCATCCCGAACCACAACCCCGAGAGGAGGAGTGGTATGAAATAGAGCTCTCCGTAAAACACGCGGTAGTAGTGGAGTCCTTCGTGTGTGACGAGGTGTACGACACTCACCGCGATCACGGCGATGGCGATGCTCAGGGCCTTGATGGTTGACACTCTTTGCTCATTCACTCTCTCTATCTCAGTGAGCGTTGCCGTGCAGTCCGGTTGAGACATCCTTCTATTCTGAAGCTGTCCTTTTACCGTTTACCGGAATTTCTTTTCACCCAATGGTATTCACAGAACAATGAGAACGGAACGGGTGCTGGTGGTTCTCGTTTCGAATCCCCAACATGATCCTTGACATGAGGGGATCGGATGCAAGTGCCCAGGTTCCTTGTTCTGCTGATTTCCAAAGGCCTCCAATACACGCAAGTGACACACGGCTTTATTGTTTCTCTTCGCATTGTTGTTCTCCCTCTTCATACTTGTTCTTCGCATTGTTGTTCTTCCTCAGACCTGGAAGAATCGCAAAAGGGAACGTCCAAATGACACCCAGCACAAGGGGAACTCGTCCTCCCCCCTTGGCTGCCGACAAAATCAGCAGGTGAGAAGGACGGGAAATGCAGCTGTCCTTGAAGAAAAGAAATGGTTGACGTCGGTCGGACCAGATCCAGGAGGAATTCAGAGGGTGGCGATGGGTGGGCGATCAATCTCGGCAGCACAGCCCTCAGCGAGCGGTGTGCGAGCAGCAGCGAGTATGCGGCGCTGCTGCGTCAACGCGGTACCGGCTGGACCCGGCACTAGAAACAAGGACTCGCCAGACGAGTGCTCGTTCCAAGAAGCCCCCTCGCCGGCGGTATCTGTCTGCAACATGGAGGCAGTCACCCAGAAAGCCTCAACACACCGAAGGGCTCCTGAGGGTGCCTCCGTGAAGAAAACGTGCCCTGCGGTCTGTAAACTCATGCTTAGGCAGGCCGCGACGGCCAGGAAAACAAGATACGGCTGCCTAAGAGAACGGTTGTTCATTGCGGTACTCCAGAAGTTACCTTCACCCTTTCTTAAGTTAAGTATACAAGATCGGCAGCGTAAATAAAGCACAATTTTGGAAAACTACCGCTTTGCATGCGTTATAGAGTATGTAAAGAACATCCGGGGATTCCCATGTTCCACTCGTACATGTTCTCACCCTCCTCGCTGCGTGTGTCTTTCCCGGTTGACGCGGACTTGTGTCCATCGTTATACTCTCAGGGACGATGGAACTGCTCGAGACCCTTTCATCGAGAACATCCCCGCGCGCGCTCTGCATCGGATCCTGAAGGAGTCGCCCCATGGCCCACAAGCCCCTCTCCACTCTCCAGGCGGACATCGTGATTGCCGGCTCCGGACCGGGCGGGGCCACCGTCGCCCGTGAGATGAGCCGGAAGGGAAAGAAGGTCATCCTGTGTGAGGCGGGAACGTATCACAAGTGGTTCGGCTACACCGCCTCCACCATGAACATCCTGGAAGCGAAGGGAATGACCTTTTCCCGGGAAGGCAACTGGGTCATCTCCGCCAAGACCGCAGGGGGAGGCTCGGTGGTCTACGGCGGCCTTGCCTTCAAGCCGCCCCTGTGGCTCCAGGAGAAATACGGAATCGATCTCCGAGCGGAGGTGGACGAGGTCTACGAGGAAGTGCCGGTCCGGCCCCTGCCCGACACGCACATCGGCGCCGGGGCCCGGAAGATCATGCAATCCGCCCGGCATCTGGGCCTCGACTGGCAGCCGAACGACCGGTTCATTCGCCCGGACAGGTGCAAGCCGGACTGCGGCCGCTGCATGCACGGCTGCAGGGAGGGGGCGAAATGGACGGCCCGGGAATACCTGGAGGAGGCCGTGCAGAACGGCGCCCGCCTTCTCCTCCGGACCAAGGTGGAGCGGGTGCTGACCGAGGGAGGTCGCGCCGTGGGTGTCCGTGCAAGGGGTAAGGACGGATGGCTCGACATCCTCGCAGACACGGTCATCGTGGCGGGAGGCGGCCTCGGAACTCCGCCCATCCTGCAGCGGTCCGGACTCCATGACGCGGGACAGGGTTTCGTGGTCGACTTCGGCCGGTTCGTTGTGGGCGCCTGCAGGTCGCACCCGGCCCGGTACGAGGTTCCCGCAGCCACCGGCGTGAACCTGGAGGAAGACGGGATCATCCTCGTGGACGCGACGCCGAAGCCCCTTCTGTACGCAGCCATGCTGGGCCTGTCCGGTGCCGGCGGACTCCTCGCCCTGCCGAAGGTCCTGCGGACGAAGAAGACGATAGGCATCCTGATGATGACCCGGGACGATCTGGAGGGCAGGGTCAACCTGGACCGGTCCTTCTCCAAGCCGATCGACCCGGGCTGCTGGTCCAAGCTGAACAAGGGGACCGCGCTCGCGGAAGAAATCCTCAAGGGCGCGGGGGTCAGGCGCGAGGACATCGTCACCACCACCGCCTTTGCGGCACACCAGATCGGTTCGGTTCGCATCGGGGATCTGCTGGACAGGAATTGCCAGACCCCTATCGAAGGTTGTTACTGCATGGATGCGAGCGTCATCCCGGAGGAATGGGGCCTGCCCCCGATGGTGACCATCCTGGCACTGGCGAAACGGCTGGCAAAACACCTCACCGCAACCGCGGAAACCAAGGCCGCCGTACAGGAAGTAGCGTAGGCGGCAGGCGATCATGGGTTTCCCTGAAATTCACGACCCAGATTGCACCGTCCAAGTCGAACTTCTCGTGATTGGCGGTAGCGAAGTGGAGCGCCACGCAGGGCGAACAGGTCCAGTCCCGCAACCGCCTGCCTCGGCAGGCCGTGATGTTGGGCGATGGCAATTATCTTACGGTAAAATGTGCTGGAGCGAAGGGAAGTCCATAGCATAGCAACCCATGGAAATCGACCCAGGCGATGACAGACGTGTTCCGTCTGCCAAATATGAAATGGAAAGAGGAGAAGTCCTAGAATCGATACGCGGGCTATCGACCTTCCACAGGTCGGCCGCTGACGAATATGTCGTGTGTGAATCTGAAATTCTCGAGAGCGGGTTTTCTTTAATCTCTCATGAGGCATTTGTCGGTGGGAGAGCTTCAGACCAGGGGACCTATTTGTGCGTAGAACATTCAATGCGGAAAGTCGGCTTCCAGTTCAATATCTCAAGCAATATTTGTCGGTGGAAGATCCTTGAGCGTGGCTGACACTTTGTGCGGTGTATACGAAATGCCTTGGGCCAGTTTTGTTTCAATATCTCTGCCGAAATTCGTCGGTGGCAGGGCTTTGACTCCTGGTCCCTATTTGTGCGGTTAGCGCAGAAGATTTAACTTATGAACCTTTTCCCGCTGTCCAGTCAATGGGGTCCGCCTCCTATCTTGATTTATGGATATTCTGATGACTGCCAGCCTTGTCCAGTCACGCCGCTATCTAAATAACCGAGCTTTCTGGCAGCAGAACTTTCGTCCAGGTAGACACAACCACAATAGTTGCATCTGTAAACCTGACTTGAAGACGGTTTGATTTCCTGTTGGGCTGCCTCTGACAACCTTGCCAATTGGGCGTCAGTTAATCTGTGTTGTCGAGTCGAGTGTCCCCCAGAGCATCTATCTGGACATCTTCCCACTGTTATCTCCTGATTCCCATGTTCTCTTTTCAAGGTATACAGCTGCCAACAATTTTATCACAGAGGTGAATGGCAGGACAAGGGGATTGGTTGCAGAAGACAGGCCAAAAAGGCAGGAAAATAACATGGGTATCGAAAACTACCTGTTTATATGTGGGGAAGGATTGAAATTGAAATCGTAAATTCTATCCGGCTCCCTTGACCAATCCCCAGCCTCCCCCCACTGCACTAGCTCGTCGTTAAGAAAGTAGAGCCAATAGTCCTTGAGTTCTGGTTGGAAAGTGATCGCCCCTATACCGAGGCTCAAGACTGTGAAAGCCGCCTTACCTGCTACGGTCCCTGCGGAATCCTCTGAGGGCAAAGCGAGAGGATATTCCCAAACTTCGATAACTTGATCGAATTTGTTTCGGATTGATCCACGAACTACACTCGGCTCGCTCAGTATCGCCAGCACCTGCTCTTTTGACATACCCAGGGATACTTGCCGCAGCTGGTTTGAACTCGGAACCCTACCTGCGCATCCACACAGGAAGAAGAGCGCCAAAACGAAAACCGAGTAACGATTCCTAATCCTTTCCCTCATCTTCTGCTGCTCCTCTCTAATGGGTTTAGCGAAGAAGATTTAACTTATGAACTTTTTCCCCTGCCCAGTCAATGCGGTCCACCTCTCCCTGCTGGTATCAATGTTCGGTGAAAAGGTCAAATTTTGGTTCGTATAGAATGTACTTACCGAGCTATGCTAACCTGCCCCCTTGGGATACATGTATATCCAATAGGCGATAAAGAGAGTCGCGGAGGCGATTTTCTTTATCGTCGACGAACGAAGCTGCGGTTTTTGTCGGGATGGTCCGTGGCTTGCAAATGGGGATTTAATAGAGGAAGGGGAAGCAAAGTACGACTGGGGTGAGGGCGGATGCGCGGGAGGAAGGAGAGGGAACAGCCCCGGTTGAGGGAGTCAAGTGGGAAGTTGGGCTATGACGTATTGGAAGCACGATTTTAGAGCGCATGAGTCCTATAGCCTCCAGGTAGAGACGTAAGGATTGGGGTTCTATTGAGGTTCTGAGGCTTGGATTGGATCAGGAGGTGTCCAGGGGTTGTACGGAGGTGACGGCAAGGGGCGAGAGGCGAAGGGACCGCACAAGCGGTCTTCTCACCATGTTGCCTCCACAGTCTGGACACACGGTGAGGTCGATACCCGTGAGCTTGAACAGAAGATGCTGCCAACTCATCCGCTGCATATCGGAGGGAGGCGTAGGGCGTGTGGGCTGGGAAGCTTGAAGAAGGCGGCAAGCGCTCTTGAGTTTGCTCTGAACATTTCGAGACGCCATCAGGCCGAAGTGGCGGATGCGGACGAAGCCGTGGGGCAGTACATGAAGGAGGAACCTCCGGATAAACTCCTGGGCAGCCAGTCGGACGAGCCTGTGGGTGCCGGGATTCTGGTTATCCCTGGCACGGAAGGTAACCGTCTGACCATCAAAGGCCAGGAGTCTCTGGTTGGAGACGGCCACCCGGTGGGTGTAATGCCCCAGGTAGCTGAAGACATAGCGGGGCCCACCGAAGGGCGCTTTGGCGTAGACGACCCATTTGGTTCGCCTGAGTTTTCTTACCCACCTTTTGAAGACCGCTGGATCTCTCCAGCTGGCGACCTTACCGAAGAAGTTCATCTTTCCTTGTTCGAAGATCCTCTCCAGGCCGTCGAGGAACTTCCCGCGGACCATTTTTGCTAGAGCCCGGACCGGGACCAAGAAGTTGTTCTTCGCCGGGATCCATCGATCACCTTCGAGACTTACGCCTCCGGCAGTGACCACCATATGCAGGTGGGCGTGGAACGTAAGTTCCTGGGTCCAGGTGTGCAGGATGGCCGTGAAGCCGGGTAGTGCACCGAGACGTTTCCAACCCTTGGCCAGTTCGATGAGCCCTTCCGAGGCAGCCTCGAACAAGAGGTTATACAGGAGCCGGCGGTTTTGTAGGACAAGCGGGTTGAGTTCGTGAGGCAGCGTGACGACTACGTGGAAGTATGAGGTAGGTAGTAGCTTTTCAGAGCGTTCCAGGAGCCAGCGGGTCTTTTGGAGGTTCTGACACTTGGGGCAGTGACGGTTACGGCACGAGTGGAAGGAGAGACGCTCGTATCCACAACGGTTCCCGCACGTCTCAAGATGTCCGCCGAGGATTTCGGTACGGCAGTTGGTTACATCCCGGATGACCTTGCGTTGTTCGGGGCTGGTTGGATGGGTTTGTACGAAGGCTTGTCCGTGACTACGGAGGATCTGGGCCAGCTCTACGGAGTGCATATGCCGGGACGCCAACGGGGCAGTGTGGGTTACTTCTCCTCGTCGCATGGCTGCCCTCCTTCCTCCTCTTCTTCTCCCTTCGGCAGGGCATCGAAAGGACTTTCAATGTGCGAGATGTAGGCGTTCGAGACATGGAGATAGCGGACCGTGGAGCGGATGGAGGCGTGGCCGAGAAGGGCTTGCACGAAACGGATGTCCGTACCGTTCTCCAACAGGTGCGTGGCGAAAGAGTGGCGCAGGCTGTGCATGCTGGCCCTCTTGTTGATCCCCACCTTCTTGACGGCCCTTTTGAAGGTCCGATGGATGCAATTGGTGGTCAGATGGTTTTGCGGGTTCTGGCCCGGGAAGAGCCAGTCCCCCTTGGGGCGGACCTTCCGGTAGTACTCCCGTAATAGCTCCAGGACCATGGGGCTCAACAGGGCGAAGCGGTCCTTCTTCCCCTTGCCCTGGCGCACGTAGATGCGCATCCGTTGGCTGTCGATGTCACTGTTACGCAGGGCACAGACCTCGGAGATGCGAAGGCCGGCTCCGTAGGTGGTAGCGACCATGGCTTTGTGCTTGATGTAGCCGATCGCCTCGAAAATGGCCAGCACTTCCTCACGGCTCAAAACGATAGGCAGCTGTACGGGCAACTTCGGAGTGGGGATGTTCTCGACCTCCTCTGGGCGATTCAGTGTGTGGCGATAAAGGAACTTGAGCGCCACCAGATAGGTCTTCTGCAAGGAAGGGCTGACCTTCTGCTCCTCGGCCAGATAGAGCAGGAAGGCGCGGATCTCCTCCTCGCCCATCTCCTCCGGAGATCGGTTGAAGTGCTCGGCAAACTTTCGGCAGCGCGGAAGATAGCCTGCAAAGGTGTGTGGGCTGTAGCCTTTTAGCGTCAAATCTGCTTTCATCTGTTCGTGTAGCTTTCCCATGGCCATTCTCCTTTCTTTGGAGGTTAGTGGGTATACGACGTGGGAAAGCTACTTGCTTCTTGGGGGGAATTACAAGGAGGAAAAACGTAAGGTAAAACTAGGAGGATGGCCAGGAGGTCGCGAACAACCCCACTGCCGCTACGCGAAAGCGGAGCGGCTTCGTTCGTGTTGAATTACTAAGACCTTCGTATGTAGCCGGACATCCAACTCAGCCAGAAGCATGTTTGAGAGGCGTATGGGCTTCGGTCATTTCCGCTTACTTTCGTAGTTCTTAATATGTATGTGTTGAAATTCTTTAACCCTACAAGATAGGTCGGGAATTATCACTACTAGGCAGAAGCAAATGCCCCCAGACCGGCCCTTCCTTCGTATCGCTGTCTGACCGAGAGGTTGAATTTTCCGGTTTTCCAAATTTCGAGCAGAAAGCGGATCTGCTCGAGAGGAATCAGGACTTCCTTCCGATCCGACCAAGCCAACCCCCAGGCCTTCCATGTTTGATCCAGCCCACGAGAGATTACCAGCCGACCCCCTTGATGACTCAGAAGTCAACCAATCCACTGATATTAAACATTTTTGATGGAGTCTGGGACCTCATGCGGGAAGGAGAGAGCCTGCGACAACTCCCTCCTCCCCTCCTTTCTACCCGTAGAGCGTTTCAATCCATCTCATAGCCTCTGTGTCGGTCACTTTACCCAGGCACCGGTGCGTGGTCGCAAGGTTCGCATGCCGGAGAATCACCTTTGAGGCGATTTCAATAGGGGTTCCGGACCTGCTCGCATACGTGGCCGCGTGTCGTCTCAGATCGGGGGTACTGAGACGAATGCCACCCCTCTTCCCGGCCTTTCTCACGATCACCCTGGCAGTCGCATAACCGATCGGGAAGATGCGATCTTCGAGTGGGATCCCGCTTTCGCGAATGTATGCTTTGAGCCGCTCCGCCACCTTCTGGGGAATGAAGACCACCTCTTGCTCCCGGCCACTTTTCGGCTCTCTGAGGATGAGCCTTCGGTCCTCGACGTCCCTTGGCATGAGTTTCAAGGCTTCGCTCACACGCAGGCCGCCGCGACCATGAGCTCCACGAGCAGGCGATACGGGTTCTCGGAACCTTGAAGATGACCTCGTCCACGGTCTCCTTTTCCAGGAAGTCCCACCGTACCTGATTGGGTGCACGGTGGAGCTTTCTCAGCATGGGAGAGTCGCAAGGATTCTTCAGTTCCGATTCGTAGGAGTTCTTGATGAAGTTGAAGAACGCAGTCAGGGTGGCGAACCGGGTCCGTTTGGTCGCCCTCTTTCTACCGTCGGAGAGGTGGGTCAGGAAGCCGAGGACTTCCTCTGAAGAGAGGGTCTCCAGATCTCGGTCCGGAAAGGCATGGGCGAATTTGGCAAGGAGAAACTCATAGCCCGTGACCGTATTCTTTTCGTGAATTGGCCCGGTGGTAGGAAAGACACTGCTCTACGGCCTTTTCCACCTTCATGGGACACCTCCTTTGTTCCTTGAAGGAACGGCATGTGTTTGTGTGACACCCATGATTCTATCAACACGGCACTGGATCCACAAAGGAAACAGGTTCGCTCCCTTCTGGCCGTTCCGCAGCCTAGGACATTCAAGATCTCTCGCGCACGTAGATGAGATATGGAACGACTGATTCGGCCGAGGATTGGGTACCTCCGCCGCATTAACACAATAAAGTTATTCGATTTTGTGCTTCCTACATGAGATCCGGCAAGCCGGAAATTTCAATCTAACATCGATGCCGGAAGGAGCCGACCTGGTAGCATGGCTACTGCGTAGCCTCGAATCCCGTCGGATCGGTGGGAAATTGGCCATGCCTACATGAAGTATTGACTCCTAGGGATCTGGAGGAGTTGAACAAGCGCCGTGGGCATGCTAACCAAATGTTGAAACCAAAGGGAAGAAACTCACCAGAAGTGACGCAATCCACCCACAGCCAGACACATCTCAGGGGGCACAGGATGACAATGATACGAAAGGCATCATATGTAGGCGTTCTGGCATTGCCTGTGGCTCTTATTGGGGTTTTTGCTCGACAACATCAACTGCACATCGGCCCTATTCTATTGGGTCTTACTGTAATTCCGATTGTCGGACTATTGATAGCCCAGAAATCCCCGACTACCGCAATTCCAGATTTTGCTTTTGGTATGATCGATACAGGAATGCTTACGATTCCTGCGCTCTGGGGTGGCATCTTATTTGGAGTAGCTGGAGCAATTGCTGGCGGTGTAATAGGCGATTCGCTTACCGATGCGATTGCTGGATTCTTCGAGGGAGGAATTGCTGAATGGCTTCAAGAGAGGGGAATTGTGGAGTCGAGAGAAGCCGTAACCACATCTCTTGGCAAGATGGCAGGGTGTCTTTTTGGTAGTGGTGTCGTGCTTACCATTGCCCTGCTTGTTGGCATAGAACCAGAGTTTCGCTGACGAACGTATCCAGTGTTTCAGCCGGAAAATGAGGGCCGTCAGGGCCAGTTCATGCTCGATGTTCAATTTCAGTCGGTCTTCAGAAGTAAGTAGTCACCGCACAAATCAAAATCGTTGGATGCCAAGAGAGCAATTTCGTATAGCCGTGCAATCACGAGGAAACAGCATGAAGAAGAATACACTGAAATACGCAATTGATGTGGCGCTTTTCGTTGACATGTGTTCGATAGCGATCCTGGGAATCTTCTTAGGATTTGTGATTCCGAAGGGAAGAGTGCACGAATCTGAGAAATACTTTCTTCAGCTACATCGACATCAGTGGGGTGATATTCATCTATACCTCTCGCTTCTGCTTCTGGTTCTCCTGGTTCTTCACGTCTGGTTCAATTGGACATGGATAGCTAATTCCACAAAACGTTACTTTGGAGAAAAATGGAAGAGTTTCCTTCTTGCAATTTCATGTACTTGGGTCATAGTGCTAATCCTTGGATGGATGGTCGTGAGACTTTAGAAGCTGTCAACATTGTGCGCACACCTATGACCCAGGAGCCAGAGCTTTTTTAATGACCAATATCGATTGGAGACCTTGAAAGAAGACGGGCCCCAGAGATTGCAGGTTGTGCGCTCACCTGCTGAAAGGACAAACCTGCCAGGTTATCAGGGTCTCCCTTGAAACAGTGGAAGTCGAGGGGGATGATCCCTTCCTGTCCGTGTCGTAACCGTGTTCTTCCCCTTTCCTTCCCAGCAGCCTACGGGCGTCTTCTCCGGTTGACCTGAACTTCCGGGCATCGCTATACTGGCACGGCCGAAGGCGCTACAAAGAAGCCTTTCCACGGCAGGCAGAACAAGTTGAACAGGGGGGCGCGAGATGCAGGTCCTCATCGCCTACTACTCGAGAACCGGATACACCGAGACCCTTGCACAGCGTATCGAAGAGGAAATGAAGTCCCGCGGACACCAGGTCGTCTGCGAACGGATCGAAACGGCGACGCGGAAGAGTCGATGGAATCTGCTGCTGCGGCAGGTATACCAGTATCCGCTGGTCGTGCTGTGCCTGTTTTCCTCCTCCTTCCGCCGCTGGTGGATGAAACACTACATTCAACCCGAAGACGATCTGATGCCCCTTGCGTACCCGGATGTCTCCGAGTTCGACCGGGTGTGCATCGGCGGCCCCAAGTGGTGCTACATCTCCTACCCGATCGCCAGGTATCTCCGGCGGGTCAAGGGGCTCCCGGACAAGAAGGTGAGCGCCTTCTCCACCTTCGCAGGACCCCCTTTCGAGATCTTCGAAATCGAGCTCATCTTCAAGCCCATGAGCGACCGTATACGAGCCCTGGGCGGAACCCTCATCGCCACGCTCGGGTTGTCGAGCAATTACCACGAGCTCGGCATCCTCCCCATCTTCCAGCGCGTGACGCCGAAGGTCTTCGAACGCGCCCTGGAATCCTTCACCATCGACAGCGAATACGGTAAGGCGAAAATCAAGGAGTTCTGTGACGAGAACGAGAAGTAGCCGCCCCTTTCAACCAGACCGCGGACAGGCGTAAGGAGAAGAGCATGGGAGAGTACGAAACCATCCGGGTTGAACAGTCCGGCGAAGTCCTGACGGTCGCCCTCGACCGGCCGAAGCTCAACCTCTTCAACCTGACGATGATCGAGGAGCTGATCGATGTCTGGCATTCACTGCGCCTGAACCGAGCCGCCCGATTCGTGATCCTCACCGCCCGGGGGGATCACTTCTCGGCCGGGGCGGACCTGAGGGAGATCGGGGAGACGGAGTTCACGGCCGAGGACGCCCGGTACCAGCAGCTCCTGGGCCACGAGGTCATGCGAAGCCTGGAGAATCTGGAGCAGGTGACTGTCGCGTCCATGCGGGGGGTCGTCTGCGGTGCCGGCATGGCGGTGGCACAGGCGTGCGACTTCCGCATCATGACCGAGGACAGCTACTACATCGTGCCGGAAACCCTGGTGGGCACGTACTACACCTGGGGCTGCACGCCCAGGCTGGTACGGATGGTCGGAGCCTCCAAGGCGATGGAGATCGTCATGACCTGCGACCCGATCCCGGCCCAGGAGGCCTACCGGTTGAACCTGGCGAACAAGGTGGTCCCGAACGACGCCCTCGAGGCGGAAACCGAGGCCTTCGTCGCCAAGATCGCATCGAAGAGCCCCGCGTGCGTCCGGATCACGAAGAAGATCGCCCTGGGCGCCTCCATGGAAGGGTTCGGCAACATGTTCGTCTGCGAGCCGGAGCTGATGCAGGGGGTGGCCTACACAGGCGAGACGCAGGAGGGGATCACCGCCTTCCTGGAGAAACGGCCCCCCAAATACCGACGATCTTGAGAGCCTGCATTCGTCCGAGGCCTACCGTACGGAATACCCACGGAATTCGTTTGACGTGAGGAGCGTGAAGGGGCTACTCTTGACCCGTCCATCAAAATTTTATAATATAGATTTGACATTCAGAAATTCCACTTTGTGTCTTTTGAATGGAAAAGGAGGCAACCCCTGGATCGTCACAAAGCACCTCCCCCCCTCTTGCTGATCCTTTCCGTCTCGGCCGTGACGCTGCTCGTGACAGGCTGTTCCGTCACCGAAGACGCCTGCAATCCTCTCGGCGTAGCCCGATTCGAAGCGGACGGTTCGACCTACACGCTCATCACGAACGGCTACAGGCACTTCTCGTGGGATGAAAGCTCGGAAATTCTGCTCTTCGACCACGATGTCGGCACGCTCCTCTGGAAATACGACGCCCTCGAGGCGGGAGGCCTGTCCAACGCACATCACGCCGAACTGCTCGATGACGAAATGGTCATCGCCGACACGAACAACTACCGCGTCCTCATCGTGGAGGCGAGGAACGGCATCTACACGCCCGACCCCGACTTTCAGGTCGTCTGGAACTCACGTATCGACATGGACGGCCTGCTCATCTATCCGAACGATGCGAATTTCCTCTCGAACGGGAACATCCTGATTACGGAACGGGACCGGCACAGGATCATCGAGGTGGATCGCCACAGCGGGGAAATCGAATGGGAGTTCGGGATCGCCGGGGCGCCGGGTTCGGACGATGCCCACCTCAACGGCCCGCACAACGCGGACCGCTTGCCCGACGGGAACACCGTGGTCGCCGACTCGTTGAACCACCGCATTCTCGAAATGGATCCGGACCATGCCCTCGCATGGAAGTTCTATCCCAGAACCCTGGACTGGCCCCGCGATGCGGACGTGCTCGACAACGGCAACGTCCTGATCACGGATTCCTCCAACGGACGCGTGCTGGAGGTGACCCGGGAGGGCGAAACCCTCTGGGAATATTCGACAAACATCCTCACGACGCAGACACTGCCCTACGAAGCGGACCTGCTGGACAACGGCAACGTGCTGGTTTCCCTCCCGGGCATAGACGGGGGTGCGGTATTGGAAGTGGATACCCCCACGCAGCAAATCGTCTGGCAGTACCCCCTTTGGCCTTACTGAGCACCTTTCGTTCAGCCCGACCCCTCCCTGCCCTCGCACATCGCGGCAGTCTTTGTTTCGCTGGAAATCGGCACCGGGATTCGGTAAGATGGGCGACCGCAATCCGTCACGCCTTGGAGGGGGGCTCTGTTGCATCTGCCCGCGCCGCTCATCTGCTCACCACATGGAGGATGCCGACCATGGACTTCAGTTTTTCACCCGAGGAACAGGAACTCATCCAGGAGGTGCGTTCCTTCCTCAAGACCGAGACCACGCCGGCCCTGTTCGAAGAGTGCGAACAACTGGGGCACATCTACGGAGGCAAGGAGGGGAGGAAGTTCATCCAGAAGTTCGCCTCCCACGGCTGGCTGACGCCGAACTGGCCCGTGGAGTACGGAGGTCTCGGCACTTCGGCTGCCGTGGCCTTTGCCATACGGGAGGAGATGGCGTACGTGGGGACGCCCCTGGTCTTCGTGGCCGCCCACATGGCGGGCCCCACGATCATGCACTTCGGAAGCCAGGAGATGAAAGACAAGTGGCTCCTGCCGATCGCAAGGGGGGAGGTCGAGTTCTGTCTCGGGTACACCGAACCTCAGGCGGGCTCCGATCTCGCCGCACTGGCGATCCGCGCCGTGGACAAGGGCGACTACTTCCTGCTGAACGGCCAGAAGACCTTCAACACCCACGCGCACGTGGCGGATTACCACTGGCTCGGGACGATTACGGACCCGGACGCGAAGAAGTACCGCGGCATGTCCCTAATGATCGTGGATTTGAAGAGCCCCGGCATCGACATCCGGCCCATGGTCACCATGGCCGGGTGGCAGACGAACGAGGTCTTCTACGAAGACGTCATGGTCCCGAAGGAGAACCTGGTGGGCGAGTTGAACGCCGGGTTCTTCTACGTGATGCACGCCCTGGACTATGAGCGGATGTTCCCGCTGGCGACCTACGGAAGTCTCGTGGACGAGGTGGCCGAGTACGCACGAACCAAGATCGTGGACGGCGAACCCCTCGCCAGGAATCCGATCGTCCGCCAGAAGCTTGCGCAGCTGAAGATCGAGTGCGCTGCGAACCGTCATCTGTACTACCGCCTGGCGCACATGCTGGACAGCGGTCAGGTGCCGAACTACCAGGCGTCCATGCAGAAGCTCTTCGCCACCGAGACGGCCCAGAGGATCGCCAACACGGCCATGGAGGTGCTGGGCATGTTCGGCCAGCTGACAAAAGACTCCAAGTGGGCGGTGCTTGCGGGAAAGGCGGAGCGATTCTACCGGACGTGCGTTGTCGAGACGATCTACGCCGGAACGTCGGAAGTCCAGAGAGGCATCATCGCCCTTCGGGGCCTCGAGCTGCCGAGGAAGTAAGGGGGGAGAAGAACCATGAATTACGAGCTGAACGAAGAGCAGAGAATGATCAAGGACTCGGCCAACCGGTTCCTTGCCGAGTCGTGTTCCAGCGATTTCGTGCGAAAGATGGAAGAGGACGAAAAGGGCTACACACCGGAGTTCTGGAACAAGATGGCCGAACTCGGGTGGATGGGACTCCCCTTCCCGGAGGAGGTCGGGGGCTCGGGCATGACCTTCTTCGACCTGGCCGTTCTCCTGACGGAGATGGGGTATTTCTGCGCGCCGGGCCCGTTCTTCTCCACGGTTGTCCTGGGGGGACTCGCCGTGCTCGAGGCGGGCAGCGATGAACAGAAGAAGAGGATCCTGTCCGAACTGGCCGTCGGAAACCGGATCCTGACCCTGGCGTGGCTGGAGGAGAGCGGCTCCTGGGGACCTGCGGGCATCCAGTTCCGGGCGAAGCCCGAGGGCGGCGGATTCTCCCTTTCCGGCACCAAGCTCTTCGTGCCGGACGCCCACGTGGCGGACACGATCCTCGTGGCGGCAAGGACGGGCGACGGCCCCGAGGAGGTCAGCCTTTTCGAGGTGGACGCCAAGGCGAGCGGGGTCGGCATCACGCTTCTCGACTCCTTCGGCGGGGACAAGCTGTGTGAGGTCGCCTTCGAAGACGTGAAGGTCCCGGAGGAGAACCTGCTCGGCGCGGCGGGCGGCGCCTGGCCCGTGCTGAAAAACACCCTCCTGAAGGCGGCCGTGGGCAAGGCCGCCCAGATGGACGGTGCGTCACAAATGGCCCTGAAGTTCGCCGTGGACTACGTGAAGGAGCGGGTCCAGTTCGGCAAGCTCATCGGAACCTTTCAGGCCGTCCAGTTTCACTGCGCCGACATGCTCACCTATGCGGACACGATTCATTTCATGACCTGCCACGCGGCGTGGAAGATCGCCGAAGGGCTCCCCTTCGAGGAGGAGGCCTCCATGTGCAAGGCCTGGGTGAGCGACTCCCACCGCAGCCTCGTGGGCCTGAGCCACCAGGTGCTGGGGGGCGTCGCCTTCATGGAGGAGCACGACCTGCAGCTCTACTATCGGCGGGCCAAGGCGGCGGAGCTGGCCTTCGGCGATGCGAGCTTGCATCGAGAGAGGGTCGCCCAGTCCATGGGGCTATAACAGGAGACAGAGCTCATGACGGAGAAGAAACGGGTTGACACGGTACGGCTTCAGAATTTGAGCTACGGGCACAAGCAGGCGGCGGCTCTCCGGGCCGCCATCGAGCTGGATCTGTTCACGTGTATCTCGCAAGGCGCCGCGAGCATCGCGGAGATGGCGGACGCCCTCGGCATCCGCCCCCTGAACGTGGAGCGGCTGGTGGTGGCCTGCACGGCCCTCGAGCTGCTCGAAAAGGAGGGCGACCGGTTCCGGAACGCGCCGGACGTGGAGCGTTTCCTCGTGAAGGAGAAGATGACCTACATCGGACCGTGGATCCAGTTCAACGGGTGGGATTTCGAGCGTTGGAAAGACCTGGCCGACATCATGCGGTCGAAGGAGCCCCCCAAGGTCCTCGGCCTCTACGAGACCCTGGACGACGACATGGCCCGCATCTACCACGACGCCACCTACACGGTGGGCCTGGGCGCGGGCATGCTCTTCGCCCGCGACGTGGACATGAGCCAACGGTCCCGCATCCTCGATCTGGGGGGAGGCTCGGGCGCTTACTGCATCGCCGCCGTTCAGAAGTACCCGCACCTGCGTGCCACCGTGATGGACTTCGCGCCCGTCTGCAGGATCGCCCGGGGATTCATCTCCCAGTGGGGGATGGAGGACAAGATCTCCACCCTGCCGGGGGACTTCACGAGCGACGATCTGCCGCCCGGGGCGGACGTGATGATCATGGCGAGCAACCTGCCGCAATACAACGAGGAGGTCCTCGGAAGGGTTCTGAAGAAGGCCTACGAGGCGATGGCACCGGGAGGAGAGTACCACGTCTGCGGGGAGACCCTGGAGAACGACAAGCGCGGTCCCGTCGGACCGGCCCTGTGGGGCCTGCACGAAGCGCTCTTCGGAAGCGAGGGTCGGGCCCACTCGGAAGAGGAGGTCATCGGCTATCTGGAAAAGGCCGGCTTCGTGGACGCCGAGGTGCACCCCTTCGTCCCCGGCTCCCTGACGCGCATCACCGCGTACAAGCGGTAACGGGAGCGTGCACCCGGCAGGTCGATGTGCCCGGGGGCCGAAACGGGGCCTCGCAGCATCCGCAAGTGCGGATGATTGCGAGGGGGCAAAGCGACCGAAGCAACCTCCTGCGCTGCCGTAGCACCTTGAACCGGTAGATTGCTTCGGCCCCCTAACGAGGACCTCGCAATATCCGCATATGAGGAGCTCACCGCGACCTGTCCGAAACACCTATGATAAGAGGGCGTCGAGAAATGGCCAGATGCAAGGCGCACGAAATCCTGAGGAACGAGGTAGGACTGAAGTCCACCGAGTGACGAAGGATGAGTGCAACGCCGCAGATGGCCGTTTATCGACGCCCTCTTCTATTTGATCCGGATGTGCTCGATAGGCCGGACCTCCTCCAGGCTGAGCGCGTCGTCCGGACAGGTGATCACGCAGTTGCCGCAGCCGTAGCATCTGTCCAGGTCCACAACGGCCACCTCGTCCACGGTGATGGCGTGAAACTGGCACCGTTCCTCACAGGTGCCGCAACCGGTGCAGGCGTCCCCGTCCAGCTTCACCCGGAAGCGCGAAGGCGCCAGCGCATCCGCGTACCCGGTCTGGTTGACCAGGAAGAGGCCTGTGCAGCAGCAGGAACAGCAGTTGCACATGAACATGTCCTTCTGGACATTGTTCCGCACCATGTGGACGAGACCCGCCTCCTCCGCCTCGGCGATCCGCCTCAGGGCCTCTTCGTTCGAGAGCCTCTCGCCCAGGCCGCGTGAAAGCACGACCTCGGCGAAACCGTTGGTCTGCATGCAGACCGAGGAGTCGGGTGCGGGGCAGTCCGGACTCCGGTCGTTCTTCCGGGCCTGGAGCCTGCAGGCGCAGGGAAGGGCCGTGATCACCTCCGCCTCCTCGAAGATCTTCCTTGCCGAGTCGGCATCGAGCACCGTGTTGGTGGACTCCACCGAACGCTCGATCGGAACGACCCGGATCATGGGCGGCACCTCGAGTTTCTCCAGCATGGGCACCAGGTTCGGCATCTCCTTCAGAACGAGCTCTTCCCACAGCTCGAAGAGCTCCTGGGGCGCGTCGGGCCACAGGACCGTCGCGTCCCGCAGCTCGATCATGGCCGGAAAGAGCCGGCAAACGTCCGGCCTGTTCATCGGATGGGCAAGCGCGCCCCGCCGCATCAACCGATCGGCAACCTCACGGACGCGCTCCTCGGAAAGGCCGGTCTTGCCCGCGATTTCCGCCACGGTCCCGGGCAGGGCCTCGAGGACGGTGAGGTCGTCTTCCCCGTCATAGAGGATCGAGAAGATCCGATCCAGCGTTTCCGACCCGGGAAAGCCGAGTTTTGCCGCATACTCTTCCAGAACCTTGGCCGTTGCCATTCTTGAAACTCCTCAGAAGGCGCCGTGCTCGTGACACGCCTGTGTGAAGGACTTGATGTTCTCGATTTTGGCCCCGAGAGGAATCTGACATCCCGGGCCGACGACGTACCGGGCCTCACCCTGGGAGATGTCCAGACACTTCTTCGCTTCCTTTTCGAGCTGGTCCGGGGTTCCCTGAACGAACAGCATGGGATCCACGTTGCCCATGATCGTGGTCTTCCCCCGCCCGACCTCGAAGAGCTTCTCGAGTGAAGAGGGGGCGTCGATGCTCATTCCGTCGATCCCGAGACCCAACAGATCCTCGAAGATCGGGTCGATGAAACCGCAGATATGAAACGAGACGGCACCCCCCTTTTCCTGGACGGCGTCAACGATCTTCTGGTGATAGGGGAGCACATGCTCCCGGTAGATGGCCGGCGAGATGAGGCTCATGCCCGCGGAGGGGTCTCCGATGACCGGGTGGACGCCCAGCTCCACCGCGGCCAGACAACGGTAGATCACCGTCTCCGTCGTGTAGGCCATCAGGTCGTGCAGGAAGGGCTTGTCATCGTACATGTCCTCCATCGCCTCTTCGATGCCCCTCAGCTCCAGACCGAAGCTCCACGGACCGCCGATCATGGTGCAGACCTCGTACTGGGGGAAGGCCTCGGCGCACTTCTCGCACATATCGAGATGGCCGCTGAAGAGCTGATCGTCCCGGGGCGAACGCACCGTCCACTTGGGCAGTTTCTCCTTCAGGTTCTCCTTCTTGATGCTGGGCGTTTTTCCCATCAGCTTCCGGAAGGCCTCCTGCGCATCGGGCATCAGGGGGTTCAGGGGGACGAACAGGGCGTCCGAGTCGAGCTCCTCGCACGTGAGCCGGACCGTTTCGAGGGCTGCGTCCGGCTGGGTGAGGAACTGCTCCAGCGTGAACCCGGCCCTCTCCGCAAAATGCCCTCCCAACAGGAGCATGACGGGATGTCGATCCAGCTTCTCGCCCTTCAAGGCGGCCTGCATCCTCTGCTTTCCGGTAATCGATTCTGCCATGGTCTCTCCTCCTTCGGTTTCGACGCTTCGTCCGGCTGGACCCTCATGATACGACGATCATCCAATGAATCCAAGCTCTGCCGTGAACACCGTGCCTCCCCCATCGTTCGAACGAGAATCCCCGTATGGAGAGCATCTCACGGCAGGTGCTTCGAGACAAGTCGCGGAGCAGCCTCGCGACCTTGTGCTCAGGAGGGACCGGTGCTATATTGTCAATTTTGTTGGAAGCTGCACCATTCTTCGTGCTTTGCGAAGGGACCTGGTGTGTTATTAGGCCAAACAGCATGTCCATGCCGCTCCTGAAGACGAAACTCGACATCCCCCCAACCCGAGCGAAACTGTTGTCGCGGCCAAGGCTGATCGAGCGCCTCAAGGAATGCTCGGGGCACAAGCTGACGGTCATCTGCGCGCCCGCGGGATACGGCAAGACCACAGCGCTCAGCCAGTGGGCCGCAGGCTGTAACCATCCGATCGCCTGGTTTTCCCTCGACCCGAGCGACAACGATCCCACGCACTTCTGGACCTATTTCATCTCCGCCCTTCGCTCGCGCGTTGGGGGTACTGGACAAGCCTCGCTTCGCATGCTCCGGTCCTCGGCCCAACCTCCCATTGAGACCGTTCTTACGGTCTTGATAAACGATATCTCGTCGTGGCAAGAGGAGTGCCTTCTCGTCATTGACGACTACCACCTCATTACGAACAAGGAGATCCACGACGCCTTCGCTTTCCTGCTCGAGCACCTTCCCCAACGGATTCATCTGATTCTATCGACGCGCATCGGCCCCGATCTGCCCCTGAGTCGTTTGCGTGTCCGGGGAGAACTGCACGAACTTCGCTCCTCCGATTTTCGCTTCTCACCATCGGAGACGGAAGACTTCCTCAAGATAGAAATGGGACTGGACCTTTCTTCCGAACAGTTGGCAACACTGGATGAGCGCACGGAAGGGTGGATTGCGGGCCTGCAACTGGCAGCCATATCGCTGAAGGGGAGGAGCGATCCATCCGAGTTCATCGAATCCTTTGACGGAACACAAGAGTATATCCTGAGATATCTGGTGGAAGAGGTATTGCAGCAGCAGCCCAAGGAAGTCCAATCCTTCCTGCTGAACAGTTCGATTCTCGATCGAATGAGCGGCTCCCTCTGTGCATACATTACAGGATGGGATGAGAGCCCCGCGATGTTGGAAACCCTCTATGCCGCCAATCTGTTCGTTTTTCCCCTGGATACCGAACGCAATTGGTACCGCTATCACAGGCTCTTTCAAGAGGCCCTGCAGAACCGGTTGCGAAGAATCCGCCCCCGGCTCATTCCCGAACTCCATATCCGTGCGAGTCGGTGGTATGAGGACAGTGGGTACATGAGCGACGCCATTCATCATGCCTTCATGGGTGAAGACTTCGAAAGAGCCGCCACTCTGATCGAGAGACATTGTATGCCCACCTTTCACAGAGGGGAAACCACGACGGTTCTCAACTGGCTCGACAGGTTGCCGGAAGCGATGATTCGTACACGGCCTATGATATGCGTTGCCCAAGCCTATGTGGCCTTGATGGATCCCTCTGCAGGCCCCTCGCACGTGGTGGAACAAAGGCTCGGGGACGCGGAAAGAGTCGTCCTCGCCCGATTGAAGGAGGAGGGAGCCCACTACGGGGAGATCGATCGATCCTGCTGCGACCAAGTCATCGGTTACATAGCCAGCATGAGGGCCCATTTGGCCCGGGATCGCGGAGCCCCTCCGGAGAGTATCATCGAGCTTTCCAGCAGGGCACTGGAGAACGTCCGAGGGGAGGATCACATCTCACGAGGACTCCTGTTAATGAACCTGGCAATGGCCTACCGGGCCCTGGGAGACATAGACGCCGCATCCTCTGCACTCGAGGAAACCAGGCGCATAGGCGAACGCTGCGACCTGCCGCTCAGCGCGGTCTATTCCGCCTACCTTCTGGCCCAGATTGCCCGCCTTCAGGGCCGTCTCGACTCGTCGATCGAGATCTGCAAGGACGCCCTCGGAACCTATGATTCGAATCAAGGCGCTTCGGGTCAACCTCTGCCCGTTATCGGGGCCCTTCACGTCTGCCTGGGGACCATTCTGGTGGAAAGGGATGAGCAGTCCGAGGCAGACCGCCTTTTGAAGCGAGGTGTGGAACTGCTCAAGATCATGCGAGATCTCGACGCTCTCCTGAACGGTTATGCGGCACGGGTACGTCTCGCAACGGCACAAGGATGGCCGTTCTCAGATGTCGTCGGCCTGATCGAGGAAATGGAATCGCTCGGCACCGAGCCGGAGGCCTTTGGGGCCGCCCTGCGCATCCGATTGCTGACAGAGCCGGCCCACCTCAGCCGTGACTCCCTTTCCGCAGCGGCACTCCTTGCACAGAAACATCGCCTCGACCTTCGCAGTTCAAACCACATTCCCGGCATCGACCACATCTCCCAACGGCGAAGCGCCCTTGATTTCGCACTGGTTCGCCTGTTCATCGCTCAACGCCGGTTCTCCCCGGGAGCGCAGGGCCAACTTGACCTGGGGCACATCCTCTCTTTTCTGGACCTGAAGCTCAAAGAGGCCGAAGAGTGTGATCTGCTGACAAGGATCGTGGAGACCAAGATCCTCATGGCGCTGGCACGACAAGCCCGAGGCGAACCGGAGGGAGCCCTTCAGGAGATCGCCGGTGCCCTTTCCCACTCCGAGCCGGTGGGCTTCGTGCGGCTCTTCGTGGATGAAGGCGCACCGATGGCGCAGCTCTTGCGGACCGCTATCGCGAGGGGCCTTCATCAGGACTACGCAGCAAGACTATGGGAGCGCATCCGGAAGGAGGGAAAGGAAAGGCACCCGAATCGTTCGGAGGACCCCGGCCAAGGCTCCCTCGTGGAACCCATCAGCGTCAGAGAACTCCAAGTCCTCAGGCTTCTGGCTGCGGGACTCTCGAATCGGGAAATTGCCGAGGAATTGTCTCTCGCCGTCGGAACCGTCAAGAAACACATCTACAACATTTACGGAAAGCTGTCTGTAGCCAAGCGCACCCAGGCCGTTGCGAAAGCCCGCAGCCTCTCCCTACTGTGAAGTTCAAGAAGAGACCGCCGTAACACCGGACGTGCCAAGCATTCCCCAGGGCGAACGTCTTCGCAGACCCCCATCTGTGGAGAATATCCGAGAATAAACCCCCCTGATACCCCTTTCGACGGTTTACGGTCCCCTTGGTTTACCCCTATACAAGGGAGACAGATCGCCTCACGTGCATGTTTGAGCGACCCTTTCTCAACGGATGCTTTCTCCAGGCAGGTGGGCCGTTCCCAATTCGGGGCCACTTGGTGCGGGGAGGGCGAGAAGGGTGCCGACATCCTGAGGGCTTCCAGCAATTCTTGTCCAGGGAGGGGTACATGCCGAACAAACAGCCTTTGATCATTACCGCAGCACTCTCGGGAGGGGCCACCTTCAAGAACAACAACCCGAACGTTCCCTACCTCCCGGAGGAATTTGCCGCCGAATCGGAGAGATGCATGGAACACGGGGTCTCCATCGTCCATCTCCATGCCAAGGACCCGGAGACAGGATTCGCGACCGCGGACCTCGCCGTTATCAAGGAGACGGTGGATGCAATTCGACAGCGTTGTCCACAAATAATCATCAACCTGAGCACAGCCATCACGGTCGACCTTACACCCGAGCAGAGAATCGCTCCCGTCCTGGAGTTGAAACCTGAAATGGCGAGCCTGAACACCGCCACGATGAACGACGGTCTGGCCGACCATCGAAGCGGACAGATCCTTTTCGAGTACACGTTCGAAAACCCTCTCGGTATGGTCGCCGACTTCGCAAGAAAGATGAAGGAAAACGGAGTAAAGCCGGAACTCGAAGTCTACGGCTCAGCCGGTATCTTCAACGCACTGCTTCTCAGAAAACAGGCAGACCTCTTCGCCGAACCCTTACACTTCCAGTTCGTCTACGGTGCATTCGGGGGAATGGCATTCGATCCAGCGCTTCACATGAGCATGATCGGCCTGCTGCCACCGGCGGCGACTTTCGGCGTCTGCGGTGTCGGCCCCAATCAGGTGCCCGCTGCTGTGATGTCCGGCCTGACCGGCGGCAATGTCCGAATAGGCCTCGAAGACAACACCAGGGTCCCGGGAGGCGAGCTTGCTCGGGGTAGCTGGGAACAGGCCAAGTGGGTGGAGGCGCTGACGAGAATCCTCGACCGACCCGTCGCAACCCCTGACGAGACACGCGAACTCCTCGGCCTTCGTCCCGTAAAGTAGAAAGGCTGTTTCGCAGGATTCGTTCCGGCCGATTTTTGACCTGCAACACCAACGGGGAAGAGCATGGACCATAAGGTACGAACCGTTTCCGTCATAGGGATGGGATTCATGGGCCAGCAGATTGCGAGGACCGCTTCTTCGGCAGGGTTCGCCGTGAAGGCCTTCGATTCGGACCCCCAGGCTACCGAGAAATCGGGCAGCAAGCTGCTCGATCTGATGCTCCTACTCGACAACGCGGCGTTGAAAGAGCGTTTCACCCGTGCGGGAGAACGAGTCGAACTTCACGATACTCTGGCCGCTGCGGTAGCTGAGTCAGACTTAGTGATCGAAGCCGTCCCCGAGAGCCTGGAGCTGAAAGAAAAGGTCTTCTCCCAGATCGATGCGTGCGCCCCCTCGAGCGCCTTACTCGCCTCGAACAGCTCCTCCATTCCGGTCACCAAGTTCGAAACTTCCGTAGCCGAGGAACGAATGGACAAGCTTCTCAACGTGCATTTCGACTCGCCCATGCTGGACCGACCCCTCGTCGACATCATGCCGGGCACACGTACGACCATGAAGACCATCGAGACGCTGCGTTCGTGGGTGGAAAGCATCGGCTGCACTCCGGTAACCGTGAAGAAGCCGATCATGGGATATCTGGGAAACCGCTTATGGAGGATGGTCAAGCGGGAGGCGCTCATGCTTTGGGCCGAAGGCTATGGCGACTTCCAAGAGATCGATCGAGCCTGGATGCTGCAATTCGAGGTGTCGGTCGGGCCCTTCGGGATGATGGACGTAGTCGGGCTCGATGTCGTCTACGACATCGAGATGGCCTATTACAACGAGACCGGAGACATACGCGACAGACCCCCTGGCGCACTGAAAGAAATGCTGGACAGGGGGGACCTCGGCATGAAAACGGGAAAGGGTTTCTACGACTGGAGTGATCCCGTGTTCCTCAAGCCGGACTTCCTCCGGGGAGTCCCATAGCCCAGGATCCCGTCCAGCATGCAACCCGCACGGTTCTTTACGGAGGAGCCATGGAACAGGAAACCGTTCTGTATGAAAAGGCAAACGGTATCGGCTTCATTCGGTTCAACAGACCGAAGGTGCTGAATGCGATCAACCGACAATTGCTCTCCGAGTTTCTGCATCTATTGCGGACCGTGGAGGTGGACGACGAAGTGAAGGTCGTGATCCTCCAGGGTGAAGGAAGGGCGTTTTGCGCCGGCGACGACCTGGACGAAGGCCATCCTCAAGCATGGGAGAAAGGACTGCAATTCGTCGAAATGCTCCAGGACACGTCACGTGTAATCATGCGAATGCCGCAACCGGTCATCGCCGCCATGCATGGATACGCCGTGGGAGCGGGTCTCGAATGGGCGATGAATTGCGATGTCCGCATCGCTGCCGAGAGCACGAAGCTCGGTTTTCCTGAGACGGGCATCGGGTTCACGGTGACCAATGGAGGGACAAAACTGCTGCCCCATCTCATAGGTTTGGGAAAAGCCAAACAGATGGTCTTCAGCTGTGAGAAGATCGATGCACGAACAGCAGAAGACTGGGGTCTTGTCGACAAAACCGTTCGGCACGAAGACCTACAGCAGACTGCGGTCGACATGGGCAACACGTTCATGCGGAACTCGAGCTTGGCCATCGCATTGTCCAAGAGGGCTCTCAACCAAGGGCTGTGTCTCGGTATCGAGGAAACGCTCGAACTCGAAATCCGGGACATCATGGTTTCCGTGACCACACTTATGTCGATGCTCCAGACGGGGGGCAACCCATTGTAGGGGCTGAAGGATGGAGGAAGATCAAAAGGATGAAGATAGCCGTCTTGGGTGGTACCGGCTCGATGGGCCGATGGGCCGTCAGGGAACTTGCCTCGGAGAAATGGGTCGAACAAGTCCTCGTGGTCGCCCGTAATTTCGAAAAAGCAGAAGATTTTGCAGAGCAAATGGGACCCAAATGCGGAGCGCAGAGGGTGAATATCGACGACCACGCGGACATCGTCCGATGCCTCCGGGACTGGGACGTTGCCCTCGGCATGGTGGGGCCCTTCTACAAGTACGAGGTCAAGATGGCAAGAGCCGCCGTTGAGGCGGGCACCCACTACATCAGCATAGGCGACGATGCAGACGTGGTCGAGGGCTTCCTAGCCCAAGACCAGGCCGCCAAAGAAATGGGAGTAACGGCCATTTCAGGGGTGGGGGCGACGCCGGGAATGGCCAACCTGTTCGCAAGACTGGCGACAGGGCAAATGGATGAAGTAGACGAAATCGCGATTTACTGGGCCGTCTCGCCCACGGATGGCGCCGGCAAGGCGGGAGTGCATCATGTCCTGCACACGTTGACCGGGATGACTCCCTGCTTCATGGAGGGAAGAAGAACGGAGAGGAAGGCCGGATCCGGGGTCGAAACGATCCGCTTTCCGGAACCCATGGGGGTGCAGAAGGTCTTCTACACCGGCCACCATGCCGCAGTTACCATACCCAGGTACATGGCCGCAAAGACCGTATCGGTGAAAGGGGGGTTGTCGGATCCGCTGCTGGTGGTCCTTGTCAAGCTCCTTGTTCGTCTCGGCCTGACGAATTCGGAAAGGAAGAGAACGGCAATCACAAACCTCGCCTATTCTATGCTTCCCCTTTCGCAGAGGATGCGCAAATCTCCGAATCTGGGTTCGGCCCTAAGGGTCGATGTGACCGGAAGTAGAGGTGAAGAGCCCGTGAGGCGAACATACGGATCCTGGGGCCACATGGCACCATGGACGGTTATCCCGTGCTGTACGGCGGTCCGGATGCTCGCCGAAGGGCAGATCACTGCCAAGGGTGCGATGTCCGCGGAGGCCTGCATAGACCCTCTTCCTTTCTTGAAGAGATGTATGGAAAAGGAGCTCCGTCTATACGAAGGAGACGACTTGAGCAGACTTCTGCGCCTCTGACCACATCTCTCGCGAACGTGTGAGGAGAACATGAGATCACTGAATACTGTCCCCGTCCTGATGCTGGTCTTCCTGGTTGGTGTTTCGATTCAGCCGGCCGCAGCCAGGCAGTTCACAC
>CAYZMM010000032.1:0-67608 GCA_964479535.1 uncultured Thermodesulfobacteriota bacterium
TGTCACCGTAAGTTCAGTCAGTTAGCCTTCAAACTACAAGGGAACTTCGGTCTAGACAGTTGTTATGGGATTCCCGCTTGGTACGGATGTTGCTGAAGAAAGAGGCTTGATCTTCGCCCCTTGCCCGTTTCTCGACAAACCGCAGGGTTCGCTTACGATGGATGCAAAACGGGACGTCAAAAACCTATACATAAACAAGTGTCGCTATAAATAATCTTGACAAGTGTCCGGTGCCTGCGCGGTAATGGTGTTGTTCCTATGCCCGTTTCACCCTTCTTCCAGCAGTGGAGACCCCTTATGGAACGAGACCATGCAGAAGTGCAGCTGACCGAAGAGGACCTCACGCTCTTCTACGAGGTCTCCAACTCGATCCACGTGATCCGGGACCTGGACGACATGCTCCAGAACATCCTTCTCGGGATCGAGACGGTCTTCCGGGTGGAAGGGGCCTCCCTGGCCCTGCACGACCCGGAGCGGGGCGAATTCTATTTCATACGGACCGTGGAGGAGGACAAGAACGGCGATCACGACCGGAAGAAGAAGATGCGATTTCCCGACCATCTTGGAGTGGCCGGCTGGGTTCTGCGGGAGAGGAAGCCGGCGATCATCCCGGATGTGACCAAGGATGATCGGTTCTTCAAGGGCATCGACATCCAGCAGAACTTCGAGACCCGGTCCATGATCTGCCTGCCCCTGCTGACGCGGAAAGGCCTCATCGGGATCCTGTACGTCCTGAACAAGCTGAACGGGGAGTTCACCGAGCGGGACGCAAAGCTTCTGGAGAACCTGTCCGGAACGATCGCCATCGCCATCGAGAACGCCCAGCTCTACGGCGACCTGAAGCAGTACGCCACGACCCTCGAGCAGGAGAACCTTCGTCTCAAGTCCGAGGTGCAGTCGCGATTCAACCTGCAGGGCGTGGTCGGCTCGAGCCCGGCCATGCGGAAGCTCTTCGGGCTCCTCGAGAAGGTGATCGAGACGGACACCACGGTGATGATCCTGGGAGACACGGGAACGGGCAAGGAGTTGATCGCAAAGGTCATTCACTACAACGGCCCTCGGAAGGACATGCCCTTCGTCGCGGAGAATTGCGGCGCCCTCACGGAAAGCCTGCTCGAGAGCGAGCTGTTCGGGCATGTGAAGGGCGCCTTCACCGGGGCGGTTTCCGAGAAGAAGGGCCTTCTGGAAGCGGCCGACGGAGGAACGGTCTTTCTGGACGAAATCGGCGAGATGTCTCCGGCCATGCAGGTGAAGCTGCTCCGGGTTCTTCAGGAAGGGCAGTTCCGGCCCGTGGGCGGCAGCCAGCCCAGGGAGGTCGATGTCCGCCTAGTTGCAGCCACGAATCGCGACCTGGAGGAAGAAGTTCGGAAGGGCAACTTCCGTGAGGATCTCTTCTACAGGGTCTACGTCTTCCCCATCGTCATCCCTCCCCTGAGCCAGCGGAGGGAAGACATTCTTCCCCTGGTCGAGCACTTCCGAAAGAAGCTGTCAAAGCGATTCAAGGGGCATCCTCCCAGGTTCTCGCCCCTGGCCCTCGACCTGCTCTCCCGCTATGACTGGCCCGGAAACGTCCGTGAGCTGGAAAACGAGGTCGAACGGGCCATGACCCTGGCCATTACGGAGAAGGAGATCACGGAAGAACACCTGTCCCCCAAGCTGAAGGCCCCGTCCGAGAGGCCCGTGTCCATCGACGGGATGACCGGAGCGACGCTGCAGGAGGTGACCGAGAGCATCGAGCAGCGCATGATCCGGGAGGCGCTCAAGGAGACCCGGGGAAACAAGTCGGGGGCCGCACGAAGTCTCGGCCTGACGCGCCAGGGCCTGTTGAACAAGATCGCTCGATACAACATTCAGGTGTGAAAGCGATCTTTCAAAAGGTTCAGGAAGAGATTGCCAGCAGGAGCGACATCATCAAGGAGCCATCGTATTCGCCCCCGAAGAATTCACGCACCACCCGTAAAGGCTCGCCTGCGTCGCCGTAAATGTCGAGCGCCCGAAAGGAACAGTCGCGCAGGTATCTCCCCATCCAGTGGGACGCAAGCCGTTGATCGTAGTCCCGAAATGAGAAATCGTTGTTCTGGAATGCATTTATGATTGTATGGGCCGCGATGTCGCCGTAAGTCAAAGCGATGTGGATGCCCCCTCCGAATGCCGGTTCGATACCTGCGGCATCGCCGGCTAGAAGTACGTTCGGTTGGGAAAGGGTGTCGCCGGCGCACCACCAGTGAACAGGATGGCTCACCCAGGATGTGGATTCATGATGTACATTCCAGGACCTGAGTTCGCGCACAAGAATCCCCTTCAGATCAGCCCGCGGTTTGTCAGCGTACACGCGAAAATCACCAGCACCGTGAGCGACGGATGGGATTCCGTTCCTCAGACAGGGGAAATGCCATACGTAACCCTGCAGGCCCTCCTGCAGAGGAGTCCAATTGAGGACGACCTTCCTCTCCTTGAACGCCTCGTCCTTTTCCGGGTGGGTGGGCACAACGGTCTGCATCGTCGGCGCAAGGTGTGCGGCCTGTGGAGGGATCAGCTTCCGGCGAACGAGACTGAGCGCCCCGTCGGCACCGATGACAGCATTTACACAGTATTCGTTCTTGGTGGTCGTTACGCTCAACCCGTTCCGGACGCGTGCAGCATCTACGAAAGACTCGCCTTGACGGAGCTCGATGCCCCGACGCACGGCTGACTTCACGAGAGTGTGATCGAAGGCCGCCCGATCCACGACACGCAGAATATTCTCCTGCTCGAGTTGATACAACTCCTCACCGAATTGGAACTCTATGTCAGAAACAAACAGAGACGGGATGTCGAGTTCGATTTCGAGATATTCCAGAACGGCGGAACTCCAGGCGCCGACACCCCCTGCACATACCTTGTCGCGGGGAAATACGGCCTTGTCGATTACGACGGTACGGTCAGCAATATGAGGGGCATGCTTATTCAGATGGAGCCAGGTAGAGATGCCTGCCGGCCCGGCCCCGATGATCAGAGCGTCGCAATTCAAACCAAGCCTCCGAGGTAAAGTGCACGACTTCAGTCTCTAGTAGCCGGGCCTTCCCGGATAGACCTGCTTTGCGAAGATGTATTCCCCGCCCTGCTCTCCCACGTAGACTCCTATGCCGAGCTGGCTGCACGCCACGATCAGCCTGAGAAGCCTTGCATGCAGGACATCAGGATGCGGCACTCGGCCTTCATTCGCGAAATCCGAGCCGGGCGTCATCGCCAGTGGATAGACATTGAGAGTATCCAGGTAGTCTCTGTGCTGCGCAAGAAACTGCAGGGTCAGCTCGAAGTCGTCTTCCCTTTCACCCGGTGTTCCGACAAACAGCGAAGGCGCAGGAATCATATCGTTGCCACGGAGGTTCTTGATGAAGGCGGAGATCTGTTCAACCCGAATCCCCTTGTTGATTTCTTGAAGCACACGATCATTTCCCGACTCCAATCCAAAATACAGCAGCCTGCAGTTCGCCCGACTCAGGGCCCTGATCTCGCCATCTCCCAGATCCGCCCTCGCCAACGCCGCCCATGGCTTCTCCAAGCCCTTCATCATGCCGCAGAATTCCATCAAGTTGTTCCCGTTTACGGAATTGTCCTTGCACACGAACATGATGGGATCGTACGTTTCGTCCAGGACGCGTATCTCCTGGAACACCCTCTCTGAGGATCTCTCCCTGTACCCGGAATTCCAGCCCTTGGCCAAGGAACAGAATCGGCATTTCCCCCATGTGCACCCATGCTTCAGCCTGAAAGGCAGCATGTCGAAGAGGTATTTGTCCCGGTTCCTGTAGACAGGGGTGGGTAGGGAATCATAGTCGACCGGTTCATTGACGGCTCCGGACCGGAAGAGATCATTTAGATGGACGATCTGGACGCCATTCTGTTTCAGTTCGTCTTCATCCGTCCAGGTCCCGAGTGAGTTTCCGAAGAAGAACAGAGCGCTACTTGGGGATTCTGCCTTGATGATGCGGACCAGTCGCAAGATGTTCTCGGTAGGGACCGTGACGAACCAGGAAGGAGTGGTAATGAAGACAGATGGATACGCGTCCCAGGAAACCTCTCGGTACTCATCTTCCACCTTGTTCAGTAGTTCATGATAAAGAGGATCAAGGTCCAAATCGTCAAAAAACACCTGTTTTCCATCTGCCTGAGTCTGAAACGCCTCTACGAGGTGTCTGTTTCTGTAATAGATTTCGGCGTTGAGATCGATGATATCCAGGTCCAGCCTTTGTTCCAGGACGGCCGCCCCTACCCCTAGGAACACCCCGGGATGAAGAGGCAAGTGCTTGAGGAAAGGTGTAACCAACGCGGCTTTCATGTCAAGAAGGAGTCGGTGAGTTGATTCAGTATTTTATCAGATCGTCGCGATCCATGTCCGTAAGGTAGCCTTTGAATTGGCTTATAGCGTATGCCAGTCGTTCAAGCTCTTGTTGATCCGGAATCTTCTCTATCTTTTCTTGCTGGAAAAGTGCTTCAAGATCGCCAGCGGAATCCACCTTCTTGAGTTTATTGAGCTTCTTCTTGTCCCTGCAAATGATTGTGATGAAATCTACGACATCTGTCTTCTTTGCCATGACGACCTCCTTTCCCGTTCAAGCGACAGTTTGACTAACAGCAAACACTCTAATTCCAGCCAGGCACCATTTGCGCCATTACGGTCCTCAGTACTTCCTTGCAGTAGAGCCTCTCCGGATGTGTTCCCCACATCCCTTCCAACGG
Organism: uncultured Thermodesulfobacteriota bacterium; assembly: GCA_964479535.1. GTDB lineage: Bacteria > Desulfobacterota > DSWW01 > DSWW01 > DSWW01 > S015-6. The sequence continues at coordinate 4,723 of CAYZMM010000032.1, forward strand.
ACGGACCATGCCCCTCGGGACGCACTCGACCAGATAGCTGCAGGAGGGGCATGTTGTGAAATCAGGAGCGACCGCCTTTTGATAAGGCTTGGAGACGAGGGTGTCTTCGAGCAATCCGGATTGGTACTTCCCGAAGCTGTAGGGAGTGGAATGGCAAAGAGAGATGTCCCGGTTCGCTCTTACCATGATGCTCCCCTGACGATAGAGCGGCGAGGCCGGAGGAATCCACGGCATCTCGAGCAGTTCGGAGAGCACAGTGACCAAGGGGTTGTTCTTCACAAAGGTTAGAAAGCCGAAGAGGTTCAACAGGGCAACCACCCGGACGAGGTGAAGCAGCTCGTCGGGCTCGAGGAGTTCTTCCGAAAGGAGAAAAGGATCGCGGGAGTTACTGAAGAGCTGAATAAGGGTCACGTCTTTGACGCCGCTGAATCGATCGTAGACCTCAGCGACGAAGCGGGGAAGGAAGGGAAGGAGGCTCTTTCTGGCAACGGAAAAGATGATGACTTCCATCTCCTCATCCAGCGCCTGCTCTATTCCCCTTACGGTCCGTCCGTAAGAGCCTTTCCCTCGCAAGTCATCGTGAAGACCCTCGTCTCCCTCGAGGCTGACGGTGATCGACAGGCCGTTGAAAGAAGACAGCCTGCGGCACGTATCGTTTTCCGCAAGAAGCATCCCGTTGGTATTCAACAGGATCGATTCATACCCGACGGTGAAGGCAAAGTCCAAAGCTTCGAACAGCGACGGCCAAAGCAGGGGCTCACCCCCTGTAAGGTGCAGATGGCGATAGCCGATATCGAAGCCTTCGGCAAGAATGCTCTTCACCTCGTCGATGGAGAGGCAGGGAAAGGTGGAGAGCCCGGGACGAACGAAGCAGTGCGGGCAGTCGGAATTGCATTGGGTGGTGACCTCGATGCTGAGCCTCTCTTCACTCACACCCGGACATTTCTCTGCGGGAACTCCTCCGCTCACGAAGTATCCTCCCTTCGCTTGAGGGGTACGAGAAGACATTCGAATTCGTTCGCAAGCCCGGCCAGGCCATGACCTTTCGCAAGCGAGTGAGCCCAATCCAGTTCTCTGCATATTCTTCTGTTGATTCTCTGAATGAGATGGTTTTCAAGAATGTAGCTCAAAAGCCTCGTTTTACGGCACTCGGATTCTACTCGCCCTGGCTCCTCTTCTCTGTCCCAGCAGTCCCTCAAATGCTTGGGCAAATCGATGTATACGGCAGAGCGGTTGCCCTGCGTCAGGTCATCTTTGATATCCAGAATGTCATCGAGCAACCTCCAGGCGATGCCGAAGGAGACGTATGCAGAGACGACCGCATGGACAAAGGATTCATCCGAAGTGATCTTTCTGGCCATGAGCTCGGGAACGATCAGGCAAGTTGACATCTGCTTCCTGAAAAGGTCGCAATAGCTATCAATCGATTCCGGCACCTCGGTTTCGGTGATGCCGGAGTAGTAGGTGTCGATATGGTCCGCGACGATCTCATCCGCTCCATCAACGTTTTCACAGAAGTCTGCGAGAGCACGGTTCATCTGATTCCAGGCCTGGCTTCTCAGCAGTAGGTTGAGGTGTGTGGCAGGCAGTTGACCGTCGTTGAGGTGATCATCGAGGGGATGAAGGAACATGGCCAGGGTGTGCGCGCTCTTGGCCTTCTGGCTGTCTTCCGGTTCGAGGGGATTGGCTTCAGGGGCTTCATGTATCATCCAGTAGAGGATGGACCACGCAGGCACATAGAAGTAATTGACGAAATTGATCGGATCGTCCGGAGGCACCTTCATGTATCGCATGAGAGAGAACAACGCCTCGGATTGTGTCGACTTCGGCAGGGACTTGCAGAGCGAAAGAATCACCTGGTTCAAGTCCGTTTGAAATTCCTTTTGACCGCTTACCAGATCGATGGGGCCGAAGTCGACCCAGGCACAGCATTCGAAAAGTTGTTCTATGTTCCCTGCCATTGCCCTGGACCCCTCTATGTTGGAAACCAAGATTTTCAATAGAGCGTTGCCCGTGAATCGCAAAACCGGTCCAACTCATCTAGGTCTTGCTGCATGTTCATCTCCTGAAAGAGGCTCCTGGCTCTCGTCAGGCACGCTGTGCCGTCATACTTGCCAAATAGACGTTGATTCGTTACAGCTTCGAGCAAACTCCTGCCCGCTTCAAAGTAAATCCGAGAAAGCTGAAGGCGCGCTCCCAGGCGTTCCCCTTCCTGCAATCCCTTCTGCCATAGTTTGAGGGCCTTCTTCTCCTTTTTGAGAGACCAATGATATCGACCTACGAGACGAAAACAGTCGACGCGGTAGCGGGCGCATTTTCTGGATAGATTCAAGAGAATCTTGCTCGATTCCGCCGCCTGCCTGCGGCATGCGGATATTCTGGCAGTGCTGCCATTCCTCATGGCGTGATTCAGGTGATAGAGATCAAACTCCAATTGAGTTCGGTGGAAGGTCGACAATTGCATCGGAACAGGCGCTTCGAGGCTTAGTCTAACCCTGTTCGCACGCCGTAAGGAGAGTTCAGCATTTTCCATATCTTTCATGAAAATTTGTATCAGGGCTTGACATGAATACATTTCAAGCAGGCCATACTCATGGAATACCTTCTCCACAAAGGCTATGCCTTCGTCGATTTCGAGTAAGGCTTCAGGTAGCTTCCGAGACTCGATCAATAGGCTCGTATTCAATTCGTACTTGCAGGAGATGGCAAGATGATTACTATATTCCTCATATACATCGCTTAGCTTCTCCACGATCGATTCGGCCTGAGCCAGGCAACCGGTATATATCTTCGGGAATCCATGCCAATATAGATATTGTGATACATCATAGATCTTCCCATGATTCAGACTCTTACTGATCAATTCATTATCGTACTTGCTAATCGCCGCCCAATTCCCATGCAAGTAATTGTGCAAGGCTTCCGACCATTCATAGAGAATCAGTATTCTAACATTCGAGCCTGGGAATTTACTTCTTACCACATCCAAAGTCTTTCGGCTGAGAAGAAAAGACAAGCCCGAAAAAGAGAACAACGCACTCGCTCCAGCAAAAATCTCGACCCCGAGATCGAGTCTTGTAAGATCGAATCTTATGATTCGCTTGAGGGCATATACTGTCTCAATGAGGAATCGTTTCGGATCTACTATCGCCAAAGCCTTGGATTTCTTCTGGAGGAAATCGACAACATCGCCGTCTCTTTGCGTGGGTAGCTTTCTGAAATGAAAACGGGGCAAGTAGAGGGATAGGATAAATGCGGCTAGACTGGAGAGAAACTGAAGTGTTCTTGAGAGCCTGCAATTCGGTGTTTTCTTCCAGTAATAATTGAGAACTCTCCCAAAATAGTCTACCGCTTCCACATACTGTGCTCTGTTATAGAAAGCAAGAGCAATGTTCTTCTCGATCATGGCCAGCTTTTCGGGATCTGCAGCAGAGCCGTGTAGTTTCAAAAAAACTTCCAATGCCTCGTGATAGTAGTATAGCGCCTCATTTGAAGCTGAGGATTTCAAGGCCACTTCACCGGCCCTTATCAAATATTCCTCCGATTCATGCGCTTGTTCGGCTTTGCTGTAGTGATACGCAAGCATGCCGTAAAATTCGTCAAGCCGATGGGCGAAGAGCCGTTCGATGGAACGTGCTACTTTGTAATGAATCTCTGTTCGTCTTTCCTGTAAGATGGATTCGTAGGCGGCCTCTTGAGCGAGGGCATGTGTGAATCGGTACTCGACTTCTTCCATCCTTCTGTGGGACCGGAGCAACTGTAGCTCTTCAAGCTGGGAAAGTCGGAGGTCAATATCGGCCATGAAATCGGCAACGTCTGCCAGAATCCGATAGAAGAAATCTCTGCCGATTACGGCGGCGATCTTGACCAGTTCACGCGTGGTCCCGTCAAGTCGGTCGATTCTGGCCATAAGCACATCATTCACTGTATGGGGAATGGACACTGTATGGATCTTCTCGGTCGGGATGAAACGGCGGTCTCTCAGCACTACAGCCCCTTCTACGATGAGAGTGCGCACGATCTCTTCCAAGAAGAAAGGATTGCCACCGGCTCGCCGTATGATCTTTTCTAACGAGGCAGCATGACGTCCATCTGTGCGCAACAGGGCAGAGAGGAGGGCGTGGCTCGACGGTTCGTTCAGGGGATGGAGTACGATTTCGAAATAATGGGCTGAAAGCATTTCGTGAAGATACTTTGCTAACCTCTCTCCGGTTTCTTCATGACCGGGACGAAGAATGTTGATGAAGAGAATCGAATGCCTCTCCGTCAACCGAAACAGAGATTCTAGCAGGTCAATTGAGCTCCTGTCCGCCCAGTGGAGGTCATCGATACAAAGTACGAGAGGAGTGAATTCCGTTGCCTTGATCAACAGGTCACGAACATTCTTGAAGATGAGTTTTTCTAGTTCTTCACCTTCAATTCCCTTTATCCTTTCCGCGTATCTGCGTGACAGGGGAAGCTTCATTAGGGTTGCCACAAATGGGAGGATCTCATCTGCCTCATTTGAACAAACACTTTTTATGACCTTCTCCAGCTTATAGAAGGTTGCCGCCTCTGTGTCATCATGTCCTATCTGTGCCCATTGCTTCAGGATATCGATGATCGGATGGAAACTGAGGTTTGTGCCGATAGAAAGCGCTCTCCCTTCAAAGAAGGCAACCCTCTGCATCACCTGGCTTCTTTTGAGTTCTCTCACGAGTCGTGACTTGCCGATACCGGCCTCTCCAATGATGCTGACAATAGACCCCTTGCCTGTAGTCACCTTTGCTACTTGAAGTTGCAGCATATCCAGTTCATGAGCCCTGCCGACCATTTCAGCGTAAACACTCAACTCTGAACCGACGCGCGGTCGATACACTCCTTTTTCGGCGGAGACGAGCTTGTAGACAGAAATCGTTTCTCTCTTCCCTTTGAGAGTCCTTTTCCCGATGCTCTTGAAGCGAAAGAGATGCCTGGTCAGCCTAAAAGTCTCTTCGGTAACCAGGATCGTTCCAGGTCTGGCCAAACCTTCCATCCTGGAGGCCAGATTCACGGTATCTCCCACCGCCTTGAATTCGACTTTGAAATCATTTCCCAAAGTCCCCACCACGACTGGTCCGGAATGAACGCCGATGCGCATCCTGACGGGTCGTACTCTCTCTTCCCTTGCTTCGTTGAATTTGGCGATCTCGTGGTGAATCGACAGGGCGGACCACAAGGCCCGCTGGGGAGCATCCTCGAGAGCCAGCGGAGCACCGAAAAGGGCCATAATCCCATCGCCGGTCATTTCGTTAACCGTCCCTTCGAAATCATAGACGCTGCGAATAAGGATCTTATAGATGTCGTCCATGATATTGTAGGCTTCCTCGGGACCCACGCTTTCGACCAGAGGGGTATAGGCCTCCATGTCGCAAAACATAACGGTTACTTGTTTGCGTTCACCTTCTATTCTTCCCTTTTGGGTTAGAGCCCTTTCCACCAATCCTTTCGGCAAATATTGTTGCACCCTCTCGAGTTTCTGACCTATGGAAAGGATAGGTACACGTGGAGTGGATGGGTGAATCAGATGATGCGAGCACTCATTGCAGAACTTAGCACCTTCAGGGTTTTCCGATAGACATTTCGGGCATTTCATTGATTGATGTCCCGAAGGAGCAACGCGGGTCACCGAGGAATTCTCCTGCACAATTCGATCGAAGATCTTGCTTGGTGAAATTTCTTTGCAAGAAGAGCGGGGCGATGAAGAACTGAAAGAGGGCTCTTTGTCAGAACTGCGATCTGTTTATCATAAAAAATTCTGAAAGGGCTGTCAAGGAGATTCTGCGCCGTAGGAAGTTGTTATTGAAAATGGATGCGTTCGCGTTGAGGCAGACGTTCGATCGCGGTCAGCAATTCCACGGTATGAGCTGCCGGGTCGGCACGCGGTCAGAAAGGAGATGTAGCGAGCCTGGTGAGTTCACGGACCCACATCACGCAGAACCTGGTGGGAAGAGAATTCCGGGGACGACCCTGCAGGCCCGTGTATGGGTCCACTGGTGAGATTTTCCCTATAAAATGATTTATTTAATTTAAGCCTCTTCCACCCGGTACCGGATCGTGAAGCGGGTCAGGATCTCCTCGACCCGCTTCTCGATCTCCTGCCGGGAGGTCCCGCCGGAAGGCCGGACACGAATCGTGGCCAGGCAACCGTGGACCTTGTCCTCGGTCACGGTGACCTCGACCGAATCGACGGCATCTCCGAGGGCCCCGAGTTCCTTCTCGTACACGCGGCGGATCGCGTCCCAGCGCAGGGCGGGCTTGAAGATCTTGCCCACCGGCGTGAGGGGGACCTCGTCGAGGAGGATGACTTCCTTCGGAACGGCCGCCCGCTCGCCGACCGTGTTCTTCAGATGTTCGAGGATCTTCTCCTCGGTCAGGTCGGTGCCCTCCTGGAGCTGTACGTAGGCGAGCGGCACTTCTCCGGCGTGGGCGTCCGGCCTGCCCACGGCGGCCGCCACCTGGACCCCGGGAAGCTGGTACAGGGGGTCTTCGATCAGGAGCGGATCGATGTTGTGGCCGCCCCGGATGATCAGCTCCTTCTTCCGCCCCGTGAGCCAGAAGGTCCCGTCCTCGTCCTGCCTGCCCAGGTCGCCCGTGTTGAACCAACCGTCCTCGAGCCACACGCCCTCGTTGTGCTCCTCCTCGAGGTACCCGGGAAACACGTTCGGCCCCTTGATGCAGACGACCCCGATCTCGTTCGTCTCTGCGTCGCGCCATCCCCCTGCATCCTCCACGCAGATCTTCATCTGCTGGTACGGGATACGGAGGCCGATGGAACCGACCTTTCTCTCGCCGAAGAGCGGATTGAGGGAGGAGACGAGGGTCCCCTCGGTGAGCCCGTACCCCTCCAGAATCTTCATCCCGCTGTGGGCCTCGAACCGCTTGAACAGTTCTACCGAGAGGGGAGCCGCGCCGCAGATGGCGTAACGGAGGGAGGAGATGTCCTTGCCCTCCACCGGGACGTCGAGCAGGACGGAAAGCACGGTGGGCACGCAGGAGAAGGTCACGGCACGGTAGTGCTCCACGATCTTGAAGAAGTTCTGAAGAATCGTGGTGTCCCGGTATCCCATGGGCGAGAGAAGAAGCACGTGGGCGCCGATGGAGAAGGGAAAGGCCCCGGTCGCCATGGTCGCGTTCGCGTGGAACAGGGGGAGTCCGCACATGATCGTCTCCCCCGTCTCGAGCCCCACGGTGAGGCCGAGGATCGCAGGGATCGCCACCTCGTTGAAATGGGTTCGCGGGGCGAGTTTCGGGGTGCCGGTCGTGCCGCCGGTGTGGTAGATGGAGGCGATCTCCTTCGGGTCGATGACGCGACCCGAGTCGAGCCTGTCTCCGCTGTACTTCGAGATCACCTCATCGAACCCGTAGATCCCCTCCTTCTCGTCGCTGGGTCCCATGACGCGGACGACGGCCTCGATGCCGGGCAGTTCCTTGCGGACGGCGAGGGCCTTTTCCCACATGTCCGTACCCGGGTACTCTCCGAGGGACACCAGCACCTTGGTGCCGGCCGCCTCACAGATGTGCGCCATGGTGGCGGGCTCGAGCAGCGGGTTGATCGGGTTCACGATCCCGGCCGCTTCGCCACCCCAGATGATGTAGTGGGTGTGCAGCAGGTTCGGAAGCAGATAGGTGACCACATCGCCCGGCCCGATGCCCAGGTCGTGAAGCAGATTTGCGGTCTGGGTCACCTTGGCGAGTAACTCGCCGTAGGTCACCCGCAGGGGCTGATCGAACTGGTCGCCCGAGAGGAGGAGACTCATGGCGGGCGCGTCCGGATCGATGGAAGCGCCCTGTTTGATCATGTCGTAGGTGTTGGTGACCGTGAGACGCTCCTCGAGAGGGGTCTTTTCGATTTCTTCGATATCCGCCAATGTCGCGATTTCGTAACGTTTCATCTCCTTCTCTCCTCTGAGCGAGTGGGTACCGACTGCGAGGGAGAGTATAGGGAAAGGCCGAAAAGGGTGCAAACAATCGAATCCCATCCGCTTGTTCTGGACGGCCGAACTTGATACCTTGGCGGTCCTGGAATAGGGGACAGCCCGAGAAACTGGACCAGGTCGAACAGGAGCTTGCGAGATGGACGTTCGAACGGCGGACGTGCTGGTCATCGGCTCCGGAGGTGCGGGCGTGACCGCAGCCGTGGAGGCGGAGCGGGCCGGCGCAAAGGTAATGGTCGCGTCGAAGGAACCGGTCGGCTACGGAGACACGCGAATCGCCCTGGGGGTGATGTCCACTTCGCCCGACAGGGAAGCAGGGGATTCGGAAGAGGCCTTTCTGGAGGATCTGCTTCGCGGCGGTGAATACCTGAACGATCCCGGGCTCGTACAGGCCCTGGTGCGGGACGCCATGGAAGCGACCCTCACCTTCGAGGGGTTCGGCCACATCTTCTCCAGGGACGCGGCGGGGGTCCTCAGCCGAATGGCCGTTCCCCCGGGCGGGCATCGGGCCTCGCGCGCGATCAGCAGCCCTCATCTCGGGGTCTCCATGAGCCACGCCCTCCGGGCGGCCGTCGCGAGGGCCCGCATCGAGGTGCTGGAGGAGACGGTCTGTTCCGAGCTTCTTCTCAGGGACGGTGAGGTGGTCGGAGCGGCCGCATTCCGAGTGATGGCGGGTGAGCCGGTGGCGCTGCTGGCGAAATCCACCATCCTCGCCGCGGGAGGGGGCGGCAGCCTCTACTACCCGCACACCGACTGCATGCCGTCCGTCGTGGGGGACAGCTTCGGCCTGGGCTTGCGGGCCGGGGCCGAGCTCGTGGACATGGAGCAGGTCCAGTTCCTTCCCTTCGGCATCACGCATCCGCCGGCCCTGCTGGGCATCCCCTGCGGCGAGCCCTCCATGGCCGGGCCCTTCGGCAGGCTCGTGAACAGCCGGGGCGAGGTGGTCCTGGAAAACATCATGCCCATGACCCGGGCCCAGGTGGCCAGGGTCATCGTGGAGGAGATCCGCAGAGGCGGCGCCACCCGGCACGGAGGGCTCCTGCTCGACCTCGCCCCCAACCTGGAGAGCCCGGACGGCGAACTCTTCGTGACCCTGCTGAAGGAGTTCGCCGGCGCCTTCCTGGACGGCGTGCGCAAGGCGTACGGCCGGGAGGCCGCCGATTTCAAGGTGCCCTGGGACGTGCTCCCCACGGCCCATTACAACATGGGGGGGATCAAGACCGACACGTCCTGCCGGAGCCGCTTGGCCGGCCTTTACGCCTGCGGTCAGGCCCAGGGCGGCGTGATGGGGGGGAACCGGCTGGGTTCGATGTCCCTTACCGAGGTCTTCGTTTTCGGCAAGCGGGCCGGTCGCACCGCGGCGGCGGAGGCGAAAGGCCGGGCACCGGCGGATACGGGGGTGGCCGGAGAGGCGTTGGACCGGCTTCGGTCCCTGCCGGGCTCGCGAGGGAGCCGCCGGCCCGTCGATGCGAAGCGCAGCCTGCAGAGGCTCATGTGGAACCGGGTCGGGCCCCTTCGGGACGACGAAGCACTCCGGCAGGCCCTCGAGGGGATCGAAATGCTCAAGGGGCAGGCGGGAGACCTGTGCATAACGGGCTTCGGCCGGTGCAACCAGGAAATCACGGATGCGATCGAGCTTCCCCACATGATCGCCTCGGCGGAGGCGATCGCCCTGTCCGCCCGTGAACGCCGTGAGTCGCGGGGGGCTCACGTGCGATCCGATTTCCCGGAACGGGACGAAGAGAGCCCCGTACGGAACGTTCTCGTGGAGATGAAGAACGGTACATGCACGACACGTTTCATGGAGGCCGGCAAATGAGCATCCGCGTCTCGATCAAGCGATACGACCCGGACAGGGACGGCGAGCCGGCGTGGGTCGATTACGAGATTCCGGCCCACGAAAGAACCACGGTGCTGGAAGCGCTGATGCAGATCTATGAGGAAACGGATCCGACGCTCGCCTTCCGGTTCGGCTGCCGCTTCGACAAGTGCGGACTCTGCGCAGTGGAGGTGAACGGCAGGCCCAGGATGGCATGCTACACGGACATCAAGGACGGAATGAAGATCGGGCCCCTTTCGGGCATGCCCGTCGTGCGGGACCTGGTCGTGGACCGGGCTGCCTTCTTTCAGGCCCTTCGTGATCTGCAGCTCCACATCCCGGACCAGGGACATCGTCCCGAGCCCCAGGTCCTGCAGCAGAGTGAGGAGGCGAAGAAGCTGCTCTCCTGTGTGGAGTGCCTCGGCTGCAACGCGACCTGTCCGGGCTACGACTTCGAGAGGAATCCCCTTGCCGGTCCCTACGTCTTCGTCAAGCTCGCGCAGCTCCATTTCGACCCGCGGAACCAGATCGACCGGAGGAAGCAGGCGCAGGATCTCGGACTGAGCAGCTGCGGGGGATGCAGCGATTGTTATTGCATCCACGGGATCGACATCCGGAAGCACGCCGTCGATGTCCTGCTCGGAAGCTGAGGACCGCACCGATCCGTGCCCGGGCTTTCTTGACACACTGTGCCTGCGCACCTAACCTGATCAGGCTCGAAGCTGTATCTCGGGCCTGCCGCGTGGGAGAGGCGGGTGCAGGTTCTTCTTGACCGGGGTATGTGAAAGCGGTATCCTGGTCTTGTATCTCAAAAAACGTTATTTTGCCGCTCATTCAGAATTCGGTTTCCTCTTCCCTCTGAAGCCCGGGAACGACATCCCAGAGAGGTTTGCCTTGAACGGGAACAACGGCCGGAGTGTCGCTTCAAGAATCACAGGTGTCGGCGCTTATGTGCCGGAGCGGGAAGTGACGAATGCGGACGCCCTCGAGCTGCTGAGGTCCGCCAGCGCCGCCTATCTCGATGAGAGCGACACGGAAAAGCTGCTCCAGAAAGGGAAGTGCCTGTTGGCCAAGTCGGGCAATGCGACGCGCTACTGGTGCGAGCCGGACCAGTACTGCACGGATATCGCACGGATCGCGTCCGAGAGGGCTCTGGAGGACGCGGGCGTTCAGGCCGAGGAGCTCGATCTGATCATCTTCGCTGGGATGTCCAAGGCCCTGGTGGAGCCGGCCACGGCACACATCCTGCGGCACGAAATCGGGGCCACCCGCTCGAACGTGATCGACACCCAGGATGCGTGTACGAGCTTCATGAAATCGATCGAGCTGGCCGACAGCCTGATCAAGAGCGGCAATTACGGGACCGTCCTGATCGCCACCGGTGAGAGGACCTACGACTGGGCCGATTTCACCTGCCGGACGTTGGAGGAATTCACGCTGAAATCCGCATCGCTGACGATCGGAGACGCAGCGGGTGCGGTGGTCCTTCAGAAGACTGACGACCACATGTATGTGGACAACCCGAAGCACATGCGCTTCTTCTACCGCATCGTGGACGGCACCTACGAGACGTGCCACATCGGGCTGAATTACAGGTTCGGTGAGCGGTACCGGTTGTCCTCCAACTCGTCGCTCCTGGTTCGAACGGGCCTGCAGGTGGTCATGGATCTGCTTGTCGAAAGGCTCGCAGAGGATGAGTGGAAGGATCTCCGCTACGACAACCTCTTCATTCATGACATCGGCAAGATCATCGATGACCTTGTCCTGCCCTTCCTCCGGGAGGCGAAGATCTGCGTGCCGGACACGTACCGTTCCTTCTTTCCGGAGTACGGCAACGTCGCCTGTGCGAGCTTCCCGCTCGGCCTGTGGCTCGCCCGGCAGGAAGGCCGTATCGAGCCGGGCAACCTCGGGGTCTTCATCTGCCCGGCCGCCGGGGTTCAAGGCGGCATGATGGTCTTCTCCTATTAGCGCCCTGCGTGAAGAAGGCTCCATAGGCTGGTTTGCCCTATGACGCAAAAGCCGAACATCCTTGTCATCGTGGTCGACTGCCTTCGGTCGGACAGGCTCTTCTCTGCGCACCGTACCTGCAGGACACCGAACATCGACCGACTCGTGGATCGAGGTACGTCGGTCCCGAACGTGTTCGTCGAAAACAGCATCACCGCACCCTCCTTCGCGTCTCTGTTCACCGGCCGCTACGCCGGCAATCACGGCGTCATCGGCATGGTGGGCGTCAAGCTCGATTCCCGGGCGGTCACCATGGCGGAGCTTTTCTCTGCAAACGGTTACAACACCTATGCAGAGATGACCGGACCTCTCACCCCGATCCTCGGCATCGACCGGGGCTTCTCCCAGTACGACTTTCGCAGGCAGCAGGCCTACTGCTTTACCGAATGGGGAAGAGACCTGGTCCGCCGGCTTCGACAGGGGGCGTTCGAGGCGCCCTACTTCCTGGTCGTCCACTTCTGGGAGGTTCATGTTCCCCGGCAGGTGCAGCCGGAGTTCGATTCCCCGGAGTTCGGCGAAACCCCGTACGACCGGAGTGTATCCGGCCTCGACGCGTACATCGGAGAGCTGATCGGTGCGGCGGGGGAAGACACGGCGGTGATTCTGACGGCGGACCACGGGGAATGCGTCCACGAGCGCCCTGCCCGGCACACCCTGCTGCCCTACTTCCTCGAGAAGTTGAATCTCCCCTCCCTGGAGGAGGAGGAGCACGCCTCGATCGACAGCACGGTCGACCTGATGGCGGGCAAGCCGCGGCTCCACCGGTTCGCAGAGGAACTGTCCCGCATCGCCGGCGCGGAGGATGGCAGGATCGGCCTGAAACAGCGCATCCTGATGATGTTGAGTCTGCTCGCGATCGGCCTGACCCGTTACAGGATCCAGCTCGGCAGGAACGTACGCGGGAGATCAGGAGGGCTGGCGAACCTGAGGCAGAAAGTGAACGACGTAAGGCTGTTCCTGGCCGTGATGATGGGCAACCCGGAGGCGGCCCAGCTTCAGCTCGTGAGGAACTCCCTGAACGAGCACAGTCTTCAGCACGGCTACCACATCTATGACTACCTTCAGCGGGTGCCCGCGATCTTCGTCAAGGAGGGGCTCTTTCCCCGGGGGGGCCGGCTGGAAAGCGAGGTCCGCCACATCGATTTCCTTCCCACCCTTCTTCGGGCCTTCGGTATCGAGAACCCTTCCAGCGGTTTGGATGGATCGAGCTACTACGAGATGATGCGCGAAGGCGCGGGGGAGAACCGCCCGATCTACCTCGAGGCCCGCGGCGGCGCCCAGGCGGAGAAGATCTTTCTGATCCGGGGCGTGCGGCGAACGGGCCGGAAGCTCGCGTACGCGCCCCTTGACCCTGCCGCACCGGTAGAGTATTACAGGCTGAGCGATGACCCGATGGAGCAGCGACCCCTGCCGGAAGGAGGGCACGAAGAGATGGCGGAACTGCGCGAAGAAGCGGAAAGAATCGGCGCCTCCTTCGGCCAGGCTTCCGGAGAGACCCTTTCCGCCATGGAAAACGCGGAGATCGTGAAGCAGCTGCAACGCCTGGGCTACATGTAGCCCGGACCCCCGTTCCGTGGGCGGAGCCCTTCGAATGCCGACCGTGCGGTACCCTTGATGAGCCACCCCGACGACCTGCCGAGAATAACGATCGCCTTCACCCGATACCCCCGAACGGTGATCGCCCTCATTCTGTTGATAAGCCTGTTGTTCGCCTTCTTCGCAAAGGATGTGGAGCGCGATCATTCCGCCGAGGGACTGCTTCCCGCCGGCGACCCTCTCCACGGCTATTATGACGAGTTCAAGAAACACTTCGACATCAAAGCGCAGATCGCCATCGCCCTTTTTCACGAGGAGGGTCTGTACACGCCCGCCATGATCGCTCAGGTGGCTCGGATCTCGAAACGGCTGAAGGCGAGCGAGTTCGTGGAAGAGGTGAAATCGCTGACCACGGTGGAGGACATCACCGCCTCGGGAGGACAGATCTTCGTCGGTCCTCTGGTGGCAACGATTCCCCAGACGGAGGCCGATCTGGAGTCTCTCCGTGAGGCCGTGCATCACAATCCGCTGATCCGCTCCAACCTCGTCTCCCCGGATGAAAAGGCCACGCTCATTCTGGCCCGACCCAACTTCGAGCCGTGGGAGACCCGGGAGTGTGTGGCGGCCTACGATTCGCTGAAGAGAATGCTGGCCGGGGACCCCGGGCCCGCCCTTGCCTACGTAGCCGGCTATCCCATCATCACCGGTCTGGCCGACAAGTACATGGACCGGGACAACCGGGTCATGATGCCCATCGTCTCGGTGGTGGTCATTCTGTTGTTGTGGCTGGCCTTCCGGAGCTTGCGCGGTGTGTGGATTCCTCTGGCGGTGGTCGTGGCGGCGATCGTGTGGACCCTGGGGGCCATGCACCTGGCCGGGCTGAAGGTGACCATCATCTCCACGAGCATTCCGATCATTCTGATGGCCATGGGCATTGCGGACGGCATCCATGTGATCAGCGAGTACTACCACCAGATCGGTCTGGGGCAGGACAACCGGTCGGCGGTTCTCCGCACCATGAAGGAGATGAACCCACCGGTGGTCATGACCTCCGTCACGACCGCCGTGGGTTTCCTCGCCCTCTGCACCGCGGACATCGTCCCCATCCGCGAATTCGGCGCCGCCGTCGCCTTCGGGGTGATGGCGGCCATGGTCTTCTCCCTCTCCTTCATCCCGGCTTGTCTGATCCTTCTCGGAACACCGAAGCGGCTCTTCCCGGTACCGGTGTCCGGCAGGGGAGGGATACAGGGCTTCTGCCGTGCCATCGGACGCGTCAGCCTTCGATATGCAAAGCCTCTCATTGCCTTCTTCGTCCTGGGGGTGGTCGTCACAGGGGGTATCTCCACGCAGCTTCGTGCACGACAGAATCCGGTGCACTATTTCCACAGCGGGTCGGAGGTCCGCACCGCCAGCGAATTCATCAACGAGCACTTCCCGGGGACCGGAGCGATTCACATCCAGGTGGACAGCGGTGAGGACGGAGGGCTCAAGGACCCGGACCTGCCGTGGCGGATCGGCCGGCTCCAGGACCGCCTGGAGTCCGTCGAGGAGGTCGGAAACACGCGTTCCATGGCCGACTTCCTGGCGAGGATGCATTGGCTGCTTCACGACGAGGATTCCTCTTTCGATCGGGTGCCAGGACCGGCGGACGGACTCGACCCGGAGAAGGGAAGGGCCCTGATCGGTCAATACCTCCTCCTCTACGAGATGTCGGGGGGAACGGAACTGGCCGGCACCGTGGACCATGCGTACCGGCGTGCCAACATCGAAGTCAACGTGAAATCGAACAGCTCGGAGGTCTTCAGGCGCGTGATGAAGACCTTTGAAGAGGCTGCCGGAGAACTCTTCGCCCATGAGACCGGCATCGGCAGCCTGGGCAACGGCGTCATCAACCTGAAGCTGATCCGGTATCTGGTGCTCGGCCAGATCTACAGCCTGGCGGTGAGTTACGCCGTGGTGCTGCTCATACTGGTCGTCATGTTCCGGTCATTCGTGTACGCCCTGATCGGCGTCATCCCGCTGATCATCACGATCACCTTCAGCTTCGCCCTCATGGTCCTCTGCGGCATCCCGCTGAACATGGGCACCGCCCTGGTGGCGAGCGTCTGTATCGGCATCGGCGTGGACTACTCGATCCATTTCATCAACCGCTACCGGATCGAGGCGGCCCGGACGAGCGACCTTGCCTCCACCGTCCGGGTGACCATGGAGACCTCCGGCAGGGCGATCCTCCTGAATGCGGTGGCCGTGGCGGGGGGCTTCTCGGTGCTGCTCCTTTCCAGCTTCATGCCGGTCGTCTATCTGGGGCTCCTGATTCCCCTGATCATGGCGACGAACGCTCTGGCGGCCCTGCTCATCATCCCCGCGTTCCTGAACGTGCGCGCAGGGTCGAAGAGGGAGCAGAACCGGGAACAGCGCACCGTCCGGGCCGCGTAGGCACCGTGCTCTCGAGAGCGGGGCTCACTTCCCTCCCGTGTATTTCAGTTCGACGGTGTTCGAGAAGGGGCCTTCCTCTTCGAAGGCGTTGAAGGCGCGCACCGCATACGTGTAGTCGCCCCGGTCGTGCAGCTTGTCGGAGGCCGCTGTTTTCGAGGCGGGCAGGGTCTGTATCCGGTTGCGGAAGGGACCGTGGGAGAAGCGGGACCGATACAGGTGGTAGCCGTCCGGCGAAGCGCCCCGGGGCGGCTTCCAGTCGAGACGGACACTGGATCCGCGCAGGGTGCCCCGAAGGGCCTGGGGTGGGCCGACCTCTTCCCGCTTGACTCCCTTCTTGTAGAAGACGAGTGCGGTGGCCGAGTGCGGGGGGAAGGTGTAGCTGAAGCCGGATCCCGGCACGGAAACCCTCTTCTGCTCGATACGAACGCAATCGCCTTTGGGACAGGTCTCCGGCTCGTTGGTCGACCAGGGGGACTCTCCCTGGAGCGTGTAGGCTTCGGCCGTCTTCCCGGGTTGAAAGCCCCGCAGGGCGAGGTCGGCGGTCAGGGCGTCCTTTTCGTTCAGGTTCTGGACGATCAGACACACGCGCCCTTTCCCGTCCCTGGAGGCAATGGCCTGCAGATAATCTGCATCGATCCGTTTGTTCCCCACGAAACCCATCGCCACGTGCGGCGAAGGTGGACCGATTCGATACGTCGGCGATTGGACCTCCACGGGCAGCAACTGTCCGTTCAGATGATCTCGGTAGAGCTTGATCATGTAGTAGCTCGGTCTTGGGTGAGGATCCGAACGTCCCCGTTCGCCTCCGTGGCTCGGGTCTGCCCCCACACCCTCGATGAGCCCGAAACACTCCTGGTCCCCGTACAGAAGCCACTGGGTTGCGGCTTCGATTCCGTATCGAATGAAGGTCTGCAGGTACATGCCCACGTTGAGGGCATCCCGCTGGTGGTAGATCTGGGCCACGTAAGGGGTCTGCGCCCGTCCTCCCCAGGTCTCCAGTATGGAGTTGTATTCCGTGACGCAAACGGGTTTCCCGTACAGCTTCTCCCGGGACCACCAGCGCTGCTCCGCCAGCAGGGGGCCGGATACGATCAGCTCGTAGAGTTCCCGGCTCTTCTTGCAGTCCACGTACCCCCGGCCGCCCCTTCTTCCCTTCCATTCCGCCACGTGGTACACGAGCACGCTCGCTCCCTCGGTGAGCTCGAAACGGAGGGCGTGATCCTTCTGCTGCAGTCTTGCATTCAGGGAACACTCCTTCTTCCTGTTCCCCACGCCGCAGACCGACTGCGCCCCCGTTCCGGAAACGGACATTTTCAGCTTCGCCCGCCCCCTCTGGGTCATGGCCCTCACACGAAACTCGTAACGGTCCGGCGGAAGGTCGAGAGGCACCGAGATGGAGGCGCCCTTGCCCGAAAGCTCGAAGCCTCTCAATTCCCCGGTGGTCCCCGGCGTGTACGTGTGACGAATCCAGAAGTCGAAGGCATTCCCCTCCGCCTTGCCGATGCGGCGGAACCAGTCGTTGCTCTTGTTCGCCGGCCAGCCCTTCAGAGGCGTCAGTGCGCCGATCCGGATCGAAGGGTCAACGGCCCGCATCTGGTTCGAGAAGATGCGGACCGCCTTCTGGTACCAGCCTGCGGGTACGTCCTGGATCTCGTTCCCCAGCTCCCAGTATTTGACCCCGTACGGCTCGGCGTGACCGTTTTGCGCCCTCACCGCGGCCCAGTCCTTCCCGCCTCTCGGGTTGGACCCGTCGTTCGGGGCGTTGCAGTATTCCACCCAGTTGGCGGCGACGTTCGCGTTCTCCCTGTAGAACCCTTCCGTGTTGAGCATCATCTTGAGAGGGGATGCGCCCGTGGCCCGGTTGATGTTCACGATGATCATCGCCTCGGCACCGAGTTCCTCACAGAAGAGCAGGAACTCGTCGGTGCCGATGATCGGATCCGCCGCGTCGGGCCGGTTCATCATGCGTGTCCGCTTTGCATAGGGACCGATCGCCCGGGTCCAGACGTAGTAGTTCGCCGAGAGTCCCCCGGGGAACCGGAAGAGGGTGGGCCCGAGCTCGTTGACGACCGGCAGGTACCCGTACCACTTCTCGAGGGCCTGCCGGTACTGGGCCTCCGTAGCCGCCCTCTGCGTGATGCCGTTCATGGACCCGACCCAGAAGATGTTCGTTCCATAGGTCAGCGGGCTGATCGTGCGGCCGGGCTTGCCGGCATCGATGGTGATCCGGCTCTTTCGACCGTCGGCCGCATCGGCCTGAAAGGCCGATCCGAGGGGACCGGCCCAGACGAGGGCCGACGCGAGCAGTGTCAACAGGAAAGAGGACCCGATTCCCCGGCGTCTCGTATGCTCTTCCATCGTATACTCCCTTCTGAAAAAGGTATTCGAACGGTTCAACAGAGAGGAGAGAAGGATATAGGCGAGAACCCCGAGGCGTCAAGAAGAAGACGGGCAATGAGAGAGGGAAGGTCCGAGGCTTATTCGTACGGAACGCGCTGGCACATGTAGATCGTGTGGTAGGTCCCGATTTCGCCCTTCATGCGCATCTCCCACACGATCTCGCCCGCGGGGGTGACTTCGATGATTCTGCCCCGGTCCACGTCCACGATGAGGGTGTTGCCGTTCGGCAGCCTGTCGGCGTCTCCCCCCCAGTAATCGTACATGCCGGGTTCGGTATAGGTCCAGAACTCCTGCGCCACCTGCGCCGCCGGGTCCGCGTACAGCTCCAGGGCCCGGCTCTGCTGGGGATTGCGGTCGTTGCCGTTGTCGAACATGATCACGTTCCCGTTGTCCAGCAGCTCGACCTGATGGGCGTGGCTGAAGAGGAGCTCCTCCGACGGGCCCGGGGAGCCGAAAATGCCGTGCTCGCCGCAGGACCAGAGGATGTCGCCGGTGGCGTGATCGATCACCCAGAAGGTGTTCAGATGCCTCGAGTTGATGAGGATGGCATCGTAGGTCTGCCCCTGGAACAGATAATCCTGGATGAACTGCACGGTGTTTCCATGGCTCCAGTCGCGCACGCCCTGCAGCCCCACCTGCGCGATGCTGGGGTGATGGTGCTCGATCGGGTCCACATGGTCCCGCAGGTGCCACTCCCAGATCACCTGCTGGGTCGCCATGTCGACTTCCAGGATGACATCGCCCATCAGCGTGTTCTGGGGCATCCACGGCTCGTAGTCCACCTGAAACCACTCGGTGTGGAGGCACAGAATGGTGTCCATGGGCGTCTTGGTCACGTCATGGTGCCCTCCGTACGGCTCGTCCACGTAGAGGAAGCTGTTGTCGGAGGGGTCGACGATGCGGCGGACTCCCCGGTGGAGGAACAGAACGTTGCCGTCTTCGAGAACCTCGAAGCCGTTCATCTCACCCGGCAGGAGCCGGTCGATCACCTGGAGGTCCCAGATGACCGTGCCTTCCATGTCGACCGCGAGGATCCTCTTGTCGGACCTCGACTCGAAGTAGGTATAGCCGTTGTAGGCTCGATCGGGGTCGTAGGTGGTGATTTCGATCTCATAGCCGCCGCAACCCGCGAGCAGGAGCATGAGAAGCGACGCCGTCCAACAGACGAGCGGGACACGCCGCAATGAGCGGTGGAATCCTCCGGGAAGCCGATTCTCCTTCCGCTTCATGCCTTTCTCCTGTCGAAGGGCGCCTCTGAGGAGCCGCCCGTGTTCATGGATTTCTCTCATTCTATCCCATTCCTCGAGCCGAAGGCAAGAGATTAAAACTTGTTTTAATATCAATAATAAGCCGTGGCAGGCCTTCCGCTCCTTGACAATCGAGGCGTGGTTAGTAAGTATAAACTGCCAATTTACCCGCAAGCGGTATTCACCTTCCTCGCCTGACAGGAGGACTTCGCCGTGCCTGTGAAGCGAATCGTCACCTGCCTCCCGGCGATCCTTCTTTTGCTGGTTGGATCACCGGATCCGAGTTCCTCCACGCCCCGGGTCCGTACCGTCTCGAGCGACGGGCAGGGTGTGGTTCTCCTGTTCGAAGCGGGCGAATTCCTCATCGAGGAGGTTCGCGCGCAGGGGGCCGCCTACGTGAAGGTGGAGCTGCCCGGGGCCGGAAGAACCTCCAGGGAGGGTTTCCCGCTTCTGCCCATGCAGGGCCTTCTCGTCGGGCTGCCGGAGGAGGCTTCGCCCTCCGTTCGCATCCTGGAAGCCGATTACCGCGATCGGACGGATTCGCTGGTCCTCCCCTGCCCGCGAAGGCTGCTGCGGGAGGAAGCGGGCCGGCAGCGGTGGGTCGAGGAGCCTTTCCGGCAGGGGGAGGCGTACCGGTCCGACGCGACCTTCCCGGGCCTGCTGGTGGAGCTGCGGGATGCGGGGCGTCTGAGAGGCCTGCGGGTCGCCCGGCTCCTCCTTCATCCCGCTCAGGCGAACTCTGCAAGAAGGGAGTTGAGACTCTTCTCCCGGATCAAGTTTCGTGTGGAGTACGGAGCGCCGGCGGCCCTGGGGGGGACGCAAACCGGGGCGGACCGGGAACCGGACCCCTACGAGAGGATCCTGGAAGAGCGGGTCGTCAACTACGAGGCGATCAGGGACCTGCCGCGGCGCCCCGCGGCGTGCGCGTCGGGAGATCTTGCGGGAGGCCCGGTGGTTGTCAGATCCGCGGGCGGCCCCGGCCCGAATGTGAAGCTCGGCGTGGACAGGCCCGGGGTCTACCGGGTGGGTTACGAGGATCTGGTCGCGGCAGGGTACGACCCGGCAAGCGTCGATCCGAGAAACGTGCACGTGGAAAGCCGGGGGGTGGAGGTCCCGATCCACCTGGCCGGCGAGGCGGACGGGGTCTTCGATCCGGGAGACTACCTGCTCTTCTACGGCCGGCCCGTGGACACGATCTACACGGGCCGGAACGTCTACTGGCTGTACGCGGACGGAGCGGCGGGGCTGCGCATCCAGGAGCGTTCCGTCTCTCCCGGGGGAACGGCTGTGCCCCTCACATCCTTTCGGAACAGGACGCGGAAGGAAGAGAACCTCGTCTATTACCAGAACCCGGAAGGAGGCGGTGAGGCGGACTACTGGTACTGGGACCGCCTGAATGCGCCGACCGAGAAGACGTACGGCATCCACCTGGAAAACGTATCGACCGAGGCGGGTACGGCCTCGTTGCGCATCGGTCTCAAGGGCTCCACGAACGCAGCCCTCGACCCGGATCATCACACACGGGTGGTGCTGAACGGCTCCCCTGTTGACGATGCCTACTGGGACGGCTTTGTCGAGTACGTCCACGAGATCGCGATCCCCCAGTCCCTGCTCCTCGAAGGCGACAACACCGTCGTTCTCTCGGCCCCGGGGGATACCGGATCCGAGGTGGACGGCTTCTACACGAACTGGATCGAGATCGACTACTTGGATTCCTTCGAAGCGGAGGGCGATCTGCTCGCCTTCAACGGGGAAGGCGAAGGAACCTTTCGTTTCGACATCGCGGGGTTCTCCACGGACGATCTCGAGGCATTCGACCTGTCCGATCCCCACGACCCGGTACGGCTGACCGGGTTCGGCGTGCTCCCGGATGGAGAGGGTACCATTCTGAGCTTCGAGGACGCGCTGGAAGGGCGGAGCGACTACCTGGCCCTTGCCTTGAACCGATCCGAGGCGCCCGTCTCCATTGCCCTCGATACGCCCAGCGATCTGCGCTCGATCGTGAACGGTGCCGACTACATCGCGGTCACCACGGAGGAGCTTGCGGGCGCCGCCCTGACCCTGGCCGATCACCGCTCCTCGAAGGGGCTGCGTGCGCAAGTCGTTCTCGTGGAGGACATCTATGACGAGTTCAATCACGGCATCCTGGACCCGCAGGCGATCAAGGACTTCCTGGTGTACGCCTACCGGAACTGGGCGCCGCCTGCACCCGCGTACGTGGTCCTCGTGGGAGACGCCTCTTACGACTTCCGGGACTACCTGGGATACGATCCCGGGGAGCCGGTGCCCCCCTTCATGGTGCACCGAATGCCCACGGGCCAGAGGCCCACGGACCACCCCTTCGCCTGTGTGTCGGGGGGGGACGACCTGCCCGATCTCTTCCTGGGGCGCATCAGCACCCCCTGTCCGATCGCGGCCGCAGAGATCGTCGCCAAGCTGATCGCCTACGAGGGCCTGGAGCCGTCCCTGTGGATGCGGCGGACCCTGTTCGCGGCGGACGAGGGGGAGGAGTTCCGGAACGTCTGCGAGGCCATGATCCAGGAGACGATCCCGGGCCACTATCTCCCGAGACGCATCTACATGGATGACTATCTATCGCCCAAAACCGCCGGAACGGAACTGAAGCTTGCGATCAACCACGGCGCCCTGCTGACCTCCTTCACCGGACACGGCTCGTCGGTCGGCTGGGCCTACCACCTTCTCAACATGGAAGACCTCCATGAACTGCAGAACGATGACCACTGGACCTTCGTGATCGTGGCAAGCTGCAACTCCGGCTTCTTCGTTCATCCCGCATATCCTCTCACCTTCTCGGAGCTGTTCCTTCACTATCGCGAAAGGGGGGCCATCGGAGTCTTTTCGCCCATCGGCGTTTCCGGCCTTTACGGGGATGCTGCGGTGGGCACGGCACTCCTCGAGCAGCTCTTCGTGCACCGGACCCTCGAGCTCGGACCGGCCACCGCTGCCGCCAAGATATCCGCCTACGCCAACCACGGGGTGGGGAGCGACGTGCTGGAGAACTATGAGTATTTCGGCGACCCTGCGCTGGCCCTCAAAGTGGAGGACCCTGCCGCGGACTCGGACGAGGACGGCTACATCAACGAAGAGGACAACTGCCCCTTCACCGTGAACGCGGACCAGCAGGACGCGGACGGGGACGACTGGGGGGATGTCTGCGACAACTGTCCCTTTGCGTGGAACCCGGACCAGATCGACCGGGACACCGACGGCCTCGGCGATGTCTGCGATGAAGCCCCGGTCCCGCCCGACTGCCTCATGGAGGCCGTCTTCTCCGGAGCGGGCGCGCAGGAACGGCTGAACGTTCTCAGGACCTTCCGGAATCGCCACCTGTCACGCAGCGAGGCGGGACGGGCCGTGGTCGCAGCCTACGACCGTCTTTGCCGGCCCCTGGCAGAGGCCGTGCAGCCCCTGGAGGGGGTACGGATGCTCCTTCGCCTCCTGCTCATGCCGCTGGTCGGTTTTGCATCCCTGTTTCAGTAGCTTCCCAGGACCTTGAGATAGTCGGTGTGCTCTTCGAGGCTGAGGAGCACCGGCTCGAAGGCGGGCGATTCCACGTCCTCCTCCAGGTCGACGTAGAACATGTACTCCCAGGGCTTGCCGGGGATGGGCCGCGACTCGAGCTTTACGAGGTTGATCCCGTGATCGGCGAAGACCTTCAGGGGCCGGTACAGGGCGCCCGACTGATTGAGGGTGGAAAAGATCAGGGAAGACTTGCTCCTCGGCCCCTTCGCAAGGGGCTCCCTTCCGATCACGACGAAACGGGTGAAGTTGCGGGGGTTGGTTTCGATGCCCTCTTCGATGATTTCCAGATCCTGGACGTTCGCCTCCTCCCGGCTTCCGATGGCTGCGTCGCTCGGGTCCCCTGCCTCCCGGACCATTCGCACCGCCTTGGCCGTATCGGTCACGGAAACGAGCGCCCACTCCTCATGGTGGGGTTCCAGGAACAGTCGGCACTGCTGGAAGACCTGAGGGTGTGACAGCACGCGCCGGATCCGTTCCCTCTTCGTCCCCGGGAGACCGATCAGATGGTGCTTGACCCGGAGGGTGACTTCGCCCACGATCTTCAGATCGTACTCGAGGAGGAAGTCGTAGTTCTCGTGTATGCTGCCCGTCAGCGAGTTCTCGAGAGGCAACACACCGTAGTCCACCTCTCCGCTCTTCACCGCTTCGAAGATCGACCGGAAGGAGGGCAGAGACACGGTGGAGACCTTGCTGCCGAAGAACCGTTCGCAGGCCTTGTGGCTGAAGGTGCCCTCCATGCCGAGAAAGGCGGCCCGCTTCGTCTCCCGGTCAGGCTCCTTGCTTATCTCCTCCGAGCCGCGGGGCTTCCTGTGGTAAGCGAAATCGAGCTGCTTGCTCACCACGGGGGAGATCACGTAGATGTCCCGCATGAGCTGTCCGAACTGTTTCGGGTAGAGGCTCTGGGCCCCGTCCGAGAGGGCCCTGTCCGGGTCGTGATGTACTTCGATCATCAGGCCGTCCGCCCCGGCGGCGACAGCGGACCTCGCCATGGGGCCGACCTTCTTCCGCATGCCCGTGGCGTGGCTCGGGTCCACCAGGATGGGCAGATGGCTCAGTTCCTTGACGATCGGGATGGCGGACAGATCCAGGGTGTTTCGCGTGTACCGCTCGAAGGTTCGAATGCCCCGTTCGCACAGGATCACCTGATCGTTTCCCTCGGAGAAGATGTACTCCGCCGACATGAGCCATTCCTCGATCGTGGCGGACAGGCCCCTCTTCAGGAGGACCGGTTTGCCGATCTTGCCCACGCACTTCAGGAGCTCGAAGTTCTGCATGTTCCGGGCACCGATCTGCACCACGTCCACGTACTGGTCCATGCTGTCCGCCTGATCCGTGGAGGTCATCTCCGTGACGACCGGAAGCCCGAACTCCTCCCGGACGTCCGCCAGGATCTTCAGCCCTTCCACGCCCAGGCCCTGGAAGGAGTAGGGCGAAGTCCTCGGTTTGAAGGCCCCTCCGCGGAACAGGACGGCACCGTACTTCCTCACCTCCGCCGCGGTGGTGAAGGCCTGCTCCCTGCTCTCCACCGCGCACGGTCCCGCGACGACCACGATCCGGTCCCCACCGATCTCCACGTCCCGCACCCGCACGACCGTGTCCTCCGGGTGCATCTGCCGGCTCACCAGCTTGAAGGATGTGGAGATGGGAATGACCCGCTCGACACCGGGCAGGTCTTGGAAGAACGCCGCGTCCTTTTCCGCCTTGCCCGCGGCGCCCACCACACCGAGCTGGTAGGTGGAGATCTCACGGACGATGCAGCCGTGGCCTTCGAGGCTGCTGTCGAGACGACTCTTCTCCTCCCTCGTGATTCCCTGCTGCAGTACCAGTATCATTTCCTTTCCCCTCTTCTTTAAGGGTGTGTGCGGCGACCCCTGAAAGGAAAAGGCCCCGAGAGCCTGTCTCTCGGGGCCTTTCCAGTACTGTATGATGAACCCCGTGTAGACATGCCTCTCGTCCACCCGGGGTCGTTTGCTCAGGGCCTATTCGACCGGGCAGACGCTTCTAAAATAGAAGCGCCAGAAATAATCGTTTGTCCTTCGCCAGTTCATGTCCGTGAGCCTCGATGCTTCAAAGACGTGGGGATCATTGTGTTCCCATACCTTCTACACAGCCGTGTTTCGATTGTCAAGCCTCCGGCCTGGGGTCCACGGTTCTCAAAGACTCTTGACAGCCCGGCGCCTTCCTGCACATACGGGTCAACGCTCCGGGCCGCCCTTGGCCACGGGTATCTTCAGAACCTGCCCCGCGTACAGCTGGCTCGGGTGGGTGATCCCGTTGGCCCGGGCGATCTGTTTCCAGGTCACGTCGTAGGCGAGCCCGATCCGGTACAGGTTCTCCCCCGGCTTGACCCTGTGCCTGACTTCCACCGTGGGAGGAGGCGCTTCCTCCATGTCGGAGCCTTCCGGGATTCTCAGTCTCTGGCCCACGAAGATGGTTCCCGGCGGGTCGATGGCGTTGAGCTTCGCCAGATCCAGCCACGAAACGCCGTACTGCTGCCCGATCGCGGAGAGGCTCTCGCCTTTCCGGACGGTGTGCACCGTCTCGCCTGTGAGCCCATCGACCCGGTCCTCCTGCGCAACGGGCGCCGGCTCGTCCCTGCTCGAGGCGAGGGCCTCCACGGTTTCATCCGAGGGTTCCGGCTCCGCGACACTGCTTTCCTCCGCGTGCGGCTCCTGGTTCCTCCCTTCGGCCCCGGTCCCATGGCCGGAGACGGACCCTGAAGGCAAAAGCTCCTGTTCGGCAGGTTCCCCCTCCTTCACTGCTTCCTGCTTCTCGGACGAGGGGGCGGCCCGGGCAACCATGACAGGCTCTTCCGTTTGCGTGCTCTTGTTGATGACGAGCACCTGCCCCGGCACGATGGAATCGGTCGCCTTGAGGGCGTTCCAGAGTCGGATCTGCTCCTCGGAGACACCGAACTTCCCGCTGACGACCGTGAGGTCCTCTCCCTCCTTGGCCCGGTAGTAGATCTTGTATTTCCTTGCCAGGACGTCCTCCCCGTCTTCCTGCTCGTCGGCTGCCTCTTCTTCCTCCTGCGGCTCCGGGACGATCGAAGCGGTCTCGGTCCCGGTTCCGGGCTGATCGGCCCTCACCAGGAGTTCGTCCAGCCCCTCGAGGAGCAGCTTGTTCTCGTCCCCCACCCGTTCCAGGGTCTCCCGGATCCCCTGCAGCGCTCCCCTGAGCTGATGAACGCTGAACACGAGAACGCTGCACAGGATGAGCGCCGCCGCCCAGACGGAAAGGGTCACATGGTTCGGGGCGGACTTGTTCCGGCCCTGGTCTTCGCCGGAAAGCCCCCGATACAATTCGGTGATTTCGGATTCGCCCGGATCGCGTGTCTCCGGCCCCGTCTGCTCGTTTTCCGACATCGTCGACCGCCTCTACCTGTTCGTGTGCAGGGGATCTTCCCGTCTGTCCAGGGTATACACCAAGAAGATAGTATTTGCCATGCAACGATACGTCAAGAGGAAATTATAGAATTCAGCAGATCATTATACCTATTTTTCATCAACGCCTCTCAACGCAGACCCAGCTTCTTCATGCGGTGGTAAAGCGTGGCCCTATCCATGCCGAGCATCTCGGCGGCGCCGCCGCTTCCGGCGATCCGGCCTCCGGCCTTCTCGAGCACGTAGCGGATGTAGCGGCGCTGCAGGTCGTCCATGGTGGGACAATCCTCGAACGAAGGCCCCGCTTCGGCCCCCGGTTCGGCGGGCAGGTTCAATGCGAGCCGGGCGCCGTCCGACAGGAGGACGGCCCGCTCCATCACGTTTCTCAGTTCCCGCACGTTTCCGGGCCAGTCGTAGGCGGTGAGGTCCGCCTCCTCGGCGGGGGAGAGAGCCAGCCGCGGGCGGTTGAACCGCTTCGCGTAGAGGGCGAGGAAGTGCCGGGCCAGCAGGATCACGTCCTGCCCTCTCTTCCGGAGGGGCGGGATCTCCAGGGGGACCACGTTCAGCCGGTAGTAGAGGTCCCGGCGGAAACGGCCCCGGGCGACCTCTTCGGCCAGGTCGCGGTTCGTGGCGGCCACCAGCCGGAAGTCGGAACGAAGGACGCGGTTCGATCCGATCCTCACGAAGGCCTTCTGTTCCAGCACCCGCAGAAGCTTCCCCTGGGTGGAGAGGGGAAGCTCCCCCACCTCGTCCAGGAAGAGCGTTCCCCTGTCGGCCAGCTCGACGCGGCCGTTCCTCCGGCGGTCCGCCCCGGTGAAGGCTCCCTTTTCGTGGCCGAACATCTCGCTCTCCAGGAGCGGCTCCGGGATGGCGGGCGTGTCGACGACGATGTAGGGGCCGTCGCGGCGGGCACTCCTCTTGTGGATCCGCCGGGCCAGCAGTTCCTTGCCCACGCCCGTCTCGCCCAGGAGCAGGACGATGGCGTCCGACTCGGCGATGCGGTCCGCCTGGGAGAGGACGCTGCGCATCACACGGCTCCTGCCGAGGATCGCGTCCTCGTCGACGGGTTCCGTGTGCAGCGCCTCTTCAGCGGCTTCCCGGGTCTTCTGCTCGAGGAGACGTCCGTATTCCCATATCCGGTCGATGTACAGGCTCACGTGCCGTACCAGCCTGACCATCATGGGGCCGTCCAGGAAGTCGAAGCAGTCGTCCAGGTAGGCGTTGTCGTGGTAGAGCACCCCCCGGAGCTCACCGCCCACCTCGACGGGCAGGCAGATGACGGCGCGGACGGCCTGCTCCTGCCCGCCGGACCCGGTCGTCCCCGGACGGACGAGCAGGGGGCGCTGCTCGCGGAAGCATTTGAACACCATGGCCAGGCTGGAGCGGAAGGCCTCCGAGGCGACCTCCTTCTCGGTCAGATTGATCCCGGCGCGCAGGGCGGGCGCCGTGTCGGCCGTGCCTCCCGGGAACCAGAGCAGGGCTCCACGCTCGGCCCCGAGAAACCGGTTCGTGGCCCCCACGGCCCGCCTGAGGATCTCGTTCAGATCGGGACTCGGAACGAAGTCTTCCATCATCTCGAGGAACCGCTGGAAGACCGATTCGCGTGATGCAGAGACGTCCCGTCCGGAAACGCTCTCGCGGGTGTCGAGAAGGTACCTCAGGTCGTCCGGGAAGAACTCCTCGGCGTACCCCGACAGGCCTTGCCGTGCCTCCTCCGCCCGTTGCCGGGCCCGTTCCCGTTCCCCCTTGCCCAGCTCCAGCCGCGCCATCTCCAGCAGGGTCTTGGCCAGCTGTACCGGATCTCCCGACCGATGAAGGCACGTTTCGCTCTTCTCGAGAATTTCGAGGATCCGGGCGGGGTCCTCTCCCTTCCCGATGCCCTCCCGCGCCCTGAGACGCAGTACGACGCCCCGGAGGTGGATGTTCGGATCGGTGAGGATCTTCCGCGCTTGCGAAGGGTAGCCGAAATCCCGGATCGGTTCGTAGCCCAGCCGGTCCAGCTCGAAGAGCATCTCCAGCACCCAGGGAGAGCCGTAGAGCCGGACGATTCCGGCGGGAACGCTTTCCTCCTGCGCAAGGGCGAAGGCGTTGCGCGCCTCCCGCAGCCGTCCCTCCAGGAAGTGGTGATAGGCCAGGCCCCCCCGCGCC
The DNA here is from genome assembly GCA_964479535.1 of uncultured Thermodesulfobacteriota bacterium. GTDB lineage: Bacteria > Desulfobacterota > DSWW01 > DSWW01 > DSWW01 > S015-6. The sequence goes on from CAYZMM010000032.1 coordinate 33,197, forward strand.
CAGTAGAGGGCGAGCGCGTTGCCGGTCCCTGCGGCGTCCTGAAGAGCGCTGTAGATGTGGGCCACCGCGTCCCGCTTCTTTCGGACCATGAGCAGAACGCTGCCGAGCAGGGCCCTGAAATTGGTCGCCAGGCCTTGCGGCCCGTCCCGCCGGGCGGCGCGCCAGTGATTGTCCAGGATCCCGATCGCCTCGTGATACCGGCCGAGGTAGGCGGCGCAGAAGCTCATCAACCCGGGGGCCAGGGGGTTCCGCAACCTCTCTTCTTCTGTTTGGGACGAGGCCGCCGCCCGTTCGAAGTGTCCCCAGGCGTCTCGAAACCGCCCCTGCATGAAGAACAGCAGACCGAGAAACTCCGCGGACTGGGAAAAGATGTCGTCGTCGCCCAGCTCTTCCACGACCCTCTGCCCCGCGCGCAGGGCCTCCAGCGCTTCCCGGCGACGGTCGGAGAGATAGAAGAACCGGCCCAGATGGAGGTCGATGAGGGCCCGGGATCGCAGGTCGCCCAGCCCGGCGGCACGGTCCCTGGCCGTCTGCAGGAGCGGGGGGAGTTCCGGGAACCCCTTGCCGAGTGCAAAGGAGACGTGGGAGAGTTCGAGGGTCGAAGCGACACTTGCGGCGAGGGCCGGTTCCGACCCTCCGCATCGACCGTATTGTGCGATCGCCTCCCTGAAGCACTCCATCGCGGTGTCGTAGTCGCGGGCAAGCAGAGCGTCGTGGGCACGGGCTTCCTGGACCCGTCCGGACTCCTCGTGTTGCCCGGCCCTTGCGAGGAGCCGGGCCGATGCCGCAGGCTCGATGCGGCCGAGCAAATCCGATTCCCTTAGGCCCTGGATCAGGGAAGCGATCCGTTCGGGCGTGTTGATTTCCTTCAACCGGGTTTGCGCTGCAGGGGGAACGTCCGGAGTGAGGCAGAAGACGTCGCCTTCGGTCTTTCGGATGAGGCCGAGCCCCTCGGCCCGATTCAGCAGGTCGAACAGGGGCCCCGGCATCAGCGGAGCCAGGTTGCCGGCCACTTCGATCGGCACGGGGTGACCCAGGGCCTCGAGCACGGCGAGAAATCCCCACTGGTCGTTCGTGAAGCGCGGCAGTGCAGTCGCCATTCACTTCCCTCTTCTCTCGGGTCCGTCTTTCATGCTACCCGGGTCCGATTCTCCATGTCAAAGAGCTGTTCGCATATCAACATTGGTTTGGTGAAATATGAACAACACCGAAGGTCCGACTCGGCCTTTTCAGCTGTAAGCCCACTCGAATCCAGAAGTATTCTGAAAAGGAACCGGCTGGCATCCGGATTGCTCTTCCAGCCGGGCGACGAGGCCCACCACGAGCACCGGCAGCCGATTTCACTGCCTTCATGAAGAGGTGAACCACCAAACGATGAGGAGGAGTCCTGATGCCGAGCATCCACAGCAAGGAGTTTCCCTGGCAGTCCGATCCGGACAAGAACCGGCGCGATCACGTACTGGAGATGGCCAAGCTCATGATGAACGCGGCCCACACGGCTCCGATCACGGGCGGTGTCGACCACCTGGAGACGGAGCTGATCTGGGGGGAGAGGGAGCTCAACGAACTCGCGGACAAGATGGACGAGCTGTCCTACCTGCCGGAGAACAAGCGGACCGACGAGATGTTCCGTACCGAGGCGCAGATGATCCGGGAATCGGACTGCGTTCTCGCCCTGGGCAGCTTCCGTGCGAGGAACATGCCCTTTGACGCCCACTGCGGCATGTGCGGCGGTGCTCCGGGCTGTGCCTTCGTCTACTCCCGGCGCAGGACCGGCGGCGGGCAGATCGACCCCTCGGACCGGAGCCTGTGCAAGACCTCGATCGACGGCCCCCTTTGCCAGATGTACGTGCACAACCTGGGCTACGGAGTGGGATCCGCCCTGTGGATGGCCAAGACGCTCCTCGTGGATGCGAGGCCCTTCATGACGGTGGGCCTGGCGGCGAGCAAGCTCGGCTACTGCAGAAATTCCGCCTTCGTGGTGGGTGTGGCGGCCACGGCCACGGCCAAGAACCCCTACGTGGACGTACCGTACAACTACCAAATGGTGAACATGCGAAAGATCGTGGAGTCGGTCCATCAGGCCTTCATCATCCCCCGACAGTTCGGGGTCGACTACCGGCTGATCCCCCGGAAGAAGCAGGCGAAGAAGGAGGTGGCGGCCCAGGTCGCCATGCAGGTCGGCAAGTCGAAAGAGGGCGGGTCGAAGAAGGGTTGAGAGCAAGGAAGATGGAAACGCCGACATCGAGGAGGAAATGGAAATGACCATGATGGATGGAAGGGTCTTTGCACAGGGAAGGCTGATGGACAATGCTTCGCTCGTGCTGAACGCCTACTACAAGGCGCCCCTGACCACGAGCCGGCTGAACCAGAAAGCGATGATTGTGACGGGTGAGGAAATGATGCCTCTGCTGGACGTGATCGACGTGCTTGCCGAGAAGGTGGGCGGCCACGAGGCCACGCAGAACATCTTTGCACCCCTCTACATGGACTACCTGGCGTACAAGGTCGCCCTCGAGGAGGGCCAGGAGGTCGCACTGCTGCTCCTGGGGGCGGATCTTGCCAGGGCGGACCTGGGTTGGGACTGCGGCGCCTGCGGGTTCCCGACCTGCGGGGAGCTTGCCAAGTACTTCAAGAAGAACAGCGGCATGGGCAGGATGATGGTGGGCCCCTCCTGTGCGTGGAAGTCCCTGGACTGGGGGATCGCCTGCGACTATGCCTGTGCCGCGGCGTGGGAACTGAACATGGAAAACCGGATCGAGGGGACGTACGGGCTGCTGGCCAATGCCCTGGGCTATCTGGATGACGTGACGGCCGTCATGGCTCTGCCCCTCGGGCCTGTGACGGAATTCTGGTACTACAATCGCCCGACCATGGGCAAGGTCATCACCCCGGAGGCGCAGGCCGAGCTGCTGCGGAACAACCTGGCAGTGCACTGGGAGATGTTTGCCGGCGATCTCAAACCGCCCATGAAAGGGGAAGGCAAGTGGTGGGAAAGGCCCCCCGAGTACGGGAGCGTGGGCCCGGACCCGGAGTACACCGCATTCCAGCAGAAGAACGCCGGTTTGATGCTGGAAGCGGTGATGGAAGTACGGCCCAGGGTGGAAGCGATGAAGAAGAAGCTGAAGGCGAAGAAGTAATTCCCCACCTCGATCAACGGCGCTTCCATCGTGATCGACGGAGGGCACATGCAGGCGGGAGACTTTGGGCTGTAGGCCCCGTTTCCCCACCCAGGAGGTATCGATGAAGTATTTCACGGACGAAGAGCTTCTCAGGGAGAGCCGGCCCATGGCGGATATCGCCCTGGAGGCCCTCGAGGCGGGACGGGTTGGACAGCTGTACCATCTGCTGCACCAGATGGATCAGGGCCACGCAGGCCTCTGCGGTCTGGGGCTTCAGTGGCTCCCGAGGATGTTCGGCCGGATCCGCAACGATTTCGGTGAAGACGTGCTGGACGGGATGCTCGACAAGTCCTCCGCCTACCTGATGGAGCCGTACGTGGAGGAATTTCTCGGGGGGGATGAAAAGGGGGTCTTTTCACAGATCATCCGGATGTGGATGTACCAGCACACCGCCCACATCGTTCCCCTGGGCGAAACCGAAGAGGAAGTCTCCTTTTCACTGGCTCCCTGCGGCTCCGGCGGAAAGCTGCTGATCGCGGGCTGGCCCGAGTCGACACCCCGGATCTTCGGCCCCTGCTCGGACGGCACCCCGATCTTCTGCCGCGCCTGCAAGGCCCTGCAGAAGGCCTTCAACACGGCCTGCGGAACAGAGGTGTGGACCACCGAAATCAACCGGGCCCTTCTCGGCGGTTGCACGATGCGCTTTTCCAAGCGGGAGACCCGGGGGGAAAAGCTCTTCGACCCCCTCGAGCTCTATCAGTTGGTCAAGTCCGGCTGCCGGCAGGCGATCGAGAAGCTGTTGAACGGGGACCTCGAAATCCGCGATTTGATCCGGGACCAGCACCGCGAGTGGCTGCCCTACCACGACTTGATGATTACCTACGCAGTCTGCATCCAGGCGGAGATCTACCGTGAAAAGGGCTCCGACTACCTGGACGATTTTCTGAAGGAGACCTACGACACGGGCTTTGCCATGTTCTACCCCGTCTACGAGGCCCAGGACGATATCGCCAACTTCCGGATGTTCGTCCAGCTCTGGCACTATCACCAGGCCACCTTCCGCGTGGAGGAAGAGGAGGACCGGTTCGCCTTCATCCTGGATCCCTGCGGCAGCGGCGGGCGCATGTACCGGGGAGACATGCACAAGGGCAGGTTCGAGTACGGAAAGGGCATGCCCTGCCTGATGAAGGAGCCGGCCCACATCAATTTCAACCGGAAGGACTTTCCGGTCTACTGCACCCACTGTGCATCGAGCAACCGGGACCAGTACGAGGGACGCCCCTTCACCTTCGTGATCGACGGGCACGCCATGAAGGACCCGAAGTCGCCCTGCATCCAGTATCTCTACAAGAAGGATGCCGCCAGGGAGGTTTCGCCCGAGATGCTCGCACAGGTCGGCAAGACCGAGGTGAGTCCTCGGCGGGGAACGTGAGGAGGCCTACCGCGGTGCACTGCGAACTTCCATACACTCCCTCTCCCACCGTCGCTAGGCGTCCTTCCCGCGCACGCGGGAATCCAGGGGCGGGGCGAGGAAGCGTCAGACAGTGGCCATAGGGGGATGGGCAACATGAAACAGGAGCGAACCGGCTACGGGCCGGACGAGATTCCGATCCGTGAAGGGTGTTTCGTCTTCCCGGACAACGATCAGACGCGTCCGCGGTTGATCGGTACGAGATGCAGGCAGTGCGGTGACGTGGTCTTTCCGAAGAGGAAGCTCTGCACGATCTGCGAATCCGATGAGCTGATGGAAGAGGTCTTCATCGGCGAGAAGGGCACCCTGTACACGTACACGATCGTGCGGTCCGGCTACCCGAATTTCGACAGCCCCTACATCCTCGGTCTCGTCGAGCTTCCGGAGGGAAAGAATCTTCGCGTGCTGGCCCAGATCGACGACTGCCCGCTCGACCGGGTACGGATCGGCATGCCCCTGGAGCTGACGATCGGCAAGATCAAAACGGATACGAAGACCGGAAAGACGGTGGTCGGACACAAGTACCGGCCCCTCGAGTCGTAGGAAACGCATGGCGTACGAGGGAGAGGAGTCATGAGAAAGACGGCGATCGTCGGTGCGGGCATGATCCGGTTCGGGAAGTACCCGGACCGCTACATCGAGGACATGGGTGCGGAGGCCGCCCTGAATGGGCTGCGCCATGCGGGCATGGGCCACAAGGAGATCGAGGCCGCATTCATCGGGAACGTGCGAAACCCTCCGAACGCGGGGCAGAGAATCCTGGACGAGATCGGCCTCTCGGGCATCCCAACCTGGAATCACGAGAACGCCTGCGGCTCGAGCTCGGCCGCCTTCCGGGACGGGTACGCCGCGGTCGCCTCCGGCATGTACGACCGGGTCCTGGTGATCGGTGTGGAGCAGATGACGCGTCAGGGAAAAGGGCTTCTCCAGTTCGAGGACGGATCGAGCCTGGAGATGGACATCGGGCTCGTCACGCCTGCCATGTTCAGCCTGATCGGCATGCGCCACATGGAGGAGTTCGGCACCACGAAGGAACAGCTTGCTCGGATTTCGGTGAAGAATCACAGGCACGGGGCGATGAATCCTTTCGCCCAGTACCAGAACGAGTTGACGGTGGAGGAGGTACTGGACTCGAGGATGATCTGTGACCCGATCACGCTGCTCCAGTGCACGCCCATCGGGGACGGGGCGTCCGCCGTGGTGCTGGCGGCGGGCAGCGTCGCCGGGCAATACACGAACAAGCCGGTGGAGGTGAAGGCGTCGGTGTTTACCGGGGGACGGTACAAGGGGGAGGGCCGTGCCGTCGGGATCGAGTCCTGTGTCCGGGCCTCCCGGGAGGCCTACGAGAGGAGCGGCATCGGGCCGGAGGACGTGGACGTGATCGAACTGCACGATTGCTTCACCGTGCACGAGCTGGTCGCCTACGAGGATCTCGGGCTTTGCGAGAAGGGCGAAGGCGGCCGCCTCGTGGACGAGGGGTCCACCGCTCTGGGCGGCAGGATCCCGGTGAATCCGAGTGGCGGGCTCCTGTCCAAGGGGCATCCGCTGGGCGCCACGGGCGTGGGGCAGATCGTGGAGCTGGTGTGGCAGCTCAGGGGGGAGTGCGGACGGCGCCAGGTGGAGGGGGCGAAGGTTGCGCTGGCGCACAACGGCGGGGGGATCGGGCCGGGTATCGAGCCGGCCATGATGAGCATCACGATCCTCGCACAGTGAAGCGCATTGGGAACGGCAGAGAAAAGGAGGGGAGAGCGGATGGAACAGAGAAGACCCTACTGGAACATGGAGATGGAGCCGAAACAGAACACACCCGAGATGAAGGAGATCCAGTGGGAGAAGCTCAAGAAGAAGATTCAGTATCTCTATGACACGGCGCCTTTCTGGAAGGCGAGGTTCGACAAGGCGGGCGCAGGGCCGGAGAAGATCCAGTCTTGGGACGACTACGCCAAGAGGGTCCCGGTCCTGACCAAGGAGGGCTTTCGCGAATTCGCCCTGAGCTGCGACTTCGACATGGAGAGGATCCTGGCGGGGTGGATGGGGGAGGCCTCGAAGAGGCTTCTGTGCATCGCGTCCACCTCCGGCACGACCGGCGAGCCGACGCCTTACCCCCTGGACAAGGCGGATCTGGCCCTCTGGTCCGAGTTCACGGCCAGGGCCCTCTGGAGATGCGGGATCTACCCGGGGGAGCGGATCCTGCAGGCCTTCGGGTTGAGCATGTTCCTGGCGGGGGTGCCCTTTTGCATGTGCATTGCGGACTACGGGGCGTGCTCCATCCCGGTGGGCGCAGAGGCCGGCACGGAGCGGGTCCTGACCTATGCACGGCTCTTCAAGCCGAAGGCGATGATGTGCACCCCCTCCTTTGCGGAGTACATGACCGTGAAGGCGAACGAGATCCTGGGCGCCGGCGTGGACAGCCTGAACATCGAGCGAATCGTCTGCGGCGGCGAGCCCGGGGCGGGGATCCCGGAGGTCCGCAGGAAGATCGAAGGCGCTTTCGGCGCCAAGCTCTTCGACATGGGAGCGGGCCTGGGGTGTTCCTGCGACCACCCGGAGTACCAGGGGATGCACTGGCTCGGCGACGACCTCGCCATGATGGAGCTCGTGAACCAGGACACCCACGAACCGATTCCCCTGGAGGACGGGGCCACCGGGATGGCCGTCTTCAGCACCCTTGCCGGCACCAACCTCCTCGGCTTCCGGCAGACCCTGGGGGACATCATGGAGGTCACCACCTCACAGTGCCCGTGCGGGCAGACCGGGTTCCGGTACAAGGTGATCGGCCGCACGGACGACATGCTCAAGATCAAGGGCGTGATGATCTACCCCCCTGCCGTGGAAGGCGTGATCAACCGGTTCGTGCCGAGAGTGATGGGTGAGTTCAGGATCGTTCTGGACGAGCCTCCCCCGCGCGTGGTTCCGCCCCTCAAGCTCAAGATCGAGTACGGGGAGAACACGAAGGAAGAGGATCTGGAACCATTGACCGAGGAGATCAGCGAGGAGATGCACCGGCGCATCAAGATCCGGCCGAAGATCACCTGGCTCCCGCCCAGGAGCCTCGAGCGTTTCGTGAAGAAGAAGAAGCTGCTCGAAAAGGCGTATGAATCGAAACAGGAGACCGAGAAATGAGAATCGAATACGGCGAGTTGATCCTCGAGCCCGGCGAGCGAACGATCCGGCCAGACATCTTCGTGAAGGTGGAGGGCGATGAAACCCCCCATCTCCTGGCCCGCCAATGCCGGGACTGCGGCGACATCTCCTTCCCTCCCTTCCGGTACTGCCTCAAATGCAACGGCGGGAAGGAGACCGTGGAGATGGTCCTGAGCAACGGCGGGGTTCTCGTCTCCTACACGATCGCCCGACAGGTCATGCCCGGGTTCCGCCCGGACTACATCCTCGCCACCGTCCGAATGAAGGACGACCCGTCCCTCGTACTGGTGGCCCAGTTGACGGACGTGAAGCCGGAGGACGTGGAGGCCGGAATGGATCTTACCATGGTCCCGAAGATCATCAAGACCCTGATGAACGGGGAAAAGGTGGTCTCCTACTGCTTTCGCCCCACAGACCCTGCCAGGGTGAGCCCTGGGGAAGGAGGGCAGATCGAATGAGAGAAGTCGCCATCATCGGAGCGGGAATGATCCGGTTCGGCAAGATGCCGCAGTACGCACCGGCCAGGATGGGAGGCGATGCCGGCCTCTTGGCCCTGGAGCAGGCGGGCATGGCGCCCACGAAGATCGAGGCAACCTTCTGCGGGAACATCGGCAATGCGCCCAATCTGGCCCAGCGTTTGAACGGCGAGATCGGCGTGAGCGGGGTCCCGGCCTTCAACCACGAGAATGCCTGTGCAAGCTCCTCGGCTGCGTTTCGCCAGGCCTACCTGTCCGTGGCGAACGGAATGCATGATTATGTGCTCGTCGTGGGGGTCGAGAACATGACCACCCACATCGAGATGGGCACGACCTCCGCCGGACCGCTGGTGATGCCCCATGGGGCGAACATCGAGTCGGACAACGGCAGGATGATGCCCGCCGTCTTCGCCCTTCTCGGGAGGCAGCACATGGAGGAGTTAGGCACCACGGCGGAGCAATTCGCCAGGGTGGCGGAGAAGAACCACCGGCATTCCGTGCAAAACCCTTACGCCCAGTACCAGAAGGAGTTCTCCCTGGAGGAGATCCTGGAATCCCGCATGGTCTGCGATCCACTGACCCTTCTGCAGTGCTGCCCGATCGGCGACGGGGCGGCCGCGGTGGTGGTCACCACCGCGGAGAACGCGAAGAAGCACACCACGAAGCCGGTCTTCGTCGGTGCCTCCGTACTCACATCGGGTGTGTACAAGGAATCCGCCGAGGGGCCTGCAAGGATCCAGGGGTGTGTGAGGGCCGCTCAGGAGGCGTATGAAACCGCGGGCATCGGTCCGGAGGATCTCGACGTGGTCGAGCTTCACGACTGCTTCAGCATCCACGAGCTGGTCGCCTACGAGGACCTGGGGCTCTGCGCGAAGGGGGAGGGAGGCCGGTTCATCGACGAGGGCCGTTCCGGGTACGGCGGCGAGGTCGTGGTGAACCCCTCCGGTGGGCTTCTCTGCAAGGGCCATCCGATCGGGGCCACCGGCGTGGCCCAGCTGGTCGAGGTGGTCTGGCAGCTCCAGGGTGCGTGCGCCGACCGGCAGGTTCCGGACGCCAGAGTCGGACTGACGCACAACGGAGGCGGTTTCGGCCCGGGCGGCGAGCTGGGGGCCATGAGCATCACGATCGTCAAATCGTAACCCGCGATACACATCCAAAAGGAGACCGTCGTGACAGAACTGGCAGAGCTCTTCTCCCCGATCACCTTCAGGAACTGCACCGTCAAGAACCGGATCATGATCTCCGGCCACATCCACATGCTTGCAAGCCACGAGGGCCTGCCGAACGAGCGGGAACACCGCTACCACGAGGCCCGGGCAAAGGGCGGATTCGGCCTCATCGTGATGGGTGCCGCGGCGGTCAACCCTCACTCCTGGATCGTCCCGGAAGGCCACAGAGGGTATTCCGATGAGATCATTCCCTGGTACCGGCGCTACAGCGATGCGGTTCACGCCCACGGAGCGAAGCTGATGGTGCAGGCATGGCACAACGGGCACCAGAACGCGGGGTTCTATTCGGGCGTGAACTCCCAGTGCTCTTCCCAGATCCCCTCGGCAGGCCAGGGAGAGGTGCCGGCCGTGCTGGACGAGGACGACATCCGGCAGGTGATCCAGGATTACGTGGACTTCGCCCTCCGCTGCAAGGAAGGCGGACTCGACGGCGTGGAGATTCACTGCGCCCACGGCTACCTGCCCCAGCAGTTCCTCTCCCCCTACTCGAACATCCGGAAGGACAAGTACGGCGGAAGCCTTGAGAACCGGATGCGGTTCAGCATGGAGCTCATCGACGCCGTGCGCGAGGCGGTGGGGGAGGATTTCGTCCTGGGCTTGCGCATCATCGGCGACGAGCTGGTCCGTGTGGGGCTCACCCTGGACGACATGAAGGAGATCGCACCGATCTGGGCGCAGACCGGCGCGATCGACTACCTCAACGTCTCGGGCGGCACGTACCGTTCCGTGGCCCCCTTCGTCGGTCCCATGATGCTCCCCCCCCGGCCCTTCGTCTACCTGGCATCAGAGATCAAGCAGGTCGTGGACATCCCGGTGATCGCCGCCGTCCGGATCAACGAACCTTCCATGGCGAACGACATCATCAAGAACAACGAGGCGGACATGGTGGTCATGACACGGGCGTCGATCTGCGATCCGGACATGCCGAACAAGGCGAAGCAGGGCCGCCTCGACGATGTCCGCCTCTGCATCGCCTGCAACGAGGGGTGCTGGGAGCGCGCGGAGAAGCACTCTCCCATCACCTGCATGCAGAACCCGGAAACGGGCCGGGAGGGAGAGTTCAGGCTGGAGCCCACCTCGAACCCGAAGAAGGTCGTGGTCATCGGCGGCGGCCCGGCGGGCATGAAGGCGGCCGCAGCGGCAAAAGAAAGGGGCCACGACGTGACGCTCTTCGAGAAGTCCTCCCGGCTCGGGGGGGCGATCCTGATCGCGGCCAAGGTGCCGGCCCGCGAAGAATGGAACCAGTGCATTCGGTTCCTGGAGCACGACCTCGAGCGTGTGGGGGTGAATGTCCGGATGAATACGGAAGCAACGGCGGAGGCGGTGCTTGCCGAGAACCCGGACGCAGTGATCGTGGCAACCGGTGCCACGACCATCGAGAGCACGGAGCCGGATGTGGTCGGCCCGGATGCCGCCATCGAGGTGGAGCAGGGGACGCAGGTGGTCACGGCCGAAGACGTCATCGAAGGGAAGGTCGAGACAGGGCAGAAGGTGGTGATTGCGGACCTCCAGAACTACATGAAGGGGCTCATCACGGCCGAGGTGCTTGCGGATCAGGGCAAGGAGGTGAAGCTGGTTATGCCCCTGTCCTTCCGGGTCTTCGGAGCCACACCGTATGACCTCGACAACCCGACCCATTCGATTCAGGCGATGAACCTGACCGCCAAGGGTGTGGAGAGGGTGCGGGACTTCGAGGTGAAGAAGGCCGTGCCCGGCAGGGTGACCATGCGGAACGTCCTGACGGAACAGGAAGAGGAGCTCGAGGCGGACACGCTCGTGACGAGCTACTGGCGCTCTGCGGACACCCGTCTGTACGACGAGCTCAAGGGAAAGGTGAAGGAGATCCACAAGGTGGGGGACTGCCTGGCGCCCAGGCGGGTGATCAACGCAATCTACGAGGCGTACAAGGTCGCCATGGAGCTTTAGAACCCGTGAACCGTCGCCATGACTGCGGGGGCTCGTTCTGTGCGGTCCTGTCCCGGGGTTCGTCTCCGATTTGCTTGGGCTCCGTCTCTCCCTCCCCCTACAAAGTCGCCCGGCGCAAATCTCGGGGTTTCCAGGGCCATGGAGTTCATCCTCCGTGGGCGGATCGTTCCGCCGGAGACGGCCCATTCCCTCGGCATCACCAGCGACCTGGTCGACGACGCGGTTGCGCGAGCCAGGGAAATCGCACACGAGCTGGCCGCCATGCCGGCCACCGGGCTCGCACGGGCCAAGAGGGCCGTCTACGAGGGCACCGAGACCCACATGGACGGCGGCCTGGCCATCGAGAACGCGGCCTTCCTGGACGTGATGGTCGCCGAAGACGCGGCCCCCGTCGTGGGAGAGTACCTGAGCCTTCCCCTGGAGGAGCGCCGGGCCTGGCTCGAAAAGGCGAAACGACCTTAAGGTGCTGCCTGCACAGCATGTTCGAACCGGACACCTTCCGAAGGCTCTGCTCGAAGGGTGAAAGGGCCGGTCCGCCGATCTCTCTCGGAAGCCCCACCGTGCGGCAGCCCGGCTCTCGGCTCTTTCGCAGAAAGTGCCGTATGGGTTTGACCAAGAATCGTAATGGGTAGATCAGACGGAGACGAATCCGGGGCGGGTCAGCGCTGGGTGTCGAACTCGGTGCTGTTGCCCGAGCTCCTGCTTCAAGCGTGGTGCGTAGGCCGCAAAGGTGTTCGGTCCTACTGCGCAGTCACCAGTAAAGCAATAAGGGGGCAGATTGGGCTGAATATTCCACCGATGTACCATTAGAACTCCCAGATTCTTCACACCGCGAACCATCTTGTTGTCCAGCCCGCAGCTGGGGCGTCGAGGAAGACCGTTGTTCTTTGCCACAAAAGGTCGTCCAGCATCCAGTGATAGTTGTACATGGCACCGTAGCCGCCCGCAGACTGACCACCGAGGAGCGCCATGATCCCATCGCCCGTGTATTGATTGATGGTCCCTTCGAAGCGGTGGATCCCATCGGCCAGTATCTGAAAGAACCTGTCGAGAATCCGATGCCATTCCTCGGGATCCACCTGTTCCGCCAGCTCCATCGAGCCCTTTACGTCGGCGAAGAGCACGGTGACCTGCTTCGGTTCACCTTCAAGGGCGGACTTGGTCTGGAGAATCTTTTCGGCGAGGTGCCTGGGGGTTTAGGACTGGGGTTGGGAGTAGTCGATGGGAGGGGGCTCGACTGGTTTGCGAAGATCCTTTGCACATTCGCCGCAGAACTTGTCGCCCGGAAGGACTTCAGCCCCGCATTGAGGACAAGCGAGGAGGGGTGTCGCCGCACACTCCCGGCAGAACTTCTCATTATCCGGTAGACCTCGTATGCCGGCCCCAGGGCGTGGTAACGGGTGTTCTTTTTCAGCCAGTCCAGCAATTTCCCTTTTGCGCGGCTGAAATTCCGCTCATGATACGAGCCCCGTGCTCCGATGCTGACCACGGTTCTTTCCGGCATCTTCTCGACACGCACCTCGCCCTCCTCTCTCAACTCCTTGGGGAGGTCCGACGTCCCCACGTGGAACCGCATGGCCGCCTTTTCGATCTCCGCCTCCACCGGAACGGTCATGGCGACTTCATGCTTGCGGATGTACCGAAACAGGCGCATGAAAAGGGGATCCGCCGTATCGAAATAGCTTCCCTATGGATTCACGCAGCCAAGGGCCGGATTCGTCCCGAGCCCGGGAAGGCGGCAAGGTGGCGGGAAATGAAAGGTTTCTCGACAGTGGGGTTTGAACCGGGCCGGCTGGACGTCTATGATGTGCGGGTCGAATTTTTCAACCGACCCGAACAGAAAGAGGAGGATGGCCATGAGGATTCTGGGTATCGTGTGCAGCCCCCGCAAGGAGGGGAATACGGAGATCATGATGAGGGAGGCCCTTGCGCAGGCAAGCGAGCTGGGGGCCGAAACCGAGCTGATCCTCTTTGCGGGAAAGAAGATCCTGCCCTGCGACGCCTGCGACACCTGTCTGGAGACCGGGGCCTGCAGGCTGCAGGACGACATGCAACCCGTCTACCAGTCCATGGAGCAGGCGGACGGCATCCTCTTCGGCACTCCGGTCTACCTTCTCAATGTGAGTGCCCAGGCGAAGATCATCATGGACCGCACCTATGCCTGTCTCTTCTCCCTCAAGCTGGCCCGCAAGGTGGCGGCCCCGATCATCACGGCCCGACGGGTCGGGGTCGGACAGGTGCTGAGCCTGATGAACAGCTACTTCTCCATTCACGGCATGGTCGTAGCGGGTTTCGCTGCGGGCTACGGCAGAAACATCGGCGAGGTCCGGGAGGGCCCGGGCATGACCCCCATCTTCACCGCCCTGGAGGAGGCGCGGGCCGCGGCCAGAAGCGTGGTCAAGCTTGCGGGGCAACTCGAGAAGGGGAAGGGCTGATTCTCCATGTCCCCCAGGGTGTCCGTAGTACTTCCCACCCGGGACCGTCTCGAAAAGCTGCGTCGGGCCCTGGCAGCCGTTCACGGGCAAACGTTCCGGGACTTCGAGGTCTGGATCGTGGATGACGGCAGCAAGGACGGAACGGCACAGTACTTGCGTAACGGCCGACTGCGGGAGGACTACCCGGGCATTCCCGCCGTCCGTGTGCTGTTCAATGATCGATGCGTCGGCGCGGCAGCGGCCCGCAACCAGGCCATGGACCGGGCCCGCGGCGAAATCATCGCCTTCCTGGACGATGATGATGTGTGGCTGCCCGACTACCTGAGAAGGCAGGTGGCCACGCTGGATCGACATCCCGAGGCCTCGGCGAGCTACACCGCACACACCGAAGTCGATCCCGGGGGCCGGCACCGGGAGCCCGACCTTCAACCCCTGTTTCGATACGACAGCGCCCTGATCCAGCTGGTGACGGAGAGCTTCCTGCACACACTGTCGGTCTTCGTCTGCCGGCGCGAGGTGGTCGACCGGGTGGGACCGTTCGATGACGGGCTCCACATCGTTCATGACCTGGAATGGTATGCGCGGCTGCTGATGAGCGGCGGCACGATCTTGCCCGTTACGGGAGGCGCGCTCGTCAGGCGTGAAACCCCGGGGGGGGCTGGTCACCAGGCACCGCGAGTGGTTCGAGGAAGAGCGGAGCGTGCTGGAACATCTGTTCAGGGAGAGCCGGGAGTGTGCCTCCCGGGTTGGGCATGTGCGCGCTCACCGCGCGCTGGTCTTCGCCCGGCTCGGCATGGCCCGCAAGGACTATGCCTTTGCGGTCCGAAGGCTTCTCGAGGCATTCGAGCAGGGCCCGGTACGATGCGTACGGGTCATCCATCGTCGCATCTGTCGCAACCTCCGATTCTCCGTCCGGTCCCTTCACGTCCCGGACCCCGGCAGGGGCAGGGGGCAGCCGTGAGTCACGTGCTGGAACAGGCAATGTCTCATGCGAGGATCGGTACGGCAGCTCCCTTGCCTCACTACCTTCCGGCCGCTTCGCGCAAGCTCACGAGGCGCGGCATCCTGTGGCTGGGCCTGACGTGCAATCTTCGCTGTCATTTCTGCTACTTCCTCGACCGGATCGAAGACCCTGCATACCCGGAGCACGCCTTCATGAGCCTGGAAAAAGCGAAGGCGATCTGCCGGACCCTGGTGGACACCTACGGCAACAAGTCCATCGATATCCAGGGCGGAGAACCCACCGTCTATCCATCCATCTACCAGCTGGTCGAGTACTGTGCCCGCATCGGCCTGTCGCCGACCATCTATCTCGGGGACCCGAGGGCGCCGGGCGCGATCGCGGATCGGCTGCCGGACGCACGGTTAGTGGCCATTCTCCGTCACCCTGCGGAGCGCGCCTTCTCGGCATTTCTGCACCTCCTGAGAGACAACTACGAACCCCTGTCCTCCTTTCGAGGAGGCTCTCGATGCGGAACCGCAGCGGACCGCTGAAGGGTGGTACGTGCAGTATCAGTACAGGGGCCGCGGCTTCTACGGACGCCATCTGAGGAGATACTTCGAGCGGTTCGACCGGTCCCGCATCCGCATCTACCTGTACGAGGATTTTGTGGAAAAACCCCTCTGGGTCCTTGCCGACCTGTTCGGCTTCCTGGGCGTGAATCCGGATTTCAGCCCCGACATGGCCCCGCGCCACAATGTGTCCGGCCGGGTGCGCAGTGCTGGGCTTCAGCGCTGGCTCACCCGGAGCCACCCCGTCAAAGAAGCCCTGAAACGCTGGGTTCCGGAAGCATGGGGCCATCGTGTCATATCCTGGGTGCAGCCCTTCAATCTGGTTCCTGCCGAGATGAATCCGGAGACGCGGCGGCGTCTGATCGAGGCGTACCGGGAGGACACGTCCCGAACTGCATCTGGAGAACATGTGCAGGAGCCTCGGCGTGGGCGCCGACGAGGACTATCTTCTCGACTGTGCCCGAATCGTGCGGAAAGAGCCCCACAGGAGCAGGCACGACGTCGCCTGGAGCCGGACCCTGGTGGCGGAGGTCGAGCGGAATCTGGCAAGGTTCCCCTTTCTCCGGTCCTACGCTTTCGACGAATGAAAGACAGGCGCGGGTCCCCCAGCTACGCAAGTTGAAAATCCAAATTTCGAGTTCCACTCGAAATCTTTTGCTGAATTCTTCTTGACATAAACCCATGCAATTTTTTATATTACAGCGAACTTATCAAACTGGCCAAGGTTCTAGAAGTATCAAGACAAAGCTAATCGAGTGTTACTCGAAAACCGGTCCTTGGGAGGGCGGGCCTGTCGACAAGAAGACGAACAAGAGGCAGCAGACCCAGGAGCGCCGGGAACGGATCCTGGACGTGGCCCGGGTTCTCTTCGAGGAGAAGGGCTACCAGGGCGCCACCACCGCCCAGATCGCCGCGGCGGCCGGGGTGCCCGAGGGAACTCTGTTCGAGGTGTTCCACACGAAGCGGGATCTTGCCTTTGCCCTTCTGGAGAGGGACATCGAGGTGTACCTGGATTTCCTCGAGCTTCAGCTTCGGGGCATCGAAGGCGCCCTGAACCGGATCCGGAAGTTCATCTGGTCCCATCTGTACACCTGGAAGAGGAGGCGCTTCATCGCCCGCTTCCTGATTCTGGAGATCCGTCAGGATGCCGGGTTCTACGAAAGTCATGCCCACGATCTCATCCAGCGATACAACGCAGACCTCATGGGCCTGATCCGGGATGGAATCAAAGAGGGGAGTATCCGGGAGGACGTGGACATCGGTATGGCACAGAATGTGATCTTCGGAGGGATCGAACAGACGGCCTTGAACTGGGCCCTGAAGGGAGAGCCATTTGACGTGGATGCCAGCACGAAGCAGCTCTGCGAGCTGGTGTTCCGGGCGATTCGGGCGCAGCACGATTGACAAACAAGAGACGAGGGAGGAGCGAAAGAATGGAAAAGATGCTTCAGGACAAGGTGGCGATCATCACGGGATCGGGCAGAGGAATCGGCAAGGCGGCGGCCCTTCTCTTTGCGAGCGAGGGGGGGAAGGTGGTGGTGAGCGATGTGGACCCGGAACCGGCCGAGGAGACGGCGAGCGAGATTCGAGCGGCCGGCGGCGAGGCGATCGTGGTTGCCGGTGATGTGACCGACCCGGCGTTTGCAGGCACGGTCGTGAAAAAGGCAGTGGACACCTGGGGAGGGCTGCACATCCTCGTCAACAATGCGGGCTACACGTGGGATGCCGTGATGCACAAGATGACCGATGAACAGTGGGACGCCATGCTCGGCATCCACCTGACCGCCCCCTTCCGGCTGATACGAGCCGCTGCGCCTTACATGCGGGACGTGGCCAAGCAGGAGAAGCTGGACGGCAAGGTGGTGAATCGAAAGATCATCAACATCTCCTCCACCTCCGGCACGCGGGGCAACCCGGGCCAGGCGAACTACTCCTCGGGCAAAGCGGGTGTGGTGGGCCTGACCCGCACACTGGCCAAGGAGTGGGGCGCCTTCAACGTGCAGGTGAACGCGGTCGCCTACGGGTGGGTCGACACGCGTCTCACCCGTGAGAAAGAGGCGGGCCAGACCACCGAACGGGGTGGCAAGGAAGTTGCCCTGGGGATCCCGGCGGCCATGCGGGATACGATGAAGATGGTGATCCCCATGGGAAGGGCCGGCACCGCGGAAGAGGCGGCGGGGCCGCTTCTGTTCCTCGCCTCGTCGCTGTCCGACTACGTTTCGGGCCAGTGCATCGAGATGACGGGCGGTATGTAAAGGAGGGTTACGCATGAAGAAGCGACGAAGACTGGGAAGAGGAGTGGCCGTGGTCGGTTCGGGTATGTCGAAGTTCGGCATGTTCCAGGACAGGGACTCAAAGGACCTCTTCGTGGAGGCGTACCGTGAGACCCTCGCCTCTGTGGACAAGGGCCTGGACCCCAGGGATATCGACGCCCTCTACCTCGGGAATTTCACGAACGACTTCTTCATCCACCAGGCCCACTGGGCCCCCCTCATCTCCGACGTGATCGGGCTCGTGCCGAAGCCGGCCACCCGGACCGAGGGAGCCTGCGCGTCGAGCGCTCTCGCGATCCGGGAGGGTGTGTTCGCCATCGCCTCCGGGTTCTACGACATCGTTCTGGTCGGCGGCGTGGAGGAGATGTCGAAACGTACCACCGAGGAGGTGGCCGAAGGGCTGGCCCTGGCCTCCACTCCGTACGAGGGGAAGATCGGCTTCACCTTTCCGGGCGTCTTCGGCGCCACGGCGAGCGCCTACTTCGCCAAGTACGGGGCGAACCGGGAACACCTGATGAACGTGACGATCAAGAGCCACAGCAATGCCCCGCTCAACCCGAAGGGGCAGTACAAGGCCTCGATCCATGACCTGATGCAGGCGAAGGTGGAGAAGGCGAAGAAGAAGGGGCTCGATGTGCCGGAGTGGCAGGACGAAAAGGCCTTCCTGGGCGATCCACGGGCGAACCCGGAGGTCGCCTGGCCCCTGCACCTGTTCGACTGCTGCCCGATCAGCGACGGAGCGAGCTGTCTGATCCTCGTTGCAGAGGAGATGGCACGGGACTTCACCGACGCCCCGCTTCACATCATCGGCATGGGCCAGGGGAGCGGCAAGGGCCTGCACGCGAAGGAGGACCTGACCTGCTTCGAGGCGACCCGGTACGCGGCCGACGAGGCGTACGGCATGGCGGGGATCGAGCCGAAGGACGTGCAGATCGCCGAAGTGCACGACTGCTTCTCCATCGCTGAGATCCTGCACCTGGAGGATCTGGGCTTCTGCAAGCCGGGCGAGGGATACAAGATGGTCGAGGAGGGGAGGACCCGCCTGGACGGCGACAAGCCGATCAACACCTCGGGGGGGCTCAAGTGCAAGGGCCACCCGGTGGGGGCGACGGGCGTGTCCCAGGTCCACGAGATCTGGAAACAGCTCCGGCAGGAAGCCGGGCCGCGCCAGGTGCCGATCAAGGACCTGAGGATCGGCGCGACCCACAACCTCGGCGGTACGGGGGGCACCTGTACCTACACGATCTTCGAAAGGAGGTGAAACGTGGAGGCCCGCCCGATCAATGACGTCTCCTACGAGACGTACCTGAAGGAAGAGAAGCTGATGGGCTCCACCTGCGGGAGCTGTGGCGCCCGCTTCATTCCCCCGAGGCCGATCTGCACGGAGTGCCACGAGGCGGAGATGGAGTGGAGCGAGTTGGAGGGGAAGGGCAAGCTCGTCTCCTTCACGTGCATTGCCGTGGGGCCGCCGTCGATGAAGGCGGAAGGGTTCGACCGGAACAACCCGTATTGCGTGGGCGTGGTGGAACTGGCCGACGGGCTGAGGGTGGTCGCCCGCATCCAGGGCGTGGACACGCGGAACCCGGAGACGATCCGGATCGGCATGCCCCTGTCTGCGAAGGTTCTGCATCGAGGCGAGGGGGAAGACGCGAGAGCCGTACTCGCATTCGAGCCCAAATAGCGGGCCGTTTAAAAGGGCCTTCCGGAGGCTGTTCAAAAAGTTCCAGATGCAAGGCAGGCGAAATCCCGAGGAATGAGGCGTACTTACTGTACGTTGAATGACGAGGGATGAAGCCGAACGCCGTAGAAGGGACTTTTTCAACAGCCTCCAGGCGGGAGAGGTGAAGATGAACAAGAACCCGAAGAAGGTCATTGCCGCGACCATCGGCGTGATCCAGTACCTGAAAGCGGAAAGGGAGCGCGCCCTGCGGAAGCAGGCGGCGGCGTCCCGGGCGCCTCGCCCCTCTGTGAGCCGGCAGGTGCAGCCCTCCGGATCGGTCTGGGCCGCCAGCGGGAGAAGGGAAGTGATGCGCTTCCGCAACCTGATGGAGCTCCGTGTCTTTCGGAGGGGGAGGTGAGGATGAAGCGGTCCGTTCCGTTCGAAGAGGAACACGAGATCTTTCGGGACAGCCTGAAGCGCTTTCTCGAGAACGAGTGTGTCCCCCATCTGGAGGAATGGTGCGCTTCGGGCGCCATGCCCCGGCAGTACTGGAAGAAGCTGGGCGAGCAGGGTGCTCTCTGCCCGTGGGTGCCCGAGGAGTACGGCGGCATGGGTGCGGATTTCCTCTTCTCGGTGGTTCTCGCTGAGGAGATCGCCCGCTACCTGGGGGATTCCGCCGTGGGCGTCCCCCTCCACAGCGACATGGTGATGCCTTACATCGCCAGCTACGGCACCCCCGAGCAGAAGGCACGGTGGCTGCCGGATGCGGTCCTGGGGGAGAAGATCTCGGCCGTGGCCAGGTCCGAGCCGGCGCCCGGCTCGGTCATGGCCGCCATCCGCGCCACGGCGAAGAAGAACGGGGATGCCTACGTGATCAACGGCCAGAAGACCTTCATCACGAACGGCACCCAGGCGGATCTGGTGGTGCTTGCCGTCAAGACGAATACGGAGGTGAGCCCCCATCAGGGCATGAGCCTCTTCGTGGTCGAGCGGGGCACGCAGGGGTTCTCTGTGAGCGAGAAACTGGAGAAGATCGGGATTCCCTTTCAGGACACGGCCGAACTGTACTTCGAGGACTGCCGCGTTCACGCGGACCATCTCCTCGGAGAAGAGGGGAAGGGCTTCGTCTACCTGATGGAGAAGCTTCAGCAGGAGCGCCTGGTGGTCTCCATGAGCGCCCAGGTGAGGGCGGAGGTGATCCTCGAGGACACGATCGAATACTGCAAGAGCCGCGAGCTCTTCGGCAAGCCCCTTTCGTCCATGCAGAACACGCAGTTCAAGGTGGCGGAGATGGCCACCGAGATCGAACTCGGCCGCACCATGATCGACCGCCTGATCGTGGAGCACATGAAGGGCGAGGAGATCGTGACCGAAGTGTCCATGGCGAAGTGGTGGATTACCGAAATGCTCAACCGCGTGGCGAACCAGTGCCTCCAGCTGCACGGGGGGTACGGGTACATGGTGGAGTACCCGGTCGCCCGCGCCTGGGTCGATGCGCGGGTACAGACCCTCTATGCGGGGACCACCGAGGTGATGAAGATGATCATCGCGAAGCGGATGGGCCTGTAGGGTTGGCGAGGGTCCCGTCGCTGGGATCCCACAATCCGCGGACATCGGGAGGAGCGTATGCTGGGTACACAGTGCTGCAAAGGCGGAATCAAGTGACAAGGAGAACGAGATGTCTTTCAAGGTTCTGGTGAAGCGAGTCGTGCCGGCCCAGAAGGCGGCGGATCTGATGCCGCTCCTGCTGGAGTTGAGAACCCATGCGACCAACCAGCCGGGCTACATCTCCGGGGAGACCCTCCGGAGGGTGGACAACCCCGGGGAGCAGCTGGTGATCAGCAACTGGAAGACCCTCGAGGCGTGGCGGGCCTGGCTGACCAGCGAGGAACGGTTGCGCATCCAGGAGAAGGTGGACCGTGTTCTCGGGGAGAAGACCGAATACGAGATCTACACGTACTGAGCGTCCGCGCGGCTCGAGGAGCCGGCAGGGACGATCCTTCGAGAAGGGGACAGGAGCCCGATCATGGCGAAGAAAGCGCAGGGGAGCAAACACGATCAGGTGCAGATCACCGAGAAGAATTACGGCAAGAAGAGGCCCAAGGCGAAGAACCCGGTGAAGGTCCAGGACCTGACCCTGAGGGACGGCCATCAGTCGCTCTTCGCCACGAGGGGGCGGACCGAGGACATGATCCCGGTGGCTGAGATGATGGACGAGGTCGGCTTCTGGGCGGTGGAGGTGTGGGGAGGCGCGACCTTCGACACGATGCACCGGTTTCTGAACGAGGACCCGTGGGAGAGGCTGCGCACCCTGAAACGCTACTTCAAGCGGACGCCCTTTTCCATGCTCCTCCGCGGGCAGAACCTGGTGGGGTACAGGAACTACCCGGACGATGTGGCAGAGGCCTTTGTAGAGCGGGCGGCGGCAAATGGAATGGATGTCTTCAGGACCTTCGATGCCCTGAACGACTACCGGAACTTCGAGACGGTCGTGAAGGGGATCAAGAAAGCGGGCAAGCATTTCCAGGGGTGCATCTGCTACACCATGACCGAGCCCCGCATGGGCGGCGACGTGTACACCCTCGACTACTACGTGAAGAAGGCGAAAGACCTGGAGGCGATGGGGGCCGACAGCATCTGCGTCAAGGACATGGCCGGCCTGATCGCACCGTACGACGCCTACGATCTGGTCAAGGCACTCAAGAAGGCGGTGAAGGCGCCCATTCATCTGCACAGCCACTTCACGTCCGGCATGTCCCCCATGAGCCATCTGAAGGCGATCGAGGCGGGGGTGGACATCGTGGACACCTGCATGTCCCCGTACGCCTATCGGACGTCCCACGCAGCCGTGGAACCCCTGGTGATGACCCTGCTCGGAACCAACCGGGACACCGGGTTCGACATCCGCCTGCTGGCAAGGATCAACGAAGTCCTGGAAAAGGAGATCGTGCCCAAGTACAGGCACCTGCTCAACGACACGAAGATGTCGGTCATCGACATCAACGTGCTCCTCCACCAGACCCCGGGCGGCATGCTCTCCAACCTGGTGAACCAGCTGCGGGAGATGAACGCCCTGGACAAGCTGGACCAGGTCTATGAAGAGCTTCCCCGGGTGAGAAAGGAGCTCGGCCAGATCCCCCTGGTGACCCCGACGAGCCAGATCGTCGGCATCCAGACCGTGAACAACGTGCTCTTCGACGACAAGAAGGAGCGCTACAAGATGATCACGGCGCAGGTCAAGGATCTCTGCTACGGCCTGTACGGTAGGACGGCCGTACCGATCGACAAGAAGGTGCAGAGGAAGGCGCTGAAAGGCTATCCCCGGGGCGAGAAGCCGATCACGTGCAGGCCCGCCGATGTTCTGGAGCCGGAGCTCGAGGACGTCAGGAAGGACGTGGGAGGGCTGGCCAAGGATATGGACGATCTGTTGATCTGTGCCATCTACCCGGTCACGGGCCGTCGGTTCCTCAAGTGGAAGTACGGCCTCGAAGAGCCTCCCGCCTCGGTGATGCCGAAGACCCTCGATGCGGTCAAGGCGGAAGAGGAATGGATGAAGAAGGCGAAAGCAGGCGAGCTGGTCGAGAAGAAGCAGCGAAAGCTTCCGCCCAAGGGTTTGAACCTGCGTACCTTCAAGGTCTTCGTGGATGACGAGTTCTTCGAGGTCGGCGTGGAGGAAGGCGCCGGTGGAGCCCCCGTGGTGAGCTACGTGCAGGCCGGGGCCCAGAACACACCGGAACAGGCTGTGCAAGCCGCGCCGGCCGTTCCGCAGGCTGCTGCGCCCGCGCCCGCAGCACCCCCGCCGGATCCCGCCCCGGTGTCACCGGCGACGGCGCCCGGCGCCGCCGGGACGGGCGTGGACGGCACGCCCCTCAGGGCGCCCATGCCGGGCCTGATCATCAGCATCGAAGTGAAAGCGGGAGACACGGTGCAGGCGGGAGACACCGTCCTGGTCCTGGAGGCGATGAAGATGGAGAACGCCATTCCGGCTCCGGTGAGCGGAACGATCAAGGAGATCTACTTCGGCAGCGGGGACTCCGTCACCAGGGACGACCTGATCTGCTTGATCGGGTGAGCGGTCTCTGTTCCGATTCGATCCGGCCGCGCGCGAGTCTTCCTATGCTCGAGAGGGCGGCGCCCTTCGGAAAAGGGGGTTGACGGTACGGCTCTTCGAGGCCGTTACAGGGATCTTGACTCCACGGCGTGGGCTGTTCCATTATGGGGCCGATCGGAGCGACCCTCAGCTGGGAAAGAGGAGCCGGCCATGATAAAGCAGGAACTCCTCGAATTGCTGCAGTTCGCCACTGCCAAGGATCTCAAGGAACTGCTCGCGCTGAAGAAGGAGCTGGTGGCCCTCGAGAAGAAACACGAGGAGCTTGTCAGGCAGTTCGTCTCCGTAACCGAGGAACTGGGCGGCCTGCACACCTCCCTCGGCACGAAGAGCCTTGCCAGAGCTGCAAGGAGGAGGGGCAGGGCGCAACCCCCGCTCTCCTCCCTCATCGCCGAAATACTCAAGGAAGAGAAGAGACCCCTCGGGGTGAACGAGATCTGCGAGGCCCTCCTGCAGGAGAAGCAGTACCGGACGAAGTCGAAGAATTTCAAGGCGCACGTGAGGATCGTCCTCTACAAGAACGACAAGGGGCTGTTCGAGAAGGCGAGGCCGGGCCGCTTCCGGCTGGCAGCGGGCAAGAGAGGGTAAGCGCCCCTCGGCCCGCGAAGCCGTCATCCCTGCGAAAGCCGTCATCCCTGCGAAAGCCGTCATCCCTGCGAAAGCCGTCATCCCTGCGAAAGCAGGGATCCCACAGCCCAGTCTGCAAAAGGATTCCCGCCTCCGCGGGTGTTACGGTGAGAGGTCACCATGGCCGGGTTTCTGGTTCGGATGCTGATCACCGCCCTCGGGCTCTGGGTCGCCTCGGTCCTCGTTCCGGGCATCGAGATCAGTGGTGTGGGAACCCTGCTCGGATCGGCTGTCCTGCTCGGTTTCGTCAATGCCGTGGTGCGCCCCCTGCTCATCCTGCTCACGCTGCCGATCACGATCCTGACCCTCGGGATCTTCCTTCTCGTCATCAACGGCGTCATGCTCGGCCTGGTCGCCTCCCTCTTCGACAGTTTCGCCGTCCACGGGCTCTTCTCGGCGATCTTCGGCTCGATCGTCGTGAGCCTGGTCAGCTGGCTCGCCTCCTGGTTCATCGGACCGAAGGGCAGGTTCGAGATCATGATCGTCCGAAGGTAGCAGGCCGTCCCTGTTCCGACCCGATCACACGAAAATCCACCAAGTCATATGACCAAGTCGGGTCGGGGTCAGCAAGTCGGGTGAGAGCAAGTCGGGTAGAGCAAGTCGGGTCGGACCACGCTATGTATTTGATTATAAAGGAAAACGGTTGCTGACAGACCCGCTCATTGAGCTTAGACGCCCTATTTTGGGGCCTGAAAATGGATCCTAAGCCGTCCCATGAACCAGAATCGGCAATCGGCTCGAGCTTGGAGAAGGGGGTCATCATTCCTTGGAGAGTAAATTATGGCCCCAAAATTGAGCGGCTAAGGCCGATTACGGGGCCTTTTTGGGCCCCTTATTCTTGTATATCAGGCACATAGCTTGGTCCGACCCGATTCGCCGGTCCGACCCGATTCGCCGCGCCGGAGATCTCGGGTGGAAATCTCAGGCCTGTGGTGAAGACCTTTTGATCGAGATTGTTTATTTTCAGGTACTTAGGAGACCAATGCCCCCCGAATAGCGAAAGTCGGGCTAGTGCGTGAGGAGACTACAACAGGGCGGCGGCTTTGAGGAGGAGGGTCTGGTTCGTGCCGTCCATGATGGGCAGGAGGTTCGCGTCCCGGGCGTACTTCTCCAGGGGGTACTCCTTGGAGATCCCGTATCCTCCGAGCACCTGAACCATCTCCGCCGTGTGCCGGACCGCCTGTTCCGTGGCATGGATCTTCGCCGCAAGGCTCATCTTCAGGTCGCCGGGGAAGCTCGTCTTGCAGAGCCAGCTCGCCTTCCAGAGGAAGGCCCGGGCCGACTCGATGGCCACGAACACATCGAAGAGCTTCTTGGTGATCATCTGGTGCTCGAAGATGGGCTTTCCCCATTGCACACGCTCTCTCGAGTAGGCGAGGGCCTCCTCGTAGGCGGCCCGCATCAGGCCCACGGCCAGATAGCCCACGCCCAGGTTGCCGACCGTGATGATCGCGTTGTGGAGCATCGGGTAGTCGTCGCCGGGCGGGAAGATCATGTAGTCTTCCGGAATCTCGACGTCGTCGAAGAAGACGGCCGCCTGGTTGAGCGTGCGCAAGCCGATCTTGTCGATCGCCTTTTCCCGGGCCACGCCCTTTGCGTCCCCGGGTATGACGAAGGCGCCGGACCCCCGGAGGCCCCGGGAGGGTTCCACGCAGGCGAAGACGAGGTACACGTCAGCGATGCCGCCGTTGGAAACGAAGTTGGATTTGGTCCCGTTGATCACATAGCGGTCCCCCTTCCGTACCGCCGAGGTGTGGTGCCGGACCTGCGAGTCGTAGTAATTGCTTCCGTCAGAGCCCACGTTCGGCTCGCTGCTTCCCCAGGCGCTGATCCTTCGCCCGGTCGTGTCCTGGGCGTAAGGGAGCACGTACCGCTCGACCAGTCCCTTGTTGTCCGGAGCGAGCAGAGCGATCAGCTGCTGCACGGCCGCTCCCGGCAGCAGGGAGGCTGCGAAGCCCGGACCGAAGCGACCGAGCTCCTCCCAGATCATGCCCGTGGTGCTCGGATCGAGTCCCAGCCCGCCGAAGGCCTCTGCAAGGCCCATCTTGTGAAAGCCCAGCCCGAAGGCCTGCCCCAGGACGTTCCAGAAGAGGTCCCCTTGGAAGACCTCCTCCGGATCGGCCACCTGGTCCAATTCGATTTCGGCCGGGCGGAGGACCTTGCTGCCGAAGTCCCGGGCCGTCCCGACGAGCTGCCGCTGGAGGTCCGTCTGCTCGAAATCAACCACGGTGGCGCCCTCACTCGATTCCGCTGTGGAAGTCGGTCATCTTGTAGTAGTGGGGGAGATAGAGGTCCGGGTCCACCTCCGCCAGGATCCTTCCGGGAAGCATGGTGTTGTCGCTCTCGAGGTAGAATGCGACGGTCACCTTCAGGGGTTCGAGTTCCGCCCACGGATCGTGCTCTGCAGGGCGGAGGGTCAGCTCGGCGGTGCCGAGCTCGACGCTCCTCGCCTCGATCTCGGTCTTCTGGGCCGCAAGGAACACGGGCCCGTCAAAGCCGGGCGTCAGATCCACCTTCGGCATCGCCTTGAAAAGGTACGTGGGCCCCATGGGCGGCAGCTCCGGAATCGAGTCGGTGAGGGCCACCTCGAGCTCCACGAACCGCACGCCCTGCCTTTCCACCCAGCCGTGGACGCGTTTGCCCGACTTTTCCAGGTGAATGTCCGCCATCTTCTTCGGGAAGCCGAAGACATCACGGCCGTTGTGCATCCTCCCCTCGTTCGTGATCGGCATGGAGAGGCAGTAGCTTCCGGGGTCCCCCCGGTACTTGCACCGGACGAACAGGGCGGCTTCCCTGTATCCGGGCCCCAGGTTGGTAACGGGATACTCCGCGATGAAGATGAGGCCGCCCGGCGCGTCCGCCTGCTCGAGCGGGGACGGGAGCAGGGGACCGGTCACCTCGGGCCCCGTGTCGAACATGACCCCCATCATCTTGGCGCCCGTGAACTTGCGAACGCCGAGTCCGTAGTATCTGTCGAGCTCCTCCCTCGTCTTCACGAATCCCATGCAGTTCCTCCTCGTGTTGAACGAGCCATTTGAGTGGCCGGCCGCAGGGTTGTCCCTATGGGTCGACCCGGTAACTCTTCCGGACGATCCGCAGGAAGACGGAGTCCGGAAGGATCTTCCGGGCCAGAACAAAGAGCCCCGCCATCTTCGCCACAGGATGGCGCAGAGCGTTCGTGTCCGAGTCGATGATGTCCGCCATCCGGGCGGCGACACGTTCCGGCGTGTCGGCGGAATCCCCCATGTCCTTCTTCTTCTCCGCATGGAAGCGCACCAGGGCGTCGAGATAGGGCGAGTCCCCTTCGAGCAGGCGGGTGCTGCTGCCGTAGATCCCGGTCCGGACATCCGCCGGTTCGATCAGGAGCACCCGAATCCCGAAGCCTCGAAGTTCCTGCCAGAGCGCCTCGGTGAGCCCCTCGATGGCGAACTTGCTGGCACAGTAGTGGGCTTGAAAGGGAATCGCGATTTTCCCCCCGACGGAGCCCACGTTGACGATCGTTCCGAACCCCTGCGACCGCATGTGCGGCAGCACCGCCCGGATCAGGCGCACCACGCCGAAGTAGTTGGTCTCCATCAGGCCGCGAACCACCTCCAGGGGCGTTTCCTCGATCGAGCTCACGTGGCTGATTCCGGCGTTGTTCACCAGGACATCGATTCGCTTTTCTGCATCGAGAACCTTTTGAACGGCATCCGCTGCCGACGCGTCGTCGTTCACGTCCATCGTCACGGAATGAAAGCTGAGGGCAGGATCCGATTCGGACCAGGATCGGCTCGAGCCGTAAACGATGTGCCCTCGATTCGCGATTTCGTTCGCAAGGGCCAGGCCGATTCCCCGGGAGGCGCCTGTTATGAGGAATACCTTGCCTTGTTTCATGTTGGGACTCCGAACAGCGTCGTGGGCAGCGAAACACCCGGGAAAAGCAGTATAGGAGGGAAGCCGATCTCGTGTCAAAGAAACCTGTATCCCGATCCGGGCCGGCCGCATCTAAAAACTTCATTCCGGAGTACATCCGGACTTCACATAGAACGAAGGGGAGCGAAATCTCCCACAGGAGGTGGAATCATGCGCGGCACCACGAACGCGATGAAGCAACCACATATACACATTCCCTCGGTCGGTGAGGCCAGAGAGTGGGCGGAGAAGAAATTCACCCGGGCATGGTGGGAGGAGGCGACGCTGTCGATGGTCACCCTCTTTCTCAGCGGCTGGGTGATCTTCTGGCTCTCCAACGCCTTCGCAAATTACACCTATAAGATAATGTAGGCCCGAGGAGACATGAGCCGAGTCGTATCGAAAGCCTTCCGCACCCAGCAGCCTTTCCGGCTCCGGCGAAGTCTGCTCGATTCGAAACCGTGGGATGTTCCGTCCCCTCCGACCCCCCTCTGCGGGAAGGAGCCTTGTCGAGGTGCGTGCGCCGTACGTCCCTGTTGACACGCCTTCCTCGTACCCCCTATTGTGGTCCCGTCTTCCGAATCCCCTTTCCTGCCCACGGAGGGCCGCGGAGCGAATGGATCTGCTGACCCATCATTTCCCGGTATCGGGGGTGGAGACCTGGGTCTTCCTCCCTCCCCTGGTCGCCTTCGTGGTCTCCTTCTTCACCTCCATGGGGGGCGTTTCCGGGGCCTTCCTGATCCTGCCCTTCCAGGTGAGCGTTCTCAGATTCACGACGCCGTCGGTCAGCGCAACGAACTTCGTCTACAACATCGTGGCCATACCGAGCGGTGTCTATCGATACGTCCGGGACGGCCGGATGGCCTGGCCCCTGACCTGGGTCGTCATCGTCGGAACGCTTCCGGGCGTGTTCATCGGTTACTACCTGAGGGTCCTCTACCTGCCCGACCCGCGCTCCTTCAAGGCCTTTGTGGGCTGTGTGCTCCTGTATCTCGGAGGCCGGCTTCTGTACGAGATGACACCCCGGTCCCGACGGGGCAAGGAGGAGATGAAAGCCCTGGAGGAGAAGTTCGACCGGCATGCGAGAGAGCGCAAGGAGGAGCGCACGGCACGGCTCGCATCCGGTCTTCCTGCCGAGGCGGTGGTCCGTACGGTCTCTTTCTCCCTCGCCCGGGTGGAGTACGACTTCTGGGGCGAGCGCTTCTCCTTCGGCACGCCCGCCATGTTCTGTCTCGCCTTTCTGGTGGGCATCATCGGCGGCACCTACGGCATAGGGGGTGGGGCGATCATCGCGCCCTTCTGCGTCGCCGTCTTCCGCCTGCCGGTCTACACGGTGGCAGGCGCCGCCCTCATGGGGACCTTCCTGACCTCCATCGCGGGCGTGTTCTTCTACAGCGTCATCCCGGCAAGGGCCGGCCTGTCCACGGCCCCGGACTGGCAGCTCGGTTTTCTCTTCGGATTCGGAGGACTCTTCGGCATGTATTGCGGGGCCCGCCTGCAGAGGGTCGTTCCCCAGAGATTCATCAAGGCGACACTGGGAGTGCTCATGCTGTTCCTTTCGGTCCGTTACATCTTCCCCTATGTTGCGGCCATCTTGTGAGCGTTCCGCCTCCCTGGACCGGAAGGAGGTGTCAAGTGCGTAAGCTTCGTGCTTTCTACGGTGCACCTGTCATCAGCTTCGCCAGCTTCCATTTCCACTTCTTATAGGGAGGATGCATGGTCTGGCTCAGCAACTCCGTCCACGTTCCCTGGCGCAGCACGCTTTTTCGGTGGCTGAAGGTCTCGAAACTCTCCCGGCCGTGGTAGGTCCCCATCCCGCTGGCGCCGACCCCGCCGAATGGGATTTCCGGTGTTGCAGAATGCAGCAACACGGTGTTCACATCCACGCCTCCGGACGTGGTTCTTGCGAGCACCTCTCTCTCTTCCTCGCCGCTTTCGGAAAAGAGGCAGAGAGCCAGGGGCTTCGGCCGTTCGTTCACGAACGCGATCGCGGCTTCGAGGTCAGGGACTCGTATGACCGGCAGGATAGGCCCAAAGATCTCTTCCTGCATGATTGCACTATCCGGGGAGACATCCGTCAACACCGTGGGCGCGATATACAGATCCTTTGGGTCCGTCTGTCCGCCCAAAAAGATCTCCTGTCCTTCGAGCAGCGCCTCGAGCCGCCTGAAGTGGCGTTCGTTAACGATGCGACCGTAATCTTCGTTCCTCTGGGGGTCGTCACCATAGAAAGACTTGATCGTTTTCTTGAGACATTCCAAGAGTGCGGTTTCCATGGATTCTTCGACCAGTATGTAGTCCGGTGCTACGCAGGTCTGTCCTGTATTGTAGAACTTCCCCCAGCAGAGCCGACGGCATGACACGTCGAGTCGAGCGTTCTTCGTTACGATGCAAGGACACTTCCCGCCAAGCTCCAGGGTCACAGGAGTGAGATGACGGGCCGCAGCCTCGAGGATAATGCGACCCACCCGTCCATTGCCCGTATAGAAGATGTGATCGAACTTCTGGGCGAGAAGCGCCGTGGTTTCGGGGATGCTCCCTTCGATCACGGCAACCGCATCCGAATCCAGGTACCTTGGTACGTATTTCGCCAACAGAGCAGATGTTTGAGGGGCTATCTCGGAGGGCTTCAAAACGACGCAATTGCCGGCGGCAATGGCACCGACTGCAGGGTTGGTAATCAACTCCAACGGGTAGTTCCAGGCAGCGATAACCAGCGTAACACCTAGGGGATCAAGGACCGTCTTCGCCTGTGAAGGCCAAAAGGCCGGGTTCGATTTCAACTTGCGGGGTTTTACCCATTTCTTGATCCCCTTGAGTGCCGCTCCGATCTCCCCCTTTGCACACATGACGTCACCGCTCCAAGCCTCGTAGAGGGGCCGGCCCGTATCGCTGTGGAGTGCATCGATGAACTCCAAATGATGATTCTTGAGCATCGATTGCATCGCCTCGAGTTGACTGATACGCCAGGAAACAGAGCGCGTTTTCCCTCTGTTAAAAGTGCTTCTAAGACGACTCAAGACCTGTTCGATTTCTTGGTTCGGCATTTCCTTCCTGGTGATGGGCTGTACGGAATCTCCCGTGTCTTTCTGTTCCATGCATGTTCTCCTTTCTTAAATGATTCCAGTCGGAAGGAGACGCTTCAACCGGAGGGTTGCTGCCGGGCGAGATCCCGAAACACGTCAATGACTTCTTCGCAGGGATGTATTCCGATTCCGGCCAGCCGCTCCGTGACATCCTCCGGTTCGAGACCTCCATCCAGGATGGCGTTAAGCTTGCCGCCCATGTATACACGCAAATGCTGACCCCTCCTTCGGGATTCACTCATGACCCGGCTGCCCCAGTCCAGACTGATGCCGTTGTGGGTGGATATCATGACGTACGGAGTATCTTCTTCTTTGGTCGCTTCCAAGATGTCCTCAGCATCCAGGTCCACGCCCTTGTTAACCACCTTCGCCCCGTAATGTGCAAAGACCTTTTCCAGCATAAAGAGGGCGAACTGATGCGTGTCCGTAGATCCGAGCACAATGGTCTTGTCCCGAACGACGTGATCCAGCCCCTCTGAACGGACGCGGCGGATCATCTCCTCTGCCATTGGGACCCACCTCTTGAAGAGATCCATCGTTGCTACCGGCATAATCCCACGGTATCTCGAGGGGTCCCGCTGGCCGGGATGAAACAGCTCCTCCAGGCGGACTCCGCCCAGCCGTCGTATGGCCAGAAGCATCTGCAACGGGTCTTGGACATCCACCTCCATCTCGTCCAGACCGTTGAGTACGTTCCTGAAGAACTGCCTGCCACTCTCTGCGAGGGTACGGCTGAGTTCCAGTATCTGCATGTCATCGATGACTCCGAATTCCCTGAATTCAGGGATCTTTTTCATGGCCATGGAGCAGGCCAGGCAGACGTCGATCATTTCGTGTGTGGTGGGAACCCTTACGGCTTCCATGACCGGCTTGGGATTGTAGGCGGCACCGGTCATGTATTTCTGTTCCAGATATGCATAGGGGAGGAAGTCGGCCATGGAAACCCCCCAGTTGGCATTCGGGTCTTCCGTCTGGTCCAGGGTGTTGCCTTCGATGTGTCCGATGGCGGACTCGGTGTTCTCCAGATCGTGAAGCACTTCATGGATGGCCATCCAAACAGCCATCTTGCTCGGAATGTGACTCATCAACCCGCCCAGACCGGTGGAATAGCGGGCTCCGCAAAGGGACTCACAAACGTACTGTTCGAGAAGAACATACCCGACAGCCGACGCGTAGTCGATCATCGAGGCCGGAGGACCGTCATCCACGTAGCTCCCGACCGTTGCACCGGCGCTCCACTTGCTCCTCATGATGCCCAGGCTCTTCACCACTTCGGCTACATGTCCGGCTTCATCATCCCAATACGGGTAGTCCCAAATGTACTGAGAAAAAGTTCCGACGTAGGGCAACCCTGTTCGGAGGCAGTTCGTGGTGTTGAAAACCGAGTTGGGGGACCCGAGCATGTGGTCCGCAAATACAGGGAGGATCGGAGACGCGTCCATGATGCGTCGATAGTCCTCCGGAGTTTCGATGACGAAACTGGTGCCCTTCGGGACGTCTTTTCGCTTGTCCACGGGCAATCCGTTCAACATATTGCTGGTGACGATGATGGCGCCGATGTCTACACCTCTCTCCTGACAGGCGGCATGTATTTCCCTCAACGCCTCTACCTGTGCTTCGACCGTACTGACCCCGGTCTGCGGCATGAGAATGAGTTCTCCCTCGAGGTATCTGCCGGCGGCCCAGTCCATGAAACTACAGCCCCTTTCCCGAACGAAGCACGGCATTCCGACGTCGAATCCATTTCCTATTCGTTCGCCTTCCCTGACGAGATCCATACCGTTGGGAAGGCTTTCCGGAAGGAGTTCGGACATGTTCGCTCTCCTGGAGAATATGTTCTTCTTGTGTCCTTTCGTGATCTCTGCAACGAACTACTTCTGCCTCATCATTGTGCGGAGGCTCACGTCCTGGCGTGAAAGCCACAATGCGGGATAGGCAGGATTGAACCCCCATGTACAATGGACGTCGAGCCAGTCGCAGTTGTTGACGTGAATCGAGTTGTAGTATCCCATCGGTACGACCAGCCCCCACAGAACCTCGTAAGTACGATAATATCGACCTTTCTGATCATAGTATTCCCACAGGATGGGAAGCAGACTCTCCTGGTCGAAGTAGGCGACTCGCTTGCTGTAGAGGTAGTTCGGATCCAGCTGCTTCATTTGCACGACCCAGATGGGCCTACGTTCGAACCTGAGCCCCTTCCACTTCCAGTTGTCCTTGCTATCGAGATAGTCGGCGGCCTCGGTCGAGTAGGCCGGCATGAGAAACTCGCGCTCTTCGATGACACTGAATTCGTAAGGATATCGATTTGGGTTCAGCCGCTGTGTGAGTCCCTCCGAGTCGTCGAAGCAGAGGTCCTGTCCCACCGCCTGGTCCTG
Organism: uncultured Thermodesulfobacteriota bacterium; assembly: GCA_964479535.1. Lineage (GTDB taxonomy): Bacteria > Desulfobacterota > DSWW01 > DSWW01 > DSWW01 > S015-6. The sequence goes on from CAYZMM010000032.1 coordinate 66,538, forward strand.
GCTGTCGGTACTCGACAGTTTCCTTACGCGTCGCAGGAAGTTGACGTAGGCCAGGAAGTTCATGTCTCTCTCCGGGTCGGTATAGAGAATGCCGTAGTAGACATTCCCGAATAAGTCCCTCGGGGAGAACACGGTGAAGAGCTGGACCATCTCCTCTCCGTTCTTCTTTGCTCGTTGGTCGTACCAGCCGTATGGGGGAATCACGACCCGTCCCTGCGTTCGCAGGTAATAGAAGGTGGCTGTGCCCCTGTGGTCGATCGTGTGAGCGCCGTTTACTCCGAGTGTCAGGTCGTAGTTGACCGCGCTTTCCGTGTCCCGTCTGCGCTTCTCCCAGTTGTAGACGATTTGCATGGCCTTGTGCGGTCCGGAAGGCCGGGGGAAGGGGTACCCCCCTTCGAATGTATCCGGGACGATGTAACCTCGTTCGTTCTGGTCGGTCTTTCCCATGTTCTGCAGCGAGGCCTCAGCGAGGGGAACGCTGTGAAAGACCTGTTGGGTCGGAATCACCGCGAATTCGGTGAAGTGACCGATGTGATTGGGAAGCCCGTCGGTTCCAGGCTCGTTGAACCGCTTGTAGTGGTATGGGGTCATCAGTTCCTTGAAGGGATATTTCTCCTTGTCCGAGAACGTGTACTTCCCGGGCTTGATCTCCGGTGCGATGTTGCCCACCAGATCCCTGGCCCGGAGGCCGACTGTCTTTTCCCACGCGGCCCTGCTCTGGGCGGGGTCAAAGGTGATCTTTTCCCAGACCTCGTCCGGTATGAAGACCTTGTAATACTTGGACTCCGTGTAGAAGGGTGTAGGATCGTCGACGATATCCTTGATGGCGAGGATGTCCGCGATCGGCGCCTGGTAGGGCCGGACGGCCTCAGCAGGCAGAGTCAACAAGAGTGTTGCGAGCAGGAACAGATTGATCATTGCTGTGTTCTTCATGGTTCCCCCCTTTGCCATGCAACCGGAGATTTCCAAACCGGCCCATGGAGCACATGGGCGACTGCGATCAACCCCAGTTGTATTTGACCTTGAAGGCGATGTAGTCGTTCTTCCGGAAGAGCCAGGTGGGCACGTTCT
>CAYZMM010000033.1:0-67372 GCA_964479535.1 uncultured Thermodesulfobacteriota bacterium
ATGGTCAGGTGGTCGCTGTCGTGGGTGGTTCGCGCGTTGTTGCAGCCCACCACGCCGGCGATGCCGCGGATCCGGCCGTTGATGATGTTGTCGTTCAGGGTGAAGTAGGTGCCCCGGAAGCTTCCACCCAGGTGGTACTCGATCGACTCGTAGGTGAACCCGGCCACCATGGGCTTCTGCTCGTCCGGGATCATGACCTCGGCCCGGCGGTTCGGGTAGTTCTCGATGGCTTGAGCGATGATCTGCTTCGCATTGTCCAGTGCGTGGTGCTCTTCGAACTGGATGTGCACCGTGTTCGACTCTTCCATCTTGGCGCGTGTGTTCGTGGTCACCACCTTCGTGTGGAAGCACTTCGCCACGTTCGCCACGTTCTCCATGATGCACTGTACGTCCACGACCATGGCGTCCACCGCGCCGGTGATGATGGCCAGCTCCTGCTGCAGGTAGTTACCAGCGATCGGGAGCCCGTGACGCATCAGGACCTCGTTGGCCGTGCAGCACATGCCGGCCAGGTTGATCCCCTTGGCGCCCTTGGACTTGGCCAGTTCCTGCATCTCAGGGGTCCTCGAAGCGACCACCAGCATCTCGGAGAGCAGCGGCTCGTGACCGTGCACGATGATGTTCACCTCGTCGTCGTTGAGCACACCGAGGTTGATGCTGCCGTGAATCGGCACGGGGGACCCGAAGAGGATGTCCTGAAGGTCGGTGGCGATCATGGACCCTGCCCAGCCGTCCGCCAGGGCGGCGCGGGTGCACTGCTTGATGATGTTCTTGTAGTCCTGGTCCACGCCCATGTGGGTGCGGTGCATGATCTCCACGACTTCCCGGTCGATGCCGCGGGGAACGACGTCCAGCTTCTTCCACAGGTCGTAACGCGCCTTGGGCGCCCTCTTGGCGAAGTGGATTTCACCTTCCTGCTTGCCCCACTCGGCGAGGGCCTTCTCTCCGAGCTCGATGGCTATTTCCTGGGTGTCGCGGGGCTTCTCGTCTTCCCCCTCTCCGACCGTGACCGCGATGCCGAAGTCCTTCGCCACCTGGACCAGCTTCTTCGTGTCCTGGATCTTGTAATCCTTTGCCTCGCCCTTGGCGGCCGCCAGGAAGACTTCCGCGACGCCTCGGCCGTGGTCCGAGTGGGCGGCTGCGCCCGCTGCAACCATCCGGGCGAAGTTCCTGGCCGCGATCGTGTTCGGCGTGGCGCCGCAGAGACCCATCCGGGTGTCTTCGCCTTCGATGCCCTTCTTCGGCAGCGGCAGCCTGCACGGCCCCTGGGAGCAAACCTTGCAGCAGGTCCCCTGCTCGCCGATGTTACAGGCCTTCATCTTGTCCGCGCGATCGTAAATCGTGGAGATTCCTTCCTTCTCCGCCTTCTCGATCATCTGGATGGAAGCCGGGTCTACGCTCTTCGGTGCCTTTTCCTTTTTCTCTTCCGCCATGTTCTGTTCTCCTCCTCGGTTTGGATGTTCACTGGGGATATCCCGTCGTTGGCTCTGGGAAACGATCAGTTCGTCTCTCTCCCGTCCTTGCTTGCCTGGGCGCCGCACGCCTCACAAAGCCCGACCCAGAGGATCTGGCTCTGGACGATCCAGTAACGTCCGGAGGCCTTCACCTCGGAGTCGATCTGCTTCAGGTTGGGGTCTTCCATGAGTTGATCCTCGATACGCCTGCATTTCGAACACATGAAATGGCCGTGAAGATCGGTGATCGGGTCGTACCGGGCCGCGTCCACCACCGGCCGGATCACGCCGATCATCTCCTTTTCCGTAAGAACCTGCAGCGTGTGGTACACTGTGTTGAAGGAAATCGTCGTATGGAGCTTCTTCACCGCCGAGTAGAGATCTTCAGCCGTCGGATGGTCCGTTCTGGACATGAGCTCCTGGAAGATCAGGATACGCTGCGGGGTCGCTTTCAATCCGGCTGCACGCAGGCGGTCGACAATTTCCGCCTTCCTGATCGCATCTTCTTCAGGACCGGGCATCGTTCTCGCTGTTCCTTCAACCGGCTTCATTGTCACAGCATACCCGGTCCCTATGAAGATGTCAATACTAACTGATAATCGTTCCAAATTAGAGCCGAGGCGGTGTCCTTGTCTTGACACGGCCTTTGTGTCATAATTTTCCAAAAGCAGTTCTCAATAAGTATTTGGAATAAAGACTTTTTTCCTTGCTTCGAGGTTCGCGGATGTCCTCCTCTTCGAGGCGGTGCCGGGCGGGTCCCCAGCCGTGCAGGCTGGTGGACAGGAATCGCCTGGTTCTCTGGTCCATTGCGGTGTGCCTGTCTTCCATCTTTCTGGCCTGCTCCTGTAACCGACCCGGCCGCGAGGAAACCACCGAGGCGGGGGAGCGGGCCAGGGTCGGGGCCGAGGAAAACGTCGTTCCCGTCAAGGTAATCCGCCCCTCCCGGGGCAGGATCGTGCAGTCCATTCAGGCGACCACCTCGATCGAGGCGAAGAGGAAGGCGGACGTCTACTCCAAGATCGCGGGATTCTGCGACCGGATCTTCGTGGAGGAGGGGGATCGCGTCCAGGAGGGGGACCGGCTGGCCACGCTCGAGGGAGAGGAAATACGGCTGACCTGTGAACAAGCGGCGGCGAGGCTCGAGAAGGCGAAGAACGACTACGAGCGAGCCGTAGAGCTTCACGCGGGCGGTCTCATCAGCGACCAGGCGTACCAGGATCTCTCGGTTCAGTACCGCCTCGCCAAGGCGGACTACGACCTTTCCAGGAAGCGACTCGAGGATACGGCCATCACGGCGCCCCTTTCCGGCGTGGTGACCCAACGGCATGTCAAATTGAGCGACCTGGTGAGCACCACCCAGCCTCTGTTCAAGATCGTGGACCTGTACACACTCGAAGCGGAGGTCCACATCCCGGAACAGGACTACTCGAGGGTGCATGCAGGCCAGGAGGCGATCCTGAAGATCGATGCCTTTCCGGAGAAGTCCTTCTCGGGCAGGGTGGAAAGGAAGAGTCCGGTCATCGACTCGCGGAGCGGGACTGCCGAGGCGACCATCGCCGTGGACAATCCGGAGAAAATCCTGCGGCCGGGCATGTTCGTTCGCGTCCAGATCGTGATCGCGGTCCATCCCGACGCACTGATCCTGCCGCGGGAGGCGATTCTGATGCAGGGCGACAGCAGAACCGTGTACACGGTGCGGGACGGGGTTGCACGGGAGGTCGCGGTTCAGACAGGGTTTAAGCAGGGAGATCGTGTGGAGATCCTGGATGGGCTTGCCGGGGAGGATCTCGTGGTGGTGAGGGGGCATCTCGGCCTGCAGGGTGGCACAAGGGTGCGCGTCATTGAAGAAATCGACGGCTGATCTCCGCATATCGATCCGTCGTCCCGTGACCGTGGCCATGATCTTCATGGGGGCCGTGGTTTTCGGGATGAAGTCCTACCAGGAACTCGCCCTCAATCTCATGCCGGATCTGTCCTATCCGACCCTGACCGTTCGGTCGGAGTATCCCGAGGCGGCTCCCGAAGAAGTGGAGAGCTTCGTATCCCGCCCCCTGGAGGAAGCCCTGAGCACGGTCAGCAATCTCGTGGAAATCCGCTCCGTCTCGAGTGCCGGCGTCTCCGAGATCATCCTCGAATTCTGGTGGGGCACGGACATGGACCTGGTCTCTCTCGACGTTCGGGAGAAGATGGATCGGGTCGTGCTGCCCGAAGAGGTCGAACGCCCCACCATCCTTCGTTACAACCCTGCGCTGGATCCGATTCTCAGGTTCGGGGTCTACGGAGACGCGGACCTCTTCACCCTGCGCCGCCTCGCCGAGAAGGAACTGAAGCCGGATGTGGAGGGCCTGCCCGGAGTGGCGTCGGTAAAGGTCAAGGGAGGGCTCGAGGAGGAGGTGCTCGTCGAAGTCGACCAGGCACGACTCGCACTCCTGGACATCACCGTGGAACAGGTTGCACAGCGGCTCTGGCAGGAGAACATCAACCTTGCGGGCGGCAGCCTCAAGGAGGGCAAGTCGGAGTATCTGGTACGCACCCTGAACGAGTTCGTCGACCTGAAGGAGATCGGAGAAGTGGTGATCGGCCGGAAGGGCGGTGACCGGGACGGAGCGGGGGCGGAGGCCTCCCGGCTCCTGGGTGACCGCCGCCGTTCGGGGGCCGGCGCGCTCATCGGCGGGGGCGAGGCGGAGGTGAAGCTCAAGGATGTAGCCACTGTACGGTGGGGGCGGAAAGAGCAGGACGTGATCACCCGGATCAACGGGCTCGAAAGCGTAGAGGTGGAGATCTACAAGGAGGCGGACAGCAATACGGTCAAGGTGGCCGACAGGGTCAAGGAAGTGCTCGGCCTGGATCTGGGGGGGGCTTCTCGGGCAAAGCGGAATCGATCCGCCGGGCTCCTCGAGCGGTTCTTCGAGGACGATCCCGGCGTGGAGCTCAAGCTGATCTCGGATCCCTCCCGGTTCATCAAGCGGGCGATCGAAGAGGTGCGGAGCACGGCGTTGCTCGGGGGCATCCTGGCGCTGGTCGTGCTGTTCTTCTTCCTGCGTGATGTGAAGAGCACGGCCATCATCGGGATTTCGATTCCGGTCTCGATCCTGGTGACCTTCATCCCCATGTTCCTTTTCGGGGTGAGCCTGAATCTGATGTCCCTCGGGGGGCTCGCCCTTGGCATCGGGATGCTGGTGGACAACTCGATCGTGGTCCTGGAGAGCATCTTCCGGTGCAGGGAGGAGGGGGACGGCCTTCTCGATGCATCGAACCGGGGCACCGGCGAGGTCGCCTCCGCCATCACGGCTTCTACGTTTACAACGGTGGCCGTCTTCTTCCCGATCGTTTTCGTGAAGGGCATCGCAGGACAGCTGTTCAACGATCTCGCACTGACGGTCACCTTCTCCCTTCTTGCCTCGCTGCTGGTCGCCCTGTACCTGATCCCCATGCTTGCATCGCGCCGGGTCGGCGGCGAAGAGCCCTTCGCGCGATCCGCCGGGGAGGGCGAGGGTTTGGGCGGGCTCTTCGGATCCGCCGGGAAGAAGGCACTCGAATGGCTCGGCGACAACGGGCGGCCCGATCGGTGGCTGCGGGAGGCGGGCATCTACCTCACCGGGAGGAGCCCTTCCGCGGACTCCGGAGGAAACCCGGAAACCGCCGGCACGGGGCGATGGTTCCTGCGGCTGTACGGCCCCGTCCATCCGCTCTTCGAGGCCGTGCGTTTTCTCATGGGTTGCGCCTTCGGTCTGATGCAGGGGGCGATTGCCTTTCTCCTCGCTTTTTTCGGTCGTTGCCTCGCGCCCCTTCTCCGGCTTCTGGCGAATGCGCTCGGGGCCCTGCTTTCGCCGTTCCTTTTCCTTTTCGAGAGGATCCTCCGGGCGCTGGACCGTGTCTACCCTCCTGTCCTGGGCCGGGTGCTCCGGGGGCGCGCAGCCGTGATCCTTGTCTGCGCCGCGCTTTTTGTCCACGCTCTCTATCTCATGCCCCGACTCGGCACGGAGTTGATTCCGAGGATCCACCAGGGACAGTTCTCCCTTCGGATCGAACTGCCTGCCGGAACGCCTCTGGAAGAGACCAGCCGGGACGTGGCACCTGTCGAATCGATGGTCCTCGGGGAGGATCGCGTGGCAACGGTGTTCAGCGAGATCGGAGCCGAGGCCTCGGGGGAGGAGGCCCAGGAAGAACAGCGTGGCCAGAACACGGCGGAACTCACGGTCATGATGAAGGATACCGGAAGAGCCGTTCAGGAGGAGGACCTGCTCATCGATCGACTCCGTGAAGGGCTCGAGGACTTCGTCGGAATCCAGACCAAGTTTCTGCTGCCCAGCCTTTTCAGCTTCAAGACGCCGGTGGAAGTGGAGATCGAGGGGAGCGGCCTCGACGAGCTTCGCCAGGCTTCCAGCCGGGTGGAGGAGGCGATGCGGGAGATTCCGGGCCTGTCGGACATCCGGCGGAGTGCCAGGGTCGGGAATCCGGAGGTCCGGATCGAATTCGACCGGGACAGGCTGGCCCGTTTCGGGATGGACGTGAGCACGGCAGCAAAGGTGGTTCAGGCGAAGCTTCTGGGCGAAATTCCCACCCAGCTGTCCGAGGGAGAGACCCGGTACGATATTCGGGTTCGGGCGGACAGAAAGCACCTTCAGGGACTGGAAGATCTCTGGAGGCTGGAAATCGATCTGGCAAACGGCGCCTCGGTGCCTCTTTCCTCCCTGGCCGAACTGCGCATCGTACCCGGTCCGAGCGAGGTCCGACGGGTGGGGCAGCGCCGCGTCGCGGTGGTCTCGGCAAACCTGAAGGGAACGGATCTGGGCACCGTTTCCCGGAAGATCGAAGACCGGCTGAAGACCCTCTCCCTGCCGCCCGGATGCACCGCCACCCTGGGCGGGCAGAATCGGGAAATGGAGACCTCCTTTCAGAGTCTCCGCTTCGCCATGTTGATGGCGGTCTTCCTGGTCTACATCGTCATGGCTTCCCAGTTCGAGTCTCTGGTTCTCCCCCTGGTGATTCTCTTTTCCATACCGCTCGGCTTGATCGGCGTGGTCTACGGCCTGTACCTCCTCGAGATGCCCCTGAGCATCGTGGTCTTCATCGGCGCCATCATGCTGGCCGGGATCATGGTGAACAACGCCATCGTGCTGGTCGACTATGTGAACCTGCTCCGAAGAAGAGGCGTCCCCCGGGATGAGGCGATCGTTCAGGCGGGGCGGGTGCGGCTGCGGCCCATCCTGATGACCACCATGACGACGGTTCTGGGGCTCGCGCCCATGGCGCTGGGCTTCGGTGAAGGCGCCGAGATTCGGATGCCCATGGCCGTGACCGTGATCGCGGGGCTTCTCTGCTCCACAGTGCTCACCCTGCTGGTCATTCCGGCCGTGTATGCTCTCCTGGGTCGTAGACGATGAGCCTTCCCGACCTGGCCCTCAGAAGGCCTGTGACCCTGTTGATGGTGTACTCCACGCTGTTCATCCTCGGTGCCGTGGCCGTTTACAGGATCCCCCTCGAGTTCCTGCCCGCCCTGGCAGGTCCACACTTCTGGATTCACGTGCCCTACCGAAACGCCACGCCCGCCGAGGTGGAGAAGACGATTTGCATCCCCGCCGAAGAGCTGCTCCAGACGGTCCCCAACCTCTCGAAAGTGGATTCGATTTCGCAGGGCAGCGCCGGCAGCCTTCATCTGGAGTTCGATTGGGGCACGGACATGGACTACGCCTATCTCGAGGTGAAGGATCGAATGGATCGCCTGCAGGAGCAGCTGCCGAGGGAGAGCCGGGAGTATTCCATCTGGCGGTTCAGCTCGGCCGACATGGAGATCCTCTTCGTGAGCTTCACCTGGGACGGGCCCGCCGAGGAGCTCTTCAGGGTCGTCGAGGAAAGGGTGAAGCCCAGGCTGCAGCGGGTCGAAGGGGTGGGGAGCGTCGCGGTCTGGGGAAACGAGCCGCGGAAGGTTTTCATCGATCTGGACCAGGAGTTGCTCAAGGCCCACGGGATCAGCCTCTACGACCTCGTCCTCAGCCTGGAGCGGAGCAGCTTCAACCTGGCGAGCGGCGAGGTGCTCCAGGGCCGGACGCGGTATCTCGTCCGCTCGACGAACGAGTACAGGAGCCTGGATGACCTGAGGGACTTCCGGGTGAATCAGGAGGGGCTTCGTCTGAAGGACGTGGCCCGCGTGCGCTGCGGATATCCGGAGAAGACGAACATCACCCGCATGGACGGAAAGGACACGGTCCTGGCCGGGATCAAGAAGGAATCGAACGCCAATACGGTGGAGGTCTGTGAGGCGGTCAAGGCGGAACTGGACCGGCTGCTCGCGCAACCGGCCTACGGGCGGCTGGGCGGGTCGGTCGTCTTCGACCAGTCCCGGTTCATCCGGAGCTCCTTCCGGGATCTTCGGAATGCGGGGTTGTGGGGCGGTTTCTTCGCCATCTGCGTCCTGTACTTCTTCCTGCGAAGGGTCTTTGCCACCTCCATCGTCGCTGTTGCCATCCCGATCTCGATCCTGGTGGCGGTGACGGTGATGTTCTTCTGGGGCGCGACCCTGAACGTGATCAGCATGGTCGGGCTGATGCTCGGCGTCGGCATGCTCGTCGACAACTCGATCGTGGTTTCGGAAAACATCTTCCGGCTCCGGGAAGCGGGCACGGAAGGCCGAGAGGCCGCCCGAACAGGAAGCCGGAACGTGGCCATGGCCATCCTCGCATCCACGCTGACCACGATCATCGTCTTCCTGCCCCTCGTCTTCATGGACCTGGGCGTCATGAAGGTCTACACCCAGGAGGTGGGAACCGCGATTTCCCTCTCCCTTCTCGCCTCTCTGTTCGTCGCCCTGACCTTCATCCCCCTGGTGGCATCTCGCCTGCCCAGGGAGAGGAGGAAGCGAAGTCCCTTCCTGGAAGGGCTGGTTGCCGGCTACCGCAGAAGGCTGCACTGGGTTCTCCGCCATCGAAGTCGGGTCTCCTGCTTTCTCGCGATCCTGGTCGTCCTGACGATCCTGATCCCTGTGAAGAAGGTGCCGCAGAAAGGGGAGTCTGCCGGGGACATTCGACGGGTCATGATCGAGCTGCGGGTCAAGGGCGTTCAGGAGCGGGAGAGGCTGCTGGAGCCCATGATGGAGATCGAGAGCGTGCTCGAGCGGAACAGGGACGAACTGGACATCGAGCACGTCCTGTCCCGGTCCGGGTATATGGGCGGCCGCAGTCGGATCAACATCTTCCTTCGTGAGGATGAGCGTGCACACATCAAGACCGAAGAGGCCCGAAGACGGATCCTGGCGGTCCTGCCCGAGATCCCGGATGTGGAATACCGGATTCCCGAGCACGGGGGCCCCTCGGGCGGGACCCAGGACGAGGTGGGGGTCCTCGTCAAGGGAGAGGACCCGGCCCGGCTGGACGGGATCGTACGCGAGGTGACGGATCGGCTCCGGCGGATCGATGGAATCCTCCAGGTCGACAACGACCTGGCGCCCGGTTTCGACGAGATCCACGTGAACGTGGACCGATCCCTCGCCAAGAAGCACAGGGTCAGTCCCATGGTGGCGGCACAAACAATCGCCTTCGGTCTTCGCGGGTATGCCTTGAAGAAGATGAAGACCGAAGACCGCGAGATGGACGTGCGGATCCAGCTGGAGAAGGAGGACCGGGAAGACGTCTCGAAGCTGAAGGAGCTGCAGCTCCTGACCGAGGAAGGGAAGCTGATTCCGATCGGCGTGGTGGCGCGATTCCTGGAATCGCCCGGGCAGCAGGTCATCCGGCGGAGTGAGGGCAAGCGAGCCGTGACGGTGCGGGCGCACACGAGCGGGCAGGCCCTGGGGATCCTGAAGGAGAAGATCGAGGCGGCCCTGGAGGCGGTTCGGCTCCCTGCCGGATACAGCATCGAACTCGGCCAGGGCATGGAGGCTCTGGAGAAGACGAAGAAGGCTTTCCTGGGGGCCCTTCTGCTGTCCGTCCTGCTCATCTACTTCCTGCTGGGAGGGCTTTTCGAGTCCTACCTGCACCCGTTTACGATCCTGGTGGCCGTGCCCCTGGCCTTGATCGGATCCTACTGGGTGATGTACCTTACGGGTTCGGCCCTGGATGTGGCCGCGCTGATCGGTCTGATCCTCATGGTCGGGATCGTGGTGAACAACGCGATCGTCATCGTGGATCACATGAACCGGATCCGTCGTTCCGGAAAAGACCGGGAAGAGGCGATCCTTCAGGCGGGCCAGGACAGGATCCGTCCCGTTCTGATGACGGCGGCGACAACGATTCTGGGGCTCCTGCCCCTCGCGTTCGGTGGCTCGGGCATCGGGGGGGTCGTGATGTTCGCCCCTCTCGGCAAGGCCGTGATGGGGGGCCTTGCGCTGGCCACATTGCTCACGCTCTTCGTGGTGCCTGTTTTTTATACGTATACGGAGGATCTCGGAGAATCCTTGAGTCGGCTGTGGGTCCGGGCAGGCGGGAGAGGGGTCAGGGGTCGGGGGTCGGGGGTCAGGGCCGTGTCCGCCGGCCCTGCAGAGGGAGAGTGAAGAGGCTGTTGCCGGTATCTGTGAAGCCCGCATGTTCAATAATGATTCAATATCCAAAGAAAGGAGAGAAGAATGGGCATAGAGAAAATCAGTCACATCGGAATTGCGGTGAAGGACATGCAGGAGGCCCTCTCCGTTTTCGAGGGCGGGATCGGACTCGATGTGACGTCGACCGACGAGGTGGCGGCCCAGAAGGTCCGGGTGGCCTTTCTTCCGGTGGGAGAGACGCGCCTGGAGCTCCTCGAACCCACGCAGGATGATTCCCCCATCGCCAAGTTTCTCGAGAATCGCGGGGAGGGGATCCACCACATCGCCCTGAAGGTGACCAACATCGACGAGTCTCTTGCGCAGCTGAAGGCGAACGGCGTGAAGTTGATCAACGAGGAGCCGGTGGATGGCGCGCACGGGACCCGTATCGCGTTTCTTCATCCGAAGGGGACCAAGGGCGTCATGTTGGAGCTGGTGGAAGAGGGGGATGAGCACTGAAGCGCGCTCAACTGTTGTATGCTGCACGAAGCGCTCCGAGGCCACCGTGGAGCGCAGGCGAAAGGTGAAAGGGCAAAGGCGAAAGGCCCCCCGCCTCCTCGCCAGAGGGTGGACCGTGCGTTCTCTTGGGATATTGCGAGGCGCGTAGCGACGAAGCAATCTCCTGAGGACCGCGGCACCTCGAACCGGGAGATTGCCGCGCCCTCGGCTCGCAATGTGCATGAAAGAGCTACGCCCTCGCAGTTGACGTCATGACCGCCTCGATCTGAGCCGGCGCAACAGCAAGAGGAATGGGTCGTTTCGCGATCGCCTCTTGGTGTAGATGAGGGAAGGACTCATGCAAACCATTCTGGTACAGGAAGCGCTGCAAAGGGCCCCCGGGCCGGAACCGGTGCGCGTGCAGGGGTGGGTGCGGACGAAGCGGGACTCGAAAGGGGGCTTCAGCTTCATCGAGATGAATGACGGCTCCTGCATGAAGGGCCTGCAGATCGTTGCCGAGGGGAGCCTGGACAACTATGCGTCCGAGCTGCTCTTCCTGGGGACGGGGTGCAGCATCTCGGCGGAGGGCCCGATCGTGGAGTCCCAGGGGCGGGGCCAGTCCGTGGAACTGCGCGCCGAGCGAATACAGGTACTGGGAGGGGTGGATCCGGAGACGTATCCGCTTCAGAAGAAGCGCCACTCTTTCGAGTTCCTGCGCCAGCTCGCACACCTTCGGACAAGAACGAACACCTTTGGAGCCGTGTGCCGGGTCCGGAATCTCTTGAGCCGTGCCGTGCACGACTTCTTCCAGAACCGGGGCTTCCAGTATGTTCACACGCCGGTGATCACCCCCATGGATTGCGAGGGGGCCGGTGAGCTGTTCCGGGTGACGACCCTCGACGTGAGCGGAAGGGCGGGCAGGGGCGGAGGCGGTGCGGATTTTTCCGAAGACTTCTTCGGCTGTTCGACCTACCTCACCGTGAGCGGCCAGCTCGAGGCGGAAGCCCTGGCATGCGCACTCGGGAGAGTCTACACCTTCGGACCCACCTTTCGGGCCGAGAATTCGAATACGGCCCGGCATCTTTCCGAGTTCTGGATGGTGGAACCGGAGGTCGCCTTCTGCGACCTGGACCAGGACATGGATCTGGCGGAGGCCTTCCTGAAGAGCCTGATCGACGGGCTCCTCTCCGGCGGCCGGGAGGACATGGCGTTCTTCGACGAGCGGATTCAGTCCGGCATCATCGACACCCTGCAGCAGATCCTGGCAAGCGAATTCCGCCGAATCCCTTATGACGAGGCGATCCGCCTGCTCGAGGGCTCCTCCAGGGATTTCGAGTTCCCCACCACCTGGGGGCACGACCTGCATACCGAGCATGAGCGATACCTCACGGAGGAGGTGTTCCATGGGCCGGTCATCGTGTACAACTACCCGAGTGCCATCAAGCCCTTCTACATGTACGTGAACGACGACGGCAGGACCGTCCGGGCCATGGACGTGCTGGTACCCCGAACAGGCGAGTTGATCGGTGGAAGCCAGAGGGAGGACCGTTTCGAGGTTCTCAAGGCCCGGATGGAAGAAAAGGGCATCGATACCGGGGCGTACGGCTGGTATCTGGACCTGCGACGCTTCGGGTCGGTGCCGCACGCGGGCTTCGGTCTCGGCTTCGAGCGTCTCGTCCAGTTCGTCACCGGAATGGCCAACATCCGCGACGTAATCCCCTTCCCGAGAACGCCCAAGAGCGCTTTGTTCTAGACCCCACATTTCAGGAGGCCCTCTACTACGTATGGTCCGACCCAATGTAAGACAATGAATGTATGACAGAGGCTTGTCTTGACTTGCGCAATGGGGTTCTGGTATGACAGGCGACTCTCTATCATGAAAATTCCGCAGTCGGCGGACAATCCACCACCATCTTCTTCCTGGCTGCACCTCCACGGATCGTGATGCTGGAGGACGAGCCTCCCGGCTCTTCGGCATGTTCTGTGGTGAGACTTCGTTCTCGGGAGCTTCCAATCGCAATGAACAGCACCGCACGGAATTCCGGATCGGATGGGTTGAGGGTCGACCCCTTCATGGTGACCTTTACGCCCCTGGCCGGCGCGACGTTCACCAACCTCATGCGCCTGATGGCTCAGAATCATTTCAGGATAGGCCTGTCGGGCCTTCCGCGCGCACTCTATTCCCTCGGAATGAGCCTCGTGTTGAGCCCTCTGAACGTCCTCGAGAGGATCCGGTTCGACGCCCGAATCAGGGAAACGGAACTGGAACCACCTCTCTTCATCCTGGGGCACTGGCGCAGCGGCACCACCTTGCTTCACTACATCCTCTCTCAGGACAACCAGTTCGGCTATGCCACCACGTTCCACACGGTCACCCCCGGCCTCTTCCTCCGATTCGAGAAATGGGTGAAGCCGATAGTGGCGGCCAGCCTCCCGGAAAAGCGGCCGGAGGACGACGTGGCCCTCGGCGCAGATCTGCCGCAGGAGGAAGAGTATGCGATGGGAGCACTATCGCCTTACGCCTTCTACAACGGATGGTGCTTCCCTCAGAACATGGAGTTCTATCATCGCTTCGTCTGCATGGAGGAGGTCTCGAAGAGCACCATCGAGGAATGGAAGGAGATGTACCGTCACTTCCTGCAGAAGGTGGCTCTGGCCTGGGACGGGCGGAGACTCCTGGTGAAGAACCCCGCCAACACGGCCCGAATACGGCTTCTGCTGGAGATGTTCCCCGATGCGAAGTTCGTGCACATCTATAGAAATCCCTACCACACGCTTCTTTCCATGAAACGGAACATCGAAGCCGAGATGACCCTCTACTGTGTTCAGGATCCGCCGGACTGGTCCGTCCTGGAGGGACAGATGATGTCTCTGTACAGGAGGATGTTCGAGAGGTACTTCGAGGACAAAGAGCTCATACCGGACGGCAATCTCGTCGAGGTTCGGTTCGAGGCTCTGCTCGATCGGCCTTTCCAGGTCGTCGAGGAGGTGTATGATGGTCTCGGATTGCCCGGTTTCGAGAACGCCAGGGAATCGATCGCCGACTACCTCTCCACACAGTCGAATCTTTCGCATCCGTATACGCTCGACGAGCCGCTCAAGAAGAAGATCTACGCGCATTCGCATGCCAACATCGAGCGGTGGGACTACGACATCTGATGCGGTCAGAGGGTGCGGCGCACCGCGGCCGCCCCACCCCCCCCCTTTCATTCTCGCCCGGAGCCGGTGAACAGCACCGGATAGATGAGAATCCCCAGAAGCCCACCCGCGGCGTCGAAGAGGAAATCCAGGACGCTCGGGTCCCTGTCCGGCACGAAGGACTGGTGGATTTCGTCGAGCAGCCCATACCCCAGAACGATGGAAGCGGCCAGCAGGAAAGATCGTCTGGAGAGCTTTCCGTTCATGTCGGGGGCGACCATTCTGGCCGTGAGCAGGCCCAGGGCGAGAAACTCCGCGAAGTGGAAGAGGACGTCCGTTCGCCCGGGGATCGGACCCGGGGGAAACGTGAGAGAGGAGGCATGGAAGATGGCGCTCATCAGGAACAGGGCCGGGAGGACGCGGTAGAGCCATCGGGAGAGGAAATCCCCGGCGGTTTGCCCTCTGGCAAGAACGGCCAGAACGAAGGAGCAGAGGGCGAGATAGACAGGCAGACTGAGATAGGGAAACGTCAGCAATCCTTCCAGGTGGAAGGCCGCGAGCGCAGCGGCAGCGGCTGACAGGAAGAGCCCGCAGAGAAGGAACTGCTCTGTTCTGGTTCCGTAGGTGATCTTCACGTCGGGAGTGGCTGCTGCGCTGCCGAGTCCCGGGCCGACATGTCGTCGCCATAGAGCACCACCCGGTTTCTGCCCATCCGCTTGGCCGTGTACAGGGCGGCGTCCGACTTCTCGATGAGCCCGTCCCGCGTCGCACCGTCTTCCGGATACCCGCTCACGCCGAAGCTTGAGGTGATGCTGATGTTCAGGCCTTCCTTCTCGTACAGAAAGGGGGTCTCGGACAGCGATTTGCGGACCCGTTCGAGGATTTCCTGGGCCCTTTGCTTTTCCACGCCGGGCATGACGATACAGAATTCCTCGCCTCCGTACCGGGCCAGGATGTCTTTCCCGTCACGAAGTTTGTTCCGGAGGAGTTGCACAAACGACTTGAGAACGAAATCCCCCACGATGTGTCCGTAGGAGTCGTTCACGTTCTTGAAGAAATCCAGATCGGCCATGATCACGGAAATCGGCTTCTTCTCCTTCTTCGCCTTGTTGAGCTCGACTCCCAGGCTGTCTTCGAAGGCCTTCCGGGTCAGTGCGTCGGTCAACCCGTCGAATCGGGACAGGTCCGTGTATTCCTCCACCCGGCTCAGCAGGGTCTCCACCCGGACAGCGACCTCCTTGATGTCGTAAGGTTTGGACAGATAGTCGTCTACGCCGACCTCGAGGCCCTGGAACCTCTCCTCGTCTCCCCGTGCCGAAAGGAAGATGAAGGGGATCATCTTCGTGGTCTCATCCTTCTGGATTTCCTCGAACAGGGAGTATCCATCCATCTCCGGCATGGTGATGTCCGAGATCATCAGGTCGGGTTTGACCTCGTGGACCATCTTCAGTGCCTTGTGCGCCGAGGTGGTGGAGTGAACCCTGTAACCCTCCTTGGTGAGCGCCACGACCAGTGCGTTGACCTGGTTCGGCTCATCGTCCACGATCAGGATCTTCTTCTTTGCCTTTTCGATCTTGGTCCGGGCCCGCTTCATCATTCCCGGTTCGCGTTCTTCGTCCGGAGCATCATTCTCAAGAGCGACCCGGGAGGGCAAGACGAAATGGAAGGTGGACCCGCTTGCATCCTCGCCGTTCTCGAGCCAGAGGTTCCCGCCGTACTGCTCCAGAATCTGTTTGCAGAGGATGACCCCGAGGCCCATTCCCCTCTTGCGGTCCAGAACGGCCCTCTTGGGAGCGGCGTAGGACGATTCGACCGGGCTCCCCGCCCCATTCAGGTTGCCCTGCAAGTCATTCCGATTCGACAGGGTGAACCGTATCAGGGAATTCTGGTCGGAATCCCTCTGCCCCTCGATAGGGAAGGCCCTGAGCCAGATCCTTCCCCCCTCGGGGGTGTGCCCCACGAGGGTTCGGAGCAGTGTGCTGATGACATAGTAGACCTTTTCGGATTCGGCCCAGATCTTGGGGCACCGGGAATCCAGGGCCGTTCCGTAGGTCAGGCTCTTCGATTTCAGGATGCCCTCGTGATCCCGGAGAATCCGTTGGATCATCTGAGGCAGGAAGACCTCTTCGTTCCTCCATTCCGACTGTTCGGATGATGTCTGATGGCGTTCCACCAGATCGGCGATCATCTGGTCGAGTCGCTGGCTTTCCGCGCGGATGATGGCAAGGAATTCCCGTTGGGTCTCGGAATCCGTTTCCGGGTAGTTCAGGAGAATCTCGGTAAAGGACCGGATCGATGTCAGGGGGGAGCGCAGATCGTGGGAGACCTCCGACAGGAAGCCTCCCTTCATGCGGGCCAGTTCCCTGTCTCTCGTGACATCTCGGATGAGATGCAAAGTGCCGGCCTTTTCGCCCCCTACGTTCTGTATCCATGTGCTGCGTACCTGCAGCACGGTCCTGTTCCGGTTGGGACCGAGAATCTCCCTTTCCTTGTCGTGGGTATGGGAATCATAGATCTTGCAGCCCTTGCATGGCTCCTCATCCGGGCTGTTTTTGCTCTTCGCGTCCTTGGGGAAGGTGCAAAGGGGGCAGGTCTGTCGGGTCCAGCAGTCGGTGTAGAGCTTTCCCCAGAGAGGGCAGTCCTGGTCCTTGCATCCCAAGACCTGCCAGCATCGGAGGTTCACGGGCTGCTTGTCGTCGAAGATCCAGTCAAGGGCGGGGTGCGCCTCGATGATCGCTTCGACCGGCCTGCCGATCCACCCTTCCGCCTGTACCCCGAGGAGGAACTCCGCCATCGGATTCATCCATCTCAGGGTCGAGGACGAATCGGTGAAAACGATGCCTTCTGAAAAGGAATCGAAAAGGGCCTTGATTTCATTTCCGTCCAGGAAGTCCTGCAAACCGTCCCTTCCTCATCACATGGGCATCGGAACCATAGTGAACAATGGTCCAGGGGATGGCAAGCCGGGTTTCCAGTGAGCACGACATCCGAGAAGCCGTGCGCCTCGGCGTCGCGGGCCCGGCCTGTTCGGCCGTCCTACTTGAGGATCTCTTTGATCCTGTTGACCACGTGCGAGGGGCTGAAGGGCTTGGTCATGTACTCGTCCGCACCGATCTTCAGTCCTTTCTCGCGATCCGCTTCCTGGCCTTTTGCCGTCAAGATGATTACGTAGGTGTCTTTGAGCACCGGGTCCCGACGAAGCCACTGGCAGACCTCGAGACCGTTCATCTTCGGCATCATGATGTCGAGAAAGACGATATTCGGTTTCTGCTGCTGGATCTTCTCTTTCGCCTCCATGCCGTTCGTGGCGGAGTCCACCTGGAAGCCTTCCTTCCTCAGTACGAAGGTGAGGGACTTGAGGATGAACGGTTCATCGTCTACGATGAGAATCCTCTTCTCCGTAGATTTCTCTTTGGCCCCTGGGACAGCCTCAGAACTGGATGACGCCGCATGCATGTCTTTCCCCTTCTGTTGGAAACCGCTGATAGCCATGAATCTCCCGGGAAGAGAATCGAGCAATCCCTGTGCCATTCCGGATGAACTCCTGAGGGGGCAAAGGCAGAAAGGCGTTTTTCGAAAAAAACTGTTGAAAAGCGGATGCTTGGAAGCAACTTCTTCTCGCCTTCCACCCAAGGGGCTGCAGACGGACCGGCCGGAAAACCTCAAAGCTGGCGATAGTCGAACCTGCTTCCCTGCAAAAGGTAGTCACGGGTGACAATTTTTTTCCCCGGGTCCGGAAGATGTTGCGAATGCTCTTCCGCCCGGATCCGCCACACCGGGTCATGTGATCGGTCCGATCCAGGAAAGTGCCAGGATCGATGCTCCAACCGCCCAGCAATAATAGGAAAAGTGGTGGAGTTGACCCCTGTGTACAAACCTCAGGAGAACACGCAGCGCGAAGTATCCGGTGATCAGGGCCGTCGATCCACCGACGAGGAGGGGCCAGCCGTTGATCGCTTGTGCGCTCTCCCAGGCCTTGTAGGCTTGAAGGAGGTTCGCGCCAAGGATCGCGGGAACGGAAAGGAGAAACGAGAACCGCGCAGAGAGATCCCGGTTCAGGCCGCAGAAGAGGCCCGCCGAGATCGTGATGCCGGATCGGGAGACGCCCGGCAGCAGGGCGAGCGACTGGGCGACCCCGATGGCGAGGCTGTCCCTGAGCCGGAGAGCCGCCAAATCCCGGACCGCGGCCGTCCTGAATCGAGTGCCGTAGAGGAAGGCCCCGGTCAGGAGCAACATGGATCCCACGGAAACGAGTGAGCCGAATGCCGCTTCCAGTGCATCCTGGAAGAGTAGGCCCGCCGAGGCTGCGGGCACGGAGCCTATGAGCAGGTAGACGGCAAGCCGGAAATAGGGCCGGTTTCGCCAAACGGCCCGGGCATTCCCCTGTCGGACCGTATCCGCTGCTGCGAGGAGGGTTTGCCGGATGATTTCCAGGAGGTCTCTTCCGTAAACGAGAAGGACGGCCAGGAGCGTTCCGCCGTGCACCACCACGTCGAAGAGAAACTCCGGGCTTTGCAGACCGAGCACGTGCTGGAAGGCCACCAGGTGGCCGGAGCTCGAGACGGGGAGAAACTCGGTGAGCCCCTGCACGACACCGAGAAAGGTCGCTTCGCCCGGATCGATTTGCGAATTCAAGTCAGCTCTTCCCTTCGCTCCTTCTCTGATTGGAGCTTCTTCAGGTCCGCGTCGACCATCATCCGGACCAGCTCTTCGAAACCGACTTCAGGCCTCCACTGGAGCTCTTTTTCCGCCTTTGTCCAGTCCCCTCGCAGGATGTCGACCTCTGCCGGCCGGATGAGCGAAGGATCCGTTGCGACGTGTTCTTCCCAGGGGATTCCGGCATGGCCAAAGGCGACCTCCACCAGTTCCCTTACGCTGTGCGTTACGCCCGTAGCGATGACGTAGTCCTGGGGCTCGTCCGGCTGGAGCATGAGCCACATCGCCTTGACGTAGTCCCCGGCAAAACCCCAGTCCCGTCTTGCATCCAGGTTCCCGAGCCTGAGTTCCCGGGAAAGTCCCAGCTTGATCCGGGCCACTCCGTGCGTGACCTTGCGCGTGACGAATTCGAGCCCTCTGCGGGGAGACTCGTGGTTGAACAGAATCCCGGAGCAGGTGTACATCCCGTAGGACTCACGGTAATTCACCGCAATCCAATGACCGTAGACCTTCGCGACCCCGTAGGGGCTTCGCGGGTGAAAGGGGGTCTTCTCGTTCTGAGGCACCTCCTGCGCCTTGCCGAACATCTCGGAGCTGGATGCCTGGTAGACCCGTGCGTCCGGCTTCATGACCCGGACCGCCTCGAGAAGACGGGTCACGCCGAGGGCCGTGAATTCACCCGTCAGCACGGGCTGTGTCCAGGAGGTGGGAACAAAGGACTGTGCCGCCAGATTGTAGACCTCATCCGGCTGCACGGTGCGAACCGCCTCGAGCATGGAGTTCTGATCGAGCAGGTCGCCCGAAAGGATGTGGATACGATCCTGGATAGGATGCAGCCGCTCGAAGCTGGTGGTGCTGCTTCGCCGCAGGAGGCCGAAAACCTCGTAGTCCTTTCCCAGCAGGAACTCGGCCAGATAGGATCCGTCCTGTCCCGTGATTCCGGTAATCAGCGCTCGTTTTCGGGCCATCTTCTCGGTCCTCCCTAGGTGGAAGGTTCTTCCGCCATGCGCCTCCAGTAGTCGATCGTATCGCTCAGCGTATGCCTCAGCTCGAACCTCCGCCTCCATCCGGTCCGGGCGGTGAGGGATGTCGCATCCCCGACGAGCACGGGAATCTCCGTCTTCCTGCCACGGTCCGGATCCTGGCGCACTTCGATCGGTACGTCGATCAGGGATCTAAGTTCGCTCAGAAGGTGTTGGATGGACGTTCCCCGGCCCGATGCAACGTTCAGCACCGACCCGGGATCACAGCGCTCGGCCGCAAGGCGATACGCCTCGACCATGTCCCGGACGTCTGTGAAATCCCGCACAGGGTCCAGGTTGCCGACGTGAAGCACGGGGGTTGTCATTCCCTTTTCGATGAAAACGAGCTGTTTTGCGAAACTGGCGCAAACGAACCGGTCCGACTGTCCGGGGCCTATGTGATTGAAAGGCCGAAGAATGATCGCAGGCAGCCCGTGTCGCCGCCGGTAGTAGCCTACAAGTTCCTCGGAGAGCAGCTTGGAGAGGCCGTAGACATGGACCGGCGCCCGGGTTCTCTCCTCGCCGATCGGGTTCTCCCCGGATTCCACGATGCCGTAGACCTCCGAAGAGCTGATGTGGGTGAGCAGGGCCCCGGGGCTCTCCGTCCGGATGGCTTCGAGAAGGTGGAGGGTCCCTGTCAGGTTCACCTCCATGGTCCGGACCGGATCCGTCTCCCCTTCGGAGACGGAGGTCGTGGCGGCAAGATGATAGACAACGTCCGGCTTCGCCTTGCGGACCGCCTCGGCGAGGTCGTCTGCAGAGCGGACGTCGCAAGGATGCAGGGTTACCCCGGGCGGAAGGCGTACGATTCGGCTCGACGCGGTGCCGGGCCGAATCGTGCCGTCCACCACCGTATTCGCCCGCAGGAGGGCTTCGGCCAGATGGCCGCCCGCAAACCCGCCGATCCCCGTGACGAAGGCTCTGGGAGACATGCGAAGGAGTCAGGCCTTTTTCTCTCGTAGAACGCGACGATCCCCGACGCGAAGGGTAAGGCGTGCCCGGTCAAAGTATTCGAGAAGCGGTATCGTATATTTTCTGGTGGTCTGGCTCAAGGTCTTGAAGTCGCTTGCCTGGATCTCGCCGTTCTCCTCCAGATGCCGGACCAGCCGGCCCTCGAGGTCCTGCAGCACGGGCACGGTGTAGAAGAGGTCTTCCGTCACCTTGACGAGTTCCTTCTTCTCCGCGAGGTACTCCAGGAGGGTCCGAAGCCTCGTCTCGTCGCACCCTGTCCTGGCTTCGAGGTCCTTCACCGTCGGCGGCATGGTCCCTTCCTCTTCCAGGGTCTCCAGTATCCGGCGGCGCATGGCTTCATCCTGTTCGCTGAGCGCGACCCGGTGCTCCGCGAGTCTCAATCGATCCTGCTCCACCACGATCTCGCCCTTCCCGGTCAGCCGTCCCACCGTGAAGGCGACGAGCTTCTCGGGGATGGCCTCGCTGAGCTGGCTTCGAAGCGCCTCCCTGGGCATCCCTTTCTGGTAGGGGCTTGCACGGTGGAACGCCTGCAGCAACCCCAGGATCCGTCCCGAAAGAGCATCCACCGCTTCCGCAGTCACGTAGGCCTTCTGCTCCGGGTCGAATTCGGCCAGCTCCCCCTTTTCGACGAGCTCTGCGCAGGTAGTAGCCGCCTCGTCGTCCCCGAGCCCGCTCGAGGCGGCCAGGTCTTTCAAACGACACCCCGCTGCCCCCTGCTTCCAGACGAGATAGCCGGCCATTTCCGCTGGCGACTCGCTTTCGAGCCTTTCGAGCCGGGGCACCAGTTCCCACCAGTGCTTCGCCTTGTACCTCCGGGCCTGCGGATCCAGGATCACGCCGCCGCCCAGCGTGTGGTTGGTCGAGAAATCGCGCACGATGAATCGGTCGCCCATCACCGGGAAGATCGGGCTTTCCACGGCGATCTGAGCCCATCCGGTGCTCCCGGGCTCCATAGCCGCCCTCTGGTCGAGGAACAGGATTCTGCCGAATACCCTCTCGGTGCCCCAGTGGACCATGATGCGAAACCGGTCCGGAAGCGCCTTCGGCGCGCTGTTGAGGCAATGAAAGGAAGCGTTGAAGCGATAGGAGGGCGAGAAACGGCCCTGCTCGGCAAGGATCTCCCCTCTCCGGATCGCGGCCTTTTCGATTCCCTGAAGGTTCACCGCGGTCCTCGAGCCCGCCTCCGCCACCGTTGCCTTCTCGTTGTGTACCTGGATGCCCCGGATCTTGGGTCGGTTCCCCGAGGGAAGAACCTCCACCGTTTCACCGAGGGCGAGCGTGCCGGAGAGGAGCGTCCCCGTGACGACGGTGCCGAACCCCTTCATGGTGAAGACCCGGTCTATCGGCATCCGGGTGACACCGGAAGCGCTCCTCTCCCTTGCTTCCCGGGCGGATTGAGCGATCCCTTCGAGGAGAGCGTCTCTTCCTTGCCCTGTGGCGGACGAGAAGGGCAGGATCGGCCTTCCCTCCAGGAACGTGCCCTGGATCAGTTCCTGCACGTCCTCCAGCGCAAGTTCCAGCATTTCCTCGTCCACGAGGTCCCTCTTGGTCAGCGCCACCAGGCCCGTGCGTACGCCGAGGAGGCGGCAGATCTCGAGGTGTTCCACCGTCTGGGGCATGACCCCCTCGTCCGCGGCCACGACGAGAAGGACCAGATCGATGCCGCTCGCGCCGGCGACCATGTGATCGATGAACCTTTCGTGTCCCGGCACGTCGACGATCCCGAGTCGCAGACCGGACGGGAGCGGCAGGGAGGTGAAGCCCAGTTCGATGGTGATGCCCCTCTGCTTCTCCTCTTTCAGCCGGTCCGTATCGACTCCGGTGAGGGCCCTGACGAGGGCTGTCTTCCCGTGATCGATATGACCCGCCGTGCCGAGGATGACGCGCTTTTCCATCTTCGGGTGCAACTCCCTCGTGGGTGCCAAGGCACGAGATGTTCGCTGAAATTTGTACGGGCACGGCCGGGTGCGGGGACTGATCCCTGACCCCTGATACCCGACCCCTGTACACTATATGCGAGAAGAACCGCGAAAGGAAGTGTCCGCGGGGACTCCATTTGACGCTGTCTTACCCGCGTGCTAGGTAGGGATGGTTCGTTCCCGCTTGTCATCGGAAAGGAAACGGCAGCCCATGCTGGATGCGAAATGGCTCAGAGAAAACCGCGATGCTGCCGAGCGAGGGCTGGCGACACGGGGGGAGGAGGCCCCCCTGGGCGCCTTCGAGCAGCTGGACGCCAGGCGCAGGGGCCTGCTCAGGGAGGTGGAGGAACTCAAGGAGCTTCGCAATCGCGTTTCGGAAGAGATCGGCGCCATGAAGAAGGAGGGAAAGGACGCCTCTCTGAAGGTGAAGGGCATGCGGGAGGTGGGCAGCCAGATCAAGAAGATCGAGAAAGATCTTGCCTCCGTCGAGGAGGACCTACAGACCGTACTGTTGAAAATCCCGAACGTGCCCCATGCGACCGTTCCGGTCGGTAGCGACAGCGACGACAACCCGGAAATCCGCAAATGGGGGACGCCTCCGAGCTTCTCTTTTCCGCCGAAGAATCACTGGGACCTGGGCGAGGATCTGGGGATTCTCGATTTCGGCCGTGCGTCCAAGATCGCGGGCGCCCGGTTTGCCTTGTACAAGGGGCCGGGGGCGCTGCTGGAGAGAGCCCTGATCAACTTCATGCTGGACATCCACACGCGGGAGCACGGCTACGAGGAGGTCTTGCCTCCCTTCCTTGCGCACCGTCGAAGCTTCCTCGGAACGGGCAACCTGCCGAAATTCGAGGAAGACCTGTTTCACATTTCCGACAGCGACTACTACCTGGTTCCCACGGCCGAGGTGCCGGTCACGAACATCCACCGGGACGAGATCCTGCCGGGGGGCGATCTTCCCATCCGGTACGTGGCCTACACGCCCTGCTTTCGGAGAGAGGCCGGCTCCCACGGACAGGATACGCGCGGGCTGATCCGTCTCCACCAGTTCAACAAGGTCGAGTTGGTCAAGTTCGTCGAGCCGGAGAGCTCCTACGACGAGCTGGAGTCCCTGACGCGGAATGCGGAAGAGATCCTGCAGCGTCTCGGAATCCACTACAGGGTGGTGGTGCTCTGCACGGGAGACATGGGATTCAGCGCGGCCAAGACCTATGACATCGAGGTCTGGCTCCCCGGGCAGGGCCGGTTCCGGGAAATCTCGTCCTGCAGCAACTTCGAGGACTTCCAGGCCCGTCGTGCCGCCATCCGGTATCGGCCGGGAGGAAAGGGAAAGGCAAGGCTCGTCCACACCCTGAACGGCTCCGGCCTGGCTGTGGGGCGGACCGTTGTGGCCATCCTGGAGAATTGTCAGCAGGAAGACGGGAGCGTCGAGATTCCGGAGGCTCTCCGGCCTTACATGCATGGAATCGAGAAGATAGCTGTTCGTTCGTGACCGTCGCCTTCCGTTCCTTCGACACGAATACCTACCTTTCCAGCGGGCTGTTGTCGGGCAATAACATCCGGACCGCCTCATCGAGCTGTTCCGCCGTGCCGACCAGGTTGAGCCGGTCCGAAGGATCCAGAATCGTGGACACTTCCGGGTTCGTCAGGATGCGACCGTCCCCCTTCTTGATCGCCAGGATGGTGGTGCCCGTCCGCTTCCGGATGGCGGACTCGTGGATGCTCTTGCCGATGACTTCGGCGTTCTCCGGCAGCTCGATCTCTTCGAGCCGGATCTCCAGGTCGGTGCCGCAGGCCATGGTCACCGGGCACAGCACCCAGTAACCGATCGTGCCTGCAATCATGATCAGCAGCAGGACGACGAGGGGAAGCCGCAGCTTGACGAGTGGGTCAGTGCGAATACTTCCTCTCGCCCCGGGTCACGCGCAAGACCTGTTTGGTCCTCTTTCTGCGCAACTTTGCCTTCAAGCGATTCGTCTTGTTTCGCTTCTTTCCGGAAGGCTTCTTTCCGGGCTGGGCCATGGAATCTCTCCCTCAAACACGATCATCAGCTCTATGGGCAGGTTGTGGTCACACAGACAATCTGTAAGCATACCGGAAACCGACGAGGCCGTCCAGCGGGTCCTCATCTACGGAAATCCTTCGGAGAGAACCCAGGTGCCCGGACTTCGCATCAATTGCCGTACACGAGGATTGTGTACTTGGAGTAGACGAGGAACAAGGTTTCCGAGTAGTGATCCACATGGGTGATTCTCGTGATGTTCGCCTCTCTGGCCGCCGTTTCGATGCTGCAATCCCCTCTTGCGTAGATCCCGAGGAACGATTCGCATGAACCTTTGCCCAGCTTCCTGCCGAGAAGGTTCGGCGTGGCCTCCTCCGGGCCCTTGACATCCATGTAAACGAAACCGTAGACGGGTGCCTTCGACGGCATGCATCCGCAAATACACAGCAGGCAAATGCATGCGAGAAGCGCGGGCAGATGATAGAGCTTCATCATCGTCTCCTCCTTTCGGCTTGGGTCGATTCGCTTTCCCTCCGGCGACGGAACGGTCCCGCCGGAGAAGAGTTCTATCGGTTTTTCCCGAAACAGGCAACCTCGTCCCATTGAGCCGGATCAGGGATATTTCGCATCCAAAAGGGCATCATTCCTTCCCAGTTCCGAACCGAAGGCCGGATTCACGGGGTCGGGCCGTGAACAGGAAATAAATCAAAAAAATCAGCCTTCTTAACCTAGATCAAGGAAGCCGTACCCCGGAAGGTGTATCCTGAGGGAAAAGATGGGACAGCAGGGACGGACATGCTGGACCGAAAAAGGAACCCCGTGCCCCGACGAGGGGGCGCGGAGGGAGAAACCCGGAAAGGAAGGGAGGAGAACACCATGTTCTGTAACCAGTGTGAGCAGACAGCCAAGGGCGAAGGGTGCACCAAGGTAGGCGTATGCGGCAAGCAGCCGGACGTGGCGGCCCTGCAGGATCTTCTCACTCATGCGGTCAAGGGACTGGCCGTCGTTGCGGTGGAGGGCCGCAAGGTGGGTGTGAAGGACCGTGAGGCGGACGTCTTTGCCTGCGAAGCGATCTTCTCGACCCTCACCAACGTGGACTTCGATCCGGACCGATTCGTTTCCCTGGTCCGCCGGTGTGTGGAGTTGAGGAAGGGACTCGCCGAGAAGGTAGAGGCGGCCGGGGGCAAGGCCGACTTTGCCGAAGGGCCCGCCGCATTCGAGCCTGCGTCGACCCGGGAGGAGATGGTCAAGCAGGGAGAGGAGGTCGGCTTCCGGGTGGAGCCGGACATCGATCCGGACATCCGTTCGCTGCAGGAAATCCTGATCTACGGAATCCGGGGCGTGGCGGCTTACGCGGACCACGCACAGATTCTCGGCCAGGAGGACGAGGCCGTGTACGACTTCATTCATGAGGGTATGGCCGCGACCTTGAGAAAGGACCTGAGCCTGGACGACTGGGTCGGCCTGGTTCTGAAATGCGGTGAGATCAACCTCCGAGCCATGGAGCTGCTGGATGCGGCCAACACCGGCGCCTACGGCCATCCCGTGCCCACGTCGGTGCCTCTGGGCGCGAAGAAGGGGAAGGCGATCCTGGTTTCCGGTCACGATCTGAAGGATCTGGAGGAGATCCTCGAGCAGAGTAAGGGGAAGGGCGTCAATGTGTACACACACGGTGAGATGCTGCCCTGCCACGGATATCCGGAGTTGAAGAAGTACTCCCACTTCTACGGCCATTACGGGACCGCGTGGCAGAACCAGGCCAGAGAGTTCGACGCCTTTCCGGGCGCCATCCTGATGACCACCAACTGCATCCAGAAGCCGAAGGATTCGTACGCGGACAGGATTTTCACGTCGGGCCTCGTGGGCTGGCCGGGGGTCACACACATCGCGGGCCGCGACTTCTCTCCCGTCATCGAGAAGGCCCTCGCCATGCCCGGCTTTGCCGAGGATACGGACGCCGGTTCGGTCATGGTGGGTTTTGCGCGAAACGCGGTGATGGGGGTCGCAGACAAGGTCATCGAGGCGGTGAAGGGCGGGGCGATTCGCCACTTCTTCCTCGTAGGCGGGTGTGACGGGGCCAAGCCGGGGCGGGACTACTACACCGAGTTCGTCGAGAAGGTCCCGGAGGACTGCGTGGTCCTGACCCTTGCGTGCGGGAAGTTCAGGTTCTTCGACAAGCAGCTCGGGGACATCGGCGGCATACCGAGACTGCTCGATGTGGGGCAGTGCAACGATGCTTACTCGGCGGTCCAGATCGCGGTTGCCCTTTCCAAGGCCTTCGACGTGGGGGTTAACGAGCTGCCCCTTTCCATGGTCTTGTCCTGGTACGAACAGAAGGCGGTGGCCATCCTGCTCACACTGCTGCATCTGGGCATCAAAGGAATCCGGCTGGGGCCCAGCCTGCCCGCTTTCATCACGCCGAACGTGCTCGATGTGCTGGTCAAGAACTTCGACATCAAGCCGATCAGCACGCCGGAGGAGGATCTCAAGGCAGCGCTGGCCGCCTAGAAACCCTTTCGAAGGAGCAGAGACGAATGAAGTGCCCCGGACAGGACAGCAGAAACTGGAAGCCCGGAGACATCTTCGAAATGCCTTGCCCCAAGTGCGGGGGGGTGGTGGAGTTCTTCAAGGATGAGCCGGTCCGCAGGTGCAAGGCCTGCGGACACCGGTTCGTCAATCCGAAGATGGACTTCGGCTGTGCCGCGTACTGCAAGTTCGCCGAGCAGTGCCTGGGTGACATGCCCCCGGAGCTTCTGGCAAAACGCAAGGACCTCCTCAAGGACCGTGTCGCCGTGGAGATGAAGCGATATTTCAAGATGGATTTCAAGCGGATCGGCCATGCGACAAAGGTGGCACGATACGCGGAGAGAATAGCCAACAAGGAGGGGGGTGCCCTAGCAGTGGTCTTGTGCGCGGCTTACCTGCACGACATCGGGATCAAGGAAGCGGAGAGGAAGCACGGCAGCACGGCGGCCCGTCATCAGGAAGCGGAGGGACCGGTCGTGGCGAGGGAGATGCTGGAGAGGTTGGGAGCGGACGAGGAACTCGTGGAGGAAGTCTGCGACATCGTTGGCCACCATCATCATCCTCGACCCGATGAGACGGCCAATTTCAAGGCGGTATACGATGCGGATCTGATCGTAAACATGGAGGAGAAGCAGGAAGACTCTCCGACCGACCCGGAAAAGCTCGCCTACTGGATCGACGAGGCGTTCCTCACCCCGAGCGGACGGGAGCTGGCAGGAGAGGTTCTGCTCTCCCGGGAGAATCCCGAAGGGGTGAAGAGCGCGATGTGATCCGCGGGTGGTGTGTTGAAGGAACAAGGAGCAAACCATGAAGAAGGTCATGAGAAAGATCATCGAGATCGACGAAGAACGCTGCAACGGATGCGGTGAATGCGTTCCCGCCTGTGCGGAAGGGGCCATCCAGGTCATCGACGGCAAGGCGAAGCTGGTCGCCGACAAGTACTGCGACGGCCTGGGCGCCTGTCTGGGGGACTGCCCGATGGACGCTCTTCGGGTGGTGGACCGGGAGGCGGAGGAGTTCGACGAGACGGCTGTGGAAGAGTACTTGAAGACGATGGAGAAGCCCGAAGAGGCTGCTGATGAGACCATGGCCTGTGGATGTCCTTCCACGCAGGTCCGGAGCTTCGAGAAGGGGAAGTCCTGCCCGAGCGCAAGCCCGGTTGCAGTGCCTGCAGGCGGAGGCGATTCGGCCCTGACCCACTGGCCGATCCAGATCCGGTTGATTCCGCCCACGGCCCCCTTCCTGAAAGGAGCCGACCTGCTCGTACTCGCCGACTGTGTCGGGGGTGCGTACGCAGGACTCCACAGGGACCTGATGAAGGGCAGGGTGGTGATGATGGGATGCCCGAAGCTCGACGATGCCGAAGCCTACATCGAGAAGTTCACGGAGGTCTTCGACACGGCGAAGCCCCGCAGCATCACCATCGCCATGATGGAGGTGCCCTGCTGTTCCGGCCTCGTGCACATCGTGAAGGAGGCCCTGAAGGCGTCCCGGGAGACCATCCCGGTGGAAGAGGTCGTCTTCAGCATCCGCGGGGAACGGCTGGAGAGTCTGAAGGCTTCGGCCTGAAGAAAGGTGAAAGGTCAAAGGACAAAGGTAAAAGGCCCTGCCTCCCCCAGGGGTGGACAGGGCCGAAAGCCAGGCCTCGGGTGAATCACATCGATAGGGCTGAACGCGTCTTTCAGTAGGCTTCCTGTGCCAGCTCCTCTGCTGTCACCTTTTCCTTGAACATGACGTAGACCCAGGTCTGGTAGGCGATCACGATCGGAACGAAGATCAGGGTTACGACCAGCATGATCTTCAGGGTCAGCGGCGTCGAGGCCGAGTTGAAGGCCGTGAGGTTGTATTCCGCATTCAGGGAGGAGGGGAGCATGACCGGATAGAGCCCGATTACGCCGAAAAGGGTGCATCCCACGATCGTGAGGCTGGAGGCGAACCATGCCTTCCAGCAGGCCGCCTTCGCGAGAAAGACGCGCATGAGCAGCAGGCACGCCACTGCGATCAGGGGTACCGCGAGGAGGGCAGGTGTTTGGACGTAGTTGTTCCAGAGCCCCGTGTAGAACTTCGTGGCTCCGAGGAAGACGACGGCCACCAGGAGCAGCACAGGCCAGAGCTTCTTCGCGACGGACAGGGACCGGTCGTGAAGATCCCCTTCCGCCTTGATCGCCTGCCATATCGCCCCGTGTACGAGGAAGAGCAGGACGAAGACAGCGCCGGTCAACAGCCCGTAGGGGTTCAACAGCGTGAGTAGGGTGCCGTGGTATACGCCCTCCCCGTCGATCGGAATCCCCCGAAAGATGTTGCCGAAGGCGACGCCCAGGAGAAGGGCGGGCAGGAAGCTGCCGAGAAAGGTGCCCAGATCCCAGACGGTCCGCCACCGGGGGGTGTCCACCTGGTTCCTGAACTCGAGCGAGACCGCACGGAAGATCAGGGCGAAGAGCAAGAGCATGAGCGCGGAGTAGAGGGAGCTGAACATGACGGCGTACATGAGGGGAAATGCCGCAAACGTGACCCCCCCGGCCGTGATGAGCCAGACCTCGTTCCCGTCCCAGAAGGGCCCGAGACTCTGATACATGGCGCGTTTCTCTTCGTTGTTCCTTGCCAGGAAGGGCATGAGCATGCCCACCCCGAAATCGAAACCGTCCAGCATGAAGTAGACGGCCCACAGAACACCCCAAAGCACGAACCAGATCGTTTCCAGCATCGCTTGTCACTCCTTTTCTTGCCGAGTCACCTGTCTATGCCGGGTCAGGGCCCTTCCGGGCAGACTGAAAGATGAGATAGTATGCGACGCACCCCAGCAGTGAGTAGACCAGGAGGAAGGAAATCAGACTCGGAAGTACCTGACCTGTACCGATCGGGGAGACCGCGTCCGAGGTCTTCATCAGCTTGTAGACGATCCAGGGTTGCCGGCCCACCTCGGTCACGATCCACCCCGCTTGTGCAGCGATGTAGGGAAGAGGGATGGAGAAGAGCATGATCCGCAGGTACCAGGGGCTCTCTTCGAGCTTGTTTCTCCTCAGCCACCCGATCGCGACCAGGAGCAGGAGCACCCCTCCGAGACCCACCATGATCCGAAAGGCCACAAAGGTGAGGGTCACGGGCGGCCTCTCGTCCGGCGGAATGTCCTTCAGGCCCGTCACTTCTGCCTTCGGGGAGTGAAAGGCGAGAAGGCTCAATCCGCTCGGGATCTTTCCGAACTCGTAGAGATTCCGTTCGTTCTCCTCGTCCGGGACAAAGAACATCACGAAGGGCGCGTGGGTCTGGGTTTCCCAGTGTGCCTCCAAGGCCGCAAGCTTGGAAGGCTGTTTGCTCGCCACCTGCTGTCCAGAGAAATCCCCCATCAGGGCTACGCCCACGGTGAAGATCAGTGCGAAGTAGAGGGCCATGCGGAAGGACTTGCGGAAGATCGTAACGTTTTTCCCGCGAAGCAGGTGGTAGGCGCTCACACCCATTACGAAGAAACCGCTCAGGCAATACGCTGCGGTCAGTGTGTGGAGAATCTGGATGATGGCGAAATCCTGGGTGACGACGGCGAGGAAATCGGTCAATTCCGCCCTTCCGGTCGCCTCGTTGATGGTGTAGCCCACCGGGTACTGCATCCAGGTGTTTGCGATGAGAATCCAGACCGCGGACAGGGAACCGGCAAAGGCCACGAGCCAGATCGACACGCAATGGAGCTTCGGCGAGAGCTTCTTCCAGCCGAAGTGCCAGACGGCGATGAAGGTGGATTCCAGAAAGAAGGCGGCAGTTGCCTCGATGGCCAGCAGAGATCCGAAGATGTCTCCCACGTAGGCGGAGTAGCGGGACCAGTTCGTGCCGAACTGGAATTCCAGCGTAAGGCCGGTGACCACGCCGATGGCGAAGTTGATCAGGAACAGCTTGCCCCAGAACTTGGCCATACGAATGTAGTCTTCATCGCCCGTCCGGACGTACAGGGTCTCCATGATGGCGATCAATATCGAAAGCCCCAGGGTGAGGGGCACGAAAAGGAAATGGAACATCGTGGCGGCAGCGAACTGGAGCCGTGAGAGCATGAGCACATCCATCGCCTCTTTCCTCCTTTCGTCGTCCATGTCTGCTTGGACAGTCGTTAACCGCTCATCCTGTCGAGACGGTCGAGGGCCTCTCTGGCCAGATGCCCGGTCCGACGTCTGACAACCCGCCCGTCCTCATACAGATCGATCTCTGTCGCTTCGTCCCCCAGGGACTCGAGCCCCGGCCGCGCTTCGCAGGCGCCCAGCAGGCCCGCGCACCAGGCGGCAAGGCCGCGCACTACGCTGTCGCCTGACTCCAGGAAGGGCAACAGATGCAGATCTGCGTGAAGATCTTTCGTGAGGGCCGGCCTCGTCTCGGCCAGTCTGCCGATTCCGCGCAGAAGGCCCCGCTGCAGGAGAGGATTCTCCAGGTAGTTCCCGTCTTCATGCATGTAGGAAACGAGGAGGTGCGCGTATTCCGCGGCCAGGCCTTCATGGGCCGCCATGATCTCGGCCATTGCTTCCGGAGCGCCCCAGCCGCTGCTTCCGGACTCTTCGTTCAGGCTCCACGTCAGTCGCCGCATCAACTCCCGCGCTTCTTCCATGCTCTCACCGGCCAAATCCGCCGTGAGCGAGCCGATGAAGAAGACGGCGCGCGCCTTGCGCTCCTCGTCACTCTCGCTCAAGAACGCGAAAAGGGCCCGGAGGGCCCGTCCGCGGGGCAATGCGCGTATTTCCTGCAGAGAATGATCGAGATCATCCCTGTCGAGGATAGACGAAAGCCTCCGCCGGGTCTCCCTGCCGGTGGTTTCCCCGGATCTTCCCATAGGTTCTCTAGAAGGTGATGATCTCGTAGTTCTCCGCGAGATAATGGCTCATGCCCGGGTGACCGGACATGTCGCTCAACATGGGAAGCTCTTCCTTCTGGACCGCCTCGGCAACGCCGAGCTTCGTGGAGCAAGCCTTGCAGGCCCCCTCGAAGAGCCCCTGCTCCTTTGCCTTGCGGTCCAGGGCATTGAGCAGTACGTGGATGAAACACACGGAGTCGCCGTTGAATGCAAAGAGCGCAAACTTCTTCATGGAACTTCCTCCTGCCTGCAACCGGGGCAGAATCCAAGAAAACACAGATGGTGGCCGATGATTTCGAACTCCGTGTTGGAGCGCACGGACGCCTCGAGGTTGCGCAGGGTCTCACCCGAAACATCCTCCACTTCGCCGCATCGGACGCAGCGGACATGGTAATGATCCTCCGGGGATCCGTCGAACCTTCTCCTCGGGCCTGCGAGGTCCAGCTTCTGCACGAGACCCCACTGCGAAAGGAGCTCGAGGTTTCGATACACGGTGCCGAGGCTGATCCGCGGCATCCTCTGCCGCACGATGTCGTAGACCTCGTCCGCGGTTGGATGGGAACGGAGCTTCCTCAATTCCTCCAGAATGATCCTTCTCTGCCGGGTCATTCGGAATTTCTTTTTCATGGTCCCGATCTTCAATGAAATTTTAGCTATTGAGAATCATTCTCATCTGGCCCCAATCTACACACACCGGATCCGGGTGTCAACCGGATTCTTGATTTCCGCGCCTCTCAAAACTGGGGACAGCCACTCATTTCCGGCAAAATCGGTGGCTGTCCCCGGTTTCGTGAAATGAGTGGCTGTCCCCGGTTTTGCCCACTTTTTGCCAGTGGGTTTGCCCAGTTTGGGTGTCCCCGGTTTCGGTGAGGGCGAGGCCTGGACCCCGTGGACGCTTGCGCATATAGTGGAGGCAGATCCCACCCTCTCGAACCCGCGGGGCACCGATGGACAGGCAGCAGTTCCTGGGCAACCTGGAAGACGTCAAAGGGAATGTGGAAAGGCACCTGGACGGCTTCTTCCAGGAGAAGATCGCCGAAGCGAAGCACATCGCCCCGGGCGCCGAGGAGTTGATCCGGACACTGAGGGATTTCACCCTGCGCGGGGGAAAGCGTCTCCGGGCCGCATTCGTGCACTACGGGTACCGCTGCTTTTCCAGCCGGGAGACGGAGGCCGTCTGGAAGGTTGCGATGTGTCTGGAGTTCGTCCAGAGCTTCCTGCTGATTCACGATGATGTGATCGACGAGGACGACACGAGGAGGGGGGGGTGGACCGTGCACCGGAAATACGCCGACCTGCACAGGGAGAGGTATCGTCGAAGGGATCCGGGCCATTTCGGCGAATCCATGGCGATCCTTGGCGGGGACCTGGCCCTGGCCCTGGCCAACGAGATCCTTGGAAGCCTGGACCTGGAAGCACCCGTGCGGGGCTCCCTGCTGGAACGAATGAACAGGATGATCCGGCTGGCGATCTACGGGGAGAGCCTGGATGTCCTGTCCGCGGTCGAGCCGGAGGTCTCCGAAGAAGATATCCTCCTGATCGGCATGTTGAAGACGGCCTCCTACACGGTCGCGGGCCCCCTGCAAATGGGTGCCATCCTGGGGGGCGCCGGCAGGGAAGACCTGGACAGGCTTTCGCAGTACGCCCTTCCCCTGGGCAATGCCTTCCAGGTGCAGGATGACATACTGGGCCTGTTCGGGGATGCGGAGCAGCTGGGCAAGCCGGTCGGGTCGGACATACGGGAGGGGAAGAGGACCTTCCTCATCCTTCGGGCCCTGGAGAACGCGACGCCGGGCCAGCGCGCGTTCCTGGACGGCATGCTCGGGAACAGCGGGATCTCCGATGAAGACGTGGAGGCGATCCGGCGGCTGGTCCTGGAAACGGGTGCTCTGGACGCCTGCAGGGAGCTGACCCGACGGCTCGTCGAGGAATCGGGGAAGGCGCTGAACGGATGCGGCTGGCGCGAAGAAGGCGTGGCGTTCCTGAAAGAGGCGATCGGGTTCATGGTCGAGCGGGAGAATTGATGGGGAGGGGTCAGGTCATGAAGAAATGGGCAAAGATCGCGGGAATTCTGCTGGTGCTGGGCGTCCTGGGATACGTGGTCTACAACCAGGTCCTGAAATGGCACGAAACGACCATGGATGCCTCTCTGGAACAAAGGAGAGCGACCTGGCAGGAAGAGAGCGAACGGCTCGAGCGGGAGATCGCCGACCTGAAGGAGAAGCTCGAACTCGAGAAGGAGGCCACGCTTCCGGAGGACAGGCTGAAGGCGGTTTTCGGGGAGGACGTGGACGTGGTCGAAGGCGGGCAGGACGAGTCCCCGCAGGAGGAGGCGGACCGCAAGGTCCGCGAATTCTTCGCCTACCTGGACGGGCAGGAGTACGTCCAGGCCCATGATCTCGACCGGGGGACCTTCGAGACCTTCCGCGCCATGGTGGATCGGCTCGAGGCGCATCCGCCAGCCGTTTCGGCCGAACTCAAGGATCCGTTCCTCCTGATTCGGAATATCGCGCATTTCTACCGGGTCCTGGGAAAACGGAATCTTCGTCTGGCGAGGGAGGTGCTCGTCGAAGAGGCGGAGATTGCCGAGCCGATCGGAGCGGTCCTGTACGAGTGGCTCCTGCCCGAGGACCCTGCCGGGGAGGCAACAGAAGGTCGGCCTTCTCTGAAGGCTCTTTACGAGTATGCCGGGTTCTTCCTCAACTCGGTGGGGGGCAGAAGCTACCTCCTGCGGAGGGACCCGAGGGTAAGGGTCCTGACGGCCTATTACTGCGTGCGGATCCTGGATCTCGCCAATGAGGAGGAGATCAACCGCCACGGGATCGACATCCGTCCTCACATCGAGTCCGTCTCCGAGGAAGTCCGCAGCCAGAGGGGCCTGGTCGATCAGAAGGAGTACCTCGACACCCTGGCGAGCCTGCGTGAGAAGTACGCCCGGGGGTAGCCCGGAGCCTTCACGTTTCTGTTGATCCGGGAGGCGCGTTGGGCTATACTGTCTCGTCGACTTGAGCTCTTTTTGGGTGGATAAAATAGCGGTACATTCATTCGTAGGGATGGGGTGGATCGTTTCTTGTGGCCATTCCCCGCCGGCCCCGGCGGCTTGCACCAACTCACACCCAATTTGCTCGAGCAGGCGAATCCTTCGGTACGGGTTCGCCTTCCAGTGAGGCCGCACAGAGACCTTTCAGTAGAGACTTTTGCCCGTTTCACGTTTTGATCACGGCCTAACCATCCACTCTCGTGGCCGGTCCTGCCCTTGGGTCCGGGCGACGTTTCGGGTCGCGGGTGATCACGGAGGCGTTCCGATGAAATTCTGGCGTCTGCCCCTCGATGCGGATGAGCAGGACATACCTGTCGGCGAGCTTTTCATCATCGTGGACCGCTGCAAAGGATGCGATTTCTGCATCGAGTTCTGCCCGAACAAGGTGCTGGAAGCATCCCCGGAGTTCAACAAGAAAGGCTATCACCCCCCGGTCATGAAGGCACATCACGAGTGCAACAACTGCGGCCTGTGCGAGCTCATCTGTCCGGAGTTCGCGATCTACAGCACGGTCAAAGAGAGGCGCCGGTTCACCGAGGTCGACCTGGTGAGATTCGAGGAGACAACTTCGGGCGAGGAAAAAGGTGAGCAAGGATAGAGACGTTCTCACGGGAGAACACTTCCTGAATGGTGACGATGCGAGTGCGGAGGGGGCCATTGCAGCCGGATGCCGCTTCTTTGCCGGCTACCCGATCACGCCGGCCACGGAGATCGCCGAGCGGATGGCGAAGCGGCTGCCCGAGGTCTCCGGCGTGTACATCCAGATGGAGGACGAGATCGCCTCCATGGCGGCCGTTCTGGGGGCGTCCTGGGGGGGGACCAAGTCCATGACAGCCACGTCCGGCCCGGGTTTCTCCCTCATGATGGAGAACATCGGGCTCGGGATGATGATGGAGACGCCCTGCGTGGTGGTCAACATCATGCGCGGCGGCCCATCGACCGGCTTGCCGACCCTGGTGGGGCAGGGGGACGTGATGCAGGCCCGCTGGGGTTCTCACGGGGACTACGGGGTGATCGCCCTCACCCCCTCGTCGCCCCAGGAGGCCTTCGACCTGACGATCGAGGCCTTCGCCCTGTCCGAGCGATACCGGATTCCGGTGATCGTCCTGAGCGATGAACTGGTGGGGCACATGTACGAGAGGGTCGTGGTCCCGGAGAAGCGGTTCCTGCCCCGGATCCGCCGCAGGAAGCCGAGGAAAGACCCGAGCGAGCATCTCCCCTTCATGGGGGGAGACGACCTGGTGCCGCCCATGGCCTGTGCAGGGGAAGGGTACCGGCTCCACGTAACCGGGCTGACCCACGATGAAAAGGGCTATCCCGTGATCACGGCCGAGGCCCAGGAGCGGCTCGTGAGAAGGCTCTGCGACAAGATCCGGCGGCACGCCCACGAGATCGTCCGCATCGAGGAGGAAGGGACCGAGGACGCGGACATCGTCGTCGTGGCCTACGGGTGTGCCGCCCGGACCGCCCGGGAGTCGGTGAACATGGCTCGCAAGAGCGGCAGGCGGGTCGGGTTCCTTCGCCTCCTGACGATCTGGCCCTTTCCGGAGGAGAAGATCCGTCAGCTCGCCGCGAACGGCGCCAGGGGGTTCGTGGTGCCGGAGGTGAACTACGGGCAGATCGCGGGGGAGGTCGAGCGGTGCGCCGTGGGAAGGGATGTCCTGATGGTCGGCTTGATGGGGGGGGCGGTGCACACCCCGGAAATCATTCTGGAGGCGATCGAGGAGATGGCCTGATGCGATACAAACTCGCCGAAATCGAGCCCTACCGGCCCGAGGAGACCCGGCAGAAGATCGATGAAACCCACGGACTGCATCCGGATGACAAGTACCTCAAGCCGGGGCGCATCCCGCACATCTGGTGCCCGGGTTGCGGGCTGGGGATCGTGCTCGCCGCCTTCATAAAGGGCATGGACACCATGGAAGTGGACATCGACCACTGCGCCGTTGTCTCCGGTATCGGATGCACCGGGAGGGTGGCCGGGTATCTGAACATGGATACCTACCACACGACCCACGGCCGGGCCATCCCCTTTGCCACGGGGCTGAAGCTCGCCAAGCCGGAGATGGAGGTCGTGGTCTTCAGCGGTGACGGCGATCTGTTCGCCATCGGGGGGAACCATCTGATCCACGCGGCCCGCAGAAACATGGACCTGACCGTCATCTGCGTGAACAACTTCAACTACGGCATGACCGGCGGGCAGTCCGGCCCGACCACGCACATGACGGCCAGGACGGTCACGACCCCGTACGGCAACTGCGAGTATCCCTTCAACCTCACCCATCTCGCCTACGCGAGCGGTGCCGTCTACGTGGCGAGATGGACCAGCTTCCACGCCCGGTACCTGATCGAATCGATTCGAAAGTGCTTCGAAAAGAAGGGCTTCAAGTTCATCGAGGTCCTCACCCCCTGCCCCACGGGCTACGGCAGGCCGAACCGGCTCGGTACCGGGCTGGACCAGATGAAACACTACCGGGACAACAGCCAGATTCGAAACAACATCAACCCGATGGAGGCGGATACGGCGCTCAGGGGGCCGATCGTGGTCGGAGAGTTCGTGGACCAGGAGAAGCCGACCTTCCTGGATCGCTACAGAGAGGACATCCTGTCCAAGGTGAGTTCGGCTTGAGTTCCCTTGCGGCCGGAATCCAAGAACAGAGGATTTTCCATGACGAAACCGAATGACACCCGGGCCGGGGGCACTGCAGAAGCGAAGGCGAGGCTGGAGGTTCGTCTTTCCGGGTTCGGCGGACAGGGGATCGTGCTCGCAGGCAACATCCTCGGCAGGAGCGTGGCCCTCTTCGAGGGCAAGAACGCCGTCTTCACCCAGAGCTACGGGCCCGAGGCACGGGGCGGGGCCTGCAGTGCGGACGTGGTCATCTCCGAGGGGGCGATCCATTATCCGAAGGTCACCCACCCGGACATTCTGGTGTTCATGTCGGAGGAGGCGAAGCACACGTACGGGAAGCTTCTCGAGCCCGAGACCACCGTGATCATCGATCAGGATCTGGTGCGGCTGGACGGGCTGGAGGGGAGGTGCTCCCGCCTGTTCTCCGTTCCCGCCACCCGCTTCGCCGAGGAGCTGGGCAGGAGGATGGTCGCCAACATCGTGATGCTCGGGTTCCTCACGGCGGTCACGGGCGTCGTGCACCACGACTCCCTGCGGAATGCGGTTCTGGCCTCGGTGCCGAAGGGAACCGAGGAACTCAACACCCAGGCCTTTGAAAGAGGATACCGATATGGCCAAGAAGGCAAAGGCGGACAAGCAGCTTGAGAAGCTCCCCGTGAGCCCGGCAGGAAACGGCCCGAGGATCGGGGTCTACGTCTGCCACTGCGGCCTGAACATCGACGGATCCCTCGATTGCGAGGACGTGGCGAAGTACGCCTCTTCCCTGGAAGACGTGGTGCTGGCCAAGGATTCGATGTACACCTGCTCCGATTCCGGGCAGGAGCAGATCAAGGCGGACATCCGGGAGCACAACCTGAACCGGGTGGTCGTCGCCTCCTGCACGCCCAGGCTTCACGAGCCCACCTTTCGTGCAGCCTGCGTCGAGGCGGGTCTGAACCCCTACCTGTTCGAGATGGCCAACATCCGGGAGCACTGCAGCTGGGTGCACCTGCACGACCGCGAGGGGGCCACCGAGAAGGCGAAGGACCTGGTCAAGATGTCGGTGGCGCGGGCCCGTCTGCTCGAGCCGCAGATCGAAACCGAGGTTCCCATCACCCCCCAGGCGATGGTCGTGGGCGGGGGGGTGGCCGGCATCCAGGCGGCCCTGGACCTTGCGGATGCCGGGTACAAGGTCTACCTGGTCGAGAAGGAGGCGAGCATCGGCGGGCGCATGGCCCAGATCGACAAGACCTTCCCGACCATGGACTGCTCGATCTGCATCCTCGCGCCGAAGATGTCCGAGGTGGGCCGGCACCCGAACATCGAGCTGATGACCATGAGCGAAGTGGAATCGGTGGACGGGTACATCGGGAACTTCCAGGTCAAGGTGAGGAAGAAGCCCCGGTACGTGACCGACGACTGCACCTACTGCGGGGACTGTGTCAAGGACTGCCCCCAGCACATGCCGAACGAGTTCGACTGCGGGCTCTCCACGAGAAGGGCGATCTACTCCCCCTTCGCGCAGGCCGTGCCCTCCACCTATCTCATCGACATGGACTCCTGCATGAACAAGCACGGCATCGTGGCTTGCGACCGCTGCTACCAGCTCTGCCAGCACAAGTGCATCGACTTCTCCCAGAAGGAGGAGATCCTGGACCTGAAGGTGGGCACGATCATCGTGTGCACCGGTAGCGACGTGTACGATCCCACATCCCTGACGGAACTCGGGTACCACCGATTCCCGAACGTCATCACCGCCCTGGAGTTCGAGCGGCTGATCAATGCGGGCGGCCCGACGGGCGGGAACCTGATCCGACCCTCGGACAAGAAGATCCCGAAGACCGTCGCCTTTCTCCAGTGCATCGGTTCCCGTTCGAAGAGGTCGAACCCCTACTGCAGCAACATCTGCTGCATGAACACGATCAAGGACGCCCTGCTCATCCGGGAACACTGGCCCGACACGGAGATCTACGTCTTCTACATGGACATCCGGGCCTTCGGCAAGGGCTTCGAGGACCTGCTCATGCGGGCCCGCAGGGAGGGCGTGATCTTCATTCGCGGCATCCCCGGCGAGATCCTGCAGGACGATCACACCCACAACTTGAAGCTCATCGGCGAGAACACGCTCCTGAGCAAGCTCTACGAGTACGAAGTGGACATGGTCATCCTGTCCACCGGGATCGAGCCGAGGAAGGATTCCGTGGTGGTCAAGCGGCTCCTGTCGCTCCCGTCCATGGCCGACGGCTTCTTCATGGAGGCCCATCCGAAGCTCCGGCCCGTGGACACACCGACGGGAGGCATCTTCCTGGCAGGGTGTGCCGAAGGCCCGAAGGACATCAAGGACAGCGTGACCCAGGCGAGCGCGGCCGCTTCGCGCGCAAACATCCTCATGTCGAAGGGGAAGGTGACCGTGGAGGCGATTACCTCCCGGATCGACCCGGACCTCTGCACGGGGTGCGGCCTGTGCGCGCGGGTCTGCCCCTACGGGGCGATTCAGGTGGACGAAGAGGCGAAGATCGCGACGGTGGTGGAGGCGGCCTGCGCCGGATGCGGGACCTGCGGCCCGGAGTGCAACTTCGGCGCCATCACGATGCGGCACTTCGAAGACCACCAGATCCTCTCGCAGATCGATGCCCTGGCGGAACTGGAGGCGGACGGAAAGATTCTGGCCTTCTGCTGCAACTGGTGTTCCTACGCGGGCGCGGACTTCTCCGGGGTGAGCCGAATCCAGTACCCGACCGAGGTCCGGATCGTGCGGACCATGTGCTCGGGCAGGGTGGACCGGAAGTTCATCGAGTATGCCTTTGCCAAGGGGATCGCGGCGGTGCTCGTATCCGGATGCCACATCGGGGACTGCCACTACATCAATGCGAATCACCAGACCGAGAAGCGGGTCCAGCGCATGTGGCGGAAGATGGCGAGGCTCGGCCTGAACAAGGACCGCCTCCGGCTCGCGTGGATCAGTGCGGCCGAAGGGGTCAAGTTCTCCAAGGAGATCCAGGCCCTGAAGGAAATCGTGGAGCAGGTCACGCCGGAGGAGATCGAAAAGGGAATCGAGGCCTTTGCCCCGAAGGAACCGAAGGGAGAGCGTTCCGATGAAGAAGCCCGACCTGTTCAATGAGGAGCTCCTCTACGAGTGCTACCAGTGCGCCCGTTGCACGGGGAGCTGTCCGGCGGCGTTTGCCGTGGAAGGGTTCAACCCCAGGAACATCCTTCTCACATACCTCCGCCTCGGCGTGGAGGCCGTGATCACGGAGGAGAAGCTCTGGTGCTGCACCACCTGCCACGTTTGTGAAGACAGGTGCCCGCAGCTGATCGATGTGGCGGACCTGCTCTGCTCCCTGATGAACGAGGCGGCCAAGAAGGGGCACGTTCCGGAAAAGGTCCGGTCCAGCGCGGAGACGGTGCTCCACACCGGAAGGGCGATCCTGGTTTCCAGGCGGGTGGAGGGGATTCGTGAGCGGCTCGGCCTGAAGCCCCTGCCGGAGCTGCCGGTGGAAGAAGTGGAGGGAATCTTGGAGAAGACCGGGCTCGCCAGCCTGATATAGGATGAACCGATGCGATATGCCTTCTTTCTAGGATGCGTCATGCCGGTGAAGTATCCCGGTTTCGAGAGCGCGACCCGGATGGTTGCCGAGGCCCTCGGAGTCGAGTTGGTGGACATGCCGTTCAGTTGCTGTTCGGCGCCCACACTCCTGAAGCTCGTGCAGTACGAAAGCTGGCTGGCCCTGGCCGCCAGAAACCTGGCCCTGGCGGAACAGGAGGGCCTGCCGATCCTCACGGTCTGCAACGGGTGCACGAACACCCTGAAAGAGGCGAGGCAGGTCCTGCGGAACGACCCGGTACAGAAGAAGAAGGTGAACGAGGTCCTGAAGCCCTGGGGCAGGGAAGTCACGGCCGAAGGCGAGGTCAAGCACATTCTGGACGTGCTTCGGGACGACGTGGGGCTCGACGCGATCCGGCGGAGAACCGAGAAGAAGCTTCCCTTTCGCATCGGATGTCACTATGGGTGTCACTTCTTCCGGCCGCCCCGGATCATGTACCCGGAGCGACTCTCCGAGAGCAAGCACTTCCTGCCCACCCAGATGGACGATGTCCTCGGTGCCGCGGGCGTGACCCCGGTCCAGTACAACCGGAGGCTTCTCTGCTGCGGTTCCGGGCTCGGGACCAAGGTGGACCTGGATGCGGCCAACCAGATCACGCGGGAGAAGCTCAGCCACATGGCCGACAAGGACGTGCAGGCGATCTGTGTGGGTTGCCCCTCCTGCTTCGAGCAGTTCGACCGGGCCCAGGTGCTCCTGAATCGGAAGGAGAACTGCACGTTCGCCATGCCCGTCCTGTACATCTCGCAGCTGCTCGGCCTCGCCTTCGGCGTTCCGGAGGAGAAGCTCGGGTTCGATCTGCACCGAACCAAGGTGACGCCGTTGCTCGAGGGCTAGCGAATCGAACGGAGGCCTCTATCCGCTCCTTGCCACAGCCTCTTTGCACTTCCTTTCATGTCTGAATGCAGCCACAAGATCTTGACCCTGCTGAAGCAACGGGAGGACAGGGTCCGATGCCGGGCGTGCCATCTGGTGATCTCCGCGAGGGAACTGGAGGGCGGCCACTGCCCGGAGTGCTACGAAGAGCGCGGGGAGAGATGCTGCGACTTCGAGGCGGTCGCTGCCGGTGAGGAGGAAGAGACCCGCTACCGGTGCGAGCAGTGCGGTGCCCTGATCGAGTGGAAGGGCAAGGGGTTTTGATGGGAAGCGATGGATGGTGTAGTATAGTGTATTTATGTTTCGGTCTGAACAGGAAAGGAGTGGTAGAACGATGTTTAAAAGAGGCAAGTTGGGTGGCCTGGACGGTGGACAGTATCGTCCCCTCACGGATTCCGATATCCGCTCCATGCACGAGGCGATTGTCCGGATCCTTTCCGAAATCGGGATCAAGGTGGCGAACCGGAAGGGCTTCGAGCTCTTCAAGCAGAAGGGCCTCAGGACGGACGACGAGAAGCAGCTGGTTTACATTCCGGAGGGTTTCCTCGAGGACTGCATCGATGCGCCGCCCTCGGAACTGGTTCTGTACGGCCGCGGCAACCCGGACAACAACATCATCGTAGGCGGGAAGAGGGTCCACTTCGGCAGCGGCGGGACCGCGCTGAACGTCCTGGATCTGGAGACCGGCAAGAAGCGTCTTTCGACGCTGGAAGACGTGCAGAAGGTCTCGAAACTGCTCGATTACCTGGACAACGCCCATTTCCAGGTGATTCCGGTCTACCCGAACGATCTGCCCACCGAGAAGGTGGACATCAACCGCTTCTTCGCCGCCGTCAACAACACGAACAAGCACGTGCAGGGCGGTGTCTACACGGTGGAGGGAACCCGACAGGTGGTCGAGATGTGTTCCATGATCGCAGGCAGTCTCGAAAAGCTGCAGAAGGAGCCCTTCATCTCCTTCATCACCTGCGTGATCAGCCCTCTGGAAATCGACCAGACCTACGGGGACCTTCTGATGACCTGTGCGGAGTCCGGCCTTCCCGTGTCGATCCCTGCCGAGCCTCTCACGGGCGCTACGGGACCGGTCACCATCGCGGGGAACGTGGCGAACCTCTGCGCCGAGACCCTGGCCGGCGTCTGCCTCGCCCAGCTCGTGAACCGGGGTACGCCCGTGTTGATGGCCTGCACCTCCACGTCCACGGATCTGAGAACCATGTCGTATGCATCCGGCTCTGTGGAAGAGGGCCTGATCAACGCCTGCGCCGCCCAGATGGCCCAGTTCTACGGCCTGCCCTACTACGGGACGGCGGGCCAGTCCGATTCCAAGATTCTGGACGCCCAGGCCGGATTCGAGGGGGCGATCACGAACCTGCTCGTCGGCATGGCGGGCGGCAACTTCATCCACGACGCCCTCGGCCTGCTTGAGTTCTGCATGACCGCCTCCTACGAGAAATACGTGATGGACAACGAGATCCTCGGGGAGGTGATGCGGGTCCTGAAGGGCGTGCGCGTCACGGAGGAGACCCTGGCCGTCGACGTGACGGCGGAAGTCGGTCCGGGCGGGAACTACATACAGGAGGACCACACCTTCGACCACATGCGCGACGAGCACTTCGTACCCACCGTTGCGGACCGGCAACCGAGGGAGAACTGGGAGGCATCCGGGAAGAAGGACAC
Source organism: uncultured Thermodesulfobacteriota bacterium (assembly GCA_964479535.1). Taxonomy (GTDB): domain Bacteria; phylum Desulfobacterota; class DSWW01; order DSWW01; family DSWW01; genus S015-6. The sequence continues at coordinate 43,271 of CAYZMM010000033.1, forward strand.
CTGGACCCGGTGCCACGAAATCGCCCTCGACGCCCTCGCGAATCACAAACCGATCCCTGTGGACGAGAAGATCGTAAAGGCCATACGGGACAAGTTTTCCGGTTTCGCCCAGTAAGGGCAGGGCGTACTTCCACCACGAAGGAGGATGGAAAGAATGGCAGAGCTGAACGATATTGTTGAAGCGGTCTTGCAGGGGAAGCTGAAGCAGATCGGGGAAGTCGTCCAGGCCGTGCTGGACGGTGGCGCGGACCCGGAGAAGATCCTTTCGGACGGGCTCGTGAACGCAATGGACGTGGTGGCGGAAAAGTGGAAAGCGGGCGAAGTGTTCGTGCCCGAGGTGCTCCGGTCCGCCAAGACGATGCAGGCCGGAATGGATGTGGTGCGGCCTCATCTCGTAGAGGGGGAATCGAAGGCGAGGGCGACCTTCGCCATCGGCACGGTGAAAGGGGATCTCCACGACATCGGGAAGAACCTGGTGGCCATGATGCTCGAGAGCGTGGGCTACGAGGTGATCAACCTGGGCGTCGATCAGGAGCCGAGCGTCTTCGTGGAAGAGGTGAAGAAGGGGGTGTCCTGCCTCGGCATCTCGGCCCTGCTGACCACGACCGTTCCCCAGATGAAGATCATCATCGACTCCCTCGAGGAGGCGGGCCTGCGGGACCAGTGCAAGGTCTGGGTGGGCGGTGCGCCCGTGACCCAGGAGTTCGCCGACGAGATCGGGGCCGACTACTATGCCGTGGACGCGGCCCACTGCATCGACCAGCTGAACGCCCTGTACGGCAAGTGATGCGTACTCTCTCTCTCCGCTGAAGCCCGCCCGGTCCTGCAGCGGAGGGTGCAGACGGCCTGTTTGAAACCGGCGGTTGAAGATCGCAGCGAGCTTCCGAAGGGGGCCGCCTTCAGGGGTCGGAGGCGGAGCCCGGCTCCTTGTTTCCCGATGCCTGATCCCGGTCTTCGGGAAGCTCCCTCTTTCGCATGACCCGGGCGGGATTGCCGCCCACGATGCTGTAGGGCGGCACCGACCTCGCGACCACGGAGCCCGCGGCAATCACGCTTCCCTCGCCGATGGTCACGCCTTTCAGGATGGTGCAGTTCGCCGCCACCCAGACGTTCCTCTCGATGGTGATCTTGGCGGGGATCTTCGGCTGCTCCTTCATCAGGATGTTCGGATCGCCGATCTCGTGGTCTTCCGAAATGACGGCACAGCCGTATGCGATGCCGCTGTCGTCCATGATTTCGAAGCCGCCGGCGCCGTTGATGAAGACATTGTCATTGATCGATACCCGCCGGCCGATCGAGATGTTCTCGGGAAAGAAGAAGCAGGTGCCTGCCCGGATCCAGATCGACTCGACCTTCTTGCAGAAGATCTTCAATTCCAGGTACCGAAGGAGTTCCCCGATCGGCGACGGGATGAACCGCACGCAGTCATAAAGGAAGATGTGAAGCATGCTCTTGATCGAATACCAGTAACTGTAGCCCCGGTATTTCCGCTTCCGCATCATGTTCTTCAGTTCTTCGATCAGCATTCGGATCCACCCGCCCATTCACAAATGGTTGACCCACAAAACTATACGATGGTAGGCCGGGTTGCAAGGCAGTTCGGCGGTCCTTTCCTCATGTGTCGGGAAGAAGCAGCGTCAAGCCGGCCTGCACACGGCTTCGAGGCGGGAGACGAAGGAGTCGGCAATCGATTGTGCGGTCTTTTCGCTGAGGAGCGGTTCCGTGTAGGAGAGCGAGCAGAAGAGCCGTCCATGAAGTGTTGCGGTGCACAGGAAGACCGAGTAGAGGCCCGACGGATGGGGGGAGCCAAAATAGATCTCCTTGAGCCGAAGAGGCCCGTATTTCTCCGACAGATCGAGAACGCCCAGATTCGAGAGGCAGGGTCCTCCGGCGAACCGATGTCGGACATCCGAATCTGCCAGGTTGCCCTCCATCATGGAACGGAGCAATCTCTTGTGAAACTCTTTCGGCATGAAGCCTCTCTTCCGCCCCACTCCAACCCGCTTCGCAAGCTCCTGGTCGCAATTCCGAGCCAGGTCCCAGAACGACATCTCCTTGCTCAGGGTGAGTGCTGCCTGCTCCATCATGATGAAGCAGCCGAAATGCTCCCTGGTCACCTCCGGCTCGCAGTACCCGCGCAAGTCGAGGGCGAAGCGGAAGGAAACACGGGTTGCCGGGCCCGTCTTTCGGAGTGCCGCCAGCAGGAGCGCCGCCATCAAGGCATTGCTCACGGTGGTACGTTCCTGCCTGCAGCGATCCTTCAGACGCAGCATGTCCCTTTCATGGATTTGAAAGAACAGGTTCCGGGGCCTCCTCTCGTTCAGCGGCGTGTACGTCTCGAAATCCCACGGGGTCTGACTCGGTTGAGGAGAGGGGCTCCGGGGCGCACCGGGAGCGGGCTTGGAGGACACGGAAACCTCCGGTATCATGGATTCGGCAGCCGGAAGCAACGGCAGAGGCGTCGGATCGGTGGGCGCGTCCGCGCCCCCGGCGATCCGGCTGCAGTGAAGCAAGAGATCATGTGCAAAATGCGCTGTTGACGATCCATCCGAGAGGGAGTGGTGAAAAAGGTTGATGAGTTCCATGCAGCCAGAATGATCTTCGGAGTGGAGGAAGACCGTTCGCCAGAGGCCGGGAGAGTCCGAATCAAAATCTCGAGTGAATTCATCCTCGATCGTTCTCTGCCATTGAAGATCGTCCACCCGGTTCCGAACACGTAAAGGAACATCCTGTCCTTCTTCATCAAATCCACCTTCGTCAGCCTTCGCCACTCGAAATCGATCGTAGCGATCACCCTCGACGAAACGTGCCCGAAGCAGGGGATGCCGTCTCTGGAGCCGGCACAAAGCCTTTCGGACCATCTCCGGGGTCAAGGCTCCTTCGATTCGCACTACCTGGAAGAGCATACCGGAACATCTGTATTGATCATGATAGATCTTCTGGATGGTTGACCAGTAACCAAGTCTTTCCATGTCCGACATGTTCGATGGTTCCAAAGCTGCTTGTACGTTTACCGGGGAGCCGGAGACGGGCCTAAGGCGCGGCTCGACCGTGATTCCGCACACAGTGTAATACGAACCCTCACGACCGACAAGGTGAAGTCGGGTGTCAAGTTGACAGTGCTGCTAACCGATTGATAAAGTTGCCTTTTGAGTGTTTCCGTGACGTGCAAGGGTACCCGTTGCTGGAGGAGAGCATGCAGAGGGAAAGGATCGAAGAGGTCATCATCAATGCATTCAATGAGTACCTGGAGACGGAGGACATGGAGTACGACGTCGGGCCGGATACCGTACTGTTCGGAGACGAATCGGCCTTCGACTCCATGGCCATCGTGAATGTGGTCATCGACATCGAGTCGTATTTCCAGGACGAGGGTTACAACGTTTCCCTCACTTCCGAGAGGGCCATGTCGCGGAAGAGCAGCCCGTTTCGTACCGTTACCACGCTGACGGACTTCATCGTCGAACTGATCGAAGACGGTTCCGAATAGCGTCGAGACGTCGCTCTCGCATGTCCTTTTCAACCACCACCCGAAGGAAGCCGTGCCATGTACAGGAACAAGGTAATCCTGATTACCGGCACCCGCAAGGGAATCGGAAGATACCTTTCCGAGTATTACCTGGAAAGGGGGCTCATGGTCGTCGGATGTTCCCGCGGAGAGAGCGATCTGGCTCACCCCCGGTACGAGCACTTCTGCCTGGATGTGGCGGATGAAAGGGCGGTTGTGAAGATGGTGGGGTCGGTCCGCAATCGGCACGGCGGAATCGACTATCTCCTGAACAACGCCGGGATTGCATCGATGAACCACTCGTTGCTCACCCCCCTGTCCGTAGTGGAACAGATTTTCAGAACGAATGTTTTCGGCACGTTTCTGTTCTGCAGGGAAGTGGGCAAAGTCATGGCGAAGAAGAAACGGGGAAGAATCGTCAACTTCGCCACGGTTGCCACCCCTCTGAAGCTGGAAGGCGAGAGTGTCTATGCGGCGTCCAAGGCGGCGATCAGCAGCTTGACACAGGTGCTGGCGCGCGAATTTGCAGCTTTCAACATAACCGTCAATGCCCTTGGGCCTACACCGGTCTATACCGACCTGATAAGGAACGTTCCCGAGGAGAAGATGGACAGATTGCTCGAGATGCAGACGATTCCGAGATTCGGTACCTTTGAGGACATTTCGAACGTGCTCGATTTCTTCCTGCAGGACAGCAGCGAGTTCGTGACGGGGCAGGTCATTTATCTGGGAGGGGTCAGCTGATGCTGAGCCGGCTGCTCGACACCATCGGTGCGTGTGCATCGTCGGGAAAGACCGCGATCATTCACCATGACAAGGTATTCAGCTACCGGGATCTGCTGGATCGGATCGAGTCCTCTGATGAACGGTTCACCGCGGCCGGGATTGCCCCGGGCCGGGTCGTCATCATACGTTCCGATTTCAGCCTTGACTCGATCGCCCTGTTCATTTCGACCATCAAGAACGGTTGCGTGGTGGTTCCGGTCGTGGGCGGCGATATTCCGAAAGAAGATCTCGTAGCGATCTCCCAGGCCGATCACTTTATCGACGTGGATCCGGACGGCTCATTCGATATCGAGACAACCGGAGAAGGTGCGGCCAAGACGGGTTTGCTGGCCGACCTCACGGGGCAGGCGAAGCCGGGTCTCATCTTCTTCACCTCCGGCTCGACGGGAAAGCCGAAGGCGACGCTTCACAACGTGGAGAATCTCTTCATCAAATTCCAATCCTCGAAGAAGGCGTACGTCACACTGGCCTTCCTCTTGTTCGATCACATCGCAGGCATCGATACCGTATTCTACACCCTGTTTGCCGGGGGAACGATCGTCATCCCTGCCGCGAGGGATCCGCGCACCGTCCTGGAGTCGATCCATCGCTTCGGGGTCGAGGTCTTTTCCACCACGCCCAGTTTTCTGACCTGGATGCTCTTGACCCAGGATTTGGATTCCTTTGACTTGTCCTCCCTGAAGATCATCACGTTCGGTTCGGAAAGAATGTCCGAATCGACGATGGCGAAGATGCAGGAGCGGTTTGGGGGCCGGGTGAAATTGATGCAGAAGTACGGGACGACCGAATTCGGCAGCCCGGTCTCGAAGAGCAGGGACGACGATCCTTTGTGGATCAAGTTCAAAAAGGAGAATTTCGACTACAAGGTGGTCGACAATCGGCTCTTCGTGAAGTCCCCCACGTCCATGCTGGGCTACCTGAACGATGCGGGTGGGAAGATGGTCGACGGCTGGCTGGACACAGGGGACATCGTTGAGGTGGACGGTGAGTGGATGAAGATACTCGGCAGGGAGAGCGATATCATCAACGTGGGCGGCCAGAAAGTCTATCCCTCCGAGGTGGAGTCCGTGCTGTTGGACATGGAGAACATCTCCGATGTCTCGGTGTACGGGGCGCCCAATGCGATGATGGGACACGTCGTCGCGGCGCGAGTGAATCTCATCCGGGAGGAGCCGGCGGGAGAAGTGAAGAAGAGGATACGGCGCCACTGCAAGGACAGGCTCGACAAGTTCAAGATTCCGGCCCATGTCGAAGTGACGGACGAGAAACTGGTTTCGGACCGGTTCAAGAAGGTCCGTTAGTTCCTCGAGGCTCCTTGACATAAGAGCTCACCAAACCGGCGGCGAACAGGTAATCGGCCGCCGCCAGAAGCAGCGTGTTTCCACGCAGCTTCTTCGAGCGCTTCAATTCGTCGAGCCCGATCATCAGATCGGAGCCGCTGTGGCCGTATTCATGGCCTGTGAAACAGATCCGATCGGGCTTCAGTTTGAGTTGCCGGCGCAGCATGTTCAGGAAGGACGGACTGATCTGCGTTGCAACGAGGTGGTCGATCTCGGTCAGTCCTACACGTACGCGCAAGCCCTCGATCGCCTCTTTCAACCTCTCGAGAAAGACCATCGCCGTCTCGACCGGCGGGTGTGCGGGATTCAGGTCCAGCATGCCCTCCTCGCCCGCTCGCGGGATGCGCGTGCCGCCGCCGATACGGGTCTTCAGGTCGTTGAAAGATGGATGAGAGACCATTTCAGCGCCGAGGAAGGCTCCCAGCGAAGGCCCCGAGGAATTCCCGGCACCTACGATGAGCGCCGAGGCCGTGTCGGAAAAACCGGCGAGCTGCGCCGAGGCCCCTGTCCGTTCAATGAAGGAGCTGTTCCGGTCGGCGCAAACGACTGCACCCAGACTCCCGGGATTCCCCTCCAGCCAACTCGAGAGTGCACTCAGCGCCACCAGCGCCCCCGCGCAGCCGGCGTTCAGGTCGATGCCGACACAGGTCTTCGGACATCCCGTCACACCGGCGACCTCTGTGGCGAGGGACCAGGGGAGAGGGTAGTCGCCGATCGAGGCAACGGAAACGATGAACCCCAGATCCTCCGGGGAACGCCCGGCCTCCGCCAGGGCGCTCCGCAGAGCCGTTGCCGCCATGGTGCTCGGATGCATGTCCTCCTCGCACACGCACACGTGCTCCCACCCCACATAATTCTCCTGGTCGGCGATTTGCGCGATCTCCCTGACCTTGAACTGCCGGGGGAAGAACGTGGATGTGGCGAGTAGCTGGATGCCGCCCCCGTCGAGAAAGCCCATGAATCCTCTCTCCTCGGTTCCATGCGGCTGCTTCGGTACTGCCGCACGGGATCGTCCTGTTCGTGGTAAAGGCGTATGCTACCAGAAGATCGGGGCCCCTCACAAATGCAACGCTGGAGGTGTGAAACGCTAGATGTACCCCAGTTGCTTCAGTCTCTCCAGGATGGTCGCCTCCTCTTCGGGCGTCATCCCGGAGGAAGTCCCGCCTCCGGAGGCCTCATCGGTGTCCGTCCACCGGATGCTCTCCGGGCGGGCCAGGGGCTCGGTGAGCATTTCCGCCAGGACCTGTCCGTCCATGTCCCTTGGGATCTTCTCGCCCAGGAGATGGAGTACGGTCGGGGCCAGGTCGATGAGGCGGGCGTCTTCCATCGTGACGCCGCTTCGGACGTGCTTCCCGTGGGCGATCAGGATGCCGTCCATCCTGTGATTGCCGAAGAGGAAGGCGTTGTCCACGATCCACCGGCGGGTGGTGAATCCCATCAGGGCGGAAGCCATGGTGTCGTCTTCCAGCGGGAGGAAGGTGATGTCCGGGGCCTCCTCCAGGTGGGGTCCGTGGTAGATGTCCTCCCGGGTGTAGATCTCCCCTTTGATGGGCCGGCCCGTCTCCGGGTCGCGCATGTCCCGCAGGCTGGAGACGATCTCGTCGCGAATCCTGCGGTACGCTTCCCCTCCCTTGATCCACCCGTGTTCTTCGCGCCCCTCCACGTTGAGGACGATCTGCCCCATGCCCATCCTGCTGTAGGCCCGCGTCCTGGACCAGTCCACATCGTTCAGGGAGAGCAGCGGATTGAGACTGTTTTCACGGACCATGTTGACCGTGTCGGCCGGAGACAGGTCCGGCAGGCGCAACCCGAACCGCATGAGCTTCAGCAGAAACCGGATGAGCACCTCGTAGGTGAAGCCCATCTTCCAGAGCCGGAACCGAATCCGGGAAAGCAGGGATTTCTTGATGTGGATGTATCCCTGCTCCAGGAGCCAGACGTTCAAATCGATCGTCTTGTGGATGGGACCGAAACCGTGGTCCGACATGATGAAGAGCGTGCTGTCCCGGTCGAGGCGTGCGCGCAGCCTGCCGATTTCCGCATCCACGGCGGCGAAATACCCGGCGACCCGGGGCTGGTACTTCGCGGCAAAGGCTGCGTCGTAGGTCGGGTGCGCATCGTCGATCACGCTCCAGAGGTCGTGCTGGACCCTGTCCGTGCCCCACAGGTGAAACATGGTGAAATCGGGCGAGTTGCGATCCATCAGGTCGTGCAGCACCTCGAACTTGATGCGCAGCTCCTCGTGGAGTTCCTCGAGAAAGCGTTCCGCATTCGCATCGGACAGGTCGGCCGAGAAATAGGTGCGCATGTAGAGCGGGTAGGGCCCGAACCGCTCTTCGATCTCCTGGAGCAGGGAGGGAGGGTAGACGAAATCCCGCTTGCCCTTCGGGGTCAGAAACCCGGAAATCAGCACGCCCTTGATCGGGCGGGGGGGATAGGTGGTGGGAACGTTCAGGACGAGGGACGTCTTCCCCGCGTCGCTGAGCAGGTCCCAGAGGGTTCTGCCCGTCCGGGAGGCCGCGCTGACCGGGACGATCCGGCCCGTTGCCCTTTCCTTCGCAGTGAAGCCGAAGACGCCGTGCTTTCCCGGGTTCTTCCCTGTCATGAAGGAGGACCAGGCCGTGGCCGTCTCCGGAGGCACGACCGAGGTGAGGGGGCCGCTCGTCCCCTCGGCGATCAGTTCCTTCAGATTCGGCAGCGAGCCGTCCTCCAGCCAGGGCCGGAGGGTGCGGAAGGATCCGCCGTCCAGACCGATGACCACGACGCGGTTCGACATAGGAAGCATCCTCTCGGGTCCTGGAAGCCCCGGCGATGGTGCTCGATCACTCCAGATAGCCGAGGCTCTTCAGGCGCTCCAGGACCTCTTCCTCCTCATCGCTTCGGTCCCGGGACGCAGAATCGCGCCGGGTTCGCCCGGAGGCGGGGCCCCGCCGGATCGGGTGGGCCTGCAGGAACGCGTCCCTGAACATCGCCTCCGGGATGCGGCCGTCCACGTCCTCGGGGATCTCGAGCCCCATGAGAGCCAGCACCGTGGGGAAGACATCCGTGATGCGGGCGCCGTCGAGACGCTGCCCCGGGTTCAGGGGCCCTCCCCGGCCGATGAGGATGCCGTTCATCCGGTGAATACCCGTCATCCAGCCGGAGGACGCAAAGACCCTGCTCGAGGAGAAGCCCGTGCTCTTCGGCCGGTACTTCCCGTTCGTCGGAATGAACAGGATGTCCGGTGCGTCCCGCAGGAACTCGCCCTCGTAGACCTCCTCCCGGGTGAACACGGCGCCGTCCAGGATCTCCCCCGTATCCGGGTCCCTCAGCTGCCGGAGTCGTTCCACGATTTCCCGTTTCGTGTTCTCGTACTCGGCTCCGTCGTCCACGCATCCCCGGGACCACTGCCCGCGCACGTGGATCCGGATCTGGCCAAAACCGAAAGGGGAGAAGGCACGCGTGCGGGACCAGTCGATGTCCTCGAAAGAGAGAAAGAGGCGCAGCAGGGCGTGGGCCTGCTTCAGGTCGTCCACGTTTCCGCCGGGTCGTCTCTTCCTGAGGCGAAGAAACAGGCCCGTGGCGAGTCGAAGAAACCAGTCCCGGTCCATCAGGGCCTGGGGCGTGAGCCCGCATTTCCAGGCCGTGCGGCGAAGCCGGGTCGAGGGGCGCTCCTTGAGGGCCAGATAACCCTCTTCGTAGAGCCAGGTGTTGAAGTCGATCGAACGGTGGACCGGGCCGAACCCGTGATCCGACAGGACGAACAGGGAGACGTCTTCACCGGCCCGGTCCAGCAGCCGGCCCAGTTCGGCGTCGAAGGCAAGGTAGTACGCGAGGATCCCTTCCAGATGCCGTTTCGATTCCACCTCGTCATGCTTCGGGTGATCCGCATCCATCATGTGCCACAGCCAGTGGCAGATCTGGTCGTTGCCGAAGAGGTGGAGCATCAGGAAGTCGGGCCGGTCCTGCTCGAGGAAATGCCGGGCGACCCGGAACTTGTACTGCATCGCTTCCCGGTATTCCCGCACGAACCGGGCGATATCCTCTGCCGAGTTCTTGCCCGCGAAATAGGGGGGCACCGTTTCCGTGGGGTAGGGCCCGAATTGCTTCTCGATCTCCTCGAGACACCCGGGCGGGTGGCTCGTGCGCCCGTTTGCCGTGGCAAGCAGGAAGTCGCTGACGAGCACGCCGTTCACGTCACAGGCCGGGTGGGTCATGGGCACGTTCAGCACCACGACCCGCTTCCCCTGTTCCCCGATCACCTCCCAGAGCGTCTTCCCCTTGCAGGAGGCGGAGTTGACGGGGTGGAAGGCGTAGTCCGTCCGGTCCTGACGGACGAAGTCGAAGACCCCGTGCCTGCCCGGGTTCTTGCCCGTGAAGAAGGAGGCCCACGCAGGAGCGGTGACCGGGGGAACGCAGGACTCCAGCTCGCTCCGGACGCCTTCCCGGATCATGCGTGCGAGATGGGGCAACCGACCCGCCTCCAGCCAGGGGTCGAGCAACGCGAAGGTCGCGCCGTCAAGCCCGATGATGATGACCCTGTTTCCCATGCCCGCCCCGTCGCCTGTCGACGCCGTCAGGCTTTCTCAATCATGAGATCGGGGACAGCCGCCGATCTCCGACTCTAGATCAGATACCCCAGGTCCTTCAGCCGCCGCACCACGTCCTCCTCCCCGCCGCCCGGACCGGACCGGGCGTCCGCCGGTTCCTCCTCCGGTGCCTGGAAGGCAGGCGGACGGTGCTCCAGAAAGCCCTCCTCGAAAAGCTCGGTGAGGACCCGCCCGTCCATGTCGGAGGGAACGCTGTTTCCCAGGAGGTGGAGGATCGTGGGGGCGAGATCGATCAGCGCGGCCCCCTCGATCCGCCGCCCCTTCCTGATCCGCTTTCCCCGGGCGAGCAGGATCCCTTCCATGCGGTGGTGTCCGGGCCAGGCCGCGTTCTCGAAGATCCACCGGTTGGAGAAGAAGCCGGTCATGCTGCCGGCAAAGAGTCCGGACGCGTTCGGAAGGAACAGAATGTCGGGCGCGCGGTCCAGAAAGGGGCCGTGATAGACCTCCTCCCGCAGATGGACGTCGGCGGCGATCCGCTCGCCCGTGTCCGGATCCCGCAGATCACGAAGTTTCGCTGCGATCTCTTCTCTCAGGGATTCATGTTCGTCCCCCGGGTCGACGGCGCCCTCCGGCTCCCTGCCCCGGAGGTTGATGTTGATCGCCCCCATGCCCACCGGTGCGTAGGCCCGGGTCCGGGCCCAGTCCACGTCGTCGAAGGAGAAGAGGAGCTGTCCTCGGTCGCCGCGCTTCGCGAGGAAGAGCATGGATTTGAAGATCGACTCGTCCGGGATCTTCGCGGCGATGCCCGCCCCGTACTTGAAGAAGGTGCGCAGGGCCAGCCGGATGAAGACCTCCTTGGTGAGTCCCCTCCGCCAGAGGGCCGACTTCAGACGCGAGCGAGGGCCGGACCGGATCTGGATGTAACCGTTCTCGAGGAGCCAGACGTTCAGGTCGATGACCCTGCGAATCGGCCCGAAGCCGTGGTCCGAGATGATGAAGGTCGTGCCGTCCTCGTCGAACCGCTCGCAGAGCCTGCCGATCTCCGCATCGATCTCGGCGAAGTACCGGATCGCCTCCTCGCCGCACGGTCGGGCGATCCTGTCGCCCCTTCCCTGATCCTCCGGGTCGAAGGCCCTCCACAGTTCGTGCTGCACCCGGTCCGTGCCCAGGATGTGGAGGATACAGAAATCGGCGTCGTGCCGGTCCAGGAGGTAGTGTGCGGCGTCGAACTTGACCCCGGCCTCGTGCCGCACTTCCCGCAGCAGCCTGCGTGCGTTCGATGCGGACAGGCCGGGGGAGAACATGAGCGTCTTCAGGTGGAGCGGGTAGGCGCCGAACGCCTCCTCCAGCTCGTCGGCCAGCGAGGCGGGATAGGTGAAGTCCCTTCGGCCGGGCGGGGTCAGAAAGTCGCTGATCAGGGCGCCGTTCACCTCTTCCGGGGGATAGGTGGTGGGAACGTTCAGGACGAGCACCTTCTTGCCCGACTCCCCGAGCAGATGCCACAGGGCTTTCCCGGCCCTCGACCCGGAATGGACAAAGGCGTTCCGGTCCGATGTGTCGCCCCGGTTCACGAAGTGGTACACGCCGTGCTTGCCCGGGTTCTTGCCGGTCATGAAGGAAGCCCAGGCCGGGGCCGTGATGGGAGGCACCACCGAGGCGAGGTCCCCCCGGACACCCTCGTCCGCGATCCGTTTCAGGTTCGGCAGCCGGCCGGAGGCCATCCACGGGTCGAGGAGGGAAAAGGTGGCCCCGTCCAGGCAGATCACGAGGACCCGGTCGCTCATGCGCATTCCCCGACGTTCATGTCACTGTCTGTCCTCGATGTCGTACCAGAAGGAGCAGGCCTCTCGGTCCTTCAGCTTCCACGGGAAGGCCATGAACTTGAGCCACGTCGTCAGAAGGGCGAGGGAATTCATCTCCTTGAACTTCCTTCCGGACTTGATCACGTAGCCGTCACGGATGTTCCCGAACCTCTTCCCCTCCCGCTTGCCCAGCTTCTTCATGTTCCAGACGAAGTAGCCTTCCTCGGCCGCGTAGTAGGTCTCATCGAAACCGCCCAGGCGGTCGAAGGTCTCCCGGGTCGTGTAGATCAGGCCCGTGCTGATGCCCACGATGCGCCTTGCCAGGTTGTTGTAGGACTCGAGGGCCACGGCGAGCGGGTGTGCGTTGTCCCGGTAGATCCTGGCGACCCCGCCGCCGATGTACGCCCCCGACGTCATCATCTCGTGAACGATGGCGAGAAGGTTGGGGGACATGCGGTCGTCCGCGTCCAGGAAAGCGATGATCTGCCCGGTGGCCGCCCTTCCGCCGGCATTCCGCGAGGCCGCGATCTGATTCTTCCTCTCGAAGACGACCCGGGCCCCGCGGGCGCGTGCGATCTCTTCTGTGCGGTCCGTGGAATTGTTGTTCACCACGAGGACTTCCACCGGGTAAGGAACCTTCTTCCGGTAGACGTCCACGGCCTCTTCCACGTTGTCGAGGGTGGCGCCGATGAACCTCTCCTCGTTGTATGCAGGGATGATCACCGAGAGCATCGGTTCGGAACAGGCGGGTTCGCCGGCCGCTGTCATGTGCGCCTTCCCTTCATCTCGTGATGGGGCCCGGTCGCCCGGGGCCCGGTTTCTGCAGCACGCAGACGAGGTACGTGAGGCGACCGGTCTGCAGGTATCGATAGGTCAGGGAGTCCTTGGCCCCGAGCCAGGACAGGGCAAAGCTTCCGAACCACTTCATGCGGTTCCCGATCTCCTCCTGCATCTGACGGGTGAAATCGTCTCGCGCCTTCAGGACGTTTGCGGTGACGTCTTCCTCCACGAGGCGCTTCAGCCCCGAGCCTTCCATGGCGCTCCGCAGCCCAGCAAGACGCTTCGCGTGCCGAAGGTCGGCAAACAGCAGTTGCCCGCCGGGCCGAAGGACCCGTCGGACCTCCTGAAGGAAGGTCTTCATGCATGGATAGGCGTGGGAGGATTCGACGTTGAGAACCGCGTCGAACGTTTCGTCTTCGTAGGGCAGATCCAGGGCGTCCGCCGTCCGGAAGGTCAGATCGTCCAGCGGGTAACGTTCTCTGCACAGCCGAATACTCCGCTCCGACCGGTCGATGCCCTCGATGCGGGCCGGCTCGAAAACCCGCCTCACATAAGCGGTCCCGCCGCCGTGGCCGCAGCCGACCTCCAGCACCTCCCGTCCTTTCAGTGGTTCTCCGGCGGAAGCGACGCGATGGTACAGGCGGATGTTGTTGCGATGGACCTCCTCCTCGGTGTCCAGCGGCAACCGCTCTTCTTCCCCGTTCAGGGGCACATACCCGTAATTGATGAATTCGAGCCTGTCCAGGCCCCCCGTGAGAGGACTGGAAAAGAGCCGGTAGACGAGCCGGTGACCCCGGAGACGCGGGTGACGTTCCATGAGAAAGACGAGGCTCCAGAGGAGTCCCTTCACCGCACGGCCCGCGGGAAAGGGGGGGGACATGGCTCGAAGCCCTCCGGTTTGGGTGCAAAGGTTCGGTATCGGTCAGAAAAAAGTATATCCGAGGGCCCCGAGTCGAACAAGGCGGTCCCGGACGGTACGCTTGGCCCGAGGATTGTGTTATCGTAACCTGTGGAACCGTCATCTTCATGGAGAACGTGCACATGTCGGATTGGGAGAGCGTCGAACGACTGGACCCCGGCCGAATGCTGATCAATGACTCGTTCATGTGCGCCACCCCGGCATTCGCCTCCGGCGTCTTCTGGATCGACATGGAGGAGGCGAGCGCCTACATCCGGAAGGTACGCGAATCCGAGGGTTTCCACCTGAACTACCTCCACCTGCTCATCCGGGCGTCCGGCCTGGCCCTCCGCAGGTATCCGCAGGTCAATGCGCTGATCGACGGCGCCCGGCGGATCGTCCATCCTTCCAGCGTCGACATCGGGATCTCCGTCCTGGGAAGGACGAACCTCGCCCCCGTGGTGGTGCTCTCCGAGGTGGACCGAAAGGACCTGCCCACCATCGCCAGGGAGTTGAAAGAGGGTGCGGCAAAGGCCCAGGCAGAGGAGGCGGCCCTTCTGCGCAAGATGAACCGGCTCGGCCGGTTCCTCCCCTTCGGCTGGCTCAGGCGCATGGCGATACGCATGGTCAATCGCTATGCCCGTGTCCGGCGGGGGGTCGTGGGCAACCTCCAGATCACGAGCCTGAACGAGGAGATGATCCTCTACAATCGCCTGAACACCTCCACCATGATGTCCGTGGGCCGGGTGCGGGAGAGGCCGGCGGTCATCGACGGGAAGGTGGTTCCCAGGAAGTCCGCCTATATGTGTCTCGCCGTGGACCACCGTGTCCTGGACGGGGTTACGCCCATGAATTTCGCACACGAAGTCATCCGCCTCCTGGAGAATCCGCTCCTTCTTGCGGAGGAGCAACCGGGTGGGTAGAGCGGGCTAGTTGATCTCGTTTCGCAGCACGGGCGAGCCCGTCCGGAGGAGTCGTTCCACCAGGTCCGCCGCGGTTGCCGGCCCGTTGTGCTTCTCGAGGGAACAGGCGATTTGCCGCGAACGGCCCGCGATCGAGCGGTCTGCAAGGGCCTTCAGGATCGCCGCCTTCAGCTTCTGCGGAGTCAGGTCCCTGTATCGCATGCGGTAGCCCGCCTTCAGGTAGGATACGCGCCGTCCGTTCTCGTTCTGATCCCCTTCGAAGGGGATGACGATGGCGGGCGTGCCGTTCATGAGGCAGTCCAAGGTGGTCGAAAAGCCGCCGTGGTGGACCACGAGATCCACCTTCGGGACGATCAACTCGTTCGGGACGTATTTCTCGATCCGCAGGTTCTTCGGGATGGCCAGGTCCCCGAGATCCGACCCGTCGTAGCAAACGGTCATCACCGCCTCGATCTCGGGCAGGGAGCGGACCGCCTCGGCGGCGATGGAGAAAAATCGGCGGTCGTAGGCGCTCTCCACGGTCCCGATGGTGAAGTAGACGGCCGGCCTTCCTTCCGGAAAGGTCGTCAGCCATTCGGGCGGGGCGTAGCCTCGCGGGGAACTCCACACGGACGGGCCCACCAGATGGACCTGGGGGGGCAGGTCGTGGACCGGGTACTCGATGTCCAAGCTGGTAAAGGACAGGTAGAGATAGGGGGAAAGGGAAGAACTCAGGAAGGCCATCTTCTTCGGCGGGAGCCCGAAATCCCCGCGGATCCGGTTGATCACCCGGTCGTACCGGTTGCAGTATGCGATCAGTCCGGCCCAGACGCACTTGTAGAAGAGGCGCTGGAGCGGGTTTTGCGCCGGAGGCCAGCCCAGGCTGTAGGGAGGGGCCCCGTTTCCCGGAATCATGCCGAGGAACATGGAGGTCGTGACCCAGGGAGTCCCGGTCAGCTCTGCGAGGATGGGCCCGGGAAAGGAGAGGGGGTCGAACACCAGGAGGTCCGGTCTTCTCTCCCGGATGATCGGCACGGCATCCCGGATGTAGTGGGGGGTCAGGCCGAGGTAAGCGTCCTTCAGGATGTAGTGGATCCGGGGATTCCCCTTCAGGTGGTTGATCCTGGGAAATCGCTCCGCGATATTGGCCGCCCAGACACCCGGCCCCACCTGGAAGTGCTCCATGCCCTCGCCTTCGACGACCGTCTTCATGTTCCGCTCGGAGATGTAGGAGACGTCGTGTCCCCTGTCGCGGAGGGACTTGGCCAGCGGGATGGTGGGGTAGAAGTGTCCGGCCACGTGAACAGGCGCAAAGAAGATCTTCGCCATGGTCTGATCAGGGTCTCGGCTGGTTGTCTTTGGATGAAGAACGAACACGGGCCGACAGAGGAGAGTCTTGCATATTATATAAAAAAATACAATGAAACAAAACATTAAGAAAGGCGATTGACACACGGCAGGTCCTTTTCCTATGCTGGTTGCCTCCCCACACGAAAACGAAGAAGGTTCCTGACATGAAAGAGGAATCGGGCGTATCGGGCCTGGTGGGCTGGCTTCCCCTTTTTCTGGTTGTCGCAGTGGTCTTGCTTGGTCCGGGGTGCGGTGAAGAGGAGCAGGCTGCCGGCGAAGCGGCTTACTGCCCCGAGGTCTGCGGGCAGCACCCCTCGGCGAGCACGGCCCACGATGTGGTGGCCGCCGATTTTGACGAAGACGGACATCTGGATCTGGCGGTCATCGGACACCTGCCCGTGGATCCGCTGAAAGGGCTCGTGCTCCTGAAGGGAGACGGCCGGGGCGGGTTCACGCACATGCGGGATCTGCCGGTGGGGGATCACAACCACGGTGTCATCGCCGAGGACATCGACCTGGACGGCCACCTGGACGTGGTGACCACGACGGCGTCGAGGTGGTTTCCGAATTATGAGACGAATGTGGTGCACGTGTTCTTCGGGGACGGGGCCGGGGACTTCTTCCGCCACGATGTCTACAAGGTCGTGCCCGGCGGGACCGGACTTCTGGATGCGAGAGCCGGGGACCTGAACCGGGACGGGTTCGTCGATCTGGTGCTCACGGGCGTGCCTCCCGAGCAGGTGATGGTGCTCTTCGGTGAGGAGGACGGCGGGTTCGTATTGCCGGGCGTCCGCTTCGGCCGGAACCAGCACACGAGGATGTCGGTGGTCGGCGATTTCGATGGGGACGGAGCCGAGGACGTGGCCGTGACGAACAGTGGGACGAAAATAAGCGTGTTCCGCGGGGACGGGGCAGGGAACTTGATGCCTGCCGGACACTTCCGGGTCGGGTTGGGCCCGCGGTCCATACGCAAGGCGGACGCGAACAACGACGGGATCATCGATCTCGCCGTCACCACGCGGATGGGAAACGGGTTTTCCGTTATTCTCGGTGATGGGAACGGTGCCTTCCTTCCTCCCTTTCATCTGACCACCGGGGAAGACCCGAGGGCCCTGCGGCTGGGACGTCTGAACAACGACGGCTTCCTGGATGTGGTGGTGGCGAACAGCCTGTCCCAGACCGTTTCCTTTGCCTACGGGGACGGGTCCGGCGCGTTCCCGGAGATGGAAGACGTCTTCGTGGGGGATGCGCCGATCCTGAAGAGGACCGAGAAGCCCCTGGTCATCCCCGGAACGAAGAAGCCGGGCACCGGGGACGGCATCGTCGGTCTGGAGGTCGCGGACGTCAACGGGGATGGACGGGAGGATGTGATCGCGTGCAGCACCTACGACGGCCAGGTCTTCATCCTCCGGAGCGGCTGCCCCAAGGAAGCGCAGTGAAAGCGAGCCGATGGGGCCAAAAACTCGTTACGGACATTGCCGGGGAGCGACCTCGACCGAAGTCGGAACGAAGTGGAGATTGCGAGGAGCCGGAGGCGACGAAGCAACCTCCCAGCTCCCTTCGCTTGCCCCCCCCTGAGCATCGTTCTTCTGCGACACGGCCGGCTTGAACAAAAGGATCTGTCGAGTGCGTTTTGCAGCCCCCATCTTGACCCTTTTTCTCCTTCTGGCAGCGGCAGGCTGCGGGAACGGGGATGCGCACAGCCCCGGCGATCAACCGGTGGGCCGTGCCGGACTGGAAGGCCCCTGCGGCGACCCCATGTGTTCGGACGGAGTGGACAACGACGGCGACGGCCTCACCGACGCCGAGGACCCGCCCTGCCAGGGCGACGACTTCAATGTGCTGATCATCGGGTGGGACGGGGTCCAGAGGGACCATTTCTACGAGTGCCTGAACCGTGAGATCCCTCAATGCCGGAACGGCCTGCCGCATATCACCGACCTTTCGAACGGCGTCTTCTGGAACAACACGACCACGAGCGGGTACACGGCCACGAAGCCCGGGTGGGCCCAGATCGTCTCCGGCTATGATGCGGAAGTCACGGGCATCATCAGCAACAAGATCTACCAGGCCATGCCGGAAGGCTACTCCCTTTTCGAGAAGGTCGAGGACGTCTACGGGGACGAAGAGATCACGACCCTCTTCCTGGCGGGCAAGTTCGGGAACACCGGCGGGCAGTGCTCACCCCTCGATGGCCTGCCGTCCCAGCCCTTCTGCATCACCAAGACGAAGGTGGACCATTTCGAGAACGGCCTCTTCCTGGAGAAGCACGTGGGCGAGGCCGCGCTGGGCCTGCTGGAGCAGCACAGGGACGAGAGAATCCTGGCCCTCTTCCATTTCGCGCAGCCCGATGATATCGGTCACCTCTGTGGAGAGAATTGCCCCATCTACTCCGCTTCGATCGTGTCGGTGGACGAGTGGCTCGGCCGGATCGTCGAGAAGCTTCGAGACCTCGGGATCTATGAGAAGACCTTCATCTACGTCATCTCGGACCACGGTTTCGACGAGACCCGGTGGAACCACCGAAACGCCCCCTACACGATCATGGCCACGAACGACACCTCGGTGATGCGGCACGGCGACAGGAAGGATCTTGCGCCGACCCTCCTGGAACGGTACGGCATCTCCCTGGAGGCGAAGGGGGACGTGCCGGCCGTGGACGGTTACTCGCTGTATTCGATCCCCCCCATCCCGTGCGTGCCCGAAGGGGAGACCTTTCTCTATTACCCGGGCGCCCCGGAGTGCTGTGACGGGCTCACCCTGATCGGCCTGGACCGGGTCGAGCCGAATTTCCAGCTCTGCGTTCCCCCCACGGGCGGGACCGGCGACGGCTCGGGCCGCTGCACCCGCTGCGGCGACGGGACCTGCAAGCCGCCCGAGAACAAGTGCAATTGCCCCGCTGACTGTCCGGCCTAGAAGAAGCCGATTGCCCGAATACCTTCCCATCGATTTCGGTTGACACCCTCGAGAAAAGTAGCCATAATATGTCTATATTGTGTACATAATCAATGGAGACCGAAATGACGAGCATAGGCGTCAAAGAGCTCAGGGACAACCTGAGTCGCGTCCTTCGGGAGGTGGAGAAAGGGAAAGTGATTCGTGTGTTGCGGCATGGTAAGGACGTGGTCGAGTTACGGCCCGTGAGCAAGAGCCCGCAGCAAGCACTCGTTGACCGACTCGAACAGATGGATCTGTTGGGGGGTGGTGCCGGAAGGGTCGGTTCCATCAAAACCGTCAGAAATCGAACCCCCGACAAGCCTGTTTCCGATTTTGTTCGGGAGGACAGACGGTGATCACCTATTTCGACAGCAGCAGCATCGTCAAGTGGTTCTTTGACGAGCCCTGTATGGACCAGGCCAGAGGTATCCGAGACTCGAGCGAGTTGGTGTTCACCTCCCTCGTCAGCTTTCCCGAGGTCATGTCTGCATTCAACCGTGCATGGAAAGAGAAGCGATGCTCCAAGGGGAGCGTCGAAACGGTACGGAAGGAATTCCTTCGAATCTGGCCGGCGTTACAGTGGGTCAGACCGGATGCACTCTTGACGGATCACGCGGGTCAGCTCGTTTTCAGGCACAACCTGAAGGGTATGGATGCCCTCCATCTGGCTTGTGCGCTGCTGCTGAAACAAGAGGGTGAGGGCGCAGACGTATTCTTCTCGTGCTTTGACAAACAGTTGAACCAGGCTGCTGAGAAAGAGAAGCTGCTGATTCACGAGGAGTTCGGGTAGGAGCATGGCTGGGTTCAGCGAAAAGGTTGGGCTTTTCCGAGGGTTGCTGAACGGTGAGGCAGCCGGGGCGGGCCCCTTCTACGTTACGGTGGATGTTACCCGCCGCTGCAACCTGCAGTGTCTGGGCTGCCCAGCCCATTCCCCTCATGCGACCCGGCCCCGCCCCGGTGATCCGACTGTGCAGGACATCCCCCTTGACCTGTTCGAATCCGTCTGCCGCCAACTCGAGGCGATGAACACGGACGAGCTGATCTTTTCCGGCGAGGGGAACCTCTCCTGCATCCCCAGGTCTTCGATCTGATCGCGTCGGCCAAAGAGGCCGGATTTCGTGTCACGCTCATGACCAACGGTACCCTGCTGAACGAGGAGAACGTTCGTGCCCTGATCGAGACCCGACCCGATGTGGTCCGCGTGAGTCTCTGGGCGAGTTCGCCCGATGAATACCGGGAGAACTATCCGGGTTGCCGACCGGAACTTCTCGACGAGGTAGTGGACGGCTTGTCTCGTCTATGTGCCGCCAAGGCGGAGAGGGGGCGCGCGACCCCCTGCATCTCCCTGCACCAGCCTATCAGCCGATACAATTGCGGCGGGATCGAGAGGTTCATCGACCTGGCGCGGGAGGCCGCGTGCGACGGCGTTTCCTTTTCGCCCCTCAAGCCGATGGGGGTCGGGACGGACGCATTGGGCCTTACGGGTGAATTGGAGACCCGGGTGCGTCGATCGCTCGTGCAGGAAAAGACGAGACTGGAGGCGGTCGGCCTGTGCCACAACATCGACGAGACGCTGCGTCGCTACGAGATCGGGAAAAATGTGTGGAGGACGGCGCCGTGCTACATGGGGTGGATCCATGCACGCGTCCGTGTTGACGGCACAGTGTTGCCTTGCGATCCCTGCAACAAGGCCCTGGGAGATCTGAAGGAGAACAGCTTCGCTGAGATCTGGAACGGCCCGGGCTATCGGTGGTTCCGAAGGACGTGTCTCTCTCGCCGCGGCGAGGCCCGGGTGCGTGAAACATGCGATTGTGATTTCTGCTGCTACATAGAGGAAAATCTTCGGGTTCACCGCGTGTATCGTTGGTTTCTGCCCCTGTTTCGTCCCGACGCGCCGGCGAAAGGAGTCGTACATGCTTGAGAGGTTGCCCCTGGGTGCATACACAGCCGGTAGAGGGCTCCTTACCCGGCGCGTGGAGATCGTTTGCGACCGCATCTCTTACCGCTTAGAAGAGGTGCCGCTGAAGAAACTCCTCAACTGGATTCGTGTGGAAGCGTCGGTCCTCGCGAAGCCCGAGAGGCCTTGGGGGCGGCCGACGCACATGCAGATCGAGCCGACCAACCGATGCAACCTGCGATGCAGCCTGTGTCCGGTCACCACAGGTATGGACCGTCCCTCCGGATTCATGGACTTCGGGCTTTACAAGAGGCTCATCGACGAAGCGGGTGAAGATCTGTTCCTCATCCTGCTTTGGGACTGGGGCGAGCCCTTCATTCATCCGGATATCTACGACATGATTGCTTACGCGCGGGGCAAGGGGATCAAGCTCGTATCCAGCACCAACGGCCATCTATTCGCCCGGGAGGAGCATGCGGAGAAGGTGGTCCGGTCCGGACTCGATTCGCTGATCTTTGCCATGGACGGTATCAGCCAGGAAACCTATGAGAAATTCCGGCAGGGGGGCAAACTCGAAACCGTGTTGCAGGGAATTCGTAATGTGGTTGCCCAGAAGAAGGCGCTGGGATCCCGAACCCCTCTCATCAATCTGCGCTTCATCCCTATGAGACACAACGAGCACGAGATGGGCTCCTTGCGTGATCTTGCCAGATGCCTGGGCGTGGATGCTCTGACCTTCAAGACCTTGAACCCCGTGAACCCTGCAGAGACCGATCCTAAAAAGGACAGCGACAATCCCTATCTGCCCTGCGAATCCCGCTATCAACGTTTCAAATACGCTTCCGACGGATTTGCAGCCCGTCTGCGCGTTGATAAGAATCCCTGCAAGCACCTTTGGAACATGCCTGTCATCCATTGGAACGGTGTGATTTGCTCCTGCCCTTACGATCCCAAGGAAGAGTACCCCCTGGGTGATCTGAACACCCAGTCCCTCGCGGAGATCTGGGATGGCGAGCCTTACCGGCGGATGCGCCGGCGGTTTCGCGAGGATTGGCAGGGCCTGCCGATTTGCGCCAACTGCAGCTACGCTTACGAGGGCGGTGACTGCGGGCGCGAGATCATCGCTGAGGCTGTCTTCTTCGGCTCCCGCGCCGCATAGCTAATCATCGAGGTCCCAGAAATAGTCCTTGTTGGTCAGCCCTTCGGTTTCTTCCTCCTCGACCTCGTCACGCTGCAGGAGGCTGGGAAGGTCGTCCCGATGTTGATGAATGAACTCCACCTGATCCTCCAGGTCGCCGGTTTCCTCCTCCCAGTACCTCTCGGTCCCAAAATGCGGAAAAGCAGCGGGAAAGGCCGGGTCATTCAAGCGCTTCGCGATCCATCCCGCATACCGGATGTAGCGCGGACTCCGAAGGGGCTCGATGAGCCGGGTCAAAATCGGGTCGGGTCAAAATCGGGTTCAAAATCGGGTCGGACCAAACCATGTGCTTGATTATGAAGGAAAGAAGCCGCTCAGAGGGGTGAAAACATGCTTAGAGGCCCGATTTCGCCCCCAAAATTTGACTCCAAGCTGTCATACGAATTAGTGGATCAATCTTCAGGGTTGGAGGGGATTGACAACGATGATTTCCTTAGAGGGCAGGTTTTGGCCCCAGAATTGGGCCTCTAAGGCTAAAGAAAGGGTCTGTTTCGGGGTCCTCTTTGTTGAATATCAGATACATAGCTTGGTCCGACCCGATTTGACACCCGATTTGGCGATCAAGACCATTGCCGAGGCTGTCTTCTTCGGCGCTGGCGCCGCGTAGCTAATCATCGAGATCGTAGAAATAGTCCTTGTTGGTGAGCCCTTCGGTCTCTTCCTGCGCGACTTCGGGGCGCTGCAGGTGGCTGGGAAGGTCGTTCCGATGTTGATGAATGAATTCGACTTGATCCTCTAGATCGTTGGTCTCCTCCTCCCAGTACCTCTCGGTCCCAAAATGCGGAAAAGCAGCGGGAAAGGCCGGGTCATCCCAGCGCTTCGCTATCCATCCCGCATACCGGATGTAGCGCAGACTCCGAAGAGGTTCGATGAGCCGGAGCCAGGATGGATCGAATTCTCGGAACGTTCTGTACGCTTCGAGAAAGACATCACGCTGACGCAGGCCCTCTTGGTCCCTTGCCGGGACCAGCATCCAGACATCCTGCACGGCCGGCCCGCTGCGGAAGTCGTCAAAATCCAGGACATAGAGGCCATCGTTTCCGTTCAGCAGGTTGCCGAAATGGCAGTCCCCGTGGATCCTATGGAAAGGAACCTCGACCGACAGCGTATCGAAAATGGTCACAATTTCGTGAACGGCATCGTTGTAACGCTGGACGAGGTGGGCCGGGAGAAGACCGTTTTTCTTCATGAACGCCAGGGGCTTCAGGCCGTAGGTTTCACCTGTCAGTGCGCCCCTGTGTTCAACTTTTCGGGCAGCCCCGACATTGTGAATGCGAGCCAGTAGACGGCCCATGACTTGAAGATTATTGTCCGTCAACTCATCAGCGGCTCTTCCTCCGGTCCGAGGCCAGATCGCGTAATAGATCCCCTGGGTCTCCCGGAGGGTACTGCCGTCATTGAAATGGAGAGGGGCACAGATTGGGATTTCGTCATCCCGGAGTTGGAGGAGGAAGGCGTGTTCCTCCAGAATCTGCTCCTCGCTCCAGCGGCCCGGGCGATAGAACTTGCTCACCACGTGGGAACCGTCCTCGAGCTTGAGATCATAAACCCGGTTTTCGTAGCTGTTCAGGGCCAGGCAGTGTCCGGTCGGGTTGAGGCCGGCGGCCTCTATGGCCTGAAGTACGACTTCGGGCTTCAGTTGGTAGAAGAAATGATCCATTCACGGGTCCATTCTTTGTGTGCCCAGGGGTCAAAGACGCTTTTTGGAAAAGGCACGTCCCGAGGGTCTTTTCAGGTACGCTTCAAAGTCCAGAGCCTTTCTCCGGTTCGTGAAAGCAATGGTCGTCTTGATGTGCCAGGGTTTGTACTTTGAAGTGTGGGGGCATTTCCTCGAATTGTTCGATTTCAGGCGTGAATCGAGGTCCTCGGTGAAGCCCGTGTAGAAGCGTTCCGGTTCGGAATCAGACTGCAAGATGTAGACATAATAGAACTCTCTCGGCGTACGGCGCGGCAGCCTTCGCTTCTCATTTCATTCGAAGCGAAGGCTGGTGGAGGGCTTGCCGCCTTCCTGTAAATCCGTCTCATACGCGCTGACACATTGAAAATCATTTTATTACAACACCTTGCAATGGCTCAAGACCCCATTCTCCGCGTCCCTTGCGGGAAATCGTTTTCTCCACATTTTCCCCAAACAGAGAACGGACGCGGGTTCGATTCCCGTTTGCACATCAAACG
>CAYZMM010000034.1:0-66178 GCA_964479535.1 uncultured Thermodesulfobacteriota bacterium
TGCAAGAGTTCTGGCCATGGTATCTCCTCCTTTTCGAATGTGATTTCAGGAGGAGCATACCACAAGAATGTGTTAAGTGAACAGTATTAGCTCTAAGCCGTATTTTCGTGCCCTTTTTCTTCCGTTTTCTTTTGTAATTCAATAGTTGGCCTGGTCCGACCCCATCTGACACACATCGGGAAGGAATCGGAACCGGTGCTTCTCGGTCGAACTCCAAGCGGAACAACCGGATCCTGTATTCTTTTCTTCATCGAGTTCAATACCTTATCCCCTCCTGGGGCGGCCCCGCCAATCAGGCTGCCTCCATTCCCTCCACGAACGGAACCTTCGGTTCTTTTCATGATGAAGCCGAGAAGCCGGTTCAAACAGGGAAACCCCTGAGGAATCATCACGTTGCAGGGTCTGGCATGGTCGTTGCTGGGTCAGATTCGATGGTGGCCTTTTGCTGTGAGTACCAGCCGGAGGTAGAGATGCAAGGAAACCATGAGAAGGACCGTCTCTCCACGATCACGGGCGTCATCATCCCGGCGGCCTGGGATCGGCACGGGAACGTGACCGGGGTTTCCATCTCGGCCTTTGACGAGCAGGAGTATCTGGTCCAGGAGCAGGTCAAGGGGGTCGAGTTGATCCAGCACGTCCGCAAGGACGCCGAAGTCGTCGGCTGGGTCGAAGTGGAGCGCGGCAAGAAGACGATTACCGTAAAGGACTTCCGACTCCGCAGTTCCGCAGAGGGGTCCGGCGAATGAAGGCCAAGGATCTGTCCATCATCGTTCTGCTCGTTATGGGAATGTCCTTTCTTCTTTCCTTCACCTTTCTGCGCTGTGAACCCTCGCGAAGTACGGCCACCGTCACAGGGAAGGTCGAATGGGTCGCCTTCGACGAGGACAATCAGATTTCGCACGTGGCCATCTCCACCAGCGCAGAGGAATACATGGTCGGCAATGACGACAAGGGGAAGGAACTGAGGCAATTCGTCAACAAGCGAGTGCGGGTGCGAGGCAGGGTCACTGAAAGCGAAGACGGTCAGCGAACGATCTACGTGTCGAAATACGAACTGGTGCCCCAGTAGGAAGGACCCAACACGTGACAAGAGAGATCCCCGGCCCGAAAGAAAGCGAACCTCCCGGGGCAAGCTCCTCTGCCCCCCATCCACACATTCATCGCTTTACCGTCCCCCGTCGTGCCCGGAACCATCCGGCCCCGCGTCTCCGAATCGCGACTCCCCCGGTTCAAAAAAGGAGATCGGGATGCGCCTTCGGCAAGAGCAGCGATCGCTCCCATCGGTTCCGGCGAAAGCTCTTTCCGGACACCACGCCCGCCGACTGGAGCGACTGGGAGTGGCAGATGCGCAACCGGATCACGACCCTGGAGGCCCTGTCCTCTCTTCTCCGGCTCTCCCAGGATGAAAGGGCGGCGATTCACGGGACCCGGAAGTGTCTGCATGCGCGCATCACGCCCTACTACGCAAGCCTTCTCGATCCGGATGACCCTGAGCAGCCTCTACGGAAGACCATCGTCCCCGTCACGAATGAGTATCGGAGGCTACCGTACGAATCGGACGACCCCCTGGGCGAGGAAGGAACCAGCCCGGTCCCCCGGATTGTCCACCGCTATCCGGACCGAGTGCTGTTCCTGGTCACAGACCGGTGCGCCACCCACTGCCGCTATTGCACCCGCTCCCGCATGGTGGGGAGGACCGAAGGCCAGCCCGCCAACGGACACGGATGGGACCAGGCGATCGCCTACATCGAGTCCAACCCTTCCATACGCGACGTGGTCCTCTCCGGCGGGGACCCCCTCACCCTTGCGGACGACACGCTGTCGCGATTGCTCGCCCGATTGCGGGCCATTCCGCACCTGCAGATCCTTCGCATCGGCACCAAAGTGCCGGTCGTTCTTCCTCAGCGCATCACGTCCGCTCTGACCCGGATGCTCAAGCGGTTCCATCCCCTCTGGATCAACATTCACTTCACCCATCCGGAAGAAATCACGCCCGAGGTCGCCCACGCATGCGGCCTCCTCGCGGATGCGGGCATTCCCCTCGGCAGCCAGACGGTTCTGCTTGCAGGCGTCAATGACGACCTGGAGACCATGAGAAGGCTCCTGCACGGGCTCGTGTGCATCCGCGTGCGCCCTTACTACCTCTATCAGTGCGACCCCATTCCCGGTTCCTCCCATTTTCGAACCCCCGTCGAGAAAGGCCTCGAGATCATTCGAGGGTTGCGGGGCCACACAACGGGTTTCTCGGTTCCCACCTACGTGATCGACGCACCCGGAGGGGGCGGGAAGGTACCGCTCCTGCCCGACTACCTCGATGGAAGGGATGAGCGAGGCCTGATCCTGAGGAATTACGAGGGCAGGACCTTCACCTACCCTGACCCCGACGGGAACAGCGGCACGAACGATTCCGTCGACCAGGAAGACGGCGAGAGATGCTGATTGCCTTCACCCACAACCTCCAGTTGACCGACAGCGAGGAGGAGGCCGAATTCGACCGCCCCGAAACCGTGGCGGCTCTGTCCGATTCCCTGCGCCGGCTCGGCCACGAAGTGGAGCCGCTGGAGGTCACCGGAACCGCTTCCCGTGTAGTGGCGCGGCTGGAGGCGCTGAACCCGGATCTGGTCTTCAACACGGCCGAAGGCACCCGTGGGCGGTTTCGCGAGGCCTTCTACCCTGCCCTCTTCGACCGACTCGGCATCCCATTCACAGGGTCGGATGCCTATGTCTGCGCGCTCACCCTCGACAAACAGCTGACCAAAATGGTGGTCTCGGCACAAGGCGTTCCGACGCCGCGTTCCCTCCTCGTCACGGATGCGGCTCAGCTGGAAGGCCAAAGGCTTCCGTTTCCCCTCATCGTCAAGCCGAACTTCGAGGGCAGCTCGATCGGCATCACGGCGGACTCGGTGGTCGAAACTCCCTCTGAACTCAGGGCCAGAACGGTCGACATGCTCGCCCGGTTCCCCGCCGGCCTGCTGGTCGAGGAGTTCGTCCCGGGTCGCGACGTGACGGTCCCCTTCCTTGAAAGCTCTCTGCCGGAGACGGGAGGGATCCTGGAGCCGGCCGGATACGAATACGTTTCCGTCGGGACATCCCGCTTTCAGATATACGACTACGACCTGAAGAGCTCGGCCTCGGACTGCGTCAAGGTCAAGGTGCCTGCGGACCTGCCGGAGCAGACGAGGAAGCGGATCCTCGAGCTTTCCCGAACCGTGATCCGCGTGTTTGGCGTCCGCGATCTGGGCAGGATCGACTATCGCGTGGACGAAAGGGGCGAGGCCAACTTCATCGAGATCAACGCGCTGCCGAGTCTGGAGGAAGGCGCCTCGATCTATGCCTCGGCGGCCCGTGCAGGGCTGACAACCATGGATGCGGTGCTGGGGGCCATCGTCAAGAGCGCTGCAGAGCGCTTCCACCTGTCCATTCGGCCCGCCCGCACCTCCCGACGTCTCGCTTCGCGGCCGCGTGTCGGCATGACCTTCAATCTGCGACGCACCGACAGGCCGACACTGGGGAACGACCTGGACGCAGAGTACGACTCTCCCAAGACCATCGCCGCCATTCGCGAAGCGATCGAATCCTACGGCCACCAGGTGGTCGAGCTGGAAGCCACGCCGGAACTCCCTTCCCTCCTGTCTGCGGCGGACGTGGATCTCGTTTTCAACATCGCGGAGGGGTTCAAGGGCCGCCACCGGGAATCCCAGATACCGGCACTGCTCGAGCTGCTCGGAATCCCCTACACGGGTTCCGATCCGACGGCCCTCTCCCTTGCGCTCGACAAGGGTCTGGCAAAGCGCCTGGTCGGACAGGCCGGATTCCACACGCCCCCTTTCGTCCTCATGACCACAGGGCGGGAGCGGTTGCCCACGGAACTGTCCTTCCCGGCCATCATCAAGCCCGTAGCGGAAGGAAGCTCAAAGGGAATCCTCCAGACGAGCGTGGCGGAGTCGGAGGCCGAGCTGCGGGAGCTCGCCGCCGAGACGGCGGGACGTTACCGGCAGGCGGTCATTGCGGAGAGCTTCGTGTGCGGGCGGGAGTTCACCGTGGGCCTGCTGGGCGAGAAGCGACCGAAGGCCCTGCCTCCGATGGAGATCGTCTTTCAGGAGGGCCGGGAGAAATACCCTGTCTACTCCTTTTCCTCCAAGTTCGACACGGCCGGCGTCACCTGCGAAGTGCCTGCCCGGATCGATCCGGCCCTCGACGGAGAACTGCGCCGCGTGGCGCGCGGCGTCTTTGCCGTCCTCGGATGCCGGGATGTGGCCCGTGTGGACCTCCGGCTGGACGAAAGCGGGCGGGTCCACTTCATCGAGTGCAACCCCCTGCCCGGGCTGTCGCCCGGTTTTTCCGATCTCTGTTTCATCGCCGAGGCGGCCGGGATCGAATATCGGACCCTCATCGGCGAAATCCTGGCCCCCTGCATCCGCCGCTGGCGGGAGCAACAGCGGGAGAGGCGAATTGCATTCCGGTAGACGAGCACGAAGTCGGGGAATCCTCCCTACGGAGTTGGTGCCATGGCGCTGCGAGAAGACGGGCTGACCCTCGGCCTTCCTCGAATGCTTTGCGAACCGGGGGAGAAGCGTGACTTCCTCCCCGCCTTCGTCCGGGAAGTGGCCGCCCTGGGGGTTCCGGCATACGTCGAGTCCGGCTTGGGGTCCGGCATGGGGATCTCCGACGGCGCCTATTCGGCGATCGGCCCCCAGGTCCGCATCGTGGACCGGCCCACCGCATACGCCCAGTCGGTCGTGCTCATCCTTCGATGTCCCGAAGAGTCCGAGTGGAGCCTCCTCCGGCGGGGCAACACCCTCATGAGCATGCTTCACTTCCCGACCCGCCCGAACCGCGTCCGGAAGCTGGCCCAGCTCGGCCTGGAGGCCCTGAGCCTGGATTCGATCGAAGACGACCAGGGCCAGCGCATGGTCGAGAACCTGGCCGACGTGGCATGGAACGGCGTGAGGGCGTCCTTCGACGCGCTGGAGACCACCTACCCGCAAATGACCCGGGCGGACCGCCCTCCTCTGCGGGTAACGGTCCTTGGAGCGGGCCGGGTCGGCAAGCACGCCGTCGAGGCCGCCCTGAAGCACGGCGACCTGGACCGCAACCGGAAGTTCGGGGATAGAGGCCTGCCGGGCGTGGAGGTCGTCACCGTCGGCCGGAACCTGAGCTCACGATGGGAATACATGCGGAACCGGCTGATGGTAACCGACGTTCTGGTGGACGCCACCTACAGGCCGGAAGGCTCTTCGTCGCCCGTCATCCCGAACCACTGGCTCGCGTGGCTCCCCCAGCACGCGGTCCTCTGCGACCTGAACGTGGATCCCTACGAACTCGATGCAGACCCGCCCACGGTCCGCAGCATCGAGGGGATTCCCGCCGGCAACCTGGATCGATACGTCCTCTCCCCGAACGACCCGGCCTGGGACACGACGGTGCCCGGAGAGGTCCCGAGCATCCACCGCCGCACCGTGGTCTCGTGCTATTCCTGGCCGGGCGTCTTTCCGGAAAGGTGCATGGAGAAATACGGACGCCAGCTCGTTCCTCTTTTCGAGGCGCTGGCCGAGCGAGGGGGGCCAGCCCGGCTCCGTCCCGACGGCAGCTTCTTCGAGCGGGCCCTCTGGCGCTCGAGCCTGCGGCGCTGGACGGAGTAATCCCATTGGACGCAGAAAAGAAGAGACCCCCCAGGGCCCGCCAGCTGGGCATCCGGATCGGGCGATACACCCCGGGCCGATACAACGCCATCACGGACGTCCCAGGGGTCCGGGTCGGGCACACCACGCTCGTGTCCGGAAAGGGTCCCCTTCGAGTGGGCAAAGGCCCGGTGCGGACCGGTGTGACCGCCATCCTGCCGAACAGAGGAAACATCTTTCTCGAGCGGATCGTGGGGTCCGGCTTCATCCTCAACGGCGCCGGCGAGGTCTCCGGCCTCACCCAGGTGAACGAGTGGGGCCTGATCGAAACCCCCATCCTCCTCACCAACACCCTCTCCGTGGGGGTCTGCTCCACGGCCACGGTGGAATACCTGGTCCGACAGTACCCCGGTATCGGCGTGGAGCACGATGTGGTCATTCCCGTGGTGGGGGAGTGCGACGACTCCTGGCTGAACGATGCAGGCGGGCAGCACATCAAGTCACAGCACGTCTTCGCGGCGATCGAGAATGCGGCCGGCGGCCCCGTCGAGGAGGGGAACGTAGGCGGAGGAACCGGCATGATCACCTGCGATTTCAAGGGGGGCATCGGCACCGCCTCCCGCCGTCTTCCCCAGCAGGAGGGGGGCTACGTGGTCGGAGTTCTCGTGATGAGCAACTTCGGCAGGATGCAGGACCTGCGCATCGACGGGCTGCCCGTCGGGGAGGTCCTCGCAGAAGAGTACGCGGAAGGCACGGTGCGGAAGGAATCCTACGGGAGCATCATCGTCGTCCTGGCCACGAACGCCCCCCTCTGGCCCAATCAGATCACGCGCCTCTGCAAGCGGGCCGCCCTGGGCGTAGGGCGGGTCGGCTCGTACGCGGCGCACCGCTCCGGGGAAATCATCGTGGGCTTCTCCACGGCGAACAAGATCCCCCGGGAAACGCGCAAGATGATCTACCGCATGAAGGTCCTGCTGGACCGTTGCATCGACCCCTTGTATCGAGGGGTCATGGAGGCCACCGAAGAGGCGATCCTGAACGCCCTGTGTGCATCGGAAGCCATGGAGGGCCACTCCGGGCACCGTGCTCCGGCCTTGCCTCTGGACCGGGTCCGTGGGATCATGAACCGTTGGAAGGCGTCTGCCGGGGCCCCTTCGCAGAGTACGACTTGAACGCACGTGCCTGAGTGGATTCGTGGGCAAGAACTCACATCGTTCGGTCATCGCCGGTATCGAACTCGAAGCGTACTCCATCCGGCTGCCCGGCTACACGATCGGGCGGCAGCTCGTGCCTCCCAGGAGGGGCACGTCGGAAAGAGGCGAGCGCTTCACCCGCGACAGCACCATCGGAACCGAATACAACAGCCGACCCTTTTCCACGATTCGCGAGGGGCTCTTTCTGCTCCGCAGCGGGCTGCGAAAGTACGGATCGAAGCGCTACCGCTCCCGCAAGCCTTCCCTTTCGGGCCGCGAACTCCTCCTCGTGGGAGGGTGGACCAACCGCTTCGCCGGGGCGCACGTACACCTTTCCCTGGCCGACCGGGACCTGACCAAGGCCGCGGCCAGGAAACTCGCATGGCACGTCCACGACCACGTCCCCTTTCTGATCGCCATGGGAGCGAACTCGCCCGTCTGGGCCGGCCGAATCACGGACGTCGCCTCGAACCGGATCGTCCGCGCCACCCGGAAGTACTTCCGGCCCATCGCCCGAGGGGAGCTGTATCAGCGAATGTACGACGAAATGCTCTTCAGCCGTGCCCGGAAGACGAAACCCGGCACCCTCGAACTACGGGTCCTGGATGCGAATCTGCCCGAGTTCGTGCTGGCGGCGACCTGTGTGCTCAAGGCGGTGACATTGAACTGGCTTGCGGGAAACGCCGCGGCGAACCGGATACGGGCGGCGGACTATCTCCGGTCCAGGCAGGAAGCCGCCGAGAGGGGCGTGCGCGCGAAGCTCTGCTGGAACGGCAAGTGGGTCACCGTCCCCCGATACCTGGATCTGTTCGTCTGGTCCCACCGTCGTTTCCTGGAAGAAATGGACATACCGGAAGAGATCTGGAACGCCATCCGGCTGATCAAGCGGCGCATCAACGGAAGCACGCTCATCGGGAAGGCCGCACGGCTCGCCTGGGAGCAGCACCCGCGAACCTGGCAGCGCCACTTCGCAGAGCGTTACGTGGAAGGCCTGAACGAACTGCTGAGCGGCAACACCCTATTCGATTTTGCGGAAAGACTGCGAGTGGAAATCCCGGATCTCGACTCGGTCTGGCTGGGCCGCCGTAATCTGGAGCTGGTAT
Organism: uncultured Thermodesulfobacteriota bacterium; assembly: GCA_964479535.1. Classification (GTDB taxonomy): domain Bacteria; phylum Desulfobacterota; class DSWW01; order DSWW01; family DSWW01; genus S015-6. The sequence goes on from CAYZMM010000034.1 coordinate 7,918, forward strand.
GAACGAACCCTTTATCGGTATCACGTGTGACATCGACGTGCCGCGACAGCGGCCTCGGGCCTACGATCTGATCATCGACCACCGTTATGTCGAGATCGTCAAGAATGCTGCAGGCTACCCCGTCATCCTTCCGCCGGCACGCCGACAGAACATGATCCAGCGCTATCTGGACGGAATCGACGGCTTGATCATCGTGGGCGGAGACGATGTGGACCCGCGACTGTACGGGGAGCGACCGAAGCGCGGAACCGGAAAGGTCTTCCGCAAGAGGCTCGACTTCGAAATCCGGCTCTACCACGAGGCGACCCGGATGGGGATGCCGATCCTAGGCATCTGTTACGGCATGCAGCTCATCAATGTGCTGGAGGGCGGCGCTCTGTTTCAGGACATTCGCAGGGACGCCAAATCGCCCAGGAATCACCGGAACCGAAAGCACCCCCGTCACCGCATCCGCATCGAGCGCAATTCCAGGCTGGGTCAGCTTGCAGGCAGACCCTCGGCCAACGTCTGGTCCGAGCACCACCAGGCCGTCTCACGCCTCGCGCCCGGGTTTCGACCGGTGGCCTTTGCCCCTGACGGCATCATCGAGGCGATCGAGAACGACGACGAAAACATCCTGGCCGTGCAGTGGCATCCAGAGTGCGCGCCCCGAAGCCGCTTGACCCGCTCTCTGATGCGCTTCTTTCTCAAGCGGGCCGAGGCCTACATGAAGGCGGGCTAGTAGCCTCCTCCGTACCCGCCCGGATAGGTGGCCGCAGCCTTCTTCTCCTCGGGAAGCTCGGCGACCATCGCCTCCGTGGTGAGGAGCAGCGAGCCTACGCTCGCCGCATTCTCAAGGGCGGACCGGACCACCTTGGTCGGGTCGACGATCCCCGCCTTGACCATGTCGGTGAATTCCTCCTTCTGGGCGTCGAACCCGAAGGCCCCTTCACCCGCCTTCACCTTTTCCGCCACGATCGAACCCTCTTCGCCCGCGTTCTGTGCGATCTCCCGGAGAGGTTCTTCCAGGGCCCGTTTGACGATCTTCACACCGATCATCTGATCTCCCGGGAGCTCCAGCTCGTCCAGGCCCGGGATCAACCGCAACAGGGCCACACCCCCACCCGGAACGATTCCCTCTTCCACGGCCGCCTTGGTGGCGTTGAGCGCATCCTCTACCCGTGCCTTCTTCTCCTTCATCTCGCTTTCCGTTGCAGCACCGACCCGCAGCACGGCCACGCCGCCGGCCAGCTTGGCCAGCCGCTCCTGAAGCTTCTCCCGGTCGTAGTCCGATGTGGTCTCGTCGATCTGGGCCCGAATCTGCTTGATCCGGCCCTCGATCGCCTCGGTCGCGCCCGAGCCCTCGATCAGGGTCGTGTCTTCCTTGTCGATCTTCACCTTCTTGCAGCGGCCCAGGTCACCGAGCTCCACCTTCTCCAGCTTGATGCCGAGTTCCTCGGCCACGACCTTCCCGCCCGCCAGCACCGCCATGTCCTCGAGCATCGCCTTCCTGCGGTCGCCGAACCCGGGCGCCTTTACGGCCGCGCATTTCAGCGTGCCCCGCAGCTTGTTGACCACCAGCGTGGCCAGGGCCTCGCCTTCTATGTCTTCCGCAACGATCAGGATCGGCTTTCCCGACTGGGCCACCTTCTCCAGAAGCGGAAGCAGGTCCTTCATGCTGCTGATCTTCTTCTCGTGGAACAGCAGGTACGGCTCCTCTAGGACCGCCTCCATCTTCTCCGGATCGGTCACGAAATACGGAGACAGGTATCCGCGGTCGAACTGCATTCCCTCCACCACCTCCAGGGTGGTCTCCATGGACTTCGCCTCCTCCACAGTGATCACGCCTTCCTTGCCCACCTTGTCCATCGCCTCGGCGATCAGGTTCCCGATCGCCTCGTCGCCGTTCGCGGAGATCGTCCCGACCTGCGCAATCTCGCTTCGGTCCTGCGTGGGGTTGCTCATCTTCTTCAGCTCCTTCACGGCGTGCCCGACCGCCTTTTCGATCCCGCGTTTCACCTCCATCGGGTTCGCTCCCGCAGCGACGAGCTTGCACCCCTGCCGGAAGATGGACTGGGCCAGGACCGTTGCCGTCGTCGTCCCGTCGCCCGCCACGTCGCTCGTCTTGCTCGCCACCTCCTTGACCATCTGGGCGCCCATGTTCTCGAACTTGTCCTTCAGCTCGATCTCTTTGGCCACGGTCACACCGTCCTTGGTCACCGTGGGGGAGCCAAAGCTCTTGTCGAGGATGACGTTTCTTCCCTTGGGTCCAAGGGTCACGCTCACAGCCTCCGCAAGGGTATTTACCCCTTTGAGTATCTTGCCGCGAGCATCCTCTGAAAACCTGATTCCTTTTCCAGCCATGACCGTCTCCCTCCTGTGCGGCGACCGCTATTTCTTCTTGGTCTTCTTCTGTGTTTCTCCGCCCGGCTCCACGACACAGAGGATGTCGTCTTCGCGCAGAATGAGCCGTTCCTCGCCTGCGATCTTGATCTCGGTTCCGGCGTACTTCCCGAACAGCACCCTGTCTTTCTTCTTCACCTCCATGGGCTGCACCTTTCCGTTCTCCAGCATCCTGCCCTTGCCTACGGCCAGGACCTCCCCTTCCATGGGCTTCTCCTTTGCCGTATCCGGAATGATGAGTCCCCCTTTGGTCTTTTCCTCCTCCTCGATCCTTCGGACAATCACCCGATCTCCCAACGGTCTCACTTCCATCTTCGTCCCTCCTGTAAGAGGCGCTTGTCTTCTTTCGCACGCTTCGCGGCGAATCTCCGTCTATCGCAACCGGCGTGCCAAACATGTAACCGTTTGAAATTGCGAGGTTTTGTTTCGAGGCAGCAGCGGCATGCGGAACTCTCGATTCCGTTTGCTCTTTTCTCAGCCCGCCGGAACGGGAGAGAAGCCGAATAAATGCACAGAAGTATAGGCAGCGCAACGGTTCCAGGGCATCGGAACGATAAGTTCCGGTTCTCAAGGGACCGGAACCTACGTTTCCGTTCACCCGGTTCTCAGTGCAAGAGGCAGATACGGCCTTCGGTCCACCAGGTCCTTGTAGGCGGGGCGGATCAGTCGGTTCTGAACGACCTGTTCCAGACGATGTGCGCACCATCCCGCTACGCGGGCCATGGCGAACAGGGGCGTGTACAGTTCCTGGGGGATCCCGATCATGTCCAGAAGGAATCCGGAATAGAAGTCCACATTAGCACTGACCTTCTTCTTCGCCCCCTTCACCTGAGCGAAGGCGGCAGGGGCCAGCTCCGCCACCCGCTTGAAGAGCCGAAACTCGTCTTCGCGGCCCATCTCCCGGGTCAATCCCTCAAGCATCTCGGAGAGGTAGACGGCTCTGGGGTCGGAGAGGGTGTAGACCGCGTGGCCCATTCCGTAGATCTTGCCGCTCCGGTCTCCCGCCTCCCGCCGCAGGATCCTGCAGAGGTAGTCGAAGACCTCGTCACGGTCATCCCAGTCCCGGACCTCGGACTTCATGAAGCCCATCATGCTCATCACCTGCTCGTTTGCGCCCCCGTGGAGGTGGCCCTTCAGGGAACCCAGCGCCGCCGAGATGGCGCTGAAGGTGTCCGTCTCGCTCGAGGAGACCACCCTCGTCGTGAAGGTCGAGTTGTTGCCGCCCCCGTGTTCCGCATGGAGGATCAGGAACTGGTCGAGGAGAAGGGCCGCCTCCCGGCTGAAGCGTTTGCGGGCCTTGAACATCCTCATGAAGTCCTCTGCATGGTGAGCGCGGCTGTCCGACCGGACGATCACGAGATCCGCCTTCTCCTTGTACTTGTAGTTCATCCCGTGGTACGTGTAGGCCACCAGGATCGGGAACCGGGCGATCAGGTCGATGCTGTGCCGGGTCACGTCCTCGATGGCGATCGAATCCGGGTCCGGATCGGTGTCGTATAGGTTGTCCACGGCAGTCTGAAGGGAGTTCATGAGGTTCCGGCTCGTGAGCCGGTGAACGAGCAGGTTCCGGTAGTCGGCCGGCAGGCACCGTCTTGCATTCAAATAGTCGGAGAAGTCCCGCAACTGCTTCCGGGTGGGAAGATTGCCCGTGAGCAGCAGGTAGACCACCTCTTCGAAGCCGAAGCTGTCCCCGTGGGCCCTTGCGATCTCGATTGCATCGATGCCGCAGTAGAGAAGCTCTCCTTCCACGGGCAGGAATTCGTAAGGCAGGATGTCTCGCAACTTCGGAAGGAAGGCTTCCAGCTCGCTCCGGGTTGCCTCGCGCCCGTGGAGTTCCTGGAAGACCCGGGCCGGGTCCACCACCTTGAGGCCGCTTCGGCCCGGCTCCTCACCCTTGAGCACGGCCAGGGGGATCCGTTCGTGGCCCACGGCCGAGCCCTTGTTCGTCACGCCCACGAAGACGCCCGCCCCCTGGTCGTCCCTCAGCCCGATCTGGATGTTGTGTTTGCGAAGTCGTTCGGAATCAGGGGCATCATTGCTGCGAACCAGTTCAGCCAATTCCCGTATGATTTCTGACATTCCTTCTCACCTCGACCGGGGCTCTCGCGCCCCACGTTGGCATCGTTGCCCCGCAACACGGCTCGTTGTCGGGTCGAGTCGCCATCACTCGACCCGACGGTGAACTCTAATCACCCACGCGTAGAAGTCAATCCTCCTGTTCTTCATGATTCCCCCACACTCCGACGCCGGAGCCCGGTTCAGTCAGGCCGGGGTTTGCAAGGATTTGATTCCGAGAAGGATTTTCGCGCACCAGCGATCCCGCACACCGGGTCCCCGCAACCTGGAGACGGAACCGGTCATCTTTATTGGGGAAGGTGGAAAGGGACGATCTCATCCTTAGAGCACCAGGAGGTTCCCAGTGGCAAACGTCGACACAAAGAAGGGCGTCATCGCGATCCTGACCGGGGGAGGGGACGTCCCCGGTCTCAACCCGGCCATACGGGCCATCACGATCCGTGCCATACGGGAAGGGTACGAGGTCATCGGCATCCGCCGCGGCTGGGCCGGCGCCATGGAAATCGTCCCGAAGAAGAGCGCGGACAACACGGACTACTGCCAGATCCTCACCGAAGAAATAGTGAACAAGGCGGGCCGCACCGGAGGCACCTTCCTTCACACCTCGCGCACACGCCCCAGTCACGTCTCCAAGGCGAACGTCCCGGAGCACCTGCAGGGCAAGTACCAGGACGAAATGAACGATCTCACCCCGGAGGTCCTGAAGAACCTGGATTTTCTGGGTGTGGACTATGTGATCCCCATCGGCGGTGACGACACCCTGAGCTACGCCGTCAGGCTCTATCAGGAAGGGGTTCGGGTGGTGGGGATCCCGAAAACCATGGACAACGACGTGCCCGGCACCGACTACTGTATCGGTTTCAGCACCTGCGTGACCCGGACGATCAGCATGACGAACAGCCTCCGCACCTCCGCGGGTTCCCACGAGCGATTCATGGTCCTCGAGGTGTTCGGGCGGTACGCAGGTTTCACGGCCATGCTCCCCACCATGGCCGGAGCGGCCAACCGGTGCGTGATTCCGGAACACAAGTTCGATATCGAGCGGCTCACCGAGCTTCTGGCCGAGGATCGCTTCCGAAACCCGAGCCGGTATTCCGTCGTGCTCGTCTCCGAGGGCGCCATGTTCGAGGGGGGCGAGATGGTCTTCAAGGAAGCGACCAGCGACGACTACGGCCACAAGAAGCTCGGAGGCATCGGGGACCTCGTTTCGTCCGAACTGAAGACCCGCTCCGCCAAGCACAACAAGGGCAGGTCCATCGACATCATCAATCAGAAGCTCGGGTATCTCGTCCGGTGCGGCGACCCGGATGCGATCGATTCCATCGTGCCCATGGCCTACGGCAACCTGGCACTGGATCTGATCCTTGACAAGGTGCACGGCCGCCTGGTGGTCCTGAAGAACGGCCGGTACGACAACATGCCCATCGACGTGGTCACGAGCACGAAGAAGGTCGTCAACGTGAAGGAGCACTACAACACGGACCGACTGCGTCCGAAATACGAGACCTTCGAGATGAAACCCCTGTTCATCATGACGGAATGACGCACGTACGATATCCCCCCTGAAACCACGCCCTATACGTCCTGGGCGACGAGCCCCAGAAGGTGCATAGCGCGCCGAAACGTCCAGCAAACGGGCCAGCTGAGGGCCGGAGAAGCTCGATGAAAGAATCCGTCGAATTCCCTATACTATGCTGTTTTCGGGACGGCCCTATCCGGGTATCCATGCAGAACGGAGGTGTTTCCGCATGAAAGCAACCGCCCCCTCGAACAGGATCGGGACCGTGAAGACGGTCCTGTGGAACGTGATTCTGTTGAGCATCGGCAGCACGCTGTGTGCCCTGGCGATCAACGGCATCCTGATACCGCACCAGTTCCTGAGCGGAGGCTTCGTGGGCCTCGTGCTGGTGATCTACTACCTTTCCCCTCTGTTGCCGGTGGCCTGGCTCTACTTCCTGTTCAATCTGCCCCTTTTCGCACTCGGCTGGATGTACGTGGGACGAAGATTCTTCCTGTACAGCCTCGCAGGCTCGATCCTCTTCAGCCTCGCCGTGCGGCTCGTCCCCGCCTCCTTCCCGGTTCATGATCCGATCCTTGCAGCTCTTCTCGCCGGAATCATCGGGGGAGCGGGAGCCGGTATGATCCTCCGGTCCCTGGGCTCGGCGGGAGGGGTCGACATCCTCTCGGTCATCTTGCTGAAGCGCTTCTCGATTCGCCTCGGGTCCACGATTCTCGTCTTCAACACCCTCGTGCTGGGCCTGGCGGCCCTGTTCTTTTCCCTGGACGCGGCCCTGTACACCCTGGTCTACATGTTCGTGACCTCTTATGTCGTCAACCTGGTGGTGACCGGCTGGAGCCAGCGCAAGGCGGTTTTGATCATATCCGCCGAATGGGAGCGGATCCACAAGGGCATTCTCTATGAGCTCAAGCGGGGCGCCACGATTCTGCAGGGGAAGGGAGGCTACTCGGGTGAACCGGAGCAGATCCTCTACACGGTCATCACTTTCCGGGAGCTGGCCAGACTGAAGCGCATGGTCCGCAGCCTGGACCCGAACGCTTTCGTGGTGGTCACCGACACCCTGGAGGTGATGGGCCTGCGGGTCGGGACGGAACCCCATTGGTAGGAAAGCGCCCAGAAAGCGGAACTAGAGATTCTTATTATGAAGAAATCGGAATTCGGAATTCTTTTTTGCCCTCCGACCCGAATGACGGTGACGTGCAGGAGGACGAAATCCTCATCGCGACCGCCTGGGTCCCGGGGAATGGCCAGGAGAGGAAATCGGAACTGCACGGATATCCTCGCCTTTCCGGCCGTGTGCGCTCCCAGAGCAAGCGTACCGGGGGGCCACCAATCCTTCCGCGGTTCTCAGCGGTCGTCTGGCCCGATTCATGCTAGCCTGCACATTGCACCAGACTCTGCTATATGTAGAATCCATCCATTGCACATTCGCCAGCTTTTGGGGAAGAAATGAGCCGCGTTCTCATCGCATCCTGCGAACAGGATGCTTGCAGCGCCATCGAGGAGTGCTTCGGCAACGGGCACGAGGTCAAGGTCGTGCGGGAGAAAGAGGCGTGCCTGGAGCTGTTTCGGGAAAGACGATACGAGTATCTCTTCGCCGATGTCGAACTCCTCGGGGGTACGCTTTCGGTGAAGGAGTGCAGCGTGGCCCTGCACCCGTTCCAGACGGCCTACCCCACTTCTCAGATCATCGTCCTGTGTTCTGAGGAAAAGATCCGGGAAGCCGTCATGACCGTAAAGGCAGGGGCGCACAACTACCTCACCTATCCGATCAAGCCGGAGGAGGTCGAGCACGTCACCCAGAGCCTGTACGAATCCCAGAGGATGGAATCGGAGCTCCACTATCTCCGGAACATGGTGTGGAAAAGCGATTCCTTCGAGATCACACAGAGCCGAAGCCCCCTGATGCGGAGCGTTTTCGAGAAGATCCGATCCGTTGCCGAGACCCGGAGCACCGTGTTGCTGCTCGGCGAGACCGGCACGGGCAAGGATGTCCTGGCACGGCTCATCCACCGGAACAGCCACAGAGGCGACAAGCAGTTCATCCCGGTCCACTGCGGTGCGATCCCGGACACCCTGCTGGAGAGCGAGCTCTTCGGCCACGAGAAGGGCGCCTTCACCGGCGCCCACAGACGGAAGCTGGGCAAGTTCGAAATCGCGCACGAGGGGACGATCTTCCTGGACGAGATCGGTACCATCACGCCCCCGGCGCAGATTCGTTTGCTGCGGGTGCTGCAGGACAGGACCTTCCACCGTGTCGGGGGCGAGCAATCGATCGATGTCGACGTCCGCGTCATCGCGGCAACGAATACGGACGTGATACAGATGGTCGAGTCCGGCACCTTCCGAAGCGACCTCTACTACCGTCTCAGCGTCTTCCCGGTCGAGGTGCCTCCCCTCCGGGAACGGTCCGAGGACATTCCCCTGTTCGCGCAGGCCTTCCTGGAACGACTCAACAGCTCCTATTCGAAGGAGATCCGGGAGATTCGCCCGGAGGTCATGGAAGCCTTCATGAGTTACGCATGGCCGGGGAACATACGAGAGCTGGAGAATCTCCTGGAGCGAGGCTACATCCTCGAGACGACCTCCACGATCACCCCGGAGAGCCTGCCCATGGAGCTGTTGAACGCCTCCAGACCCCACGCGAGGGTTCAGGTGGATGTTTCCACTCCCCTGGCGGAGGTCAGGAGAAGAGGGGCGGACGACATCGAGAGACAGTATCTGAAAGAGCTTCTGTCCATGAACCACGGGCGCATCAACATCACGGCGGAAGCGGCGGGGATCACCACGAGACAGCTGCACAAGCTGATGAAGAAGCACGGCATTCGAAAGGAAGATTTCAAGTCAGCCCCTCGAAACGAGCGTTGACCGCGGATCGCTACAGGGTGGCCATCTCCACGTTGTCGAAGTTCCGCCGATAATAGGCCATGTACTGGACCTTTCGTTCCAGAGCCTGGATGACGGCCGTTGCGAAGTTGACCCCTTCCAACCGACGCGCACTGCCCAGCCCTCCGGGACTGAAGACATTGATTTCCATCAGCTTGTCCCCGACGATGTCCAGTCCGACCAGGAACATGCCGTCCTGGGCAAGCTTGGGGCGGACGATTTCGGCAATGCGCAGCGCCTCGTCCCCGACAACCGCCTGCGCGATCCTTCCCCCTGCGTGGACGTTGCTCCGCATGTCGTCCGCGCTGCGGACACGACGGAAGGCAGCGTATTTCCCTTTGTAGCGAAGAGGCTGGCCGTTCATGATGAAGAGCCGCATGTCCCCCTTTTCTGCTGCGGGCAGGTACTCCTGGGCGATCACGTAGCCGTCCCGTGAAACGGCCTCGATGATCTGATTCAGGTTGGAGATATCGTCGGGACGCACGAGGAACACGTTTCTTCCCCCGGAGCCCTGAAGGGGCTTCAGGACGACCTTGCCCCCCTCCTCCTTGGCAAAGGCCTTGATCTTCTTCGCGTCCCGGGTGATCAGGGTCCTGGGCCTCACCTCCTCCGGAAACAGCTGGAAGTACATCTTGTTCGTTGCCTTGGCCAGACCGTTCGGGTCGTTCAGCACGACGACGCCGTGGCGCATGGCGACGCGTCCGAAGAGAACGGGTGCCGACTGGGCCCAGGGACGCTCGAAATCCTCCGCAGGGTCGTTGCGCAGGAGGAGAATGTCCAGATCGTCCACGGTGATCTCTTCGATCACGGCCTTCTTTCCCTGCAGGTCGGCCAGATACCCCTTCGTGTTCTTGTAGCTCTTCTTCGGCAGGGAACGGGCCCGGCTTCTGACTTGCTCGTCCGGGTCGTAGGTGAGGTCGGCTACGCCCATGACCCAGACTTCATGGCCGCGGTTCACCGCTTCCATGCCCAACCGGGTCGTCGTGTATCCCTCTTCCTCCGTCTTGAAGCTGTTGACGACGAATCCAATCCTCATCTCCCCCTCCTTTTTTCGACGAGCTCGAAGACATTTCCATGCTCCCGAACCCGCTCCAGTCGTTCCATGCCTCTTTCCGTCTGCAGGTACCGTGGAAAGACCGCGGCCGGCGCAAGGACTCTCCTCCGTCTCAGCTCCTTGACCACGGGAATGTGCTCGGCCGATATCTTTCCGAGCAGCAAAGGCTCCAGCTCTCCCCCGCCCTTCAGATAGTCGAGCAGGGAGAGCAAACCCCGCAGATAGACCGCGTCCTTGGTCAGGCCTCCGCCGCGATGAATCCTCAGGGCAATACCGAAGGCGGCGCTTCTCTCGAATCCGTAGGTCCGGTTCAGGACCCTGAAGGTGTCCACGAAGGTCGCGCCCTGCACCAGGGATTCAACCGCGATGACCCGGGCCGCCAGGGTCCGCAACCGGGCCGGGCTCAGCGCGCCGCCCAGGTGCTCCGCCAGGACGGCGAGGCCTTCCTGCAGCGCCTGGTAGTCCGCGAGCCCCAGACAGAGCAGCTGAAAGGGTTGTGCACGGCCGTTGAAGTAGGTCAGCAAGTGGGTTCCGATCTCGTGATGCAGGATCGCCTCCAGCCTGAAAGCGGGCAGCCGGGTCCCCCGGCCGACGAGCAGGGCGCCGAAGGAAACCATGAGGCCGGACGCCACATCGTCACGCACTTCAACCGCAGCCGAAAAATCCGGCTGCCCATTGCGGTAGGCCTCGATCTCCGACCTCGCATGCTCGGCGATCGTCTCGGCCGTCAGGGTTCCGCCCTTCCCGGATTCCCGGCTCCTCGGGGGAAAACGATCCAGGATGTCCCGGGCCAGTTGGAGTAATCCGTCGTCCACCCCTCCGAAGAGCTGTATGCTGCCGTGCAGAAAGCGTGGTGTGTTCCGCTCCGTCATCATGCTCAATTGCCGGTCCAGCTCCCTCCTCTTCTCCTGGAAGAGAGCCGCCAGGGTGGGGTCCTCCACCCGCTCGACCGGCGTGTTGTAGAGCTCCCTTTTCAAGAGGTCCGGGTCAACCGGCAGCGGCCTGTAGTGGAATGCGGGCACACGGTCGAAGCGATGGCGCTTGAATTCGGACAAGGCGGACTTGAAATTGACGGGTGTCACCTGCAGCAGGAAATCGAAGGTCTTCGCCACCTCCGCGAGCCTTCGGTCGACTTCGAAGACGGCCTTGACCACGGCACGCCTGCCCAGGGCCTGGTAGTGACGGGGGCGGTGGGTCGTGCAGCTCCGGGTAAACTCGAAGAAGGCCTGTTGCAGCGCCCGGGTCACGGTTCGGCGCATCAACTGGAGAACCATTGGAAAAGGCTCGCCCGAAGCAGGGTCGCGAAACACCGGGTCGACCTCGATACCGATCACGGAGCAGCCGCGAGCTCTCGCCTGCGAGAGGGGAACGAGGGATGCCAGGCCGGGAGGAGAAACACGAGACCTTTGCTGGACCTCCACGGTTGCCGCAACCCTGGACCGCGTCGACATCCTGACGCGTGCCAGGGACTTCCGGAGCCGCTCGATCGTGCTGTCCAGACGCCGGGCATCCCGCGGATGCACGAGGATCCGGAATCCGGGTATGACCCTGCCTCCATCCTTTTGCGCGGTCGAAGCCTCTTCAGGCGACGCCCAAAGCTCGACGAGCAGAAACGCCCCGAAGGAAGGGGTCATGGTGTCCACGACCTTCTCCAGCAGGAGAGAAAGCTCCTTCCGATGTTTCTTCCTTCCGGATGCGATCAGATACGACGCCTGCCCGGTCACGAGTCTCTCCGTGCCGGCGTCCTCCCTGCCCGTGGGACGTCGGTACACGCACAGGAAGGGGAGCGGGCGGTCGATGTGGATCCTCCCCTTGGGCGGGATCTGCCTGCGAACCCTCCTGTTGGCCGCCAGTCGGGCCCCCACGCTTCGGATGAAGTCCTGGTTGATCGTCGGTTGCTCCATGGATCGATTCCCGCCGCTACCTCGGTTTCCTGTTCAACTCCTCCATGATGCCGGGGATGGTTGCCCTCAAGGCCTCGCGAATGCCTTCCAGCTGTTTCACGTCGACGGTTCCCGCCCATTCGTCCATGAAGAACTTCTTCACCTCCACCGCGAGGGCGCACCCGCTGTCCGGGAAATTCTCATGAACGGTACGCGGCAACTGCCCCCCGAGGAACTTGACGTTCTCCCGAACGTCGAGATGCCGACCGAAATAGTCGAAGCTGCGGAGATCCTCGATGAATCGGTCCACCAGGTCCGCCCACGCATCCCGGTTCATGGTGCCCGTCCCCACGTTGATCTCCGGGTTCCCCTCCGGATCCGCGGGAGGGGCCTGCGGCCCGTTCCGGCGATGGTTGTAGGAGTGCAGATCCAGGACCACGAAGCGGCCGTGCTCCGAGGCCATTCTCGAGCCGACCTCCTGGAGCCGGCGATAGAAAGCATCGTATTGCACCAGGGACCGGGCAATCAACTCGCCGGGGGGAGGCTTCTTCCAGACCGCGAGCCCCCACGCATCCTCCGGCTTCAGGTAGACGGCCTTGTGGCGCGGGCGATTCAGGTCGACCTCGAACCGGGAACGATCCACCACGATCCGGTTCGGAACGATCGCAGCCCACGAGCCCGTGTGGGGATCCTCCTCTCGCAGTCGGTCCGCGTTCTCCAGGGCCATGTGCTCCGCCACCTCTGCGCGCAGGTCGTGCCCGTTGTGGATGGCCACGGCCAACAGGGGAATTACACCTTCCCGTAGGTCCGACAAATCGAAAACTCCCTGTCTTTGTTGCCACCGGAACTTCGGGTTCTCCTATTCCCGATATCGGAATGCCGAGTTCCTCGTGTCACAATCTCTTTGGATCTTGGAGACTTGCCCACCGATCTCCTTCCCAGAGGTTCTTTCCTCAGCCTGAAAACCGACCGGACCCGGCACTGTCGATTCCGAACCTTCGTGCAGCAAGGCCTCCCTTTAACCGGAAAATCCATTCAGGTCAAGACATTATACCATTTGGCACCCTTCTTGTTTATGTTTTGGGGATCTGAGTCAGGACCGCTTTTCGGAGCTACCTTAACCCGATCGAGGGAGAGAACAAATGGAACGACCTGGATTTCTCGTGCTCATTCTGCTGTTGATCGCCGGGTTGACCCTGCCCGGAGCCGCCGGGCCTGCCGCAGCATCCGACTCGGGAGCCATGCGGGTGGCCGTGGCAGAGGCTGAAGAAGACGAGGAATACTACGAGTATGATGGGGAAGAGTTTGCCGGAGACATCTATTCCCGACCGGAAACGGAGGAGGAGCGGGATGACCAGGAGCAGGGGGAAGAGCCTTCGGCAGAGGAGGAAGAGGCCGATTACGACTACTATGATTACGAGGATGCCCCTGACTCCTGAGCACGCATGAGGTGCACTTCTTCCGAGAACCGTCAACGTACGAACCCTGCCCGGTCCGCTTCCTAGCCAGGGCAGCCGGCGGCTCTTCCCCAGAGGCTCCGGCTGCCCGAAGCGGCATCTTTGGGCCGGCCCCTCATTTCGTTGTCGCCAGGAAAGGCCCTGACCCGGAACTCCTGTTTCCTTCTACGTTTCGCATGGAGACCAGATTTCCAGCTCCCTGGCACGATAGTTGCTCTTCGGTTCAGGGCTTCTGGTCTATGGGGCATTTGCGCCACTTTGTGAAAGGGGGACGGAAACATGTCGAGTATCGGTGGCCCTGTTTTTCGAACGATGGACGGTGCGGGGTCGCATTCCGGGGTCGGCCTCACACACAAGAGGAAGAACGCAAGGGAAGCACGGATTCAAGACCTGAAGAGGACGCTGCTTCAGGCCCGACAAGTGATCCTGAAGGAACTGTCTCCGGCCGGGTCGAGGTTGGCGGAGAGCCTTGCCGATGTGGGCTCCGACGTGCTGGACCGGTCGGCAAGCGATCTGCAGCAAACGCTCCAGTTCCTTCTCAGAGAGCGGGGGAGAAACAAGCTCAAAGCGATCGACGATGCTCTTGAAAGGATCGAGGAGGGAACCTTCGGCGTATGCGAAGACTGCGGTGACAGGATCCCCATGGGCCGACTTCAGGTCATGCCCTTCGCCACGATGTGCAGGGACTGCAAATCACTGCACGAGAAGCGCGAGAAGCTCTTCTCGAACGAGAATCCACCGGAATTCCCCTTTGATTAGAGGCGGGAGAGCCGAATACCACAGAAAGATCGAAGATGGACAAAACCGCAATCGTCATTCTCGTCCTCACTGTCATCCTGCTCGTCGCTTCGGTGGCGGTTCTGCTGTTCCTCGGCAACCAGGGGACTTCCAGGGGCAACCTGCCGCGGCAAGGCCGTGAAGAGACGGCACCGACTCGGCGGGGCGCGAAGCGGAATCTTGAAAGGCGGAGCCGTCCGCAGCCTCGCGGCACTCATCGGCGGCCCTAAGTGCTCTGGGTCATAAATTCGGTGACGTATTTTCCAGAGAATGCAGAGAATGGGGTCGGACCAGGCTAAGTGTTCGGTATTTAACAAGAACTCTTCCGAAATTGCCCTTTTCTGGGGCTTAGCGGCTCATTTTTGGGGTGAGAATCCGGTCCCGCCGACGGGGGGCATTCTGCTGTAACCGAATGGTTGGCTCGGTCCGACCCCAATTTGCTGTCCCAATTCACTACGACCCATTTACCATCCAGCCTCCGGAGCCGAAGGGCAGCTGAACGCATCAGAGTAGGTGAATGCAATCCGTCGGTTTCTGGCATGCTTTCAATCAAGCGAGCACCGTCATGGACCTACTCGAGGTCCTATAGGAGGTAATCGAGATGAAGAAGTTTGGAGCTATCGCCATGGTGCTTGTACTGGGCGTGGCATTGAACGCATATGCACACAACTGCAACAAGGCGAAGGACATCGTTGACACCGCCAAATCGGCCGGGTCCTTCAAAACGCTGGTGGCAGCCGTGAAGGCCGCCGATCTGGTGGACACCCTGAAGGGCGAAGGACCGTTCACGGTCTTTGCCCCGACGGATGAGGCCTTTGCGAAGTTACCCCAGGGCACTCTCGAGGATCTGCTGAAGCCGGAGAACCAGGCGAAGCTGCAGAGCATCCTCACCTATCACGTCGTCCCCGGTAAGGTGATGGCGGAAGATGTGGCAGGAATCAGCATGGCCAAGACGGCCAACGGGCAGAGTTTCAAGATCAGCATCAAGAACGGTTCCGTCTACGTGGACAACGCCAAGGTGTTGAAGACGGACATCAAGTGCAGCAATGGAGTCATCCACGTTATCGACAAGGTACTTTTTCCGAAATAACATCGACTACGTATTTCTTGCATTTTCCCGGTGTTCGCTTGATTGACCGCAGTCCCGAAACTCAGAAGAGGCTTCGTCTCGTGTGACTACGGGAAGCATTCGTGACCGTCAGCGATTCGCCGTGAGTTCATACATCCTCTTTCGATAGAGGTCGATCATTTCATTCCAGGACGTATCCCGGCTGAACAGGCAGGCCTTGTACATGTTTCGGTGGGATTGATAGACGTTTTCCGGGATCAGGTGGTGAGAGAGATAGATGGAAACCCCATTCGATCGGCAATCCTCCGTGTGCCTCTCATAGACGACGAGCCTCGAGGAAATCTCATCCATCGCTTCTTCACAGTACTTCCTCGTGACCGGATCCGAGCACTCGCGATGCAGATTCTCGAGGAAATCCTGAAGATCGTAGTACTCCAGGTTCATGAAGCTGCCGTATCGTTGTGATTCGGTCAGTGCCCGGCGAAAAGAGTCCAGCGTGGCGCTCCCCTCCGTCGCATCCGCCATCTTGAGCCGCAGATGGTGCGCCAGCCTGTCCAAGCGGTTCGCGACTGCGACATAGCGGTCGCAATCGATGAGGGAAAGCCCCCCGGCAAAGCGCTTGGATGCCATCCCCCTGTTGTTGCCGGGCAAAGGAATTTCCCGGATGTACTGATCGATGAAGGCATCGACAACCGTCTGCCCGAGTACCTTTGCCGAGACATCCGGTTCTTCCCGCAACCTCGCAAGAAGACGCTCGAACTTGATGCCACGTATCTGGAAGGCGCCCGGTGGATGATTGACGAGCCTGATCTCATCCTCGCTGGCCACCAGATAGCGGGTCGCGTCCTTCAGCGAATAGCCGACCTCCACCATGTTGGTCAGGCACGAGAAGAGCACCATCAGGTCGAATCGTTTCTCTCCCATGGCGCTGTGGATTGCATCGCGGAACTGCTGCTGCGTCATGATGGCGCGATGGGTCTCGTCCGGGGAGATGCTCAAGGTCTTCGGGGGGCCCGGGTCGCGCAGGGTGCGGGTGTCGATGATCCCTCTTCCGTGGGAAAAGAGAAGGAACAGGGTTCGATCTGCAGGGTACCGGAGGCAGCCTTCAATGAAACCCCGAAGGGTGCGCGGGTCGGCCAGGTTCTGTTCCCCCAGGTCTGCGAGGACGGGGGACCCGATTCTTCCAAGGGTGTCGTCTCTGGAGATGCGAAGGAGCTTCGTCCCGGTCCATTCGCCGCCGTAAGACCCCGTCGCCTTTGCTCCTCCGTCCACCAGGGCAAATACGTTGACGTCGTCCGAGGAGCCGACCGTTTCCATCCTGTCGACGGCATGGAGCACCTCTTCGGCCAGATCGTTGTCTCCGTTCATGTAGCACATGACAGTGAAACGTTTCTTTGAAGCGGAGAGGGCGGGACCGGTTGTCAGCAAAAGGCAGGCAGCCGTCGAGAGAAGGAGGAACCCGAATCTGAGAACGGCCGTATTCTTCATCTTCAGCCTGACGGCGACGGCGTCTGAATCTTGCGAGGTGTCGTTATATTCAGATTAGCGACCGAGAAACCGCATGTCCAGACGGCCGCGGCCCTCCAAGTCGGGACATCCTTAGGATTGAGTTGTTGAATTGGGTCGGACCACGCTATGCAATAATCTAGACTCTAAGAGGATTGATCAGCCGGATTCCAGCGAACTGGAGGAAATCCGTATCAGCGGAGTAGATCTCACGGATTCCGTTCTCACGCATCAGAACGACCGTACGAATGTCGAAGAAGAGATTTCCGGCTGGAGAGAGTCGATGAACTTGAGCAGGGCCGAGATGCACGCCTCCGGGTCGTCGAAGTAGATCTCGTGCCACGAGCCTTCCACGGTCACGATCTCGGCGTTCGGGATCGTCCGCCGCATCTTGACCTGCTCTTCGAGGGACGAGATCGGGCTCTTGGCCGGCGCGAGGATCAGCGTCGACACCCCCACCTCGGGCAGCAGCGGCTCCACGTTCACCGTGGCCGCCAACCGGGCGAGGTTGCCGAGCATCTTCGGTCGGTTCTTGGCCCACTCCGCAAGCAGCCAGTCCTCTTTTGCCTCGCGGCGGTCGGTGTGCGTGGCACCGGCGTCGATCAGGCCGCGGATCCATCCATCCCCACCGAGCTTCTCCATGGCGGTGGGCCAGTCACGCTCGCCCACGGCGAAGATCTCCTGGATCTCGGGGCGGATCGAGAGCGGCGCGGCAACCAGGGTCAGGCTCTTGAGCAGCTCGGGCCAGCGTGCAGCGAGAGCGATCCCGAGAATCCCGCCCACCGACTCTCCCACGTAGTGGACCGGGCCCAGTTCGAGTGCCTGGCTCACGCCCCGCATGTCGTTCAACAGATCATCCACGGACCACGCGTGATCGTCGGGCGGGTCGCCGGACCGACCGTGCCCCCGCATGTCCACTCGGAGAACCCGGTAGCGCCCGCACAGACAAGGGACCCAGTGAAACCAGAACGCAGCGCTCCTCCCGAAACCGTGCTGGATCCAGATCGTTTCCGAACCCTCCCAGGGGCTCGTGAAATCGTCCGCTTCGTAATGGATGTTCAAGTCATTGACTTTCACCTCGGGCATGCTGGTTCCTCCCTGGTTACGGATGAACTACAACTCATTACACCTGCACCTCGACACCCGATATTCGCCGCCCACTTTGACACAGAATGTCCCTTTTTTCTATGCTGCCCCAACCGAAGCAAACCGAGACCAGACAGGGGATCGCATCATGCGGGATCTCGACGGCCTGTCCAGAGAAGAGGCAGTCCAATATCTCAAGTTCCTCTCCGGGCTCGCCATCGCCGTGGACGGCCTCTGGTTCATGGCCGCAGAGAAGGCCACGGATTACGACAAGGCCCTGGAGATGGATGTGGAGGTCTGGGTCGGATACGCCAACGTTGTGGTCAAGCGTATCCGCAGGACCTTCGGCATCGACGCCACGGGTCTGGACGCCCTGAAGGAGGTCCTTCGACACGATCCCATGTGGTGGAGCATGGGGGAACTCAGGATCGTGGAGGACGCACCGGACCGGCTCGCCATGGAAATCCGTGACTGTCCTTACCTCATGGCCATGGAAAAGATGGGTCGGGAGAGACTCACCTGTGAACCCGTGGAAGGGGCCTACCTGAAGGCCCTTGCCGCGGCCGTGGACCCGAGGATCCGGGTGGAGGCCCTGAAGCTCCCTCCAAGAAAGTCCCCCGATGAGGTTTGCTGCCGGTGGGCCTTTGTTCTGGAGGATTGATTGCCGATGAAGCACCGCACGTACTGGAACGAAGCGGTCGAAACCGTGGCGCCGGAAGATCTGGAGGCAATGGAGTCCCGGGTCCTGACCGAACAGGTGAGGTACGTCTTCGAAAGATCCCCTTTCTACAGGGAGAAGTTCGAGCAGGCCGGCGTCTCCCCGGATCGGATCCGGTCGCGGTACGACATCGTCAAGCTTCCGTTCACGACCAAGGACGATCTGCGGAAGACGCAGGCCGAGGTCGGGGGCCTGGGCGGGCACCGGTGCGCGGACCGGGACGCGATCGTTCGCATTCAGGGGACGAGCGGAACGACGGGCAGACCTCTTTACGTGGGGCTGACCGCCAGGGATACGGAGACCTGGAAGGAACTCTTCGCCCGGCACGCGTGGACAGGGGGCCTTCGGCCCGGCGACTCGTTCATCAACCCGGCCAACTTCACCCTTTTCGTGGGAGGCCTCTCCGAGACGGTCTCGGCCGAGGCGATGGGCATCCGCGTGATCCCCGCACCCCTTGCCACGACAGGCCTCGAGAAGCTCATGCAGCTCGTGCTCGACCTCAAGCCTTCGGTCCTGTTCGCTACGCCGTCCACCACGAGCTTCCTGGCCGAGTACGTGCGCGAGCACCTGAAGATGGAGCCTGTGGAACTCTCCTTCACCAAGGGATTTCTGGCCGGTGAGGCCCTGGCCGACAAGGACCGCAGACGGATCGAGCATGAGTGGGGCATCGTGGCCAGAAACTACTACGGACTAGCCGACGTTGCCGCGGATCTGGCAAGCGAGTGCGGGGAGTCGGAGGGGATGCACTTCTGTGGGCAGGGCCTGGTGATGGCCGAGCTGGTCAACCCGGTCTCCCTGGAACCGATCGGGATGGAGGACGGCGCGGAAGGGGAGATCGTCTACACCACCATCGACCGGGAAGCGACCCCGGTGATCCGTTACCGTTGCCGGGACATGGTCCGGATCTTCACCTCCCCATGCCCCTGCGGCCGAACCTCCTTCCGGTTCACCGTCTTCGGAAGGAGCGACGACATGCTCAAGGTGAAGGCGGTGAACGTCTTCCCCTCCGCGGTCAAAGACGTGATCTGTTCCTTCATGCCGGAGACGACCGGTGAATTCCGAATCGTCCTCTACGAACCGGGGCCGGCGATCAACACGAATCTGGAATTGAAGATCGAGTACGGCGAACAGATCTCGCCCGCCGGGACGGCCACCCTTGCGGAGCGACTCAGGCGGACGATCCGGGAGAAGCTCGTCTTCACCCCTGTGATCAAGCTGATCCGCCCGAACACGCTGCCCCGGTCCGAGTACAAGATCGACTACTTTGAACGGGCGTACGAACAGGGCAAGAACGAGCCGTAGACACAGCCCAGAGGCAATCGAATGGCACAGGACAGGCCGACCGACATCCTGAAAGAGGCTTCCCTCTTCGAGATGGCCGAGTGGCGGGAGCATTTCAAGCGGTCCCGTTCGGTGCTGCTGGTGGTCGACGCACAAAACGACGTGCTCGACGAAAAAGGAACCCTCAGCTTCTGGCAGGTCTGGAAACACGCCCGGCAAAACAACGCGGTCGAGAACCTGAAACGGTTGATCCGCGCCTGCAGACAGGCCGGAATCCCGGTCATCTGGGCCAAACAGTACCGTCTCGCACGAGGGCGGGACGTGTTTCCCGGAACCTGGGACGGAGACTCCCTCGCGCTCATCCGGACCCTGATTCCGGACGCGTTCCTTCAGGACACATGGGAGACCGAGATCTTCCACGACCTCGCGGACCGGGTCGACCCGAAGGACATCGTTATCGGCAAGCACGGCTCCAGCATGTTCGAAGGGACGAACCTGGAGAAATACCTGAGGAACCTGGGGGCCGGCGTGATCCTGACAACGGGGTTTCTCACGGACTTCTGTGTGGAAGCGACCGTTCGGTCCGCCTGCGACAAGGGGTATCTCGCCGTGACCGTAAGGGACGCCTGTGCCACGGAAAACGAAGAACTCCATCAGAAGGCGCTCGACCGAATGGAGAGACTGATCGGGGCCGTCGTCTCGACCGACGATCTTCTTGCCCTGATCCAGGAGATGGAGGCACCCCCGATTCCCACGGAAGCACGTGCATACGATCTCCAGGAAATCGGCGCACGAATGGCGGAGGGAGTCTCCCTGAACGACATCGTAGACTGGAGGAAGTACCTCGACAGAGAGAAGACCGCCCTTCTGGTGGTGGACCCTCAGAACGACAACCTGCACGAGCAGGGGAGCCTGAGCTTCATCGGATCCTATAAGCAAGCCAGAGAGATGCGGGCCGTGGAGAACGTGAAGAGCCTCGTGGAGGCGTGCCGACAGAAGGGAATCAAGGTCTTCTGGATCAAGCAGAACCGTCTGGCGCAAGGAAAGGACATCTTCCCGGGGACCTTCGACGCGAAGATGATGGGGTTGATCCACAGCGTGTTGCCCGAGGCCTTTCTGGGAGGGACCTGGGAGACCGACATCTACGACGATCTCCGGAATTTCCTCCGCGAAGACGAGATCCTAATCGAAAAGGCGGGCTGGAGCGCCTTCGAAGCTACGCCTCTCGAGCGATACCTGAACCTGCTCGGAGCGAACACGCTGATCCTTTGCGGCTTTCTGACCGACTTCTGCGTGGAGGCAACGGCCCGAAGCGCTTCGGACAAGGGCTACTGCACCATCGTCGCATCCGATGCCTGTGCCGCCTCCAGTCAGGAGAACCACGAGATGGCACTGGCCCGGTTCGACCGCCTGATCGGGCCGGTCGTGTCCACAACGGCCCTGGTGGCGTTCATCAAGGGGCTTTAGTCGATTTGCAGGCAGAAGGGAGCGGAGACACATGGCCGAGACTTCGAAACTGGTCACCCGGGCCGGGCCCGTGACCTGGGAAGGGCTCAAGGAGGAGCTCGTCACCCTGCCCAAGGAAACGCTGGCCGAGATGGTCAACCTCTGGCTGAAGACCTACTGGACCCTCCAGAACTACTGGATGGTCTTCACCGAGCAGGAGTTCGGCTTCGAAAACGCGGCCAAGATGGACGCCATGGTCTGGGAGAAGGTCGCGCCCGCCCAGGCGTACCGGACGGTCAAGGTGCTGGGCCTCGGGGACGACATGCAGGCCCTCGCCTCGCTACTGAAATTCACGGCCCCCCAGTGGGTCAGCGCCGGGTTCGATTGGGCGTTCACCGAGGTGAGCGACGCCCGCCTGAAGATGGTCATTCACAACTGCCCCATGGGCACCTTCCGCAAGGCCCAGAACCTGGAGCTCCTGCCCTGCAAGAACCTCGCGCCGCCCCTCTACATCGGGCTGGCAAAGATCATCAACGAGAGGATCGAGGCGAAGTGCCTCCACGCCCACCCGGACCCGCCGAAGGAGGGTGTCATGTGCGAGTGGGAGTTCCTGCTCCAAGGATGAATGCAGCCTCCGGGGAGGCACCGCCATGACAGAGAGCCAGAAGGTGCACATCGTGGGGGCCCGGCCGGCCCTCATATCCACTTGAGGATGGCGCCGAACAGGACCAGACAGGCCGCATCGAACCCGAGGATCAAGCCCACGGTGATCGCCTTCCTCTTAACCGTCTCCATGTCGTGGACCCAGAAGCAGACGAGGAAGAAGGGCATGTAGCCGATGAGGAAGATCAGCCACGGGGCCTGGATCGCCCACCATGAATACTCCCACGTCAGGGCGCCCGCGGCGTTGAGAAAGATCTCGATGATGACCGCCAGGATGGAATAGCCGACCGCGTAGACGAGCCGATTGGGGAGCCCCAGGATCTTCGCGTGCCTCTCTTCCGGCAGCGTGTGGGCGGCCACGATGCCCAGGATGAAGAACATCATGCAAATCTCGATATTGAGCCCGATCAGAAGCAGAAAGGCCGTGTCGGCCGGCGCCCCCCAGACCGGGGCGTACTGCGTGAAGTGAAAGACCAGGGCGTTCCAGATCTCGTTGAACCAGTCCATGCCCCAGAGGGCGAGCCCGCCGAAGACCAGGTTCCAGTTCTTCTTCCCGATCTCCACGTTGTAGACATAGATCACCAGGACGAGCAGGGGGACAACGTACCACTCGAACTGGGAGGGGTCCCGCAGAATCGACAGGGCTTTCGATGCAGATTCCGTCATGTCGCCACCTCCTTCCGAAAAAGGTGAACCGTCGTCAACGGCTAGGCTCCCATGACCTTGTGGAGCACGTCTCCCAGGTCTTTGACCCGATAAGGCTTGATGATCACTTCACAGAAGCCGTACGCCTGATATTCCGCCATGACGGGATCGTTCGAGTAGCCGCTGGAAGCGATGACCTTCGCGTCCGGATCGATGCGCAGGAGATCCCGGACCGTCTCCCTCCCCCCCATGCCGCCGGGAATCGTCAGGTCCAGGAGGACCACGTCGAACCGACGCCCTTCCTTCATCGCTTCTGCATAGAGCCTGCTTCCCTCTGCTCCGTCCGAAGCGAGCGTCGCCTCGTAGCCCAGACGCCGCAGCGCCTCGCCAGCCACCCTGCGAATCAGATCCTCGTCATCGACCAGCAGCACCCTGCCCCTTCCGGCTCGAACCCCCGCTTCTGTTGGACTCTCAGAGCACGCCCTTTCCTCCGAAGCGGGCAGATAGACGTCTACGGTCGTCCCCTTGTCCACCGCGGAATCCACGTGAATGTGCCCTTCGTGATTCCTCACGATGGTAAACGAAGAGGTCAGGCCGAGGCCGCTGCCCTTCTGCTTTGTGGTGAAGAAGGGATCGAAGATGCTGTTCAGGTGTCTCTCGGGTATCCCGATTCCCCGGTCACGCACGAAGACCTGCACATACCTGCCGGGCTTCAGGGGAAGGGCGGCGAGATCGCCCCGGGGCACGTTCCGGGCGCCCACCTCGATGCTGCCTCCCTCCGGCATGGCCTGCACGGCGTTGATGACCAGATTGTGGAGCACCTGGCCGATCTGCCCCTCGTCCGCTTCCACCTGCCAGAGATCCCTGGGAACGGACAATGTGTACTTCACATTCGACCCGCTCAGGGCGAATTCCGTGTTTTCCCGAAGAACCTTCGACAGGGAGATCGTCTTGCGAATCGGCGCCCCCCCTTTGGCAAAGGCGAGCAACTGCTGCGTCAGGTTCCTCGCCCGCCAAGAGGCCTTTTCCGCATCCGCCATCATCTGGGCGATGTCCTCCTGCAGGTCGCCGTACAGCCTCGCCATCGAGATGTTCGTGGAGATCGCCGTCAGGATGTTGTTGAAGTCATGGGCGATGCCGCCGGCCAGCACGCCGAGGGACTCGAGCTTCTGGGTCTTCAGAAGCTCCTCCTCCATCAGCTTGCGCCGCGTCACGTCGACAAGGGTCCCGATAAGGGCGCGGCTTCCCCTGTACTGGACCCCGGCCTGCAGCACCTCGCAGTCGATGGGGCTTCCGTCCCTCCTGACCGCCCGAAAGCCGAAAACCGGGGTCTCTTCCGCCGCAGCCTGGAGGCTCTGTCGAGCGTAGGCATTCGCCGCATCGCGGTCTTCCGGTCGTATGAGATCGATCGGCCCCATCCTGCCCACCATCTCCGTCACGTCGTAGCCGAACATGCGTCCGAGGGCAGGGTTCACGTACCGGAACAGACCGTCGCGGTAGATGAAGATTCCGACGAGGGAGGCCTCGGCAAGGGTGCGAAACTGCTCCTCGCTGTCGCGCAATTCCTTGTCCATCCGCTTGCGATCCGTGATATCGCGAACCAGAGCGTGGATGACAGGGACGCCATCGATCTGGATGAGCTGGGCCAGAACCTCAACGGGCACCTCTCTTCCGTCGGAGCGGACCACGTCCGCTTCGAGGGTTACGGTCCGCTCCTCTTCTTGAAACAGGCTTTCATACGCCCGGTCCGCCCTTTCCGTCCAGCGGGGCGGGAAAAAGTCGCGGTAGTTCAGACCGACGATCTCCTCCCGGGCCTTCAAGAGAAGCTCCGATGCCGTCGGATTCGCATCGAGGATGTTCCCGGTTTCCGGATCCCCTAGGAAGATCGCATCGAGGGACCCTTCGAAGATGGCGCGGAAACGCTCTTCGCTCGCCAGCAGGGCCCGAAGGACCTGGACGTTCTCCGTATTGTCCACTGCGTAGACCGCCACGGCGATGACCTTGCCCTCACGGTCCAGGAGCGGGTAGGCGCTGGCTTCGTAGAATCTCCCCGAACGCTCATCCCGAAAACGAGCCGGCTTGCCGGTACGGACCACCTCCTCACCCCACACCCTCCTGTAGGATGCCACGTCGGGGGGGAAGTAGTCCGTGACCATCGTGCCGATGACCTCGGAGCCGGGTTTTCCCAGCCTCCGAGCCGCGACCTCGTTGATCGTCAGAATCCGGCCTTCCGGATCCAGGAGCATGGCGGATTCGCCCATCGCGTTCAGCTGCGCCTGAAGGAGATCGGCCCTGGCCAGGTGCTCTTCGCACTGCCGCTCCAGGTCCTCGACCCTCCTCTCGAGATCCTCATGGGCCGGTTTCTTCGTCATTCGAATGCCTTCCGACGGCCCCGCGTCAGGACGTACGCGAACGCTGCGTGTCGAACAGGATTCGTTCGAGTTCTCGGTGGGTGAAGTAGGGATCGTCGTTCCTCAAGTAGGGGAGAAGAATTCTCTTCTGCCGGAGCAGGTCACGGGAGATGTCCGCCTCGATCTCGTCCGGCTCGTGCAGGGTCGCCTTCGCAATCTGCTTCCCGAAGGGGTTGACGATCTCGCTGCCGCCCCAGAAGTTGTATGTGGTCCTCACAGGATCCGGCTCATCCTCCCTTCTCTTTCCCCTTCTCTTTCTCTTGCCGGTAATCAGGCCTTCCGGCACGGAGACCATCAACTCGAGGGTTTCCTTGCCCACCCGGTTGGCACACACATTGTAGATACCGAAGATACGGGCGTAGAAGGTGTTGATGATGCCCCAGCTCTCGATGTTGCTGAATTCGGTGCCCATGGACCCCTGAGAGGAGTTGAAGACCGTCACAAAGACCTCCGCCTTCTGGGAAATGCCCAGGTAAGGCAGGGAAGGATGCCACAGATCGTTGCAGATGAACACGGCAATCGTCATGTCGTGATACTTGAAGACGGGAATCTGCTTGCCGGGAGAAAAGTACTTCCGCTCCTCGAACACGCCGTAGTTCGGCAGGTTCAGTTTGCGGTAGGCGTAGAGGATTTCCCCGTCCACGGCCACCAGGGCGGAATTGTAGAAGTTCATCGACGGGGACTCTTCGACAAAGCCCACTACAGCCGCCGTCCCCCGCGTAGCCGCGGCCAACCGCTTGATCTCCTTCGAGTCCATTCTCAGGGCGACTTCGTGGTACCTCTGGCCCAGGAAATACCCGGTCAGGGCCAGCTCGGGAAACACGATCAGGTCCGCCCCCCTTCCGCGGGCCTCCTGTATCTTCGCGATCACGGCTTCCAGGTTGGCCTGGAGATCGAACAGCACGGGGCTGGTCTGGCAGACGATGGCTTTCATGGGTCCCTCTCACGTTTGTATTCAGGTCGTTTTTGGATTATATCAACCCGAAGCGAGAAGACAATCCGGATCCGTGTCATGTGCCGTCGATGCAGGGCGATACAAATCGCCGTGATCCTCCTTGCCATGGGCCTGCTTGCCGGTACCCCGCAGGCAGAAGCCGCAGAGGTCCGTCCGCCCCCCAACATCGTCTTCATCCTCTCCGACAATCATCGATTCGATTTCATGGGGTGCGCCGGCCACCCCTTTGTACGTACCCCGAACCTGGACCGACTCGCCCGCGAGGGTGTCCGTTTCTCGAACGCCTTTGTCACGACGTCCCTCTGCAGTCCGAGCCGGGCAAGCTTCCTGACCGGACAAAGGGCCCGCACCCACGGTGTCCTGGACAACCTGACGCCCTGGAAGGACGAGAACGTCACCTTTCTGGAACTCCTGGCGGAAGCCGGCTACGAAGCCGCATTCGTCGGAAAATGGCACATGCCGGGCAGCCTGCCAAGGCTTCGGGGCGTGGATCCCTTTGTGACGTTCACCTCCCGGAAGGGCCAGGGCCGCTACCTCGACTGCCCTCTGGTCGTGAACGGGATGAAAACCCGCTCGAAGAAGCGATACCTTACCGAAGAGCTGACCGACTACGCCCTGGAGTTCATCTCGCGAGGGCGCAACGCCCCCTTCTGCCTCGTCCTGTCTCACAAGGCGGTCCACCATCCGTGGCGGCCCCCCCGGGACCTCGCCCACGTGTACGCAGACCGGACGCCCCCCTTTCCACCCGAGTACCACCCTCTCGTCTTCTTGACGGGCGGCAACCTGTTCGAGGGGCTGATCGGCCGACCGGAGAGGCTTTACAGGGATTACGCCCGGGTGGTCACATCCCTGGACCGCCAGACCGGAAGGCTCCTCGAGAGGCTGGACCGGCGCGGAATCAGCGACCGGACCGTCGTGATCTTCACCAGCGA
Organism: uncultured Thermodesulfobacteriota bacterium; assembly: GCA_964479535.1. Classification (GTDB taxonomy): domain Bacteria; phylum Desulfobacterota; class DSWW01; order DSWW01; family DSWW01; genus S015-6. The sequence continues at coordinate 34,664 of CAYZMM010000034.1, forward strand.
CAACGGCTTCTTCTGGGGGGAACACCAACGGGGGGGAACCGGCAGATGGCCCTACGAGGAGTCGATCCGCATCCCCTTCCTCGTGCGGGCCCCCGGGTTCGTGAACGAGACGGGCACGCAGGCGGACCCGATGATCCTGAACATCGACCTTGCGCCCAGCCTGCTCGAGATGGCCGGGATGCCGATCCCGGAGAAGATGGAGGGGGAGAGCTTCGTTCCGTACCTGCGATTCCCCTCCACGCCCGGCAGAGAGGCGTGGCTCTACGAGTACCGGGAGGACTTCCCCTTTCGGGTTCCCTCGCATCGGGCGGTGAGGACTCGGAAGTACGCCTACATCGAGTTCCAGGGCAGGCGGGGGCGCGAGCTGTACGATCTTGAAAACGATCCACGTCAGACCCGCAACCTGATCCACACGGAGGAGGGCAGGCGCGTCGCGAACCGACTCCGCGTGAAACTGGAGAGCCTGAGAGGCGGAGCGGAGAACCCGGACCCTGAAGACAGAGCTGGATCGCGCTGAAAAGGGGAGAAATCACGTGCACCCCTCCAGCACTCACGGTGTTGTAGACAGGTTTCTCATTCCCCTTTGCCTCGCCCTGGCGGTCATGGTCGTTTCACGGGCCTTGTACCTGAATGCCGACCACATCGGGGGCCAGGCCCTGTACCGTGTCGTCGCGGTTCTTGCGGGAATGTTCCAGTTCGCAAGTGTCGTGTTCGTGGCGGCCTTCGTCTACCCGGTTGCCTATTTCCGGGGGGCCACCCCCGGGGAGCGGGTGACGGCCGCCTCCGCGAATCTCGCGGTCTGGGTCGTTCTCGACGCCCATGACCTCACCGAGGCGTTCCCCTGTGTCGAGGCGATCTACTACGGGGTGAACATCGGTTCCATCCTGTTTGCATGGAACCTCGCCCTGATCGGCCTTCTGGAACTTGGCTGCAGGTGGGCCTCAAAGAAAAAGGGCAGCAGCGTCAGCATCCTGACACCCCTGCCCTTCGTTCCGATCGTCCTCTTTGTCTTCGTCGCCCTGGGTCTATCCATACAAGGCGGTGCCGCCTACTTCAACATGCTCCTGGATGGCTATCTGCTCCTGTTCAGAAACTGACGGGAGGCGAATTCGGCCGGCCGATCGCCCGATTCCCGGTCATTCCTCCTCGACAACGCAGGTCTTGGTGTTATCGTCCCAAGCGGTGATCAAATCCGCATCCGCCGGGTTCCCGGTGACCGTATCACACGGGATGCCGTCCTCCCCCGCAGGTGCGCAACAGAGACAGGCAAAATCGTCTTCCCGGACCACCAGGCAAAGGTCCGGAACGGCATACTGTATGGACGCGCATGTGCTCGGTTCGGCCTCCTCGCAAGGATTGTCTCCGCAGCCGCCCAATCCGATGGCAAGACAAAGTCCGGTACAGACCAGCGACAAGAAACAGGGTCTCCACATCTTCATCTCCAACCTCCTGCTTTTGTTGAGGGTGCTTACGGCCGGGGAACCAATGCAAGATCTTCTAGCAAAGAGTGCTCCTGCATGTAAAGCGATTTCTTGCGTTCTACCACACTTCTGCGCCCTCGATCAAGTAAAACAATATTTTTTTGAAGGGGACGGGGCTTTTCCCATCACGGGAAGATCACCGCTTCCCGAGGAAGTCGAGCAGGACCCGGTTCACCTCGTCCGGCTTCTCGATGAAGAAGCCGTGCCCGGCCCCCTCCACCTCGTAATGCTCGGCCCCTGCAATCCCCTCGGCCAGGAGCCTCGCGTTCACCGGGGGCATCATTCGGTCCTCGCTCCCCGTGATGGCCAGCACGGGGCACCGGATCTCGCCGAGGCGCCTCCGCACATTGAACACGCTCAGTGCGCCGATCTGGCCCGCGGCCCCTTCCGGCGCGGGCCAGTTCCGGATGGAAAACCGAATGAACTCCTGGAGCCGGTCCGGCTCTTCGCGCATGAATCTCTCCGAAAACATGAGGGGCACCCAGTGGCGGACCGCCTCCTCCACCGGGACGGTGGGATCGGTCGCCCTGCCGAGGGCCGCCATGACCTCCCGGGTCGGCCGAACCGCACGGCTGCCGCCATGCGTGGTACATCCGAGCACGACCTTCCGCACACGGGCAGGGTGGTCCAGGGCAAGGATCTGAGAGATGAGGCCGCCCATGGAGACGCCGAAGACATGGGCTGCATCGATGCTCAAGGCGTCCAGCAGGCCCGTGATGTCGGCCGCCATGTCCGCGACCCGGAAGGGTCCGGCCGGAATCCGGGTTTCACCCACCCCCCGGTTGTCCGGCGTGATCACACGGAAGTGCCGCGCAAGGCCCCGCACTTGAAGGCCCCACGATTCCTTGACCATGGTGAAGCCGCCGATCAGAACCAGCGGATCGCCGGACCCCCGCACACGATAGGCAAGTTCCACGTCACCCACCCGCACGCGGGGCATTTCCTGTCTCCTCGGTCCAGGCGGAACGGTTTCGCGTACCCCTGGGGAGGGCACCCACGATCTGCTGGTTGACAACCCATCCCATTTAAAACATCCTGAGGACTCGCATTATTCTGAATTTACAGACGAAACTCAAGTAATGACGGACCGGCGATGGAAGCGGTCATCCCAGGCTCGCCCAGGAACGCCTCCGGACGAATCAGCTACCCGGCGGTCGTCATCCTCTGCCTCGTCGCCCTCGGCGTCGGGATCTCGGCGCTCCTCTATTACTCGCACCAGCGAACCTCGAGGCCGGCCGTCGGTTCGATGGAATCCTTCGGCGGACACCCGGACATCGAACAGGAACTGCTGGGAGGACTTGCAAAGAGAGAGAACCGGACCTTCTCGGACGAACAGGTCACCACCCTGAAAGAGGCGCTTTCCCTTCAGAAGGGCGAGCGGGTGGCCATCGAGTGCACGATGGGGGACCTCGAATCCTGCTACCTCGCACTGGAGATGAACCTGGTCTTCGAGGCCTCCGGGTGGATCGTGGAGGAGTTTCTTTTCGCGGTCCGGGCCACGCCGGGAAAGAAGGTGATCCTCCGCGTCAACCAACCCTCCGTCATGCCGAGGGCGGAGGAGATGTCCAGGCTTCTCCGGTCGGTCGGCCTCTCCGTGACCACACAGATCGACAGCGAACAAACACTCGACCTGAAGATCGTCGTCCCCTCGAAGAAGGCACAAACCGCCGGAGAATCCCCCGCCTAGCAGGCAGATTGCACGAAGCATTCGGTATTCCCTCCTTCCATTCTTGATCCATCCCTTTCGCCCTTCCCCTTTTCCCTTTCGCCTTCTTTTCTTTTGCCTCGAACCAGATCCCCGGCCCGTGCGTACTACCCTTTGAAGAAGAGGATACGGATCGACCACCCGAAACGAACTGAGGACACGAACATGGACGAACGAACGTCGGCCTCCGGGCAGGGGGAGACCCGAAAGTGCCCCTATTGCTGCGAAGACATCCCCGCGGAAGCGGTCAAATGCCGGTACTGCAGATCCGCTCTCGATCCCGCGGAACAGGGGACGGGCGCGAACCAGGCGCCTTCGGGCAAGATGTTCCTCGGGGTCTGCACAAGGCTCGCGGCCAGGTATCAGATTCCCGTCACACTGGTCCGCCTGTGCTTCGTGCTGCTCACGCTCTTCCACGGTTTCGGCATTCTTCTTTACCTGATTCTGTGGGCCATCCTGCCCGGGCTCGGTGAGGGGGAGGAGCCGAAGGCAGGCCACTGGATCCGGTCGGCCCGCAGTTTCTTCCGGGCCGTCAAGAAGGCTTTCAACGAGGAGGTCGGCGGCGCCGGGAATGCCGGGTCGGAAAGCCGCAAAGTGGACGAGCCGGGCGACATGAACACCGTCGAATCCCGTTGAGATCGAGCCCATGATCTTCTACCATACGGGCCATGGGGCCCTACACGGATCGGAGCGATGCGACCCTGGCTGCCCGGGCGTCGAGAGGAGACCGGGATGCGGCATCCGCTCTCGTGCGAACGCACAGCCCAAGGCTGTACGCATTCATCCAGAGGTATCACCCGGATCGCGACGACTGCGAGGATCTTCTTCAGGAGACCTGGATCAGGGCCTTTTCGAATCTCGACCGGTTCGACCCGAAGAAGCGGTTCACGACCTGGCTCTTTCAGATCGCCCTGAACCTGTGCCGTGACCTGGCGCGAAGGGAACGTGTCCGATCCGGGTATCGCCGGTACGTTCAGGAGACGGGGCAGAGGGGCTCGGACACGAAGACGGAAGAGAAGGTGGACGCAAGGAAGGCGATGCGGGCGGTCGAGACGTTGCCGCTCGAGCAGAAGGAAGTGCTCCTGCTGCGCTATTACCACGGAGTCCCGGAAGCGGAGGCCGCCGAAATCGTCGGCTGCCCCAGAGGTACGGTGAAGAGCAGGCTCCACCAGGCGGTGAGGGCCGTAAGGAGGAAGCTGGAGATCGGGGAGGTTGAATCTTGAGTTCGAGCAAGGGCGTGCAAGGCTGTTCGAACTGCGAACAGCGGATTCTCGATGCTTCCGATCCAGGGGATGCGCTGCACGATACCTTTGTCAGGGATCACCTGGCCGCCTGCACGGAATGCACGGACTTCTTCGAGTCCCTGCGAGACGTGAAGCCCTTTCTGGATCGGTACGAAGTGCTCGAACCCACCGAGGAGCTCGTCCAGTCCGTGCTCGGGCGGACGTGGGGGGCACTGCCTGCGAGACCCTCCCCGGAGACGACTCCGATCCACGCGGGAATGCTTCGCGTCGTCCTGGCAGGGCTCGTGTCCCTGCCTCTGGTGATCCTGATCAATGCCCTGATGGGATGGGCCTTGTACGAGGTGACCTCTTCACTGCTTCCCAGGACGGTCGCCGTGTACCTTGTCGGCCTCTTTGGGGTCTGGGCTTCCATGGCGGTTTCTCTCGGCTACGCGAGTCTTCCTCTTCTGGACGCCATCGTAAGGAGACCGGGCGGACGACGGCCGGCCATGGCCGACGCTTGAGGGTTGCAACCGATCGAAGAAACAGAGGAGAAGAAATGGCAGCGCATGCCACCAAGAAATGCCCTTACTGCGCAGAGGAGATCCGGGCGGAGGCGATCAAGTGCCGGTATTGCGCGAGCATGATCAGCGCGAGCCCCCTGCCCGACGCCGTCACCCGCTCCTGGTACCGGTCCCGCAAGGACAAGGTCGTTGCGGGCGTTTGCATGGGGCTGGCCGCACAGTTCGGCGTCTCCGTGACACTCATCCGGCTGGCCTTCATCCTGGGCACCTTCTTCGGCGGATGGGGAATCCTCGTCTACATCACCCTCTGGTTCATCATGCCGAAGGAGCCCGTCGTGCGAATCGGGGAAGACCGGCTGGACAGGGGTGAAGGGTCGGGGATCGGGGATCAGGGGGCAGCACCCTACCCCTAACACTTCCAAAGGCACACTCCCTTCAGATCCACTCGAGCACACCGGCGAAAAGCACGAGCGCCGCGGCATTCACCAGCGCGAGGGTGAGAAGGAAACGCTTCTGGGTTTCCGGCTTCCAGTCGTAGCAGTAGAAGGCCGCGAGGAAGAAGGGGATGTAGACGGTGAGGAAGACCGGAACCGCTCCCCACCAGGGGTAGACCCAGACGAACGCCGGGGTCTTGGCGAGGAAGATCTCGATGAACGAGATGACCGCCGCGTTGACCAGGGCAAGGAGAAGGCGGTTGTTGATCCCCGCAATCTTCCGGTGCGGGTCCTCCGGAATCAGCTTGCACATGGCCAGCGCGAGGACGGGAAACATGAAGCTGATCTCGATCCCCACACCGACCAGGATCAGAAAGGCGGTGCCGGTGGGCACCGTCCAGAGCGCGTGGCCCGAGAAGTGTTGAATCAGCGCGTTGATGATCTCCACGGACCAGTGCACCATGTACAGGGAAAGGCCTCCCGCCACGACCTTCCAGTTCTTCTTGCTGATCTCGTTGATATAGGCGTAGAGCGATAGCGCAAGCAGGGTGACCACATACCACTGGAAAGGCTCTCCGCTCCTCAGAATGGACAGGGCCGCCTCGGTCGCATCAGGATTGTACAGCGTCATCCTCTCCTCCTCATGTAGGGGTCAGAGCTACACCCTGGAAAAAGCACCCTGCTACTGCAGCGATGATGTGCAAGTTTCCGTTGAAATCGGGACAAAAGTCAACGGCGTTGACAGCTTTGATTCGCTTCTGTACATTTAATCTAGCTAATGATTAATCCGGCAAATGTTTTGTCTGCCTAATTTCATGCTCCCGTGTCACGTTTGGAGATCTTCCGCCGTCTAATCCCACTGGGAGTTCATTCGAATGCCGAAGAAAGAAGCCCTGGAGCAGGCCCGGTTCATCTTCAGCACGGGCAAGTTGATTCGAGACCGCATCATCCGGATTCAGGCGAGCCACATGGAAGCGAACGGAAGGAACGCACACGAAGAGGAACTCTCTCTTTCTCAGCTCCACGCGGTCCACATCATTCACGACTGCGGACCCGTAACCGTGAGCGATCTTGCCGCCGCCCTGGGTGTCTCCCCCCCTTCCGCCTCCACCATGGTGGATCGGCTGGTCGACAAAGGCCTCCTCCTGCGCGAACCGAGCCGGGAGGATCGGAGGAAGGTGCTCGTAAGCATTTCGCCGAAGGAGATGAAGAAGATCGCTTCCATGGAAGAAACCATCCTCCGTTCTTTCGTCGATCTGGTGGAGAGGATCGGACCGAAGACCGCGCGGATGTGGTGCCAGGTGCTCAAAAGGGTAAGAGAGGTGCAGGAAGAGGCTCACCGCCTGCATCGTCGGAAACCGCCCCCGAAAAGGCATGAATAGGATGGAACAAGAGAAGCTGAGCAAAGCGGACGGCAGAGTCCTCCGGCGGATCGTCATCTGCTCCGTCGTGATTGCCGTCGGCATGATCGGAATGCTGGCCCTGGCCAGCCTGCGAAAACCCCCGGCGGAAGTGGAGCGTCAGGAAAGGGCCCTTCGCGTGGCCGCTCTTCGCGTCGAAGAGGAGGATGTGCCGGTCTTCATCACCGGATACGGCGAAGTGAAGGCCCTCGACGTGGTCTCCATCGCCTCCGAGGTTTCCGGGAAGATCGTGGAGATCCACCCTCGTCTGGAGGTGGGGGAAAACATCCACAAAGACGAAACCCTGTTCAAGATCGACTCGAGAGACTACGCGGCCGCCCGCGATTCCGCCCGCGCCACGGTCAGGCAGTGGGAAAACGGAATCGCCCGCCTGAAGAAGCAGGTTGCCATCGACCGCGAACGGCTCAAGACGATCGAGCGGAACCGGGACCTGGCCATGGCCGAGTTCGAACGCGTCCGGGAGCTCTTCGAGAAGGACAGTGTGGGAACCCGTTCCGGGGTGGACGCGGCAGAGCGTGCCGCCAACAACGCCGCGGACCTGGCCCGCCAGATCGAGCAATCGGTCCTGCTCCACCCGATCCGGATTCGGGAGGCGGAAAGCAGCCTGGCCGCTGCGGAGGCGGCCAAGGCCACCGCCGAGGCGAATCTGGAGCGATGCGAAGTCAGGGCGCCCTTCGACGGCCGTGTGAAGTTCGTGTCCCTCGAGAGGGGACAGTATGTCGTGCCGGGGCAGCGTGTGCTCACGCTGGCGAACGACGCGACCCTCGAGATCGAAGTTCCCCTAAACAGCCGTGACGCCCGGCGGTGGCTTCGGTTCCGCAGAGGGGGAGCCAACGGTGCGACGGCCTGGTTTAACGATCTCGAGCCGGTCACGAGCACGATTCGCTGGACAGAGGACCGGGAGGACCATGTCTGGCGCGGACAACTGCATCGTGTCGTGAAGTTCGATCAGCAGACCCGCACCCTCACGGTGGCGATCCGGATCGAGGCGCAGCAGGCTCTGTCGGAAGACACGGAGAGACTCCCCCTCGTGGAGGGCATGTTCTGCTCCGTGGAGATTCCGGGCCGAACGATGAGAGGGGTCTATCGCGTGCCCCGCTGGGCCGTGAGCTTCGAGAACACCGTCTACGTCTCGAGGGAGAACCGTCTGAAGACGGTTCCCGTGGAAGTGGAACGCATCCAGGGCGAAGAGGCCTTCGTCTCCGCCGGGCTCGGCCCCGGGGACGTCGTCATCGTGACGCGGCTCATCGATCCGCTCGAAAACAGCCTCCTCGAATTCTCCCTCGAAGAGGATGAGGACCTCGATTCATGACCCGGATCATCGCCTCCTTCGCCAGCAACACGGTCTTCGCCAACATCGTCCTGCTCATCCTCCTCCTGGCAGGGGCGCTGGCTGCAGGTTCCATGGTGCGGGAGACCTTTCCCCAGTTCTCGCTGGACATGATCCAGATCACCGTCCTCTATCCGGGAGCCGACCCGGAAGAGGTGGAGGAGGGCATCTGCCGGAAGATCGAAGAGGCAATCGAGGGCGTGGAGGGCATCAAGCAGTACACGACCACGTCCCGGGAGGACGTGGGCAGTGCACTGCTGGAGGTGAAGGAAGGCTACGATCCGGACGAGGTCTTGGAGCGGGTCCGGAGCAAGATCGACTCGATCTCCACCTTCCCTGTGGATGCGGAGAAGCCGATCGTCAACGAGTTGCTGATCCGGCAGGAGGTCGTGTTTCTCGCCCTGTCCGGACCCCTGGACGAGAGACGGCTCAAGGAGTGGTCCGAAAGGGTCAAGGACGAGATCCAGCAGCTTCCGGAAGTCTCACAGGTCGAGAGCTTCGGCGTGCGGGAATACGAGATCGCCATCGAGGTCTCCGAGGAACGGCTGCGCGAGTACGGACTGAGCTTCGCCCAGGTTTCGGCCGCGGTTCGACAGAGCAACCTGAACCTGGCCGGCGGAACCATCCGCACCCGCGGTGAGGAGATCCGCGTCCGCACCATGGGCCGAAAATACACGGGCAAGGAGCTTTCCTCCATCGTTCTGCTCGCACGCCCCGAGGGGGAAATCATCACCCTGGACCGTCTGGCCACGGTGAAAGACGGATTTGCGGAGGACCCGATCCACCTCTCCCTCGATGACGAGCGTGCCGCCATGCTCATCGTCTACAAGACCGAGGAGGAAGACTCCCTGGCCATCTCCGAGGCGGTGAGGGAGTACGTGCGAGACCAGCAGGAGCGCCTGCCCGAGGGGTCGAGCATGAAGATCCTGATCGACACCTCGGACATGCTCCAGGACCGGATCAATCTCCTCGTGAAGAACGGTGCGATCGGCCTTGCCCTGGTCTTCTTCCTCCTCTGGGTCTTCCTCGATTTCCGGCTCAGCTTCTGGGCCGGCATGGGAATGCCGATCTCGGTTGCAGGCGCCCTTGCCATCCTCTGGGGCATGGGGGAAACGATCAACATGATCTCCCTCTTCGGGTTGATCATGGTCATCGGGATCGTGGTGGACGACGCGATCGTGGTGGGCGAGTCGATCTTCTATCACCGCAGACAGGGCGAACCCCCGCTGAAGGCCGCCGTGGAGGGCGTCAAGGAGGTCGGCCTGCCGGTCCTCGCGGCGGTGACGACAACGATCATCGCGTTCCTGCCCCTGGCGTACGTGGGCGGCATCATGGGCAAGTTCATCCAGATCCTACCCGTCGTCGTCATCGCCTGCCTCCTGATCTCCCTGGTGGAGTGCCTGATCCTCCTGCCCGCCCACCTGCACAACCTGCCCGACCCGAACCGGGAGAATCACGTACGGAATCCCATTGCCCGCAGGATCGACCGATTCCATCAGGCCACGAGCCGGGGAATGGAGTGGTTCGTGGCGAGGGTCTACGCCCCCTTCCTCAGGAAGACCTTGACGTGGCGCTACGTATCGCTCTCCGTTGCCGTCGGTATCCTGCTGATCACCGTGGGACTCCTCGCGGGCGGCATCCTGAAATTCGAGGTCTTTCCGGACATCGACGGGTTCGTCATGACGGCCACGGCGGAGTTCCCGGGCGGAACGCCCCCGGAGGTCACCCGGCAGGCCCTGCTGCAGATACAGGAGGCGGCCAGGCGGTTGAACGAGGAAGTGGCGACCGTCTCGGGAGAGCCCCTGCTCAAGCATCTCTACTACCTGGTCGGCTCCAGCCTGCAGGAAATACCGGTCATCGGGCCTCACGTGGGCTCGGTGCAGTGCGTGCTGCTCGATTCGGAGAAGCGCGGGATCCACACGAACGACCTCATGGTGCGCTGGGAGAAAGAAATCGGGCCTCTCCCCGGCATCGTGGCCCTCACCCTCGAGGGCATCGGCGGCGGACCGCCGGGGGCCCCCATCGAGATCTGGCTCCAGGGACAGAAGATGGAGAGCATCCTGGCCGCTGCCGACGAGATGAAGGGCCGTCTCCGCCAGTTCGACGGCACGACGCAGGTCCGCTCCGACTTCGTCCCTGGAAAGAACGAGATGAGGCTCGAGCTGAAGCCGGAAGCGAGGGCCATGGGAATCACGGTGGACGATCTCGCCCGACAGGTCTATGCCGGCTACTACGGCGAGGAGGCCCTTCGGCTCCAGAGAGGCCGCGACGACATTCGAGTCAAGGTTCGCTACACAGAGAACGAACGCAGCAGGTTGTCCGAGATCGAACGGATGCGCATACGCACCGCCCGGGGGCACGAAGTTCCGCTTCTCTCGGTCGCAGATGTCCGGTTCACACCCGGATACGCAACGATCACCCGAACCGACGGGTACCGGCGTGTGGCGGTCAGTGCGGATGTGGACACGCAGAAGGCGAACGCAAATGAAATCATCGGAGAGCTCTCCCGGGGATACTTCTCTGAACTGGAGGAGCGCTACCCCGGGCTTCGGGTGTCGGTGCAGGGGGAAAAGAAGAAGATGCGCGAATCCTTCGGCTCCCTCCTCGTGGGCTTCCCCCTTGCCGTGTTCGGCATGTTCATGATCATCGCCACCATGTTCCGCTCGTATGCACAGCCCTTCGTCATCCTGTTCACCTTGCCCTTCGGGTTCATCGGGGCCACGTGGGGACACCTGCTGCTCGGGTATCACATCTCCATGATGAGCATCTTCGGCATGGTGGCCCTGGCCGGCGTGGTGGTCAACGACGCCATCGTCATGATCGAGCGCATCAACGAGAACCACGCAGAGGGAATGTCCTTCTTTCAGGCGATCCAGCAGGGCGGGGCCCGCCGTTTCCGGGCGGTGTTCCTTACCACCATCAGCACGGTCGGCGGACTGACCCCCCTCATCATGGAAACGGACATGCAGGCACAGATTCTGATTCCCATGGCCATATCCCTTGCCGCGGGCGTCGCTTTTGCCACGACGCTGACTCTGGTGCTCGTTCCGAGCATGCTGGTCATCCTGAACGATCTACGGCGGCTCGCTCACCGTGTCCGGCGCGGTGCGTGGCCTTCGCGGGAAGCGGTCGAACCGGCACGGGAGCGCAAGACGGACCCTCTCGACGAGGCCCCGGCAGTGCCGAGCCCGGCCACGCCCTGGCACTGAGACCGCCCTGAATCCGTTCGAAGGAGGCCACGACTCATGCAGCGAATCCTCTTGATCCTCTCTTTGTCGATCGGAGTGCTCCTCTGCCTCGAAAAGGTCTTTGCGGGCGAAGGTTCTCCTTCGAAGACGGAAGGCCCGCCCAACGGGCAGTCGCCTCGCGTGCTCGATCTCGCCACCTCGCAGCGGATCGCCCTGGCGGAGAACCCGTCCATCGCCGCGGCCCGGGACCGGGTTCGGCAAGCTGTGGAACGGGTCAAGCAGGCCCGCGCAGCCTACTGGCCCACACTGGAAGCGACCGCCTCCTACTCGCGTGTCAGCCTGCCCCAAAGCTCCCTGCTCGGATTTCCATCCGGCGCCGGAATTCCCGGAACGCCCCCCACCCTCGACGACCCGGAGGACTACTTCAATTTCGGTCTCGAGGCAAACTGGCTTCTCTTCAACGGGCTCGAGCGCAAGTACACGAACGCGAGCGCGAGGGCCGCAGAGCAAGGAATCCAGGAGGCTGAAAGAGACGCCCGACGCCTGCTCCTGTCCGCCGTGGCAAACAGCTTCTACCGGGCCCAGCTCGCCCGCGAGGAGATCGCCATCGTGGAGGCGAGCGAAGATTTCAACCGGAGGCAGGCAGAGGACGCCAAGGCGCGACAGAGGGTCGGTACCGGTTCACTCAGCGACGTGCTCAACTTCGAGGTGCAGGTGAACGCCGCCAGGTCGGACCTGATCGGCGCGAAGCGTTCCTACGAGGTGGCCATGTTCGGTCTCGCCGCGCTTCTGGGAATCCCTGAGAGCGACTTCCCCGACGGCCTGGAGCTGGTACGGCTCGAGCCGGAGACCGCCGCGGAACTCGAGCCGCCCGACCCGGAGGCCCGGATCGCCTATGCGAGAGAGCACCGGGCGGACCTCCTTCAGGCCCGGCACACCGTCGAGAGCGCGCAGCAGGAGATCGGCGCGGCCCGCGCCCCCTTCTTCCCCGCCTTCACGTTTTCCGCATCCCTCGACGGGCAGCGCGTGGGGGACGCGAGCTTCGAGGAAGACGACCTGGGCGACACCATCGCCTTGGGCTTCTACTACAACCTCTTCTCCGGAGGATTGGACGCAGCCCGCCTCCGCGAGGCCAGGGCGAGGCGCGACGAGGAGAAGAAGAACCTGGCCAATGTGAAGAACAACGTGGTCTCCGAGGTGCGGACGGCCATCGCGCAGGTGACGGCCGCCCAGCAGGAACTCCTTCTTCAGCGATCGAACGCGTCCCTGGTACAGCGGAACAGGGACCTCGTGGAAAAGGAGTACGCCGCCGGCCAGGGGTCCCTGGTTCGCCTGAACGAGGCCCAGAGGGATCTGGTCACCGCGCAGGCCCGCCTGGCGCTCGCCCTCGTCTCCCTGCGTCTCACGTGGCACAATCTTCGGACGAGCACCGGCGAAATCCTGGCCTCCCGCCCGGATGGATCCCCGGTTCGACCGCCTTGCGGGCCCCGAGACGGCCCGATGCAATGACAACCCCTATTTCCCCCGATACCTCATTCAATCCGTCGGAATAGCGTAAAAACTTTGTTGACAGGCCGTCGAGAAGTCTGCTATATCAAGTGAAAGACGGCGATCCGGATAAACAAGTGTTCTATATTTACCCGGTCAGCCGTCGTTGCATTCCGGCCGGATACGTGCCACGCTTCCGGTTCTGTCGGCGGTGCGCAGCGTACCTTTTCAATGGATAGAGGGAACGACTCGGCCTTGCGCGCAAAGGGCATCCAGCACCCCGGAAGAAAGGGGCCAGTCTCTTCTGGCACGGTCGGCCTGTTGCCGCGCCCACCAGCCGTTCATCCCGCCATAGGACTCCCCGAAGCACCCGTTCCCTTGCTTTCTTCGAGTTATAGCGGCATCTTTTCTTCACAACCCGAACCGGACGAAAGGAGAAATCAAAGGCTTTCTCGAGGGTGAGACTCTGAGAGACACATAGTTCACTGAACTCCGAAATTCGAAGGGGGGAAAGATGGAGATCAAGACTGCCACGAAATCTCGGCAACGATGGTTTTTGGCAAGCAGGCCGCTCTTCCCGTTCGCCATGGCGATGCTCATCGCCCTCGGCGTGGCCGGGCCACCGATCACGCCGACGGCCCTGGCCATCGAAGCCAACATCGGTCCGCTCGAAGGGTCACTCGACACCACGGTCTCCGTCGGCGTCTCGATACGGGTCGAGGAGCGGGACCCGGCCCTGGTGGCGCAGACGAACGGCGGCCAGCAGGCGAGCGCGAACGGCGACAACGGAAACCTGAATTTCGATCAGTGGGACGTCTACTCCCTCAACCTGAAGGTGCTGCACGAGGGAAGCTGGTCCTGGAACAACTACGGGTTCTTCGGCCGGTTCTACTACTTCTACGACTGGGCGATCATGAAGTTCAACCCGAGGTTCATCGGGTTCACCGACCAGGCCCAGCGGCGGGCGGGGCTGAACATCACCCTCCTCGATGCGTACGTGGTCGCCGACTACGAGGTCTTCAATCGCCCCCTGACGATCCGGATCGGAAACCAGGTGCTGAGCTGGGGAGAGAGCACGTTCATCCAGTCCGGAATCAACAGCATCAACCCGGTCGACGTGCAGGCGCTGCGCGCGGCCGGGGCGGAGCTGAAGGAGGCGTTGACCCCGGTTCCGATGATCAGCTTCAGCACCGACTTGACGGGCACCCTCTCTCTGGAGGGCTTCTATCAGTTCTACTGGGACAACACCGAGATCGAGCCGATGGGCACCTACTTCTCCACGGCCGACCACGTGGGCCCGGGGGCGTACAAGGTGATGCTCGGGTTCGGCCTGGCGCCGCCCTACGGCCCGACCGACATGCCGGATCAGGCCATAGGGAGCCGCCCCCCCTTCGGCAGCCAGATCTACAAGCTGGCGGACAAAGAGGCGCAGAACATGGGTCAGGGAGGTATCGCTCTGCGCTATTTCGCGGACTGGCTGCGCGGGGGCTCCGAGTTCGGCCTCTACTGGGAACACATCCACAGCCGAAGGCCGGTCCTGAGCGGTGTGACGGGCAACGCCCCGCCCGAAGACACCCTCGATCTCATCCTGTGGGGATTGATCAACGGGGACTATGCGAGCACGGGCGGCTACTTCCGGGAGTTCCCGGAGGACATCGACATCGTGGGCGTCAGCATGAACACCCAGATGCCCTACGGGATCGCCTTCCAGGGCGAGGTCTCCGGCCGGCTGGGACAGCCGATCCAGGTCGACGACGTGGAACTGCTCTTCGGGGCCTACTCGCCCCTCGACCCGACCCTGGTCGCTCTCCGGGGCCTTCCCGAAGGATCGGTCATCTTCGGCCAGAGCCAGCTCATCCAGGACCAGGGCCCTGTCGGCTTCAACGAGTACCTGAGGGGCTGGAAGCGGAAGGACATGCTCCAGGCCCAGGCCACGATCACGAAGGTGTGGGGCCCGACCTTCGGCACGGACCAGATCGTCTTTCTCTGTGAGCTGGGCGCCACCTGGTTCTTCGACATGGAGGAGAAGTCCCAGCTCCGGTACGAAGGGCCCGGCACCTTCACGAGCGGAAACAGCTTCTTCAGTGGGGCCGGGGTCCAGCCCTACACCACGGACGGCGGGTTCGCGGACCCCTTCTCATGGGGCTACCGCATCGTGACCCGTCTCGATTTCTTCAATGCCATCGGACCGATCACCGTCCAGCCCCTGTTCGTGTGGTTCCACGACGTGGAGGGGACCACGCCCGCGCCGATCAGCAACTTCGTCGAAGGAAGGAAGCAAGCGGCCTTTGCCCTGCGTTTCGATTATCTCAACTTCATGAAGGCGTCCATCGCGTATCAGATGTACATGGGCGCAGGTCAACACAACCAGATCCACGACCGCGACTTCGTGTCCGTGAGCACCAGCATCGCCTTCTAGCGGACCGAGCGAACACGGAAACAGAACGAGAGGAGACAGAAACATGTACAAGACCATCACGTGGATTTCCGCCTGTATGTTCATCCTGGCTGTTCTTCTGGCAGCCGGTCCCGTCGAGGCGAAGGTCTCGGCCGAGGAAGCGCAGAAGCTCAAGGACGGAACGCTGACGCCCCTGGGGGCGAACCCGAAGGGGAACGAGGACGGGACGATCCCGTCCTGGGAAGGGGGCATCACCGAGTGGCCGGCAGGCTACAAGGAGGGTGATCGGCACATCGATCCGTACCCGCAGGACAAGGTCCTGTTCACGATCACCGCGGCGAACGCGTCGGAGTATGCGGACAACCTCTCCCCGGGCCAGCTCGCCGTGTTCCAGCGCTACCCGAACACCTACAAGATGAATGTCTACAAGTCCCGGCGCACCGCCTCCTACCCGCAGCGGTACTACGAGTTCGCCCTCAAGAACGCCACCACCGCCGTGATGGCGGAGGGCGGAAACGGCGTGCTCAATGCCGCCGAATCGGTCCCCTTCCCGATTCCGCAGGTGGGGCTGGAGTGCATGTGGAACCACCTGATGCGATTCCGGAACGACACGCTGTTCCGGACCTACGCGTCCGTGGCGCCCACGTCGGGTGGGCAGTACACGGTGATCACGGTCCAGGAACAGATCATGTTCCCCTATTCGGCCAAAGGCGCGACCATCGAGACCATCAACAACCGGCTGATCCTCTTCCTGCAGGAGGTGATCGCCCCGGCTCGTCTGGCCGGCCAGATCCTCCTGGTCCACGAGACCCTCGACCAGATCAAGGAGCCCCGAAAGGCCTGGACCTACAACCCGGGCCAGCGCCGGGTCCGGCTGGCGCCCAACATCGCTTACGACAACCCGGGAACCGCTTCGGACGGCCAGCGGACATCCGACCAGCTCGACATGTTCAACGGAGCGCCGGACCGGTACGACTGGACGCTCGTGGGCAAGAAGGAGCACTACATCCCCTACAACGCGTACAAGCTGCACAGCGGCAATGTGAAGTACAGCGAGATCATTCAGGCGGGCCACATCAACCAGGACCTGACCCGTTACGAGCTCCACCGTGTATGGGTCGTGGAGGCGAACCTGAAAGAAGGGACGCGGCACATCTACAAGAAGCGGGTCTTCTACATCGACGAGGACAGCTGGAATATCAGCGTGGTGGACTGCTACGACGCCCGCCTGGAGATCTGGCGGGTCCAGGAAGGGCACCTGATCAACTACTACGACCAGCCGCTCGTGGGCCAGACCGCAGAGATCGTCTACGACATCCAGAACGGCCGCTACGTGGCCCTCGGCATGACCAACGAGGGAGAGATGTGGAGCTTCGACAAGGAGTATGACGTGGACATGTTCACCCCTGCACAGGTACGCAGGATGGGACGTCGCTAGGCGCGAGCGGACAGCGGGTTCGGATCGGTGGAGGAGCCGTTTATGAAGCCACATGGAGGATCGTCATTCGTCCGCCCGGCCTCGCGCCGGGCGGCTTCGGCAGTCGCCCTTTCCGCTGCCGCCCTTCTTCTGTTCTCCGTCTTTCTCCCCGTCTCCCGCGCGGAGGAGGGGCAGGACGAAATCAAATGGGCCGAGATGGCCCGGCTTGCCCCCAAGTCCCTTCTGCTGGACGTCGCCGAGGCGGACGGCCGGATCTATGCGGTCGGGGACCGCGGGCACATCCTCGTCTCCGAAGACGCGGGGGCCACCTGGGTGCAGTGCCGCGTGCCCACCCGGAGCATGCTCAACGCCGTGACCGCACTCGACGGCGAGCAGGCCTGGGCGGCCGGCCACGACTCGGTCATCCTCCACACGAGCGACGGAGGAACGACCTGGGAGCGGCAGCACTGGGACCCGGAGGCGGCATGTCCCCTCTTCGACATCTGGTTCGAGAACTCCAAACACGGTTTCGCGGTCGGGGCCTACGGTTACGTGGTCGAGACGAACGACGGGGGACAGACCTGGGAACAGCGCGACGTGGACGAAGAGGAGCGGCACTGGTACAAGCTCGTGGAGGCACCGGACGGAACCTTGTTCGTGCCCGGGGAGTTCGGCACGGTCTTCCGGTCCCGGGACCGGGGAAAAAACTGGGAGGCCCTCGAGACGCCTTACGGAGGCACCTACTTCGGTGCTGCGACCTTGGAGAACGGCACGCTCCTGATCTTCGGCATGAGCGGGAAGATCTTCCGTTCCGTCGACCAGGGCGAGTCCTGGGAGGAGATCGTCGTCGACAGGACCGCCGGCCTGCAGGTCGGGTGTCAGCTGTCGGACGGCAGAGTGGTCATCGCGGGCCTGAGCGGAACGCTCCTGATCAGCAAGGACGGCGGCAAGAGCTTCGAGATGGCCAACCGCCCCGACCGGCTGGGCATCGCATCCCTGATCGAAATGAAATCCGGCGGGGTGCTTCTGGTCGGTGAGGGGGGCATTCACCGGGTAGAGAGCTTGTAGACATCAAAGCGTTTCCACTCCTTACAGAGTTCTTGGGCGGGGAGCCATGAGGGAAAGAGCAGTCTCTGCAATCGAAGGCTTGGTGTTCTCCAACAGGAAAGTGGTGCTGATCCTATTCGGCCTCATCACCCTGGTCATGTGCTACCAGGTGACCCAGATCAAGATCGACGCCGGGTTCGAGAAACTCCTGCCACTCAAGCATCCGTACATGAAGACCTTCCTCGAGTACCGGGAGCAGTTCGGAGGGGCCAACCGCATCCTGATCGCGGCCCGGACCAAGAAGGGCGACATCTTCACGCCGGAATTCTTCAAGAGATTCGAGAAGGTCAGCAACGCGGTCTTCTTTCTGCCGGGCGTGAACAAGAGCACGGTGCAGTCCCTCTACACGCCGAACGTGCGGTTCACCGAGATCGTGGAGGGAGGGTTTGCCGGCGGCAACGTGATCCCGGCCGAGTTCAAACCCACGCCCGAGTGGCTGGAGATCGTGCGCGAGAACATCCTCAAGGCAGGCATCGTGGGGCGGCTCGTGGCGAACGACTTCACGGCCGCCATGGTAACCGCCCAGCTCGTGGAGATCGACCCGAAGACGGGCGAGAAGCTCGACTACATGAAGGTCGCACGGGCCATGGAGGAGACCATCCGCGCCAAGTACGAAGACGAGGACGTGGATATCCACATCATCGGCTTTGCCAAGATGGTGGGCGACATTGCGGAGGGCGCCGCGGGCGTGATCATGTTCTTCGGCGTGGCCTTCCTCGTGACGTGGGCCCTGGTCTACCTGTTCACCCGTTCGCAACGGCTCACCCTCCTGGCCCTCACCTGCTCGGTGATCGCGGTCATCTGGGATCTGGGCATTCTGCGGCTCCTCGGCTTCGGCATCGATCCCATGTCCATCCTGGTGCCTTTCCTGGTCTTCGCCATCGGGGTCTCGCACGGCGTCCAGATGGTCAACGGCGTCTCCTCGGAGATTCAGCAGGGTTCGGGCGCTCTGGATGCTGCAAGGGGAGCCTTCCGGCGCCTCGTCATCCCCGGCGGGGTCGCCCTGATCACGGACACGATCGGGTTCCTGACGATCCTTCTCATCGAAATCCGCATGATCCAGGAGCTGGCCCTGACTGCGAGCCTCGGGGTGCTGGTGATCATCCTGACGAACCTGATCCTGTTGCCCGTCTTGCTCTCCTTCATGAACCTGAAGGAGGGGTGCCGGGAACGGATGGTCCGTGCTGCAGAGGGAAGAGAGAAGCTCTGGACGGGCATGGCCAAGGTCACACAGACCAAGCCGGCCCTCATCATCATCGGCGTCGCGGCGATCTTGCTTGCCTTCGGAATGTACAAGGCCCCGGACATGAGGATCGGCGACCTGCATGCGGGCGTACCGGAGCTGCGCTCCGACTCCCGCTACAATCAGGACGCGGCGATGATCGTGGACAAGTTCTCCATCGGCGTGGACATCCTCACCGTCATCGCCGAAACGGTTCCGAACGGTTGTATCGAATACGATGTCATGTCCACGATCGACCGTTTCCAGTGGCGGGTGACCAACGCGCCGGGGGTGCAGTCCACCATTTCCATGCCTCAGGTCGTCAAGGTCATCAACGCGGGCTGGAACGAGGGGAACCTCCAGTGGCGCGTCCTGCCGCGCAAGTCGATTACCATGGTGCAGTCCGTCACGCCCATCGAGACTTCCACCGGCCTGCTGAACGGCAACTGCAGCGCCATGCCCGTCATGATCTTCACCGAGGATCACAAGGCGGGCACGATCAACCGGGTGATCGATGTAATCGAAGAATTCGCCGAGAAGAACGATTCCGAACGGCACAGGTTCCGCCTCGCCACGGGGAACGTGGGCGTCATGGCGGCCACCAACCAGGTGGTGGAGGCGACACAGGTGCCGATCCTGCTCTATGTTTACGCGGCGGTGGTCACCCTCTGCCTGATCACCTTCCGTTCGGTGCGGATCACCCTTTGCATCATCGTACCCCTCAGCATCGTCTCGGTCCTCTGCTACGCGCTGATGGCCCTGCTTGGCATCGGCCTCAAGACCAACACCCTGCCCGTCGCCGCCCTGGGCGTCGGCGTCGGTGTCGACTACGGGATCTACATCTTCAGCCGTGTCGCCACTGCCATGAAGGAGGGGTCGAACCTGCAGGAGGCATACCTGGAGACGCTTCGGACGACCGGCGCGGCCGTGCTCGTAACCGGTCTGACCCTGGCCATCGGGGTGAGCACCTGGGTCTTCTCGGCCCTGAAGTTCCAGGCGGACATGGGGCTCCTGCTCTCCTTCATGTTCCTCGCGAACATGCTTGGCGCCCTTCTGCTGCTGCCATCGCTGGCCTACTTCATCATGCCGAAGCCCAAAAACTGAACGGAGTGTTCCTCCATACTCTCGATTGAAGGGTAGGTGTCAGGAACGGATGGACGGTTCCTGACACCTTTTTTTTTCGAGGCCGGCGGGAATGGAAGACACCATCTACTACGCCAAGGGGGAGCCGGTGCAGAGCAACGCGCAACTCGTCGAGCGCATGGTTCGGCTGGCCAGGGAAATCGGCAGAGAGCCGACGACGGTCGAGGAAGCGAAGAAGGCACTCGATCTTGCGTAGCGGGAAGAGAGGATGGCCACAGGCGGCGACGAGCAACTTCTGAAGAAGCACGTAGGATTTCTTGGCCTGTTGGCGATGTGCGTGGGCCTGAACATCGGCGGGGCCCTGTTCGCCCTGACAACGGTCGCCGCCGGATTCAGCGGCCCTTCACTCCCCCTGGCCATGATCGTTTCCGCCATACCGATCCTGCTTGCGATCTTTCCCTACGTAGCGCTCACCTCGGTCATCCCAACCACGAGCGCAAGCTATCGCTACTCCCAGCTCTTCAGCCCAAGGGTAGCCGTGGTCAGCCTCTTCACCCTCCTGATCTGCATGCTCATCGGAGGACAGCCTCTGTTCGCTCTCGGGTTCGGCAAGTACCTGAGCTCGCTCCTTCCCCTCGACCCGATCGTCACGGGGGTCGGCGTGCTCACGGCCTTCTACGTCATCAACCTGATGGGCGTCCGGCTGACGGCCGCGATCCAGACAGCCCTGTTCTTCATGCTCCTTGCCGCCCTGCTTCTCTACATCCTGCTCGGGCTGCCCGCCGTCGAGGTTCAGAACTTCTCGAATCCCTTTCCGAAGGGGGTGGGCGGCATGCTCGCTGCAGCAGGCCTCCTGTTCACCTTCAGTGCGGGCGGCATCTTCGTCATCGATCTCGGTGGAGAGATCATGCAGGCGAGGAGGAATTTCGCCAAGGCACTTCCCGCAGGCATCGCCCTGGCCGTCGTGCTCTACGTGTTGATCGGAATCGCAACGGTAGGCGTTGCGAAGTTGGACGACCTCCCGGGCGAATCCCTGATCGGCGTGGCCGAACGCTTCATGCCCAGACCCGCCCTGACCTACTTCATCGTGGGCGGCGCCCTGGTGGCATGCGCGACTTCGATCAACATCATCTTCACGCTCATATCCAGAGGATTCCTTGTGGTTTCGCAGGAGGGCCTCCTGCCCGCGCTGTTCGGAAGGGTGAACCGGAGGTACGGCACACCTCACTGGGGGCTGACCGCCGCCTACCTGATCTGCGTCGCCGCCCTCGTGGGCATCCCTTCGCTCATGTTCTTCGGTTCCATGCTCAACCTCGGACTCATCCTCGCCATCTCCGTCGTCACCCTGTCCGGGTTCGTGTTCCCCAAGCGGCATCCGGATCTGTTCGAGAGAGCATCGATCCCCTTCTCCGGTGGAGGCCTGCGGTTGATCTGCGGGGCCATTCTCTTGCTGAACACGTTGATCTTCGGATTCTTCATGGTCGCAATCGGGAAGGCCGCATTGGTCTTCCTGGGCATCGTTCTGGGAAGCTTTCTCTACGCACTGTCGAAGAACCGGGCGCTGGCGGTCATCAATGAACGGCTGGCTTTGTCGCGAGGACCGAATCCGGAGCCGCTTTTCTGGATGAGAGAGGAATAGCGCAATGAAGCATGCGGAACATTTCAAGGGCAAGGTCGTTTGGATTACGGGCGCCTCCTCAGGGATCGGAGAGGCCCTCGCGTACCGGCTAGACAAGGCGGGATCGAGGCTCGTCCTGTCCTCGAACGAACCGGAGCGGCTCGAGGAGGTCAGAGAGGCATGCGCGAGCAAGGCGGAGCACATGGTCCTCCCCCTTGATCTGGCCGAGTGGGAAGCCCTGGCGCCGAAGGCGGAGAAGGTGCTGGGTCGCTTCGGCCGTGTGGATATCCTGGTCAACAACGGGGGCATCAGCCACCGCTCTCTGGCCAAGGACACGTCCCTGGAAGTGGATCGCAGGGTGATGGACATCGACTACTTGGGGCATGTGGCACTGACCAAGGCGGTCCTGCCCTCCATGCTGGAGCGGAAGGCAGGGCACATCGTCGTAACCACGAGCCTGGCGGGATTGCTTCAGGTCCCCTATCGGACCGCCTATTGCGCGGCCAAGCACGCCCTCCACGGCTTCTTCGACACCCTGCGGGTGGAACTCTGGGAAGACAACATCCGGGTCACGCTCGTCTGTCCGGCCCAGGTGCGCACGAACATCTCCTATCAGGCCCTGGCAGGGGACGGAGACAAATACGGGAAGATGGACCCGTTGATCGAGGCCGGCATGACCCCGGAAGCCTGCGCCGAGGCGATCGTGGAGGCCGTGGCAAAGGGAAAGCACCAGGTGCTCGTCGGAACCGGAAGACCGATCATCGGGACGTACTTGAAACGTTTGTCCCCCACCCTGTTCACGCGGCTCGTCAGAAAGGCTCAAGTGATCTGAGCACGGGCGTCGATGCTGGTTGGGGGCCAGGGATCAGGGGTCAGGCCCACCCGCTCCACCAGAACGGTCTTGGTAACAGGGTTGCGGAGGGCTGGCGGCGGCGACCTGACCCCGGTCCCTCAGAAACAATGTCTCCCATGGATACCGGTATCGTCGCTCTTACGCTCATTGTGCTGATGGCTTACGTCACTCAGGCGATGACCGGCTTCGGAAGCATTATCATCGCCGTGACCCTGGGATCCCATCTCTATCCGATCGAATTCCTTCTCCCCACACTGGTGCCGGCCGACCTCCTCGTGAACATCTACATCGTGGGCAAGTACCGGCACGACGTGAATCGGGAACTCCTGTTCCGCCGGATCCTCCCGTTCATGGGGGTCGGCCTGCTGGTCGGCATCGGCATCTTCCAGTTCGTTCACGGAACGACGCTCAAGAGGGTCTTCGGCCTGCTCGTTGCACTTCTCTGCAGCCGCGAACTGTACGGCCTTCTGCGGAGTCCGGGAACCATCAAGGCGCTGACGAGACTTCAGTACGGGACCGCGGTCTTCGCCGCGGGCATCACACAGGGGTTGTTCGCTTCGGGCGGCCCTCTCGTCGTCTATGCCGTGAGCAGGCTGCACCTGCACAAGGGCGGTTTCAGAAGCACACTCTCTGCTCTCTGGCTTCTGACGAACGGTATCCTCACGCTTTCCTACCTCGCAACCGGACTGCTCACCTTGCACAACCTGAAGTTCTGGGCTTGGCTGGCGCCGACCGTGGCCATCGGAACGGTGATGGGAGAAAGGCTTCACGACCGGGTGAACGAACACCATTTCCGGGTCGTGGTGTTCGCGATTCTGCTCGTGGCAGGGATCTCCGTAGTCGCAACTTAGGAGGCTGTTCAAAAAGTTCCAGATGCAAGGCAGGCGAAATCCCGAGGAGTGAGGCGTACTTACCGTACGTTGAACGACGAGGGATGAAGCCGAACGCCGCAGATGGGACTTTTTCAACAGCCTCAGACAGGCACTTTTTCAACGTCCCCCCTTATCGTTCTACCAGGATGACGGAGACCGTCTTGGGCCCGTGCATGCCGGTGAACAGGGTCGCTTGAATGTCACCCGTCATGCTTGCACCGGAGATGAAGGAGACGTGGGTTGGCCCCGTACGTCCCTTTTCGAAGAGTTCGCTCGTGACGCTCTCATAAACCGGTCGGATCCTGTCAACGGGAACGACGGCGATGTGCCGGAGCGGGGCAAGGGAAACCAGTCGCGGCTGCTTCTCGTCGTGGACCAGGCAGAGGGTGCCGGATTCAGCCACGGCAAAATCAACGCCCGTGATCCCCGCCTGCGCCTCTTCGAAGGCGACCTTCTTGAACGTCTCCCGGTCGGGGCAATCCCTCGGGATGACCACCTCGATGTTGCTCTTCTTTCCCCATTCGGGCAGGTCCAGCGGTGCAATCACATCGTCCTCCGAGACCAGCACCCGGGTCAGCCCCTCGGCAGCGGCGATTTCCGACAGCTTGTCCAGGGCCTCCTGAGAGCCAGGGACTCGATGAACGGCGCACCCGATGGCGGACAGGGTTTCCACCAGCTTCTCGACCACCTCTTCCCGGTTCAGGGCCAGCTCGTTCAGGGGCGGCATCACCGGCCTCGGAGGGGGCTCTGCGGGCGGGGCCGCCCTGAGCCTGTCCAGAATATCGTTCCTCACCGTTTTTGACATCCATCCCTCCTCGTAAGGGCGCGAAAAGGGGTCAGACCCCTTTATTCCATCTGTCCGCTATTTCTCCTTCATGCGGTCGCGGAAGGTCTTCTTCGCCATGGCGGGGAAATCCCGGCTTTCGAACCATCCCGCGAGGGGACCCTTCAGGCCTCGGATGAAGCCCTCTTCCACATGCCGGTTGACAAAGGGTCGCATCGCTCGGATGCCCAGGTCCCATCGCCATCGACGCTTCGTGGCCCACGTGAACATCTCCATGAACGCCGCTTCCTGCCAGGGCCTGCGCGTTGCATTGTTTCTTGGATCCCCCTCCACATCCTGCGCCCTGTACCGGAGAAACATCTTCGGATGATCGATACCGGCCGGGCAGGCCGCCTTGCAGACCCCGCAGAGCGTACAGGCCCTGTACAGATCCTGTGTTCTCTCCCGTCCGATCATCAGCGGATTCAGGACCTGGCCCATGGGGCCCGAATAGGCCCAGCCGTAAGGATATCCCCCGATCTTCCCGTACACGGGGCATTCGAGCATGCACGCGCCGCAACGGATGCAGCGCAGGACTTCACGTGCCTGCGGATCACGGTAAAAGGTGGAGCGACCGTTGTCGAGAATGACGATATGTAGCTCCCGGGGACCGTCCAGCTCGTCGCCCCTGTTCGGGCCGTTGTCCAGGGAGACGTAGGAGCCGATCTTCTGCCCCGTGCAGTTCCTGCACAGGAGCCGGAGCATGTGCATGGCGTCCTGCATGGTGGGCACGACCTTCTCCAGGGACATGACCGAGACCTGAATGGGCGGAGACGACTTGGTGAGGCGGATGTTTCCCTCATTCTCCACGTTGAGGATCGTGCCCGTCTCCGCCACGGCGAAGTTGACGCCGGTGATCCCCATTTCCACATGATGAAACCTGTCCCTGAGGAAGACCCTTGCTGCGTGGCCCAGCTCCACCGGCTCCAGGGTCGGCTCCTTCATGATGCCCTTGTCGAGGAAGAGATCGCAGATTTCCTGAACCGGGATATTCGCGGCCGGGCCCTGGATATGAAAGGGAGGCCTTTCGAGGAGCTGGATGATGAACTCCCCCAGATCGGTCTCGAACACCTCCAGGCCGTTCTGGATGAGGACCTCATTGAGCCCGGTTTCCTCGGTCACCATGGACTTGCCCTTGGTGATGCGTTTCACCTCCCGCTCCCGGGCGAGATCCAGGATGATCTGATTCGCCTCCTGCCCGTCCCGGGCCCAGTGCACCACGGCCCCGTTGGCGGTCGCCTTCTTCTCGAACTCCTCCAGAAGCTCCGGCAGTCTCTCCACGGACTCGGCGCGGATCGCACGCCCTAGGTCCATGGCCGCCGCCGGATCGGGAAACGTCCCCATCGACGCCTCCCGAATCTGCTTGATGATGAGCCCGAGAACGTCCAGATGGGCACGGGTGTGCCTCGTCTTGAGCTCTTCCCTGGCCACTTGCCGGAACTGCTCGGACTTGATCTTCATCGGTTCCCACCCTGTATGGCTTCCGCCAGAAAGCTGGCGATGTGTACGGCCTCTTTCCCCGGATGATGCCGGTGGAGGTACCCTCCGATATTGATGAGACACCCCGGATCACACGCGACCAGGATGTCCGCACCGCTCGCGATGTAGTTCGCCGCCTTTTCGCTCACCAGGGCCTCGGATATCTCCGGATAATTCGTCGAGAACTCCCCCCCGAACCCGCAGCAGACCTCGGCCCCCTGCATGGTGACGAGCTCTCCCCCCTTCACGGCCTCGATGAGTTTCTTCGGTTGCCGTGAAACCCCCAGTCCGCGCAGGACGCGGCAGGATTCGTGATAGGCGACCTTTCCTTCGAAGGTGCCTCCCACATCTTCCACCTCCAGGACGTCCACCAGATACTGGGAGAACTCGTAGACCCTCGGGGCAAGGGCCTCCGCCCGGCCGAGCCATTCCGGCTCGTCCTGGAGAAGCTCCGGATAACGGTCCTTGACCGTACACACGCAGGATCCGGAAGGGCAGACCACGGCCTCGTCCTCTCCGAACAACTCGATGAAGCGCTTGGCCGACTCCTTCGCCTTCCCGACGTACCCCGCGTGAACCGCCGGCTGGCCGCAACAGGTCTGCTCCGGGTGGTAAACCGGGTCGAGACCCAGCTTTCGGAGCACCTGGAGACATGCCTCTCCGATCTCAGGCAGGAACAGATCCACCATACACGGTATGAAAAGGGAAGGGTTGCTCATCGTATCCCTCGCTCATCATGCGTCACGGTCAAAGGGCAGCTCAACGAAGCGGATGGCCGTCCTGCTGCCCCCGGATCAGAAATAGGCCTTTTCTCTCAGGGGCAGGCTGATTCCCCCGGCCGGAAAGATGGCCACCCTGGCCCTGTGCACCTCATCGGGAAGGAGGGCGAGGGCATCCTGAATCGTGGGTGCGTGGCCGAAACCGATCTTGCCCGCCTCCTCCGGGGAAACATCGTTCGAGACCATTGTGACATTCAGCCTCCGCATACACAAGGCCAGGCCCGGGAACGACAGGTTCATGTCGATCGGGCCTCCGGGGATGATCAGCCGGCCTCTTGCGTACTCTTCGAGGATGTCCAGGGGATCCCGCTCCAGAACCGACTGGATCAGGTCGAGGATCGGATCCGGGATTCCGGCAGGGACATCCGCGACGAGGATCGCGTGGCCCATCGTCCGGGTCGCAAGAAAGGCCATGGGGATCGGCTTCAGCACATGGGGGAACATGTCGTACGGGTAGCCGGAGAGGATGGCCAGGTCCGCTTCCTGGGACATCTCCACGCCGTAAGCCCGCCGGCACTTCTCGATTCCCGAGCTGTGGGCCTCGAGCACATGGCCGGAGACGACCGCCACCACCTCCTCCCGGGAGTTGAGAACGCAGTTGATCGAGAGATCGAGCCCGGAGGCAAGACCGATCCGAGCGGTCTCGTCGTGGAACAGGTTCGACGTGGTGTTGCCCACGACGCCGCCCTTCGGCATGGTGGTGGCATGATGGCGGCAAATGGCTTCGTAGTCGACCACGCCGGGCATGACGATCTTCGGCCCGCCGCCGAATCCATTGAAGGGATGGGGCAGGACCGAGCTGATCCCGATCTTCACATCCGCGGAAGCGAAGGTGGGATTCACCTTCACGGGGAAACCGTCGCGCAACGCACAGATCCGCACCTGGTCGGCAGCGTGCGGGTCGTGGTTCCGGACCCGGTAGGTCTCGAAGATCTCCCGCCCGACCCGTTCGGAGATGGCTTCATCGCTCATGGGGAAATGCGTGCCCAGGGCCACGACGATGTCCACCTGATCGTCCGGCACGCCTTTGTCACGGATTCGCCGGAGCAGGGGCGGCAGGATCTCGTGCTGAGGCGTGGGGCGCGTGCCGTCATCGATGAGGATCACCACCCGGGACGACGGGTCGAGCCTGTCCTCCAGAGGAGCAGTGCCGACCGGGCCGGACAGGGAATCGTTCACCATCTCGGCCACCGGACGATCGGGCGACCTGTCCGTGGGAAGGGGGTTGCAGATGACCTCCATCCCCTCGGCAAGCTCGAAATACTCCTTGTCCTTTCCTCGAAGGACCCAGTGCCGGCTCATCTCCAAACCTCCGTGAGATTGCTGCCGCCAGGGGGCGGCATCGCTCCATGCCTTCCCGTCATCCGGCAAGGCCGCGCATCTTCAGGATCGCCTCGATGTTCGCCGGGGCAGGGTCCTCCGGGTCGATTCGCGCATCCACGATCGCCAGCTTCCCGCAGCCCAGCGCCGCCTCGAGCACGGGCACGATCCGGTCGGGCGTCTCGATCACGTAGCCGGCGGCCCCGAAGGCTTCGGCCAGCTTGACGAAGTCCGGATTCGAGTGCTCCGTTCCGTAGATCCTCCCCTCGTAGAGGATCTGCTGGCTGTAACGAAGCGCCCGGTAGGCATTGTCGTTCAGAATGAGCACGACGCCCTTCACCCCCTCACGGACGGCCGTCTCGATGTCCTGGAGGGTCATCATGAAATCACCGTCACCGAGGATGCAGAGGCAGGTTCGATCCGGCGCGATGATCCCGGAGGCGAGCAGGGCCGGAAACCCGAATCCCATGGCCCCGAAGTTGTTCGGCGCGAAGAAGGATCTGGGGCTCTCGATTCGGGTGAAGCAGTTCACATACAGGGTGCTGAGCCCTGCGCCGCCCGTGAACACCGCGTTCTTCGGCGCGAGATCGGACAGGGCCCGCACCACCCGCCCCGCCGAGAGCGGGGTCTTGTCCGAGGAGACCGCCGCGCCGAGCTGTGCCTCCCATTGCTCCTTCACCGGCAGGATCGAGTCCATGCACGCATCCGACTTCCTCACCGGCTCTTCGTCTAGACGCCGCAGGAACTCCTGCAGGAACGGCCCGACGTCCGCTCCCACGAACCGGAGATCCACGGGGTAGGACTCGGGCTGGAGCAGAGCCGCCTCCGGGTCGGCATTCAAGATGACCACCCTGCCCGGGATCTCGGCCGTGTATTCCCACGTGATGAGGTCCGAGAGACAACAGCCAAGCCCGAGGATCAGGTCCGCCCGACCGATCGCCTGGTCCGCCACCGGGTTGCCGAAGAAACCGACACGCCCCAGGCAGAGGTCATGGGACTCCGGGATCGCCCCGCGGCCGTTTCCCGTGGTGACCACCCGGACGTTCGCCTCCTCGGCCAACCGCTGGACAAGGGATGCCGCGTCCGCCTCGAAGACGCCCCCACCGGCAAGCAGTAACGGCCGTTCCGCATCCCGGAAGGCCTGAACCAGCCCCTCCACCTCGGCCGGGTCCACGGCGCGAACGGACGGGGCCGTGAGATCCATCGCATCCAGGTCCGCCTTCGCCTCGGTCTGCCAGAGGTTCTCCGGGACCTCGATCAGGACCGGCCCCTTTGCCGGGGTCATGGCAAGGCGGTAGGCGGACGAGAAGACGGCCGGCAGCTCGGCCAGGTCCATGACCTGGAAGGTACCCTTGGAGACCGGTTCGATCACCTTGCCGTGGTCCGCCTCGATCAGTCCGTCCGATCCCTTGAGCGCGGAACGGACCGTACCGGAGATGAGAATCATGGGAGAGCAGTCCTTGTACGCGTTCGCCATGCTCATCGTGGCGTTCAGGGTGCCCGGCCCGGAGTGGGTCAGGCAGACGCCCGGCCTGCCGGTGAGCCGGCCCTCAGCGTCCGCCATGCTCGCGGCGACCTGCTCGTGCCGGGCCGACACGTACCGGATCTTGTCCCTCTTGTCGTACAGGGCGTTGACAAAGGCGATGTTCGAGGTGCCCACGATCCCGTAGATCCGCTCCACGCCGGCGCGTTCGAGGCAGGCTGCGAGTATTTGGGCGCCGGAAAGGGAACCTTGATTCTCAACCATGGCTTCTCCTCTTCAGGCAAGCTTGCTGGAGATCTTGGTGAGCATCCGGACAAAGGACTCGCGCTCCTCCTCGCTGTCCAGAAGGCCGAGCAGCCTGGCCGCCACCTGCTCGTCGATCCTGTCGTGCTCTTCCTGAACGCTTCGGCCCGCATCGGTCACTTCCGGGACGAAGGAGCGACGATCCCGGTCACAGATCACACGCCGGACAAGGCCCTTATTCTCGAGACGGTCGATCGCGCTGGTCAGGGTGCTCTGTGGGATGCCCAGCTCCTCACGGATCTCCCTGAGGATGAGATCGGGACGCTCGCAGACGAGCTTCAAGACGTGAAGCTCAACCGGCGTGATCTTCTTCAACGGCTCGGAGGTGTCGTAGAGCCTGTCGATTCGCAACCCGAACTGAACCAGGTGCAGCAGATCGTTCACGACCTTGGCGCGGGAATCACGCAAAAGAGGCGCCTCTTTCGAAAGGGAACTTGCTACGACTTGCGGAATGTACGATGGTCGTTGTAAATGTAGCGGTATCTTTGCTTTTTGTCAATCCGGGCGAGAAAGCTGGTTTTCAAGACACTTACAAATTGGGGACAGCCACCGGTTTCCGCGGAAATCGGTCGAATCGAAGATCCTTCATTTTGAGCTTCCCGTCCTGGCACCAAACCGGGTATTGTGCAAAGGGGAGCACGTGGTCCTTACGAGAATCCCAGGGAGGAGAAGACAACTGTGAAGAAGAAGCTGCGTGTCATGAGTGAACGCCCGTTGAATGCGGAGACGCCGACAGAGTATATGCAGTCCTGGATAACCCCCAACGCCGTGTTCTTCCGCCGCAACCAGGGGGCGATTCCGGAAGAGCCGATCGCCCTCTCCGAATGGCGGCTTACCGTGGAAGGGCTCGTGGAGAACCCCTTGAGCTTCGACTTGGAACAGATCCTGCGCATGCCGAAGGCCACTGTCTCGAACACCCTCGAATG
The DNA here is from genome assembly GCA_964479535.1 of uncultured Thermodesulfobacteriota bacterium. Lineage (GTDB taxonomy): Bacteria > Desulfobacterota > DSWW01 > DSWW01 > DSWW01 > S015-6. Next base: position 65,141 of record CAYZMM010000034.1, read on the forward strand.
CTCGGGCAACGGCCGTTCTCTCTTGAAGAGGAAAGCATCCGGCAACCCGTGGACCATCGGGGGCGTGGGAAACGCCGTGTGGGGCGGCGTGTGGCTCCGGGACCTCCTCAACCGGGCCGTGCTCAAGCCGAATGCCGGCCATGTCACGTGCGAGGGTTTCGATACTCCCCTGGGGTCGAAGGGCGTCCGATTCATCCGCAGCATTCCGGTGACGAAAGCCATGGAATCCACCCTGCTCGCCCATGAGATGAACGGCGAACCCCTTCCGGTCGAGCATGGATACCCGCTACGGGCGCTCGCCCTGGGCTGGACGGGCGCAAATTGCGTCAAGTGGCTCTCGAAGATTACGGTTTCGGAGGAGCCGTACGAAGGGTTCTTCATGGACAAGGTCTACCGCGTCTTCGGCGAGGGGGAGAAACCCGAGTCGGGCCGGGTGGTCACCGGCATTTCCGTGAAGTCCATCATCACCCGGCCCCCGATGAACGAGGTCGTCCCGGTCGGACGGGTAGCCATATCCGGAGCCGCCTATGCCGGTGAGGTCGAGATCGACAGCGTGGAGGTATCCGTCGACAACGGGAGCACGTGGGCAGCGGCCGAATTCACAGGGCCTTTCGAGCGATTCGCGTGGCGGCGCTGGCAACACCTCTGGGAGGCCGACGAGAAAGGGACCTACAGGATCCTCTCCCGCGCTACGGATGCGAGAGGGCGAAAGCAGCCGATGAATGCCGACTGGAATGTGCTGGGGTACGGAAACAACGGAGTCTCCGAACACGGGATTACCGTTCACGTCTCATGAGCTCCTGCTGCTGGCAAATCGAGCACTAAGTACTCGATGTCATAAATACGGTCACGTATCGAGGAGGCCGAGGCGCCCGAGAGGCAAGGCGCGAGGAGGGCGAATACCGGGAGTATTTAACCGACGAGCAACGCAGCCTGTCGGGATGGATCGGCCTCCGAATGCGATCGTATTTATGACATCGAGTACTAATACTACAGCGACACGTTAACGCCCAAAGATATAGCTTTCCCGATGTTCTT
>CAYZMM010000035.1:0-64242 GCA_964479535.1 uncultured Thermodesulfobacteriota bacterium
GCCTGGACCTCTGGTGGTCGCCGCCTGACTACGTGGTGAAGGCCAGGGAGAACGGTTATGTCCCATGAGGGAAGCGTACTGAGTTAGAAGATCGAGACAACCGACGAAGGAGAGCCTGAGAAATCGAACCATGTAGAACGATTCCGACATCTGCTTCGTCTACCATGTGAGGCGGTTTTGATCAGGTTTCCTCTTGGCGTACCATATACCTGAAAACCGTCTTCCCGGCTCTATCTGCGGACTCTACCCGCGAACGGATCCCGGGCCTTAGTCATTGCGCTTTTCGCATTCTGTCCCTCCCGCAGCCCGTTCTCCGGGAAAAGGCGCGGCCGGGGAGTGGGTAGATCTAGAAGCCGGTGATCGAGTACGCCTGGATGCCCTTGTAGAGTACGGCGCCGAGATAGCACACGACCACCACCGTGGCGGCGACCATGCCGGCTTCCGCGATTCTCTCCGCCGTGAGTCTGCTTCTCACCCAGTCCCGGATCGCCCCAAGGTCCAGGTGAGGGGTGAACACCTCGTGCCTGCGAATTGCGTTTCCGTTGCTCCTCATGATCCTTCCCTCCTTCTCTGTTTTCCCTGTTGCGCGCAGAACGCAGCAACAGCCGTGCCAACGGGAAGCGGGACGGATAACCTGCTGTAAAGTGGAGGTTCTGCCGGGCGACGGCCGTCGGCCGGGAACGGGAGGCCTGTCATGGAGATTGACAGGGAAGATACAAGATGGACAGACCGGGAGAGGGGCCTTCAGCCGAGTTCCTTCTCGAGCTCCTCCTTCATCACCTTACCGGTCGCCGTCATCGGAAGCTGATGGAGAATCCGGATCTCGGGCACCTTGTAGCCGGCCATGTTCTCTCTGCACCAGCCGGTCAGGTCCTCTTCGCCGATCCGACCTTCGTATCCGGGGGCGAGTATGATGAAGGCGACCGGAACCTGACCTTTGACCGGGTCGTCCCGGCCGATGACTCCGCTGCCTGCGACCGCGGGGTGCTGCCCCAGGAGGGTCTCGATCTCCGCGGGGAAGACGCTCATCCCCTTCACCTTGAGCATCTCCTTGTTCCGGCCCAGGTAGTGGATGAACCCTTCTTCGTCGATCATTCCGATATCCCCGGTGTGGAACCAGCCGTCCCCGGACGGGTCGCGATCCGCCTCGGTCTTGTTCCAGTAGGCCTTGAAAAGAGAAGGGGTGCGGATCACCATCTCCCCCTCCTTGCCGTGGGGCAGCAATTCGCCTGTATCGAAATCAACGATCTTGAACTGCGTGCCGGGAATCGGCAGGCCCGCAAAGAGGGGCCTGGACTTCAGGTCCATATCGTCGGACTGCAATCCGGTCGTGAAGGTGTCGTTCGTGTGGGTTTCCGTCATGCCGTAGCCGGCTTCCCGTATTTCGCTGCCGGTCAGCTCTTTCCAGCGGCGTCGATAGTCCACGTTCAGCTTCTTGACAAAGGAGACCCCGAGCGTGACGCGCAGGGACGTGAGATCGAACCCGCCCACCCCCGGATGCTCCATCAGTTCGACCATGTTGTCCACGAGGCCCACGATCGATGTCGCCCTGTAGTGGTCGATCGCCTTCATGGCCGCCACGGGATCCCAGCGGGCGAGCAGGATCTCGGTGATCCCGCCCAGCACGGGGAACAGGACGCCCGCATTCTCGCCGGCGATCCAGAAGATGGGCAGGTACGTCAGAAATGCATCCCCTGGGCCCGCTTGCCCGCCGGTCGTGAAGGTATGGATGGAGGCTGCCGTGTAGAGCATGTCTCTGTGGGTGTGTTCGCACCCTTTGGGCATACCCGTCGTGCCCCCTGTGTAGTTCAGGGCGGCCACATCGTCCAGCCCGATCTCCAGGTCAGGGGGTTCCGGACCGTAGTCCTCGAGCACGTCCGTCAGGTCGAGCGTGCCGGGACATTCCGTGGCCGGCAGCCCGGCGATGTCCGGAACGGGAATCAAAGGGTCCGCCGGGATGAAATCGGAAAGCCTCGTGATGACCACCGTCTCGAGGGTCGTACGGTCCCGTGTCGCCTCGATCAGGGGAAAGAGCAGGTCCAGGGCCACCATGAGCCTCGGTTCGGCGTCGTTCATCTCGTAGAGGAACTCGTGCTCCTTGAAGAGCGGATTCACGGGTACGTGAATGCACCCTGCCTTCAGGATTCCGTAGAAGGCGATCAGGAACTGGGGGCAGTTCGCCATCAGTACGGCTACCCGGTCGCCTTTCCCCAGGCCCCGGGCCGCGAGGAAAGAGGCGAACCGGTCGCTCCAGGCATCGAGCTCTCCGAAGGTGATTTCCCGGCCGTAGAAGATGATCACCGGCCTGTCCGGGTGCAGCCGGGCCCGCTTCCGCAGGTACTCCCACAGGGGAATCTCGCCCAGAGGGTAGTCGACCTGCCGGGGCAGGCCGGCCGGCCAGTTCTTCGCCCAGAGTCTTTCCAGATCCTCGAGATACTGTTTTTCGTTCATCTCCACCTCCGAACGGGGGCCGTCCCCCCGGTTGGCTGAAGGGACACCAGTATACATCCGGCGCAGCAGGAGAACCAAGGGGGAGAGGAAAAGGAGCTTGACAAGGACTCTTGAACCCTCCTACATTCCAGAACACGTAACCACGGATAAGGGGGGAACCATGGGCGACCAGGAGAAACCGGGACCGGGCGCAGTCCTCAAGCTCACCGATATCTTGCCGGGGCTTCTGTCCCTTTCCTGGCGAATTCCATCGATCCTGAAGACCATGCGAGGGATTCTGGGCTTTCGGAACGACAGCCCCATGTCGATGGGGACCACCCTCGAAGGGAACGCGGAGAAGTACCCTGACCACACTGCGATCCTGTACGAGGATGTCCGGCTCACCCACAGGGAATTCAACAGCAGAATCAATCAGCACGCCCATTTCCTCGTATCCCGGGGGGTGGCCAGGGGAGACGTCGCTCTCGTCCTTGTGGACAACCGGCCCGAGTTGCTGATGATCATCGGGGCGTTGTCGAAGCTCGGTGCGGTCGCATCTCTGATCAACCCGAACCTCCGGGGCAAGGTTCTTCTCTACAGCATCCGCCTGACACGGGGCAACACCTTCATCGTGGGCGAGGAACTGCTGGAGGCCTTCGAGGAAATCAAGGAGGAATGCCAGCTTGGCGGCGAAGACCGGCTCTGCTACCAGCCGGAAACCGGTCGGGTCGCGGCCCCGGACGGATACGAGAACCTTGAGGAGGCGATCCGGGACCAACCCACGAGCAACCCGGACACCACCGGCGGGATCGAGCTCGGTGATCCCTTCGCCTATGTGTTCACCTCCGGAACCACGGGACTGCCCAAGGCCTCGGTTCAGACCCACCGGCGCTGGTTCAGCGGCATGTACTGGTTCGGAAGGATCGTCATGAACCTCAAGCCGGAGGATGTCTACTACTGCCCTCTGCCCTTCTGCCACACGAACGGCCTGCACGTTGCCTGGGGGGCGGCCGCGGGCTGCGGCACGGCCCTTGCCATCCGGCAGCGCTTTTCCGCGAGCCAGTTCTGGGAGGACACCCGCAAGTTCAACGCGAACGCCTTCATCTACGTGGGGGAGGTGTGCCGCTACCTGATGAACCAGCCGCCCCGGCCGCACGATCGTGACAACCCGATCGAGATGATGGTCGGCAACGGGCTGCGGCCCGACATCTGGAAGGCCTTCAAGGAGAGGTTCGGTATCTCGAAGGCATACGAGCTCTACGGGGCCGCCGAAGCCCCTCTGATCTTCTCCAACATCCTGAACGTGGACTGCACGGTCGGCACGTGCCTGACGCCCTATGCGATCGTCGAGTATGACCTGGAGGCGGACGAACCGTTTCGGGGCGGGGACGGGTTCATGAACAAGGTGGCCCCCGGGGGAAGCGGTCTGCTCCTGGCGGAGATATCCGAGTCCATGCCCTTCAGCGGCTACACCGAGAAAGAGGAGACGGAGCGGAAGATCTTCCGTGACGTCTTCGAGAAAGGGGATGTCTGGTTCAACAGCGGGGACCTGGTCCTGAACCAGGGTTACAGGCACATCCAGTTCGCGGACCGACTCGGCGACACCTTCCGCTGGAAGGGGGAGAACGTGTCGACCTCCGAGGTGGAAAAGGTGGTGAACAGCCTGGATCAGGTCGAGGAGTCGACCGTGTACGGCGTCCGGATCCCGGGAACGGACGGCCGCGCCGGCATGGTGGCCATCATTCCCAGTACGACCGTGGAGGCGTTCGACCTGAAGGCCCTGGCGGAGACCGTGCGCACGGCCCTGCCCTCCTACGCGGCGCCGAAGTTCGTTCGTTTCAAGCAGGCATTCGAAACAACGGGAACCCACAAGATCAAGAAGAAGGTTCTCCGGGACGAGGGTTTCGACCCGAAGGTGGTGGCCGACCCGCTGTACGTGCTCCTGCCCGAGGCGATTGCGTACGAGCCCCTGACCGAGGAACTGTATCAGGAGGTGGTGTCGGGCAAGCATCGCTTATAGTGTTGTGTCTCAGAAATACCTTTACACATTCGAGCGGGGCAAGGACAGCGCAGATCAGGGGAGGAAACCGTGAAGGTCAACTTCGGGACCATGCTCCTACAAGTGGCCAGACAATTCGCAGACAAGGAAGTTCTGGTCAACATCGACCGGGGCAGACGGTTCACGTTCATGGAGCTGCACCGTCTGACGAACCGTATCTGCAACATGCTCAGGGACCGCTGTGGGATGGTTCGAGGGGACATCTACGCCGGCCTCCTGGAAAACGACAATGTGGGCCTGCTCCTCCCGTGGATCTACAAGGCCGAGCCCGGAGGGGCATGGCTCAATTACCGTGATTCCTATGAGGAGCACCTGTGGCAGATCGATCACGTGAACCCGCGGCTCATGTTCATGGAGAATGCACTCCTGGACACCTATTACGATGCCCTCCGCGCACGGGGCGTGGAGATCATCTGCATGGATCCTCTGGACAGGGAGATCGAGGGGGTCCGTTGCCTGTGGGAACTGCTCGAGGGCGTATCGGATGCGGAGACGAATGTCGTTCACGATCGGGACGAAGACATCCTGGTGTACCGGTTCACGGGCGGGACTACGGGCAAGGGGAAGTGCGCCATGTACACCCTGGGCAACTTCCTGGCAGCCATGAATCAGGTCCACTCCCACCCGGAGAATCTGGTGGGACAGGAGATCCGGCACCTTCACATCACGCCGCTGAGCCATGCAAGCGGCATGTTCGTGCTGCCGATCTATTTCAAGGGCGGCACCCAGCTGACCTTGAACCTTCCTGATCTGCACCAGTTCTGCATGTCCATCCAGGACGAAAAGGTCACGTCCACCTTCATGGTCCCCACCCTGCTCTACCGTTTCCTGGAGTTCGAGGTGGAGAAACAGTATGACCTTTCAAGCCTGGATCTGGTCTTCTACGGCGCTTCGCCGATGAGCGTGGAGAAGCTCAAGGGCCTGCAGACCAAGTTCGGCAACGTCTTCGTCCAGGTCTACGGCGCCACCGAGGCCGTCCCCCCGGTCATCGTGCTCGGAAAAGCGGAGCACCTCGTGACCTCGGAGGAGGAGGCGATCCGCCTCGGATCCGCAGGCTCTCCGCTGGCCGGGGTGGAGATCCGGATCGCCGATGAACAAGGAGGGGAGGTGCCCACGGGCGAGACAGGCGAGATCTGGATTCGGACCGCCGGAATTATCAAGGGCTATTACAGGAACCCGGAACAGACCGCTGCCGAGTTCCAGGACGGCTACTGGAAATCGGGTGACGTGGGAACCACGGATGAGAAGGGTTATGTCTACATCGTGGACAGGAAGAAGGACCTGATCATCAGCGGAGGCTTCAATGTCTATCCTGTGGAAGTGGAGGCGGCGTTGAACGGCCATCCGGCCGTGCTCATGTCCGCTGTGGTGGGCATCCCCGATCCGCACTGGGGCGAGGCGGTTCACGCGGAGGTGGTGCTGAAGGATGGAGCTCATCTCGACGAATCCGAGCTGATCCGGTTCTGCAAGGAAAAGAAGGCCAAGTACAAGGCTCCGAAATCGGTCACGTTCGTTCCCGAGCTGCCGCTCACGGCCGTCGGGAAGGTCCTGCGCCGCAAGGTGCGTGAGAAGTACTGGAAGGGAGAACAGCGAAAGGTACACTGACGGAGGTTTCCCATGAGCGCTGAGGCGAGAGTGAAAGAGCTGGGGCTGGAGCTTCCGGCCTCTGCAGCACCGGTCGGCAATTACGTTTCCGCTGTCCGTACCGGGAATCTGGTTTTTTTGTCCGGGCACGGCCCCGTCGGCAAGGACGGGATCGTCACGGGCAAGGTGGGCGGGGATCTGACGGTCGAGCAGGGCTACGAGGCGGCGAAGATCGTCGCCATCGGGCTTCTCGGATCCCTGAAAGACCTGATCGGCAGCCTCGACAAGGTGAGCAGGGTCGTGAAGCTCCTCGGGATGGTCAACTGCGACGCGTCCTTCATGGACCAGCCCCAGGTGATCAACGGCGCTTCGGATCTCCTGGTGGAGGTCTTCGGGGAAAGCGGAAAGCACGCCCGGTCGGCGGTGGGGATGAACGCCCTGCCCTTCAACATTGCCGTGGAAATCGAGATGATCGTCGAGGTGGCGGACTAGCCCGTAGTCGCCTGATCGACCATGCTCTTGAAATAGGCGTTGGCGCCCTCGACGAACTGCTCCTTGGTGAGCAGCTCCGCCGCCACGGCTTGTTCGGTCTCGGGGGATACCCGGCCGTCTTGCACCAGCTGCCCGCCCGCTTCCCGGGCGGCCTGATAGACGGCCTCCGCCTTCTCCGGCATCAGCTTTTCGGCCATTTCCAGGAACTCGCCCTCGGGACGGAGCAGCGCGCCCAACCATTCCGTCTTGCCGTGGCGGGCGATGACCCGGAAATGGGCCATCATTTCGTCGAAATTGTCCAGCTCGTGAAACCCGCAGTTGGACACCACCACCATCCCCCTGTCCTGCTTCCTTTCCCGGGCCGGATGTGAGCAGTGCCCCTGGTCGTCCAGCTCGATGAAAGGCTCTGCGGACGGGATGATCCGGTCGAGAAGCAGCTTCATCTGCGCGGTCATTCCGAAGACGTACAGGGGCGTCGCATAGACGATCACATCCGCGCCATCCATGGCAGGAAGCAGTTCGTTCATGTCATCTTTCTGGCAGCACGCTCCCGGCGTCTTGAGCCAGCAGGCATAGCAGCCGAGGCAAGGCTTGATCTCTTTGTCGTAGAGATACACGAGATCCACTTCGGCGCCTGCTTCCCGGGCCCCTTCGAGAAAGGGAAGCAGGATGCGGTTCGTGTTGCTCTTCTTCCTCCTCGGGCTTCCATTCAAGGCGAGGATGTTCATGGTCTCTTCCTTCCACCTCCGGCAAGAGGCTTCTCATGGGCCCCGTTCGTCTTCCGAGTCCCAGGGAAGCCGTTTTCCTTCTCTGGTGTACCGGTAAAAACCTTTGGCGACCTTCCTTCCCAGACGCCCCTCGTTGACCATCCCTTCCACCAGATCAAGACTCGGGACGAGGCGGTCTTCCCCGAGTGCCTTCATGGCCCGGCCGACCCGGAAGAACGTGTCGAGGCCTGCATTGTCAGCGATCTCGAAGGGGCCGATGTTCCAGCCCAGGCCCAGCCGCATGCCCGTGTCCACGTTCTCGGGGCTGGCAATGCCCTCCTCGACCAACTCCGTACACTCCCGGAACGCGGCGAAGAGGATGCGATTGATCACGAACCCCGGGATGTCTCTGCGCACGGGAAGAGGCCACTTGCCGAGAGACCGAACAAAGGATACGCCGCGCTCAAAAACCGCCTCCGACGTCTCCCCACCCTTGACGACTTCCACGAGTGCCATGAACGGGACCGGACCGAAGAAGTGCAGCCCGAGCACCCTTTCCGGCCGCTGCGTCGCAGCGGCGAGCCGGGTGATCGGAATCGATGAGGTGTTGCTCGCCAGAGGCGTCTCGGCCGGCGCCAGGCGGTCCAGTTCTTCGAAAATCTCCTTCTTCAAGTCCTCCTCTTCGAACACCGCCTCGACCACCCACTCCGCCTCGGCCGCCCTGGCCAGGCCCTGTTCCGGGCGAATTCGGTCGAGCACGGTCTCGGGCGATTCCTTCACCAACCCCTTCCCGGCCAGTTTCTCCACCGACCACTTGATTCCCCCCATGGATCGGTCCAGGGCTTTCGAATCGTTGTCGGACAGAAAGACCCGGCAGCCCGACTGGGCACACACCTGGGCGATGCCTGCTCCCATGAAGCCTGCACCGATCACGAGCACTTTTTCCAATGGTACCTCCTCGAATCGATTCACGTAGGGACGGAAAGGAGCCTCCAAGAGGGGTGTCAGCCGCCGGAGGCGATCTGCCAGCCCGTATCCGAGAGGAACCTCACATAGATACCGAAGGATTCCGCCTTGGCAGAGCTCGCGATTCCGTCGAGCCCTCTCTTGTACACGCCCTGCACGATGGCGGCCACTCGGAAGATACTGAAAGCGAGGAAAAAGCTCCAGTTCGGTATGGGGCCGTGGCCCATACGCCGGCAGTACGCGTCCACATAGTCTTCCTCGGAGGGAATCCCGAGGGCCTCGAGATCCAGACCGGCCAGGCCCAGGTTCGTGCCCGAGCCGGCCGGGAAGTGGTAGAGCATGCAGTTGTAGGCAAGGTCCGCCAGAGGGTGCCCGAGCGTGCAAAGCTCCCAGTCGAGGATGGCGACCACCCGTGGCTCGGAAGGGTGTATGACCATGTTCTCGAGGCGATAGTCGCCATGGACGATGGTGGTGGTCTCGTCGTCCGGGATGTTGTCGTTCAGCCAACGGATCAGGTTGTCCATGCTTTCGATATCGTCCGTCTTCGAGGCCTCGTACTGCCGGGTCCAGCGGTCCACCTGTCTCGCCATGTAGTTGCCCGACTTGCCGAAGTCCTCCAGCCCCACCGCCTTCACGTCCACCTTGTGGAGCTTCACCAGGGCATCGTTCATTGCATCGAAGACGGCCCCCCGCTCCTCCGGACGCGCGACCTCCGGCATGGAAGGGTTCCGGAAGATCCTTCCCACGGCCCGCTTCATGACATAGAAGGCCGTGCCGATCACCGAATCGTCCTCGCACAGCAGACAGGCCTCCGGGACCGGGACGTCCGTGTCCCGAAGCGCACTGATCACTCGATATTCCCGGTCCACCGCGTGGGCGGAGGGGAGCAGCTTCCCCGGAGGCTTCTTGCGAAGGACCCACTCCCGGTCACCGGAGGTCAGCAGAAAAGTCGGATTGGACTGGCCCTGTCCGAACTGCTGGACCGTCAGAGGGCCTTCGAACCCCTCCAGGTGTTCCGCGAGGTACCCGGCAAGGGATGCCTCATCGAAAACATGGGCCGACCTGACAGGAATGATCTCTTCTTCTGTGCTCATACGTCTTTCCTCGGCTGCGGGTTGGATTAGAGCAAGTCTAAGCGCCTGCTCCGCCCCCGTCAAGGGCACGGGAGACCGAGCCGGCATCCCTTTCCACGGGCCCGTGCAACCGGACGCGCCCGTGGAGCGACGTAACCTTTGAGGCCTCGGACCGATCACCCAACATTCGAATCGTCAACCATCTACAAGGGAGGAAGGAAGAATGAAGAAGCTGCTCATCGCTACGGTGACAATGGCCGTCCTTTCCGGAACCGCCTATGCAATGGCGGGACATGGAATGCACGGAATGGGCGGGCCGGGCGCCCACTTCGGCGAGGGCCTGCTGCGGGCCCTGATCCGCCTCGACCTCACGGAGGAGCAGAAACACCAGTCCGCGCTGATCCTGTCGAAATACCGGGACGACGGCACGGAGCTGCGCGAGGACCTTCGGCGGGCCATGGACGCACTCCGGACCGCTGTGGAGGCCGAGCCACTGGATGAGCGGGCCGTTCGAGCAGCCTTCAGCGGGGTAGCCGCTGCAGGCGAGGAGATGGCTGTACACGGGGCCAAGCTTGTTGCAGAATTGAAGGGAATCCTGACGCCGGAGCAGAAGGCCTCCCTGGAAGAGAACAAAGCCTCGCGGCACCAGAAGCGCAGACACCGGATGGAAAATCGGAGGTCCTTCCTGGACGAATGGATCGAGACGCACGCACAACCGTCCCCGTAGCCCATTGCATTCTCGGAGCGGCCCGGCAGGCGACGGCCGGGCCGCTGTCTACGGTGCCTCTGGACCCTGGAGCCCTTCACTGTGATGGACGAAGTGCAAAACGAAGGCAGCGACGCACAGGTCATCCGACAGGTACTCGACGGAAATGTCAACGCCTTTGAAACCCTCATGGAGCGATACCAGGGCTATGTGGCTGCCATCGCCGCTAAAAACGTTCCACGGGACCGAATCGAGGAGATCGCGCAAGAGACCTTTCTGCGGGCCTACCGGTCCCTCGAAACGTTCCGGGGGAAGACGCACTTCAAGCACTGGCTCGCCACCATCGCCGTGCGTTGTTGCCAGGATTTCTGGCGTCAACACTACAGACGGTCGGAAAGGGCGATCGGCTCGATTTCGGAGGAAGAGTCGGATTGGATCCAGGGCCTCCTCGTGGATGGATCCGCCCATGCAGCTTCCGACCCGTCACGGAACCCGGAGGCCCTCAGGGTTCTCCGCTGGGCCATGGAGGGCCTGTCCGCCGAGGACAGGGCGGTCCTCACACTGGTTCATCTCGAAGAGTACACGACCGCAGAGGCGGCAAGACTCTTGCGTTGGAGCGTTGCCAAGGTAAAGATTCGCGCTCATCGAGCCCGCAAGAAGCTTCGGAAAACCCTCGAAGAGGTCCTTCCGGACCGATAGGGGGCACAGGCATGGAAGAGAAGAAAGAGCAGCTCGACAGAATCGAGAAGGTCCTCGCAAAGGCGCACAGAGAGCAACCCGTGCCGGAGCTTTCGCCGGCGTGGCGGGAGGGCGTGATGCGCCGCGTCCGACGCTTACACGCGGAAACGGTTGAAAAGCAGGCGAGCCTGCCCTTGGCCCTGGTATTCCGGAGGATGATCCTTCCCTGTGCCACGGCAACCGGACTCGTCGCCGTGGCCCTGCTGGTCTATCTGCTCACGGCCGTCCCGGGGATGGAACAGGACCTCTTCGCCATGCTCACCCATGATCCTTCCGGTCTGCTCACCACCGAGGCGCTGGGGTTATAGAGAAACGAGGGGAACGTCATGGCAAAATGGAAGATATGGGTCGGACTCCTGGTACTCTTCGTCTCCGGGGTGCTCATCGGCAGCATCGGCACGCGGATGTATGTGCGGCACCAGATCACCGGCGTCTTCTCCAGAGAACGCCCCGCCGTCCGGAACCTGTTCATGCGCCGCCTCACCCGGGAACTGGATCTCACCAGGGAGCAGAGGCAGGAAGTCGAACAGATCGCGAGCCGTGCCGCCGAGAAGTTTCACAAGATTCACACGCGACACAGGAGTGAGGTGCAGACCGTCTTCGATGAGTCCGCAGAGGAGATAAAGAAGCACCTCTCGCCGGCACAGCAGGAACGGTTCGATGAGTTCCGGACGAGGATGAAGGAGCGGCACGAGAGATGGAAACACCGCCGCCACCGCGACCGCCGCGGCCACCACCGCGGCCCCCCACCGGGCATGATGGAGCCGCCGCCTCCGGGGCCGCCGCTCGAGTAGTGGCACATGAGCACCCCGGAATCGACGGCCGCCTTCGGCACCTCCCTGTCGTTCCGTCCCTGCGGATTGACACCGAAGATTTGGAATGCGCATACTCATAGGGCGTCCCTGCGTCGGGGTTTGGACGAACAGCGCGGAAAGGAGGCTCGGCAATGAAGATTCTGGGAATGACCGGGAGCTACCGGAGGAACGGGAACTCCGACATCCTGCTGAAGGAAGCCCTGATGGGGGCCGAGGAGGCGGGCGCAGAAGTGGAGATGATTCGGCTGACAGACTATGCGATTCAGGCCTGTCAGGGATTCGGGCTCTGCCTCTTTCGTGCCGAAGGCTGCCACATCGAGGACGGCGTGAAGGAGATCTGGGCCAAGATCGGCGAGTCGGAGGCGGTGCTCCTGAGTGTCCCGTGCTATTTCCTGGAATCGACCGCCATCCTGAAGCAGCTCCTGGACCGCGGCTGGGTGCTGGCCCATCGGGGCACGTTTCGAGGCAAGTACGCGTCGGTGCTCGTCCCCTACGCGACCCGGGGATGGATCCCCTATGCGATGCTGCAGCCGAACATCTTCTTCGGCATCCTCGGGATCCACGTCATTCACCGGGCCGCCTTCAACGTCCAGGGGCTGGGAGAAGCGGTCCACGACGAGCCGGGGATCGAGAAGGCCCACCGCATCGGCGGGGAACTGGTGCAGGCCGTCCGTGACCAGGACCCGACCTATCGATCGGAACCGGGCATCTGCCCGATCTGCCAGGACCGGAACATCCGGATCCTCCAGAACCGGGAGGCGGTCGAGTGCCCGACCTGCGGGGTCCGCGGTTCCCTCACGATCCAGAACGGAAAGATCGACGTCTCTTTCGACCCGAAGGCCCTGGCGGAATACCGATTCGACCCGGAGGTGGGTTACAACCATTTCACCTACCACATCAAGCCCTCGAAGGACTACTTCCTGCGGACCCGGGAAGAACGTAAGGCCCGCGTCAAGAAATACAAGAGCTATCTTGCATAGGGGGGACGATCCCATGGGAGCATACACCGCCCGCCTTCGCTACTACCCGGGCGACCCTCTCGAAGAGATTCGGCAGGAGGATCTGGACCGTATCGCCGAGGCAAGCGGCGTCACGGCCTCTCTCGAGCGGATCGACAACCGGGTGCTCCAAGATGGGTTGATGCAGGAGGAAACCCTGGACAAGACCATCGAGGAGATGACCCAGGAGGTGATCACGGTTGCCTCGGACAACGAGGAAGCCTTGCGGCGGGCCATCACGGCCCTCTACCTGAAATATCGTTCTCCAAGAACACCTTACAGCTTCTGGGGCAGCAGCCGCGAGGGTGAGCGGATCGCCAAGGAGGTGGCCGAGGAGACGGGGGGCGGATGGTAGGTCCGGACGACGAAGAAAGCACTTTCCGCAATTGTTTAATATGTGTTAGAATACTTTTACATCGCAATCGATGGGATCCAGGCCGGTGTCCCCTCGCCGGTCGCCCCTGCCTGAGGGCTCGGATCGTCGAGCCGGCAAGACCAGGAGGTAGGCATCATGTTGACGCGCAAGACACTCGCCGTCTGGACGGGAATCATCCTGTTGTCCTCCGGCTTCCTCATGGGGCAGGAGCCCACCTGGGCCCCTTCCGAGGTGATCTACTGTGAGGACATCGACGGGGACGGGTACGGCGTCCGGCCGGCTGTTCTCTGCCCTTTCCTCGTTCTTCTCGACTGCAACGACCTGGACCCGATGGTCAACCCAAGGGCCGTGGAGGTCTGCAACGGGATCGATGACAACTGCGACGGCTTGATCGACGTGATCGACGACGATGAGGACGGCTACTTCTCCGGCGAGCCGCCCTGCGCGGGGAACGACTGCAACGACAGCGATCCGAGCGTGCATCCGGGTGCGTTGGAGAGGTGCAACGGTCTGGACGACGACTGCGACACGGTCGTTCCGGTGGACGAGACCGACGTGGATGGAGACAGCTACGTGGAATGCAGTGCGTGGTCAGGAAGCATTCCCGGCATCCTGGGCGGGGGCGATTGCGACGAAACGGACCCGGCTCGGAATCCGGGTGTGGTCGAAGCTCCGAATGGGGCACCGATCTGTCTCGACGGTCTGGACAACGACTGCGACGGCCTGGTCGATGTGGACGACAATCAGTGCCAGCAGTGCACCCAGCCGACGGACTGCGATGACGGCAATCCGTGCACCGACGACGACTGCGTCGCCTACGGCTGCACCCACACGGGCAACACCCTTCCGTGCGACGATGCGGATGCCTGCACGACGAACGACACGTGCTCGGGAGGGGTCTGCATAGGCGGACCCCCTCTGGACGGCGACACGGACGGCTACATAAGCGATGCATGTCCCGGCGGGGACGACTGTCTCGATTCCGATCCGAACGTCAACCCGGGAACCACCGAGGGACCGCCGGGGGATCCAAACTGCTCGGACGGTCTGGACAACGACTGCGACGGCCTGACAGACGATGCCGAGGACCTGGACTGCGTCGCAGACCCTTGCACGTTGCCGTCAGACTGTGACGACGGCAACCCCTGCACCGACGACGACTGCGTCAACTCACATTGTTCCTATTCCAGCAATACGGCCTCTTGCGACGACGGGGACCCCTGCACGACCAATGACACGTGCTTCGACGGTTCCTGTGTGGGAGGGCCCGCTCTGGACGGCGACACGGACGGCTACATAAGCGATGCATGTCCCGGCGGGAACGACTGCCTCGATTCCGACCCGAACGTCAACCCGGGGGAGATCGAAGGACCGCTCGGGGACCCCACCTGCTCCGACGCCCTGGACAACGACTGCGACGGGCTGACGGACAGCGCCGAGGACCCCGGTTGCGCGTGATGACCTCCGGCGGGCAGTCTTGGACGGCGGGCTAAAGGTTCTTTCGTGCTGTCACCCAATCCGGGTTGTTGCATATCTCGCAGTCCGCGTCCTGCCCGAAGAACGCCTCCTCGGCTTCTTCGTGACCGAGCAGTACCGCGCAGAACCAGGCCGTAACATACCCTCGCATCATCCCCGCATCACCCAGAGGTGTGAAATGAGTGGCGCCCTGGGCGATTCCATAGACTGTCGGAACCAGGGCACGGTCGAAGGTGGACGCAGTGACCCATGGCGCGGGAACGAAGGAGTCATCGGACCCTGCAACCAGAAACATGGGTCCCTGCAGCTCCCGCACTCTCCCCGGAATCGGTTCGATCGGGGCGGTGCAGGTGACCCTGGGGTCGGTCCCGGCATTGATCGTGCCGCCGCCTCCCTGGGAATGACCGGTAGCGCCCACGTTGTCCGTGTCGATCTTGTTGAAGAAGATGCTCTCTTCCCGGGAGTTCTCCTCGAAGAGCCAATCCACCCCCTCGAGCATCTCCTCTCCCGTGCCGGTCATTGTGCTTGTTGAGGCGATTACGACGAATCCGTAGGAGGCGAGGTGATCCAGCAAGCCCTGATAAAAGGCCGGAATCGCGAACGTGCCGTTTCCCCAGGTGATGATTGGGTGCTCACCGTCCTGCATAGCCGACGGGTAGAAGAGCACGTACCCGGGAATGGAGGCGCGGCTCGTGTCGTTGGGGCCTCTGGCCGCATACTGCATCTCGATGGTCTTCTTGGTCGACTCCTCCTCCGGAGGGTCGGATCCGCCACAGGAAACGATCGCGATCGCCAGACACGCTGCAGTCAAGATGCTCTTCCTCATATTCCTATCTCCCGGCACCACGGGCCTCTACGGGGGTCGTCGGTCGTTCTTGGTCCGGCTTGTTAAATGTATTTAGAGGAACTTTCCGCAGCATTGGTTCCACGGCCTCATTTGTCAACCTTCTCCGGCCGTGCTATAACCGCATTCACCCACCCCGCCGCAAAACGTTCGGAGCAGACGTCATGGCGATCTCGGATCATCCCGGACTGGCTTCCTACCTGGCAGAGAAACTGGAGGCAACCCATCTCCACATCACGGACGAGTGGCAGAACACCGAAGGCTGGTCCATGGAGACCTTCAGCCTGTCCCTGGAGTACAAGAAGAGCGGTGTCCCTGTCCAACAGAACATCATTCTGCGTCGGCAACCCGTCAGCGGGTTGCTCGAGCCCTACGACGCTTCCACCGAATACCGGGTCCTCAGCGCCCTTCAGGACACGGGCATTGCCCTACCGGAAACGTACTGGTACGAGCCTGACCCCACGGTGTTCGAGCGCCCCTTCTACGCGATGGAAAAGGTGGACGGCGAGGTCCACTTCCTGATTCAGAGCGCGGACCCGGATTATCGGCTGATCCGGGACGATCGGGAAAGGGAAAGCCTGGCGGCAGACTTCATCACCCATCTGGTTCGCATCCACACTTGCGACTGGCGGTCCCTAGGGCTCGATTTTCTGGGCGACCCGGGAGGGGGCAAGGGCTCCGCCCTTTGCCAGACCGAGTATTGGGAGGCGGTCATCGACCGGGCCGGACACAGGAACAAGCCTCTCGTGACCCTCGCGGTCAACTGGCTCAGGACGAATGCGCCGGAAAACGACACGCCCCGGCTCATCCACGGCGATTACCGGAGCGGCAACTATCTGTACCGAGACAAGAGGATCCGGGCGATCCTCGACTGGGAGATGGTGCACATCGGGGACCCCCACGAGGACCTGACGTACGTGCTTGGCCAGCTGTGGCGGTCACCCCCACCGACCAACTGGGTGTGCCACCTTCTCCCCGAGGAGGAGTTCCTGAGAAGGTACGAGGAGGAGTCGGGAATCACCGTGGAACCGGAGAAGCTCCACTACTGCCAGGTCCTGAACGACTTGAAGGCGGTAGGGATCATCTCCACCGCCATCAACGCCTTTGTCAAGAACAAGACCCCGGATCTCCGGCCCGGCATATTCGGCAGCTTGCTCGATATGGCATACGCGGGCCTTGCCCAGCACCTGGACGGGGGGCTCAAGGAATGAAGGATGCACGCCTGACCACGATCGTGGAGAGAATCAACCACGCCCTGGAGTACGTGATCGCCCCTGAGGTCGAATCCCCCATCGTGCGGGGCCAGCTCTTCGCCGTCGTCGAGATGCTGAATCAGCTTCCGGGGAAGTACGAATACAGACACGACCTGATGGTCCAGGACATCGAGGTCGGCAAGGAGATGCTCGCCACGATCCTGGACGCCCTGGAGAGGGCAGGGATCGAGATGCCCGCGGAGATCTCGGAGGAGACCCGGCACGTCGACTGGGCGGGAATGAGCGGTGATCAACTCCGGGAGGAAAGAGGACGGGTGGAAGGAGCGGTAACTGAGGCCCTCGATCTGCTCGATGCCCACCGGTCCGCCATCCCGGAGGCCGAGAAGGTGGAGAAGACCGTGCTGGGACAACTTGGCCGGAACATCCTTCGTGATATGATGCTCTTTCGTACTCCACGGTTCGAAACGATCTCTCAAAGACTCCAGGAGGAATGAAGACCATGTCCAACGTGCCGCCACAGGATGAGTTCGTCCACAAGGACTACCCGCGTAACGAGGAGAGGGCCTGGAAAGAGAACTGGTACTTCAACTTCATCGACCGGGAGAACAACGCCTGGGGCATCAACCACATCTCCCTGGAGCGCCACAAGGAGAAGGGCCGGTTCAGCGCTTTCCACGTGGTGGACGGTGAAGCCCTCATGTACTTGAACTACATCGACCTGACCGAGGACTTCGAGGAGCTCGACGATGGAAAACTGCGCGTCGCGTTCTTGGAGCCTCACAAGAGATTCCGCCTCACCTTCGAGGGGCCGAGCCATTCCGTGGAGCTCGACTACCGTGCCCGGTTCGATGTGTTCGACTACGGGGCCAATGGGAACACGTCTCTGGAAGGAGACAAGAACAGCATGTCGATCCAGCACTACGAGCAGGCCCTCTTCGTAAGCGGAACCCTCACCAAGGACGGAGCATCGAGACCTATCGAGTGCCTCGGCCACCGGGACCACTCCTGGGGCTACCGGGACGAGACCAACGTCGCGGGCTGGAACTGGATTGCGGTGCAGTTTCCGGACAGGACGATCAACGTCTCCCAGGTTCGCGTCGAGGGCATGGAGCCCATGAGCCGGGGATTCGTTTCGGAGGCCTCCGGGAACGTGGGCATCCGGCAGGTCAAGATCGTGCCGGGGGAACGGAACCAGGAAGGCATCCCCTTGAGCTCGACCTTCGAGGCCGTCGACGAGAGCGGGCGACCCTGGACCCTCACGTCCAGCCGCTTCTCGGGGCTGGTGCTGCCCCTGAGCGAAAAGGGGAAGAACGTGGTGGTGTACGAGAACTTCTCCGACTACACGATTGCGGAAACCGGCGAGCAGGGAGTCGGGATCGACGAGTACCTGCACAACCCGGGGTAGGAACCTACGACCTTCGGGCCTAGAGAAAGAGGCTCTTGTAGAGATCGATCAGCAGGTAATGCAGTCCGACCCCTTCGCCCCAGACCAGCACACCATAGATCCCCAGGATGCCGGCCACAGAGGCGAGAATCGAAAACGAAGACAAGGCCCTCGTGTCTTCTATTCCGCCCCGCCTCTCGATGAGTCTGCAGAAGACGTCGCAAACGCCCATGATCAGGAACTGCCCTGCGATGGTTCCTATGATCAGGATATTGACCCCGTAGAAAAGCGACTCTGCAAACGTGAAGGCCTGGGCCACGTTGTACATCTCGATCCCGTTCCAGATCAGGGGGGTCGCTACGCAACCGATGATACGCTCTCCCAGGGAGGCGCCCCGGAAATAGCTCACAGGGTAAATCAGAAAAGAGCCGAAGCCGATGGACAGAAACATCACGATCCCCGACAGGGTCGCCACAGTGGCCGAGGAGTGGAAGTAGACGATTCTCGACAGGATCATGGCAACCAGCACGATCGCCGTGGGGACTACGATCCGTTGAGAGAAGCTGCTGTTCCGCATCTTTCACCCCCGGTCTCTGTTCATGGACTCGAGCATCTTCCTCAACTCGATCGCCTTCGAAGCTCCTTCATCGGTGTTCATGAGGTTCCTCTTCTGAAGCGGATCCCTCTCCATGTCGTAGAGTTCGGATTTCAGCCGGCCTTCGTACTCGATGTACATGTATTTCCCGGTTCGGACCCCCTTCGTGGGGGGAACCCTGTACGGAAAGTCCTTGAAGTACTCGTACAGAAACGCATCCCTCCCAGGCGCGGATGCCGAGCGAAGGATGGGCAGGAAGCTTGCTCCCTCCATGTCTCCGGGAATCGGCACCCCGGCAGCCTCCAGAAACGTCGGGGCCACGTCGATGTTCAGAACCATCTGTTCCGCCCGCCTCCCCGAATCCGGGATCACCCCCGGGAACCGAACGATGAAGGGCACCCGGATCGAATCGTCGTAGGGCCATCTGCCCGTTCCGAACAACTCGTGCTCACCCCAGAAGAAGCCGTTGTCTCCCGCAAAAACCACCAGGGTGTTCTCCGTCACGCCGAGTGCGTCCAGACGGTCCAGGAGGCGCCCGAGTTGCTCGTCCAGGGCTACGATGGTGCGGCAGTAGTCTCGGTAGAGTTGGGATGCGAATCCCTGGTTCGTCCCCTCGAACAGATGCCCCCGGGTCACCGGGATCCAGGGGTCGAAGCCCTCCGGAAAGGGAGGCTTCTCGCCCTCGTAAAGGTTCGTCAAATGAGCAGGTGGCGTCCAGCGGTGGTGGACCGCCTTGTGAGCGAGATAGAGGCAGAACGGGGCATCCCGCTCCTTCTCGATGAATTCGATCGCGTGGTCGGTCAGCTCCTCTGTTATGTAAGGCTTGCGGGACGGCGTCTCCTCCCCGTTGACGATGAGCGGACAGTTCACGTATCTGCCCTGCCCCCCCTGAAGGGTAAAGGTGATGAAGGGGTCCACGTCCTTCAACTCCGGCAGCTTGCCCGGCATGTGCCATTTCCCGATGAAGGCCGTTTCGTAGCCGGCATCCTCGAGCATTTCGAGAAAGGTTCGATGGCTCCCATCCCAGGGCGTGAAATTGTTCCGGACCCCGTGGGTGTGAGCGTACTTCCCCGTGAGGAAGCTGGCCCTGCTCGGGCTGCAGAGCGAGGTCGTGACGAAGGCGTTGACGAACTGCACACCCCCCCGTGCCAGGCGGTCCATGTTCGGTGTCTCGAGGAAGGGATGTCCGGCGCAACCCATGAACTTGTAGTTCTGGTTGTCACTGAGAACGAATACGATGTTTGGTCTTTCCCCCGGCGAGCGGCTTGCCGCCGACGCGTGGGCCCCAAAAGACGGGAGGAAACAGACGGCCGTGACACCCAGCAGAAGCCCGCACAAATGCCTCTTCCAGCCTCTGTGCTTCCCCCTGCCCGTTCCACGCCGCGCTTGAAACAGGGCTTCCAACGGTCCCATGTCCCCATCCTCCTCGACCCGCACGCCTGAAGGGTGCGGCCTTGTGATAGCATGCCTGCCAGCCGAATCGTATCCTTGGAGACGCCAATCTACGGCGACCGGATCGGCGATGTCAATCGCGCCCCGGGGGGGGCCGATTTGAGGAATTCTACGTTTTTGATAATATAAAACAAAGAGAACAAAGGCGCAGGAGATACGGTTCGATGAAGAAGCCCAGCATTGCCATCCTGGGGACAGGTTACGTGGGCCTGGTCGCGGCGGCCGTCTTCGCCGATCGAGGCTTCCAGGTAATCACCTCGAGTCAGGATGAACCGAAGGTCGAGCGGATCAACCAGGGGAAGGCCCCCTTCTTCGAGGAGGGTCTGGACCCTCTGGTGGAGAAGACGGTCAGGGAGGGGACGCTCAAGGCCGTGTGCGGAAGAGAAGAGGCGGTGCTGGCATCCGACATCCTCTTCATCGCCGTTGGCACGCCCAGCCTGATGAGCGGCGAGGCGGATCTGCGTCTGATCAAGGAGACGGCGCAGGCCATCGGAACGGCACTCAAAGAGAAGGACGAATACACCCTCGTCGTGACCCGCAGCACCGTTGTCCCGAGCACCACCCGACATCTCGTCCTGCCTCTGCTGGAGCAGCATTCCGGGAAGAAGGCCGGCACGGACTTCGGCGTCTGCATGAGTCCGGAGTTCCTTCGACAGGGCGCCGCCGTCCGGGATACCCAGTCCCCGGACAGTGTGGTCATAGGCGAACTGGACGCCCGTTCCGGCGACACCCTCGAGGACTTCTCCAACCAGGTCTACGCGGGACAGGACGTGCGGGTCCTTCGCATGAACCTGGAAAGCGCCGAGATGGTGAAGTACGGGCGGAACACATTCCTCGCCATGAACATCTCCTTTGCGAACGAAATGGCTCGACTCGCCGAGACGATCGCCGGGGTGGATATCGAACAGGTCGTACGGGGCGTGGGTGCCGACTGGCGGATCAATCCAGCCTTCCTGAACGCAGGGTGCGGTTACGGAGGTTCTTGCTTCCCGAAGGACGTCAAGGCGTTGATCTCTTTTGCCCGGACCCGCGGCGTAGAGCCTCAGCTTCTCGAGGCAGTGGAAGAAGTCAACGAGCAGCAGGCGGCCCACATGGTGGCCATCGCCCGGCAGGAGATGTCCGGAACGCTCAAGGGCAAGAGGTTCGCCCTCCTCGGCCTCTCTTTCAAGCCGGGCACGGATGACATGCGGGAAGCGCCCTCCATCAAGATCGCGAATCACCTATACGCTCACGAGGCCGAAATCGTCGCTTATGACCCGAAATCGATTCGGAATGCCCGGGAGCGATTCATCGGCGACACGATCGAGATCTCTTATGCGGACACCGTCGAAGCGTGCCTGCAGGACGCGGAATGCTGCATGATCCTGACCGAGTGGGAGGAGTTCAGGACCTTGTCGGCAGAGATCTTCAACCGACGCATGAAGCGTTCCTTCATCATCGACGGAAGAAGGGTCTTCGACGAGAGCGTCCGAAACGCAGTGGCGGTCTACAGGGGGATCGGGCTCGGCGCTCAGAGGCCGCCCGCCTGAATTCGCATGTCGGCCGAGGCCTCCTACTGCGAGGGGGCCTTCATCCATGTGTAGCCGATCAGCTTGTACACCAGACGGGCCAGGGTGAAGTCCGCATGGTGCATTCCTTCGATGGGAGAGAACTCCGACAGATCGAACCCGACGACCGTCTTCTCGGTGCAAACCCTGCGCAAGAAACGGATCGTCTCGTACCAGAGGAGCCCACCCGGTTCCGGCGTACCCACCGAAGGGATGATCGAGGGATCGAAGAAATCGCTGTCGATCGAAATGTACACCTTTTCCCTCAGATCCCCGAGCACGCGATCTTCCCAGTCCGGCATTTCGCCTGTCTTGATCTTCTGTGCATAGTAGGTCTGCACGTTCCGCGTCCGGTCGTACAGAACCTCCTCCTGGCTGTGGCTTCGGATGCCCACTTGCACCAGCGACCGGATGAACTCGAGGGCACGGGCCATGACCGAAGCGTGACTGTAGGGGTCGCCCAGGTAGGAATCGCGCAGATCCCTGTGAGCATCCAGCTGCAACACGCTCAGCTCGTCCCCGTGCCGACTGTGGAAGGCCCGGATCGGACCCAGGCTGCTCGTGTGCTCCCCGCCGAGACAGATGACGAACTTGCCCAGGTCCAGCAGGCTGCTGACGGCCCGGCGAATCCGGTCGACCGCCTCGGGCGCCGATTCCGTGAGGAACTGCATCGGCTCGAGCGTGGCGATCCCTCCGCACAAACGGTAGATTTCCTTGCCGATCTCTTCGTCATACTCCTCGAGTTGGGAAGAAGCCTCGAGGAGGGCCTTGGGCCCCCGGAAGGCACCTCGCACGTAGCTGGAGGTTCTCTCGTACGGCAGTGGAAGGATGACGACCCCCGCTTGTTCCAGGTCCCCCTCCTCGCCCCGGAGATCCAGGAATCTCGGCCCGGCGCTTCTCGATTTCATCGCCTCTCTCTCCTATTCCTCGTGTTGTGTCCCAGAAATACCTTTACGGGGCTTGCTCTCTCCTTGGGGCAACCGCTTCGGCAGTTGGGGGGAGATCGGGGACAGCCACCGATTTCCTCTCTGCGCCAACCGTCCATCCGGGCTGAGGAAATCGGTGGCTGTCCCCCAATTACGCCCCATATTCCTTGCGATTCGAGTAGATTGAATGGTAACAAGGTACTCAAATCCGCCGCCTTTTCCAAGACGCGATCACGAACCGGCAACATGACCTCTTCGCAACCTCTCCACAGACGTTCCGCAGGGAAGCGACCCCTTTGGGTCGTCGACCTGGGCAGACAGGCTTACGAGAAGTCGTGGGGCCTCCAGAAGCGTCTCGCGCGAGCCCGTCGGGAGGATCGAATCCCGGACGTCCTGCTTCTTCTGGAACACGACCCGGTGTTCACCATGGGCATACGGGGGCGTTCGGAGAGCCTCTTGCTGACACCCGAGGCCCTCCTTGCAAGGGGCATGGCCTGCATCGAGACCGAACGGGGTGGGGATGTCACCTATCACGGTCCCGGACAGTTGGTGGGGTATCCGATTGTGAGCGTCCCCGGAGGGGGCAGGCGCGTACATGCGCTGGTCGGGGGGTTCGAAGAGGTGATGCTGCAGACGCTGGCGCGCTTCGGGGTGGAGGCGACGCGAGATCCGGATCACCCGGGTGTCTGGGTCGGCCGAGCGAAGATCGGTTCGGTCGGACTCGCCGTTCGGCAGGGAATCTCGTTCCACGGTTTCTCGCTGAATGTGGACATGGATCTCACGCCCTTCTCCTGGATCCATACGTGCGGACACCGGGATCTCAAGGTCACGTCCCTGCGTGACGAGATTGGAGACGGCGTTTCCTTGCACGACCTGAAGGGGGGGGTCGCCGCTCTCTTTGTGGAGACATTGAGCTACCGGCACTGCATGCCGGCCGGAGGTCTGGGGCCGGAGGTGACGGCCCTGGGCCTGCCTGCCCTGGAAGAGCGCTTCCTTCGCTACAGGGAGAACCACTCCGGCTGGATCGAACCCGAGGCGGCCACAGAGGCTGAAACGGGGAAGGGCCCGCCGGTCCTTCAGCCGAGGTAGCGCTCCCCCTCGGTGCGCACCACCTCATCCGACCCGAAGATGACCGAGATCAGGGAGGCGCGCGTCCACATGCCGTTTCGTTCCTGCCTCCAGTACATGGCCCTTGGATCCTTGTCCACCGCCACGTCGACCTCTCCGCGTCGCGGCAGGGGATGCATGATGACCGCATCCTCCTTCATCCTCGCAAGGTCTTTCTTTGCCAGCGAGAACTCTTCGTACTGGGACTCGGACTTCCCCTCCGTGTCGTGCTCGTCCTGGATACGCGTCATGTAGATCGCATCCGCTCGACCGAGCAGAGGGATGAGGGAATCGTGCTCCTCAAAGGAGATGCTCTGACCGGCAAGGAAATCCTTGATGTCCTCTCCGATCTGGAAGGCGGGGGGGGCGGCGAAGAGGAGCCGCACGCCGGGATAGTTCTTCATCAGGTAGCTCAAAGAGCGGACGGTCCTCCCCCTCTTCAGGTCGCCCACCAGGGCAATGACCTTGCCTTCGATACCCCCGCGGTCTTCGAACGATCGCTGCAGTGTGTACACGTCCAGCAGTGCCTGTGTCGGGTGCTGGTCACTCCCCGAACCCGCGTTGATCAAGGGAACCGGCCGGTCCGCATAGACGTTCAACAGCCAGGCGGTCTTCTCTGCGAATCCCTCCCGGGGGTGGCGCATGATGATGAGATCCACATAGCTGCTGAAGGTTCGAATCGAGTCCTCCGGAGACTCGCCCTTGATCTCAGAGGACGTGTTCGGATCACGGATCTCGCTGGTGTGGAAGCCGAGGATATGGCACGCATTCAGGAAGGAGAGAAAGGTCCGCGTCGAGGGCTGCACGAAGTAGAGCATGGCCCTGCGGTGCCGGTGGAGCTCCTGCAGCCACCGCGCCCCCTCACTGGACTTGGCGATCTTTCGTATTCGGTTGGTCAGATCGTAGAGGCGATCCAGAAAAGGACGATCAAACTGCTGGGAGAAAAGGACGTCAAAGATCCTGCCGTTCCTGAAGAAGACGGGCAGCCTCTCCCCGAGAGGCCGGTTCTTGAATTCCTCCCATCCCTCGAAGTGCTGAGAAAACAAATACTTCTGCATTCACCCTCCCCGGATGTCCCACCATCGTCTCTTGACAGACTACGCTAATCGAAGCGTACCCGTTCGTCAAGCGAAAACCTCCCCCTCTCGGCACAAAAATTTCTTAATTAATCCAAACACTTGACAATCCCCT
The DNA here is from genome assembly GCA_964479535.1 of uncultured Thermodesulfobacteriota bacterium. Taxonomy (GTDB): domain Bacteria; phylum Desulfobacterota; class DSWW01; order DSWW01; family DSWW01; genus S015-6. The sequence continues at coordinate 24,681 of CAYZMM010000035.1, forward strand.
CCCCACTTTCGGGCTTGCATTGACAAGCATATGGGTAAACAGTAATCTACATTACATGTAATGCATATTCCCGAGGCTGGGAAACCGCGCTGCCGCAGAAAGCGGCGTTTATCGACCAAGGAGGTAAGACTTGTCCCTGCGTCATGTCCTGCTGGGCCTGCTTTCGGAACATCCCGGTCACGGGTACGGCCTCAGGAAGCGGATCGTGCACCGGCTGGGCCATTTCCGGAACATCAATGAGGGCCAGCTCTACACCCAGCTGGCCAAGATGGAGGAAGAAGGGCTGATCGAGCGGGAGCTCGTCGTACCGGACAGGGGACCGGCCCGAAAGAATCTCCACATCACGCCAAAGGGGAAAGAGGCCTTCCTGAATTGGCTCCGATCGGACCAGTACGAGGGCGACTCGGTCCTCTACGATTTCATGCACGGGTACGCCTTCTTCTCCAAGGTCAATTTCTTTCGGCATCTGGATCCGGAAGAGGCCTGCGAGAAGGTCCGCGCCCAGATCCTCCTCACGAGGGAGAAGAAGAAGACCTACGAAGAGATCCTTTCGCAGATGGAACGGCGAGGGGCGGACCCCTTCAGGATCCGGATCCTCACCTTCGGACTGCGAGAGCTCGACAGCCGAATCGAGTGGCTGACCGAGCTCGAGGAGGATCTGGCACGCAACCGAAAGGAGGCCATGTGAAGATGAACCCGGCGGAGATCCACACCTTTGCCCGGAACGAAGTCTTCACCACCCTGGCGGATCGTTACCAGGGGCGAACCTTCTCCCGCGATCTTTGGAAGAAGATGGCCCGGGAGGGCCTTTTCGGGCTGCTCACCCCTCCCCGCTTCGGCGGCTCCGACCAGGGCCCCATGGCGCTCATCGAAGCGATCGAGGCCTTCATGCAGGGTGGGCAGGATCTCGGACTGTGCCTCTCCTGGCTGGACCACCTGCTGATTCATACCCACGTGATCTCCCGGTTCGGCTCCGAGCAGCAGAAGCGGAAATATCTGCCGGGGCTGGTCACGGGAGAACGGATCGGCGCCCTGGCAGCTTCGGAACCGGGAACAGGGGCCCATCCGGTGAAGATGAAGGCGAGTGCGGAGAAGCGGAACGGGACGTTCCGCCTCACCGCTCACAAGCTCTTCATCACCAACGGCCCCGTGGCAGATTCGATCATCGTCCTTGCCCGAACCGGACCCGCGCCTGGAAAGGACGGCATCTCCGCCTTGATCTTCGATACACGCTCTCCCGGCTTTCGGGTCAAGCAGAAGATGGACTTCGGGTACCTGCATACCTCGCCCCACGGGGAACTCCTCTTCGAGGATTGTGTCGTGCCGGCCGAGGATCTTCTGGGTGACCTCGGAGACGGCCACGTTCGCATATCGCGGGCGGTCTTCGGCTGGGAACGCTTCATGGGCATGGTGACCCTCACGGCCCATTTCCGTCTGATCCTGGACCGGACGATCCGGCTGCTCTCCGATTCCGGTTCACCCATGGATGAGAAGGTCAGGCGTCTCGTTGCCGAGCTTCACATCACCCTGGAAGGCCTCGGCGAGTTTGCTCGAGGGCTGGCCTGCGAGGTCATCGAACGGACCGACCTGGACAGACGTCTCACCGAACGTCTCCTGTTCACGGTCGGCCTGCTGACAGAATGGTGGGAACTCTTTGAACGGATACGGCAGGGCCTTGCCGAGAATCTACCCTTTCCCCTGGGAATCCTTCTTCAGGATGCACGCCTGCTCACGGTAAGCGGCCAGCTGTACGAACTCCAGAAATCCCGCGTCGCCGCGAATCTGCTCGAGGGAGTGCCAAAGCCAAAGGGGAATTCCGCTTAGGCGGTCGAGGAGGTCCCTGGCGACTCCCCAAAGGGAGGAGGGAAGATGTTCGACTCGTTTCAGGAGGTTCAGGAGCGCTTCGACTCGGAGCAGTACATCTGCAGCCAGGAAGCTGCAACCGTGGTGTATCTTGCCTGCAGGATGCAGAGGCCGCTGCTCGTAGAGGGGCCGGCGGGCGTGGGCAAGACCGATCTCGCCAAGGTCCTGGCCGCTTCTCAGGGAATGAACCTCATACGTCTGCAGTGCTACGAGGGCCTGGACGAAACAAAGGCACTCTATGAGTGGGAGTATTCCAAACAGCTTCTGTATACTCAGATACTGAAGGACAAGATCGCCCAGACGCTTCAGGAAGCGAGCACCCTGTCCGAGGCCGTGGAGACCGTCTCGACCGAGGAGGATGCCTTCTTCTCGGAGCGCTTCCTCGTGGCCCGGCCTCTTCTGAAGGCGATTCTGTCCGAAGAGCTCACGGTGCTTCTTATCGACGAGGTGGACAAGTCTGACCCGGAGTTCGAGGCCTTTCTGCTCGAGGTGCTGAGCGACTTCCAGGTGAGCATTCCGGAAATCGGAACCCTGAAGGCCAGGCACATCCCCCTGGTCGTGCTCACCAGCAACAACAGCCGCGAGTTGAGCGACGCCCTCAAGCGCAGATGCTTCTACCTCTACCTCGATTTCCCCTCTACGGAACAGGAGGCGGCCATTCTGAGGAAGAAGGTGCCGGACCTCGACGACAGACTCGTCCTTCAGGTCTCCGAGGCGGTCGAATCGATCCGAAAGATGGATCTGAAGAAGCCGCCCAGCATCGGTGAAAGCCTGGACTGGGCCAAGGCCCTCGTCCTGCTCAACGCGGACCGGCTCGCAGCGGAAACGGTACGGCTCACGCTGCCCACCCTGATCAAGTACCCGGCGGATCGGGACAGGGTGCTCAAGGACATGGGCAGGGTCCTCCCCCGGGAGCGGGAAGAGAACTGACCCTGCAACGGACGGATGGATATGGAAAGAGCCGTCCTCGCATTTGCGAACACCTTGCGAAAGAACGGTTTTCGAATCTCCGTGGACGAGGTCCTCGTCGCTCTCGCCGGAATCGAATGGATCGATCTGGCAAGCCGGGAACAGTTCCGAACCCTCCTCAAGACGACCTGGGTCAAGAGCGCGGATCAAATCGATGCATTCAACCGGCTTTTCGACCTCTTCTTCGCCGGTTCTTCGGCCCCTGAGGAGGCCCTCTCCGAACCACTGGCCCCGGAGGCTCTCGAAGGCCCCCTCAGGGACGTGCTCCATCAGGCGAACGGGCTCATCTCCCCCGAGTTCCGGCAGATGGTTCTCGAGGGAATCGCTGCCCTGGCGGCCACCCTGCCCGATGTGGGGGAAAGGGTGGGTCTCGGGCAGATCCGCTATCCGCTGCAGGTGAGTCACTATGCCCAGAAGATCCGGAGGGAGCTCGGAATGGACCGGTGGCCGGCCGAGGCAGAGCACCTGCTCTCCCTTCTGGAGCAGGCGGGCGCCTCGGGGGAAGAACGGTCGGCCATGGAGTCGGGAATCATGGAAAGGACCGAGCTCTTCGGTGAGATCATCCGCGACTTCGTGGCACGGCAGGCCGAGGCCCTGATCCGGACGGAGGATGCCCGCGATCTGCCGAGAGACATCATGGAGAAGGGATTCGGCGCCCTCACGCCCTGGGAAATACAGGCCATGCGGGAGGCGATCCGGGAACTGGTCAAGAAGATCCGCGACGAAGCCGCGCTGCGCCAGAAGCGAAGACAGAGAGGCCGGTTCGATCTCAAGCATACTCTGCGGAGAAGCCTCGCATACGGGGGCGTTCCCCTGGAGGTGGCGTTCCGCAAGCGGAAGAAGTCCAAGTCGCGGATCGTCACCCTCTGCGACGTCTCCAGCTCCGTCTGGAACGCCTCACGATTCATGCTGCACCTCCTGTATTCCCTGCAGGACCAATTCGACAAGGTCCGGAGCTTTGTCTTCGTGGACCGGCTCGGAGAGGTCACCGAGTGCTTCGAACGGCAAGAAGTGAACGAGGCGATCGAAACCGCCCTGCAGAAGGCCGACATCCCCTACAACCGTTACACGGACTATGGGAGCGTATTCAAGGAGTTCTTCGAAGACTACATGGATGCGGTGAACCGGAAGACCACGTTCATTGTGATCGGGGACGGCAGGAACAACTTCTTCATGCCCGGAGACGAGTATCTGTCCCGGATACGTTCCCGTGCACGTCGAACGATCTGGCTCAACCCGGAAAACAGGGGGTTCTGGAAATTCGGTGACTCCATGATGCACCGCTACGAGAAGGAGTGCGACGAAGTCCGCGAGTGCCGGAACCTGAAGCAGCTCATCGAGTTCATCAACCAGCTGACCCTGTAGACGGGAAGTGCGAGTATTCCGCCGGGAAACGACCCCGGGATTACGATCATCCAACTCTTTGGTTGTTTGCCGCAACCGGAAGCGAACAGGAGGAGGGAGATATGGCTCAGCCGACCATCGAGTTCTTCTGGGATGTGGGGAGCCCCTACACGTTTCTCGCATCGACCCGCATCGATCAGATCGCAGAGGCCTGCGACGTTCAGGTGCAATGGAGGCCTTTCCTCTTGGGTGGGGTATTCCGGGAAACGGGCAACCGACCGCCCCTGGAGGTACCCGCGAAGCTCAACTACATGCTCGACGACCTGAACACCTGGGCGGCCCACTACGGGATTCGGATGGGATTCCCTTCCTGTTTTCCCGTCAACAGCCTCCTGCCCATGCGGGCTGCGGTGGGGGCGGACACCCTCGGCAAGGGCAGGGAGTTCGCCAAGGCGGTGTTGGAGGCCCTCTGGGTGGCGGGAAAGGATCCTGGTCAGCAGGACACCTTGAACGAGGTGGCCGCCTCCGTCGGACTGGACGGGCAGAAGCTCGCCGAAATGGCGCAGGACCCCCGGATCAAAGACGCCCTCAAGAAGAACACCGCGGAGGCGGTCGAGCGGGGAGCTTTCGGCGCACCCACCTTCTTCGTGGGAAAGAAGATGTTCTGGGGTCACGACAGGCTGGTGCTGGTCGAAGCCTACGTAAGAGGCGGGCTGCCGAAGGCGGAGTAGCGGGTCCCTTGGGGCGAGGGTACGGCATCCGGTCGACCCTGCTTTGCGCCGCCTTCTGCGTCCAGAGCTTCAGCCCGCTCGCGAGCCCATACCCTGCATGCTGGGGCAGACAAGCGGTCGTGCCCGTTCCGGCAGGAATGGCAGCCCATCGAGCAGGAGCGGTCGAAGACCGCCAGGTTCCTGTACCCCCGCTCAGGGCCTCTGGCGTATGCGTACTTCCCCCATCCTGGTGGACAGTCGGTGTCGCAATGCCTCGAGGTCCGTCGTCAGGCACGACCTGCAGCCACCGAACCTCTCCGAGAGCACCGGAGGGAAACCGCCGCAACCCCGGCACGTCGATCGGCTCGGTTCCCGGTCACCCGTTGGCACTCACCGGGATTTGCGTGACGATTCCCTGGAGGCGGCCAAGCAGGTCGATGTAGCGCGTAAAATAGGTCTGTGCCACCTCGTTCATGATGTAGAAACCGGCCAGGCAATCCGCCTGAAGCAGGTCGCGAAGCTCCTTGGCATCGATGGCCAGAACTTCCGAAGCCTCTGCGCACTGGGCTTCGGCCGTGTAGTTCGCGGATCCCAACAGAGGAGACAAACCGAACAGTTCTCCCTCTTCGATCCGGGCGATGACCATCCGGAACTCATCCGGTTGCGTGGGCAGACGCAAGAGCACACGCCCCTTGAGCAGGATGTAGGTCAGGGCCGCTTCCGACCCGTGGGAGAAGACCGTGTCGTTCTTGGCGTACTGCTGTCGTTCCGAGAACTTGCTGATCCTGTCGACCTCCTCCATCGTTAGGTTCTTGAGCAACTCGTGGCCCTGCAGGATGCTTGCAACACTCATCGCGTCCCCCTTTCTGTTGGAATTCTATGAATATTATGAAGAACTGCGTTTTGACGGGTCAAGGGTTTTTTCTGCCGGCCCGCACACAGCACGAAACGTCACGAGAAAGGCGAACGTGGGGAGGATTCGGGCCCGAAGGGCGAAGGTGATTCTTGTGTTACGAAGCCCCTACTCTTCTTCCTGATCGACCTCGCCCGGGGTGTAGGTTGCTTCCAGGCGGTAGTCGGTCGGGGCCCCCCAACTTTCCAGGAAGGCGGAAATCGATTCGCCTCGCAGCGGCACAAGCTTCTGTTCGCCGATGACGACCACATCGTATCCGGGTCCCAGATTCAGGGAGACCAGGCTCTCCACCTCGCTTCCCAGCCCCACCAGGAGATCCGCGTCCCCCTCTCCAAGACTCTCCAGAACGATCTCCATGGAGAGAGCGTCCTCGGGCACTTCGACCTGGACTTCCTCGTGAACGATGTTGCCCGGTGTGCTGGCGGGCACCCGACCCTCCTGCGAGAGCAGCCCCCTGCCTCGAGGCCCGGTGGATCGGCTGACGAGGAGCCTCCAGTCCGGGTCGTCTCCTTCCTCGCACTCCTCAAGGATCGCGAGGGGCCCGCTGTCGAGCGAGACGAACCAAGGGCGCAACATCACGGGCTCGAAGCTCTGGCGACCGACCAGGATCTTCTGCGTACCCGTCCCCCTGCCGAAGCCGAAGTAATCGGAAGGGGGGGCCGAGGCACCCAGAACAAGATCCACCTGTCCGCGGAGCACCTCGAGCTTCACCTCCATGAGGGGAAGGTCCTCCGAGGAGGGGAACGAGTAGTCAAGCGAGGTGGCATCCTCCAGGCCGGGCTCGTCCAGGAGGCATCCCTGAGCCTCGAGGAAGATGTTTTGCGGGGGGATATCCCCGGACGATCCTTTGTCGAGTCCGCAACCGGTCCCGAGCGCACAAGGCACCAAAAGGAGGACGAGGAACCTCGCCCGTCGCCTGATCTCATCTCTTCCTAGGCTGTCCGTCATGGAGCCGTTTCACCCTGGTAGCGTGTGGAGGAGAAGATGAAGCCCACTTTCACGGTACTGGAAGCACCTTCAGGTTGTCAATTTTGCATTCTTCCGGTCTGACGAGCGGACACGACCGGCAATCCGGGTTGACGGAAGTCTCCCGGGGGGGCAATCTAGACCATGAAGAAGGCCGCGGGAGGGGCCTCCCTCCCCTTCGCGGGCCACGGTGGAGGCTGTTCCGGATGGAAAGGCAGGGAAGGGCCGGCAAAGGCCCTGAACGGTTGGGTGCTGTTCTCGAAGCCCTCTTCGAGCAGCAGGGCATCGAAGAGCCGATCCGGATTCATCGCACTGTGGTCGACTGGGAGAGCGTCGTCGGAGAGTCCGTGGCGAGACACGCGCGTGCTGCCCATGTTGAGCACGGTACGATGATCGTCGAAGTGGACAGCCCGGCATGGATGCACCGGCTCCAGCTCGAGGAGTCCGCCCTTCGAACCCGCATCAATCAGCATTTCGGAGAGGAGATCATTCGTCACATCCGGTTCCGGCTCGGTTCGCCCGAATGATAACGGGGTCGGGTCTCACAAAGTCACTCAGGCGTCCCACCGGAAGATCCGGTTCATCTCCTCGGTGTAGGCACCCCGTGCATCCTCGATGTACAGGGGTTGCTCGAGGGTAAGCCCCTCTCCGGCGTTCCGGACCGCCTCCACCAGCACCCAGCTCGCCCTCTCTCGGGGTTTCGGATAGACGGGCCGCACGAACTTCGGCTCGAGGCCTGCTTCCCTCAAGTGGACGACCAGACCCGCAAAACGGCCGGCAGGATAGACCAGATACACCCTGCCCTTGTCCCTCAGCAAGAGGGCCATTACCCGGCAGAGTTCTTCGAGGGAAACAGCGAGTTCGTGGCGCGCCGTTGCCTTCCGGGGATCCGGGTTGATGCGTCCCGTGCCCCTCTTTCGATACGGCGGATTCGAGGTGATCCAGTCGAAGGAGGCGCGGGGAAAGCGGGAGGGAAGATCTTTGAGGTCGGCCAAGAGAATCCGAAACCGGGGCTCCAGTCCGTGCAGTTGAAGGTTTCGGGCCGCCAGATCCGCGAGTTCCTCCTGAATCTCTACCCCGTATCCCTGAAGGCCAGCCACCCGTTTCGCCAGGAGGACGAGGACGACACCACACCCGGTGCCCAGATCCAGGCAGGTCGCAGGACGGGCCGCTTTCTGCGCACCCTGACGCCGGGCAGCGAAATCGGCCAGGACAACAGCGTCCAGAGAGAACCGGTAGCCGTGCCGCTTCTGGAGGATGTATCCCTTTTCCGTGAGCAGGGGTTCCAGGGTCTCGTCCGGCCGCCTGAGCGCCTCGGAGGCATCGGCCATTCCGCCCCACTTCCCGGAATCTTCCATCAGACGGGGCCCTCTTCCTGTGACGTGAGAGGGGCCGTGCTTTCAGGCAGTTCCAGAACGTCCACCTTCGGCTCCAGGAAGATCCGCTCTCGATGAAGGGCTTCCCTGTAGGAACCCTCCTTCTGCCTGATCTCACCCGAGGGAACCACGATGATGGCCGCCTCCCCGATGACCGGGCAGACGGCCTCGCACATCCCGCAGCCGTTGCATCGGCTTTCGTCCACAAAGGGACGTTTGTGCCCGTCCACCGGCCGGAAGACGATCGCGTTGTAGGGGCAGGCCTCGTCGCAAAGCAGACAGAGTCGATCCTTTGCCCAGGCTACACACGTCTCTCGTATGAGGACCGCGGTTCCGATCTTGGCGTGCTGGCGCTCGATCAACGGCAGGTTGCGAATCGCCCCGGTGGGGCACACCTTCCCGCACAGATTGCACTGCTGTTCACAGCCCGCGAAACGCATGTTGTGAACCGGAGTCCCCCAACGGATCAGGCCGGTGTCCATGCCTGCGGCCTGAAGCGTGTGCGTCACACAAACGCGCAGGCAGGCCCCGCACCGGATGCACGCCGCGAGGAAATCCGCCTCGGGCAGGGCGCCGGGCGGGCGGATGGTTCGGTCAATCTTCTTCAGCGTGCGCGGCTCCAGTCTCATCAGCACCACCGCCATGCCCCCGAGCCCCAGGCCGAAAAAGAAGTTCCGCCTCGAGAGTCCTTCGGGCAATGGAAGATAACGGGCTTCGCGTCGGGGCCGCAGCGAGAAGGAGATGGCGTCCGTCGGGCAAACCGCCTGGCACGCCTTGCACTGAATGCAGGCAGAGGCCTTCGTGCGAAAAGGGTCGTCCCGAATGGCTCCCATGGGACATGCGACCTCGCATTGACCACAGTTCGTGCACGCACGGGTCACGCGTCTTCGTGACGGAGCCACGCGCCCCAGCAGACCGAGTCCGGCGCCCAGGGGGCACAGGCTCCGGCACCAGAACCTCCGCATGAGAAGACCCAGTCCGAGAACGAGCGCTAGAAGGATCAGATTCCCCATGGCGGCATGTGAACCGGGTTGCAGGAAGGAATGGTAGGCGAGCTCATACCATCCCCTCTGTTCCGCCACGGGACGGAACAACCCGATCAAGCTGTTTGCCACCCAGATGCCCAGTGGATAGAAGATGACGGCGAAGCTCCTCGTCAACAGGCCGATCGGGTCCAGGACCAGGGGAAGGCTGTTCTTGAAGAGCAGGCCGACAAGCACCACCCCCAGCACGATCCATTGGAGTCCGTACAAGGAAGAGCCTCTCTGCGGCCGCCCTCGCCCGGTCCTGCCCAGACCATGGTCCGCGACATCGATACAAAAACCGAGGGGGCACACGTAGGCGCAGAAGATCCTTCCCCAGACCAGCGCCACCAAGATCATGAGAAGAGCGAGCAGAAAGAACTGTCTCGTCCCGGCCAGGGCCGCCAGGGAGGTGAGAGGATCAAGGTCGAGAAAGAGGCGATAGGGCATCCATGACCGCCACGGGTGATGCATGGATGCAAAGAGGAAAAGGAAGAGGGCAAAGAACACGCCCTGAATCAACCATTTTCGGCGACGGCTGCCCCAGGGGAGTCTCGCTTCCGAGGGGGCCTTCTTCACGATCGGGGTGCCTCCCGAGAAACGATGTCCGCGAGGTCGAGATCGATTGCGCCGATTCCTCTCTTGTGGCAGGCCACCAGGTGGGGAATCTGTTCGGGAGCCACTCGCTTTCCGTACCACTTCACTCTTTGTGCGCCGTAAGCATCGACAGCGACCGGGTCCACCCCTCCGATCAAACAGCCCAGCTCCTCTACCGGACCGGGCCCGAGAGGTCCCCCTGCGGTCAGCACACGTGAACCATCCAGGATCGTCAAATCGGCCCGAATCACCGTGTTCAAATCCCCGATCGCCTCGTTCAGGTTCAGACGGGAATGAAAAACGGCCCGATCCCAGATCAGCCCCATGTTGCCCTTCGTGCCGAGCGAGACGGTGGTGGCGCCATGCGATTTCATCCGGGGCAGATTGATCTGTACGTTCACCTCCTGGACCGCCCTCAGGACCTTCACCGAGGTCAACTCACGGGTCCCGGACAGGTTGGCGGAACGAAACATCCCTTCCTGAGAAGCCCCGATCAGATGCACGCCCCGGAGGTCCTGCAGGGCCTCCTCCATACCGGTCATCTCCAGACAGAGCTTGACAGAGCGCATCGGATAGTCTGCCACGAGCACACTCCTGGCACCCGCCTCCAGGCAATGACGGCTCATCGCCTTTACCAGCCTTGGGTCCGTGGTCGTGGCCTGTTCCGGCCGGTTCGGAAAGCTCATGTTCGGCTTTATCAGGACCGTGTCTCCCGACTTGACGAATCGACCGATACCCCCCAGTTCCTCGAGAAGGATCGTAAGAGAGTCCTCGATCGGGCCGCTCACCTCCACCAAACGGGGCCGGCCTCGAGCAACACCCCGATCACGAGAGAGCACAATCGATGGAAAGACGAAAGGAACGGAAGAGGCGAGGCCCGCCTTGAGGAGTGCCCTTCTTGAGATGACGTGCATAGTCTGGCTCCAAATCCTGCTGCGACGGCTTCTTGTTGCATCCGGGAACATCCGGATCCGCCACCTACTAGAAGTGTATCGGTCGGACGAAATCCATGTCAATCGGAAGCGTTGCCGCGGGGCTGCGCTCCCGGTCCTCAGAGGCGCCCGTCTTTACATTTGCGGCGTTTTTCGGTATATTTGCAGATTGTTAAATAGGCCGATTTCTGCTCAGGTAGGGCAACATGAACAAGCGAAAACGCGGACAATTCAAGAAGCTGCTTGAAAAGAGCCTCGAGCGACTCGTCGAAGAAGCGTCTCAAACCCTGAACGGCATGTCCAGCGAAAAGGCACTGTTCCCGGACCCAACCGACAGGGCTTCCCTGGAATCGGACAGGAACTTCCTGCTGCGCATACGCGATCGGGAAAGAAAGCTTCTCGTCAAGATCCAGGAAGCACTGAAACGGATCGATGAAGGAACTTTCGGGGTCTGCCAGGAATGCGGTCAGGAAATTTCGGAGAGCAGGCTGAAAGCGCGACCGGTTGCCACACTCTGTGTGGAGTGTAAGCGCATGCAGGAAAGAGACGAAAAGATAGCCGGCGTTTAGGGCGTCCACACCTACTTCTTGTGCGGCACCTTCCCCTCCAGCGCCTTCTTCACCTTCTGCTTCAACTCGGAAAGATCGGATGACTTGACGACGTAGTAATCGGCCGCAAGCGTCTTGTAGTCCCCTTTGTACGCACCATAGGCGGAAGAGATGATCACGGGCAGGTCCTGAAACCTCTGCCGGATCTCTTGAAGAAGATCCAGACCGTCGTAGGCCGCCATCTTGATGTCCAGAACGATCACATCCGGCTTGTCCTGTTCAATGCGTTCCATCAGCTTGTGTCCGTCCTCCGCCTCCACCACCTCGTATCCCTCGTCCTGAAACTCTTCCCGGTAAAGCATCCGGATACTTGCTTCATCGTCAACGATCAGTATCTTCGTCATCACAACCCCCTCTTGACTCGTCAACCTACCCCTTCCCCGCCTCCCATCGCTCCACCAAATAGGGCTTCGTCTCCTCGAAGACGAGACATTGCTCTTCGATATAGTCCTCGACCACGCGCAGTTCCATGCCCTGGGTCGTTCGCACGTAGGATCCGGTCCGTCCGAAATAGAGCGGCACGAAGGCCTGAATCAATTGATCCTGCGGCACGACCTTCGTGTTGAATCCCACCGCGAAATCGTACACGATCTTCGCCCACAGGGCCGGAGGAAGCTCGAACTGGTCATAGGAAAGACCCGCGATTTCCCTGGTCTTCCTGTACACATCCTTGGTCATGGTCTTCTCATAGACCTCGATGTTCTCCTTGAACCCGCCCGCGAAACCCTGATACAGCTTCTCTTCGTTGACCTCCACGGGAGGAGGCATCTCCGTTTCGCCCAGTCCGAACCCGAAGATCGGGGTCGGCTTGCTCCAACGCACCTGATTCCAGGTCTGATCGAAGGCTTCCATCAGCCGAAAGAAGGTGGAAATGACATGACGAAACATCGGGCCGAGGCTTGCGGCAGGGTCCTTCGCCCGGTGGATCTTCGGAGCCCCCAGAAAGGCCTGGGCCGTCGGGTAGGGGCTGTTGATTGCGAGGGTCGTCATCCATATGTCGATCCCGAAGAGCGCTACACATTCGTCCCAGAGCCGGCCTTCCAGGTAGACCTTCGCCATGGCACCGGAAAAACCGAAATCACCTCCAATGGGCTGACGCATTCTTCTTCCGTACAGGGCCCGGGAAAGGGGGTAGGCGATGTGGTTCGTGATCGTGCCGTCGTACTTGTGGCGGATGTAGATGGGAGCCACGTAGCCGTAGTCCTGAAAGAGGGGTTCTCCGAGATTCTTGATCCACCGCGGAGTGATGCTCCGAAGGTCCGCGTCTACGACCACAATCGCCCGGGCATCCAGGTCGACCGCCTTTCGGAAGAGGTTGCGGAAATTGTTTCCCTTTCCCTTCACACCCGGGGGCGTCGACAGATAGATCTTCGGGATCTCTGTGTCCACGGAAAGAAATGCCTCGCGGGTCTGATCTTCGGAGTTGTTGTCGCAGTTGATCAAGACGCTGCGATAATCCTTGAAGTAGGTCTTCAGCCCGATGGCGGCCTGCTCCGCTACGAAGGGGATGCAGTCCGCCTCGTTAAAGGACGGGATCCCGACGATGATGTCCGCATCTCGAACCTTCCCGGGGTTCTCCTCGATCCAGTCCATCCACTCCGTCTCGGGATCCTTGGCGCCCTGGTTCGTGGTGTCCACTTGCACGATGTGAGGCCTCCTTTCCTCCGGCGATTCGCCCTTTACGTGCCTATCTCCTTAATATAAAGGGAGTTCTCGTGTCAAGCAATGCCTGTTGAGACGGAGGGAGTCCCGTGCTCCGAAAGCGAAAGGCCTTGTCTTTTTCAGGATGCTACGTTATACCATAAGGAAGCAATTATGGGGATGTAGCTCAGCTGGGAGAGCACCACGTTCGCAACGTGGGGGTCGGCGGTTCGAATCCGCTCATCTCCACCAGGCACAACCAACGGTCCCGCCCCGCGGAGGGTTCTCCGGTATCACGACGCTTCCACAGTGGCGTCGATGCGGGGGCCCGTTTCCAGCGGGAAGGAATGAGGCCGTTCCGAGGGGGTGAGCTGGCTGGAAAGACGGAGATGATCCCCGAACCTCCAAACGTCGAGGTCGCCCTCCCCCTTCCCATCCGCGAGCCGCTCACCTACCTCTGGCCGGAACCGGCTCCCATCTCCCCTTCCGTGGGCCTGAGGGTTCTGGTTCCCTTGGGTAACAGACGGGTGACCGGTTATGTCATCCGCGTGAACGCGGCGCCACCCAAGACCTCCCCCGCTTCCCGCAGGACGCACGCCTTCAAGCCCATAGCCGCCGTTCTGGACGACGAACCGCTCTTCGGAGTGAAAGAGCTACGGTTCTATGAATGGGTCGCGGAGTACTACCTCTCTTCCGTCGGCGAGGTTCTTCGCACGGCCCTGCCGGGCTCGATGAACGTCAAGAGCTACCGGGCGGTCCGAATCCTTCCCCAGGGGTTGCTGGCCCTGAAGCACGGAGTCTTTCTCACCGGGCAAGAGGCGGAGCTCCTGGGGCACCTGGAACGGGGCGGCAGGATGACGCTGCAAGCCCTCCGGAAGAAGATGGGAAGGCAGGTCGAAAAGGGGCTGGGAAGCCTGGAGCAGAAGGGCTTCGTCCAGGGATGCCAGATCCTCAAGGGAAGCAAGGCTAAGGCCGAGACCGAACAAGGCCGCCTTTACCTGACCCTCCCTGTCCCTTCCCCACCGGTGGAGGAATGGGCGTCCCTCCTGCCCAAGATGGAAGCACGGATCGTCACGCATCTCGACCGTAGGGGACCTTGCCCCCCCCGGGCTTTGAGGCACTCCGTCCCCCGATGCGACAAAGCTCTCCAGGAACTCCTCGAGAAGGGGTTCATCGAATTCAGGAGAGAGGAGGTGATTCCGGAAACGACCCTTCCGGCACCTCTTTCCACGGACTCTCTGCCCCGTCTGACATCCGAGCAGGTCACAGCCGTCGAGGCCATACGTCCCTGCATGGAGGAGAACGCATTTCACCCGTTCCTGCTTCACGGCGTGACGAGCAGCGGAAAGACCGAAGTTTATCTGCAGGTGATCGAACGGGCACTCGAAACGGACAAGGATGCACTCGTGCTCGTTCCCGAAATCGCGCTCACGCCACAGACGCTTCATCGTTTCTCGTCACGTTTCGGTGCACACGTCGCCGTGCTTCACTCGGGCCTCACCGACCGGGAACGCCTCGATTTCTGGTGGAGAATCCGGAGAGGCCAGGCGCGCATCGCCGTCGGCGCCCGTTCCGCGGTCTTCGCGCCCTTTCGGAACCTGGGCGTCATCGTGGTGGACGAGGAACACGATCCGTCTTACAAGCAACAGGATCGAGTCCGATACAATGCCAGGGATCTGGCACTGCTGCGGGGCCAGCGGGAAAAGGCCGTCGTCATCCTCGGCTCCGCCACGCCTTCTCTCGAGTCGTACCACAACGTGCGAATCGGCAAAGCGACGCTTCTGGAACTCACCCGACGGATCCGTGAGCGGCCCCAACCCGAGGTCATCCCCGTCGACATGCGAAAGCCCGCTTCCCATGGAGCAACGAGGAGTTCCCTGTCGCTCCCCCTCCAACAGGCGCTCATACGGAATTGGGAGGAGGGGAGGAAGAGCCTCGTCTTCCTCAACCGGCGTGGCTATGCACCAACCCTTTTGTGCAAGGACTGCGGGCATCTGGTTCGTTGCCCCCACTGCAGCGTGAGTCTCACGCTCCATCGGGCCAGGAAGCGCCTTTGCTGCCACTACTGTGAGCACCATGCCGTTCCACCTTCCGAATGCCCCGCGTGCCATGGACAGCAACTCCAGCCCGCGGGCAAGGGGACGGAGCGGGTCGAAGAGGAAATCGGGGCGCTTCTCCCCGAGGCACGCATCGGACGAATGGACCGGGACACGACACGTGCCAAAGGGGCCCACGAGCAGATACTGAACCGATTCAGGGGGGGGGGCCTGGACATCCTGATCGGCACCCAGATGATTACAAAGGGTCACGACATCCCGGAAGTCACCCTGGTGGGGGTGGTCCTTGCCGACGCCTCCCTGGACCTTCCCGATTTTCGTGCCTCCGAACGGACTCTCCAGCTTCTGATGCAGGTCTCGGGAAGGGCGGGAAGGGGGGAATGGCCCGGGCGGGTTCTGATCCAGAGCTATCATCCGGACCACGCCTGCATCGAAGCGGTCCGTTTGCACGACTTCAAGGGCTTCTACGAACAGGAGATCGCCGCCCGGCAAGAGCTCGACTATCCTCCCTTCTGCAGAATGGTGAACCTTCGCATCACCGGCAGGAGCGAAGAGACCACCCATGAAGCAGCCCGCCGAATGGGAGATGTGGCCAGGAAGATCCGGGAAGAGAACCGATCCAGATACCGTGGAATCGAGATCCTCGGCCCTTCACCCGCGCCCCTTGCCCGACTGCGGGACCGCTTCCGCTACCACTGCTTCTTCAAGGGGAAGGCTCCCAGGGCGCTGCTCGCCTTCACTCGTGAGATCCTCGCGAGGCGTGCCTCTTTCCTGCCCTCCCCCCGCATACAGCTCGAGGTCGACGTGGACCCCATCCAAGTCCTCTAGCAGGCCGTCCGAGAACACCCATCGAATCCCCATTGCGTCACCTTGCATATCTGGAGCAAATCGGCGGCTTCGCCAATTTCGTCACGAACAGTCTGGTCGGCGACAGGAAGCCATCCCCGTGCTTGCTCGGGAGCACTGGAGTTGTACCGTGCTGGACCGGGTTCCCTCGGAGATTTGCGCCGGGCGATCCCCGCCTTCGCGGCGACATGCTTTGTAGGGGGAGGGAGAGACGGAGCCCAAGCAAATCGGAGAGGGAACCCGGTCCAGCACGGTACAAAGAGGCCCCCTCGAGGGGCAAGGGGCATTGCGGACGTAAGCTGTCAATCTTCGGAAACGAAGGAGAAGAGAGCGAAGAGCAGGAGGAGGAAGCCGCTGAGAAAGTAGAGGAGCAGGAAAGGGCTCGATCCTTCGAAGCTCGCGAAGAACACCTCTTTGTTGTAAATGAAGCCCCAGTAGAAGGTGAAGCAGAAGGTGATCGAAAGACCCAGCTTGTATCTCGCAAAGAGCAGACAGAAGGATAGGAGTGCGATGAAAAGGGCCATGTGGGCCACCGGAATCGTCAGCTGCATTTCTTGTAGGTTTTCCATGGTGCGTGTGCCGTTCCTGAAACGTCTCAACAGATGACGTCCCTCCAAACAGCAAAGTACGTGCCAAGCGCGCCTTCCTGGTCCCGGCAAGTCCCGGGGGTCCGTACCCGGGCATGGATGAGTCTCTCTAAGTTGACCGCCTGTTTGGTTCTGTGTCACCATGGGAAGCCCGCAGGCAAGGGCCCTCTCCCTGCTCGCGCGCATGGGCTGGCGCTTGCTGGTTACATTTTTCGACTTCTGGTTTCATTTTTCGTCCGTGCTTTCCGTCTTCCCGGGCCCGGTCTTCCCGTATATACCCGGCCTGCAACACAGAACACCGGGCTGTACAGAAGGGGAACCGACAAACGGATGGTCCTTTCGAGAATCAAGATGCCAGCGCTCACTTGCCCTTTGGTGGCGGTGCTTTTCCTCGTCGCAACGGCGCCCTCGGCCCATGCCGCATCGACGGCTGTGGTGGTCGTTCCCGACAAGCTCTGCTTTCCCGGCGAGGAGATCCATATAGAGGCGACCCTCCACAGAAGCGGTCTCCTCGGCCTCTTCAAGAGTGGAATTCAAGGAGAACTGCTGCGATTCATCGATCCGCAGGGGGAGAGGATCCGCGACCTTCTCACCGATCCTTCCGGGTCGGCACGGATCCGTTACACCGCCGGGGCACCCGGTCGCTACCCGATCACGGTTCGCCTCCTTGACAACCCCCGTTACGCCGCCGAACCTGCTACGGGGAATGTGTTCGTACGGGACACGAAGGTCCCCCTCCTGTTCGTCACTGTCGAGGCGGGGCTCATGCCCGCGGCCCCTTCACCCCTGCTCGCCAGAGACCCGGAATCGGTGAAGGCCGAGCCGGGTTCGCAGAAGGCCCTGTCGGAGGTCGCCCCCTGCTACATGCCGGTCTATCTCACCCAGACGGCAGGGCCGTCCTCGGCCAAGATCCGATCCTGGCTGGAGCAGAGGGGATATCCCGTCGGCCCCATCTTCCTTCTGGATCGGCCCCTGATGGCAGGCGTACTTTCCGAAGCCCCTCCGCCGGATACGGACGTGCTCGAGTCTCTGTGGAAAGAACGTTCGTTGCCCGCATACCTGTTGACACGCGATTCCGTCTTGGCCAAGGCTGCAGCTGACAAGGGGATAAGGGTCCTGCTGCTCGAGCCGAAAAGCTCGGAAGACCAGGACGCTTCCTCTCAAGAAGCAAAGGGCGAGAGGGACAAGATCACCTACGTTCAGGAATGGTCGAAGGTTGCGGAAACATGCAGTTGCGAGCAATAGATGAGCCGATAGCGTGGAATCGGTCATCGAAGAACCGTAGAGATCCTATTACGGGGAGAAAGGACTCATGAAGAGCTTGAGAGAAATCATCGCAGACCCGGCCGTATCCGAATCGGTGGTTGCCGACGGCCTCCGGGTGCTCGACGAGGAGATCGCGAGACGTTCCGGCATGGGGGGCATGGCGATCAAGGCGGCGTACAAGGTCGTCAAGAACGTCCAGGGGGGTCGAACCCTGGAGAAGGCTGTCCGGGTTCTCATGCCCGCGTTCATCGAGAAGCTGGATCCCTACTATGCCGGCTTCCAGCAGGAGAAGGAGGGAAAGACCTGGGAGGAGTACCTCAGGCCTCACTACGGCGCGATCGCCAACGAGCTGCTCGCCGTTACAGACCGCAAGGTACGGTCCACGGACAACCGCGCCGTTCGCGGGGCTTACGACAAGCTCCGGCCAAGGGCGAACAAGGAGGTCATGGCCTCTCTTCCCGCACTGACACGGATGATGGAAAAGTATATCTAGCTTCGGATCTTACAACCCACTCCAGACCCGCCCCTTCACTTCTTGTTCTGTAACTCGTACAGCTTGGCGTACTTGACGAACTCGTGAAATGCGGACAGCACGCTGGCAACCAAGCCCGGGATTCCGTCCAGGAAACCCCGCTTCCCCACGTACTGCTGCAGAAACATGAACACGGGGCTCCCCAGCAGCCGGGCAAGGGAAAAGGTCCTGCCGGATCTGGCGAGCGAATCGGCGCTCAGGGTCGTATACGTTTGAATGGTCTGCAGGTGGTCCCGGATACTCAGAAAGGAATAGTGGAGCAACGGGTTCTTCAGGGTTCCGCCAGGTCCGTCCAGAAGAACCGTCTCGTGAACGTCGTGTTGGCTCCAGCGCCCGAGGGACTTGCGGAACAGCCGGACCTTGAAATCCGGATACCAGCAATGGTGTAGAAACCGTCCCAGGTAGTAGGCCCTTCTCGGCACCCGGTAGCCGGCAAGGGCGGGTTCGCCGGCCAGCAGGGAACGAATCTCGTCGGCCAACTCGGGACTCACGACCTCATCCGCGTCCAGACTCAAGACCCAAGGATGAGAGGCATGCTGGAGAGCGATCGTCTTCTGGCGCGCATAGCCCTGCCACCCATGCTGAAAGACTCTGGCCGTGTACTTCCGGGCGATCTCGAGAGTACGGTCCGTGGAAAAGGAGTCCACCACCACGATCTCGTCCGCCCACTCGACAGCGGACAAGCACTTCTCCAGAATCGCTTCCTCGTTGAAACAGATGATGACGACCGAGAGCTTGGCCATGGGTCCCCTTAGGAACGGGAACCGCGGAGGGGAGCTTTCTTGTGCTCATCAAAGGCGTGCATGTGCTTTCCACCGTCCCAGAGCATGAAGAAGTCGGTAAGAACCTTGTTGTTCTTGTACATGTCCCTCGCCTGCAGCATTTGCGTCATGATTTCGGTCAACCGATCGAATTCTTCCCGCATCTCCCGCAGGGTCGCTTCCAGGAGGTGTTCCGTCGTCTTGAAAGGATAGTTCTGCTCGACCATGTGCTGAGCCTCGACCAGGATGTTGGCCGCATGCATCAACGACGCGATCTTGGCACGCAACTGGAGTTCGTATACATTGGCAAGTATCTTCTGCGAGGGGTCGTCGGCCTTCTTGAACAGTTCGTCCCAACAGTACTTGGCGGCACGAAGCTCCGCTGCAACGATCTGGAAGAGGCCTTCGTACTCGATCTCGGACTTCATCAGGCTCTGGGCGCGGAGGATGTCGGCGAACATGTCCTTGATGAAATGGTTCATGTTCTGCTTCACATGCAGCTTCATAGGGCAGGGCCTGCTACGAGTTGGTTCATCCTGGATGGGGCGAAAGGCGCGCTTCTACGCCACGATTTTTCCATAATAGATAACTCCTGCGCGTCGTGTCAAGACTCGGGAGCCGGTACGTGCCCCTGACATTCGGAGGAAGCCGGGAACGGAGGATCACCCTTTCATGTTGAAGATCGGACCCCTGTCCGTTCCGAGCCCCCTGGTCCTCGCTCCCATGGCGGGAATCACGGACACCTGCGCCCGGAGAATGGCGAAGCGGTTCGGAGCGGGCCTGGTGTACAGCGAGATGGTGAGCGCCGCAGGTCTGACGCGCAGGCAGCCGTCCACCCTCGACATGCTCGCCTTCCATGCGGAAGAGCTGCCTTTCGCTGTTCAAATTTTCGGGTCCGAGCCGGCCGAGATGGCGGAGGCGGCCCGGATTGCCGAGGACTCGGGTGCATCGATCGTGGACATCAACATGGGCTGCCCCGTCAAGCGGGTCTGCCGCACCGGGGCCGGGGCCGCATTGCTCTCCCGCCCGAGGCGGGTCCGGGAGATCCTGGAGGCCGTGAAGAAGGCGATCCGGTGCCCTCTCACGGTGAAGATGCGTCTCGGCTGGGATACGAGGGATCTTTCCGTCCTCGAGATCTCCCGAATCGCAGAGGAACAGGGGGTGGATGCGATCGCTCTCCACGCCCGAACCCGCGCACAGGGATACCGGGGCAACGCGGACTGGTCATGGATGGCTCGCCTCAAGGAGGAACGAAAGATCCCCATCATCGGGAACGGCGATCTCACCAGCCCCCGCGGGTGTGTCGAGGCCCTGCGAAGCGGGTGCTGCGACGCGGTCATGGTCGGCCGGGCCGCCCGGGGCAACCCCTGGATCTTCTCCCGGACGCTGCGCTCCCTGTCGGGCGAGGAGACGCCCCCTCCCTCTCTGGAATCGCGCTTCGAGACCATCCTTCTTCACAAGGAATGGCTCTGCACCCAGTACGGGAAGGAACCGGGCTTGCGCAGGTTACGGTTTCTTCTGTTCCAGTACGGCCGCGGACTGCCCCGGGCGGCCCGGTTCAGACAGCGGCTCGTCTCGGCACATGATGAGGCGTCACTGGAGGGCCTGCTGCGGGCCTACTTCGTGGCAGCCCCGTGGCAGGATTCGGTCCCGCCTCGACCTTAGTGCTCCATCTCATGAATACGGTGGAAGTGCGGAAGGTAGGAGCCAAGAAGGGGTGTTCAGGGAAGAGGATCGCACGCCCGCGGATCCGTGGTCACGGTCAGGCCCAGAAGCAACCCCTCGTTCACGGCCACGAACTCCAGCAGGTGCAGAACCGCATGGCCCGTCACCGATATGGCCCCTACGCAGACCCGATCCCCTTCCGTGACGGTCTTGCCCGTGAGATCCCAGGAGAACGCGTTTCTCGGAAGTTCCGGGACATCGTCTCGGGTAAGGTTGAAGGTGGGCTTCGGGTCCCCTTCTCCGGGAGGCTCCCCGTTCCAGAGGGCCTTGATCTCGTTGATCTCTGAAACGTTCGGGAATATGGTTGCCGCTACGACCAGACCGTCCGGGTCCACGATATCGCCGTTCTTCAAACCGGCCAGGATCACGTTCGGGCCCACGGTCTCCGGCAGGGAGACCGCAATCTGGAAGATTTCCTGGTCCGCTTCCGGTTCGAAAGCGATCTCGATACCGGAGAACTCCGCTGTGGGCAGGTCTTCCGGGTCCTCTACCTTTTCTCTTGCCACCAGGACGCCGATCGTCTTGCTGATGTCCGGATCTGCAGCGTCGCCGGGATCGATGTGGATCCACTCCCAGGGGTCCCGTGGGTACTCTCCCCCCGCGTTCAGAGACTCCCAGTCCGGCGTCTCGGGCAGTGGGCAGGCCGCTTCGTTGCAGTAATCGCACCGCTCCTCCGGATCCTCGGGGTCCCCAGGCGCCCTGTAGGCACACCGGTAATGCGCCAACACGGGTGCGCCCCTGTCGTCGGCGGCCCGGGCACGCACACGCACTTCCTCGCCGATGGGCAGCTGCGCCTCCCGGTTCGTGTCGAGACGGGGGAAGATCTCCAGAACCTGAAGCTCCGGAACCTGATTCTCCGCCGTTGAGGGAGGGAATAGGACGGGGAGGGTCGTTCTCTTCCAGTTCCCCTGCATGTCGAGGGCCACCACCCCGATCGTGTTCGGAATCCCCCCATCCTCCACAGGTGCGTCCACCACCTCATCCCCGTTCCAATCCGAAACAAAGACGATGGTTGCCGTGAAGCCGCCGGCAAGGGTGATCTGGTCCGGGTTGAAGTGGAGGAACCGGCCGGCCGTGCCTCCCGGCCCCTCGGCAAGGCTGAAACCCAGCGTCCGAACCTCACCGCTGAAACTCTCCACGGTGCCGACCACGTTCTCCGCAGCGGAAGAGGCCTCGATCAACTCCTCCTCTTCCCCGTCCACCTCCAGGTTCGGCTCCTGCGTAACCACCTCGGGCGAGAAGATGAACTCGCGCAACACCTCTGAAGAACGAAAGACCCCGGTCTTCTGATCCGGTACGTCCTCGGCCGACACCGCGAAGCGAAAGACCGGTGCGTCGTCGTCGCCGGTCATCCCCTGCCGATCCCTCGGATCGAAGAGCTGGAACTGTTCTTCGAAGTTCCCTGACGTTGCATCCCAGTTCAGGAAGGAATCGTCGTTCCACTTCACCAGAGATCGCCAAAGGGCGGTCGGTGGACCGTCCATTTCCACCCCTTCGGGAGCCTCGAGCCCAATTTGGAATACTTCATCGCCCGCGCCCAGGGCCAGAGCGTCGCCGGAGCGCAAGGGGGTGTCGAAACCTCCGCCGGTCGTTGTCTTCTTCCTGAGGGACCAGAGAAACGGATTCGGTTCCTCCGTCAGGCTGGTCACCCGCAGGATACGGTACTCCTCCAGAATTTGGATCGGATCCCCCTCAGAGTCCGGAACCTGGAGGTCCTGCGCCTCCGAGACCTGAACCTGCAGCTCGTGTTCCTCGCCTTCGGCTGTCGACAGAGTCAACCGGAACAGGTCCCCTCGAATGAGTTTCGAGGCAGGCAGCAGGGGAGCACACTCGAAGAAGCCCGGGCCGGTCTCCTCGCATCTCATCTCACATTCGTAGAACTGGTTCTCCGCTTCGGTGCACTCGGTGAAGCCCTGCAGATCCACATCCGCGCGCTCGCCGATCCAGACGATTCGAGGGGAGACCACCGCCGTGTTGTCGGAGATGTTTCCTTGAACGCGGACGGGCGACTGAGCGGCGATCCCGCCGTTCTCGAGGGGCACCCAGGCCCCCTCCTCTCCCGGGGGAGAGTCCCAGTAGGAGAGACGCACATTCGTGATCTGCGGCGCCTCGGGGTTACCGCAGCCATAGGACAAGAGGGAAGCTAGCAAGAACGCCAAGCCGATGCCGATCGCTGCCCGATGGTGCCTCCTTCGCATTTCTCTCCCATTTCTCCTTCGTCAGAAGGGAACCGCGGCGGCGACTTCTACCCCTCCCGTTCCCGCACCGCGTCGTGGAACAACGTGAGTTCCGGCTGGAAGATCAGATCGACCGTTCCGATCGGTCCGTTTCTCTGCTTGCCGATGATCAGCTCGGCCTTGCCCCGGCACTCAGGCTTGTCCCGGAAGTAGAACTCCTCCCGGTAGATGAAAGCGATCAGGTCCGCATCCTGTTCGATCGCCCCGGACTCGCGCAGGTCCGCCAGCATCGGTCGCTTGTCCGGCCGGTTCTCCACGCCCCGGTTCAGCTGTGAAAGGGCCAGAACCGGTATGCTCAGCTCCTTTGCCAGCTGCTTCAGAGAGCGGGAGATCTCGGAAATCTCCTGGACCCGATTCTCGACCTTGCCCGATCCCTGCATCAACTGAAGGTAGTCCACGATGACAAGCTCGATGTTGTGTTCCAGCTTCATCTGGCGAGCCTTGCCGCGCATCTCGCGGACGTGCATACCCGGCGAGTCGTCGATGAAGATGGGGGCCCTGGAAAGCACATCAGCCGCCTTGGTGAGCTTCGGGAAGTCCGTCTTCTTCAAATACCCGGAACGTACCTTGGAGCCGTCGATCTTCGCCTCCGCGCAGAGCATGCGGGTGGCCAGCTGCTCCTTCGACATCTCCAAAGAGAAGACCGCGACGGGCACCTGTTCCCTCACGGCCACGTTGCGGGCGATGTTCAGAGCGAGGGCGGTCTTTCCCATGCTCGGTCTTCCCGCAAGAATCACGAGATCCGAGCGCTGCAATCCGGCCGTCTTGTGGTCGAAATCCACGAATCCGGTCGGCACACCGGACGGTATTCCCTGCCTGTCGTAGAGCCGCTCGATCGATTCAAAGGTCTGGTTCAGCACCGTGCGGAGCGGCACGAAACCTTGTCTCTGCTGCCGGCGGGAGATCTCCAGGATGGCCTGTTCCGCCCGGTCGAGGAAGGATACCGCATCTTCCGGCTCCTCATAGCCTTGCCGGGCGACCTCGGTGGCGGCCTCGATGAGTTGTCGAAGGACGGATTTCTCTTTGACGATCCTGGCATAATAGAGGATGTTGGCAGCCGTCGGCACCTCGTCCGCCAGGGCGGCAAGGTAGACCGCCCCACCCACATCCTGCAACGTGCCCTTCCGGTTCACCTCCTCGGTGAGGGTGATCAGATCCACCGGATCGTTCCGCTCGAAGAGGTCGGTCATCGCCCGGTAGATCTTCCGGTGCGCGTCCCGGTAGAAGTCCTCGTCCAGGAGAATCTCCGTCACGTTGGGCATTGCCTGGTTTTCGAGCAGGATCCCCCCGAGGACTGAACGTTCCGCCTCCAGGTTCTGTGGGGGCACCCGTTCCAGAAAGCCCATACACCGCGTCCCTCAATTGGGTGGGAACCGCTTCACTCCTTGACGACCCAGACCTTGATGTTTCCTGTCACGTCCGTGTGGAGCTTGACGGGGACGGTGTAGACCCCGAGCTTCTTGATCGGTTCTTCGAGCAGGATTCGCTTGCGATCGATCGAGACCCCTTCCTCCTTGAGGGCCTCCTCGATATCCCGGGAGGTTACGGAACCGTAGAGTTTCTCATCCTCGCCGGTCTTCCTCGCGATGGTGCAGGAGACGGCATCCAGGCTCCCCGCCAGTTCCTGAGCGTCCCTCCGCTGCTTCTCCATTCGTGTCTGAATGAGTTTCTTCTGGTGCTCCTGCTCCTTCAGGTTCTTCGTGGACGCCTGGACGGCCAGCCCGCGAGGCAACAGGTAGTTCCTGCCGTAGCCGCCCGCGACTTCGACGACATCGCCGATCTTGCCCAGATTCTCAACATCTTCTCGCAGTATCAGCTTCACCTTCGTTTCCTCCCTGCCGGAAGCAGGCAATCCTCTTCTTGCCGGGATCCCTGGCAGTCCGTATGGGTCTTCAGGAATTACAGTAACCGTCATCCAGCCACGCGAGGCCGGCGGGAACGGTACAGTGGCGAGCGACAGGGACCCGAGGACTAGATCTCCATGTTCGTGTAGGGCATCAACGCCAGATGCCGTGCCCGTTTGACGGCCAACGTGATCTTCCGCTGATGTTTCGCACAGTTGCCGGAAATCCGCCTCGGGATGATCTTGCCCCTTTCGGTGATGAAATATCTGAGCTGCCTCGGGTCCTTGTAGTTGATCTCCAGCGTCGCGTCCGCACAGAACCGGCACACCTTCTTCCGGACGTAGAGCCTTCTTTTCGCCTTCCGAGCTTCCTTTCGACTGATCATCTGTGTGGTCCTCTCCCCGACGGATGGATTCTACGCTTCTACCGGCTTTTCGCCCTGCCCCTCGCCTTCCTCTGCCGCCTGCGGCCCGGTTTCAGGGCGCTCCCCTTCCGGCGTCCTTGCCGCATCCGCCACGGGTTCTGCCGTCGACTCTTCCTCCTCCTTCTCGGACGAGGTCTCGGCAGCGGCCGCCTCTTTTTCCCTGGCTTCCTTTTCCGCAGCGGCCTTTGCCGCAGCCTCCTTCTCCGCAGCTTCCTTCGCGGCCGCCTCTCTCGCCGCCTCCTTGTCCCTTTCCTCCTCCTGCTCCTGCTTGGCAGCTTCCAGGTCTACGCGCTCATCCGTCTTGACCGTAAGGAATCGGTAGACATCCTCGAGCATCCGCATGTGTCTTTCCAGCTCGGCGACGATCTGTGCCGTTCCCACGAAGTCGAGCAGGAAATAGTGGCCTTTCTGATGGTTCTTGATCGGATAGGCCAGCCTGCGAACGCCCCAGTCCTCCCTCTTGACGCGGATTCCTCCGCCCTTCTCCACGACGCCGTCCAGTCGATCGAGGATCTCCTTCTTCTTGCCTTCATCCGAGTCGGACGGAAGGATGAAGACCGTTTGGTACCTCCGATTGCGCATTTTCCCTCCTTCTGGTCTCATGGCCCCGCACCGCAGACCGGGTCCCCTGGAGAGAACCGACGGGTGGGAGCAAGGGGGTTCACGTTCCGGCGACACCCTGTCGCCCTTCCACGGCTCCTTCTCGCCCAAACCATGCAATGTACCAGTCTCGTCTTGATTTTACAAGATCCACGCGGGGGCTCACTTCTGAAACCTGATCCGGACGATGTCCCCGTCCTGCACTGTGTAGTCCCTGCCCTCCACATGTGTGATGCCCCGCCTGCGGGCCTCCTCTTCCGTGCCTGCTCCGCAGAAGTCCTCGAAGTGCATGACCTCCGCCCGTATGAACCCGCGCTGCATATCGGAATGGATCCTGCCCGCGGCCTGGTACACGGTCTGACCCTTGCGCAGCGTCCAGGCGCGGACTTCGATCCCCACCAAGGTGTAGAAAGTGATCAGATCCAACAGCCGGTAGCCCTCCTCGACCATGCGCACGAGGCCGGAAGGGCCCCATTCCATCTCCGCCCTGAAACGTTCCCTCTCGGCCGGATCCAGGCCGAGAACCTCCGTCTCCACGGCGGCACACAGGGGGAGGAAAACGGAGTCCACCTCCTGCACCCTCGCCTGCACTTCCTCCACGAGCCTGTCCTGCCCCGGAATCTGATCTTCCCCGAGGTTGAGCACGAACAGCACCGGCCGGTCCGTCAGGAAGCCCCACTCCTTGGTGCGCCCCAGAAGGTCCGTCCCGATATCCGCCGAGTGCCTCAGCGGGATTCCGCGGTTCAGCGATTCCAGCACCTGCTCCAGCAGCTGCATCTCTTCCCGGGCCTCCTTCTGGCCGACCCTGGCAAGCCTTTCCGCCTTCTCCTTGCGTCGTTCGGCCACTTCGATGTCGGCGAGAACGAGCTCGGTCTGTACGATCTGTATGTCACGGACAGGGTCCGGGCTGCCTGTCACGTGGACGATCTCGGGATCTTCAAACAACCTGACCACATGGACGATCGCGTCCACCGCCCGGATATGCCCCAGAAAGGCGTTCCCGAGGCCCTCACCCCGGCTCGCGCCCTCCACAAGCCCCGCCACGTCCAGGAACTCGAGCCGGGTCGGCGTGAGCTTCTCGGGCTTCAACCGCTCTCCCAGAATACGCAGCCGATCGTCCGGTACGGCCACCCGCCCCCGGTTCGGGTCTACCGTACAGAAGGGATAGTTCGATGCTTCGGCACCGCCCCCTGCAAGGGCGTTGAAGACCGTCGACTTGCCCACATTCGGCAGGCCGACTATCCCGCAAGTAAAGCCCATCGATTCTTGCCTTGCCCGTTCCGTCAAGCAAAATCGAGTCGGAACACAGATCGAAAAAAGGCTCGTCCGGGGGTTGCGCTTCCCGGACGAGCCTTAGTACTCCATCTCATAAATACGGTGGCATTCGGATGCCGATCCATCCCGGCAGGCTGCGTTGCTCGTCGGTTCAAGACTCCCGGTATTCGCCCTCCTCGCGCCTTGCCTGCCGGGCGCCTCGGCATCCTCGGTGCGTTACCCTATATTGTTGCGATGGAGTACTTAGGATCTCACGCGCCTCAACCCTGAAGGGTGAAGAGGCCAACTCTCCAAGAGGGGTGGCAAGAAACGGCCAGATGCAAGCCGCGCGACGCCTGCCCCGCCAAAGCGGGGGTCCATGTCACGTCGAGGCGTACGAAGTATGCCGCAGTGACGATGGGGGAGCGCAACGCCGCAGATGGGCGTTTGTCGCCACCCTGACAGCCTCCTACAGCAGGGGTGCGATCACCAGGGAGACGACCGACATGAGCTTGATCAGGATGTTCATCGACGGTCCGGAGGTGTCCTTGAAAGGATCGCCCACGGTGTCCCCGATCACGGCAGCCTTGTGATTATCGCTGCCCTTGCCGCCCAGGTTGCCCGCCTCGATGTACTTCTTCGCGTTGTCCCAGGCACCGCCGCCGTTCGCCATCATCAGCGCCAACAGCACACCTGCCGCGGTCGCTCCGGCCAGGGCCCCTGCCAGTGCCACGGGGCCCATCCAGAAGCCGATGACCGGCGGCGTGATGACCGCGATCAGGCCGGGGACCACCATCCGGCGAAGGGCACCCTTGGTCGCAATGTCCACGCACCTGGCAGGATCCGGCTTTCCGGTCCCCTCCAGCAGCCCGGGGATCTCCTTGAACTGCCGCCGAATCTCGTTGACCATGTCAAAGGCCGCAGACCCCACGGCCAGCATGGTCCGGCTGGCGATCAGGAACGGAATCATGGCACCGATCAGCAGCCCGATGACCGCCTGCGGCTGCGTGATGTTCACCACTAGGAATTCCTTGATGGTCGTCGTGGGGATATCCACATCCACCGCCTGCGTGTAGGCGGAGAAGAGGGCGAGGGCCGTCAAGGCCGCGCTTCCGATGGCGAAGCCCTTTCCGATCGCCGCCGTGGTGTTGCCCAAAGCGTCCAGGCTGTCGGTGATCTCCCGGGTCTCGGGCCCGAGTTCGGCCATCTCCGAGATGCCGCCTGCGTTGTCCGCGATCGGTCCGTAGGAGTCAACGCTCATGGTGATACCGACCGTGGCCAGCATGCCTACCGCGGCGATACCGATCCCGTAGAGGCCCGCGAAGTAGTTTGCAATGAAGATCCCCACGCAGATGAACAGCACCGGCGCCACCACGCTCTCCATGCCCACGGCCAGGCCCTGGATGATCACGGTCGCGGCCCCGGTCTCGGAACTCTTCGCGATATCCCGCACAGGCTTCGCGGCCGTGTAATACTCGGTCACCAGACCGATCGCGACGCCCACGATGCAGCCCAGGGTCACGGCCAGCCAGACATTGGCTCGCTCCGCCAGGGCCGCCATGGAACCGCCTCCGTCCTGCACGAGTGCGGCAGCGGCCGCCCCTTCCCGCATCATGCCGTTCACGCCGAACAGCCAGATCCAGATCCCGGCCAGCACGATGAAGAGTCCGGCTGCAACGAACATCGAGTACCGCAGCGCAGCCGCGGGGCTGTACTGCTTCAGCCAGTCGATGCTCTTGATGCCGATGAAGGAGCAGACCAGGCCGATGGCCACCATGAAGATCGGCAGGCTCATGAAGTAGAAGGCGTTCTCTCCTGCCGTAGCCGCCCAGGTAGCCCCGATGGCGATCGTGGCGATGATCGATCCTACATAGGATTCAAAGATATCGGCACCCATACCAGCCGTGTCGCCCACGCAGTCCCCCACGTTGTCCGCGATCACGCCCGGATTCCTGGGGTCGTCCTCCGGGATTCCGGCCTCCACCTTGCCCACGAGGTCAGCCCCCACGTCCGCGGCCTTGGTGTAGATACCGCCGCCGACACGGGCGAAGAGCGCAATCGAGCTCGCGCCCATGGCAAAGCCGTTGATGTCCTGCGTCTCGAAGAAACCGAACCACCGGGAGAGCAGGTACAGGATCGTAACCCCCAGCATGCCCAGGCTGGCCACCGTCAGGCCCATGACGGCCCCGCCGTTGAAAGCCACTTCCAGGGCGCCGCCTTGTCCTTCCTGGTTCGCCGTCCAGGACGTACGCACGTTCGCCCTCGTTGCCGCCTCCATCCCGACGTATCCGGCTGTCATCGAGCAGCTCGCGCCCAGCAGGAAACAGAGGGCCGTCACGAAGGAGATCTTCCACGCCAGCAGCAGGAACACCACTCCGATGAACACGGCCAGATACGTGTACTCCGTCCTCAGGAAGGCCATCGCACCGGTGTGGATCATGTCCGCGATCTCGCGCATCTTGTCCGTACCCGGATCCTTCGCCTCGATGTCGCCGAAGAGCTTGCGCGCCAGCACGAGGCCGATGCCCCCCACGACGAGTACGCCTATCAGGCCAATTCCGTACATCCCCCAGGTCCGAAAGAAATCCACAAACGCTTCCATACAACTCTCCTCCTTTGCTCGGTGGTTTCTCGTCTAGCCCACGTTCGCTTCCACGCTGGAAGGCCTATTCCTCAACCGTCCCTTCCCGCTCCGCCTCTTCCTCTTCTTCCCGAATCCGGGTATTGAAAAGGTTCATGGCCCGGTCGATGCCTTGCTCAAGGATACACTCAAGGGCCTCGGCTCCCCGCTCCAGAATCTGCGGCAGCCGTCTTGCCTGCTCATCGGGGAACGTCCCCAACACGTAATCCTCGGGTTGCTCACCGGCCTCCGGTCGGCCAATCCCCATCTTGACGCGCAAGAAACGTTCGGAATCGAGCTCCCGGAGGATGGATTCGATTCCTCGGTGTCCACCTGACCCTCCCCCCCTCTTCAGCTTCATCGTCTGAAAAGGAAGGTCCATATCGTCGTGCACTACGATGATCGACTCGATCGGCACGCGCGAGGCTTCGCGTACCTCCTGTACCACCTCTCCACTTCGATTCATGTAGGCCTGCGGCTTGACGAGAAGGACGCTGGCATCCCCCGAGACATGCGATCCGATCGATGCAAACCCTCTACGCTCCTGCCACGGGACCTTCTGCCTGGAGGCGTATCGATCCACCACCAGGAATCCGATGTTGTGGCGGGTTCCCGAATAGCGGAGCCCCGGATTCCCGAGTCCGGCAATCAACCACGATCGACTCAGCTCTCTTCTTCCTTCTCCGGCTCCTGATCTGCTTCCTTCTCCGTCGGCTCCGCTCCTTCCTCCACTTCCTCACCCGGCTCCGCCTCCGGCGGCTCCTCTTCCTCCACAGGGGCAGAGATCACGACAACCGTCTCCTTCGCATCGGTGAGGACGCGGGCCCCTTCCGGCACTTTCAGCTCCCCCACATGGACCGAATCGCCCATGTTCAGATGGGCGATTTCCGCGTCCACGTATTCCGGGATATCCCCCGGCAGGCACTCCAGCTCCACGTTCCACCTGAGCTGCTGGACCATCGCACCTTCCCGCAGCGCCTCTTTCGGCTCACCGACCAGCCTAACCGCCACCTCGACCGTGATGACCTGGTCCATCAAGACCCCCATCAGATCCGCATGAAGCGTTCGGTTGAGGTGGTCCTTCTGGATCTCCTTGATGATCACGGTTTCCCTGTTCCCACCGTCCGCCTCGTCCGCGATCTTCAGCTTGATGAGAACGTTCTGTCCGGCCCCCTCCCGAAGAATCCCGTCCAGATCCCTCTTCTTGAAGCTCAGCAGAATCGGATCGAGACCCTTGCGATAACAGACCGCCGGGATGAAGCCGTCGGCACGCAACTTGCGCGCCGTACCCTTCCCGGTTCCCGTTCTCCTTCTGACTTCCAGCTCCTGCGTTTCCATACCAGGGAACTCCTTTCCTGGGCTCGACAAAGGGCGTTCTCAAGGCCCGTTGGAATCAAATGAAAAGGCCGCTGACCGACTCACTGAAGTACGTCCGTTTGATTCCTTCAGCGAGCAGCCTGGCGATCGAGAAAGGCTTGATCTTCCCGCACTTCGCCGACTCTTCGCTCAGGGGAATCGAATTCGTGACGATGAGCTCCTTGAGGTGGGAGTTCTGAAGCCGCTCCAGGGCCGGACCGGATAGAACCGGGTGGGTGCAACAGGCGTAGACCTCTTTCGCACCCGCTATGTGCAGGGCTTCCGCTCCCTGTACCAGGGTTCCGGCCGTGTCGACGATATCGTCGACCACCACCGCCCGGCAGTTCTCCACGTTGCCGATAATGTTCAAGCTTCGGGACACATTCGGGGCATCCCGCCGCTTGTCGATGATCGCCATCGGTCGATCCAGTCGCTTGGCGAACGCCAGGGTCCGTTCCACCCCCCCCGCGTCGGGAGCCACCAGGACTACGTTGTCGGAGAGATGATCTCGAATGTAGGGAAGGAGCACGGGCGTAGCGAAGAGGTTGTCCACCGGGATGTCAAAGAAACCCTGAATCTGCCCGGCGTGGAGGTCCAGACAGAGGATGCGCGTCGCCCCTGCAACGGTGAGCAGATCCGCGATCAGTTTCGCCGAAATCGGCGCCCTCGGGGCCGCCTTTCTGTCCTGGCGTGCATACCCGTAGTAGGGAATGACCGCGGCGATCGTCTTGGCGGACGCACGCTTCAGTGCGTCGATCATGATCAGCAGTTCCATGAGGTTGGTGTCGCTGGGCCGGCAGATCGACTGCAGCACGAAGACGTCCAGCCCCCGCACGTTTTCTTCGATTACCACCGAGGTCTCGCCATCGCTGAACTGCTTGACTTCCGCCCTGCCCGGCTTGATGCCGAGTTCGTCGCAGATCTCTCGAAACAGACTCGGGTTCGAATTGCCGGAAAAAATGCGTAGTTTCTTCATTCGCTTTCTGTCTCACATACTTGGGCACTGGGTGGCGGGATTCGAGAAAATGACAAGATAACAGAGGGGCCGTGGAAAGTAAAGGCCTCCTCGCATCCGGGCCTCGGGTGTCGGGACCCGTCCGAGGGCCAGAATCGGGGCTCAGCAGCGTATCCCCGGGAAGGCCTGAGTGGCTGGGGTGGGAGGATTCGAACCTCCGAATGCAGGAGCCAAAGTCCTGTGACTTACCGCTTGTCGACACCCCAACAAGGATCGAGCAGCGTCCCTAAGCAAGTATTATAGTATCCGGGTTGGAAAATGCAACGAAAGACGGGAAGGTTACGTCTCGGTGCCGGTCGGAGAATCGCGCAGCCGATCCAGCTCCTTTCGGTATTCGTCGAGCACTCTATCTTCGATCATCCTTCGCGTGGAATTGTTCAGCGGATGTGCGGTGTCCTTGAACGTACCGTCTTTGCGCTTCTTGCTGGGCATGGCCACGAACAGCCCCGTGTTTCCGTGAATGATCTTCAAGTCCCTTACAATGAAACAATCATCGAAGATGATGGTTGCGTATCCCTTCAACCTCTCCTCGCTCACCGGGAACACCCTGACTTCCGTGATCTTCATGTTGTCCACTCCCTTGCGCGCCTTGGCTTTTGCGAGTCCATTCGGCCGGGTCGTATTTACAAAGCTGTTTTCATGATCCCTGAAGACAGGGGAAAATGGGCACACCCTCAGCCCATCGCCCTGTCGTTTCGAGCAAGCCCTGTGGCCTGACAATGCTCTACTTCCGGACGGATGGAATACCCTTCTCCGGACTCCCGTCGCAAGGAAGACCTGATGGAAAGGCTAATAGATAAATTGCCTTTTTATGTTTGGCGGTAGATTAGGGTTTTTGCCCGGAATTGTCAACAAGAAAATCCGTCAAGTGCCCTGTTCGAAAAGCAAGGAGTCCCGAGATGGGTAACAGGGTTTCCGGCACTGCCTCGGGAGGTGCGAATGTGATTATAGACTCGAAGGGCAGGTCCATGGCCGAATCGACGACCGGCCCTTGCATTCCGGGATAGGTCTTCATATCATATTGCCTCAACGAACATGCTAAAACATCTTTTTCAAACAATTCACCCGTCGGGGGCATGGACACTGCGCCTGTGGAAGGGAATCGCAAGTACCTGATCACCGGAGGCGGCACCGCGGGGCACGTCTATCCGGGGCTCGCCCTGGCGGAAGGAATCCGAAGACAGGAGAGGGATGCGGAATTCCTGTTCGTGGGAACACGTGGAGGGGCGGAAGAGAGGATCGTTCCCGCTGAAGGGCACGCCCTCCGGACGCTTTCCGTCAAGGGACTCCCGCCGGGGGCGGGCCCTCACGTCCTGCTTCGGACGGTCTGGTTCCTCGCGCTATCACTCCTGCAGGGCGTCGGGCTCGTTCTGCGGTTCAAGCCCCGAGCGATCATCGGCACAGGAGGGTATGCGAGTGCACCCGTGCTCCTGGGGGCCATCCTCCTGAGGTCCCTCCGGCTCTGGAAGGGTGTTCTGAGCGTTCACGAGGCAAACATCATCCCGGGCAGATTCAACCGGTGGGCTTCCCGGTGGGTCGACTTCACAGGCACGAGCTTCCCGGAGACTCTCCGATTCCTGACACCAGGCAAGGCCCTCTGGACCGGCTATCCGATCCGGAAGGATCTGGAGGCATCCTCGAAACGGAGAGGGACGGGATGCTCTGAGAAGAAACGACGCCTGGGCATTCCGGCCGAGGGACGCGTCGTGCTCGTCTTCGGAGGCAGTTCCGGAGCGCGAACGATCAACCGGGCCGTTGTGGAGGCCCTTCCCCGGCTGCTCGCGGACCCGGACCTCTACGTCTTCCATGCCACCGGGCACCCCCAGGGAGATTATGATCCGGCGGCGGAATTTCGCGACATGCTGGCCGATCTCTCTTTGAACCGGTCGGACCTCGAAAAACGGTATCGGCAGACGCCGTACCTGGACCACATCGATCACTACTATGAAATCGCCGATCTCGTGGTCTGCCGGGCTGGAGCCGGCGCCGTCTGGGAGGTCGCCTCCTACTCCGTCCCGGCAATTCTCATACCGAAGTCGAACCTTCCCGGAGATCATCAGGTCAAGAACGCCTACTTCCTCGTACGACGGGGCAAGGCCCGGATTCTGTTCGAGAGGAAATCCCTGCCGCCGGATGCCGGGGACCAGGATACGATCGATGCCTCCGCCCTGGTGGATACGATTTCCGCACTCCTCGCAGACCCGGACCCGGCCGAAGACACAGGACACGAAGCCGAAGACGGCCCCCTGCTCTCCGGGGACCTGTCGTTCTGTGACCTGCTCCGCAACCTGCGGGAAAGGAAGCAAGCCGGCAGGAGAGAGGAGGTGACCGCACCCGTCTCGGGAAGGCAACATCCTTCCGAGGACAGCATGGCCACGAGGATCGAGTGGCTGGGGACCGACGCGCTTCTGGCGTACGTTGAGGGGAAACGGAAGCACAACCAGGATCTGACCGAAGGCGGAAAGGCCTATTTGAGATACAAGACCGATCAACTGCTCGGCTCATCCCTCTGGCAGGAAAGGAACACGGGCGTCAAGCTCGTGGGACTCATCGGGTACAAGGAACGATTGCCGACGTTGTTGCACTTCATCGTGGACCGCACACCGGTCGCCTGGCATCGGAGACTCCTCGGGGGGGACTTCGAACAGGTGGGATTCATTCGCCGGAATGCACTGCAGGCGATCTGGCGAATCAACGAATACGGACCGGACGTCCGAAACGCCCTTCTCGTGGCCTTGAACGATCCCTACTACGAGGTCAGATCCTGGGCGGCCCGCGCAATCCACCGGCTGTCCGGTTCCGTGGGGGAGGATGCCGAACTGGTGGCCCTGTTGAGGAAGAACCTGAAGGATCGCTGGTTCGAAGTCGTGGTATGCTCTCTGAGGGCCCTTGGAAGGGTCACGGAAGACCCGGCGATCCTGTCCGACCTCGTCCCTCTGCTCGCACACAGGAACTGGAAGGTACAGGACGCGGCCGTACGTTGCCTCATGAGACTCATGCAGTCCGGTGTCGTGCACCTCCCGCCGGAAGCGGAGGAATGGATGCACAAGATCCCGATGAAAGGCCTCGACTTCTTTCCCCGCTTTCCGCTCAAGCAGACCTGGGACGATTTCCAGCGCCTCGTGTCCGAACGGATGGAGTGCGACAACCCATCGAACACGGAAAAAGGGGCTTTTTGAGATGTTTCATGCGCTTTACAGCTGGTTCTACGACCCCGAAGGGCCCTTTTCGTTCATCCGGCTCTTCAACTACATAAGCAGCCGCGCCATTTTCGCCATCATCACCTCCTTCACGTTCACGCTCTTCGCGGGGAGGCCGCTGATCCGGGCCCTCTACAGAATGGGCATGCGGGACACGGAGCGGGGGGAGATGACGGAAGCGCAAGATCACAAGAAGGGCGGCACCCCGACCATGGGCGGCGTCATCCTTTTCTCGGGGACCATGCTGTCCGCACTCCTCTGGTGCGACCTGACGAGCCCCTTCATCCTCCTTCTCCTGTTCGCCTCCGTCTGGTTCTTCACCCTCGGATTCTGGGACGACAGCCGCAAGATCCGGCATCAGG
Source organism: uncultured Thermodesulfobacteriota bacterium (assembly GCA_964479535.1). GTDB lineage: Bacteria > Desulfobacterota > DSWW01 > DSWW01 > DSWW01 > S015-6. Next base: position 60,308 of record CAYZMM010000035.1, read on the forward strand.
ACAGTGACAAGGGGCTGTCCCGGGGAATGAAGTATCTGGGGCAGGTCTCCTTCGGGCTCCTCTTCAGCCTGCTCTTTCTGCATCCGGCCACTTCGCCCGTCCCCTCCCAGGTCGTCTCGAAGCTCTACCTCCCCTTTTACAAATATCCGGTGGTGGACCTGTCCTGGGGATACGCCCTCGTGATCGTGCTCTTCGTCGTCTACGCCGCGAACGCCATCAATTTCGCTGACGGCATGGACGGGCTCGCCGTCGTGCCTTCCGCATATGCCATCGGCGTCTACGGCGTTTTCGCGTACGTCCTCGGAAACGTGAAGATAAGCGACTACCTGATGTTCGACTATCTTCCTGGATGCGGGGAGGTGACCATCCTTTGCGCCGCACTGCTCGGCGCCTGCGTAGGGTTTCTGTGGTACAACAGCTACCCCGCCGAGGTCTTCATGGGGGATACGGGCTCCATGTTTCTGGGCGGCGTTCTCGGAACGATGGTCGTGCTCCTGAAGCAGGAAGTACTCTTCCTCCTCGTGGGCGGCATCTTCCTCGCAGAGATCCTGTCGGTCGTGGTCCAGGACTGGATCGGAATTCAGCGCACGGGCAGGAGGTTCCTCTACCGTGCTCCCCTTCACCACACCTTTCAGTACCAGGGCCTCGCGGAGACGAAGATCACCGTGCGTTTCTGGATTATCTCGGGCGTTCTTGCGCTGGTGGCCCTCGCTTCGCTCAAGATCCGGTAGCCCCTTTCTTGTTGACACGGGCTTTCCCGTCCGGCTAAGCTTTAAGGTTGGTGTTTTTCACGAGTCATCGTTCCCGGATCGAACGCTGCAACCGCAAGCAGAAAGGGCCTTGACCCATGGCCGGATACAACGTAGCCGTCGTCGGCGCCACGGGCGCTGTGGGGCAGGAGATGCTCTCCATCCTCGAGGAACGGAAGTTCCCCGTGAAATCCCTGCGCCTGCTCGCATCGAAACGCTCCATTGGGAAGTCCTTCCCCTTCCGCGGGAAACCCGTGGAAGTGCAGGAACTAAAACGAACCGCCTTCAAGGGCGTTGATATCGCCCTCTTCTCTGCGGGGGGCGACCGTAGCAAGCATTTTGCTCCGGCGGCCGTCGAGGCGGGTGCCGTGGTGATCGACAACAGTTCCGCCTTCCGGATGGACCCGGGTGTGCCCCTTGTCGTACCGGAGATCAACGCCGGCGAGATCCGGAAGCACAAGGGCATCATCGCCAACCCGAACTGCACGACCATCGTCACCCTGATGGGCCTGTACCCCCTGCGTGCCTACGGCATCCGAAGGGTGATTCTGTCGAGCTACCAGGCCGTTTCCGGGGCCGGCGCATGGGCCATCGAGGAACTCCGGAGGCAGACCCTCACGTGGGCCATTCAGGAGCTGAAGAACGAAGCGCTCGGCACAGAGGAGGAAGCGGTCCTGCGGGCCGAGAAGTTCCCGCACCCGATCGCATTCAACCTGATTCCGCACATCGACAAGTTCCTGGACGGGGGCTACACAAAGGAAGAGCTGAAATGCCTGCACGAATCCAGGAAGATCCTCAACCAGCCGGATCTCCAGGTGTCGGCGACGACGGTCCGTGTGCCCGTCTTCCGTTCCCACTCCGTTTCGGCACACATCGAAACGGACAGGCCCCTGTCCGTGGCAAAGGCTCGTTCTCTGATCCGTCAGGCAAAGGGCGTTCAGGTCTACGACCAGCCGGGGAGATCGAAATACCCCACCCCGGTCCAGGTGGCCGGCCAGGACGATTGTCTGGTCGGCAGGATTCGGAAAGATGAAAGCGTATCGAACGGATTGTGCCTCTGGATCGTAGGAGACCAGCTCCGCAAGGGGGCAGCCCTGAATGCCGTCCAGATCGCGGAGACCCTGCACGGAGTCACCTCGAAGCGAAAGAGCTGAACGGCCCGCCGGCAGGTGGATCAGGAGGCAACCCGTAGATACTCGCGTTTCCAGGCCGGAGAGAAGGAGAGGACCCTCTTCGGCTCATCCGCTTCCGCCGAAACCGGGACCTCCGTGCCGGTCGGCCTCTTCAGAACGATCCCGTACGCATCCAGGATCTGCCGCAAGAGGTGGTACTTCCTCTCGATCGACTCGGAAACCGAATCATACCCGCGCTTGGCCGCCCGCTGCCTCTCCCGCAGGGCGAGGGGATTCATATCGAAGAACCGGTAATCGTATTCCGTGGGCTGGATCAGGATGATGTCGCCACGGAAGCGGGGGTCGCGTCGGTAGAGATCGATCCCGTAATCGAGCCGGGTGTGCAGAAGGATTCGAAAGACCTGATTGAGGATCGAGAAGACGCCCTGGTCCGCAATATGCTTTCCCTCGACGACCTGCTTTCTCTTCTCCTGGGAGTACCGCGAAACGACCCTGTTGTGAAAGGGCCGAAAGGGGTTGTAACAGATGATGAGGTCTGCCCCGCTTTCGACCGCCACGTCGATATTGGCGGTCTTGCGGACCCCGCCGTCAACGTAGTCCACTCCCTGGATCCGCGCCGGTCGGAAGAATACGGGCAGGGCGGTGGAGGCCTGAACCGCCTGAGAGATGGTGAGGTTGTTGTTCTGGTCGTATCCGAAGACCACCCTCTCGGCTGTGTCCAGGTTGGCGGCAACGATATAGAGTTCTTTGCCGGTCCAACGGTACAGGCTGGTGAAGTCGTTGGGCAGCCGGTTCTTCTCGAAACTTCTTCGGAGCGCGGCCTCGATACGATCGTTCTTGAAGACCCCTCTTGGCAGGTACTGCATGGGCGACGGAAACTGACGCGTGAAGCCGAGGATACGCCCATACCTTTTGATCAGCCGCGCGCAGTTCTCGTACGAGGGATGCCGCACCAGCTCGAAAACGGATTTTCGAAAATCCTCCTTCAGCAGGCTGTTGGAAAGAAGAGCGGCGAGAAGGAGGTCCGGCACGAAATTCAGGAAATCCCATAGGAACTGTGCCGGTGCTTTGATAAAATCTTCCAGGTTCGGATTGTAGAAGTCGAGGAAGCGGACACCGTCCAGGTGATCGGCCCCTCCCTGGAGGCTGCTCAGCATTTCGCCGGGGCTGACCCCGTTCGCAAGAAGGGAAGCGATGATCGAACCTGCACTCAAGCCGACAAAGGAGTCGAAATCCGTAACCTTGCGGTTTTCGAGGCAGCCGTTCAAGGCGTGGAGACCGCCTACCTTGTACGCCCCGCCGGTAACGGCCCCGCCCGCGAGAACGATGGCGATCTTCGGGTTCTTCTTGGGGCGGCTGAGGTCGCTCTTCTGTACGATGGTTATGCCCATGTCAAAATCGGAACAAAACCTCCCTGTCCGTGAGCGCTTCGAGGTGCGGGTCGGAGATGTTGTTTCGCATTGTGTCATTGTAGTATCTTTTCAAAAAAAGTAAAGAAATTTATGGGATGGCTGTCCATTCCCCCTCCTTGGGGATGCCCCCTTCGAACACGACAAAGAGCGATCGTTCATGGACTCGAAGAGCACAAGGACGCAGGCGCCACCCTCCAATGTGCCCGTCGCCCACGAGGAATCCCTCCAGCAGCTCGAATGGCCCTGGCTTCTGGAGCAGATGCGGAAGAGGCTGCGCACGGAGCCTGCACGCCAGGCGTGCGGGGACCTGCTCTGGGTTCCGGACCGGGAGGTTGCCTTGCAGACCATGCAGGAGGTCGAGGAGGTGCGCTCCCTCGGGGCAGCGGGGCACTCCTTTCCCATCGGGGATCCGCCGGATATAAGGCCCCTGCGACCGCGAATCGACAAGGGAGCGATCCTGGGCCCCGAGGAGCTCCGGGATATCGCCTCCTGGATGGACACCGTGGAGGCGCTCAGAAAGTTCCTGGTCATCCGGCGACAGCAGGCGCCCATGCTCTATCGCTACGCCGAGGCCGCCCCCTCCCTTTCGCACCTGATCTACGATATTCGAAGCTGTGTGGACGAGAAGGGAGAGGTGCGGG
>CAYZMM010000036.1:0-64039 GCA_964479535.1 uncultured Thermodesulfobacteriota bacterium
GTCGATCACCACCGCCTGCGCCGCCTCGGCCGCCAGGATCACCACCAGCACGCAGCACAATGACAGCAAGAATCTCCGTCTCCTCTCTTTCGTCGCCTTCATTTCTCCCCCCCGACGCTGGAATGCCATGCATGCCTATACAGGTTCCACTACAGGTCCCACGATGCGTTTCAGGAACTCTGTGACCAGATTCGCTACGACATCGATCTCGAGGACCGCCTCGCTTGCCCACTCTCCAAAGAGCCATCTGTCGAAGCCTTCCAGCATGCCGAAGGCCGTGTCGAGCAGAAGGCCTTCCGGAAGATCGGTTCGAACCGCACCCAATCGCTCACCTATCTTCAGCACGGTCGCGACCCAATCCCGAATCTGCTCGGCGACCTCGTCCAGAGCGGGGTGCGTGTTCCCGGAAGTCCGGCTGCGGAGGCACCGATGAAACAACTCCGTCTGCACAGGGTCATCCAGGTAGTGGCGCAGGGACCGCCGGTAGTGAGCGACCCATTCTTGCCAGTAGGCTTCCGGGGTTCCTGCTTCATCAAAGGGCTGATGCCGGGTCTCGGCCCCGCCCGACCAGATTTCGAAAAGCCCCTTCAGGAATTCATCGAGGACGGTCCTGTAGAGGTCGTCCTTGTCGGAGAAGTAGTAGTACATCGCTCCCTTGCTCATCCCGCACCGGGCGATGATGGCGTTCAGGGAGGCCTTCTCGTAACCGCTGGCTGCAAATTCCCTGGACGCAACCCGGATGATCATCGCTCGTTTTTCGGAGTCCAGCCTCGAGAATCGGGGCAGGGGCATGGGGAAGGTCCTCTAGGGCGAAGCTCTTGAAAGACCGACCGTTTCGACCGGGTGGTCTAAAGATACAACCGCCTTGCCCATCTTGTCAAGTTTCTTTTCTGAACAACACTGGATCACGAGCAAAAGGGAGGGGTCGACCCTGAAAGGGCCACAAAGCAACACCCAACAGAATCAAACACTTAAATTGGGGACAGCCAACTCTACGGGCTAGTTCTTGCCGCAGCAGCTGCCGGGCCCGGCGCAGCCGGCGGCCTGTCCGGGGTGGGAACCGCAGCAGGCCGTATCGCCCGGTCCGGGAAGGCGGTCACTCGCCCCAACGGACGGGGAAGCATGGGCGGAGAGCAGCTTCTTGAGGTTGGCGCTCTGGCAGGCGTGGCAGGTGGGCTGGTTCGATGAGGGGGTGACCAGGATTTCGTTCAGCTCTCCACAATCCTTACAGAGGTATTCATACAGAGGCATGTTGATCTCCCGCGGCTTTCGCTCCGTTGCCGGAAACGCACTCCTTGAGGGCTTTCTCCAGGGTCTTCACCGCAAGGCGGATGCAATGGATCTTCTTGTCCGGCAGATCCTCCAGGACACGAAGGATATCCCTGTCCCGGATCTCCATCGCCTCCTCGATCGTCTTGCCCTTCGCCAGGTCGATGGCGACCATGGCGGAAGCAACAGCGCCGGGGCAGCCCAGGACCTGAATCTTCGCATCCTGGATCCGTCCGTCTTCCGTCTTGAGGTAGACCTTCATCGTATCGCCGCAAGGACCGGTCAACTCGCTGACCTGGTCGGCATCGGCCAGACTGCCCATGTTCGCCTGCTCCAGATAGTAGTCGATCGCCTTCTGGGAATACCCGGAGCCGGAAAGCATCTCCCGCACGGCGTCCCCGTCCTCAACAGCAGAACCGTCTCTCTCTTTCATCGCTGTTCCCTCAGCTAGTGGCTGCATCCGCCGTCCGGGCCGTGCCCGGCACACGTCTGGTCGAACGTGAACTCGGGAAGGCGTCCCGCCTTGATGAGTTGCGTGTTCTCCTTCACCGTGCCCTCTACACCACGGTAGACCTGGATTCCTTCCGCCAGCAGACCCCGGAGCGCCCCGGCCCCGATGCCGCCCACAACCACCGCATCCACGCTCGCTCCTCCCAGGGCCTTAAGGGGCTGGCAGTTTCCTTGTCCATGGTCAAGGTCCTGATTGGGGATCGTCTCTGCAGTGCCGTCTTCGGTTTCGACGATGACGAAGAAAGGGGCCGAGCCGAAGTGGCCGAACACGGCGCTGTCGGTGCCCCGGTCGTCCTGAGAGGGAAAGGCGATCTTCACGAAAAGGCTCCTCACCTGCGGTTCCGTCCTCCGGCAAACGCTTTTTAGACGGATTGCACGGAAACGGAGGCCGCAAACCGAATCGGTAAACCATCAGATTAGCTCAACAAAGGGTTGCATGTCAACCGCGGGGACGTTCAGAGCTGTACCTGGTACATCCTGTGGATCTTGTGGGTCTGGCCCCTCAACGTCTCGACGTTGCTCAGCATCTTCGCGGTCGTCTCCTGGATCTGCACCATCTCGAGATGCTTGAACTGCGTGTACTTCTTGATCACCTTCTCGACCTCACCGTAGAGCAGCAGGTTCGCGCCGCTGCCCTGATGCTCCGGCAGGATCCCCAGCCCGTTGATCAGAAGCCAGTCCGATTTCCTGTACTCACACATCAGCCGGTACATGCTCAGCGGATTCAGCCTTCCCCTGCTCTTCTGGATCGCTGCGGTCAGGTCGTGGAAGCAGAAAAGGAAGCCGACGATCTTCTCCCGGTGGGCGATGACCTTGATCAGCTCCGGGTTTGCAATCCGGAGGAGATTCCTCTTCAGGCTCGCAAGCTCTCTTTCGGAAAGGAAGTAGTTTCCGGCATGATCGCCCAGGGTTGCCAGAAAGACCTCTCCCACCTCGTCGGCGACCTTGGCCAACTCCTTCTTGCTGCGAAACTCCAGGACCTTGTACGTGCCCTTCTCGAGGAGCGCATTTACGGTGTCGTGGAGCTCGGGTGGAAGGCGGGCCGTGGTGGGAAGGTAGAACGAAAAGTTGTCCAGATACTTCGTGAAGCCGAACGATTCGATCAACCTTCGATAGTAGGGCGGGTTGTACATCATCATGGTCATGGCCGCCCGGTGTTCGTAGCCCTCGATCAGCAGACCGCCGCCGGTCACCCCCCCCAGCCCCATGGGTCCGAAAAGGAAATCCAGCTTCCTCCCCTTGGCCCAGTCCACGGCCGCCTGGAGCAGACGATCGGACACTTCGCGATCTTTCACGGATTCATAGAAGTAGAAGTGGGCACTCCGCATGTCGTGGGTCTGGTTGTACCGGCCGTTCTCGAAAACGAGGAGCCGCCCCACCACATCCCCGCCCCTGGTGGCGACATAGAATTCACCGGAGGAGTGTTCGAAGATCGGATGCCTCTTGTCGACCAGCTCCTTTACATCTCCGACAAACCACGGCACCCAGTTCGGGTTGCCTTTGTTCACGATCGACGGAAGCTCATAGAACCCCTTGAAATACGGGCTCTTTGAACCCTCTACCCGCTTTATGTCGATCTGCAATTGCCCCTCCATTCAACGCCACGCTTCATGAAAACACCTCCATCTTCTATTGCGTACAAGAATCCGCTGGCGGGCCGGACCACCATAGGGCGTTGCACGGGGTGTGTCAACAGAAAAAGAGAAGGAACGGCAGAGAGGGACAGGCCCCTCCGTTGCCGATTTGGCAGTAGGCAGGTCTTCCGATACCATGAAACATCGAATACGGTTTTCCAGGTCGAAAGGATGGAGTCGGAAATGATCGAGATCCTGCGAAACAGGCGGAGCGTTCGTGTCTTCGAGGACAGGGCGGTCGAGAACGACAGCGTGGAGATCCTGAAGGAAGCGCTTGTCCGGTCCCCGTCCTCCCGTTCCATCAACCCCTGGGAGTTCGTCTTCGTGGACGACAGGCGAATCCTTCAGGCACTGGGGCGGTGCAAGCCCCACGGGGCCTCCTTCCTGCCGGGGGCGGCGCTGGCCGTGGTCGTCCTCGGGAACACCGAGAAGTCGGACACCTGCATCGAGGACGGGTCCATTGCAGCCATCACGCTCCAGTACGCGGCCGAGTCCATCGGGCTTTCGAGCTGCTGGTGTCAGGTCCGGCTCCGGTCCCACAGCGAAGGCCGATCCTCCGAAGACTACGTGAGGGAGACGCTCGGCATCCCGGACCGCTACCTGGTGGAGTGCATCATCGGGATCGGGTACCCGGCGGAAGAGAAACCGCCCCACAGCCGGGGCGGCCTCGACTGGGAGAAGATCCGAAACAACCGGTTCTGACCGAACGCCGCCCTCGCCGCATTGGTTGACAAGACCCCTGCAACTCTCTTAGATTATCGCGTGCCGACCTCGCCTCTTCAGGTTCCTGAAGCGGAAACCGCCCACCCAGGAAGGAGCAGATCATGAAGAGACCCTGTGTAAGGATTCTTTTTCTAGCGACGGCGATCCTGCTGAGCTGGGTTCTGCACCCGGCCCTGGCACAGAGTGCACGTCAAACTCCAGGGGCCGTACTCCTCCATCCGGACAACCCCTTCCCGCCGATCACCCGCGAGCGGGACAGCCTGCAGCCCTACATCACGCATCCCGAGCAGGCGAAGGAGGCTGCGGAGAAGCTCTCCGCCCTGGAGGAAAAGTACGGCAAGAAGCCGAACATCATCGTCCTGCTCGTGGATGACATGGGATGGGGCGATCCGGGCTGTTTCGGCGGCGGAGTTGCCGTGGGAGCCCCCACACCGAAGATCGACCGGATGGCCGCGGAGGGGTTGCGCCTGACCTCGACCTACTCCCAGCACACCTGCACGCCCACCCGGGCGACCATGCTGAGCGGCCGCCTGAATATCCGGCACGGCATCTACCGGCCGCCCATGTACGGAGAGAGGGGCGGAATCGCGGAAGAGGTCACCGTGGCCACCCTCCTCCGTAGAGCGGGCTACTCGACCTGCGCGGTGGGCAAGTGGCATCTCGGGGAGACCCGGGAGAACCAGCCGCAGAACAACGGCTTCGACGAGTTCTTCGGCTTCCTCGGGGTTGCGAACATCTACACCGAGTGGCGGGATCCCTACTTCAACCCGGAGATCGCGAACAACCCCTTCTTCCGGGCCGCGATCGAGCAGTTTCCCTTCTCCAAGCACCTCGTGAAGGGCAAGAGGGGAGGAGAGCTCGAGAACGTCAAGCTCCTCGACATACCGGGCCTGGCCAACTGCGACCAGGACTTCAAGGACTATTCGGTGGAGTTCATCAGGAAGCAGGCGGACAGCGACAAGCCCTTCTTCCTCTGGCACTGCTTCAGCAAGGTCCACTTCGACAACTATCCCGCAGAGGGGTACGCCGGGAAGTCCCCGTCCAAATACCCTTACAAGGACGGCATGGTCGAAGTGGACGACATCGTGGGCGAGATCCTGCAGACTCTCCGGGACACCGGCCAGGCGGAGAACACCTTCGTGCTCTTCACATCGGACAACGGCGTGGAAGAGGACACCTGGCCGGACGCGGGCTATGCACCGTGGCGCGGGTCCAAGGGCACGAGCTGGGAGGGGGGCGTCCGCGTCTCCGGGATCGTCTGGATGCCCGGCACGATCCAGGCGGGCCGCGTCTCGGACGGGCTCGTGGACCTGGCCGACTTCTTCAACACGTCCCTCGCCCTGGCGGGACGCAAGGACCTGATCCCGCGGGACCGGTACATCGACGGTGTGGACCAGTCCTCTTTCTTCCTGGCCGACAACGGCCTGTCGAACCGCAACGTCGTGTACTTCTGGTCCGACGGGAGGTTCCACGCCGTGCGATGGCGGGAGTACAAGATCTACTCCCACATCGTGAACATCGGCAACGGAAGCTACGGTGCCATGGGGGGGATGAACCAGGGAACCGTGGAGACGGCGGACAAGGCCTGGGCCTTCAACCTGTACATCGACCCCCGGGAACGGAAGCCCATCATCATCCGGAAGACATGGCTCGCACCGATCATGATGAAGATACGGTCCGAGCACATGGGGACCTTCAAGAAGTACCCGGCCAAGAAGCCGATCGTGAACCTGGAGTAGCGGGTCCGGTCGTCATTCTAAACTTTGCAGCGGCACTCCCCTCCTCTCCGTTCACAGCCTGTTCCCCTTGACACGGCGCCCCGTGGCCAGCAGACTGTCCAGAGTATCATGGAAAGACGAGGCTTCGAATGAAGGCAAGGGCTCGATGGCCGCTCTGGACGTTCCTGGCGCTGATCGGCATGGTGGCGGCAGGCATCGGCTGGGATTACGCTGTCCAGAAGAACTTCGGCACCGTGGTGCCGGGCAAGATCTACCGGTCCGGCCAGCCGGGCGAGGCCCAGCTGGAGGAGTGGATCGAGGAATACGGGCTCGAGAGCATCCTGACCATGCGTTTCGGCGTTCCTCCTTATGAGAGGGAACTCGCAGAGGAACACGGAATCCAACTGTATCATGTTCCGTTCAGCGCGAATTCCGGACCCGGAAGAGGACACTGGAAAGAGATCTGGAAGATCCTGACCGACGAGGAGAACCTGCCCCTGTTGGTCCACTGCCACGGCGGGGGAGACCGGACCGGAATCGTGACGGCCCGTTATCGGATCGAGGTGCAGGGGTGGTCCCTGGAAGAGGCCCTCCGGGAGATGAACCGCCACTACCACCTGTCGCTCCGATACCCGGCGCTTCACGAACAGCTGCGTGAGCGCTTCGAAGGTGCGCCCGGGACCGGAACCGCGCAAGCGGCCCGATGAGTTGACATCCGGAGACGTCGTATGTGCCCCACCGAAACCGGCCCCGGCCGGCAGGAGGATGCAGGAGAAGGACCGAAGGCCCCGTCCGGACACGGGCTGGGACCGCGCTCTGCGGTGCTCGTGACCCTCGTCCTGATCCTGGTCGGGATCGGAGGGTACCTGGGGTACTGGGCCGCCATGGGCCGCTATGCCGTCGTGGATCCGGGCCGTCTCTACCGCTCTGCGGAATATGCCCCCTGGAGGCTCGTGGAGGAGTGCAGGCGCCTCGGGATCAAGACCGTGGTGGATTTCCGCAACGAACTCCCCGAGGTGGATGCGGAAGCGGAAGCCCTCGCCGCGATCGGGGTCCGGCACGCTCACCTGGCCACGGGACAGGTGCCGCCCCTCGAGATCGTGGATGCCTTCCTGGAGATCATGTCGGATGAGGCGAACCATCCGGTCCTGATCCACTGCGAGCACGGGGTGGGAAGAACCGGCGTACACGCCGCCATCTACCGGATGGAGTTCCAGGGATGGTCCAGGGAGCGCGCACGCTTCGAGGCGATGCTCCTCGCAGGCTTCGACAGCTTTCAAAAAGATACGGGAAAGGCCCGCTTCCTCGAATCCTACACCCCGCGACTCCGAAAGGAACACGGAGCGGACTCCCTCACCTCATCTCGATAGGCTCCGATGCGGAAATCTCATGTCGCCCTCCTGATCACCGGCCCGCTCGTGGCCATCGTGGCCTACTTCTACGGCCTCGACTCGATTCACATCCCGAAGATCGGCGACGAGCCTCCCTATCTTCAGATCGCGCGCGTAACGGCTGAGAGCGGACGCATGCTCCCCCTCGTCTGGGAAGAGGGGATCAACAACACGAAACCGCCCATGCTCTTCTGGCAGGGAATCCTCACGACCTGCCGGGGAACCTACTGGAACCCGTGGACCCTGCGCGGGCCCATCGTGCTCTACTCCCTCACCGTCGCGCTGCTCATAGGCTGGTTCACGAGGAGGCTCACGGGCGATGCGTTGGCGGGCATGGTGGCGGGACTGGTCTACCTCGGATTTCTTTCGACCATCCAGCACGGACGGCCCTTCCTCACGAACGCGCCGGAAACCCTCTTCCTGTTCCTGCCCCTGGTCGTCATGTTCGAGGCGGACTCCGCGACGGCACGGAGAACGTTCCTCTGCGGCTTCTGCTTCGGGATGGCCGCACTCTACAAGTCCTTCTTTCTGATCTTCGTCGGCGCCTTCTCCCTGGGACTCGTCCTCTTCTACCGGGCCGACTTCAGGCCCGTTTCGTTCCTGAAGCGATACGGGCTGTTCCTCTCGGGCACGGTGCTCCTCGGCCTCGGGATCTTTTCCCTCTGGCTCGTATTCGATCCCTATCCGGAGAAGGTCCTTTCCCAGTTCCTCTTGAAGGAGAACGTGGGCAAGTTCAACCTGTCCAACTTCTGGGAAGGCCTCTACAGCGGCCCCTACGCCCTGTGGCGGCTCTGGCTGGGCAACTTCGCGAACGCCGGGCTGTACGCTCTCCTCCTCCTCGGCCTGGTAGTCGACGCCGTGAAACGACGCAAGACGCTCTCCTACAGGGAGAAGCAGCTCTGGATCTACGTGCTCGGCTTTCTGATCGTCTATTCCGTACCGACCCAGCGTCAGGAGAACTACATCCTGCCCACGTGCGCGGCCCTCTCGGTGTTGCTCGCCCTCCGGTGGCACGCCCTGCCCGCCGTCTGGTTCCGGCTTACCCTCCTGGTCGCGGCCCTCCTGTTCTCCTCGACCTTCTGGATTCAGTGGGAAGTGGAAAGGGCCTTCGGCGCCAGCCTCTTCTCATGGGAGAACGACACGGTCCCTCTTCTCTTTCTCGCACTGACCCTGTTCTCCCTCGTGCGCATCGAGACGGGCAGATACCTGCTGCCCGTCATCGCCCTCGGCGTCCTGCTCACGGGCAGCCTCTTCCTCGACCCCTTCTCCCGGAAGTACAGCGAGGAGGCGCGCAGGGAACTGCAGGGAAAGACCGTCTATTTCCCCTCCCGAAAGCCGCTGATCAAACACGAGATCTACCGGTTCATCCTTCCGGGGGCGAATGTGGTGGGCTACACGAAGCAGAAGCCCCTGGAGGAGATCGATCACACCTATTGCGCGAAGATCATCGATCTCGGCGAGGAGATACCGGAGGGCTACCGGCTGATCGACGAGGTCTACAATCTGAAGACCCGTCACACGAATCAGCAGATCAAGGACATGATCTTTCACCGACGGCTCGAGTTGATGCTGGACAGGCTCGCCCTGCTCGAGAAGCGGGAGACAGGAGCCCCCTGATGCCCCTTCTCCTCTCCCGGTTTCTTCTGGGCGACCTCATCCCCACCTTCGGCGTGGGCCTGCTGACCTTCACACTGGTCCTGCTCATGGAGAAGGTGATGCGGATCGTCGAGTGGATCGTCCGCAAAGGGGTGTCCATCACGGACGTGCTCAAGATCTTCGGCGCCCTTCTCCCGAGCTTCTTCGTGTTCACCATGCCCATGGCCGTTCTCCTGAGCGTACTGCTCACCTTCAGCCGCATCCAGTCGGACAACGAGATGTATGCCCTCAAGGCCTGCGGGGTGAGTCTCTACAGGCTCCTTCCCCCTGTTTACGCCTTCGGCTGCCTGGTGACGGCGGCCTGCCTCTTCCTGACGGGCTGGGCCGCGCCCCGATCCGCACATTCCTTCCAGTCCACGTTCTATTCCATGGCGACGCAGAACCTCTTCGTCGGCTTGAAGGAACGGGTCTTCTTCGACGGTCTGCCGAATTTCGTCCTCTACGTGGAAAACGTCGTACCGGAACGAAACGAGGTGAAGGGCGTGTTCATCTCGGACCAGACCCTCACCGAACAGCCGGTCTACTACTTCGCCGAGGAAGGGGAGGTCCGCGGGAATGCGGAAAGGGGAACGATCACCCTCATCTTGAAAAACGGTGCTGTTCATCGTCTGGAGGGGTCCGATCTGGGCATCTATCAGATCGCACACTTCGACCGGTATCGGGTCCGGGTCAACGTGGCGAAGCTGCTGATGCCCAGGGCCCGCAGCAGTCGGGAGCGGCGCATGGAGGAGCTTACCCTGCCCGAGCTGCGGGAGAGGATCCTCACGGGCGACCATGACGAAAAGGAGGCTCGAAAGCTCGGGCTCAACTACCACCAGCGATACGCCTTTCCCTTCGCCGCACTCGTGTTCTGCTCCCTGGGGGTGCCCCTTGCCCTGATTTCCCAGCGTGCGGCCCGATACACCGGATTCTCCCTGAGCATCGTTGTGATGCTGCTCTTCTTCGTACTGATGCAGGCGGGTTCCGCATTGACGTTCGCAGGAACCGTTCCGGCCGCGCTGGGCGCCTGGCTTCCCAACCTCGTGCTGGGCACCATGGGCGTGTACCTGACGTGGAGAAAGGCGGAGGAGAAGCCGCTGAAGATCCTCGATGCGTATGCCCAGCTCGTCCGGGATCTTCAGGAGGCGATTCAGAGCCGGCTCCGCGAACGGTTCTGAGGGTCCCGGAACAGAGAAGGAGCCTCTTCTTGTCCTTGCTGACACGATACCTGGTGAGAGAGTTCCTCCGGCTCTTTTCTCTCTGTCTGGCGGGCGGGGTCGTTCTCTATCTGGTCATCGACCTGTTCGACCGAATCAACATCTTCATTCGGTACGGAGCCGACATCAAGTGGGTGGTCCTGTTCCTGCTCTACAAAGTCCCTCTCATGGTCTATCAGATCGTCCCGGCCACGATGATGCTGGCCGTGCTCCTCACGCTCGGGCTCATGTCGAGAAGCAACGAGGTACTGGCGCTGCGCACGAGCGGCATCCCCGTGTCCCGCATCGCAGCCCCCTTCGTGGGTATTTCCCTGGTGGTGAGCCTGGGCGCCTTTCTGCTCAACGAGTTCGTCGTGTCTCCTGCCTATCAGCGGTCCGAGTACATCCGCCGAATCCTCATTGAAGGGCAGACGCCCTTCAGCATGATGGTCCGGGACCGGATCTGGTTCAGAGGAGAAGAGGGATTCTACAAGATCGCCTCCTTTCTTCCGGCCAGGAAGGAGCTCCAGGGGGTCACCTGGTTCACCGTTGCAAGGCCCTTCCAGCTCTCGCGACGCATCGACGCGGCCAGGGCAACCTGGGAAGGGGATCACTGGATCTTCCATGACGTGGTGGAGAGAGCCTTTCGGGAGGGCGAAATGGTGGACATCGCCCGGGCGGAACGGAAGAGGATCGATCTGGCGGAAACCCCCAAGGATTTCGAGGTCCTCCGAACCGAGACGGACGAGATGCCGCTGCGAAAGCTGATACCTTACATCCGGAAGATCGAGTCGGAAGGATACGACTCGACCCCGTACCGGGTGGATCTGCAGGTGAAGATCTCCTACCCCGTCCTGAACATCATCACCGCCTTCCTGGCCATCCCCTTCGCCCTGAGGTTGCCCCGCGTGGGGGGCCTTGCCGCGGCGGCCGGGACGAGCCTGATCCTCGGGTTCACCTATTGGATTCTTTTTGCCGTGGTCGTGTCGATCGGCCGGACCGGCATGCTGCCGCCCCTGGTGGCGGCCTGGGCCGCGAACATCCTGTATGCGTCCCTGGGCATCTACCTGCTGCTTCGCGTGGAATCCCGGGCGATTACTTGATCAGGACAAAGGACAAAGGTAAAAGGTCAAAGGCCCGGCCACGTCGCCTGCACAGCCGGCCGGACGAGTAGATCCTGGAAATTGCGAGGGCGCGACAGCGCCCGCGGCAATCCCCTGGTGCAGAGTGCCCCCCTTCGTTGGAAGGGGAAACGGGCTGAATGAACGGTCTTCGCTCGATCTGAAAGGCCGGGGAACGGTCGGATGGTTCTCTCTCTGAACGGTGACCCGAAGAACATCTGTATTCTGCGCCTGTCGGCGGTGGGGGACGTCTGTCACACCGTGCCGGTCGTGCGGGCCCTTCAGGACCACTGGCCCGCCGCACGTCTCACATGGGTCATCGGGAAGCTGGAATCCACGCTGGTGGGTGACCTCCCGGGGGTGAACTTCCTCGTTCTGGACAAGTCCCGCGGCTGGCGGGCGTACCGTGATCTGAAGCGCGACCTGCAAGGAAAGACATTCGACCTGCTTCTGCACATGCAGGTCTCCCTCCGCTCCAGCCTTGCCAGCCGCCTGATTTCCAGCCCGGTCCGGCTGGGCTTCGACCGAGAGCGCGCCCGGGACCTCCAGTGGCTGTTCACAACCCACCGGATCGCGGCCCGGAAACACCAGCACGTGATGGACGGCCTCCTCGGCTTCGCCCACGCCCTGTGCATACCGGACCCTGCCGTCCGCTGGGACATTCCGATCCCGGACAGGGCGCGACAGTTCGCGGCCAGGCACGTGGAAAGCGGAAGGAAGACACTCATCATCAGCCCCTGTTCGACCTCGCGATACCGCAACTGGCGAAACTGGCGCCCGGATGCGTACGCCGCGGTGGCCGACCATGCCGCGCAGAAACACGGCATGCAGGTGATCCTCACGGGGGGGACCACCAAAAAGGAAGCAAGGTACGGCAACGATATCTGCAGGATCGCAGCACACGGTCCGAACAACCTCATCGGGAAGACAGGCCTGAAGGAGTTGCTCGCCCTTCTGGACAGGGCCGATGTGCTGGTCGCCCCCGATTCGGGACCGGTCCACATGGCCACCACCGTCGGGACGCCGGTGATCGGCCTGTACGCAACCTCCAACCCGATGCGCACGGGGCCCTATTACAACCGTGAGTGGGTCGTGAACAAATACCCGGAGGCCCTGGAGGCGGAACTCGGCAAGAGGGTCGATGAGGTGCCGTGGGGAAAACGGGTACGCAACCCGGCCGCCGTCGACCGGATCCGCGTGACGGACGTGACGGACAAGCTGGACGCTCTGCTCACCTCAGACTAGGGGACGTTGCTTCCTGGGGGGGCGGATCCAGTGCTCTCAGGTGGGCTTCCAGGGTTTCCCTGGACTGCTCGAAGACGTGCTTCAACCGGGAGAAGACCTCCTGTGCCTCCTGCAAATCCCCGCCGGCACCGATCCTCTCCATCCTGCAGGCAAGATCCCGCATCGCCCCCGCACCCGCGTTGGCACAGGATCCCTTGAGGCTGTGCGACCGGGACCGGATCTCTTCGGCATCCCCTTCGCGAAGGGCCGTTTCCAGGCAGCGGAATTGCTCTTCACTGTCGGACAGGAAGGTCTCGATCAGCTCGCGCTCGAACGCTCGGTCCCCGTCCGCCACCTCCCGGATCTGATCGATTTCAACGAGCCCGGCCGGGGAAGACTCCTTCGGGGAAACGAACCCGCCCGACGGCAAGGCTCCCCCGAGGTGCCTGTCCAGAACCTCGCCGAGGCCCAGGGCGGTGACCGGCTTGCTCACATAGTCGTCCATGCCCGCCTCCAGGCATCTCTCCCGGTCCCCCTTCAGCGCATGGGCCGTCATGGCCACGACCGGGATGTCGTGCCGCAGGACCCGGGACCCGGGATCGCGGATGATCCGGGTTGCCTCGAACCCGTTCATCTCCGGCATCTGCACGTCCATCAGCACGAGATCGTACCGAATCCTCTCCAGTGCCGTGAGCGCCTCCTGGCCGTTGGCAACCGCATCGGCGCGATAGCCCAGCTTCTCCAGGATGCGGATCGCCACCTTCTGGTTGACCACGTTGTCCTCGGCCACCAGGATGCGAACCCTCCTCTTCTTGTCCTCCACAAGGGTGTGCCGGGTGATGATCGGCCTCGTCGGCCTCTCGGACCCGCCGGAAGCGATCCCGAGGACGGTCGCAAGGCAGTCGTACAGCTGGGAGACCTTGACCGGCTTCGTCATGTAAGCGCAGAACCCGGCCTGCTGCAGCTTCTGGGCGTCCCCCCGCTGCCCAACGGACGTGAGCATGACCAGGGCCGTATCCCTCAGGGCCGGTTCCGCCTTGATCTTCTCCCCCAGGGTCTTCCCGTCCATGCCCGGCATCTGCATATCCACCAGGGCGATCCGGAACGGGTCCTCCTCCTGGACCGCACGTTGCAGGATCGCCAGGGCCTCGGGACCGTCCGCGGCCTCTTCGAAACGACACTCCCAGGACCGGAGCAGTTCCCGGAGCACGAGCCGGTTGGTGGGATGATCGTCCACCACCAGGATGCGGGTGCCCCGAATGTCCTCCGGCACGATGACGTCCCGGTCGCGGGCGCCCGGTTGCTTCTCCAGCACCACGGTGAACCAAAAGGTGGAGCCTTGTCCCGTCTGGCTCGCCACGCCGATCCGGCCGCCCATCATCTCGGCGAGCTGCTTCGAGATCGCAAGGCCGAGACCCGTGCCCCCGTACTTCCGCGTGATCGACGCGTCCACCTGGTAGAAGGTCTGAAAGAGCCGATCCAGGCTTCCTTCCGGGATCCCGATCCCCGTGTCCGTAACGTCGAAGCGCAGCGTCACGTGGGTCTCGGTCTCCCGGGCGAGGCGGACGCGGATGTGGACCTCTCCCTGGGCGGTGAATTTGATCGCGTTTCCGACCAGGTTGAGCAGTGCCTGCCGGAGCCTGCCCGGATCTCCGCGAACCAGCGAAGGGAC
This sequence comes from uncultured Thermodesulfobacteriota bacterium, assembly GCA_964479535.1. Classification (GTDB taxonomy): domain Bacteria; phylum Desulfobacterota; class DSWW01; order DSWW01; family DSWW01; genus S015-6. Next base: position 14,094 of record CAYZMM010000036.1, read on the forward strand.
ATCCGGATAGGCGAGGCAGGAAAGCTCCAGCCCCTTCTCATCGGCCGCCACGGCCATCATGTCGATCACGTCTTCCAGGGTCGTTCGAAGGTCGAAATCGAGCACCTCCAGATCGAGCTGGCCCGCCTCGATCTTGGAGAAATCCAGAATGTCGTTGATCAGGGACATCAACGACTCGGCAGAGGAGCGCACTGTCTGCACATACTCGAGCTGTTCCCGGCTCAGGTCCGTGTCGACCAGCAGGCTGGTCATCCCGAGGACGCCGTTCATGGGGGTCCGGATCTCGTGGCTCATGTTGGCCAGGAACTCGCTCTTCGCCACGTTCGCCGCAGCCGCCTTCTTCGCCAGCTCCTGCGCGCTCTCCGAGGTCTCCCGGAGCCTCTCGTTGGCCGCCTCCAGAGCCTCCTTCGCCTGGGCCAGCTTCTCCTGCTCCTCCTGCATGGTCACCTGGCCCCGGTACCGAAGGGCCTCGAACACGTAGGCAAGGGCGGAGACGATCAGGAAGGAGCCGGTGAACCGCACGATCGTGTCCATCTCGTAGGGGTAGATCCCGAAGAAATCGTTCGGGTCGATGAGCAGGAAGATCGTACCGGCCAGAAAGGCGCCGTTCCAAAGGATTCCCTCCCGCTTCCCGAGGAGGAAGAAGATGCAGGGGGGGAGTCCGAAATACCAGAGGAGCTTGGATCCCTGCGCGCCCGCGTCGTTGACCAGGACCTGAAACACGAGGAAGATCAACAGGGCCAGGGAGACCCGGAAGAGAACCACCACCCGTTTCATCGTTCGGACCAGGTGGAGGACACAGAGCAACCAGCAGCCGATCAGCACCTCGGACGTGGCTTCGAGCAGGTCGCCGCCCAGTATGTCGGAAGCGGCGAGACTGATCATGAGGACGAGACCGATGAGGGAGGTGAAGGCGAGGACGAGTCTCTTGCGCCTCTCCTCGAAATCGTACTCCTGGAACTCGGCGGGAGACAGGGAAGAAGAACGCAACACCTGGAAAAGGATCTTGAACGTCTTTCTCACTGCCGCGCCTCCTGTTCAGACATACGGATCCGCTCTCTCAGGTCTAGATCGGCACCTTTTTTCTGGAATCTTAGCGCTTTAGGCTTTTGTAAATGAAGTTATAGACGTTCCGTTTTTGACAAATCGGCGCCGGGAGCTACAATGGGAAAGGATCGGAACCGCCCGTGCGGGCTTCCGTGATGTGACGCAAGTTCGAGCCTTTTCCCTGTCCCTCCCTTTCCCACCGTCTCAACGCCTGGCCTCCGGGTGCCTGCGTGCACGAGAAGGGTATGCAAGAAGACCTGCTGGACAGCATGACGAACAGGCGGCTGGCCGCCATTGCCGAGAAGGCCCTCGACGGCGTTCCGGTGAGCGAAGAAGAGGCGGTCACGATGCTCACCACCAACGACGCCCTCGAGCTGGGGGCGATCGCCCATGCCTTACGGGCGAGACTTCACGGGGATCGGGCCTTCTACGGCGTCAACATGAACCTCAACTACACGAACGTCTGCGAGCTGCGCTGCCCGCTGTGCGCCTTTTCCCGGGACGAGGGCGATGCGGATGCCTACCTCCTCAGTCTGGAGGAGATCGAGGCAAGGGTACGCGACGGGGTCCGTCTGGGCATCGACGAAGTGCACATCGTGGGAGGGCTCCACCCCGGTCTCCGGTTCGACTACTTCGAAGAGATGCTGCGGCGTATCAAGGGCGTGAAGCCCGAGCTGTTCATCGTGGCCCTGACCGCGGTGGAGTTCGACTACCTGGCCCGAAGGAATGCGCTGTCCCTCGAGGAGGTCTTCGGTCGGCTCAAGGACGCAGGGCTCGGTGCCCTGCCCGGCGGCGGCGCGGAGATCTTCGACGAGGGGATCCGCGAGCTCATCGCCCCGGGAAAGATATCGGGCACGAGGTGGCTCGAAGTGATGCGAACGGCCCACTCCCTGGGCCTGAAAACGAACGCCACGCTGCTCCACAATCACATGGAAGGGCCGGAAGAGGTGGCGGACCATCTGTCCCGGATCCGCGCCCTCCAGGACGAGACAGGCGGGTTCAAGACCTTCGTGCCCCTCACCTATCACGACGCGAACACCCGCGTGAAGGCAAAACGGTCCGGCACGACCGGGTTCGGAGACATCCGGCTCTACGCCACGAGCCGGATCTTCCTGCACAATGTTCCCCATCTGAAGGCGCTCTGGATGTACGTGGGGGAGAAAATGGCCCAGGTCCTGCTGCGATTCGGGGTGGACGACATGGGCGCCACCTACCACTACGAGAAGGTCGTGCATGCGGCCGGAGCCTCCACGCCGGACTTCGGAAGCGAAGCCCATCTGAGACGGCTCATCGAAGCGGCCGGGCTGGTACCGGTACGGGCCACAGCAGACTATCATCCGGTCGAGAGGGACGGGACCACATGAAGCTCGGCTACATCGACTACCTGAACTGCTATTCGCTCTACTATCATATGTTCGAGAGACAGCGAATCCCGAACGTGGAGGTCCGCGCGGGCTACCCTTCCGATCTGAACAGGCGGATGGCCCTGGGAGAGCTGGACATGAGCCCCATCTCTTCCGCCGCCTATCCGGGCATGGAGCGGGCCGTGATGCTGCTCCCCGATTTCTGCCTCAGCTCGGTCGGGTACGTGCGATCGGTCATTCTCAACAGCACGGTCCCGATCGAGGATCTGCACGGGAAGCGCGTGGGCCTCTCCCGGGCCTCCGAGACGTCGGTCGTGCTCCTGAGAATCCTGCTGGAGAGCACCTACGGGTTGAAGCCTTCCTACCTGCCGGTGAGCCCGAAGCCGTCGCTCGAGGAGGAGGGGTGTGACGCCGCCCTCGTCATCGGGAACGAGGCGATGCTGCAGGCGAACGAAACGGTTGCCTATACCTATGACCTGGGAGATCTCTGGCTCAGGAAGACCGGCTACCCCGTCGTCTTTGCCGTCTTCGCCGTCCGGGAGGAAGCCGCCGAGCGGCACGCTCGGGCGATCGAGGCGGTGGCAGGGTCTTTCCTCGCCTCGATCAACTGCCTCGAAAGGGGAGAGCCCTACCTGATCGAAAGGGCGGAACGCAAGTACCCCGGGATCCGATACGACGTTCGGGCGTATTTCTCGCTTCTCCAGTACCGTTTCTCGCGGGAACTGAAGGAAGCGCTCACCTTCTATCTGACAAAGGCGGGCGAAATGGGCCTGCTCGGTGAGGTGGGCCCCCTGAAGTTCATCGACATTGGAGGATCCGGAGAAGAGGCACGGGGCGACCGATGGACCACGGCGACGGTCTGAAAAGAAGGGTCTATGACGGGGAGCGCATCGAAGCCCGGGAGGCGGCCGCGCTCTTTGCCTGGGATCCGATCGAGCTGGGCAGGGCCGCAGACCACCGGAGAAGGCTCGCCCGGCCCGCCAACCGGGTGGGCTTCATCCTGGACCGGATCATCAACTTCACCAATGTGTGCGAGGCAAGGTGCGCCTTCTGTGCCTTCCACGCCAGGCCCGGGCGTATGGAGCCGTACGAGCTTTCCACCGATGAGATCCTGGGCAAAGTGGAAGAACTGGTGGAGGCGGGCGGCACGCAGGTAATGCTCCAGGGGGGGCTCCATCCGGATTACGGGCTGGACACCTACGTCCGCATGGTGCGCTCCGTGAAGGAACGATACCCGGACATCACCCTCCACTCTTTCTCCCCGGCGGAGCTTCTCCACGTGGCGGAAAAGGAGAAGGTCACGCTGGACGACGCGATTGGAAGACTGAAAGAAGCGGGGCTCGATTCCGTCCCCGGAGCCTCGGATCTCCTGGTGGACCGGGTCCGCTCGCGGGTGAGCCCGAGGAAACTCACGAGGAATCAGTGGGCGGAGGTCATGGTCCGCCTTGCCGGGAACGGCCTGAAGTCCAGCGCCACCATGACCTACGGCTTCGGCGAGACGCCGGAAGAGCGGATCGCACACCTCGATACGGTGCGGACCGTGCAGGATCGTACCGGCATCGTGCGGGCCTTCATCCCCTGGTCCTTTTCGCCCCGGAACACGGACATGGCCGAAACGGTCCCTGCAACCGGGATCGATTACCTGAAGACCGTGGCGGTCTCCCGGATCTTCCTGGACAACGTCACCCACATTCAGGCCGGATGGCTCACCGAGGGGCTCAAGCTGGCCCAGGTCGCGCTCACCATGGGGGCGACCGACATGGGCGGGGTCCTCACAGAGGAGGTCGTGGTCAAGGCCACGGGCATCGAGACCCGAACCCACCGCGATGAGCTCGTGGACCTGATCCGGGACGCCGGCATGATCCCGGTGCAGAGGGACTCCGACTACAACGAGATCCGGGTGTTCGGGCCACCGGAACAGGACGGGCGCCATGCCTGAAATCGCCTTTTCACCGTGTCCCAACGACACGTTCATCTTTCACGCCCTGCTCCACGGGCAGGTGGACACGGGGGCCCTGTCCTTCACCTCCCACATTGCGGACGTGGAGCGACTGAACGAGGCGGCCTTCTCGGAGACCTTCCCGGTCACCAAGCTCTCTTTTCATGCCTATCTGCACCTCATGGACCGGTACGAGCTCCTCGACGCAGGCTCGGCCCTGGGTTACGGATGCGGGCCGCTCCTGGTGGCCGGCCGTGAGCTCCCTTCCATCGAGGACGCGGCCATCGCGGTTCCCGGCCGTTACACGACCGCCTACCTTCTCCTCCGGCTCTGGCAGCCCGCCTGCAGAAACATCCGCACCGTGCCCTTCGACCGGATCCTGCCGGGAATCGCATCCGGAACCTTCGATGCCGGCGTCATCATCCACGAGGGCCGCTTCGTCTATCCGGAGTACGGTTGTGTGGAGATCATCGATCTGGGAGCATGGTGGGAAACAGAGACCGGGCTGCCCATACCGCTCGGATGCATCGCGACACGGAAGGATCCCGCGACCCTCCGGAACAGGAGCGGGATCGAGTCGGCTCTGAAGCGCTCGATCGCCTACGCCCTCGAGCATCCGGACGCATCCAGGGACTTTGTTCGATCCCACGCGCAGGAGCTCGAAGAGGACGTGATCCGGGAGCACATTCGTCTCTATGTAAACGATTTCACGGAATCGCTCGGAGAGACGGGCAGGAAGGCGGTTGCCGCCCTGGAGGAGATGGCACGATGCCGCGGCATCTTTCGGTAGGACTGATCATGGCCACCGAGCTGGAGGCAGCGCCTTTCATCGAGGGGATGGCCCTGACCGAGACGGAGCGGGAGCCCTTTTCCGTCTATCAGGGCGAAGGGGAGGCCGGGCTCATCCTCTCCGGCATCGGCAAGGCGAACGCCGCCATGGCCTGTGCCTATCTCCTGCAACGGCACGGGCCGCAGTGCATCCTGAACCTGGGCGCCGCAGGCGCCACGGACGGCCGAGCGAACATGGGGAAGAACTACCACGTGAACCGGGTGATCGAGCCCGACCGTCCCCATCTGCGTACGGGCACTCCCCACGAGCAGATTCCGGACGTCCTGGACGGGCTTCCCGTTGCGGCCCTTGCGACCCAGGACCGGCCGGTGAAGGATCCGGCCCACAGGGCTGCCGTCGCGCTTCAGGCCGAGTTGGTGGACATGGAGGGCGCATCGGTGGTACAGACGGCCCGGCGGTTTCGAGTGCCCTGCTACCTGTTCAAGTTCGTGAGCGATTCGGCGGGTCACACGGAGAGTTCGGAGATCGAGACGAACATCCGACAATACCGGCAGGCCTTTTACGCATTCTTCAAAGACCACATCCGAACCCGGCTGTAGGCGACCAGGATCAGGACGATGAAACTCCTCGACAAGGCGATCATCTACGCCCGTATGATCAAGCTCTCCCACACGATCTTCGCCCTTCCCTTTGCGCTTGCCTCCCTGGTGCTGGTGCACCGGGTTTCCCCTGTGAGCGGCACCACCCTCCTCTGGATCCTGCTGGCCATGGTCGGTGCGCGCTCGGCGGCCATGGGGTTCAACCGACTCGCCGACGCCGAGCTCGACGCGAGGAACCCGAGGACCGACGGAAGGGAGATCCCCACACGGAAGATGACCAGATGGGAAGCCGCGGCCTTCATCGCCGCCTCCAGCCTGCTCTTCCTGCTGTCGGCGGCCATGCTCTCCCCTCTCTGTTTCCGTCTCGCCTTCCCGGTTCTGGCACTGCTCTTCTTCTACTCCTACACCAAGCGGTTCACCTGGCTCGCCCATTTCTGGCTGGGCCTTGCCATCGGGCTGGTGCCCATGGCGGTCTGGGTCGCGGTGGCAGGGCAGTTCTCCCTCCGGATCGGCATGCTGAGCCTGGCGCTGCTGACCTACATCGCGGGTTTCGACATCCTGTACGCCTGCCAGGATGTCCGGTTCGACAGGGAGGAGGGGCTCTGCTCGATACCGGCCCGTTTCGGCATCCCGAAGGCGATGCGGGCGGCCCGAGGGCTTCACGCGGCGAGCCTGCTCTGCCTGGCAAGCCTTTACTGGCTCTTCGAGTTGAGCCCCGCCTACCTGATCTTCGTGGGCATCATCGCCGTGCTCTTCTGCATCGAGCACGCCCTGGTGGACCCGGAAGACCTGTCCCGGATCCACATCGCCTTCTTCCACGTGAACAGCGCCATCTCGGTGATGGTCTTCGTCGCCGTGCTCTCCGGCGAGCTTCTGGGAGGTCGATGGTCGTGACCGGCAGAGGACCGACCCGGAGCTACGGGAACCTGGGGGAGTTCATCGCCGCCCTCGAAGCGGAAGGCGAGCTCGTCCGTGTGCGAACCCCGGTCTCCGCCCACCTGGAGATCACGGAGTTCACGGACCGTATGTGCAAGAGCCCGGGAGGCGGCAAGGCCCTGCTCTTCGAGAACGTGGAGGGCTCCGAGTTCCCGGTCCTGACCAACGCCTTCGGGAGCGCGAAACGGATCGCCCTGGCCCTCGGCGAGGAGCCGGACGCCCTGGCGGGAAGGATGAAGGCGATCCTGGAGCAGGCCCCCCCCCGCTCCTTCCGGGACAAGCTGCGGTTCATCCCGAAGGCGGTCTCCTACGCGAGATTCCTGCCCAGGACCCGGCGCCGGGGAACCCCGCCCTGCCAGGAAGTCGTGCTCACGGGGGACGCGGTCGACCTGAACGCCCTGCCCATCCTGCACTGCTGGCCCGAGGACGGCGGCAGATTCGTCACCCTTCCGGTGGTGTTCACCAGGGGGCTCGAGGGCGGCAGGAGGAACGCCGGCATGTACCGGATGCAGGTCTACGACAGGAACACCACCGGCATGCACTGGCACATCCACAAGGACGGGTCCCACCATTTCCAGGAATACCGGAAAGCGGGAAGGCGCATGGAGGTGGCCGTTGCGGTCGGCACCGACCCGGCGGTGACCTATGCCGCGTCTGCGCCCATGCCGAGGGGAATCGACGAGATGATGCTCGCCGGCTTCATCCGGCAGAAGCCGGTGGCCATGCAGAAGGGGGTCACCGTCGACATCGAGGTCCCGTGCGAGGCGGAATTCGTCCTGGAGGGCTATGTGGATCCCGAGGAATCGCGGATCGAGGGCCCCTTCGGCGATCACACGGGATACTACTCGCTTCAGGACGCCTACCCCGTTTTCCACGTCACGGCGATCACGCACAGGCGGAACCCGGTCTATTCCGCCACCGTGGTCGGCAGGCCGCCCATGGAGGACTGCTATCTGGCCCTGGCCACGGAGCGGCTCTTCCTGCCCATGCTGCAAACCACCGTGCCGGAAATCCTTGACTACTGGATGCCCTGGGAAGGGGTGTTCCACAATGTGGTGGCGGTGGCCATCGACAAGCAGTACCCGGGCCACGCGGCCAAGATCATGAGCGGCCTGTGGGGGATGGGCCAGATGAGCTTCTCCAAGGCGATCGTCATCGTGGACCGGGCCGAGCTGCTGGGCCCCGGCGGCGGTCTGCTGGGGCACATCCTCGACACGGTGGACCTGCCCGCGGACCTGACGATCACGCAGGGGGTGCTCGATGTGCTGGATCACGCGGCCCCGAAACCCCTGTTCGGCGCCAAGGTCGGGCTCGACGCAACGGAGCGACTCGCGTCGGAGGGCCCCCGAAAAGCCCCCAGTCCGCGACGCGGCCTCAGCGAGACGGACCTGCTCGGACGCCTCCGAAGCATCGACCCCGGGTTCAGCCGGGTGGGATGCGCCTTTACCGACAGGGCGAATCCCCTCCTACTCATCACGATCGAGAAACAGGGCACGAAGAACTCGCAGCACTACGTCGAAGCCTTGCGACAGGCCCCGGAGGTGATCTCCGCCGGAACCTGCTTGCTCTACGACGACGGGGTCGATCTCGGGGATGGTTCCCTGCTCGCGTGGAAGGCCTTCAACAACATCGATCCGGAGCGGGATTTAACGGTCACGCCGGAGGGCCTGATCCTCGACGGCACCCGCAAGGGGCCGGAGGACGGCCACGACCGGCCCTGGCCCGAAGACATCGTCATGACCGAGGAGATCAAGAAGCGCGTTGATAAGAAGTGGACGGAACTCGGCCTCCCCTAGCCGACCCGGATGGCCCCACCCCCATGGGGTAAGCTCGTCATTCTTCCAATCTCCCTCGAGAATTCTTTCGCAGAACCGGCGGCAACCTGTATAATGGCGACCTGCTCCAATCAGCCTGCGCACAGGAGGGGAGATCATGAACATGAACCGTCGAGCGTTCCTCAAGTCCGTGGCCGCCGGCGCGGCACTCGGCACCGTCGGGTGCGGCGATTCCTCCACCGAATCGGCCGGTACGGCCCAGGCCCCGGTGACCGGCTACTTCGAACAGATCGCAGCCGACCTGAATGCCATGGGCATCGGCACGCCGAGGCTCTTCATCGACCTGGACCGGCTGGACGCGAATGCAGCGAAGATCCTGGCCGAGGTGGGCGTCGAGCGCTACCGGATCGTGGAGAAGTCCCTCACGTCCCTCGAGCTGCTCGCCTACGTGAAGGAGCGCACGGGCGCAGAGAAGTTCATGGTCCTCCACCTGCCCTTCCTGCCGCCCATCCTGGACGCCTTTCCGAACGCCGATGTCCTCATCGGCAAGGCCCAGCCGACCCCTGCTGTGGAGACCTTGATCAATACCTTCGACAGGGTCGATTGGCCGTCCGTCGCCTCCCGGGTGCAGTTCATCGCCGACAGCCGCGCCCGTCTCGACGAACTGACCGCTCTGGCCCGGCGGCTCGGCCTGACCCTCAGGATCTCGGTCGAGATCGACGTAGGCCTTCGCCGAAGCGGCGTGCCCGAACCGGGTCTCCTGCCGAACGTGCTCGCAGGCCTCGTCGAGAACCCGGACGCGGTCCGGTTCACCGGGTTCCTGGGATACGACGGCCACGTGGCGCACGCCCCGGCCCTCCTGGTCTCGCCCCTGGAGGCGGCCAACGACGCATGGAACAAGGCGATGGCCCTGTTCGATTCGTACATTCGCATCCTCCGCAATCAGTTCCCCGGGTTGATGCACGACGACCTGGTCTTCAACAGCGGGGGAAGCGCCTCCTTTCCCATGTATCAGAGCGGACCGGTGAACGACGTGGCGATCGGTGGAGGCGTGGTGCGGCCCGCCGCCTACCCGGACACCTTCTGCGGTGTGCTGGAGCCGGCCATCTTCATCGCCACGCCGGTCCTGGCCCACTATCCCATGGCCAGGATGCCCTTCCTGTCGGCCGAGTTCAGCCACAGGCTGCTCGGATACAAACAGGGCATCGCCATCTACGGCGGCGGCTGGGCAGCGGAATTCATCTCCCCGCCGACCCTGGCGAACATGCCCCTCGTCTCCGACCCGGAGAACCAGAACCTGGTCCCGAACCAGTCGATCGTGACGGCGCCGCAGGATGTGAACCTCGCCCCCGGCGACTGGGTCTTCATGCACCCGAAGCAGAGCGACGCCCTGTTCCAGTTCGAGGAGATCATGCTCGTCCGGGGGGGACGGCTGCTGGAAGAGCGCTGGGGGGCCTTCCCGAGGCGCTATTGACAGAAAGGAAGAGAAGCGAGCATCAGGTGGACGCCTCCGGGTGGTTTTCCGCGAACCAGTCGATCAGCTTCCGGGCGATGCTCAAGCTGGGGGGAACGCTGGGGAGGCTGTCCGCGGCAAACCATTCCGCATCCACGATCTCCGTGCCGTCCACCTGGATCTCGCCTTCCGCATACTCGGCCGTGAACCCGAGCATGAGCGAGTCCGGAAAGGGCCATGGCTGGCTGCCGAAATAGCGAACGTTCTTGACCCGGATCCCCACTTCCTCCTCCACCTCGCGCACCACGCACTGCTCCAGGGTTTCTCCGGGCTCGACGAACCCGGCGAGGACGCTCCAGAAACTCACGCGAAACCGGGGAGACGTGGCGAGCAGGAGCTTGTCGTCCCTGATCACGGCCACGATGACGGCGGGTGAGAGCCGCGGGTAGCAGCTCAGGCCGCAGGCCGGGCAGGTCTTCGCCCGCTCCTCCGCCTTGTCTTCGGTAGGTGTGCCGCACCGCCCGCAGAACCGGTGGCTGTTGGCCCATCGAATCAACTGCGCGGCACACCCCGCGACCAGGAGGAGTTCGTCCTCGACCCGGCCCAGCAGCTCGAAGAGCCCCGAGCAGGCGAAGTCGTCCGGGAGGGATCCGGCTGAATCGTGCAACTCCGCCAGAAAGCAGGGGGTTCCGTCCCTGTGCCCGAAATACTGTGCACCGGCCAGCGCCCCGTGCAGGGGCTTCAGGTCGGAGAAGCGGGGAACGAGACAGGCGCCCCCCTTCTGTTTCACGACCAGCTTCTCTTCGTGCAGGACGAACCAGAGATCGCCGTCCTGTCTGGGCCGGGAAGGATCGAAGCCGGGTTCAAAGGCCATTCGCGTTCCTCCGGGACCCACCGTCGCTCTTCTTGAGGCCTTCAGAACTGCTACGAGGATGCTTGACAACCTCCCGGCTGTCAATTAGACATCCTCTTGGATGATCACTGCAGAGGGAGATGAGTCGTGAGAAAGCCCTTCTCGAAGACCGCAGGAATCCATACGATGTGCGTCCATGCCGGGGAAGCCGTCGACCGGGAAACCCGGGCCCTGCGCAGGCCGATTCACATGGCGAATTCCTACGAATTGCCCACCGACATCGAGGAGCTGATCGAGGTCTTCTCCTGGGATCATCTGGACAAGTTCCAGTACAGCCGGGAACACAGCGCCACCCCGCGGCATCTCGAGGAGCGACTGGCCGCCCTGGAGGGGAGCGAAGACTGCGTCGTGACCGCCAGCGGCATGGGGGCCGTGTCCGCGGTCTTCTTCAGCCTGATGAACGCGGGCGATCACATCGTGGCTTCAGAGGCCTGCTACACCGGTACCCAGAAGCTCTTGAGTGTCCACATGCCGCGGTTCGGGGTGAAGGTGAGCCTGGTGGACACCACCGACCTGGAGGCGGTCCGGGCGGCCGTCCGGCCGGAAACCCGGGCCGTCTTCGTGGAGACACCGGGCAACCCCCTGGTCTACCTGAGCGACATCGAGAAGATCGCCGAAATCACCCACGCGGCGGGAGCGACCCTGATCGTGGACAGCACCTGGTCGGGCCTGACCACCCAGAAGCCGATGGCCCTGGGGGCCGACATCGTCGTCCACAGCGCAACCAAGTACCTGAACGGCCACGGCGACGCCCTGGGCGGCGCGGTGATGGGACCCAGGGAGATCCTGGCCGAGGTTCGCGAGGGAGGCATCGTCCACCTGGGGGCCTGCATCAGCCCCTTCAATGCCTGGCTGATCATGCGCGGGCTGGTGACCCTTCCCCTTCGGATGCAGAAGCACTCGGCGAACGCCATGGAAGTGGCCCGGTTCCTCCAGTCCCACCCGAAGGTCACCCAGGTGCGATACCCGGGCCTCGAAGACCACCCCCAACACGATCTGGCCGCCCGGCAGATGTCCGGATTCTCCGGCATGATGAACTTCAGCCTGGATGCGGACCTCATGGGCTGCTTCCACTTTCTCGAACGGCTCGAGATCATCACGCACGCCGTATCCCTGGGGCACGACCAGAGCCTCCTGATCTACATCCCGACCCTGTTCTTCTTCGACGACATGGTGGCCTTCGACGACCGGCAGAAGGAGAAATACACCGAGATCATGGGAGAGGGCGTCTTCCGGTTCAGCGTGGGGATCGAAGACCCGGAAGACCTGATTCGCGATCTGGGGCAGGCACTGGAGAAGGTCTGACCGTCGGCGCCACACCGAGAAAGGGAAAATGCATGAAGCTCCCCCGAATGAAGGTCCTGGACGACGACGAAATCCTGAAGATCCACGAGCGATCCCTGGAGATCCTGCAGAAGACCGGTGTTCGGGTCATGCTCGGAAGGATGCGGACCCTGCTGGCGGACGCAGGCTGCCAGGTGGACGAGGCATCCAGGATCGTGAAGTTTCCGCCCGCCGTGGTGGAGGAATTCGCGAAGAAGGCACCCACGGAGTTCTTCGTGGCCGGCGCGGACCCGAAGGTCCGGTTCCGGATCAGCCCGGAGAGCCGGGTCTGGGCCGGGCTGGGCACCGCCTTCCGGATGCTCGACGTGGCCACCGGCGAGCACCGGGAGGCCACCCACGAGGACGTGCGCAAGCACCTCGTGCTCTTCGATCACCTGGACCACATCTCCTGCAACCAGATGGACGTTTGGGCCCAGGACATACCGATGCACACCATTCACGTGGAGACGATCCGCACCTGGGCACGGAACTGCACCAAGTCGATCGGCATGGGGGCCTACGGGGTGCAGGCCACCCGGGACATGATGGAAATGGTCGCCATGGTGATGGGCGGCAAGGAAGCCCTGAAGGAGCGGCACCCATTCTGCGGTGTGGTCAACACCCATACCCCCCTGTCGAGCGCCCAGATCCAGCTCGAGGGGATGATGATCCTGGGCGAGCACCACATGCCTGCCCTTCTGTCCCCGGAAGCGATGGCCGGAACCACGGCACCGGCCACCCTCGCCGGGCTGCTCCTGCAGCACAACGCCGAAGTCCTCTCCCACGTCGTCATGTCCCAGGTCGCACACCCGGGCAGCCCGGTTCTGTACGGCTCCGTGTCCACCGTCGCCGACATGAAGACGGGCACGCCCGCCATCGGATCCGTCGAGACCGGCCTGATCAGCGCTGCCGCCGCCCAGCTCGGCCATCACTACGGGCTGCCGGTTCGCACCGTCGCCGGGGCCACCGAGGCGAAGGTCCTGGACGTCCAGAGCGGGTTCGAGCGGATGCAGTCCATGATGCTGGCGGCCATGGGCGGTGCCAACTACATCACCTGCGTGGGCACCCTGGAGTCCACCAACCTGGGCGCCCACGAGCTGGCCGTCATCGACAACGAGATCATCGGCCGGACCGAGAGGGCCCTGCGCGGCATCGACGTGACCCCGGAGAAGCTCCTGCTGGAGGATATCCGGCGCGTCGGACCGGAGGGCCACTACCTGGACGAGGACAGCACCCTGGACTACTTCCGGGAAGAGCATTTCATACCGGCCGTGTCGGACCGGAAACAGCTCGATGCGTGGAAATCTTCCGGCAGAAAGAACATCTCCGATTATGCAAGCGAGGCGGTGGACCGGATCCTCGCCGAGCACGAACCGAGAGAGATCGACCCGAAGCTCGCCGAGGAGCTCGATGCCTACGTGGAGATGGTCAAGAAGCGCTCGACCGCGGACTTCGAGGCGGCGGAATGGGAAGAGTAGGAGGCTGAGGCGGCTATGAACGTTCGGGTGGAGGTCTCCATCGGCGAGTTCTTCGACAAGCTGACCATTCTCGAGATCAAGCGGAGCCGCATCGGGGACCCGGCCAAGGTCGAGAACATCGAGAAGGAGTTGAAGGGGCTGAATCGGCTGCTGGAGAAGATGCCGTTCTCGATGGAAGATGTGCGCAGCGAGGTCGACGAGCTCAGGGCGGTCAATGAAAAGCTCTGGGTCATCGAAGACGAAATCCGCGAAAAGGAATCACGCAAGGCCTTTGACGACGAATTCATCGAGCTCGCCCGGTCCGTCTACCGGACCAACGACCGGCGATTCGAGATCAAACGGGCGATCAACGAGAAGCTCGGATCCGATTTCGTGGAAGAGAAATCCTACACGTCCTACTGACCGGTCTTCCCGGGCCCATACCATCCTTCGGGCCGCGTGACCCCGGTCTTCGCAAGCAGGCGGACACAGGCGTCGTGGGCCGTCTCCACCTCGGTGAACACATCGACGTCCGGCAGGGCGACATCGTGAATCCCGTACCTCGGCCAGTAGCGGTACGGATCGCTGAAGAACAGCCCCACGGTCGGGATGTCCGACACGATCGCGATGTGCCGGATACCGGTGTCGTTCGAGACGACCAGGTCCGCCCCCTTGACCAGGGCCGTGGTCTCCTCGATCGTATCCGCCCGGACCGCGCCGGCGCGGGGGACGTCCCCGAGAGGCTCCAGAATCGCGTCCGCCTTTTCCCCTTCCTGAATGCCTTCCAGCACCAGGTGGTCATGGCCCGGGTAGTCGGTCGCCATCCGACGGATCAGCCGGCTGAAACGGTCCGCGGGCCAGCGCTTCCACTCGTTCGACGCGCCCGCGAAGTAGATCACGTAGGGCCTCTCCCGCACGAACGGCTCGCCGGGCATGTCGTACCGGTGCGGGTACGTGGTCTTCACGCCGAAGAGGTGGAGCATGTTGAGCATGTCGCAGACCTCGAAATTGAGGTCGCTGCGACCCACCGCAACATCGTAGAACAGCCGGGCCTGCCATGTCGGGTAGGGGAAGCCGATCTTCAGCCTCGCCCGATTCAGCAGGCAGGTGAAGAGGGACCGGTTCGTGGCGGCCAGGTCGAAGATCAGGTCGTGACGGCCCAGCTCCCGCATTCTCCTGAACCGGGCCACTGGGGAAGCATCCCGCTGGTCTTTTCCATGTACGATGTGCACCCGGTCCGCCAGATCGACCGGGGCCCCTCGCGTGTAGTGGCTGACCAGACAGAGGGTGATCTTCGCATTCGGAAAGGCCTTGCGCGCCTCCACCAGGAAGCTGCGGGTGAGCACCATATCCCCGACCGCGGCGTGCCGGATCACCGCAATGCTCCGGATGCCGTCCCGGGAGATGCTCCGGATGGCCTTGTCGGCTCTCTTCGATCTGTAGACGCCGTGCCTGCCCCAGAACTTCATCGCCCTGACTTCACGTTTGTCCGTGGTTGATGAGAGGAGAAGCTCTCTGAGATCCAGGAGACCCTAACCGGCAACGCAGAGGCGTGTCAAGGTTCCGGCGGAGCTTCCCTGGACTCCTTGCTTCAGCCGCAAGAGGCGATTCCGGAGATGATCACAGAAAAAGAATTGACTTGTTCTCTGAAACCGGAGTATTCTATTAGCAACATAGAAAGTATTGACTTCATTCTTCACTGATCACGTTGCCTCACATCGAAGAACCTCGACCACTAGGTCGCCGGCGTGGGATTCTATGCCGGCGGCCTTTTTTTTGGGAACAACACCAGGAATGGAAACCCGGTGCCTGAGCCATATTCGTTCCCCATTCACGTAATCGGAGAAAGGGCCTGAAGCCCTTCGCGCAGGAACCATCCACCGCCTTGAAGCGTAACGTAAGGAGATACAATGTTAACCGTGACTGAAGGTGCCAAAGAGAAACTCAAGTCAAGGTTACTGAGACTCAAGAGGGACTCACAAACGACGATCAGGCTCATTCCTTCATCCAAGAAACCTGGCAAGTGGAAGATGATCTGGGACAAAGAAAGACCAGAAGATCAGGTGGTGGAAAGTAGAGATGGTATCAAGATACTGCTTGTCGGCGCCGAACTGGTTCGAGCTGTAGATGGTATGGTTGTAGATTTCCGGACAACCGCTGAGGGTACAGGCTTCGCCATCTATAAACTCCTTTCCAAGACGTAATGGAGGTTGAAAGGAATGGAGAAAGAAACCGGTACAGTCAAGTGGTTCGACGAACGAAAAGCTTGCGCGTACGAAAGATCGTGAAGAATCCCCGCTATGCGGTAAAGCTCTTCCTGAGATTCCTGCAGTGTATGTCTCTACGAGACATCCACCTGCTTCTGACATCGTCGGAAATGGACCACTCCAGGCAACGGGTCTGAGTGTGCTTATACGTGTCTGGGAGCAGCAAGAAGTCAAGCAGAGAGAGCGTGAGATAGAATATTTCGGACAGAAAATTCCAAACAAGGAGGTGGTGAGCATGAATATCTACGTGGGCAGCCTTTCGTTCGACGTCAACGAAGAAGATCTACGCAAAGCCTTTGAAGAATTCGGGAAGATCGAATCGGTCAATCTGATAAAGGACAAATACAGCGGCCAATCACGAGGCTTCGGGTTTGTTGAGATGTCCGACAACGCAGAAGCTCAATCTGCAATCAAGGGCCTGAATGGTAAGGAGTTGAAGGGTCGGGCCCTCAGCGTAAATGAGGCTCGTCCCCGCTCCGAAGGTCGTGGAGGTAGCGGGAGAGGAGGAGGACACCGAGGTCAGGGCGGGTACGGAGGCGGAAGAGGGGCCGGCAGGCGCTTCTAGGAAAAGATGCCCGAAAGCATTCGAACCGCCAGCTCTGCTGGACGGCCGCTCGGCCGATACACAGACGAACGAACGATGAGGTGGTAACGGATGGAAGACTATTCGAAGGGATCCTGGCTTGACTTTGAAGAGTGGATACGCAGGGAAATCGGATCTGACTTCCGCTGGAAGGTTCGGCCCATGGACAGTCCCTCCAAACGAAGGATGGTGGCCGAGTTGATCCTGGATACCCAGAGACGAAACAAAGGCGTCTTTCCAAAGAACGATGCATTCATCGAGCGAATCAAGGATCCCGGCAGGGGAAAATAGGGGAAGATGGGAGTTGAAACAGGCAAACAGATATGGATCGGGTACACCCCCCTCAGCGTCGAGCCTGAAGGGGTGGTAGATAGACCCTTTGGCAGGGAAGACTCTCCAATCCCCCGTCGAGGTATTGGACATACTGGAACCCTGCACCTGAGAGGAGGTTCGACTGAAGCTGCATAGAGAGAAGAATCACTTTCCCCTGACACCCGTACGCGGAAGGTACGTCGGCCACCCTCGCGGGTTTGGGTTTCTCGTGCTCGACGGGGGATGCGAAGACCTCTTTGTCCCTCCCAAGCACGAGGGAGACGCCATTGACGGCGACACCGTACTGGCAACAAGGAGGGGGGACAGCAGCGCGCAGGTGACGGAAATCCTCGCACGCGGCCGTTCCCGGCTCGTCGGTACCTACATAGGCCACAACGCGTTCATGCCTGATGCCCACCGAATCCCCAAGATCCTCTCCGTTGCGGGAAAAGCACAAAAGGGGGACAAGCTGCTCGTTTCGGCACACCGCGATGTGTGGCGTATTCGCCAAGTGCTCGGCCGCGCTGGCGATCCAGCCGTCGAAGATGCCTCCGTCTTGGCGGAGTTCAAGATCTCGCCCGCCTTTCCGAAACCCGCCTTGACACAGGCCACCAAACTGAAGGCGCCCGGCCAAACCGACTTCCGCGGTCGACTCGACCTACGTGACAAAACGACGGTGGTCACGATTGATCCCGTGACCTCCCGTGATTTCGACGACGCGATCTCTCTCGAACGTCGAGGCCAGGGGTGGCTGCTCGGCGTCCACATTGCGGACGTTTCTCACTACGTGCTCCCTGGGACCGCCATCGACAACGAAGCACGTAAGCGCGGTACGAGTGTGTACTTGCCGACCTGCGTCATCCCAATGCTGCCGGAGAGACTCTCGAATGATCTCTGTTCGCTGCGGGAGGGGGTTGACCGTCTGACCTTGAGTGTCCTGCTGCATTACGACGCCAGGGGGAAGCTGCTGGATACCACTTTCGCCAAGAGCGTTATTCGGTCCGACCGGCGCCTCTCTTACGCAAGAGCGTCCCGCATGATGGACAAAACCGTTACGGAAAAAGGAGAGGTAGGGGAACTCCTTCTGAACATGGGTCGACTGGCCAGGATTCTACACGACAGGCGGCCTTCACTCGACGTGCCACGTAGCGAAATGGAAATGGTGTTCAACGGACAGGGAGACGTCGTCGACATCCGCCAGACATCGCAAGATGCCGCACACAGCGTCATTGAGGAATTCATGCTTGCAGCCAACCGCGAAGTGGCGCACCTCTTGTTGAGACAACGTCGCGCGGCGCCGTTCCGGCATCACCCAAAGCCGACCGACATGTCCGGCGTGTGGAACGCCTTGAAGGAACTCGGCGCTGCAAAGGGTAACGAGCGCAGTCTGTCACAGGTCATCCGGAGGGCCGTCTCGAATGGGCACGGACCGGCGGTATCGGCTGCCATTCTCCGTTGCTTGCCGCATGCAATCTACACGACTCGCGAGGCTTCCCACTTCAATCTGGGATTCCAAGCGTACACACACTTCACCTCGCCCATCCGGCGTTACGCGGATCTGGCTGTGCATAGAATTCTGAGCGGAATCCTCCAACAAAACCGCGGGCCGCGGAAACTGCGTTCGACGGGCCCTCTTCCGGTCCCTGTATACGATGAATCCCTCGAATCCTTGGCCCAGGTCGTGACCGAACGAATGGCAGGTGCGGACCGCGCCGAGTCGCGTATCCGGCGCCGTCGTGTGCTCGAGTTCCTCATGCGCTTGGGAAAGGTCCCAACAGAGGGCCAGGTCACCCTGGTGTTGGATCGAGGTCTGTTGGTCGATCTGCCCGAATACGGCATCTCGGGCTTCCTCGGTGTGGACATGCTGGGTGGCAAAGACTTCCGGGCCGAACAAGGGGTGCTGCGGGGCAAGGGCCGGTCCTATCGGCTCGGCGAAACAGTCGACGTGTGCATACACCGCATCGACCCCGTAGCAAGCAAACTCGACCTCGCACTGGCGCCGGGATTCTGAGGGGTTCCGGATCCGGTTCGCTTCGATCGGCGCAAGGCTCACATCATTGCTTGTCTGGCACCGGAGCGGACCGTCCGGCAAGGAGAGCTCGGAGGGCAGAGGGTTTGGCGGTAGCATCTATCGGATCCCGGGTGAACTCTTGCGGGTCGTCTTCGGACATGCGGTTTGCCTTCCGCTCGGCAATCCGCTCGGCTCTGTCCTGCTTCTTCTGCTTCTTCGCCATCTCCCTTTCACGCTTCTTGAATGTCTGTCTATTTCGCTTTGCCATATGGACACCTTCCTTCCCTGTGCCACGCAAGTTGCCCGGCCTCTCGACGGGTCGCGAGTGCACCAAGTCAAACGGGTTTTCTGGGCTCTGAGGACCCTCCCACCCGCCGGGTATTGCGGTTTGGAGGAGTCTCTCCCTTTCGCCCGGCGAGCCCCCTGCTTCCCCCAACCCCTTTGGCCCCGTTCGATCGGGGCTGCTCCTTTGAGCCGGCGCGGGACCTCTCCTCGAACCTGCGAATGCGGTTCATTTCAAGACCCTCGGTCAGGGGGTGTTCGAACCGGCGTTCGGACTTCCGGCGATAGTCGAAGCCGGGCAGGGTCTTACGCGGGATCCGCTGGCCAATCCCCCACTCAATGGCGCGAAGGCCCCCTTCGTCCTCCGGGGCGACCAGGGTATACGCGTTTCCGGTGGCCTCCGCCCGTGCCGTGCGGCCCACCCGGTGGATGTAATCCTCAGCCGCGTTCGGGAGGTCAAAATTTACCACCATGTCCAGTGCCACCACGTCCAAACCGCTAGCGGCGATGTCCGTGGCCACCAGAACCTGGAACCGTCCTTTTCGAAATCCTGCCAAGGCCTCGGTTCGCTGGGCCTGACTGCGGCTGCCGTGAATTCGGCCACACCGCACGCTGTGCCGGTCGAGGAACTTGGCCAAGCGGTTCGCCCGGTGCCGGGTCCGGGTAAAGGCCAGGACGCGGGCGGGGGCCTCCTGCCTTAGGATTTCCAGAAGCAGACGGGCCTTGAGTTCCGGGGGCACTGCATAGGCGCGGTGGGTGATGCCGCGGGCCGGGACCGGCTTGGGCTCGATGTGTATTTCGGCCGGACCGCGAAGCATCCGCTGAGCCAAGCCCACGATGGGTGTGGGCAAGGTGGCGGAGAAAAGAACGGTTTGCCGCTTCCGGGGGAGATGGGTCAGGATACGGCGAACGTCAGGCAAAAAACCCATGTCGAGCATTCGGTCTGCCTCGTCCAGAACGAGGAACTCCAGGCCAGCCAGATTCGCGTAGGGATGCCGGAAGTGGTCTAACAGACGGCCCGGTGTGGCGACGATCATATCCGTGCCCGTTTGGAACGCCCTCATTTGGGGGCCCGGGGCCACGCCCCCGACCACAGCTGCGGCCCGGAGAGCGGTGCCCGCGGACAGCGCCCGAAAGTGGTCGAGGATTTGGGCGGCCAGTTCGCGAGTGGGGGTCAGAACCAGAGCTCGTGTGGAGCCGCGGGGGCGATCCTGCAGTTGGTGGAGGATCGGGAACAGGAAAGCGGCTGTCTTGCCGCTACCGGTGGCCGCGGAGGCCAACAGGTCGCGGCCATTCAGCAGCAGCGGGATGGCCTCGTGCTGTATGGGGGTGGGCCTGGTGTAGCCCATTCTTTCCGCAGATTGCACCAGGTTCGCCGAAAGGTTCAACCGGCCGAAGGAGGCGGGAGATTCTCCCTCCGTCCCATTGGGTTGTAACGCCGGCTTCGCAGCCTGTCCAGAGCCCTTGACAGGTCTTGCAGAGCGTGTGGAGGTCTTAACCGACCGAGCGGGTGGCTTGGTGGGATGATCGTTTGTCATGGTACCCCTTGACGTATCGACGGATGTTGGAAACCCGCAGGGTTCTCCGCCCCGGCTTTTGATCCGGCGACTGTTCAGGTGTTGTCAAAACGGTGGGTTGCCGCTGGGCCGCCGCCTCTATCCGGCAGTAGGGGATTTTAGGCGGCGCATGGAAGGGATCTGCCTGACCATCCGGGACTCCGGAAACGGTAAATATTGAATGTAACACATACCGGAGGAAAAAGATACAGCCGCTTTTTCCGTGTCACTCCTGTCATGGCGCACGTGGGGGAGATCCATAGGGTAGACACGCCAGGGAACCATTGACAAATGCCCATGAACTGCCGTACAGTAATGGCCAAAGTATGGTAAGTTCTGTTTTGAAGGCGTAGCGTTTGCCGCTCGGATTTACCTGGCTGAGCGGTTTTTTTTTGTGGGAACAGAACGGAACTGCCAGAGTGAACAACCAACCCCTGGATAGAGGTTCTGTGAAAATGGACAAAGAAAAAGGAACCGTCAAATGGTTCAACTCGAGGAAGGGTTACGGATTCATCTCTCGTGAGTCCGGAGCTGGCGACGTTTTCGTGCATCACAATGAAATCAAGGGAGAAGGGTTCAAATCCCTGAATGAAGGTGACCGCGTCGAATTCGTGGTTACCCAGGGACAAAAAGGACCCGCTGCAAGTGACGTGAGCGTTATATAGAAAAGTGTACCTCGACAGTTGATCCCGTGCTGCCTCCCCCATTCCCAAGGTGGCACGGGATTTCTTGTCCCGCCTTCAGTTCCCCCCTTCCAAAGCGATCCCTCAACGGAACCCCCGTCACGATCTCAGAAAGGTTTGTCCGTGTGATCTCCTTCGAATATTTCACACATGAGGGCCCAGTTCATCGGTATCCCTTCAAGGTATAGATTTTGGCCTGTGGCAGAAAATCTCAGGACACCGATCCTCTACCTGTTGTTTTAGCTTTGGGTTCATTTTTGTCTCGTACAGGTTCTCCGCCTCGCAAAGCTGTTCAACCGTGAGACCCCTAGCTCTCGTCAGATCGGCAAGAGCGAGATTGGCTTCATCGAAATTGACCTTACGCAATCCCGCTCCATTCAAGTGTGCACCAAGAAGATTGGCTCCACTGAGATTTGCGTTTACCAGATCCACACCTTGCAAGGGCGCCGATCTGAGATCGGGCTTGGTTTCAGGATTGTCCTTCCTCCATTCATTCCAATCGTTCAGATCCCCTCTGAGTCTGTTCAAATGCTCTGAATTGGCCATGTCATATCTCCTTTTCCCCGTACCAGAACGCACACGGTTGACGACCCCTAGCAGGTCAGAAGATTGTTGCCTTTATGCGATTTGTACTCCAACACATCTTCCGGACCGGAACCACCAATACCTTCCCGTTTCGGTCCCCTTGAGTGCGGGACAAGGATCGGACAGATGCTTACTATTCGTTTGTAATCTTATCACAGATAGGAGTTATCAAGGGAGGATACTCACGAAATCCTCTCAAAGACATCCCGGCATACTCTTTCAGCTCTCTTCTCGTCGATCATGTCGTCTACTTCGAATTCGTTTTCTGACCCGCCGGGACCCGATCCGGATAGGTGCCGGGGCAGAAGAAATTGACGATCTCCCGGTAGTCCGGATGGCACCCGCCGATGTGTGGGATCCCCATCCTTTTGGCGACCCCCGCCGAGCAGTCCCCCAGGCAGACGCGACAGGTTCCCGCAGGAGCTGGAGGGTCCGAGGGTCCCATGAGAACGCTCACTTCCCCGCGGTCCGCCCGTTTGGTGAACCGGTTGTAGAGCTCGGGGGTGTTGAAGATCTTGGTCAGGGCCCTGTAAAAGGGAATCGAACACATGCTGCACGTCCTGTCGTCCGAGTAGATGACGAACGGGTCAGCGTGAATGGTGCGCATGGGCCCCTTGAAAGGCGACTCGACGTCGTCGACAGCCTCGCCGAGGACCCGTATGTCCTCGACACGCGTCAGGTGTTTCACCTCTCCCGGATCGAAACCCATGATCTCGGTGCACACGTTGTCCACGGCCAACATGTGCTTTCCTGCGACGAGGAGATCCATTCGCTTCGTCTCACCCACGGGGGGGCCGGTCGGGCCGGTTCCCTCGACGCAGTAGAGACCGTCCACCAGGGTCAGGGCGGGCCGGACCACTTCGCTCAATGCGTGAACGCATCCGTGAAGGTCCTTCTTGTGAAAGAGCTTCTTCGTATTCACCTGGAGCAGGCCCTTCTGGTTCTTCACCCCCAGCGTAACGAGCGTTTGAAGGTGGGTCTTCATGGTGGGGACGTTGACGTACTCGTACTCGGCAAGCATCTTCGGCAGAGGGATGGACCCGTATTTCCAGGGAACCTCCTCTCGCTCCACCTGCTCCAGATTGATGATCGGGACTCCGAGGTGTTCCCGGATGTCGAGGTATCCCGACGCTGCGAGCAGCTTCTCGAAGGCCTGGTCCGATTCGAAGATGCCGCTCGCCTCCGCGAGGACGACGTCCCTGCCCCGTTTCCGGAAATAGCGGATCAGCGCCTCGATGACTTTCGGGTGCGTGTCGTCCCCGTTCTCCGGCGGAACGGCCGAAACGATGTTCGGCTTGAGAAGGACGCGGTCTTTCACGGGGGTGTAGCCCACGAGTTCCAGGAGTTCTTCTACATCCTGGACGAGGCGGTCGATGTTCGTCCTTCGGATTCCGACTTTGGGCATAGATGCCTTCTTCTCCGGTGGCCATCCCCTAAACCACACCATCCTTCCGGAACTGCGCAATATCCTCCCCGGAGCACCCGATCTCGGAAAGGACCTGCGCCGTATGTTCCCCCAGCTCGGGAGGAGGTCGCCGGATCTCCTTCGCATCGCACGTTGAGAACTCGATCGGAAAGCTCACCTGCCGGATGGTCCGGCCCGCGGCCAGGGCCATATCCTGCATCATCCGGCGGGCCTGAACGTGCGGGTCCCGGGGAAGCGTTTCCATGTCGTTGACCGGGGCCGCGGGAACATCCGCCTCGATCAGCATGCGGACCCACTCGTCCCTGGGCTTGCCGGAGAAGACGGCCTGCATCTGCTTCTCGATCTGCGGCCGTTGCAGCCTCCTCTCCAGGGCGTTCAAGCCGGCGTGCTCTTCGAGTCCGATGGCGGAACAGAGACGCTGCCAGAACCAGTCCTCATGGGCGATCCCCAGGGAGAAAGACCTCCCGTCCCCACCCTTGAAGATGCCGTACCCCGCGTCCTGGCCGAAATCGAACATGCCGGAAGAAAAGGTCATGCCCACATGCGCGCCCATCCAGGAGAGCAGACCGTCGAACATGGAAACGTCCACGTAGAGCCCCCTGCCCGACCGCTCCCTGGACATGAGGCCTCCGAGGATCCCGATGGCGGCGAACATCCCGGAAGACAGGTCTCCCACCGTGATCCGGGGAACGATGTATTCTCCGTTCTTGTCGAGGAACCCCTCGAGCATGCCCGCCATGGACTGGTAATTCAGGTCGTGGCCCGGAACATCCCGGAAGGGTCCGTCCTGCCCGTAACCGGAAATGGAGCAGTAGACCAGACGCGGGTTGATGTTGCTCAAGGCCTCGAAATCGATGCCGAGCCGCTTCGTGACACCCGGCCGGAAGCCCTCTGTGAAGACGTCGTGCTGTTCCACCAGGCGCAGAAAGATCTCCCTGCCTGCCGGGGCCTTCATGTCGAGGGTCAGGCTTCGCTTGTTCCGGTTGAGGGTCTGGAAGAAGTCCGGCATCTGGCGTGCCGGGTCCCCGGATCCGGGCCTTTCCACCTTCAGCACCTCGGCGCCCATGTCCGCCAGAAGCATGGAGCAATAAGGCCCCGGGTACTGGTGCGCGGAATCGAGAATTCTGATTCCTTCCAACGGTAACGCCATGCTTCCCTCCCTGTTCCTCGTGTCCTCGAAGACGGGGATCCATCGGCCGGGTGCGCCGGGAGACTGCCGCGTCGCCTCCGGCTCCTCGCAATCTCCGCAAACGGAACCGCTCCCGCCCGGTCACTCCTGGACCCCGCTTTCGCGGCTGTGCCCTATTCGTCATCCCGGCCAAGCCACGCAACGCGTGGCGCGAGCCGGGATCCAGAAGTCTCTGATTGGACTGGATTCCGGATCTCGCTCCGCTCCACTCGTCCGGAAGGACGGCTTTGGCAATTGTGACAAAGCCTTGTTCGCGGGGGCGACCGCGTTTGCGGGGATGACGGCAGGCCGGTTGGGCTGCGGGGCCTTTGTCCTTTCACCTTTGTCCTTTCACCTCTCCCCGGCACAGTTTGTCACTTCGTAAGGATGTGAATCCCGCAGGCGCCGGCCTCCAGACCGGCCGCGAAACCGCCCAGCATGTGGGCCAGCCCGACCTTCGCGCCCTCGACCTGCCGCTTGCCGGCCTGGCCGCGCAGATGGGTCGTCACCTCCGCGACCACGCGCACGCCGGATGCGCTCAAGGGGTGGCCCAGGGAAAGGAGTCCGCCGCTCGGGTTGACCGGGACCTTCCCCCCCAGGGCCGGAGCGCCGGAGCGGAGAAACGCGACGCCCTCGCCCGGCTTGCACAATCCCAGGTCCTCGTATCGGAGGATCTCCTCTGTGGAAAAGGCGTCGTGGAGCTCTACGAGGTCGATGTCTTCGGGCCCGCAGCCTGCCATCTCGTAGGCCCTTCTCGCCGTCTCCACGCCCAGCGGCGACGAGGTCATGTCCTTCTGCTGCCAGCTGTATCCGGCGGACAGCAACGCCGACCCGGCGATCTTGACCGGATTCGTCGTGTGTTTCCTGGCCACGTCCATGGTGCAGAGGATCACGGCCGCGGCGCCGTCCGTGTTCGGGCAGCACTGGAGCAGGGTGATCGGCTCGCAGATCATCCTGGAGGCGAGAACCTCCTCGACGGTGAACTCCTTCTTGTACTGGGCGTACGGGTTCAGGCACCCGTGGTGGTGGTTCTTGACCGAGACCTGGGCAAAATCCTCGGGGGTGGCCCCGGACTCGTGCATCTGCCGACGCGCAAGCAGGGCAAACACGGCAGGCATGGTCAGCCCGAGCTGTCCCTCGATGTCGTCCTTGCCGGGGGGGATCAGCTTGCGCGCGATCGGGCTCGTGGTCATCGACTCCACACCGATGGCCACGCCCACGTCGTAGTGGCCGCTCGCGATCTCCTTCCACACGCCCCGGACGGCGGTGGCGCCCCCTGCACAGGCATTCTCCACGTTGATCATCTCCAGGCCCGTCACGCCCACCTCTTTGAGCACATCCTGGCTCGTGATCGCTGCATCGTACAGCCGGGAGCTGTAGGCGACCTGTATGTCGCGCGCACTGATCCCCGCGTCCTTGATCGCCGCGATCACGGCATCCCTTCCCATCTCGGCGGCGGATATCTCGGGCATCTTTCCGAAAGTGCTCTGTCCCACGCCCAAAACGGCGACTTCCCTCATGGCATTCTCCTTCCCTTTCGCGTTCTAGCAGGCTGTTGAAAGTCTCTTGAACGTCTCTTCGAGCGACGGCGTCTCCACCATCCTGCTAGACCGGTTTGAACACGTACCCGATCAATTCCTTGCCCTCGAACTCCCAGAGCTTCTCGATGACGACTTCCATGTCCATCCCCACCTCGAAGGGCTTGCCGTCGATCATCTTCAGGGGCGCGAAGACACGCAGTCCCTCCGGGAAATCCACGTATCCCATCGCATGGGGAGGAGCGAAGAAGGACGAGGGCATGTGGGCGATCGTGTAGGAGTAGAGCTTCCCCTCCCTGCTCAGCGGTGCCTCCTCCAGCTCCTCGTGAAGACAGGCCAGACAGAGCTTCGCCTTCGGGAAGAAGATCTGCCCGCAGGACGCGCAATTGTTCGCCAACAGGACGCCTCCCTCGGCCTCCTCGCGAAAGGTACCTTCTCGGATCGGAACTCGTTCTGCCATTTCGCCCTCCCTCTTCGTTGACGCCTTACCCGGAAGCCGTGCCTCCGGATTTCGATGCATTCGACGGATACGGTCGCAGAAGGGTATAATACCCGATTCCAGGGAATTTCGTAAGGTGGCTGCCCGACAGCGGAGGTGAGAACATGCCCGAACCCGTGCTGCTCGTTGAGAAGAAAGACGGAATCGCGACCCTGACCCTCAACCGGCCCGAGTCGATGAACGCCCTTTCGAGGGAGCTCGTGGCGTCCATCGGCCGGGCCTTTACGGATCTTCGGGAGGACCCGGAGACCGGGGTGGTGATCCTCACGGGCACCGGCCGCGCCTTCTGCGCCGGCATGGACCTGAAAGAGATGTCCGAACAGGGGATGAGCGATCCGGAGATGGACGCCGGTGACAATCTGGACACCATCGATCTCTTGAACGGATTCGACCGGCCCATCATCGGCGCCGTCAACGGGGCGGCCATCACGGGCGGATTCGAACTGGCCCTCGCATGCGATTTCCTGATCGCATCGACCGAGGCCCGCTTCGCCGACACGCACGCGCGCGTGGGCGTCATGCCCGGCTGGGGTATGAGCCAGAAGCTGGGCCGGATGATCGGGATCGGCCGCGCCAAGGAGCTCTCCTTCACCGGCAATTTCCTCTCCGCGGAGCAGGCCCTGGCCTGGGGCCTGGTCAACCGGGTCGTGGAGCCGGAGGAATTGCTTCCCGTGTGCAGGGCCCTTGCGGTAGAAATCCTCTCCTGTGCCCCGGGCATGGTTTCGAGCTACAAGCGCGTCATCGACCAGGGCTACGGCATGCCCCTCGCCGAGGCGCTCGTCATGGAAAGAAGAGTGTGCCGGGAGCACGCGCGAAAGCTAACGGCCGATTTCGTGGCGGCTCAGACGCAGAGCGTCCAGGACCGGGGTCGAAAGCAGACGAAGAAGGCCTGACGTAAAGGAGAAGCGACACCATGGATTTCGCGCTCACCGAAGACCAGAGAATCCTCCTCGAGAGCTTCGAGAAGTTCGGCCGCAAGGAGCTGGAGCCCCTCGCCGACGAGTACGACCGGACCAAGGCCCTGCGGGATCCCGCCGTGGCCAAGGGACTGCTCAGGAAGCTCTACCCCTTCGGCGCGGTCTCAGGGCCCATCCCGGAGGAATACGGCGGCATGGGCCTCGATTACGTCACCACCGGCCTGATCGCCGAGAAGCTCGCCGGTTATTTCGGCTCCCTGGGCGGCATCTGCCTCATCCAGACCGTCTGCGGCCGGCTCATGACCGAGTCCCCGAACGAGGCGTGCAAGAAGAGCATCCTTCCCGCCGTCTGCTCGGGCGACTCGATCGGCTGTCTCTGCGTCACCGAGCCGAACGTGGGGTCCTTCGCGGCGGCGATCGAGACGGCCGTGAGGAAGGTGGACGGCGGATACCTGCTCAACGGAACCAAGACGTGGATCTCGAACGGGAGCATCTCGGACAAGGCGATCGTCATCGCCACGGCCGACCGGTCCCTGGGCGCAAAGGGACTGGCCGCCGTTCTGGTGGACCGGGACCGGAGCCCCTACCAGGCCCGGGAACTGGAGAAGATGGGGATGAAGGCCTTCCCCACATCGGAGCTCGTCTTCGAGGACGCCGAGGTCTCGGACGACCACGTGCTCGCGGAGCCCGGCCAGGGACTGAAGACGACCCTTCGGACCTTCGAGCTGGCCCGCAGCCTCATGGCGGTCGGCAGCGTCGGCATGTCCCGGGCCGCCCTCGCCCTCGCCGTCCGGTACGCGCAGGAAAGGAAGCAGTTCGGAAAGGAGATCGGATCCTTTCAGCTGATCCAGGCCATGATCTCCGACATGCGGACCCGGACCGATGCCGCCGCCCTGCTCACCTACCGGGCCTTCTGGATGATGGATCAGGGCCTGCGTTGCGACGCGCAGTCCGCCATGGCAAAGTGCTACGCCACCGAGGCGGGCGTGGAGACCGCCTCGGAGTGCGTGCAGATCCTGGGCGCCTACGGCCTGAGCGAAGAATACCCGGCGGAGCGGTACTTCCGGGACGCGCGCATGCAGACCATCCCGGACGGAACGACCCAGATCCAGAAGCTGATCGTGGGGCGGGATACGCTCGGCCTCAGCGCCTTCGTGTAGCAGACGGCTGGGAAAGGCCCATCTGCGGCGCTGAAGGTTGCGAGCGAAGCGAAGCAATCCCCCGGCTTCGTGCCTGCGGCGAAATCAACCCTGCCAGGCCACACGATTCGGAATGAGAAAGGAGAGCAGGAAGATGGGTGACAGCGTGTACATTCTCGGGTCGGCGATGATCAAGTTCACCAAGTACCTGGACCGGAAAATCAAGTCCCTGACCGGCGAGGCTCTGGACCTGGTTCTCAAGGACTGCGGTCTGGCCCTGGACGACATCGAGGCGGCTTGGTTCTCCAACTCGGGCTGGGGCATCCACACCTTCCAGCACTGCATCCGCGGCCAGGTGGCCCTGTCGGCCAACGGGCTGGAGGGCGTGCCGATCACGAACGTGGAGAACGCCTGCGCCAGCGGAAGCACGGCCTTTCACGGCGCCTGGACCGCGGTGAAGGCCGGCCTCTACGACTGCGTCCTGGCCATGGGTGCGGAAAAACTCTACAGCGAAGACCGGGCCAAGACGATGCAGGGCTTTCTGGCCGGCATGGATGTTGAGGTGGTCATGGACCAGATGGCCAAGTTCGCCGAGGAGGAGCGGGAGCGCAAGGAGAAGGAGGCCCGGGAAAAGGGCATCGAACCCCCGCCCGAGAAGCCGGGCGGCCACTCGGTCTTCATGGACTGGTACGCCGTGGGCGCCCGCCGCCACATGGAGAAGTACGGAACCACCCAGAGGCAGCTCGCCGCCATCGCGGCGAAGAACCACAACAACTCGACCCTCAATCCGCTCGCCCAGTACACCTTCCCGCAGACCGTCGAACAGGTCCTCGAGGACCGTGAGGTCTCCTGGCCCCTGACGCGGGCGATGTGCGCGCCCATCGGGGACGGAGCCGCGGCGGCCGTCCTGTGCAGCGAGCGCTTTCTCAAGAAGCATCCCTCCTCCCGGGCCGTCAAGGTCCTCGCCTCGGTCCTGCAGTCCGGCAACCTTCAGGGGCCGACCGACGTGTCGGCCCGGTCGGCGAAGAAGGCGTACGAAATGGCCGGGTTGGCGCCGGAAGACATCGACCTGGCCGAGGTGCACGATGCGACCGCCTTCGGGGAGCTCCACCAGGTCGAGCAGATGGGCTTCTGCGAGGTCGGGGAGGGCGGCCCCTTTGCAGAGAGAGGGGAGACCGCTCTGGGCGGCAAGATCCCGATCAACACGAGCGGGGGGCTCATTTCGAGGGGCCATCCGATCGGCGCCTCGGGCCTGGCCATGATCTACGAGCTGGTCGCCCAGCTGCGCGGGGAAGCGGAAAAGCGGCAGGTG
Organism: uncultured Thermodesulfobacteriota bacterium; assembly: GCA_964479535.1. GTDB lineage: Bacteria > Desulfobacterota > DSWW01 > DSWW01 > DSWW01 > S015-6. Next base: position 43,968 of record CAYZMM010000036.1, read on the forward strand.
GAAAGGGCCCGCATCGCCATGTCCGAGAACGGCGGCGGCACGATCGGCGCGGGCGAGGCGGCCATGAGCATCCACATCCTGGAAGCCCGCAAATGAGCCCGGTGAACGAGAAACCAGGAAGAATATTGCGAGCGTCGGCGAAGCAAACCCCCAGCTCGATGGCCTGAGGGCTTGGCGAGATGGCTTCCCCCCTATCCTGCATACATATTGCCCCTGGGGATTGCCACGTCGCCTGTGCTCCTCGCAATCTTCGCAGAGGACCGGGTCATCCTCCCGCGATGCCCGCAGACGACCGGATTGCCTTCCCGGAAGATTCTGTCAGGGTTTGACGCCTGCTGCCTGACGCTCCAGGGCGGCGGCCGACCGGTAGAATCCGAACATGTTCAGGTTTCCGCTCGTGAAGGCCATGCTTTCGAGGGAGGCGGCCTTGATGACGCGCGGAAGCTTGTCCTGCGGGTTTGCGTCGATCACGACGTCGCAGAGTTCGATCGCCAGCTGGTGCTCCCTGTCTTCCTGAAGCTCCACGGCCCTGGCCAGGATCTTGTCCGCACCCCCGGCCAGCGCGACCATCTCACGGGCACGGTGGCCGGGCGGCAGGGGCGACAGACCGGTTCCCCTGCCGTCGTACCAGCCGGTCAGGCCCCGGTAGATGCCGCGGACCGACCAGTCCACCCGGCCGTATACCTCCCGTAGATACGGAAGTCCTGCGAGATCCTCTGGCAGCGCCACGGATTGCACGGCCTGCTCCACGGTCTTGCCCTGGTTGATGCACGCCACGGTCTGTTCGTACACGGAGAGGATGGCCCGGCGGTAGTGGGTCAGCACCTGCCGGACCTGGTGCACGCCCGCCACGGCCGGGGTGTGCCCGGGGATCAGATACGCGGGGTCCAGCTCGACCATCCGCGCGAGGGACTCGACCCACCCCTTCACAGGGCGAGGCTCGAGCATGGGGGTCGAGAGGTTCGGAAAGCTCGCGTAATACAGGTCGCCGCAGAACAGGGCTCTCTGCTCCGGCATCCAGACCATGAGGTGGTCCGGGGTCTCGCCCGTGGTGTGAAACAGCTCGAAGGTCTTGCCTCCGAGCACGAACGAATACTCCCTCTCAAAGGTGATGGTGGGCCGGACCAGGTTCTCGAGCCCGCCCACGCCTCGAAACATGGACTTCACCGGCAGCTTGCTGGAGTACTCCCGCGCGAGGCTTCCGGACTGGTTCCGGCGCGAGCGGACGTGGAAATCTCGAAGCTCCCGAAAGTCCCGCTCCATGAAACGGACAAGGTCCGCGGTGGCGATCACCTCGGTGCCTTCTTCCAGGAACACGGCCGTTCCGCAGACGTGATCGAGGTGCCCGTGTGTGTAGATGACATACCGGACCGGCCGGCGGGTGATCTCCCGGAACCTCGCGAGGATCTCGCGCGCGGCCTCTTCACTCTCCGTGGTGTCGATGATGACGAGCCCCTCGTCGGTGACGACCATCTGCACGCTTCCGAGGGCGAAACCTCTCGCAAGGTAGATGTCGTCCGTAATCCTCTCCACCCTGGGCGTCATCGCCTCCTTCAGTTCCGCCAGGTCCTTCAAGGTCTCGAGCTGGATCTTCTGTCGAGGGGGCGGCGTGTATGCAAGCGACGACTCCCCCGGGGCCGTCGGCTCCCGCACCACAGGGCTCACCTTCGCAACCGAAACGTACTGCGCCGCAAGAGCCGTTGCGAGCAGGAGGGTCAGGATGAACTGGACCATGGCCAGGACCTTCCAGGTCACTGTGCACCTCCGTTCTCTCTTCCGGTCAGGCCGGCAAAAAGGGGTCTGACCCCTTTTTGCAATCAGTGCTTTCGTGAAAATGTGATCTTGTCCGCTTCGGTCTCGCTGAAGACCTCCCCCCGCTCCTCCAGCCATCTCAGGTGGGCGATCGCCTCGCCCGTGGCGAACCACTTCTGAGCCACCGGGAACTGATCCCAGGAGGCGTAATCCAGGTCCCAGGACATGCCGGCCGCGATCTGATAGGCACTCTGTGTTCCCCTGCTCAGAACCTCCAGGACCTCGTCCGCCCTGTTTTCATGATGCCGCTTGAGCTCGTCGACCCGCTCTTTGCAGTCCCGGATGAACCGCCTGTGTCCGGGAAACACGATGCCGATGTCCAACCCTCTTACCTTGTCCAGGCTTTGCAGGTACTCGCCGAGCGGGTTCATACCGTCGCGCCAGCACTGGATGTTCGGCGTGATGTCGATGAGGATGTGATCCCCGGAGAAGAGGATCCTCTTCTCCGGCTCGTACAGGCAGGTGTGGCCCTTGGTGTGGCCAGGAGTCATGACGCATCGAAAGCGGTAATCGCCCGCCTCGAGGGGGTCACCGTCATCGAGAAACGTGAAGTCGGGCTTCTCCACGACACCGTGCTTGTATCCCGGATGGTTCTCCAGGGCGGCCCTCAGCTCGTCTTCCGGAAAACCGTTCCTGCCCGCGTACGCGAGGATCGTCTCCCACGGGCTCACCCCCTCGAAGACCTCGGCGTCCGGCCGGTTGAAGTAGATCTTGCTCGATTTCCGGGCGAGCTTGGGAACCAGCGCCGAGTGATCGGCGTGCATGTGGGTGATGAAGAAATCGGTCCGCTCCAGGTCCACGCCCACCCGGTCCAGGCCGGACAGGATCGCGTCGAGGCACTCCTTCCGGTCGAGCCCGGTGTCGATGATCAGGGTTCGGGAGTCGGATTCGATCACATAGGAGTTGATCGATTTCAGGGGATTGCCGGGCAGGGGCACTTCGATTCGCCAGAGGTGGTCCTGGATCTGCTCGATCATGGGTGCTCGTCTCCTCGTGTTGCAGCGAAGTTCGGGATGCTGAAAGGCATCCATCATGGCGGAAACGGGCAGGGATTGGCAAATCAGACGTGCGGGGAGAAGGAGGCCAGCCGTCGCCAGGCCTCGAGGATGCGGCCGTTGAGGGCCGTCGGGTCGAGGATGGCGGACGGTATATGGATGAGCGGTCCCTCCGGGCCCGCCCCGGCCGTCTCGAGAAGTCCGGTCTCCAGGTCGATCAGGGTCGAGGTGAGGCGGCGCTTCTCTCCTCTGAAAAGGAAGGGAGCCGTGGCATACACCGCGGCCGTGGTGTCCCAGTTGTAGAAGCCCCGCACGCCGAAGACCTGCTCCATGGTATCCCGCCACGGGTAGAGGGCCTTCAGGAGATATCCGTACACCGGAAGATGCCGGTTCTCCTCGAGGTGACGGAACTCCGCGTCCCCGAACAGGGCCTGCAGACAGAGGTTTGCCGTGATGACCGTGGTCGCGGCCGGAGAGGAGAGAACGGCGCAGGCCGCCCTCGGATCGGATGAGAAATTGAGCTCGTCCATGGGCTGGCCGCCGATCACGAGAGGCGAGGTGACGCCCCCCATGACGACGACGCGGCCGACGTGCTCGAAGAATGCCGGTTCACAGAGATGCGCTCCGTAGAGATTGGTGAGCGCACCCATGGCGAGCAGAGTGACTTCACCGGGATTCTTCACGACCGCCTCCGCAAGGAAACGGGCGGCCGGGCTCGCCGGGTCTTCGGGGGTCCCACCGCGGAAGAGCGGTATCCCCGGCCGCCCGATCTCCCGGACAAAACGCTTCGTGTTCCGGAAGACCTTCTCCAGGTCCGCGTTTCCGAAGGTGCAGGTGATGCCCAGAAGCTCCACGTCCTCACACCCCAGCAGATAGAGGAGCGCCAGGCCGTCATCCACATCGTGCTCCGGAATCCCGAAGGTGTTGTCCGAATCGAGGAGAACCTTCATCGGAGCGACCCCAGAAGCCAGTCCACCTGGTCCATGTATCGCCGGATGGTCTTCTCCGTTTCCGAATGCACCAGCGCCCGGTCCTCCTGTGTGTACTCGTAGTAGGCCATGTAACACCAGCTCAGTCCGCGCAGGAGAATGGTTCTCTCGAGCAGGCGCGTCCTGGATCGAAGCTCTTCCGTCGGGATGGAGAGCCCGGCCCGCTCCCGGTACTCCTCCAGGAAGTAGAGCTTCTCCTCCTCGGAGAAGACGTGGTCCGTCTTCCACAGGGTGGTCGTCGGGGTCAGGAAGTGCCCCAGGTCCTGGTAGCGGTACGAGACCACCGCCTTCTCCCAGTCCACCAGGTAGGCCCTGTTCTCGTCGATCAGGAAGTTGCTGGAATTCACCTCCGTGTTCACGATCGACAGAGGTTCGTCGGCAAAGAGGCGGTCGCTCGCGGCGGCAAGCTCGAGGATCTCCTCATGGTAGTCGCGCAGCTTCCTGTACTGCCCCGTAAGCGGGTGATCCGTGTAGCGGGTCAGAAGCCACAGGCATTCATCCGCGATGTCGCGGATCGGCCGGGGCTGCACCTCGAGCCGCTCGTCAACCGGAAGCCGGTGTACGGCTGCAAAGATCTCCGCCGCCCACCGGCTGTCACGACGGTAGTCGAGGTGAACGCCCGGGAGGAACTCCATCTGCATGATCCCGTCGGCCAGGGACCCGGTGTCCATGGACCACCGGAACGGGCGGGGCGTCACCTTGGAGGCCTGGACCGCCTCGAGGACATTGTACTCGTAAGCGATCTGATCGTCGCGGCCCAGCTGGCTGCCGTGGTTCAACCGGATCACGGACCGCCGGCCGCTGCGATCGGTGAGAAGGTAATTCTCGTTGTATTCACCCGCCGCAAGGTAGGTCAGCCTGAAGGGTTCCTCCACCCACTCCGAGGCGGTGAGCCACTCACGAAGGGATTCCGTTCTGTCTGTTTCGCGCTTCACGGAAGAGTCCCTTCCGTGGTTTCCGATCGGCAGGAGCGTTGTCCGGGTCAGATCTTCACGAACTCGACCCTTCTGTTGTTCGCCTTTCCCTCAGGAGTGGAATTGTCCGCAACGGGCTTGCTCTCCCCGTACCCCTTGGTCTCGAGGCGGGACGATGCGATGCCGGACTCAACCAGCAGACCCCTCACGGCTCCGGCTCGCTCTTCCGAAAGCCCCTGATTGAAGCTTTTGTCTCCGTCGCTGTCCGTATGGCCTTCGATGCGCAATTTCAGATCCGAATGTTCCTTCATCATCTTGGCGATTTCGTTGATGACGCCCATGGACTCCGGTTTGATGGTCGCCTTGTTCACATCGAACAAGATCCCTCGGGTGACGAATCTGCCGTCCGTCAGGATCCTGTCGTAGAGCTTCTTGCTCCCCTTGGCGATCCGGATGTTCTTGATCAAGGCCTGCTTTCCCTGGTGGCACTGCCGGCTCTGGATGGTCAGCCCCATCGGATCGGCACGAAGATTCGGAACGTTCATCACCCTGTGCTCCCCGAAGTAGACCTTGAGGGCTCTCGTATTGAAAGAAATCGCAATGTGTTCCCAGAGAGGATACTGCATCTTTTCGAGATTGGTGCCTCCGAAGCCTTCGACACCCACGTAGTTTCCTCTTATGGTTACATGGGGAATGGTCTTGGGGGGTTTCTGATTGACCACGTCGTAGAACCGGACAGTGTACGTCGTGCAGAACTCGCTGAAGTACGCATCGAACTCGATGGTGAACTTCTCGGGCAGATAATCGCCCTTCTGCTCCATCAGAGGCATGATTCCACAGGGTTTCGAAGTGGCGAAATTGATCACCTTATCTCCCCCGTACACGGCGATCTCCACGTTGCCTCTGTGCAGATCCCACCTGGAGGGAAACTCTCCGTTCTCTTCCCCTGCCAGATCGTCGTAGAAGATGATCTCGTCGCCCGGCACGAAATCATATTTGGACCACGCCTTCCGTTCCTGTTGTCCCGTTCCGGCCGAAGCCGTGCTGTCCGTCGTCTCCTTCTTCCCGGAAGACTTGGCAGAAGAACCGGCGTCTTCCCCGGCTGCCCCCTTGCCTCCACCCTTGACGGCCTGCTCCGCCTCATCCAGCCCCTTGTCGATCGATTCGTCCACCTCCCGATCGATTCTTTTCTCTACCTTGTCCTGCACCTTCTTCATGAGATCGAAGCCCGCGTAGCCGGTCGAAGCAAAGACAAAGAGAACTGCGATCGCGGGGACAAGGAATGCTCTTCTCATGCTTACTCCTCCTCATCAGGTAGAAAAAGTGGACCATTATGGTTTGCAACAACCTAGTACAGTCCCGACGGAATGGCAAGAAACGTGTTCTTCCCGTCAGATGATGCCGGACTCCCGGAGTTCCCCGATTTCCTGCTCCGAGTACTCCGCCCAGGCGGCGAGGACCTCTTCGGTGTGCTCTCCCAGTTCCGGGCTCGCCTTCTCGATTCGGCACGGGGTCCTGGAAAACTTCATCGGCGTCCCCACCACCTTCAGGGGGCCCTGCACGGCGTGCTCCACGTCGACGAACATGCCCCTGCCGTTGATGTGGGGGTCCTGGACGACTTGCTCGATGTTGTTGACGGGTCCGCACATCACTTTGTGTTTGTCGAGCACGGCGATCCACTCCTCGGTGGTTTTCGTGCCCATCAGCTCGTTCATCTCGCCCAGGTACTCGTCGTAGTTCTCCAGCCTCGCCTCCAGGGAACGGTACTTCTCGTCCGTCACCCACTCCTCCTTCCCGGCCGCCTCGCAGAACCGCTTCCAGTCGTCGGGGAGCTGGGCCACCACGACGAGGTATCCGTCCCGGGTCGGAAAGGCCTGAAAGGGCGTGAACAAGGGGTGCCGGGATCCGAGAGGTCCGGGGATCTCGCCGGTCGCGAAGTACCGGGCGCAGGCGTTCTCGCAGAGGGCCACCTGGGCGTCCAGCATGGCCACGTCGATGTACTGCCCCTCGCCGCTCTTCTCCCGCTCGTGCAGGGCGGCCAGAATGGAGACGCAGGTGAACAGGGACGCCCCGATGTCCCCCATGGAATAACCGAGACGGCAGGGCGGCCTTCCCGGCTCCCCTGTGATGCTCATCACGCCGCCCATGCCCTGGGCGATCATGTCGAAGGCAGGACGCTGGGCGTACGGACCGTCCTGGCCGAACCCGGACAGGGAGGCGTAGATGATGCGGGGATTGACCTGGCTTATCGGCTCGTAACCGAAGCCCAGGCGATGCATGACGCCGGGCCGGAAGTTCTCGAGCAGGATGTCCGCGTCCCGTGCGAGGTCGAGTACGACCTTCTCTGCCCCCTCCCGCTTCAGGTCGAGGGTGAGGCTCTTCTTCCCCCGGTTGATGCTCAGGAAGTACGAGCTCACCTGGTCGATGTGCGGGCTGGCGAACCGGGCCAGGTCGCCGATCTTCGGTGCCTCGATCTTCACGACCTCCGCGCCGAGATCGGCGAGAAGCATCGTGGCGTAAGGGCCGGAAAGCATCCTGCCGAAACTCAACACCTTCGTTCCTTCCAGGGGACCCGCCACTGTGACCTCCTTCGTTTGTCCGCGGCTATCTGTAGATCGCAGTTGTGCCGGGTTCCCTCTCCGGTTTGCTTGGGCTCCGTCTCTCCCTCCCCCTACAAAGTCGCCCGGCGCAAACCTCCGACGGAACCCGGCACAACTGCGAAGCCAATGAGTTCGGCCGGACTTGATCTTAGCCGCTTCCGGGGGGAATGACAAAGAGATGGAACCGGGCCTCTTTTCTTGTTGACCCGGCAGGCGTGCATGAAATAGGCTGATCCGAAGGGGACATCCAAGTAACATTGAGAACAAGCAGGGGATCACGAGATGAAGCACCCCGGTTCGGTCCCGATATCCCGGATCAACGTTGTGCTCCTGTTGATCTTGGCATTGATCAAGCCGGCCCAGGCGGTTGAAGTCTCCCCCCTTTCCCATCACTTCGGCGTGGTGGAGGTCGGCACCTCGAGCAGCACGACCGTCACCCTGGTCAATTCCACCGGCCACTCGCACATCCTGACCGTCGTCGCCTTCGCCCCGGGGAGCAGCCCCGACTTCTCTGTCGCCACGGCCCTGGAACTGCCGGTCACGATCCCTTCCATGGAGCAGCTCGACCTCGAGATCGTCTTCGCCCCGTCCTCGCCGGGCCCCCTGGCGGCCGCCCTGGAGCTGCACATTGTCGACAACAGCCTGAAGATCGTGACCGTGTCGCTCCAGGGCGGACCCGGTACCGCACCGCCTCCGGGCGCCTGCGCCCCCTGAAAGAGGAACATCTCGCCTTTTCCGCGCATCGAAGACCTTGAGACAATGAACGACATCCTGTCACAGGATGAACCTTTTCAACCCTCGACGACCGGTCGAGGAGACAACAGGAGAATACGAGAATGAATCTCAGCGAATATTTCGAGCAGGCAGAAGGACTTGGGGTGCTGTCCACCGCAGATTCGTCCGGTCACGTGGATACGGCGATCTATGCGAGGCCCCACGTCATGGATGACGAGAACGTGGCCTTCATCATGGCGGACAGGAAGTCCCATCACAACCTTCAATCCAACCCGCACGCAGCCTATCTATTCAAATCGAACGAGAACGGTTACAAGGGTCTGCGGCTCTACTTGAAGAAGACAGGGGAGGAGAAGAACAGCGAGCGCATGCGGGATCTCATACGACGGAAGCGTTACGTAGAAGACCAAGGCCAGGACCTTTTTCTCGTGTCTTTCCGGGTCGAGAAGATCCTCGGCCTCACCGGATCCGGGGAGTGCCCCATCGACGGGAAGCACGGGAGCTGAGGGTCCGACCCCTTTCAAGGCAGTCAGGGGCAGGTCAGGGGGAACCCGGGAAACGGAACACAGGCCGACCGCGTGTTCCCTTCCATGGCCTGCCTCCGAACTCCCCCACGTTTCCTTGAACGCACCCGTCCGGTCCACCTCCTTCCCGGTATGAATCGGCCGGGACCCCTGTTATACTTTTCAGCTTGAAATGCGGCAACAACCAGAACGAGGAACTGCGCCATGCCGATCCGTCTTCGGCCGTTTGTCCCCCTTTTCACGCTGCTCACGATCCTTCTGCACGCCCCGGTATCCGCCCAGAGCATCGATGTGGCGAGATGGTTCGGCCCGGAGGTGGGCCGGCGTTCCGTCCTCGCACGCTACGCCCTGAACATCTACACGGATTCGGACGTGGACGGCCAGGATACCGACCTCGGCCTTCTGGAGCACGACTTCTTCGTCATGGCCCCTGTGTGGCAGAACGAGCGCAACGAACTCGGTCTCAGCGCCAAGATGGAGTTGCAGGACACGGACACGGAAGCCCTACTGCCGAGAGAGGGGACCCCCCTCCCGGGCGAGCTCTGGGAGGTGCGATTCGGAGCCAACTACAGAGGGGTCGTCCGGGGCGACTGGATCTGGGGGGTCAACGCGAGCTTCGGCTCGGCCAGCAACGAGCCCTTTCAGGCCGGTGACGCCTTCGACGGGACCCTCGGCGGCCTCCTGCGCATTCCCCACCGGGAGAAGAACGCGTGGCTCTTCTTCCTCTACTTTGCGACCAACCGTGAGTTCCTCAACTACGTACCCCTTCCCGGCGCCGGATACTGGTGGGAGCCTTCGGACAAGATCCGCGCCGTGGTCGGCGTCCCCTTCATGTCCCTGGCCTACGATCCGCTGGAAAAGCTCTCCATGAACCTGAGCTACTTCCCGGTCCGGAACATCCGGGCACAGGCGGACTACCGGCTCGTCTCGCCGCTCACCCTCTTTGCAGGATTCGAATGGCGCAACCAGCGGTACTTCCGGGCGGACCGGGCGGACAACGACGAACGGATCTTCTACTACGAGAAGCGGGTCGCCGGCGGGCTCCGTCTAAGCCTGCCCGCCCAGATCGCCCTCACCTTCGAGGGAGGCTGGGCGTTCGACCGCCTCTACTTCGAAGCGGAAGAGTACGGGGACCGCGACGGGAACCGCATCGACGTGGACGACAGCCTCTACGCCGCCGTCAAGCTCATGGGCCGTTTCTAGCCGGCGGAAGAAGGTGGCCTCACATTTAGGCCGCATGTCACGGTTCGGCATCCTCCAGGCTTTGCGAAGCCGCGGCGTCACGTTCATGACCGGGACAACGTGCACCGCAATGAGTTGTCTTCCGGAGAAATCCCTTGCACGATACATCCAATTCATGCATACTTATACATACAAATTGTCCATATTCTTCCGTGAGGATCGGACCATGCGAACCACACTGAACATCGACGACGAACTCATCGAAAAGGCCAGCCGGCTGACGGGCATCAAGGAGAAGACCGCCTTGGTGAAACTTGGCCTTCAAGCCTTGATTGCGCGCGAAAGCAGCGCGCGACTCGCCAAGCTCGGCGGGACGGAAAAAGCATTGAAGACTCCGCGCAGACGGAGACAAACGCGTGCCTGAGAGGATACTGGTCGATACGTCCGTTTGGGTCTCACATCTCCGACACGGGGATCCACACCTGGAGGAACTGCTCGATGAGGGAAGTGTCGTGGTTCACCCGTTTGTTATGGGCGAACTGGCTTGCGGGAATCTGAAGAACAGAGCCGAGATTCTTTCCCTTCTCCATGCACTTCCTTCCACGGCCATTGCAGAACACGAAGAAATCATGCTCTTCATCGAAAGGAACCGCCTGATGGGAAAGGGGTTGGGCTACGTCGACGTGCATCTTCTGGCTGCGTCTGTTCTGTCGAGCGTCCGGCTCTGGACGAACGATCGTTCACTCGCCAAGGCGTGTACAGACCTGGGACTGGGGTGGAGTTCATCGTGTAGATAGATTGGCGGTTTCCGAATAGTACTCCTCGACCGCCTCCGGGTCGCAATCCCTCGTGATGCAGAGGGACTCGTCTCCCATCTCAGAAGCTGCAGCAGCAGCAGCAGCAGCATAGCCCCCGGAAGTACCGCTGAAACGGCCTCCGCGTTGAGGTAGTCACGCGGCCGGCATCCGGCCGAGCTCGTAGGTCCTGCCCGTCTCGAGCATGGCACGGAAGTTCTCCGCCCGGATCGCGCCCGGAAGGGTGCAGGCGCTGCTCAGGATCAGGCCGCCGTCCCCGCCGACCTCTTCGATCAGCCTCTCCGTGTTCGCCTCCACCTGAGCCGGCTCGCCGAGGCAGAGGTCGGCGGCACTCACATCGCCCACGATGCACATGTGGTCCCGCAACAGCTCCTTGGCGGCGAAGATGTCGGTCGTCCCGTCCAGGTCGATGACGGCCGAGCCCCTGGGCAGCTGCTTGAAGTAGGGCAGGTTCTTGTCCCAGCAGGTGTCCAGGTGGAACCAGCTCACGATCCCCTCCGACCAGAGGGCGTCCACGATCTGGACCGTGTAGGGCCACCAGAACCGCTCGAAGATGTTCAGGGGATAGAAGAATGCGCCGGCCCTCTCCTCTGTGATGTTCGCGAACTTCACGCCCGTGGCCTTGCACACGTTGATCAGCAGCTCGATGTACTCCGGGACGGCGACCCTCATCGCCTCGTCGACCCGCTCCGGCCGGTAGTAGAGATCCTCCGTGAACTTCACCATCGACCGGGTCAGCGAGAAGGAGAAGAAGGGGTGCATGCTCCACATGGGGTACATGGTCACGATGCCCCTCTTCCTGCACGCCTCGCAGAAGGTCACCGCATTCTCGAGCACCCGCTGCTGCAGCGCGGGCACGTCCTCCGGTCTCGCGTCCGAGACACGCGGCGCCAGAACCTGGCCGTAGAAGTTGAGCCAGCCCATTTCGACCAGGACGTCGTACTCGTCCGACGTCCAGTTCTCTCCTTCCAGCACCTGGGCCTCCACCTCCCCCCTCGCCGGCAGCTTGATCTTCAGGCCGAGCAGACAGACCGTACTCAGATCGTTGATCGGGGGCGAGGCATCCCAGCCGCCGAAGACGTCGAACACCTTCATCTCCGCTTCGACCATGCCCGGGTAGCCTTTCGCAAGGATGTCCGACACCTCGATGTCCAGGAGCCTCGCCGCGGCGGGCGTGCACATCAGGGGAGCGATCGGAACCCGATCCGGTTTTTCGAGCCGGATGGCGGCCGCCATTCGTTCTTCCGGGGTCATCGTCTCTTCTGCCATTCTCTCTCCTCCCGATCGTAGAGTTCGTCGCTGCGACCGTCCGCGCCGTGGCGGCCCGTTCAACCGGTCGACGGGGCCTCTGCGGCCCCCATCCGGGGGCGTCCCACCGCGCGGGCGATCACCTCGGTCTCCATGTAGATCTCCTCGGTCCTTCCCGCCCCTCCCCGGGCGATGCGGTCGATCCGTTCGATCTTCACCCGGGGCCGGTCGGCCCCGGCACGGAGGGCCAGGTCCCGAGCCCTCGCCTCCGCCTCCTGCTGCGCGCAGGCGACCGCCTCTTCCAAGTCATCGAAGGTGCGGGTGCCGGAGGGCAGATGGACACGGAAGGCCTGGTCGATCCCCACCGGCCGGATCAGGAACCGGACCGTCTGGGTGACGCCTCCGGCGACCGTTCCGATCGCGTTCGCAACGGCCGCGTGCTCCGGAACACGCAGCTCGGCTCCCATGCGTTCGGTCACGGCAGGCATGTAGGTAGACACCGGCGCGCCGATCGCCACCACCGGGCGCTTGAGGGACAGGGAGAGGGAGAACAGGCCTCCGCGGTCCGCGCCGAGGGCCCGGTCGATCATTCTCCTGTCGAGACCGTTCCGCAGGCCGGCCAGCTCGAACCCTTCCTCTGCCAGGGCGCAGGCCAGGATCGCACGGCCCGCCTGGACCTCGACCTGATGCACCACGCCTTTGGAGGAGGCTTCGGGCGTTTGGGCCAGCCGCCTCGCCCAGAGGGCGGCGCCGAGTTTCGCGGCCTCCACCGACCAGCAGCGGTAACGGCCGAGCACGTGGACCGCATCGGTCGGTGTGAAGGCGCTCATCGCGAGCAGGCCCTGCTCCATCAACTCTTCGATGTACCTGCTGTAGAGGGGCGGAATCTTCACGCGGGCCAGAAGATCGATCAGGGAGACCGCCTCGTCTCCGATCAGATCCCAGACCTCCTGCTGCCCCGGCGTGAGGGTCGTGACCCTGCCGGCCCGGGTCTTCTGTTTCCTTACGAAGCGGCCCTGGTCCGCGTCCATGGGTGCGTCCAACTGTTTTCGCAGGACCTCCAGCGTGCCCGGTTCCTGCTCGGCCAGGAGGCTCAGGGGGATGACCCGTCTCGGGCCCACCGACAGGCCCTCTCCGCCGGTGTGCACGGTCTCGCTGTCCCCGCCCAGGCCGGTCGTGCGGACATCGATCGCCTCCACCATGATGTCCCAGTTTCCGACGCGAACGCCCTTTTCGTTCAGGACCGGCAGGCCCTGCTGCATGGCGGCGATGTCGGTGGTGGTGCCTCCCATATCGACCACGAAGGAGTCCCTTGCATCGGTCAGGAAGCAGGCGCCGACCACGCTCGCCGCAGGTCCGGACAGGATCGTCTCCACCGGCCGCTCCAGGGCCATGTCCGCCTCCATCAGGGATCCGTCGCCCTTGACCACCATGAGGGGGGCCTGGATCCCTTTTCCGCGCAGCATGGTACGGACCGTCCGGACGAGATCCGAGAGCAGGGAGATGAGACGGGCGTTCATCGCCACGGTGAGGGCCCGGCGCGGGGCGTTCAGGTGCGTGGTCAGCTCGTGCCCGCACGTCACCGGAAGCCCGGTCAGGTCCCGGGCCAGCTGTCTCACCCTGAGCTCATGGGTCGGGTTCCGCACGCCGAAGAACCCGGAGACGGCGAATGCGGAAACCCGGGGCGCCAGGCGCAGGATCGCCTCTTCCGCTCCCGCCGTGTCCAGCGGGGCCATCTCCTCGCCCGTTCCCGTATGCCCTCCGTCCAGGAACACGAGGTTGTCCCCGGCGACGATGCTGTCGATGCCCACGTCCCGGAGCGTCTCCGGATCGTACCCGATCAGCAGGGAACCGACCGGGCTCCCCTGTCCCTCCACCACTGCATTCGTTGCAAGCGTGGTGGACAGGGAGACCATGCCGATCTCCACCGGCACCGAGGGAAGGACGGCCTCCACGGCCTCGCGGATGCCGACGGAGAGTTCGTGTTTCGTGGTCAGCGCCTTGGCCGTGGAAAGGATGCCCTGCTCATCGTCCATGAGCACCGCATCCGTGTAGGTACCCCCCGTATCGATTCCCAGCAGAACAGCCATCCGCCCCTCAATTTAGGGGACGTTGTTTACTTCGTTAACTTGTTGCTCAACAAGTTAACGAAGTAAACAACGTCCCCCATCTGGCCCAGGTGTTGTTGAAGCGCGGCGAGGACGAGCCTCTGCACCTCCTCGTTGCCGACGCCGTAGACGATCACGTTGAGGGTGAGGCGGATCTTCTCCACCTCTCCGGCAAGGCTTCCCTTGAACCGGGCCTTCTCCTCGAAGGAGGTCACGCTGAAGAAGAGACGGTCCCCCGCCCCCTTCTCCAGCACGCCCTTGATGTGGCCGATCAGCCGGCAGCCCCGGTCTCCGAGGGCACGGGCGAGTTCGGAAAGAAATGCCTCGATGCCTCTTCGGAGGTCGGTTTCCGAAAGCGGCGCGGGCAGGGCCAGCGTTCCGTGCAACGCATGCGCAGTGTGCCTCGGGTCACTCCCGGGCGGCTGGTGGGCGTGATCTTCGTGCGTCATCGCAGTGCATCCATCAGATCCTCGAGGTTGATCTTCTGCTCCGCAGAAAGGGCCACCACCCGGGCCTTTTCGTTCAGGCTCTTCAAGCTGTGCTCGATCTGCAGCAAAGCCGCTTCATCGATCCGGTCGATCTTGTTCACCGCCACGATGTCGGCCGCCCCGATCTGGGCGGTCATCAGCGGGTTCATCACCTCGAGGAGCATCTCGTACCGGGCCGCGTCCACGAGGGAGAGGACCTGGATCTTCTCGACCATGGGGGCGTACCGTCGAACGGTAGGCACGATGTCGCCCGGCCGCGCGATGCCGGTGGCCTCGAGGATCACCGTTTCCGGCCGGACCGTCTTGTCGAGCTTCTTCAGGGTCGTGACGAGATCCACGGAAAGGGTGCAGCAGACGCACCCGCCGAAGATCTCCTGGACCTCCAGGCCTTCCTGGCGAAGGTACTGCCCGTCGATTCCGACCTCGCCCACCTCGTTCTCGATGATGGCGACGTTCCCGGCATCGGCCGCCAGCCGACGGGCGATCTCCAGGAGCAGGGTGGTCTTGCCGGAGCCGAGGAAGCCGCTGATCAGGAGCAATTCCAAAGCAGTCTCTTTCTTGCGGACGCTGCGTGCGCACCGCGGCAGCCTACTGGCTGGTCCAGCCCCGGAAGGCCTGGGGATGGCCGCGTCGCTTCGCTCCTCGCAATATCCGTGATGAGCGGAGCGGAGATCGGGGACAGTCCCCGTTCTCCACTGGCGGATCACTTGGCGCCGACTTCCTGCAGGCAGTAGGACACCCCTTCCATGGCGTCCAGGGTCTGGAAGTCGGCGCCGATGTGCTCCTTCACCGTGGGCGTGGTCACGCCGCCTCCGACCATCAGCTTGAGCCTTTCCCGAAGGCCCGACTCCACGAGCAGTTCCGAGGCCTCCTTCATGGAAGCGAAGGCGGAGGTGATCAGGGCCGAGAACCCGACGAAATCCGGTTCGACCTCCTTCACCTTGTCCACCACCACGGCCGGCAGCACGTCCACCCCGAGGTCGTGTACCTCGAACCCCTGGGCCCGCAGCAGGGTGGCCACGATGTCCTTGCCCAGGTCGTGGATGTCCCCCTTCAGGGTGGCCAGCACCACCTTGCCCAGAGGCTTGGGCGGGCGCAGCTTCTCCATGTGGGGGTTCAGAATCTCCACCACTCCCTTGAAGATCTCGGCGGCCAGCATCATCTCGGCCAGGTAGAATTCCCCCGCCTGGAAGCGATCCCCCACGATCGTCATCCCCCTCCGGCATTCCTCCAGGATCCTGAGCGGGTCGTCCCCTCTGCCCGCTTTCTCCCTGACGGTCTCCAGCACTTCATCCCGTTTCAACTCCACCAGGGCCATGGCCAGCTCATCGCTCATTTCGTTTCCTCCCCTCGCAGGTGCATCGAGCCATGCGGCGCGATCCGGTCCGCAAACTTACATAGCTGTTTCGCATTGCGAATTCAAGGTCTCGCCGCACCCGCTTGCCCGGGTTTCCGAGACGGCCGAACGGTGGATTTGAACATTCCGAGAAAACATTATATATGTTTTGGATGGCTCCCTTCCACGAACAAGGGCCCGAATCGATGACGGACGGCAACATGGTAGAGGTACACGGCCTGTGGAAGGACTACGGGCCGCTGCACGCCCTGGCGGACGTGAGCTTCGAGATCGGGGCCGGAGAGGTCTTCGGCCTGCTGGGCAGGAACGGGTCGGGCAAGACGACCCTCCTGCGGATCCTCACCGGATACCGTCTGCCGACGGCAGGATCGGTGCGGGTGGCGGGGATGGATCTCGTCCGGAAATCCCTCGATGTCCGGCGACGGATCGGCTACATGCCGGAACACCCACAGCTCTACGCCGATTTGACCGTCCGGGGTCTCCTGCGGTTCGTTGCGAACGTGCACCGCCTGCCGCGGTCCCTGCGTGAATCCCGCATCGAGCAGCTCACTTCCCACTTCGGCCTGAGAGCGGTCATCGACCGTCTCGCAGGCCACTGTTCCAAGGGCTATCGTGCCCGGATCTCCTTGGCGGCGGCCGTCATCCACGAGCCTTCGGTGGTCTTTCTGGACGAGCCGACGGACGGTCTCGACCCGGAGCAGCGCCGCCAGACCCACCAGCTCGTTCGGCAACTCGCCGAGGAGAGCACCGTGGTCCTGAGCAGCCACGATCTGGACGAGGTGGGTGCGCTCTGCTCGCGGGCCCTGGTGCTCGACCGCGGGCGTGTCGCACGCATCGGAAGGGTCGACGAACTCGGCGGCACCGGCGGGATTGCCGAGATCTTCCGCCAGACCCAGGAGCGGGACAGGGGGCAAGCGACATGAGGGCCGTACTGACCGTCCTTCGCAAGGAACTCACCGGGCTCTTCGCCTCGCCGATCGCCTACATCGCCCTGACGGCCATGGCCCTGTCGATGAGCCTCTTCTTTCTCGACAACCTGAAGGCCTTCAACAGCCAGATCATGCTCCTCCAGACACGGACGGCCTTCAACCAGATCGGCGCGGGCATCATCCCCCCGGGCCTGAACCTCTTCGAGCAGGTTCTGCTGCCCACGGTGACCGACACGGCTCTCGTGCTGCTCGCCGTGATTCCGCTGATCACCATGGGCATGTTCTGCGAGGAGCGGACCCGCCGCACCGACGAGCTGCTCATGACCCTGCCGCTCAGCCACACGCAGATCGCGGCCGGCAAGTTCCTGGCCACCTTCATCTTCCTCGTGGCGGTGGTGGCCGTCGCGGCGCTCCTGCCGGCCATATCGGCGGCCGCGACCGACCTGGACATGGGCCCGATCCTGGCCTCCCTCGTGGGTCTGATGCTTCTCTCCTTTTCCCTCGCCTCCATCGGCCTCCTCTGCTCGGTCCTGGCGCCCAACCAGCTCGTGGCGGCGCTCAGCGCCTACGCCTTCTCCATGGCCATCCTGGATTTCAGCTGGATGATGGAATTCACCGGAGACACCATGGACCGGGTGGTCCAGCATCTTTCGCTCATGACCCACATGGGCAGCTTTCCGCGAGGGGTCATTTCCCTCGAGGACATCGTCTATTTCACGGGCCTGGGCCTGGGCGGCTTCCTCCTTACCCGGGTCAGCCTGGCCCTCGAACGGATCCGTTAGGAGTCACCATGCCCGGCTTTCTCCTCTCCCTGGCCTGCGTTGCCCTGGCCTTCGGCCTGGGGGGCATCTACCTGAGCAAGGAACCGGGGCCGGCTGCGATCGGCAACCTGATCCTGGCGGGCATCCTGATCGTCGTCGCCGTCGTGGTTTCGGCGGTCTCCGCGAGAAGAGAACGAACCGGCCTCTCCCGCCGGGCTCTCGTCATCGCACTCATTCAGGCCGGTGTCGCGATCCTCTTCACGGGCACCATCCTCATGGCCGCCTCCCGCTTCACCCTCGACTGGGACCTGACCGAGCCTCGCGTCTACTCCCTGTCCGAGTACTCCAAGCGTATCCTCGACGAGCTTCCCGTGGACATCGATGCCGTATACGTGGGCGACCCCGCGGTTTCCGCGCAGGAAAGGGTCCTCATCGAGCGGTTCGCGCAGGCCTCCGAGCGGTTTCGCCTCAAAATCGTCTCGCCCCAGGAGCTCTCCCCCGAGGCCGCCAGGCAGATCGAACGAAGCGGTTCCCAGCTCGTCTTCTACTCGGGCGGTCGGGCCCGGAAGGTCCCGGCCATGACCGAGCGGGCCATCATTCAGACGGTCCTCGATTTCAGCATGCGCGCGCGTACGACCGTCTGCTTCACGGCCGCCCACGGGGAGCCCTCTCTGGACGGACACGGCGAACAGGGTTTCTCGACCCTGTACGCCCTGCTGACCCGCGAGGGATTTCAGGCAACGGAACTCCTGCTCGCCGCCCACCCCGAAGTGCCGGAGGAGTGCGAGATCGTGGTGGTGGGCGCACCGGAAAAGGAGCTTCTCCCCGAGGAGAGGGAACGCCTCCGATCCTTCGTGGACGAGGGGGGGCGGCTTCTCGTCTTCACGGAGCCGGATCGCCCGGTGGAGCCGGGCGAGATGCTCGAAGGCCTGGGAATCAACGCCCTGGACGGACTCGTCGTGGACGAGGCGGCCTCTCTCTTCGGCAGCGAGGCGAAGGGCACGGAACCGATTCTCACCCGGTTCACCGATTACCACCCGGTCGTTCAGGGCCTGACGGAGCGGACCGGAGTCATCTTCTCAGGGGCCCGGCCCCTGATCCTGCGGGGCCAGGAGCCGCGGGGATTCCTCTACTCGGACCCCACGAGCCGAATCGAGATGCCTGCGGACCGGGAACTTCCGGGAGACACGGAGCGGCCGGACGAGCCGCTGCCCGGGTGGATGAGAAAGGACGCCGGCCCCTTCCCTCTGGGGGCATCCCTGGAGGTGCCGACCGGAAGCGGAGACGAGGCCAGGATCGTGGTCTTCGGAGATCTGGACTTCGCAACGAACCGCAGGCTGGGCGCCCTTTACAACGAGGACCTGGTCATGAATGCGGTCTACTACCTGGCGAACCGGGAGGACGAGATCCGGCTCAGGCCGAAGGTGGAAGACCTGTACCAGGCGCCCCTGATCCCGGAGAAGACCTTTGCGGCTTTCAACTCCGTGGCGCTCCTGATCCCGGAGGTGATCCTGGTCCTCGGGTTGGTGGCGTGGCACCGCCGCCGCAGGCTATAGAAACCCTGCAAAGAGGGGCTTCTGTTCGCAGGCCGTTCAAAAATGCCCAGATGCAAGGCGCACGAAATCCCGAGAAACGAGGCGTACACGGTACGCCGCAGTGACGAGGGATGAGTGCAACGCCGCAGATGGGCGTTTTTCAACGGCCTGCAGCTTCTCTAAAGGGATCAAGGCCCACCCGCTCGACCATCTTGCCGAGGCGCTCGCCCTTCTTCGCGTTCTCCGTGTAGTAGGCGATCACCTTCTCAACCGCCGCAATCACGGCATCGTCGTCCAGGCCGCCTACGAGCTCCTTTCCGATGCGGGGCGTAGCACCCACGTTGCCTCCGATCGTCACGACCCATCCGTCCTCTTTGCCGATGAGCCCGATGTCGCGCACCCAGGATTCGGCGCAGGCCAGGCCGCAGCCGGAAACCGCCATCTTGAACTTGCCGGGGAGCTCCTTGCCGTGGTACGCATCATCGAGCTTCATGCCGATGCCGAGGGCATCCTGCTTGCCGAGCTTGCAGAAGGTGGTGCCGGGGCAGGTCCGCACGCTGCGCACGCAGAGCCCCACCGCGGCCCCCGGGTCGAGCTTCAACTCGTCCCAGACGTTGTCGATGTCTTCTTCCTTCAGGCCCACGATCGCGATCCGGGTGGCTCCGGTGATCTTGATCGCCTTCGCCTCGTACTTCTCGGACACATCCGCGATGCGGCGTAACAACTCCGGGGTCACCACTCCGCAGGGGATGTGCGGCGCGATCGCGTAGGTCTCTCCGTCTCGTTGAGGAATCGCTCCCTTTTCCCCGAGTTTCAGCATCGTCTACCTCCATCCGTTTCGGGTCGATCCAATGGCGTCGCAAACGTCGATGGAACATCCTGCCAAGAGTTCGGCGACAGTCACCGATCTGCCACGGTCTGTTGGCATTGACAACGGAGTTCGGTGGCTGTCCCCGAACTCCCCCCCCGAACTCCCCGAACTCTTGCGAACTTCTGAGGGTAAGGAGTCGGATGTGGAATGTCAACTAGTACTACAGCGACACATGGGTAGACATTCCTTTGAGGATATTGTATGATCGT
>CAYZMM010000037.1:0-48441 GCA_964479535.1 uncultured Thermodesulfobacteriota bacterium
AAACGCCCAAACCCTTTGAATAAAAGGGGAAAAAGAAAACCCGTCACCCCGGAGAATGACCCCAGAGAGACGGGTTTGTCTTTTCTAAATGGTGGAGGCGGTGGGAGTTGAACCCACGTCCGGAAACCCAGACCTGCGACGTCTACATGCTTATCCTGTCGATTGATCTCACTTGCCGGATGCCCGACAGGCGGGGCGGCCGACAAGCCAGCCTACGAAAGATTTCGCCTCCAGCCTCCCGCAGGCGAAGAGGAGGAAGCTATCTTGCTAATCGACGCCCAATCCGGCCCCGCAAGAATGAACCGGGAGGACGATGACCGTCAATTAAGCGGCCATGGCATAGTCATAATCGTTGGCGATTATGTTGTTTCCACCTGTTTTGCGAGCAAGGTGGGACCTCGGCATGCAGCCGCAACCCCGACGATCCCCGTCGAAACCGTTTCGCCCCCTTTCGTTTTGTGGTGGGAGATAGGGATTGCACCATCAACCTTATATGGTAAGACCTTCCTGTCGCTGATTCAAGGGGTCTTCGCCCTCTTTCGGTGCCGGGGGATTGCCGCGTCGCCTTCGGCCCCTCGCAATCTCCTTGAACAGCTTCCCCAACATGTACAGGTATACAAGTAGATAGAAGACATGGAGTGGGGC
Source organism: uncultured Thermodesulfobacteriota bacterium (assembly GCA_964479535.1). GTDB lineage: Bacteria > Desulfobacterota > DSWW01 > DSWW01 > DSWW01 > S015-6. Next base: position 646 of record CAYZMM010000037.1, read on the forward strand.
AGGGTGGCCTGATCCCTGACCCCCGACCCCGGCCCCTGGAGATCACTTGCAAAAGAATGACACTGTGCGCTCCAGCCCCTCCTCCAGGGACACGTGAGGCGCGTACCCGAGCAGCCGCCGGCACTTGCCGATGTCGGCCAGCGAGTGCTTCACGTCCCCGGGCCTCGGGTCGGTGTAGTCCGCCCGAATGTCGGTCTTCATGATTCTCTGAAGCTTCTCGAGCAGTTCGTTCAGTGTATACCGCTCTCCGCAGGCGAAATTCATCATCTCCCCGGCCGCGCCATCGGCGCGGGCGGCCAGCAGGTTCGCCTGCACCACGTTTTCGATGTAGGTGAAGTCCCGCGATTGCTCTCCGTCTCCGTAGATGGTCGGCGGTTTCCCCGCGGCGAGGGCCGTGATGAACTTCGGAATCACGGCCGCGTACTGGGAGGTCGGATCCTGGCGCGGGCCGAACACGTTGAAGTAACGCAGGGCCACGGTCTCCAGCCCGAAGAGGTCGTAGAAGTTCCTGCAGTAGAGCTCTCCCACGTATTTCTGCGTGGCGTAGGGGGACAGGGGTGCGGGCGTCATGCTCTCCTCTTTCGGGAGCACAGGGCTGTCTCCGTAAGCGGAAGAGCTGGCCGCATAGACCACGCGCTTGACCCGGGCGTCCCTCGCTGCGACCAGCACGTTCAGGGTGCCCGTGATGTTGCTCTCGTTCGACCCGACCGGGTCCTCCACCGACTTCGGGACAGAAGGGAGGGCTCCCTGATGGAAGACGATCTCCACCCCCTCGACCGCCCGCTTCACATCGGCCGGATCCCGGAGATCGCCCTCGATCAGCTCGACGCGGTCGAGAAACGGGGCGAGGTTCGCCCGCTTGCCCGTGGAGAAGTTGTCCAGGGCCCTCACACGCTCACCACGTGCCGCCAGCGTCTCTGCAATGTGAGAGCCGATGAATCCGGCGGCACCCGTCACGAGATACGTACCCGACATTCACCCTTCCTCCAAACGCTTCAGTTCCAGGCCCAGTTGATAGACCGCCCGCCTCGGCAGGCCGTGTTTCCGAGCGACCCGCCGAGCAAGCTCGCTCAGCGGCAGCTCCGTGGGGCGCTTCAGATCTTCGGCGGCCCTTGCGAGCCGCTCCCTCCGGTCTTCTGCCTGCTCGTTCCTTCGGTTTCTGCCTTCCATAACGATGCAGAATTCCCCTTTCGGGGTTCTTCTCTTCCATCGGGCCGCCAGCTCGGAGAGCATGCCGCGGTCCACCTCCTCGAACCGCTTGGTGAGCTCCCTGCAGACCGCCGCCTGCCGGTCGCCCACGACCTCGAGCATGGCTTCCAGAGCCCCGACCAGCCGGTGGGGAGACTCGAAGAAGAGGACCGTGTGGGGCACCTCTGCAGCCTCCTGGAGCAGCCGCTTTCGATCCGAGCCGCCCCGGGGCAGAAAGCCGAAGAACGTAAACCGGTCCGTGGGCAGCCCGGAGATCGACAAGGCCAGTATCACGGCGGACGGGCCGGGCAGGGCGGTCACGGAAATCCCCCGGTCGATCGCCTCCCGGACCAGACGGTATCCCGGATCGCTGATGCCCGGGCTTCCGGCGTCGGAGACCAGGGCGACGTCCTTGCCTTCGCCGATCGCCTCCAGGAGCGCCGGGATCCGTTTCGCCTCGTTCTGCTCGTAATAGCTGACCAGGGGCCTCGAGATCCCGTAGTGGGCGAGCAGCTTCCGGGTGCGCCTCGTGTCTTCGGCCGCGATGAGTTGGGACGCGCCGAGGGTCCGCAGTGCCCGGTGGCTCAGGTCCTCCAGGTTGCCGATGGGCGTGGCGACCAGATAGAGGGTTCCCTGCTTCCTGCCTTCCGACATCTCAGGCCTCCTACATCTCGAAGGCGTCCGGTATGTGTCTGAGGGTCGCACGGTTGCCGTCGAAAACCACCGACACCACGTCGAACCGGGCGGGCCGGTCCTCCAGTCGCTTCTGCTTGATGTAGGCGAGTGCGGTCCGGGCGATGCGCTGCTGCTTCTTCCACTGGATCGTCTCCTCCGGCAGGTGCCCTGCGGACGCCTTCAGGGTGCGTACTTCGGTGAACACGAGCACGCCCCCGTCTTCCGCCACGATGTCGATCTCTCCGAGGCGGTTGCTGTAGTTCCTGTCGAGAATACGATACCCACGGCTCCTCAGGAAGCGCACGGCAAGCCGCTCCCCCTCCTGCCCCTTCTTCCTGGTGGAGGCCCGTTTCATCGCCAAGACGCCACGGATAGTTTAGGGGTTTCTGCCCCGAGAATAAAGATCGGAGGGAGGGTAGTACTGCATTTCCGGTGCCAGGAGCTCCTTCACGCCGCGGAAACTCCTGCGGTGGATGGGGCAGGTGCCGTGCAACTGGAGGGCCTCCAGGTGTTCACGCGTCCCGTACCCCTTGTTCTTGCTGAAATTGTATTGGGGATATTGCTCGTGGTACGCCTCCATGAGCCGATCCCGCGTCACTTTGGCCAGGATGGAGGCCGCTGCGACCGACAGGCTTCTCCGGTCCCCCTTCTTGATGCACTTCTGGGGGATGTCGGTCTCCAGCGGTACGATGCCGTCGATGAGGAGAAAGCCGGGGGGGAGCGAAAGGTCTCGAACCGCCCTTTCCATCGCCTTCCGGCTGGCCACGAGGATGTTGTGCTCGTCGATTTCCTCGCAGCTGACCTCGGACACCGCGAACGCCAGTGCCCGTTCGCGGATCAGGTCGAACCCCCGCTCCCTGTCTGCGGGCTTGAGCTTCTTGGAGTCGGTGATGCCCGGGTAGCGTTCCCCGGGCGGAAGGATGACGGCCGCTGCAACCACGGGGCCGGCGAGGGGGCCCCTGCCGGCTTCATCCAGGCCTGCGATCCGGGCGTAGCCCTTGGCCAGCCACTCCCTCTCGAACAGGAGCATGTCCTCGGGCGATTCCCACAGGTCTTGTTGCGCGGTCGTTCGCTTCACGACTTCTTCTTGGTTCGAAACTCCCGGATCTCCTTCAGGCGTGCGGCCTTGCCGGAACGCTGGCGGAGGAAGTAGATCCTGGAACGCCGGACGCGGGCACGCTTGAGGATCTCGATCTTGACCAGGTTCGGCGAGTGAATGGGGAAGATCCTCTCCACGCCGATCCCGTAGGAGACCTTCCTGACCGTAAAGGTCCCGCGGGCGAGGCCCTTCTTGACGCGGATCACCACGCCTTCGTAGGGCTGGATACGCTCCTTTGCGCCCTCCCGGAATTTGCTGTACACGCGCACCGTGTCACCCGTTCTGACTTCGGGCAGGTCCGCGCGCATCTGCTCCTTTTCAATCTGCTCGATGCTGTACATTTTTCCTGCTCCTTCTGCTTCCGCGCTCAGCCCCTCGGAGGGTCCGGAGGGCCATCGTCACATAAATCGAGAAAAAAATCACCGATCACACAGGATTCGATCGAGGATGATGGACACAGCCGACCGAACGGACAGGTGGTTGAAGTCCCCGGTCCCACGGATCGGCTGCAGACGGTAGTCCGCAGCCTCCATTTCCTCCTCCAGCAGCCCCCAGCCGGTCCCGAAGAGGATCAGGTAGGCCTCCTCCCCCTTTTCGATGCCGGCCTTCATGTCCGGATAGTCGAGATCCGCCCCCGCCATCCTGGCGCTGGTTGCCACGGTCTTCGGGGCCTTGCCCCATTCCTGTTCGATCTCCTTTCGTGTCCTTTCCAGGTCGGGTGCGATCCTGACCAGGGAAAGCGCCTCTTTTCGGTTCGGGTTGTAGCGTGCGCCCCATCCCGTGCTCCAGTGATCGAAGATCATCTGGCCGAGCTCTCGCTGGCTCCTCATCGGGTTGACGAAATAGAAGGCGCGAACGCCGTATGTCCTGCAGGCCCTGGAGATGTCGTGCAGGTCCAGGGGGGTCAGACAGGTGCGAACGACCCGACGGTTCTTGTTGTACACCGGGTAGTGGACCAGCGCAACGTACACAGGGCTCATGTTTACCGATGTTCACCCCCGTCCCGATCCGCTGCCCGGCGGAGCCCTTCGAGGCACTTCCGGTCTTCATCGGTCAGGTTCGCGTCCGCGAGCAGGTCGGGCCTCTTTTCCAGGGTCCGTTCGATCGCCTTCCTTCGTCTCCAGGCCGCGATCTCCTGATGGTTGCCGGAGAGCAGGACTTCGGGCACCTCGCAACCCATGAACTCCCTGGGCCGCGTGTAGTGCGGGTACTCGAGCAAACCCTCGGCAAAGGACTCTTCCCGGGTCGATTCCTCGGCTCCCAGCACCCCCGGCAGAAGCCTCGCCGTGGCCTCGAGTATGACCATGGCTGCAAGCTCTCCTCCGGTCAGGACGTAATCGCCGATGGAGATCTCTTCGTCCACCGCAAGTTTCCGGACCCTGTCGTCCACCCCTTCGTACTTGCCGCAGACCATGATCAGCCGGGGAAGCCGGGCCAGCTCCCTGGCCGCCCTCTGGTCGAAGAGTCGCCCCTGAGGGCTCAGCAGGACGACCCGGGCCCTTGCTTCCTCCCTCGCCTGAACCGCCTCCAGGGCCCGCACGATCGGTTCGGGCTTCATGACCATGCCGCTGCCGCCCCCGTAAGGGGCATCGTCGGTCATCCGGTGCTTGTTCGTGGCATAGTCACGGATGTTGTGACGCTCAACCCGGATATGCCCAGCCGCAATCGCCCGGCCCAGAATGCTCGAAGCCAGGTAGGAATCGAACATCTCCGGGAAGAGGGTCAGAATCTCAAAGATCATCTTCCGTCAGAAGCCCCTCGACAGGGTGGATGAACATCCGTCTTCCGGCAACGTCCACCTTCCGCACCACCTCTCGAACGGCCGGGATCAGAACCTCCCGCCCCTCCTTTGTGACCACGTACACGTCGTGGCTGCCGATATCGAAAATCCTTTCCAGATTTCCGACGGTCCTGCCGGTGTCCGTCAGGACCTCCATGCCGATCAGCTCGTGCCAGTAATACTCCCCTTCCTCCAGAGGGGGGAGTTCCTTCTTGTTCATGTACAGCGTGAGACCGACCAGGTCCTCTACGTCCTCGATCCTGTCGCGGCCCTTGAACCTGAGGAGGATCCCTTTCTTGTGCCGCCTTGCCTCCTCGATGGGAAGCTCGGTTGTGCCGTTTTCGCCCTCGACATAGAGGGCCGAGATCTTCTGGAAGCTCTCGGGGGTTTCCGCGTAGCTGTAAATGCTCACCGCACCTTTCAGCCCCCAGGGCTTCAGGACCTTGCCGATGGGGAGGTGCGTCTCGGGACGGATCTCGATCTCGTTCCTTTGCATGGGGAATGGAGGGATGCAGCTACTCGATGATCTCCAAGACGGATCGCTTGCGAATCTTCGTGGATGCGGCACTCAGGATGGTACGAATCGCGCGAGCCGTTCGGCCCTGCTTGCCGATCACCTTCCCCAGGTCTTCCTTGGCCACCATGAGCTCGATGACCGAAGTCTTCTCGCCCTCCACCTCGCTCACCTTGACCTGTTCCGGCTGATCCACCAGTGCCTTCGCAATGTACTCGATCAGATCCTTCATGTTGTCCGTCGATCCTGGAGCCGTCATAGCTTGGTCACCTCTCTCTCTCGATTTAGCAGGGTTCTCACCTGGCCATCCTGCGGTCTCCGGCGCTATCCGCTCCCCCCGTTTCTATCTCGTGCTCAGCGCTTCAAGGCTGGCTTTCAGCCTGCATCGATTGCCGAAACCGACGGACCAGGTCGGCCACGGCGTCTGAGGGCAAGGCCCCCTTCTCGAGCCACTGATCATAGCGACCCGTCTTGAGTGTGATCTCCGCCGGCTTCGCCAGGGGGTTGTAGGTTCCCACCTTCTCGATGAACCTACCGTCCCTGGGGGCGCGACGGTCTGCGACCACGATGTGATAGAAGGGTCTCTTGCGGGTTCCCCTTCTCTGCAAGCGAATCCTGACGGCCATTCTCGATTCCTCCTTTGCTCTTCCTACTGCATGAACATTTTTCCGAGTCCGCGCGGTCCCATTTTCTGAATCTTCTTCATCATCTGCCTGGCCTGAACGTACTGCTTGAGCAGACGGTTGACGTCCTGGACCGAGGTGCCGCTTCCCTTTGCGATCCGCTTCCTGCGGCTTCCGTTCAGGATCGTGTGGTCACGCCGCTCCTTGAGGGTCATGGAGTTGATGATCGCATCGATCTTGACCAGCTCCTTCTCGTCCGGCTGGGCGCCCGACATCTTCTTGATCTTGTTGAATCCGGGAATCATCGAAACCAGATCGTCCAGAGACCCCATCTGTCGAACCTGCTTCAGTTGATCCTGAAAATCCTCCAGGTTGAAGGCATCCTTGCGGAGCTTCTCCTCGAGTTCCCTGGCCTTCTTCTCGTCGATGGAGGCCTCTGCCTTCTCGATCAGCGACAGCACGTCGCCCATGCCGAGGATCCGGTTGGCCATGCGGTCCGGATAGAAGGGCTCCAGGGCGCTCGTCTTCTCGCCCACACCGACGAACTTGATCGGTTTCCCGGTCACGGCCCGTATGGAAAGGGCGGCGCCGCCCCGGGCGTCTCCGTCGAGCTTCGTGAGCACGACGCCGTCGATGTCCAGCAACTCGTTGAAGCTGGCGGCGACGTTGACGGCGTCCTGGCCTGTCATGGAGTCGGCCACCATCAGGATCTCGGAGGGATCGATCGCCTCGCGGATCCTGCGGAGTTCCTGCATCAGCTCTTCATCGATGTGCAGCCTTCCGGCCGTATCGATGACGAGGGTATCTCTTCCCTGGGCGCGGGCCTCCTCCCGGGCCTTCCGGCAGATCTCCACGGGATCCTGGTCGGTGCGGGAGGGGTAGACCGGAACCTGGATCTGGTCGCCGAGTCGGGTGAGCTGGTCGATGGCCGCGGGGCGATACACGTCCGCCGGCACGAGATAGGGTTGACGCTTCGCTGTTCGAAGCCAGACCGCGAGCTTCGCCGCCGTGGTCGTCTTTCCGGAACCCTGGAGCCCGATCAGCACCAAGCTCGCCGGGCTCGTCCCCTCGAGGTCCAGTTCCGCCCTCTCGGAGCCCATGGTCTGGATCAGTTCTTCGTGCACGATCTTTACGAATTGCTGCCCCGGAGTGAGGCTCTCCATCACCTCCCTGCCGTTGGCCCGCTCCTTGACCGCGCCGGTGAAATCCTTGACAACCTTGTAGTTGACATCCGCCTCCAAAAGGGCCATCCTTACCTCCCGGAGAGCATCCTGGACGTTCTTTTCGTTGAGTTTTCCGTGGCCTCGCACCTTCTTGAAGACCATGGAAAGCTTGTCGGAAAGGTTGTCAAACATGCGTTCGATCTCCGGGCCGTCGGGTACCCCGGCACACCCATCCTTTGGGCCTCAGGGGCATACCCTTGCCATTCGGTCGGTATTATATCGAATTTCCAGCGTCAAGGAAACTGGTGATTATACCACAGCTATTCCGTGAATTCCAAGGGGCCTCGCGAGCGCCATGCTGATTCTGCAACTGACCGCCCAGACCCAGGTCCAGCCGGAGGGCCCGATCCGGGAGGCCCTGCGGGAGAGCGTTTCGACCGCCGCAGGGGGCAGCGTTCTCGCGGACACGTTCCTGCAGGCGGGCCCTGTCGTGAAGATGGTGCTGCTGGTCCTGGTGATGCTCTCGGTGGCCTGCTGGGGGATCATCCTCTACAAATACCTCGTCCTCCGCAGGGCCCAGGAAAACGGACAGGAATTCTCCGACCTTTTCTCCAAGGCCTCGAGCCTGATGGAGGTCTACCACGCATCCAAGAACATAAAGGCGAGTCCGCTTCTCGAGGTCTTCGAGGCCGGTTATCGGGAGCTTTCCCGGCTCCTTGCCTCCTCGGGGTCGGCTGTGCCGGAGCAGGGGGCGGACCCCTCCGTGGCTTCCCTGAAGCTGGGAGGTGTGGGGAATGTGGACCGGGCGATGCAAAAGGCAAAGAGCAGGGCGAGCACGCAACTGGAGAAGTACCTGACCTTTCTGGCGACAACGGGCTCGACCGCGCCCTTCATAGGGCTCTTCGGGACCGTCTGGGGTATCATGAACGCCTTTCGGAGCATCGGGGCCACGGGCAGCGCAAATCTGGCGACCGTGGCGCCGGGCATCGCCGAGGCGCTGATCGCGACCGCTGTCGGCCTCTTCGCCGCCATTCCCGCCGTTGTAGCGTACAATTTCTTCATCCATCGGGTTCGTGTCGTCACGAAGGATATGGAGAACTTTTCGACCGACTTGATCAACGCGATCGAACGACATCTTCGCAGGACGGTCTGATCCCCATTTCCCAACCCATTCATTGCATGGGCCACGGCGATGAAGACAGCTCAAGACGAAGACAGACTCATGTGTGAGATCAACGTCACGCCCTTTGTGGACGTGATGCTGGTCCTGCTGATCATCTTCATGGTCACGGCGCCGCTTCTTCAGTACGGCCTCGAGGTGGATCTTCCGGAGTCGAGCCGACAGCCCCTGGAGATCCCGAAGGAGCAGGTCGTCCTCAGTATCGGTAAGGACCGCACGATCTACGTGGACCGCTACAAGACCTCGTTGGCGGAGCTGGGGAAGAAGCTCGAGGCGATCTACGCGGGGAAACAGCGGAGGGAGATCTTTCTGCAGGCCGACAAGAGCGTGCCGTACGGGTTCGTGGTGAAGACCATGGCCGTGATCCGGGCCGCCGGCATCGACCAGATGGGCCTGATCACCGAGTCGCCGGAGTAGCGGCTCGGCCGGCCCGTGTCCGGTAAGCTTTCGCTGCGAATCGCACGTTCGGGGCCGAGCCGCAGGTCAAAGGTGAAAGGACAAAGGTGAAAGGAACTGCCAATGGGTGCCGGGAGTCCTTCCTGCAGGAGCTGTGTCCTTTGCGGGGTTGGGTGCGGCCTTTGACCTTTGACCTTTGACCTTTCTGCTAGCAAAGGCTTCTCGAGGCGTGAAAGGGACGTTTCCCGCGCGCCCAACCGAGGAGAGGGGCATCATGCTGAGCCTCAGAGGGTCGATTCTGGTGTCGGCCTTTCTTCATGTAGCCCTCTTCGTCGGTCTGCTCGTCGCATCGAGTGTGGGGCGGGCCCGTGTGGTCTACAAGCCCCAGTACCAGGTGCGGCTGGTCAGGCCGCAGGAGGTCCCTTCCCTGGAAAAGCCGAAGGCGAAAAGCGTGGCGAAGCCGAAACCTGTTCCGAAGGCGACGAAGCCGAAGCCGAAACCGAAGCCCAAGCCGAAGCCGAAACCGAAGCCGGAGGTGGTGGTCCCGAAGAAGGAAACCGAACCGCCGAAGAAGGAAGAGGCGGAGAAGCCGCCCCCCGAGCAGAAGCCCGCCGCGAAGGTCGAGAAAAAGCCGGAACCGGCGCCCGAGCCGGTAGAGGAGCCGCCCGAGCCCGCGCCGGAAGAGGTCCTGGAGGAGGTGCTGGCAAGGATCAAGAAGAGGGCGGGGGCCCGCCAGAAGGCGGCGGAGACCGCCCCTGCAGAGACCTCTTCCTGGGAGGAGAAGCAGCAGGAGATCGCGTACAGCGCCTACTACGACCAGGTGGAGCGGGCCGTCCGGGGGAACTGGATCGAGCCGCCGCACATGGACTTCGAGGAGGAGCCGGCCATGACGGTTGTCTCCCTGACCCTCCTGCCGGATGGGCGGGTCCTGAAATCCTATATCGAGGAGAGCTCGGGCGACCCTCTGTTCGACCAGTCCGTCATGAAAGCGATCCTGAAGTCAACGCCCTTTCCGCCGCCGCCGATCGGTCTGAAGCAGAAGAGTTTCGATCTGGGACTCCGTTTTCACTCGACTCCGAAGACCCCGTGAAGAGGGTGCAAGTCGAACCGATGAAACGCATGGATCTGTTGAACTGCCGAGAAGAGGGCAAAGGGCAAAGCTGAAAGGTAAAAGGTCAAAGGTGAAAGGTAAAAGGTCAAAGGTGAAAGGGAAAAGGTTAAAGGTGAAGGTGCAAGGGACCGTCGGGTGCTTCACGTGGCGGCGGATTCTTTTTCGTGCGGTTCTCGGTCTGCTCGTAGCCGGATCGCTGGTGCTTCCTGCACACGCAAAGGTGTACATCGATATCGATTCGCCGGGCTTCCGGCGTCTGCCCCTGGCGGTGCTCTCGCTGGATCCCGCTCGCGGCGAATCCCCTTGTCCGGATCGGGACCTCGCCAGGAAGCTCGAGCAGGTGCTTCTGGAGGACCTGGAGGTGTCCGGGTTCTTTCGTGTCCTTTCTCCGGACGCCTTCCTCGTGGACCGGGCGACCGTGAAGTTCTACCCCGAGAAGATCGATCACCGCGCCTGGTCCCTGATCGGTGCCGAAGCCCTGATCCTTCTGCGCACCAGCTGTTCGGACGGGGAGATGCAGACCGAGGCGCAGCTCCTGGATGTTCTCACCACCAAGCTGTTGACCTGGAAACGCTACAAGAGCGAGCCTTCCGGCTATCGCCGCGTGGCCCACCGTTTCGCCAACGAGGTGACCCGGGAGCTCACCGGCGTGCCGGGCGCTTTCGATACGCGCATCGTCTACGTCTCCGACGCCGGGGGCTCGAAAGAGCTCTACGTGATGGACTACGACGGGTACGGGCCGAAGAAACTGACCGACCTGAATTCCATCTGCCTGTCCCCTGCCTGGTCGCCTTCCGGCGACAAGCTCGTGTTCACTTCCTTCTGGAAGCGGAATCCGGGCCTCTACCTGCTGGACCTGAAGGGCGCTTCGCCCTTGAAGCGGGTTCTGGAGGGTTTCTCGCCGCTCTGTTCGGGCGGGGCGTGGTCGGCCGACGGCTCCTGGATGGCCTTTTCTGCGTCCCTCGACGGCAATACGGAACTGTTTCGCACCGGTGCGGACGGAGGGGGACAGCCGGAGAGATTGACCCGGAATTGGGCGATCGATGTCTCGCCCTCCTGGTCGCCGGACGGAAAGCGCATCGTCTTCGTTTCGGACCGGGCGGGACATCCGGATCTCTACATTCTGCAGGTCGGAACGGACAAGATCCGGCGGCTCACCTTCGAGGGGTCCTACAACGGGGACCCGGACTGGTCACCGCGCGGCGACAGCATCGTATACGTCTCGCGGGTGGGGGGTCGCTTCAAGGTGTTCCGCATTCGGCCGGACGGAACCGACAGGCGGCAGCTGACCGAAGGGGCCGGCAATCACTTCAAGCCCGGCTGGTCCCCTGACGGGCGGTTGATCGTGTTCAGCTCCGACCAGGAGGGTTCCAAGGACCTCTATCTGATGCGGGGAGACGGTACGGGGGTGAAGCGGCTCACCTGGAGCCCCCACGCCGAGACGGATCCTGCGTGGTCGCCCTCCTCGCGCTGAGGCGTGACAGGCGGGGACGCCTTGTGTTATAGATTCGTATCGAATCGGGAGAGACCGTAAACTCTTTACATAGAAGACGAAAGGGGAAGAGATGGCGACCAGGGAGAAGGCGGGGTACAGGATCGTCATGGGGTTGGTGATCGTAATGGCCCTCTTCGTGTTCGGCGGGTGTGCCAAGAAGGCCCAGGTGCCTCCGGGGCCGGAGGAGGTCGAGAGGGTCGATGTCGAGGAGGTGCCCCGGGAGGCTGTGCCTTCGGTGCAGGGGGATGCGGCGGAAGAACTCACGGAAGAGAGCCTGCGGGCACAGGCCCGGCAGGAGCTTCAGGATCGCCTCGAAGACATCCACTTCGATTTCGACAAGTACAACATCCGGCCGGATGCCCGCAGGATTCTGAAGAAGAACTATCAGATCCTTCAGGAGGCGCCGGGCGCCGAACTCTTCATCGAGGGACACTGCGACGAGCGTGGAACCGTGGAATACAATCTCGCTCTGGGTCAGAGGCGAGCCAACGCCGCCCGGGACTACATGATCAGCCTCGGGATGGGCGCCGCACAGATAAGCACGGTCAGCTACGGCGAGGAAAGGCCCCTGGATCCCCGTTCGACCGAGGAGGCCTGGGCCAAGAACCGGCGGTGCCACTTCGTCATCCTGAAGAGATAGGAACGCTCCGATGAAGCACGCTCTCTTGACGCTCCTCCTGTGTTGCGCAGTGGGCTGCGTGACCAAGGCGGAATTTCAGCCCTATCAGAGCACGGTGCAGGACCTTCAGACGTCCACCGACAAGCTCGAGAAGCTGGTGCCCGAGATCGAAAACGAGGTCGAGGATTCACTCGCTTCGGTACGTTCGGATCAGGCGGACATCAAGGCGGACCTGATCGACGTGCGCACCGAAATGCAGGCGTTGCGCGGCGAATTGTCGTCCGGGATGCACGAGAGCGAACGGGCAGGGGAGGCGAGAAAGTCCATGGAGGAAACGGTTGCCCTTCAGCTCAGCTATCTGCAGCAGCAGATGCAGACCACAGAGGCGCGTCTCGAGCGTATCGAAGAGTACTTCGGACTCAAACCGCTTCCCGCCGCCGAAGCAGCGCCAAGCCCGCCGAAACCGTCCGCGGCGGCTCCGCCCCCTCCGAAGAAGGAGCTGAGCGCGGAGGAGGCCTACGACATGGCCTACCATCTGTTCCAGTCCAAGGAGCACGAGGCGGCCCGCAAGGCCTTCGATCAGTTCCTGCGCCGCTATCCCGACTCCTCCCTGGTGGACAACGCTCTCTTCTGGATGGGGGAGACCTACTACCGCACAGGAGACTACGAAAACGCCGTACTCAACTACCAGCGCGTGGTGAACGAGTACCCGAAAGGCTCCAAAGGGCCGGATGCGCTGCTCAAGATGGGATACGCCCTCGAGAAGATGAACGAGACCGGAGCGGCGGCGGCGGCCATGGAGAAACTCCTGAAGGTTTACGCCGAAGCGCCTCAGGCGAAGCTGGCGGCCCGGAAGATGGAGCAGTTGAAATCCAGCCAGGCGGCGAAGAAGGAAGACCAGGGCAATTAGCTCAACCAAACGCACAAGAAGTCCCCTGCGAAAGAGTCCCTCCCAAAAGAAGCGCACCACGCGGAAGGCCCGTCTGAGTCGCCCGGCGGCGCGTCCCAGGAAGCGGAAGCCTCCGGGAAAGACGCCTGCGAAGACGAAGTCGATCTTCCGGACAGCGAAGAGGGGTCCGCGCAGCCGGACGTTTTGGATCTCGGTGCTGACCCTGGTCCTGGCCGGCGTGCTGATCGGCGGAGGCTACCTCTTCCTGCTGGACAGGGAGATTGTCTCCCGTTTCGAGGGCAGACGATGGCGGCTGCCTTCGAAGATCTATTCCGACAGCTTTCCTCTCTACACGGGCGGCCCCTTCGGGGGCGAACACATCCTGAACCGGCTGCGTCGCCTCGGATACCAGCCCACGAAGAGGAGGCCCCCGAGGAAGGGGGAGTATCGGGAGGGCAAAGGGTTCATGGAGATCACACTCCATGACTTCTTCTACCCGACCGGGGAGTTCGAAGGGTTTCCGGTCCGCATCGATTTCGCACACGGCAGGATCAAGAAGCTGACGGATCTTCGAGGCCCCGAAAAGGAGATCTACTCGGTCGAACTGGAACCGGAACTGATCACCGGCCTCTTCGAGCTGGTGTGGGAAGAGAGAAGGCTCGTGAGCCTGGCGGAGGTTCCGAAACACACGGTGAGCGCGGTGATCGCTGTGGAGGATCACCGGTTCTACGAGCACTTCGGCATCGATTTCCCTTCCATTGCCAGGGCCGTGGTTGCCAACCTGGAGGCCGGACGCATTGTCCAGGGGGCATCCACCCTGACCCAGCAGCTGGTCAAGAACTTCTATCTGACTCCCAAGAGGACCTTTTCGAGAAAGGCGAAGGAGGCCCTGATGGCGCTGCTCCTGGAGGTTCGTTACACCAAGGAGCAGATCCTGGAGGCGTATCTGAACGAGATCTACTTCGGCCAGAGGGGCGCCCAGGGCATCTACGGGATCGGAGAGGCCGCGGAATTCTACTTCGGGAAGCCCGTCGGGAAGCTGACCCTGCCCGAGAGCGCCGTGCTGGCGGGCCTCATACGGTCTCCGAACCTCTACGCGCCCCACAAGGACACGGGAAGAGTAGAGAAGAGAAGAGACAGCGTGCTCAGGAAGATGTGGGGCCTCGGAATGATCGCCGAGGAGCAGTACAAGGAGGCGACCGCCACGCCTGTGGAGGTCCGGGGCTTCCAGCCGGAGCGCAACGATGCGCCGTACTTCGTCGACTATCTGGTAAGGGAGCTGGAAAAGGAGTACTCCCTGGACATTCTCACCTCCGAGGGCCTCCGGATCTTCACGACCCTGGATGTGGAGATGCAGAATGAGGGGAGAAGAAGCGTCCGGAAGGGGCTCGAACGCCTGGAGGCCCTTGATCCTTCCCTCAGGCGGTCCGGGACCGAGGGGCCGGAGGAGGCGCTTCAGGCGTGTCTCGTTGCGATCGAGCCGCAGACCGGCTTCCTTCGGGCCATGATCGGCGGCAGGGACTACCCGTCGAGCCAGTTCAATCGTGTGGTGCAGGCCCTGCGTCAGCCGGGCAGCCTGTTCAAGCCGATCGTGTACGCAACGGCCCTCGAGGTCGGAGGTAAGCCGCAGGGCTTCACCGCCGCCTCCATCCTGAGGGACGAGCCGATACGTGTCCGGTACGAAGGAAAGTCCTGGAGCCCGGCCAATTTCAACGACCAGTTCTTCGGCCAGGTGACGGCACGTACCGCCCTGGAGAATTCACTGAACTGCGCGACCGTTTGGTTGAGCCAGCGCACGGACCTGGAGAGGATCATCAAGACCGCCCGGCGGCTCGGCATCACCTCGCCCATGGAACCGGCCCCTTCTCTGGTGCTGGGCGCATTCGAGACCAAACCGCTCGAAATGGCATCTGCACTGGGAGCCTTTGCAAACCAGGGAGTGCTGTGCCGCCCCCGGGGGATCAAGAAGGTGCTGGACAAGAACGGCGTCCTTCTGGAGCGAAGGCCCATGGACCTGGAGAGGGCCGTCTCCCCGGAGGTCGCCTACGTGGTCACCTCCATGCTCCAGGGGGTTTTCGAGAGAGGGACGGCCCGCAGCGCCTCTGCGGGGATCCCGGTGCCTGCGGCAGGCAAGACCGGCACGACCAATGACAGCCGGGACGCCTGGTTCGGCGGGTATACGCCCCGGCTCGCGGCCCTTGTCTGGGTGGGCTTCGACGAGCCGGAAAGCATCGGTCGAAGCGGGTCCCAGGCGGCCCTGCCGATCTGGGCCGACTTCGTCCGGAACACCGCGGACTGGCTCGTCTCGGAGGATTTCGCTCCGCCCCCGGGGGTCGTCTTTCGCGAGATCGACCGTCTGAGCGGGCTTCTTGCCACGTCCGTCTGCCCGGACACCATCCGAGAGGCCTTCATCGAGGGAACGGAGCCGACCCGTCCGTGCCCCCTGCATCCGGGCGAAGGGTCGCATCCGGATCCGGGAAGAGGGTCCCGCAAAGGGGTTTTCAGGAAGGTGCTGGACTGGTTTCGATAGAGGGAAGGATCCCTCAACTCGACTCTTCGATCCTGATACGTTATAAGGAGAAGGTCGCGTGCCACGCAAATCGTATGGGAGACCGGTCCACCGTACGGTCCCAGGAGGAGGCGTCATGGATCGACCGAAGAAGCTGTTCACCGTCCGTTTCGGCAACGAAGAAGAGGGCCGGGAGTGCTGCCTAGACCCCTTCGGTCACAACCGTTTCCAGGGACGGGAGGGATGGACGCCGAATACGGACATCGTGGAAACCGAAGATGCTGTGGTGATCCTGATGGATCTTGCCGGTATGGAAAAGGAATCGATCAAGATCATTCGCGAGGGGGATTTGCTGCAGATCTCCGGTGTGCGCAGGAGGAGGCAGGTTCCGGGGATGAAGCGGTTCCACCGGATGGAGATCGACTACGGCCCGTTCCAGAAGCTCTTCCGGGTGCCCAGGGATCTGAACATGGAGAGCATCGACGCAGAGCACAAGGATGGGCTCCTGCAGGTCATCCTTCCGAAGAAGGGGAAAGAGCCGGTCGAAATCGTGATTGAGCCCGAGGAATCCTACTAGAGGGGGACAAAATGGATCCGCAGACCGAAGGGGCGCCCAAAGCGGCCCTGACAAAAGACGCCGAAGACATGCCGATTCCTGAAGAACTCCCCATTCTTCCCCTCTCCGGTGTGGTCTTGTTCCCCGGGATCGCGGCGCCTTTGATGGTGGGGCAGAAGAACTACATCCAGCTCGTGGATGAGGCGGTGGTACAGGAACGTCTGATCGGTGTGACCTCGAATCAGCAGCCCGAGGCGGACCAGGAGCCGGACGCCGAGACCCTGTCCGGAGTGGGTACGGCGGCCAAGGTGTTGAAAATGATGCAGCTGCCCACGGGAGGGGTGAGCTTTCTCGTGCAGGGGCTGTCCAGGATCGAGATCGGCGAGTACACCCAGAAGGAGCCGTACTTCATCGCCCGGGTCAAGAGGCTGGAAGAGCAGCCTTCCAAGGATGCGGAAACAGAGGCGCTCGTGTCCAGCCTGCGACAGGTCTTCCAGCGTCTGGCCGAGCTGGTCCCGAACTTTCCCGGTCCCGCCCTGATGACCGCCATGAACATCAAGGACCCGGGACGGCTGGCGGATTTCGTGGGCGCGAACATCCCCATTCCCCCGGCGGAGCAGCAGAGCATCCTCGAGGAACTGCGCCATCGCGAGCGCATCCGCAAGGTGATCACCCTGGTCAACGCGGAGATCCAGAAGCTGGAGGTGAGCAAGAAGATCCAGGAAGAGATCGCGGGAGAGATGGGCGAGGAGCAGCGGAAGCACATCCTGCGGGAACAACTGAAGAAGATCCAGGAGGAACTGGGGGTCAAGGACGAGAAGACGGCCGAGATCGAGACGCTGCGTACCCGGATCGCGGAGGCGAAGCTGCCACCCGAAGCGGAGAAGGCCGCCCAGAAGGAGGTGGACCGGCTGAGCATGATGAATCCGGCCGCACCGGAATACTCCGTGTCCCGGACCTATCTGGACTGGCTCATCGATGTGCCCTGGTCCAAGTCCACCGAGGACGATCTGAACGTGAAGAAGGCGGAGGGCGTCCTCGACGAGGACCACTACGACCTGGAGAAGGTAAAGAAGAGGATCCTCGAATACCTGGCCGTCCGCAAGCTGAAGAAGGACATGAAAGGCCCGATCCTCTGCTTTGCCGGGCCTCCCGGTGTGGGCAAGACCTCCCTCGGCAAATCCATCGCGAGGGCCCTGGGCAGGGAGTTCATTCGCATGTCTCTGGGCGGTGTGCGCGACGAGGCGGAGATCCGCGGCCACAGGAGGACCTACGTGGGCGCCCTGCCGGGTCGGGTGATCCAGGGCCTGAAGAAGGCGGGCACGAACAACCCGGTCTTCATCCTGGACGAAGTCGACAAGATCGGTGCGGACTTCCGCGGGGACCCCTCTTCGGCCCTGCTCGAGGTGCTGGACCCGGAGCAGAACTTCAGCTTCTCGGACCACTACCTGGAAGTGCCCTTCGATCTTTCGAAGGTCTTCTTCATCACCACGGCGAACGTGCTGGGCACCATCCCGGCGGCGCTTCGCGACCGGATGGAGGTGCTGGAGCTGCCCGGCTATACCCAGGAAGAGAAGCTCTGGATTGCGAGGAAGTACCTCTTTCCCAAGCAGGTGAACGAGCACGGCCTGAAGGAGAAGCAACTCGAGGTCACGGACGAGGCGATCGCCCGGGTCATCAAGGAATACACGCGGGAGGCGGGCGTTCGGAACCTGGAGCGTGAGCTCGCATCGATCTGCCGTGCAGTGGCACGCAACGTGGCGGAGGGAGAAGCCGAGCGTGGCCGGGTCGACGCGAAGGACGTGCCCGACTACCTGGGGCCGGTCAAGTTCTTCTCCGAGACGGCCGAGCGCATGACCGTCCCGGGCATCGCAACCGGGCTCGCCTGGACCCCCACCGGGGGAGACATTCTCTTTGTGGAGGCAACCCGGATGGAGGGCAGGAAACAGCTCATCATCACGGGCCAGCTCGGCGACGTGATGAAGGAGAGTGCGCAGGCGGCCCTGAGCTACATCCGGGCGAATGCGGGCGAACTGAAGATCGAGAAGAAGTTCTTCGAGACGTCGGACCTCCACGTACATGTCCCGGCCGGTGCGATCCCGAAGGACGGGCCATCGGCGGGTATCACCCTGGTCGTGGCCCTGTCCAGCCTCCTGACGGGCCGCATGGTACGGTCCGACGTGGCGATGACCGGGGAGATCACCCTCCGGGGCAAGGTCCTGCCCGTCGGCGGAATCAAGGAGAAGGTGCTGGCAGCCCACCGGGCGGGGATCAAGACGATCCTCCTTCCCAAGCTGAACGACAAGGATCTGAAGGAGCTGCCGGACGCGGTCCGCAAGGAGATGAAGTTCGTCCTGGTGGACGAAATCGGCGAGGCGGTAAAGGAGGCCCTGGAAAAGCGTGCAGCGGCGAAGAAGCCGGTGAAGAAGACCGGCGGGACGAAACGGGTCGCAGCGGCGAAGAAGCCGATCAAGAAGAAGACGGCCCGGAAGAAGCCGGTGACCAAGAAGACCGCCGTGCCGAAGGCGGCCGCCAGGAAGGCCGCAAAGAAGAAGCCCGTGAAGAAGAAGACGAAGAAGGCCCGCTGAGATCCGCCTGCGATGGGAGATCATGCGGACGAAAGAGGGAGGTTTGCGGGCCTCCCTTTTTTTGTGAACTCCGGCCCGCACATTGCGCCAACCCGGAAGACCGGTCCCACATGGCACGGACCCGTTCAGGGAGGAACCGCACGGTGATCTCTTTTCCTGAGCCACCGAGTTCGGGAGTTCGGGGACAGCCACCGGTCTGTGAAAGAATTTCCACAGACCGGTGGCCGCCCCCGAACGGCGGCATCCCATTTCCCGTCATCCTGTTGCTGCTGCTCGCTGCCTCGCTCCTTTCCGGCTGTGCCGCCACGGGCAGGGAGACGGCCCGCGAGAGGGAGCTTCGCAGGGCCGTGCTCGAAGACCGGTCGTTCACGGTCGAGGAGGTTCCTGCGGGTGCCCCTGCGCACAAGGCCGCCTCCCTGCGGCTCGCCGCGGAAGGGGTCCGGGCCCTGCGGGCGGGTCGGGCCGAGGAGGCGGAGGAGTGGCTGGAGAAGGGGCTGTCCCTGGACCCTCGAAACCCGTTCTGCTACCTCTACCTGGCCGAGGTTCGTTACCGGGAGGGTGAGACCCGGCAGGCGATCATCCTGCTGCATCAGGCGGGAGTGCAGTTTCAGGGGCATCCCTACTGGCTGGGAGAAGTCTACACGCGGGAAGGCCGTTACTGGGAGTCCCTTGGGTCACCGGACGAGGCGAGGAGCGCCTACCGGAAGGCACTGGAACACAACCCGTGGAACGAAGAGTCCAGGCAGAAGCTCGAGTGAGGTGAAAGGGAGTGCACAACATGAGAAGAGTGAACATAGGCAGGGACTTCCCGAGCATGGCCGAGGCCGTTCGGCAGGCGTACGCAGAAGGCCAGGAGGACGAGCTGTTCGAGCCGATCGTCGCCGTAGACGAGGGCGGGAATCGGCACGGCGGGATCGAGGGAGGGGACTGTGTGATCTTCTACAACATCCGCGGCGAGAGGGAGGTGCAGCTTTCTCAGGCGCTCGTGGATCCGGGCTTCGGCCATTTCGACCGGCCTTCGGGGCTTCCCGCCCGCATGGCCACGATGATCGAGTATGAGGAAGACCTGCCCGTACAGGTAGGATTCCCGCCCCTGGGGCGTGTTCAGAACACCCTGGGGGAAGTGCTGAGCAAGCGGGGAATGCGCCAGGTCCGGGCCGTGGAATCGGAGAAGGCGATTCACGTTTCCTTCTTCCTGAACGGCAAGGCTCCGGACCCCTTCCCACTGGAGGACCGCGTGTTCGTACCCTCGAACCGGGAGGTTCAGAATTTCGACGAACTGCCCGAGATGAGTGTCGCCGAGGTCGCCGACACCCTGGTGTCCAAACTGCGGGAGGGGACGTATCCCTTCGTCCTCGGGAACTTCGCGAACGTGGACGTGGTGGGGCACATGGAGGACGAATCCGCAGTCGCGAAGGCGATTCAGGCGGTGGACACGCAGGCGGGCCTCGTCGTCGAGGAGGCGAGGAAGCGGGGCTACGTGACCCTGATCACGGCGGATCACGGGACCGTGGAAACGCGGCGGTACCCGGACGGGACCATCGACACGGGGCACAGCGACAGCCTCGTGCCCTGCTTCGTCATTCCGCCCGACGGAGCGGAACCCGTCGCGCTGAGGTCGGGGGGCTCGCTCGTGGACGTGGCGCCCACGGTCCTCGATATCCTCGGAATTCCCGTTCCGGAGGAGATGACCGGCGCCAGCCTTCTCGAGGGAAACGGACAGGGGGAGGGAAGAAGGCGGCTCTGCAGGGGCGAGCCCCGGGTGTTCCTGCTGATTCTCGACGGCTGGGGGTACCGGGAGCAAGAGGAAGGGAACCTCATCGCCCAGACGCCCACGCCCACGGTGGACCGGTTCATGGAGTCCTATCCGTGGACGCTTCTGGAGGCCTCCGGCATGGCGGTCGGGATGCCCGAGGGAAGCGTGGGCAACTCCGAGTGCGGTCACATGCACATCGGGTCGGGGCGGCGGGTGCCTTCGGATCGCGTGCGCATCGACGAGGCGATCCGCACGGGCACGTTTCACGAAAACGAGGCCTTTCGCTGGGCCATGGAGCCCTGCCGGGAAGAGGGAAGGACCCTGCATCTGCTCGGCATCGTTTCTTTTTACAGCTCCCACGGTTCCCTGGATTACCTCTTCGCCCTCATGGAGATGGCGAAGCGCGAGGGCGTGAAGCGGCTCTGCATCCACAGCCTGCTGGGCCGCAGAGGGGAGAGGCCGGCGAGCGGCGCCATCTACGTGAACAAGGTGGAGGAGAAGGCCCGAGAGCTGGGCCTGGGCGAGGTCGTTACCGTGATGGGCCGATACTGGGCCCTCGACCGTGAGCACAACTGGGACCGGATCGAAAAGGCCTACCGCGCCCTGACGGACGGCTGATCAGGGGGCTTGCCTTGATGCGCCCCTTCGCCCGACCCGGTCCTTCGCCTCCTTCAGGTCGAGGTAGTAAGGGTAGGGCACGCGGAGGTCCCCGAGGCGGAAGGGCTTTTCCAGCATGTCGCCGTGGTAGTCGGAGCCGCCCGTCTTGAGCAGTCCGTTCCGATCGGCCAGGTTGGAGAATCGCTCCACCGCCTCGGCGTCGTGCTCGTGGCAGAGGACCTCGAGCCCCATCGCCCCTTCCTCGATGAGGCGTTCGCACAGGCCCGGGTCCTTCAGGAGTCCCGGGTGGGCGATCACCGAGACCCCGCCCACCCGGTGGATCATGGCGATCGTCTCGGCCGTGCCGTTCTTGATCCTCTTGACGTAACCCGGGGCGCCTCTCCGCAGGTACTTCTGGAAGGCCTCTTCCATCTCTCCGACGACTCCCTTCCTCAGAAGCACCCTGGCAAGGTGCGGTCTTCCCACCGAATCCGCACCGCCCGCCTCCTGGAAGACCTCCTCGGGCTGAACGTCCACGCCGATCCCCTGCAGGCGGCGGCACATCTCGACGATCCTGGGGCGCCGCCCGGAGCGGGGCCTCTCCAGGAAGGCTTGAAAGCCCGGGTCGTGGAAGTCCACCCAGTAGCCCAGCACATGGACCTCTCCCAGAGGGTGTGTGGCGCTGATCTCCACGGCCTGCACGACCGTGACGTCGTGATCGGCCTGCGCCTCGAGCGCCTCGGCAACGCCGGCCGTCGTATCGTGGTCTGCGATGGCGATGACCGACAGGCCTCCCTCCTCCGCCTCCCGAACGACCTGTGAAGGGGTCAGGGATCCGTCCGAGGCAGTGGTGTGAATGTGCAGGTCGATGTTCAAAACGCGGATCTCCCTGAAAACGAAGCAGCCGAAACGATCATTATACAACCGCCCGGGCTGTTCCGAAAGGGGCGCACGAGGGAAGGGAAACGCGGAAGACGGTGCCCCTTGGCGACGCCGACAGGGCGCAGAGTTCCCCCTTGTGCCTCTTGGCGATGCTGTAGGCGATGGACAGGCCGAGCCCGGTCCCCTTGCCCACCTCCTTGGTCGTGAAGAAGGGCTCGAAGATGCGGGCCCGGTCTTCGGGGGAGATCCCGGGCCCGTCGTCCTCGACGTCGACAAAGACCCTGCCCCGTGTGCCGTGCTTCGTTTCGCCCAGGGTCCTGACGCGGATCGTCCCGTCTTCCCCGACAGCGTCCAGGGCATTGGACAGAAGGTTCAGGAAGAGCTGGCTCAGCTGATCCGGATCCCCGCGGACCGTGCAGGGATCGTCGTATTCGCGCCTCACCTGGACCGCCCCCTTGATCCTGCCGGCGAGGATGCACAGAGCGTTCTCCAGCGCTTCCCGCAGATCTACGTCTCGGAAGGCCGTCTTGCCGGGACGGGAGAAGCCGAGCAGTTCCTGCACGATCTTCTGAATCCTCTCCGCCCCGTTCCGGGACGATCCCAGGGCCCCTTCCAGGTCTTCCAGGAGGAATTCGTAGTCGATTTGCTTCTTCACCTGCGCGCGCGCTTCCCGGCAGGGTGGCTCCAGAGGTAGGTCGTCGTCGAAGGCAAGCAGAGACTTCAATCGCTGCACATAGGTTTCGAGATGAATCAGGTTGCCGTAGATGAAGCTAATGGGGTTGTTGATTTCGTGGGCGACCCCGGCTACGAGGCGGCCGATGGAGGCGAGTTTCTCGGCGTGTACGAGCTGATCCTGGGTTGCCTGCAGATCCTGGTAGGCCGCAGCCAGCTCCCGGTTGAGGGCCCGCTCCTTCCGGTAGCCCTCGAGCTTCCGGTGAAGGGCGCGAATTCCGAAGCCGGCCGCCGCGAAGAGGAAGGCGATCCGCAGGAGCGTGCCCGCGAGGGCCTGCAGCGTGCTGGGCAGGGCCGGGTCGAAGAAGCAGACCGCGGAGTAGCAGGCCACGGCGAGAAGGGTATAGAACAGGCTTCCGCGCGGGCCGAATCGGAAGGAGGCGGCCATGACGGTGGTGAGATAGAAGGGGAGGCAGGGGCTCAGGGAGCCGCCTGTCCAGAAGATGACCCACGAGGTTACGAGCGTGTCCAGGAAGAGGTTGACCGCTGTGACTCTCGATTGGATGCGCGGAAGCCTGTGCATCAGCCAAAGCGAAGCCAGGGACAGAACGGGCATGATCGTGATCGCACAGAGGACCTTCAGCAGGTGCCCTTCAACCGCACCGGTGCCGTATGCGAGGCCGCCCATCACGAGGTAGGAGCCGGTGATGACGAGCCGGCTCTTCTGCATCTTCCTCTCGAGCTGGTGGGCCGGGTCCGGTAGGTCCATGCACGTGATCGTGAGCAAGATCCGTACCCGAACCGGATTCGCGGTTCCAGGGGACGCCCATGGGCGTCCCCTTCTTATTCCTTCGGTGCGATGGGGGATGACGCGGACATCTCTCGCTTTGTGAACACGCGGCAACGGTCCAACGTCCCCTAACAGCCTCGCTAGTCCTTCGACGCGGGGTACAGGTAGCAAGCCGCGAGGTGCCCGGGCGCCACTTCGCGCAGGGAAGGGGGGCTCTCCAGGCAAATCCCCATGCGGTGCGGACATCGCGGATGGAAGCTGCACCCGGGGGGTGGGGCGAGTGGGGAGGGCACGTCTCCACGGGGGTCGTCGAAAGGGGCTCTTCGGTTCGGATCCGGAACAGGCACTGCCGCGAGCAGGGCCTGTGTATACGGGTGGCGGGGATCCGTGTACAAAGAGGCACTGGGCGCGATCTCGACGATCCTGCCCAGGTACATGACGCAAACGCGGTCGCTCATGTGTTCCACGATCCGGAGATCGTGGGAGATGAGCACATAGGTGAGCCCGTAAGAGGACTGGAGGTCCATCAGCAGGTTCAGGATCTGGGCCTGCACAGAGACGTCCAGCGCCGAGACCGGTTCGTCCGCGATCACCAGCTTGGGAAGAAGAGCCAGCGCCCGGGCGATGCCGATGCGCTGCCGCTGCCCTCCGCTGAATTCGTGCGGGTACCTGCGGGCCGCATCGGGCCTGAGGCCCACGACCTCCAGGAGCTCGGCCACCCGGGACCGCCTCTCCGTGCGGGAGCCCAGGCCGTGGACGATCATCCCCTCCTCGATCGTGGGTCCCACCCGCATTCTCGGGTTCAGGGAGGAATAGGGGTCCTGGAAGATCATCTGCATCTGCCGCCGGAGCCTTCGCATCGGTTCCGGCGGCAGGTGCGTGATCTCTTGCCCTTCGAAAAGGATGGAGCCCTCCGAGGGCTCGAGGAGTCGCAACAGCGTCCGTCCCAGTGTGGTCTTCCCGCAACCGCTTTCCCCCACCAGGCCCAGGGTCTCGCCCTTTCGGACCACGAGATCGATCCGGTCGACGGCGTGCAACTCGCTCCGGAACCGTCCGAAAAGCCCGGACCGGACCGGAAAGCGCTTCGAGAGGCCTCTTGCCTCTAACAGGGTTTCGTCTGCTCGCAAAGCTCTGCGTGCCTCCAGCATGCGGAGCCCCGCCGCAGTTCCTCCGATTCCTCGAACCAGAGGAGCGGCGGTTCCTCCTTTCTGCATTTCTCCACGGACCATTCGCAGCGGTCCCGATAGCGGCAGCCCCGGGGAAGCCGGGTGAGGTCCGGGACCATGCCGGCGATCGCCTTCAGGGGCCGTCGGCTCGTGAAATCCTCCCGTTTCTTCGGCAGGGAGCGAAGAAGTCCGACCGTGTAGGGATGACGCGGAGTCCTGTACAGGGCCGCCACCGGCGCGAACTCCACGATGCGGCCCGCATACATGATGGCCACCTCGTCGGCTGTCTGGGCGACGATGCCCAGGTCGTGGGAGATGAACAGGACCGACATGCCCAGCTGTGCCTGAAGCTCCCCGATGAGGTGAAGAATCTGCGCCTGAATCGTCACGTCCAGGGCCGTGGTCGGTTCGTCCGCGATCAGCAGGTCGGGCCGGCAGCTCAGCGCCATGGCGATCATGGCCCTCTGCCGCATGCCGCCGCTCAGCCTGCTCGGGAGGTCTTTCATCGTCTTCGCAGGGGCAGGGAGCCCCACCCGGTCCAGCATCGACTCTGCCTGCGCCTCCGCCTCCTTCCAGGAGACCTTCCGGTGAACCCGGATCGTCTCGGCCACCTGATTGCCGATCGTGAAAAGGGGGTTCAGCGACGTCATCGGCTCCTGGAAGATCATGGAGATACGGTTGCCCCGTATGTGCCGCAACCGCTTCTCGGGCATCTTCAGAAGGTCTTCGCCGCCGAGGCGGATGCTCCCGGCCGCGATTCTGCCGGGGGGGCTCGGCACCAGCCGCAGAATCGACAGGGCCGTGACGGTCTTCCCGCTCCCCGACTCCCCCACCAGAGAAACGGTCCTGCCACGGCGGACGGTCAGATCGATCCCGTCCACGGCCCATGCCGTGCCGGTGCGGGTCCTGAAGCCGGTCCTGAGCCCCTCAATCTCCAGCAGGGGTTGCGTGTGTTCCTGCAAGGGCTTCTTCCTCACGCTTCTGTCGAGCCAGGCCTTCGTTCACGTCACACGGAGCCAGGCCGGTCTCCCGGGCGATCTTCTCTGTGTCCAGGGAGCAGTCCCCGGCCCTGGGCGCCTCCATCCGGGCATCCGCCATGCGGATCGGCACGAACCTCTCCTCGTCCAGGCCGAAGATCCGGCAGAACTTCACGCCGAATCCGTGCCGGCTGATCCTCTCTCCGCCGCCCATGTGATAGACGCCGTTCCTGCCCGCCCGGGCCAGTCGGAAGACCGCCTCTGCCGTGTCTCCCACATAGGCAGGCGATCGGAACTGGTCTGTGTAGAGAGTGAGCGTATTGCCCGCATCCAGGGCCCTGCGCATGGACAGGGTCCAGTCTCCCCGTGCCCCCCGGGTCGTTCCGTAGCTCAGGGCCAGCCGGAGAATGGTCCATCGGGAACAGCGTCTCCGGACCTCTTCCTCCCCCTCGAGCTTCGTCCGGCCGTACACGTTCAGGGGTTTCGGAGGGTCCTCCTCCTTGTACCCGCCCTTCTTGCCGTCGAAGACCAGGTCCGTGGAGAAGTAGATCATCCCCGCACCCCGCTCCTCCGCCCAGGAAGCAATCTCACGAGTCCCCTGTACGTTCACCGACTGCGCCTCGTTCGGGTTGCGCTCGCACAGGTCCGGGCTCACCATGGCCGCCGCGTGGACGACCGTGTCGACCTCCAGGTTGCCCACCGATCGAGAGAAATCGTTCCGCACCGACAGGTCCACTGCGAAGGCAGTCTCCGCTCGTGTCCTTGGCCTCTGTTTCCCGTAGGCGAGGAAGACCTGCACCTCTCCTTCAAATCGGTGTGCAAGATTCTCACCCACGAACCCGCTCGCACCCGTTATCAGCACCCTTTGCATCTTCGATTCTCTTGGGGCACGTGTTTCGAACGAGCGGGGGCCTGACCCCTGGCCCCTAACCCCCGATCCCTCCGTCCATTGCCTTCGCCCTTTGCCCTTCGCCCTTCGCCCTTCGCCCTTCGCCCTTTCACCTTTGCCCTTTCACCTTTCACCTCTGACCCTTGTCCTTCGCTTCGTACAGCCAGCAGCGTGCCGAGTGGGTATCCGAGAACGCGAAGGTACAGGGGGACTCCGCCGCACATCGCTCCATCGCCTCCGTACAGCGGGGATGGAAGTGACAACCCGGCGGCGGGTTGACCGGCGAGGGCGTGTCCCCGGATAGCCGGATCTTCGCCACGCCCGTTCCCGGTTCGATGCGAGGGACCGCAGCGAGGAGGGCCCGGGTGTAAGGATGCATGGGCGTCAGGAAGATCTCCTCGGTCCGGCCCTGCTCCACGATGCGGCCGAGATACATCACATAGACCTCGTCCGCCAGGTACTCCACAACCGACAGGTCGTGGGTGATGAAGAGATACGTCAGGCCGAGATCGGCTTGCAGCTTCTTCAGCAGGTTGATGATCTGAGCCTGCACCGAAACGTCCAGGGCGCTCGTGGCCTCGTCGCAAACCATGAACTCCGGATCCACGGCCAGGCATCGCGCAATGGCGATCCGCTGGCGCTGCCCTCCGGAGAAGGCGTGCGGGTATCGTTCCACCATCTGAGGATCGAGGCCCACCCTGTCCATCAGGTCTTCCGCCCTTGCCAGCCTTTGCCCCCGGCCTCCGCCCAGGCGATGGGCGGCCATGCCCTCCATCAGAATCTCACCGATCGTCATCCTCGGATTGAGGGAGCTGAAGGGGTCCTGGAAGATGATCTGAAGCCTCCGACGAAAAGGCTTGAGGGCCGCCCTCGAGAGGGACGTCAACTCGGTCCCGCCGAACGCGACCGTTCCGCCGGTCGGAGAAAGGAGCTGGATCACGGCCTTTCCCAGGGTTGTCTTGCCGCAGCCCGATTCGCCGACGAGCGCGGATGTGCGGCTTCTCCGGATGTTCAGGTCCACGCCGTCCACGGCGCGCACGTGGCCGACCGTCCTCTTGAGCAGGCTCCGACGGACCGGGAACCAGAGCTTGAGGTCCCGGACCGTGACCAGGGGCGGGGCATCTGCGATCCCTTCTTCCCGCCTTACGGGGGGAGCCCGATCGTGAACCTCCGCCGCGGTCACCCTGCGTCCCATGAGGTCTTCATCATACAGCACGCAGGCTGCCCGGTGTCCCTGCGACACCGTATAGAGCGGCGGGTCGATCCGCCTGCAGACCTCCATGGCCTTGTGGCATCGGGGTTCGAACCGGCAGCCGGCAGGGAAGTCCGTGGCGGGCGGCACCCTTCCCTCGATGGTCTGCAGGGCCTCCTCCCGCTTGCCGGCAGAAGGGAGGGAATGGAGCAGCTTCACGGTGTACGGGTGTGCCGGTTTTCGCAGGATCTGGTCCAGGTCTCCCTGCTCCACGATCCGGCCCGCGTACATGACGCCCACACGATCCGCGTTCTCCGCCACCACGCCGAGGTCATGGGTGATGAGCAGCACAGCGGTGCCGAATTCGCCGCGAAGGTCGCGTATCAGCGCGAGGATCTGCTCCTGGATGGTCACGTCGAGGGCCGTGGTCGGCTCGTCGGCGATCAGAAGCCCCGGACGGCAGGCGAGGGCCATCGCGATCATCACGCGCTGCTTCATCCCCCCGGACAGCTGGTGGGGGTATTCATTCAGGCGCAACGCGGGCTCCGGCAGCCTCACCCGATCCAGCATCCGGACCGCTTCCTGTCGTGCCTCCCTCCGTCCCAGCCCCCTGTGGCGCCGAATCCCCTCGGTAAGCTGCTGTTCCACCGTGAAGACGGGGTTGAGGCTGGTCATCGGCTCCTGGAAGATCATGGAGATCTCGTTGCCCCGGAGGGCCCGCTTCTCGGTTTCCGGGAGGTGGACAATGCCCCTTCCCCTGTAGAGGATCTCGCCGCCCGCCACGAACCCGGCAGGCCCCTGTACGAGCTGCAGGATCGAAAGGGCGGTCACGCTCTTGCCGCACCCGGACTCGCCGACCAGTGCAAAGGACTCCCCGGCGCGGACCTGAAACGAGATGCCGTCCACGGCACGGGCGATCCCCTCCGACGTGCGGAAGTAGGTCTTCAGGTCCCGCACCTCCAGGATGACCTCCTTCGACTCCAATGCCTCCCCCAAAGCGGATTCCATGATTCAGAAAACCCTTCCCGTCTCGATTTGCCCGGGCTGCGTCTCTCCCTGACCCCTGACCCCCATCTCAGCCCCTCTCCTGGATTCCCGTTTGCACGGGAATGACGGCCCCTCCACCCTTTGACCTTTGACCTTTCACCTTTTATCTTTGCCCTACTCCGTCTTCAGCCTCGGATCCAGGGCATCCCGCACGGCGTCTCCGAATATGTTTGCCGGCAGGACGAGGCCTACCATGAACAGGAAAGCGGCGAGAAGGTTCCACCAGACGACCGGATCCCGCGATATGTCCATGCGCGCCGTATTGATCATGTTGCCCCAGCTCTCCATGGACGGGTCCACCCCGATGCCCACATAGGCGAGGACCGCCTCGGCCAGCACGAGCCCGCTGAAGCGAAGGATGATCGAGATCAGCACGATGTGCATGACGTTCGGAAGGAGGTGTCGGAACATGATGCCTGCTCGGCTGACACCGAACGCCTCGGCGGCCTCCACGTACTCGTTCTCCCGGACCTTCAGCGTCTCGCCCCGCAGCAGCCTGCAGAGGCCCGTCCAGCTCCCGATCCCCAGGACCACGCAGAGCCAGAGAAGCCGGGTGTCCGAGGCGATGATCGCCTGCTCCCCCTCGAGTCGAGTCGTCACGATCAGCATGGCGGCTGCGATGAGCAGGATGTTCGGAATGGAGGACAGGGTGGTGTAGATGTATTGAATGACGTCGTCCACCCGGCCCCCCAGATAGCCGGCCGTGATTCCGAAGAGGATGGCCAGGGGTGTCGCGATGAGGGTCGTGAGGGTCCCGACGACGAGGCCGACCCGACAGCCCTTCAGAGAGCGGTAGAGCACGTCCTGGCCGACCTGGTCGGTTCCCAGGACGTGGTATTCGGTGGACAGGCCGGCAAGGACCGTCACGAACGTTGCCACCATCGCCAGGAAGCCTCCGACCTTCAGGCCTCTGCGCACAGACCGCCGCGGCTCGCTCGTCTGCGAACGGCGGCCCGCCAGGACGAACCATGCGACCGAAAGGAGGATCATCATCCCGCCGAGAGCGATTCCCGCAGGCAGCCCCCGGAGGCCGAGCCGAGCGACCTGACCCCACTTCTTCTCCGGATCGGTGAGCGAGGCGCCCCCGTACAGGAGCCTCGGATAGTCCCGGACCGTCCGCCCGTCCGGCATCTCGAGGGTTTCCTTGGTGAACTGGTGGGTGGCGAAGGGGGCGGAGAAGGTCTTTTCCGTGCGCGCCCGAAGACCGGAACAGACCGCGTCCAGCAGGGTGGGTACCTCGGTCGTGTAGACCGGCTCTTCCCGGTCGGTCCTCTGGTGTGTCCCGTCGGCGGCCAGGGCCCGCTGCTGGTAGCGAACCGAGTCGAGCAGCGCAACGGTCGCGTAGAGCAGGCAGATGCCCATACAGACCATGGCAAGGGGTCTCGAAGCGATCTGTCTCCACGCTGCCCGGTAGTACACCCTCGTGCGGGCATAGAGGATGAAGCCGGTCATGGAGAACAGAAGAAGAAAGAGAAGCAGGTCCGTCGGGAGCAGGACGAGTCGGAAGCTGTCGAAGGCCACACGAACCATACGGTCACTCCAGCCGGATTCTCGGGTCCACGAAGGTGTAGGACAGGTCGGTCATGATCAGGCCCACGATGTAGAGGACCGACCCGAGGAAGACCATCGCCTGGACGATGGCAAAGTCCTGGCGCTGGATCGCCTCGATGGTGAAGCTGCCCATGCCGGGGATGGAGAAGAAGGACTCGAGCACCAGGCTTCCGATGAAGAGCAGCGGGATCGTGACGACCACGCCCGTCAGGATCGGGATCATGGCGTTCTTGAGCGTGTGCTTGTAGAGGACGATCGATTCGGGGAGCCCCTTTGCCCGTGCCGTGCGGACGTAGTCCCTTCCCATCTCCTCCAGGTAGATGGTCCGGTACCATCGCACCCCGTTCCCGATTCCGCCGAGGATGCCGATCACGATGGGCAGGATCACGAACTTCGCGGCGTAGATGCCCGTGTCGTATCCGGACACGGGGACGAGCCGCAGCGTCTTGCCCAGGAGCCACTGTCCGCCGATCACGTAGAACAGGATCGACACCGACATCATCACCACGCAGGTGACCACCCCCCAGAAGTCGAGGTAGGTTCCCCGGTAGAAGGCGAGGATGCCCGCCACCGTGATGTTCACCAGGAGCCCGATCAGGAAGATCGGGAGGGTCACCGCGAGACTCGGTTGGATGCGCTTGCGGATCTCTTCGCCGATGTTGCGGCCGTCGTCCGAGACCCCGAACTGGAAGAAGAGAAGCTTCACCGACTTCTTCCAGAAGATGGTCTCGGTCAGGCGTTCGAGGGGGGTGCGGTCCTCCAGGTAGTCCAGACGCACGACCGCCAGCGGGGCTTCCTTCGAGGGACGCAGCCGCAGTTCGAGTGCATGGTACTCCCCGGCCGGGGCTTCCATACGGAACGGGATCACGGCGGGTTCCCCGTCGGCCAGGTCGATGCGGAACCTCCCCCTCCCCGGCTTCCCGGGAAAGAGGATGCGGGCGCTTTCCTCGGTCCGGATCCCGACCTCCAGGGTTCCCTCGTCCGGGCCGGGCACCTCGAAGCGCAGCCGGTACGACCCCGGCCGCTGGGCGGGCAGCCGCATCGACACCTCTGCCCCGCTCACCTGACGAACCGCCGTCTCGGACCAGCCGTCGTTGTAGAAGTAGGGGAACTGGTACCCCCGCTCCCGTTTCCACCGGGCGATCTGCTCCTCGGTGACGCGTTTCGCCCCCAGGTGCGCACGGGCCATGTCGTCCGGAGTGTTCACGAAGAAGAACAGAGCGAAGGTGATCAGGTTGACACCGATGACGATCGGCACCGCATACAGGATCCTGCGAATCACATAGGCGGTCACGGCGCGTACCCCCTGCGTTGACGTGCCCACGCCGAGTACACGGCCGGCAGGGAGGCCAGAAGGAGGATCGTGAAGAAGGCGACGACGGGCCACAAGATCGGCCGGTTCCAGGCCTCCCGCTTCTCTTCCCGGAGAGCGGCGTCGATCCGCTTGTACTTGAGGGTCCCGCCGCCGATCGTCATGGGCTTGGCGTTCCTGTACCAGGCGTGATACAGGCCGTAGGCGACCGGATGATATCCCCAGATCATGGGGGCGTCCTTCTGGGCGATGGTAAGCATCCGGTCGATGATGGCCAGGCGCTCCGCGTTGTTCTTCATCGACTCCATCCGGCGAAAAAGGGCGTTGAAATCCGCGTTGTCGTAGTTCGCCGCATTCTCCCCGCCGTACCTCGCCTTGCCGCTCGGCCCGTACAGCAGAAAGAGGAAGTTCTCCGGATCCGGGTAGTCCGCGTGCCACCCCCAGAAGAGGATCTGGAAGTTGCCCCTCTTGACCTTGTCCCGGAAGCGGTTGTAGTCGGTGGGACGGATCTGAAGGTCGATGTCGAGCTTCTTGAACTGCTTTCGCAGCCAGTCGATGCGGGGCTTCGCCCACGCTCCCGTCCAGGCCGTGTCGAAGCGGATCTCCAGGGGGTTGCCCTGTTCGTCCTTTCCGCCCGGGTAGCCCGCCTCTGCCAGAAGCCTCCTCGCTTCATCGATCGATCGCCGCCGGGGTTCACCCGCCTCTTCGTCCCACCCGTAGACGAACGCGTTGACCCCCTCCCGGCCGGCCCGGTGACCGAAGATCCCGGGCGGCAGGATGTCCTGGGCCGGGATGCCGCGGTTGTTCTCGAAGATCTGAATCCATTCCTCCATGTCGACGGCGATCGAGATCGCCCTGCGCAGCTTCCCCTTTTCCGGCGTGTATCCTCCCACCACATCGTCCAGCATGTTGAAGGCGAAGTAGTAGGTCACCGTGGTGACCGTCTTCTGGAGGCGTATGTTCCGTTCCCTCATGGCGTCGGACAGCGCGATGTCCCCCTCGGTGGACATCTGGACGGCCTGATCGTAGACCTCGTTCATGATGCCGGACGTGTCGTAGTAGCCCTGCAGGAATTTGTTCCAACGGGGAATCGCCTCCTTCTCCTGTTTGTAGATCGCCTTCTCGATGAAGGGCATCGGCCGGCCCGCGTCCGCCAGGAGGCCCAGGGCACGGTCTTCCGGCTCGCCTTCTGTCGGGTAGGGTTCCCCGCGGAAGTTCTCGTTTCGGGTGAGCACGATCTCCTTGTTCGGGAGGAACACCTCCAGCCGGTAAGGTCCCGTTCCCACGGGGCGGTTGTCGATCTTCAGGTTTCTCGCAAGGAGGGGGCCCTGCTCGTAGAACCGGTCCGCCTCCCGCGGGAGAGGTGCGAAGAAGGGCATGGCCAGCCAGTAGACGAACTGGGGGTACTTCCGTTTCAGAACGATCCGGTAGGTGTACCGGTCGACGATCTGCGCCCCTTCCAGGGGAAAGGCGTCCAGGTCGAGCCAGATCGGGTTCTCCCGCTCGTCTCTCTCCTGACTGTAAAAGGCCCCCTTCTCCTTTCTTCTTTCGATCCGGACGCGGCGGAGCTCGCCCTGGAGGTCCTGGGCGAGCTCCTGAAGGCCGAGGATGTACGTGGCCATGGTACTGAACAAGGGGCATTCGAGCTTCGGGTGGGCGAGCCGCTTGATCTGGTAGACGTAGTCCGCTGCGGTCAACTCGCGGGTCCCGGTTCGCGAGAAGTCCTCCACGTCCCGGAGATCCGCGAGCCCCTCTTCCTCCAGTTCGTGGTAGAGCAGCCGGCCGCTCCCGTCCCGGGCGAAGCAGGGGTGTTCCTGGTAACGGATCCCCTGCCGGATGCGGATCGTGTAGACCGCCTTCGCAACCCGGTCCGAAGGGGGGTCGCCGTCGAGCACGTTTCCGTCCGCGTCGTAATACACCGGAACGGGCACGGCTTCGGCCGTGAGAGGCGCAAGCTCGTAGGGGCGCTTCAGGTAGTGGTACTGAAGGGGGGGTTCGTAGACCTGCAGGATGAAATCGTACTCGTCCGAGGAATAGGCCACTGCGGGATCGAGATGTTTCGGAGGCTCCCGGAAGGAAGTGTACAGGTAGTTCCTGCCCTTTTCCGAAGGGCGGTAAGGGTTGTTCGTGCAGCCTACCAGCAGGATCAGGACAACGGCGAGGCCGAACCCCGGGAGCCCTGCTTCTCGAATGTGCGGAGACTGCTTCCGGTTGCCCGTGGCCGCTATTATGCCGACGTTCCTTTCCTGTCTATTTTGAAACGCCTCTCCAACGGGGTGGCGAAGGAACACACCACAGAGCCGAAGCGGAAGGCACACAGCCGAAGCATCCTGGTCTTCCTTCGTCCCACCGCTACTCCGTGAAGTAGGTGACCGCGTTTCGGAAGATGGCCATGCCGTCCCCCTCTTCGGGCAGGGGTCTCGCCTCCCGACGGTGTGCGTCTGCGATTCGGGTCCACAGGGGGTGTTGCGTGAAGTGAAGATGCCTCTCCGGGTGGGGCATGAGCCCGAAGACACGCCCCGACGGGTCGCAGATACCGGCGATGTCGTTCACCGATCCGTTCGGGTTCAGGGGGAACCGGCCGCCTGCCGGTCGACCTTCCTCGTCGGCGTAACGGAGGACCACACAGCCGGCCTCCTCCAGGCCCTGCAGGGTCTGCGGGTCGGTGAAGAACTTCCCCTCGCCGTGAGCGACGGGCAGGTAGAGCCTGTCGATTCCGCGGGTGAACACGCAACGGCCCTTTTCCCGGCTCAGATGGACCCACCGGTCTTCGTATCGGCTCGAGTCGTTGTGGGTGACGGTGGCTTTCTGTTCTTCCAGCCCTCCATCCGGCGACCCGAGGAGCCCGTACTTGACAACCACCTGAAATCCGTTGCAGATGGCGATGACCAGGCCTCCGCCTTCTACGAAGCGCCTGATTTGCTCGGCCAGATGCGTCTTCACCCGGTTGGCCAGGACCTTTCCGGACGAAATGTCGTCCCCGTACGAGAATCCGCCGGGAAAGCAGAGGATCTGGTACCGGTCCAGCCGGTCGTGTCCGTCGATCAGGTCGTTGACGTGTACCCTTCGCGCCTCTGCACCCGCCTTCTCGAAGGCGAAAGCGGTTTCCCAGTCGCAGTTGATCCCGTACCCGGTCAGCACCAGCGCCCTCGGCTTCGCCATCACACCCTTTACCCTTTGTCCTTTCCCCTTTGCCCTTTACCCTTTTGCCCTTTCACCTTCTTCATCCCCACCACAGCGTCTTCTTGTATGCCTCCCGCAGATTCGTCAGGCTGTCCTCCAGGTAGACGCCGCCGTCGAGCCCGCGGACCCGCAGGAAGGCGTCCTCCCGGATGCGGCCCAGAAGCCGGCAGGGAAGCCCTTCGAAGAAGGCGAGGAAGGCGTCCTCGTTCGCAGGGCTCACCGACACGAGGACCCGTCCCTGGGACTCGGCGTACAGGATCCGGTCCCCGCGGAGAGTGCCCGGCTCGGTCATCACCGCGGAGAGATCGATCTCCACGCCCAGATCGCCTCCCAGAGCCATCTTGGACGCCGCCGTGGCCAGGCCTCCCAGGCCGACGCTCGCCGCTGCCGAGATGCGCCCCTGCCGGATCGCCCGGTGGAGGGCCTGGTACATCTCCGCGTTCTGTTTCGCATCCACCCTCGGAACGTTCTTCCCTGTGAAGGGGGTGCCTGTCAGGGCCTCTCCCATCATGGCGTAGTATTCCGAGGCCCCCAGTTCGTCCCGGGTGGCGCCCAGCAGGTAGAGCCGGTCTCCGGGCGCCTTGGCGTCCAGGGTGATGCTCTGGGCAACGTCCTCCAGGATTCCGAGGGAGCTGATCAACAGGGTGGGGGGCACCGAGATCCGTACGGGCCGGCCGTCCTCGTCGAAACCCTGGAAGTCGTTGTACATGCTGTCTTTGCCCGAGATGAAGGGCGTTCCGTAGGCGACAGCGAAGTCGTAACAGGCGCGGGCCGCGCGCTTGAGCTGACCGAGCCTTTCCGGATCGTCCGAACTGCACCAGCAGAAGTTGTCCAGGAGGGCGATTCGTTCCGGCATGGCGCCGACGACCACCAGGTTGCGTATGGCCGTGTCGATTGCGCAGGCAGCCATCCAGTACGGGTCGATGTCCCCGTATGTCGGATAGAGGCTGTGGGAAAGGGCGATGCCCTCCGGCCGGTCCAGGAGGGGACGCGCCACCGCGGCGTCACTCGCGACGTCCTGATACGTTCCAACGAGCGGCTTTACGACCGAACCCGCCTGCACCTCGTGGTCGTACTGGCGGACCACATACTCTTTGCTGCAGATGTTCAGCCGCCCCAGCATCTTCCTCAGAGTCCCGGCCGGGTCGTCCGGCTCGGGGAAATCCGGCTCCGCACGATCCGGTTCGGAGTACGTCGACACGAGAATCTTCTGGGGGTTGCCCTCGTGGAGGAATTCCATGCCCAGGTCCATGATGCGTCGGCCCTCGTATTCGACCACGCAGCGGCCCTCGTCCGTGAACGTGCCGATCGCGGTGGCCTCTACGCCCCTTCTCCGCATCAGGTCACAGAAGGCGTCCACGTTTTCCGGAGGAACCGCGTAGGTCATGCGTTCCTGGGATTCGCTGATCCAGATCTCGTACGGGAGCAGGCCTTGGTACTTGATCGGAACCCGGTCGAGTTCGACCCGGCAGCCGCCGCACTCCCGCGCCATCTCCGCCACGGAGCAGGAGAGGCCGCCGGCCCCGTTGTCCGTCACCGAGTGGTAGAGCCCGAGATCCCGGATCTCCATCTGAGCGTCGGCCAGTTTCTTCTGGGTGATCGGGTCACCGATCTGGACGGCCGTTGCGGGGCTCCCGGCGTGCATCGCTTCGGACGAGAAGGTCGCGCCGTGGATGCCGTCCTTGCCGACCCGCCCGCCGGCCATGACGATCCGGTCTCCGGGTCTTGCCC
The DNA here is from genome assembly GCA_964479535.1 of uncultured Thermodesulfobacteriota bacterium. GTDB lineage: Bacteria > Desulfobacterota > DSWW01 > DSWW01 > DSWW01 > S015-6. Next base: position 36,776 of record CAYZMM010000037.1, read on the forward strand.
CCTTTTCGTGGGAAGGCCTGCCGTGCAGGGTTGCCGGCAGCAGGCCCACGGTGCCGACGAAGACGAGGGGCTTGCCCATGTAGCGTTCGTCAAAGGTGAGGAACCCCCATGCCGTGGGGATCCCGCTCTTGTTCCCGCCGTGCTCCACGCCTTCCCGAACCCCCTCGAAGATCACCTTGGGATGCAGGATGGGCTCTTCACGGTCCGGCAGGCGGTAGTACGTGGGCCCGTCGTAGGTAGGATCGCCGAAACAGAAGCCGTAGTTGTTCAGGATGAGCCGGGCGCCCATGCCGGTGCCGAGAGGGTCTCGGTTCACGCCCACGATCCCGGTGATGGCGCCTCCGTACGGGTCGAGGGCGGACGGGCTGTTGTGGGTTTCCACCTTGTAGCAGATGCTCCAGTCCTCGTTCAGGCGGATCACGCCGGAATTGTCCCGGAACACGGACAGGCACCCGTCCTTGCTGCCCGGCCGTGCGCGGATCTCCCGGGTCGCCCCCTGGATGTACGTCTTGTACAGGCTGTCCACTTCGTCGATCCGGGCGGCAAAGATGTTGTGCTTGCAGTGTTCCGACCAGGTCTGGGCGATCGACTCGAGCTCCACATCCGTCGGGTCTCTTCCGAGGCGGTTGAAGTGGTCCCGGATGACCTTCAGGGTGGGCACGTCCAGGGCGAGCGGTCCCCGCCGACGGGTGGTGCCGCCCTCTTTCCGCTCGAGGATCCCCTCTCTTCCCAGACGGGTCAGCTCGTCGTCGTCCACGTTCAGGCTCACCGTGTCGACCCGCATGCTCGTTGCGAGCCGGACCCTCGGTACGTGGAGTCGGTCGTCCATAGGATCCTGCTCCCACTCCGAGCGGCTCTGGATCCATGCCTTCTGAATCAGCGGGTTGTAGCGGATCGATGCGATGCGCCGCACCTGCTCCTCGGAAAGGGGCCCCTCGAGAAGGATCTGCTCGGACGCGTAGACCGACTCCCCGGGCTGGAAGCCCAGGCCCAGCAGGTCCTCGATCGCCTCCCGGGAGGTGTTGCCCACGTTGTCCGTGACGCCCGGCAGGAAGCCGATTTCGATCATCCAGTCGAAGGCCTTGCCGGCCAGGGGGCCCAGGGCGGAATGCTGGGTCACCGGATCGGTGAACAGCTCCCGCCGGCACCGTTCCAGATCGACAGGGTCCAGGTCCTTGTCGACGTGGTACACGTCGAGAATACGGGCGGAGGAGACCCGGATCCCGTAGTCCTCCTCGATGCGCTTGATGAAGCGGTTGCCCCGCGGATCGGGGAATTCCGGCCGGATGGCCACTTCGATCCTTGTGCCCATGCGATGCGTCCCCTTCGGCTCAACCGGTGACACGCTGTGCGTAGCTCTCTTCCAGCGTCTGGACCAGACCGGCCAGCGTTTCGTTGACCGGCGTCGGGATGTCCAGCTTCGCGGCTTCCCGCACCACGGCCCCGTTGATCTGCTCGATCTCGGTTCTCTTCTCGCGCAGGACGTCCTGAAGCATGGAGGCGACGTTGCCTGCTGTCGCCTCGCAGACGCGGGCCACCTTTTCCACCGGATGGTCGTAGAGCAGCCGAATCCCCAGAGCCTCTGCGACCCGGGCGGCCTCCTCCACCGCCAGCTTCATCACGGAACGGGTGCCCGCATGCTCGATCAGACGGCCGTTTTGAAGGCGGGTCAGTGCGGTCAACGCATTGATCCCCACGTTGATGATGAGCTTGCTCCACAGAAGGCCGGAGAGATCGTCGGTGAAGGAGGCCTCAAGGCCGGCGAGGCGGAAGGCCTCCAGGACTGCCTCCGCGCGCTTCGTCCTGCGGCCCGTCGGCTCCCCGATGATCGTTTCTCCCCAGCCGGCATGTCGTATCCGGTTCGGTGCGAGCACCGTGGCCCCCATGGAGGTCGTGCCCCCGAACGCCCGTCCCGGGCCGAGGGCCTGCTCGATCGATTCGATGTTCCCGAGGCCGTTCTGAAGGGTCAGGACCCCGGTTCCGTCTCCGGCGAGGGACCTCGTCCTCACCGCGGCTTCGTATGTGTCCGGTGATTTCACACAGAGGATGACGAGGTCCGTCGGGGCTGCCTCGTCCGGATTCGCCGTGATCCGGGGGCGGAGATGATGCTCTCCGCTGACGCCTTCCACGTGCAGGCCGTCCTGCCGGATCTTCTCGGCCCTGTCCGGACGACGGTCCACCAACCGGACTTCCAGGCCCTCCTTCCTGGAGAGCAGATAGGCGAACAGGAGGCCCATCGCGCCTGCGCCCACGATCGATATGCGCATGTGAATCCCTCGCGCTCGCAACAAGATTGCGTGCAATACGCAGGCTAGGGAGATTCCACGGTCGTGTCAAGGAGAAGGCGCGGAGGAGTCCCGGAGATCACCGGGGCGGGAAAAATCTGTCGGAACGTGCTAGAATGAACGTTTCGGACTCTTATCGATCGAACTGCCGGTGGGGAAGTCATGCTGCAGAATGCGGAAGAGGAAGAGGACGTTCGGGAGGAGATGAAGGCGATTCTGGAATCCTCCCATGCGGAAACGACCAGTCTCGTCACCCTGTTGCAGGCGGTGCAGCGTCACTTCGGGTACCTGCCCCGGGAGGCGATGATCGAGGTGGCACAGGAAAAGGGGGTTTCTCCTGCGGCGGTGTTCGGTGTGGCCTCTTTCTACAATCAGTTCCGCATGATCCCTCCGGGCAAGTACCCGGTGAAGGTGTGCATGGGGACCGCCTGCCACATCCGGGGCGGAAACGCGATCCTGAAGGTCTGGGAGACGAAGCTCGGTATCCACGAAGGCGAAGTGACCGATGACCGCCTGTACAGCCTGGACCGGGTGGCTTGTGTGGGTTGCTGCGCAATGGCGCCCGTGGCCCTGGTCGGCGATGTGGTTCACGGAAACATGATGCCCACCACCGTGGATGGAATCATGCTCGGCGTGGAGCTTGCTGAGAAAGAGGAACAGAAGCAGGTGGAACAGAGCGCCGGGCAGGGGGAAGAGGCGGCGCCGTAGGGAAAGGACAAAGTAGATAGATGAGTGAGGTTGAGTCGGACAGGAAGACGAGGGTGCAGGAAGCCTACGCTGCATTGCAGAAGGCCTCTCTCGATCGACTCGGGGAGGCGGGAAAGGACGAGCTGCCGATCATCCAGGTCGGAACCGCCACCTGCGGTCGTGCGGCCGGTGCGCTCGAAACGCTGCAGGTCATCCAGGAGGAGCTCCAGTCGCGGGGTATCGCCGGACGCGTGGAGGAGGTGGGCTGCAACGGGCACTGTTATGCCGAGCCTCTGGTGACGATCCGGAAGCAAGGGTGGCCGCCGATCCTGTACGGGTCGGTGAAGCCCGGGGTGGCCAAGGTGCTGGTCCAGCGCTTCCTCGGCGAAGACGACCCCTGCTTCGAGTACCTCCTGGGCGGTCTGGAACCGCACGAGCTCGTCCCGGCCCTCGAGGACTTCCCGCGAAGCGCCCATGAGCATCGATCGCTGTTGAAGCGTTGCGGAGAGATCGATCCGGACGACCTCGACGAGGCGGTCCGGGCGGGTGCCTACGGCGGTCTCGCCGGAGCCCTCCGGATGGATCCGGACGAGGTGATCGAAGAGATCGAACGCTCGCAGCTCAAGGGCCTCGGTGGGGCCGGCTACGAAACCTGGAGAAAGTGGAAGACCTGCAGACAGGCGGCCGAGCCCGAGAAGTTCGTCATCTGCAATGCGGATGAAGGGGACCCGGGCGCCTTCATGGACCGCTCTCTGCTCGAAGGGGATCCACACAGCGTTCTGGAGGGCATGGCGATCTGTGCCTGGGCGGTGGGTGCCTCGAAAGGGGTGGTCTACGTGCGGGCGGAATATCCTCTTGCGGTCGAGCGGGTCCGCAGGGCGATCGCCGAGGCGGAGCAAGCGGGCGTTCTGGGCGAGAATGTTCTGGGCAGCGGCTTCGATTTTCGTCTCGAGGTCTTTCAGGCTGCAGGGGCCTTCGTGTGCGGCGAGGAAACCGCACTGCTCGCGTCCATCGAGGGGCAGCGGGGCATGCCGAGGATCCGTCCTCCCTTTCCGGCCGACCGGGGGCTGAACGGAAGCCCGACGGTCATCAACAACGTGAAGACCTTCGCAAGCGTACAGCGGATCCTTGCAGAGGGCTGGGAGGCCTTCGCCGGCCTGGGCACCGGGTCGACCCGGGGCACGACGGTCTTCGCCCTGGCCGGCAAGGTGCTGAACACCGGGCTGGTCGAGGTCCCCATGGGCGCGACCCTTCGAGAGCTCGTCTTCGACATCGGCGGCGGCATACCGGACGGGAAGCAGTTCAAGGCCGTTCAGATCGGCGGCCCTTCCGGGGGGTGCCTGCCCGAGAGCCTTCTGGACACGACCATCGGGTTCAAGTCCCTCAAGGAAGCGGGGGCCATGATGGGCTCGGGGGGCATGGTCGTCCTGGATGAGGACAACTGCATGGTGGAGACGGCACGCTTCTTTCTCGATTTCACCCAGAAGGAGTCGTGCGGGAAGTGTACCTTCTGTCGGATCGGCACGCAGCAGATGCTCGCGATTCTGGAAGAGATCTGCCGCGGCGAAGGGTCGATGGAGCAACTGGACCTGCTCGAATCCCTTGCGGAGGACATACGCCTCGGGTCCCTCTGCAATCTGGGCAGAACCGCCCCGAACCCGATCCTGACAACGATCCGCCATTTCCGGGATGAGTACGAAGCCCACATCACGGAGAAGACGTGCCCGGCCAAGGTGTGCACCGCTCTGACGTCCCACTACATCCTGCCGGACAAGTGTGAAAGGAGTTGTGACGCCTGTGTGGGCAGCTGCCCGACCGAGGCGATCTGGGTGAACGCCAAGAGGATCAAGGTGATCGATCACGCCCTTTGCATCCAGTGCGGTGCATGTATGGATGCCTGCCCGCCTCAGTACCAGGCCGTTGTGAAGATCTCTCCCCTTGCGGACCTCCCGGATCTGGGCAAGCGGCCCGAGGAGAGCGGGGATTGAACGAAAGGCGAGATGACACGATGAGCAGGGAAGTGAGCTTCTTGATCGACGATGAGCCGGTGAAGGCCGGTGCGGGGGAAAAGCTGCTCTGGGCGGCTCTGGACCATGGAATCGAGATCCCGCACCTTTGCGCCGAAAGGGAGCGTGAAGAGCCCTTCGGCGCCTGCAGGCTCTGTTTCGTGGAGGTGGAGGGCAGGGACCTGCCGGTCCTGGCCTGCAGCGAGACGGTGGCGGAGGGAATGCGTGTACAGACCCGGTCGGACAGAGTCGACCGGCTGCGCAGGACCGCCTTCGAGCTCCTCATGAGCCACCACGATCTCGACTGCAAGAACTGCGCGCGAAACGGATCCTGCGCGCTCCAGCATCTGGCCAAGACCCTCAAGGTTTCGCTGCGGCCGAAGCGCTTGCGCAAGCTGCCGACCGAAGCGCCTGTCGACGACAGCCACCCGGAGATCGTCCTGAATCCGAACCGCTGCATCCTCTGCGGGAAGTGTGTCTGGGTCTGCAACCAGAAGGGGAAAACCGGAGTTCTCGATTTCGTCTTCCGGGGCCTTCGAACCCGGGTGGCCCCTTTCCGCCTGGAGCCCCTGGCGGAATCCGCCTGCGACGACTGCATGCGCTGTGTCGACATCTGCCCGGTCGGGGCCCTGACCCGAAAGAGCACTAAACGATCATGAGCTGGGCCAGCGTGTCGGCCTTGTCCGATCCGGCCAGGATGCGCACCAGTTCGAGTGCGAACTCCATGGCGTTTCCCGCTCCGCGGCTCGTCACCACGGTGCCGTCGACCACGACCCTGTCCTGGCGGTAATCGAAACCCTTCAGATCCTCCTGTACGATCGGGTGGCTCGTCAGTGCCTTCCCTTCGGCCACCCCCGCTGACTTGAGTACGGTGGGCGCGGCGCAGATGGCGCAGGTGTGTTTGCCTGCCGCCGCCATGGCCTTCAAGAAGGCGGCGACCCTCGGGTTCTCCCGCAGATGGTCCGTTCCCGGCAGTCCCCCCGGCAGGACGACCATGTCGAAGTCTTCGGCTCGAAGCGCGTCCAGAGTCGTGTCGGGACGGACGGTGATGTCGTGCGATCCCGTGATCTCTCCTTCCCGAAGCCCGGCCACGGTGACGCGGACGTCGGCACGTCGGAGAACGTCGATCACGGTGATCGCCTCGATTTCCTCGAACCCCGGCGCCAGCAGTACGGCAACGCTTTTCATTTCGTCCCTCCCTCCGGTGGCGGTTCCTCGTGACCGCCGCAGTGGCCTGGAAAAGAGCAGAAGGGTCCGGTTCCTTCCTCTCAACCAGGAAATATGGTATTAGGAGGAAGCCCTGCAGCGCAAGCCCGGCTGCCCCGAAACCCGCGCATACCCGAGACGGACCGGAGGTTCTTCTTCATTGACGGATCACCGCTGGATCCTCTTCACCGATCTTGACGGAACCTTGCTGGACAAGGAGACCTACGATCCCGGCCCCTCCCTGGCTGCCCTCGAGAAGTGCCGGGAGGCGGGCATTCCCGTTATCTTCTCTTCGAGCAAGACCGGTGCGGAGATGCGCCGCATCCACGACAGGTACGCGTCCCACCCGGCCGTCCCCTTCATCGCGGAAAACGGGGGCGGCGTGTTTCTTCCTCTGGATCACTGGGAGGGTCCTCCCGGCGGAGAAAGGGGGGAACGGTTCTGGAAGGTAACGCTCGGGGCGCGCCACGAGAAGGTGCTCGGTGTGCTTCTGGGGGCGGCCGGGCGCGTCGGCCTGCGCGTGCGGCCCCTTTCCGAAGCAACGCCGGAGGAGATCTCCCGGAAGACGGGCCTTCCCCGGGATGAGGCGAGACGGGCGGGGAGGAGGGACTTTGACGAGCCCTTCTGGATCGAGGGGGATCCCGGCCGGCTCGAGATCGCCGCCCTCGAGAAGCAGATCACGGAACAGGGAATGCGACTCACCCGTGGCGGGCGGTTCTTTCATGTCCACGGCCCGTCCGACAAGGGCAAGGCGGCTCGTTACCTTCGGGAACGTTACGAAGAAGAGGGGCTCGGAAAGGTGCTTTCGGCCGCCGTCGGGGACGCGGCGAACGATCTGCCCATGTTCAGGGCCGCGGACCGGGCCTACCTGGTGAAACAGGCGGGCGGAAGCTACGATCCGGATATCCCGAGGGAAGAGAACCTCCGGTTCCTTGCGGGGGCAGGGCCCCTCGGGTTCTGCCAGGCGGTGGACGACCTGCTCGAGCATGTTCGAGGCGAATCTGCAGCGAGGTGAGAGGATCGCATTCATGGGGAACGAACGGAGTCATGAACGACACTCCACGGATTACCTCTCGGTTGTCGTCGCCCTGGGCAAGCAGCTGAGCACCGTGGCCCACCCCCAGGAACAGATCCATGCCTACGTGAACGCCCTCCGGACGATCTGGCCCTGGTCGGAGAGGCTCTACTTCCTCTTCCTCGAAGAGGGGGAGGAACGCCCGAAGCGCGTGTCTCTGTGCGAGCGCACGTCCGGAGGCATCACGACCCTCGGATGGCAGGCGCTGACGCCGGAGGAAAAGGAGCTGCTGGAAGGGGTTGCCGCCAGGGGAAAGGGAAGAGGGAAGAAGACGGGGATCCTGAAAGGCACGGCCCTCCAGGGGGAAGGGAAGGAAGGAGCCCGCGGCCGGAAGACGGGTAAGGGCTCGGACACGGATTCCCTCGCTCTCCAGGCGGCCATCCACCTCTCCGGCGGCTCGGGTCCTGAAGGGTGGGTGGTCCTCGCCGGAGCAAAGCTCGAGAAGAGCGCCTGGGGGGAAGAGGACCTGAACGCGGTTTCGGTGTGCACCGACATGCTCGCGGCAAGCCTGGACAGGGCGAGGTTGTTCGAGAACGTGCTGCTGGCCAAGAAGGAGTGGGAGAGGACCGCCGATGCGATCCGTGACGTGGTGATGATCATCGACCGGGACTGGGTCGTGCGCAGGGGCAACCGGCTTCTGGCCGAACTTGGCGGTGTGCCGCTGGAGGGCCTGCACGGGAAGAGATGCCACCTCCTGCTCGCCTCTCGAGAGGAGATCTGCGTTTCCTGCCCCGCCGTAGAGACCCTGGAGACGGGGCAGGAAGCAACGGCGGAGTTGTTTCGCGAAGAGCGGGATGCGATCGTTCAGGTCTCGAGCTACCCGATCCGGGACCCTTCGGGAAACGTGGAGTCGGTGGCGGTCTATGAGAAAGACATTACCGAGTACAAGTGGATGCAGCAGAAGCTCGTTCAAGCGGAGAAGATGGGGGTCCTCGGCCAGCTGGCCGCTGCGGTTGCCCACGAGCTGAACAACCCGCTCAGCGGTGTTCTCTCCTTCAGTCAGATCCTTTTGAAGGAGATGGATCCGGGCCTTTCCCATGTGGACGATGTGAAGAACATCGAGCATGCCGCCCTTCGATGCAAGAAGATCGTGGAGGACCTTCTCGCCTTTGCACGGAAGCCGGAGACGGGTGCCCACGAGCCGATCGGTCTCGAAGAAGTGGTGGATCAGGCTTTGAGCCTCCTGCGTCCGAAACTCGAGACGAAAGGCACCCGGGTGGAAAAGGAGCTTGCTGCGTCCCTGCCGCGGATCCCTGTTCATCCGGATCCATTGCATCAGATCCTGGTCAATCTCATCTCCAATGCCCTGGACGCCATGGATGAGGGTGGAGTCCTGAAGATCGAGGCCCGTCGGGCAAAGGAGAAGGGCCGAGACCGGGTCCTTCTTTCCGTCCGGGACTCGGGTCCGGGCATTTCTCCGAAGGACATGAAGAGGATCTTCGAGCCCTTCTTCACGACCAAGGGGCCGGGGGAGGGTACCGGCCTGGGACTGAGCATCTGCAGGAAGCTGATGGAGTCCTTTGGCGGCTCCATCGATGTCGCCTCGAGCACGGCCCAGGGGACGACCTTCCTGCTGGAATTCCCCGTCACCCAGAAGTGAGCGAGCTTCCGGCAGGGTCTTGGAAAAGGAGGGGGCTTTTCTGGTATCATCACACCCCGGACAGCAAAGCGAGGGCAGGAATGAACAGGGAAGGCGGCAGAATTCTGGTGGTGGACGACGATGTGGTCGTGCAGAAGGCCCTGCGGCGACTGCTGGAGACGAAGGGGTTCCTCGTGACCACGTGCGGGTCGGGGATGGAGGCCCTGCGGGCCTGCAAGGACGAGGACTTCTCGGTCGCCTTCGTCGACCTCAAGATGCCGGAAATGGACGGGATGGAGCTGATCCGAAGGCTGCGGGGCAAGAAGCCAGGCATGAGCATCGTCATGATCACGGCCTACGGGGAGATCACGACCGCTGTGGAGGCGATGAAGCAGGGCGCCTTCCATTTCATGACGAAGCCCTTCGACAACGAAGAGGTGCTGGACCTGGCGAATTCCGCGGTTCAGCAATCCCGGGAGTCGTACACGAGTCGCGGCGCCCGGAAGGGGAAGGGCTCGCCCATCGTGGGCGACTCGCCGGCCATGCAGACGGTCTACGGTCTGATCGAGCGCGTGGCGCCCACGGACTCCACCGTTCTGATCACGGGCGAGAGCGGCACGGGCAAGGAACTGGTTGCCCGGGCCATGCACGAAGGCAGTCCGAGGGCATCGAAGCCGCTCGTGCCGGTGAACTGCGGGTCGATCCCAGAGAACCTTCTCGAAAGCGAGCTCTTCGGACACGTCAAAGGGGCCTTCACCGGCGCCCTCTACTCACGGCCCGGGCGCTTCTCCCTGGCCGACAAGGGAACGATCTTTCTCGACGAGATCGGCGACATGAGCCCTCACCTGCAGACCAAGCTGCTGCGCGTCATCCAGGAGCAGTCCTTCGAGCCCGTGGGCAGCACGAAGACGCTGCAGGTCGACGTGCGGGTGATCGCCGCCACCCACCAGGACCTGCGCAAGCTCATCGAGGAGAAGAAGTTCCGCATGGACCTGTACTATCGGCTGAACGTCATCCAGATCCAGTTGCCGCCCCTGCGCGAGCGGGTGGAGGACATCCCTCTTCTCTGCGATCACTTCCTGAAGATCTTCAATCAGCGTCTTCGAGGGAACATCCTCGGCTTCGATGAAGAGGCGATGGACTACCTGAAAGGCTACTCCTGGCCGGGCAACGTTCGCGAACTCGAGAACCTGCTCGAACGGCTCGTCATCCTCAAGGGCGAGGGGACCATCGGGCTCGACGACATCCAGGGTCGGTACCTGGACCAGGGTCCGGATGTCTCCTCCCCGGTCATGTCGCTTCCCTCGGAGGGGATCTGCTTTCGCACGGCGGTCTCGCGATTCGAGAACGAGCTGATCACCCAGGCCCTGCAGCGGACCCACGGGAACAAGAACAAGGCGGCGGACCTGTTGCGCCTGAACCGGACCACGCTGGTCGAGAAGATCAAGAGGCGACGACTGGAATCGGAGGAAGAGTAGCCGCTTCTCCAGGGGAGGCCCTTTTCGGAACACACGATACAGTCAAAGCCTTGACGGCCACAGGAACATCTTTGCAGCCCGCCCTCACACCCCCTCCGAAACCGGGGCCCCGATCGCGGCCATCCAACCCCTCTCACGTCGTATAAGAAGCCAGAATAGAAACGTTTTCTTTGCGCCCCCCGAAGGCGTTGCGCGTCGACCCCCTGCGGCATAGGTCTTGCAGATTCGTGGCGGACAGACCCTTGACGAACCGCATCTCACGAAGGAGAGAACGTGCAAACGCTATCCCACGGCAACGCTGCGCGGCCCTTTACCTGCCCCTCCGAGCCCCTGGCCCGGAGGAGCCCCTACGTGCTTTCCATCTCCAGCGGAAAAGGCGGCGTCGGCAAGACGAACGTCGTGATCAATCTTGCGGTCGAGATCCAGCGCAGAGGCTTGCGTGTCCTGGTCTTCGACGCGGACCTGGGACTCTCGAACGTCCCGATCCTGCTTGGGCTCGTCCCCCAGTACAACATCTCGCACGTTCTGTTCGGGGAGATGCGGTTGAGGGAGGTGCTCTTTCCCGGTCCGGAGGGAATCACGATCCTTCCTGCCGGCTTCGGCGTGCAGGAACTCGCCGCCTTGACGGAAGAGCAGCAGTTGAGGCTCCTCTGCGAGACCGAGGAGCTGGAGGAAGACTTCGATGTGGTTCTGATCGACACCGGTGCGGGGATCTCTCCGAACGTGCTCTTCTTCAACATCGTGTCCCACGACAACATCGTGGTCATCTGTCCCGAACCGACGTCCATGTCCGATGCGTACGTGCTGATGAAGATCCTGGCCCTCAGGTACCAGCGGAAGGCCTTCAAGGTCCTGATGAACTCCGTCAAGGGGGAGGAGGAGGCTTCCCGTGTGCTGGATCGGATCCGAGAGGCGTCGCAGAGGTTTCTGGGCGTATCGGTCGGCCATTTCGGAAACATTCCTCATGACCGGCGCATTGCAGAGGCGGTTCGCTGCCAGAAGCCGGTGGTGGAACTGTATCCGGATTCCGCTTCCAGCCGGGCCTTCAGCAGGCTCGCCTGCGAGTTGCTCGGGTCCATACCCGAGGAGATCCCGGTCGGGTCGCTCCAGTTCTTCTGGAAGCGGCTCTTCGCCTCGGACGGTTCCGAATGGGACGGTGATCCTTCCAGGCCCCGCCCCACCCTCGTCCGCACGTGAACCGCCGATTGCACGGCAACGTCGGGGTCAGGCTTTCACTTTTCACTTTGCAGTTCCGGAAGTGCAAAGTGAAAAGTGAAAGCCTGACCCCGACATAACTGACCCCGACATAACTGACCCCGACATAACTGACCCCGACATAACTGACCCCGA
>CAYZMM010000037.1:48541-60436 GCA_964479535.1 uncultured Thermodesulfobacteriota bacterium
CATACCGACATACCGAACTGACCCCGACATACTAGGTGGCGCCACAGGGAAATCGGTGGCTGTCCCCAATTTCGGGTGGCTGTCCCCGAACGGGTGCAGAAGAAAAAAAGCCCGGTGACGACTTCGATGGTCGTCACCGGGCTTCGTGTGTCTGGTTTCCCGGGGTCTCCTGTACCGGAGCCGCCCTCCTACCAGCCGCTCGCCCAGAAGATGGTGAGCTCGACCCGCCGGTTCATCTCCCTGCCTTCCTGCGTCGCATTCGTGGTCAGGAAGTTGGTGGCGCCCCTGCCGATCGCCTTGAGATTCTCCGAGGCGACGCCCTTGGCTACGAGCATGTCCTTCACCATTTGGGCCCGCTTCAGGGAGAGGCGCTTGTTCAGTTCCGCCGAGCCGGTGGAGTCGGTGTAGGCGGTGATGACGACTCTCACGTTCGGACGGGCCTTCAGCTTCTCGGCGATGACGTTCACATCGCTCATGGATTCGTCCGTCAGTTCGCTCTTGCCCAGCTTGAAGTGAAGCACGGGCAGTCCGAGCGCATCCTGCCCGAGGAACTTGAACTCCACTCTGCGGTTCTGCTGCCTGCCTTCAGGGGTGTCGTTCGTGGCGACGAAGTTCGTCTCGCCGTAGCCCACCGCGATGAGCCGGTCCGGTGGGACTCCCTTCAGCACCATGTAATTCCGCACCGCCATGGCACGCTGCTCGGAGAGCCGCTGGTTGAAGACGGCAGAGCCGGTGGAATCCGTGTAGCCGCCGATCTCCACGACCGTGTCCGGGTGCTTGTTCGCCAGGTCCACCAGTCCGTCCAGGACGCTCTCTGCCTGAGGTGTCAACGTGGCGCTTCCGAGTGCAAAGGTAAGTCCCTCGGCCCAGCTCAGGGCCACCGTCTCAGGCTTGATCGGGCAACCCTTCTCGTCCACCGCCGTGCCGAGCGGGGTGTCCGGGCACTCGTCCAGGCCGTCGCACACGCCGTCCACGTCCGCGTCGAGGGGGCAGCCGTCCTTGTCCACGACACAACCCTTCGGTGTGGTCGGGCACTTGTCCAGATGATCCGGCACGCCGTCCTCGTCGAAGTCCTTCCATACCGGCGGGGGCGGCGGCGGGGGCGCGGGCTTGGCACCTCCGAAGTGGAATGCGGGCCCGACCTGCACGATCAGGTTGGCCATCGAGGGGTCCGTGTTGAACAGGGCGCGAACCTCACCGCGCAGCAGAATGTTGTCGGTGAAACCGTAGTGGACGCCTCCGCCGACCTGCCCCAGGAAGCCGGTCGGATCATCCGTCAGGCTCGTCTCGTGGTGGCCCACGCCGATTCCTGCAAGCGCATAAGGGGTCAGGCGCTTGTTCTTCAGGACCGGTTCGAAGTTGTACAGCGCGTTCGCGGTCATGAAGAAGTTGTTCGCGTTGAGGTCCTGGTACGGCTCCTGAAAGCCCGCCATGAGTTGATCCGGGCCGTTGTACTGCGTGAAACTATAGTCGAGAGTTGCCTCCAGGGCCCACCTCTCCGTGAGCACATAGCCGATCCTCCCTCCGAAGATCGCATGATCATCCAGGTCGGCGTCGCCGTCATCCAGGTAGAAAATCCCTCCCGCCATGGGCGTCAGGTAGAAACCGCCCTCCCGCAGGGTGATGGGGACAGCTTCCTCTTCGGCGACTGCGCTCAGGGGAATGCACATAAGAAATACCGTGATTAACGCCAGACCGACCAGCTTCTTGCTCATCTTCCCCTCTCCTTTTCTTTGCGTATTCCTCGGAATTCAAATGCAATTCAAGATCGATTCCCACCTCTTCAGGATGTTACACGAACCTTAAGGTAAGAAAATTAGCCCCTTTCTAATCATTTCTACAGTGACTTGTCAATACAATTCTTAGGTTTTTTTGGGAACGGGTCGATCCACTCATGAGGGCAACTGCGTGGAAAATCGCAGGGGCAAGGACCGCGGCCCGGTCCGAAAGAGACATGGATTTTGCTTGAATTGTTGCACGGAAAGTTGTACATGTAGGCAGGTCGGATCTCCTTGAGACAACCTGCAGCAGGGAATACGGGGAAACGGAATGCTGGAAATGGATCTTCTGCTCGAGGCGTTTCGGCATCGACGGGAGCGTATCGAAGAGTCGGACCGGTCTGGAGAGAGCCCGGCCGAGAGGCCCTCCCCCAGGGACCGGCTGCAGGAACCGTCTCGGATCGAGGTTGCACAGAGGGTCCTGGCCCTGATCGAGAAAGCACCGGACGTTCGCAGGGACAAGGTGGACGAGATCAAGCAGGGGCTCCGGAAGGGCACCCTGAAGTTCGACAGCAAGTCGATTGCCGATCGTCTTCTCCAGGAGAGCATCCTGAACGAATTGCTCTGAAAGGCGGTGTCTGGCGGAAGCTCGGCCTAATACCCCTCTCAGCGTCAAAGTATCCCCCTCCACCCATGGAAACTCCTCATCTTTGCCAGCCTGATCCGGGCAAGTCCTGCGGCGCGTGCTGCGGCCTGTACAACTACCGGGGTTCGAATCGGGCGAATCTGGTTCAGCGGCTGAAGCGCAGGACCGATGCCTTCCGCAGGCTCCAAAGAACCTCCCCGGAGGCCTTGAAGCGGTTCAGCGAGTGGGTCCGCGGTTCCGAGGACCAGGGAAAGCGGCTGGAGACGATCTACAACTGCGAATTCCTCGGGTTCCTGGATCCGCAGTGCCGCAGAGTGGGGTGCCTGCTCCATCCCGGCCAGCACGATGGGGAAGATCTCCGCGGCTGCTCCTTCTATGGCTCGGAACTCTGCGACGGACACCTCTGCCTGAGCTTTCAGAAGCTCAGCGACACCGAGAAACGGGCGGTGGTGCTCAGCCTGGACGACTGGTATCTGTACGGGATCTGTATCACGGATATCGACCTGTGCAAGGGCCTCTTCCGCCTTTCAGCGGAACGGATCGGCGAGGAGCCTCCCCTGGCCGCGGTGTCCCGTCCTGCCGCGCGGAAGGCCTTGAGGGAGTTCTTCGCACTGAAGCTTTCGTGGCCCTTTCGGTCCAACGATGAGGGACGCTTCGGCAAGTACTGTCTGGCCGAGGACGAGTACCGGGAGGCGCGGATTGCGTACGAGCGGATCGGCTGTGACAGGTCGCGCTACGATGCCATCCTCCTGAGCCTGGCATCCGATTTTTCCTCGGCCGAGGAGCTCCGCGAGGCCGAACGGCTCCTGGAAAGCAGGATCGAAGCCTTTGTGCGGAGCTGCGAGGCACCGGACGGCCCGAATCGTGCATGAACCGAAAGGAGGAGGCCGTGCTTTCCGCTGAGGAGGCGGATAGGGTTGAGCCCTTCTTTTTCAAGAAAAACCGCTTTTTAACTTGACATTCTTGAAATTTCGCTTTAAATATCGTGGACGGGTCGTAGTTGCGATATCGTAATCGGCCCTTACATCCCACGAACAGGATTCGGACACCGGCCGGGCAGAGGCCTGCCCAACCCTGAAGGCGACCCCTGAAATGGCTTTCACGAACCGTCATTTACCCCGCACCCTCACCCTGCAGAGGGTCCTCTTTGCTCTTTGCAGCTTCTGCCTGTCCTGCATATTGTGGCCGGAAGCCGGCCTGACACAAGATTCGAGGTCCGTGGAGGGGCTCGCTCGAGGGGAGCGGGACAGCATGCGGGTCGATCTTCGAATGGAGGGCCGTGAGGAACGCATCGTGGATTCCCGTGTCAGCGACCAGAAGATCGGCTACGAGGAGCGGAAAATCCGTCTGGAGCGGCGGGAGGAAGAGCTGCTCCGCCTGGAGGAGGTGTCCCGGCAAAGGCAGGAGCGGTTCGCAGAAGAACAGGAGGAGGAGAGAGGCGCGGCTCGAATCCGCGAGCAGGAGGCCATTCGGCTGAAGAAGGAGTCTGTGGAGATCGATCCCGATCTTTGAGCGTGCCTGTAAAGAAAGGCCGCGAAGATGCCGATCCAAGGAGACTGGGGCCCATAGCAGCCCAAGGAGAAAGTGGCTGTTGGAGACGGTTCAAAAAGTTCCAGATGCAAGGCAGGCGAAGTTCCGAGGAATGAGGCGTACTTCCTGTACGTTGAATGACGAGGGACGAAGCCGAACGCCGCAGATGGGACTTTTTGAACCGTCTCCAAGGGGTTCCAGGGACGGTGAGGGACAGTGGACGAAGACGGGTCCGGGTGAAGAGGAAGGAAACAGAGCACCACTCAAACAGAAAAGGGGAGGAACCAAAATGAGAGGACGAGCACTGCTTTCTCTGCTGACCGCGGTGGCATTCGCCACGTACTCGGTCTTCGGACTGAGTGCGGGCTACGCAGCGCAGAAGAGTGCCGTGGTGGAGGTGAAGCCGGGTGTCCTCACGGGCAAGATCATGGACTTGGATGACAAACCCCTGGAAGGGAAGGCGGTGAAGCTTCTGGATGCCGCGGGCAAGGCCAGGCATGCGGCGACCACGGGCAAGGACGGCGCCTACACGATCGAGGACCTTGCCGCAGGAACCTACACCATGGTCATCGCGGACATGCAGAAGGTTTCGCTGGTGGTCGAGCCGTCGAGCAACAACACGGTGGTGAACGCCATGATTCCCACCACGACGGAGCCTTACAATGCCGGGGCCGTTGCCGGCCTGAGCGTTCCCCTGGTCGTGGCCATCGCGGGAGGCGTGCTTCTCGTCGGTTTCGCCGCCTGGAAGATTGCGGATCACGAATCGGACACGACGTACCAGCCGCCGTCGGTGAGCCCCTAGGCGGGCTCCATCTGGAATCGTCCTGAATGGATTTTCGTTCCGGAGAGGAAAGGGAAGAGGCCAGGCCGGACCCGGGGGTGAGGGGACGGCTGGCCGGAGGGGTGGAGGAGCCCCACCTGAAGGACTACCTTCGCGTGCTGTTCATGCGAAGATGGGTGGTCGTCGGGGTGTCTCTGCTGGTGGTCTTCGCGACCGCCCTGACCGTGTTCATCCTGACACCGACCTATCGCGCGACCGCTCTGCTTCTGATTGAACCCACCAAGATCAAGGTCACCGATTTCCAGGACGTCTACGATCCCACGCTGTCTCAGTTCGCCGGAAGCGAGATCGCGCGCCGCGAGTTCATGGAGACCCAGTTCAACCTGCTCACGTGCCGGCCGCTGATGGAGAAGGTTTTCGCCCGGTTCGACTTCGGCGAGCACGAGGCGTACCGGGATTCGAAGGATCCCGTTCCCGCCTTCACCAAGAGGTTCCGGGTCAGTCCGGTGAGGAGGACCCGTCTCGTGGAGGTTTCCTTCGAGTGGACCGACCCGAAGGTGTCGGCGGAGGTCGTGAACTACCTGGTGGAGGCCTACATTCAGGAATACCGGGAGCGACGACTCGGCGTGACCGGAGGCGGCCTGGCCGCCCTGAAGAGGAAGGCCGAGGAACTGCGCCCGAAGGTGGCTGAGAAGGCGGAGGCCCTGCAGGCCTTCCGCATCGAGCACGGCACCGTTTCGCTGGAGCAATCCCAGAACATCGTGGTGGAGCGGCTTAAGGACCTGAACCGCGAACTGACCGAGGTCCAGAACAAGCGGATCGAACTGCAGAGCCGCATCCAGTCGATCGGACATGCCCTGGAGAGCAGGACGGCCCTGGAGGATCTCCCGGAGGTGGTGGACAGCCCCACCATGCGGGACCTGAAGATGGAATGGATCCGCACGGAACAGGAGATCAGCGAGCTGAGCAAGCGGTTCGGTGCCAATCACCCGCAGTTGCTCTCGGCACGTGCCAAGCTGAAGGCGATTCGGGACAAGATCGAGATGGACGTCCGTAGCATCCTGAGTGCCACCCACCTGGAATACCAGCGCTCCAAGAACCAGGAGCAGGAGATCCTGGAAGCCCTCGAGAGGCAGCAGGGCGAGGTCATGAACCTGGACAAGCTGCGCGTGGCGTATCAGGAGCTGAAGGATGCCTACGACACCGTGCACAAAACCTATCGAGCCATCATCCAGCGCATCGACGAGATCGAGATTTCGACCGCAGCCGGAACCGAGGAGGACAACATCTTCGTCATCGCCCCGGCGAAGACCCCGGTGAAAAAGGCGAAGCCGAAGCGTGCGCAGGCGATCGGGCTGGCGCTGCTCCTCGGCCCCATGCTCGGTATCGGGCTCGCCTTCTTCCTGCAGTACCTCGACACCACGGTCAAGACGCGGGACGATGCGGAACAGGCCACCGGCCTGCCCGTCCTCGGCTACGTTCCCGCTCTCCGTGAGGAGCTGAACGGAGAGGCTCTGAACATGGAGCGGTCGAGCTATGACATGCTCGCCATCGATCGGCCCAGGTCCGCCCTGGCAGAGGCCTTCCGGTCCCTGCGCACGGCTTTGAGCTTCTCGACCGGGGCACAGGGTGTTCGCACCATCCTGGTGACCAGCCCCTCGCCTCTGGAAGGCAAGTCCCTCGTGAGCATCAATCTGGCGCTCACCTTCGCCCAGGCGGGCAAACGGGTGCTCCTGGTCGACAGTGACCTTCGGAAGCCCCGGATCCACAAGACCTTCGGCCTCTCGCCCACCGTGGGCCTGAGCAACCTGCTCACCTCGGAAGACGCCCTGCGGCTCGGCGAGGTGGTGCAGAGGACGGAAGTCGACAATCTGTACGTGCTTCCCTCCGGGCCCCGTCCCCCCAACCCGGCCGAGCTGCTTGCCACAGGGCGGATGCGGGGGCTGCTGGGCGAGATGGAAGAGATGTTCGACCGGATCATCTTCGACACCCCTCCCGTGGTCAATGTCACGGACGCCACCATCCTGATGCACTTCGTGGGGGGCGGGCTCGTTGTGGTCCGGGGGTTCACGACCCAGCGGGAGCTTGCCCAGAGGGCCTCCGAGCTTCTGCAGGGAACCCAGGGCCTTATGCTGGGCGTGATTCTCAACAATGCGGATACGCCGAGGGGAGCCTACGGCTACGACGGATACTACTACTATTCGAGCCAGTACTATTACTACGGGGACAGCGAAGAGGACCCGAAGAAGCGGGGCAAGAAGCGGTCCAACCAGCGGGCGCCCGAAGGCGGGAAGGACACGACCTCAAAAGCTTCCAGGAAGGCCTGGAGACCCTGGGGCCGGAAGGATTCCGAGACGCGCCTGGAAGAGACGAGCCCGCACGATCAGACCGATCTCCCCGTTTGATGCCGAACGGCGTTGCCGTGATCGACCTTCATTGTCACATCCTGCCCGGCCTGGACGACGGGCCGTCTTCCATGAAGGAGTCGGTGGAGATGTGCCGGATTGCCGTGGAGGACGGTATCCGGACCATCGTGGCGACTCCCCACATGCTGAGCGGAATGTTCTCGGTCGACCGCGACGACGTTCTGGAGGGCGTGCAGCGCGTGGTCGCGGCCCTGCGCGAGGCATCGATCCCGCTGGAGATCCTTCCCGGTGCGGACGTGCACATGGACCGGTCCGTTCCGGGTTGTCTGGACCGGGGCGAGCTGATCACCCTGGCGGACCTCGGCCGGCACCTCCTCCTGGAACTTCCGCAGGACATCGTGCCCGAAGGGACCGGCGAGCTCATCTTCCAGGTGCAACTCAAACGGGTCACCCCGATCATCACCCACCCGGAGCGGAACATCGCCATCCAGCAGAAGCCGGCCCTGTTGAACGATCTGGTCCGTGCCGGCTGTCTGGTACAGATCACGGCGGGAAGCCTGACAGGCGATTTCGGGTCCCGCGTGCAAGGCTGCGCCCACCGCCTGCTGGGAGCCGGGATGGCCCATCTCGTTTCCACCGACGCTCACAACACGGGCCGACGATCGCCCAGACTCGCAGAGGCGAGGAAGGTCGTTGAAGCAGAGGCCGGCCCCGACGAAGCGCTGCGGATCTTTGAGGAGAGGCCCGCGAGGATCCTGGACGGGGCTCACGTGGAGGTGCCGGAGCCCGTGTCGGACCAGGAACGCCCCAGGAAGCGCAGCTTCTGGCGCAGACTCTTCTCCTACTCATAGGGCTCTGTTGCCGTCATGCGAAGAGAGCTACAGGGGACGTTGTTAACTTCGTTAACTTTCAGTCGAAAGTTAACGAAGTTAACAACGTCCCTAACAGGCCCTAACAGGCCGTTGAAAAAGTGCCTGCCGGAGGCTGTTCAAAAAGTTCCAGATGCAAGGCAGGCGAGATCCCGAGGCATGAGGCGTACTTCCTGTACGTCGAATGACGAGGGATGAAGCCGAACGCCGCAGATGGGACTTTTTCAACAGCCTCCTAAGTTCGCTGGCAGCCGTCGCCGTGTCGCGGCAGCTACTCGGGCAGGTAGTCTTCCCGTGCAGGGTGGAAGATATCCAGTGCGACCGAGTCCTCTGTGAATTCCGCCTTGTGCGGAACATCTCCCGGGATGCACCAGCTCGAGCCCGGTGCGATCTCCCGGCATTCGTCCCCGATCCAGAGCCTTCCGGAGCCCTTGCAGAGGTATCCGATCTGTTCGTAGGCATGCGCGTGTTCCGGGAACACGGATCCGGCCCGAAGGGTGAACTCGACCAGCAGCATGTGGTCCCCGTACGTGAGGGTCCTTCTCTCGACGCCTTCGATCATGTGGACCGGCTCTACGTCCTCGCTCCTGTTGAACATGGCTCTTCCCTCTCCTATGAAGGCGTTCAGCGCGACCTGTTCAAGCT
Organism: uncultured Thermodesulfobacteriota bacterium; assembly: GCA_964479535.1. Classification (GTDB taxonomy): domain Bacteria; phylum Desulfobacterota; class DSWW01; order DSWW01; family DSWW01; genus S015-6. Next base: position 57,097 of record CAYZMM010000037.1, read on the forward strand.
CTTTCCTGTTCTTGTCGAAAGAGATCATTTAAGAGTATGATAGAACACTTGTGCGACGAAAGGGAAGGGCATGTGCGGCATCGCCGGCATATTGCAGATGAAGGAAAGCGGGAGAATCTCCCTCGAGACCCTGGAGCGCATGATCGCCGTAGTCCACCACAGAGGGCCTGATGAGGAGGGCTTCTACCTGGATGACCGGGTCGGATTGGGGCAGTCAAGGTTGAGCATCATCGACCTCGCCGGTGGCACGCAACCGATTCACAACGAAGACGAAACCCTGTGGATCATCTACAACGGGGAGGTCTTCAACTACCCCGAGCTGAGAGAGGACCTTCTGAAGAAGGGCCATCGCTTCTACACCCACTCCGACACGGAAGTCATCCTTCATTTATACGAAGAAATGGGTTGTGACTGTCCGGCCGAGCTGAACGGCCAGTTCGCCTTCGCAATATGGGACAGCAAGAAGCAGGAACTGTTTATCGCTCGCGATCGCGTCGGAATCCGACCCCTGCACTACGCTCTTCACGACGGTTCCTTTGTGTTCGCCTCAGAGGTCAAGTCGATCTTCATGAAGGAAGGCACCCGACGTGAAATCAATCCGATCGCCCTGGACCAGATCTTCACCTTCTGGACGACCCTGCCCGGGTACAACACATTTAAACACGTCCAAGAGCTCCCGCCCGGCCACTGGCTGAAGATTTCCAGAGGCCGAATGACGGTGAGGAAGTACTGGGAGATCCCTTTCCTCCCGCGCAACGAGCACATGGACGCTTCCGAGGGCGAGATCTGCGAAAGAATCGAAGAGCTTCTGACCGATGCGATTCGGATCCGACTGCGGGCGGACGTTCCGATCGGGACCTACCTGAGCGGGGGGCTGGATTCATCAGGGATCACGTCCCTGGTACTCCGTAAGTTCGATCGCGATGTGAGCACCTTCGGCATTCGCTTCGAAGAGGACGGGTTCGACGAAGGGAAGCACCAGCAGTCGATGGTGTCTTTCCTCAAGGCGAACCACAACGAGCTTCTGGCAAACAACGAAGAGATCGGCTCCTCCCTTCCCAGGGTCCTGTGGCACTGCGAAAAGCCTCTGCTCCGCACAGCCCCTGTTCCGCTCTTCCTGCTGTCCGGCCTGGTGCGGGAGAGGGATCTGAAGGTGGTTCTCACCGGCGAGGGCGCCGACGAGGTCTTCGGCGGTTACAACATCTTCCGAGAAGCCAAGGTGAGGCGGTACTGGGCCCGGAACCCCCATTCCGGAAGAGGCCCTGCCCTGATCGGCAGGCTTTATCCCTATATCTTCAAGAACGATCGACTTCGCAAGACCCTTCAAGGGTTCTTTGCCAGAGGGCTGGAGAAGCCGGACGATCCCCTGTTCTCGCATATGATACGGTGGGAGAATACGAGCAAGACGAAGACCTTCTTCTCAGAGGAACTCAAGGCGGATATAGGGGCATACGACGGGTACGAAGAGGTTCGTCAGATCCTGCCCCCAGCCTATTCCGACTGGGACTACCTTGCGAGGGCGCAGTTTCTCGAAATCTCGGTTTTTCTGAGCAATTACCTGCTCTCCTCTCAGGGAGACAGGGTTGCCATGGCCCATTCGGTAGAGATCCGGCTGCCCTACCTGGATCCGAGGATCCTCGAGTTCATGGCCAGAGTCCCGCCCAAGTGGAAGATCAGAGGCCTGGATGAGAAGCACATCCTGAAGAAGGCCTTCAGAGAAATCCTTCCTCCGGACATCACCGGACGGCCGAAGCATCCCTATAGAGCGCCAATCAAGCAGGCCCTGATGAATCCGGAGACAAGACATCAGATAGACGAGTATCTGTCCGAAACCTCTCTCCGGAAAGCCGGAATGTTTGACTGCAGCAAAGTGGAGCGACTGCGGAACAGGCTGGAAACAGCGCGAGAACCGAGCGAGGTCAACGGAATGGCCCTTGTCGGGGTTCTCTCTTCTCAGATCATCCACCGACATTTCGTGGAGGACTTTCGTCCTTCATGCAATCGCAATAGAAAACCTTGTATGGTTGTAGACAGAAGATCACGTGCTTAGCCCGCCGGGAACCGACCACTCACAGCGACAGGAGTATCGATCGTGAAGAAGAGAAAAACCTTCTCCCTGGAAACGCTCAAGCTGGATTGCGAGAAGGAACTGGAGAAGATCGGCCCATCGATGCGGGGCATCATCTTCGATCACTTCAAGAAGAGGGGGGCGGTCGTGGCCGTGTCCGGCGGTATCGACAGCAGCGTCGTGGCCGCCATCTGTGCCCGGATCCTGGGCAAGGAACGTGTGCTGGGGCTGCTCCTGCCGGAGAAGGATTCCTCGGACGATACCCTCCGCCTGAGCCGCCTCGCAGTGGACTTCCTTGGCATCCCGTCCGTACACGAAGACATTTCCGGGGCGCTGGACGTGCTGGGATGTTATCGCGCGAGGGACGAGGCGATTCGAAGCGTGATCCCGGAATACGGGCCTGGTTATACGTGCAAGATTGTCCTCCCGAAGGTAACGGACAGTGACAAGTACAGGCTCTTCTCGTTGGTGGTTCAGTCACCGGACGGCGAACAGACGGAGAAGCGGCTCTCGCCGAAGGCCTACCTGGAAATCGTGGCTGCGACGAACTTCAAGCAGCGTGTTCGGAAGATGCTCGAGTACTACCATGCGGATCGATTGAACTTTGCGGTGGCGGGCACTCCGAACCGGCAGGAGTACGACCAGGGATTCTTCGTCAAGCTCGGAGACGGAGCTGCGGACTTGAAGCCGATCGCCCACCTTTACAAGACCCAGGTCTACCAGATGGCCGAGTTCCTGGGCGTGCCCGAGGAGATCCGGAGTCGCCCCCCAACCACCGATACCTACTCCATGCCCCAGAGCCAGGAGGAATTCTACTTCTCCGTTCCGTACGACAAGATGGATTTGTGTCTGTACGGCAAGAATCACGGTATACCGCCGGAAGAGGTTGCCGCCGCCGCCGAACTCAGCCCTGAGCAGGTGGAACGGGTCTACGGGGACATAGAAGGGAAGAGAAGGGCTACCCGGTATCTTCATGCCCCGCCCCTGCTCCTGGACGAAGTACCTGAAACCGGCCGCTTTCCCCAAATGCCGGGCAATCCTTCCTGATGTTCCCTCTTGTACAGCCCACTAGCAGGCTGAAGAAGTGCCTGCCGGAGGTTGTTCAAAAAGTTCCAGATGCAAGGCAGGCGAGATCCCGAGGCATGAGGCGTACTTCCTGTACGTCGAATGACGAGGGATGAAGCCGAACGCCGCAGATGGGACTTTTTGGGCAGCCTCCTAGTACTACAGCGACACGTTAACGCCCAAAGATATAGCTTTCCCGATGTTCTT
>CAYZMM010000038.1:0-59737 GCA_964479535.1 uncultured Thermodesulfobacteriota bacterium
TGTCACCGTAAGTTCAGTCAGTTAGCCTTCAAACTACAAGGGAACTTCGGTCTAGGGCCTTGTCGTGAGGCAGGAGGAGAAGGAATGCAAAAGAAAGGATACGTCCTCAGGTCGAGGGACGTTGCCCATATGCTGGACTGCAGTCCTGACGAGGTGATCGAGCTGGCCCAGAGCAAGAAACTCAGAGCGACCAAGGAGGGCCGGTTCTGGAAGTATCGTCCCGCAGATGTGCTGGCCTACAAGAGGCAGCGTGACAAGCTTCCCCAGGCGTGAAAGTCGTCCTCAGCGATGGCGGTGTGACAATGGGGGAGAGGCGGGAAGAGCCGGATGCGGGACAGAAGACGACTTCACGTACGGCCGCATCGCGAAATAATCCTCCAGGTCATAGATGCGAATGGGCACCAGGACGTCCGCATGGTCCCGGATTCGCTTGAAGAACTCCATGGACATGCTGAAGTTGTGGTTCACCTCGAATACGTTGTGCAAGTAGGCTACAGGCGGGTTCGGACATACGAAGACGGGTGAGACCGTCTCCTTGATCCGCGTCATCACCTCCCTGCTTCTCTTCAGCCTTTCCCTCTTCGGACCCTCCGGTACGAGATAGTAGAAGCGGTCCAGGGCGACCTCGATGAAATCCATCAGTACGTAGTGATACCCCTCTTGATAGCGTGCATGAAGCTCCGCCTCGTTCTCCGGCCAGGTGAGCAGGACGTTCGGCGAACCCGCGTACGCGGCACTCGCGATCGGGTAGGAGGAGATGTGCTTCATGCCCTTGTGGGATCGCATGTAGTCGATCGCCCGGCTGTATCCGGGAGGTTCCAGAATCGCCCGCCCCGAGTACCAGATACCTTCTGCGACCAGCAACACGGCCAGTACGGCGCCGAAGAGGCGGATCCTCTTTGTCCTCCCTGCGCCCACGATGTCCCACAACAGGCGGGCGGCAAGGATCGTTCCCGTGCAGACGGCGAAGCTCCCGTAGCGTGCACGGGGTTGAACAACGCTGAACAGGAGAAGGGGAAACAGGAACAGGGCTGCGACAAAGAGATCCTCCCAGGATCGCTTCCATAGGGCATAGGCAAACCCCGCGAAGAGGGCCACGGTGGCCAGCGGGCCGTTCATCTTCCAGAAGAGATAGGGGAAGGAAAGGAAATTGGCGAACTCGCTCACCTTCTGTGTTGCGGAGAGGCAGTACCCTCCCACGAAGATGATGGAGGTGAGAACCTGCTGGAAATAGGTCATGAAAGGGGGGACCACGGAGAGCATCTTGCTCGCCATGAAGCCCACATAGTAGGGCAGTTCGGCGAGAAGAAGGAGGAAGAACATGGGGAGCGCCAGGCCGAGGAAGCGCGCCAGCCAGGGGTTCTCCTCCTCACGGCGGCCGGACAATGCCCGCTGGATCTCGAAGAGCCAGAAGACGAACAGGGGCACCAGCGTGCGGTACACGATCAGGAAGCTCACCCCGAGGGCCAGGCTCGCCAGGCAGATCCAGAGGAGCGCACGGCCGGAAGACCCTTTGCGGCTCTTGACGTAGAACAGGGCTGAAAGGAGAAGAAAGAAGTTCAGATCCACCTCGAGAAGTGCGGAGCGGGAGTAGACCACATCGAACCCGGACAGCGCGACGAGGGCGGCGGCGAGAAGGCCTGTCTTGTCGCCGTAGAGGCTTCGGCCGAGCAGAAAGGTTGCCAGGATGGTCAGAAGCCCGAAGAGGGCGGAGACGTAGTGGCCTACATGGTAGGAATCGGCGCCGAGAACCATGCCGAGGACCAGAAGATAATTGTGACCGACCCTGGCGCGCCAGGGCGACTTCCCGAGAGTGTTCTCCTTGATGTATTCCAGCTGTTCTTCCCGCTTCCAGACGTCCTCGCCGGTGCTCCTCTGTTCGAGAAAGAGCCGGAAGCTGTTGTAGATCGCCTGCAGACCGGTATAAATGTATTGTGACTCGAGGTAGTAGTCGCATTCATCCGCGAGGAAGGGACCCGCCTCGTCCAGCCCTTGGAACCGAGGAAAGGCACCGACGCACAATAGGATGAGCAGGAACCCGATGGTCAGGAAAGGAGGCGTTTTGTCGCGGGAAAGGTTCATTGGGTGGATTATTGTGGTTGCCCCCTCGGTTGTCAAACAGGCCCGGGCGCGCGCGAGAAAAGGGGTTTGCCCGAAAAGCTTTTCTAAAGTAGGGCACGCCCTGTTGTCGATTCCCTATTTTACCCGTTCGTGCTAGTATTGTAATCCCAAGTGGTTAGAGCCTTGAAACGATAACATCCCGTGGAGCCCGCAGAACGGATGAGACCCGTTTCCGTCGTGATTGCACTCACAGTCATCCTCTGTTTCGGGGGGCCAGTCGGCTCCGGCCGCGGTCAGACGGGGGGTGGGCCGGGGCCCGAAGACGAGATGAGAGTCGCGCTCGACCTCATGGATCTGGAGTTTCCGGGCGAAGAGGGAGGGGACGAGATGTCCCTGCCGCCCATTCAGGGACCGGACGAGCCAGCCGTCGAACCCGGACCGGAGCCGGATGCACCGGAGCCTGCGCCGGCCGAGGCGGCCGCGACCGACGTCCCGCCGGTGAGCCGGTCTGCTCCGCCTCCGGCATCTGCACAGGGCCTGAATCCGTTTCTTCTGGATGGACCGGAGAACGAACCGGAGATGCCTCGCTCCGGGTACGAACCGAGCCCCGCGCCCTCGACCTTTGCGGATGAGTTCCCTGCCGACTTGAAGGAAGTGCCGCCACCCCCGGCCCGTGCCGAAGGGCTCAAGCTGCCCTCCGGGATCGATACGCGCTCCCCCGGCAAATCCGACGTGCCGGAGATCCCCATGCTGAAAGAGGAAGGCGATCTTCCGCCGCCTCGGGGAGAGGATTCGGCCCTGTCGATGAAACCTCTGCCCGACCTCGGCGGAACATCGAGTTCAGGGCTCGGAACGAAGCCCGCATCGTCGGGACGCCGGCCACAGGACTATCTGCAGGTCCGCGAAGACATCGACGCTCAGCTCTTCGATCTCTACGAGCGTCACTACAAGGACAGGTGAGCGGGCCAGTGTTGTGTCTCATAGCTGTGCGCGTTCGAGTGGGGCAAGCAGAAGAGGAATGGTTGAGATGAAGGGAGATCGGTGACAGGCCCCGATCTCCCGTAAGGGTGTTTCTGAGACACAACACTAGCCCGACGATTACGGTGAAAGCTCTTCGATCACCTTCAGGAGGGCATCCAGGTCAAAGGGCTTCTTTACGATTCTGCAATCGGGGTGTTTCTCGAGTTCCTCGTTGAGCCTCTTTTCCGTGTCCGTCTCGTCGATCCAGGCACTCAGGTAGACGACCTTGATGGAAGGGCTCCTGCTCCGAATCCTGGAAACGAGCGAGATGCCGTCCTCCATGGGCATCATGATGTCCGAGATCACCAGATGGGGCTGGAAAGCCTCGAAGAGCTGAAAGGCTTCCTTCCCGTTTTCGGCAAGCAGGATTTCGTAATCGTGCCCCTCCAGGAAGCTTTTCAGAAGCACCCGAATGGCGTATTCGTCATCGACTACGAGGATGGCTCGGCTCGGGCTGTCGGAGACCATAATGAGTCAAGATGATCGTCGAAACGAGAAGGAAAGTCAATGGCGCCAAAGGGATCGAGGAAGGGATACAGCTGGCTGAAATCGTGGCTGAGCGAGCATCTGGCCGAAGATGGAAGGCTCCGGGACGATGCAGCCGGAACACTTCTGGAAGCCGCGGAACCGGAGGCTCTGCGTCGCTGGCTGCCGCGCCTCTTCTGGGAGAGCCATGAACAACAGCGAAAGGGAATCCTTCAGGCCGTGGTTCCGGTGGTCGGGGCCCCCGCAGTGGACCTGCTGAAGGAAGTCCTGGCGTCTCCGAAGAGCGGACTCGCCGAGAAGGGCCTGGCGGCGGAACGGCTCGAAGCCCTGTCGCAACAGCCGGACGAGGTGCTGCTGGAGAACCTTCGGCGGGCGGAGAGTTTTCTGGCTGCCCTTCCCGGTTCGCTTGCCGGTGCGGAAACCGCTGAGCAGGTTCCGGAAGAGGTGCTCGCCGCCCTTGACGGCCTTTCCCCTCCGTTTCGGGGCGCGGTTCTCAGGGAACTTGTTGCCCGTCCTCCGGAGAGGGGTTTTCTGCTCCTGGAGAGAGTGCTCATCGGACGTGATGCATTGTGGGAAGAAGTTCTGGCAGGGCTCGAAGAGGCGCCTCACGAGGGGGCAGGGTCGCTGCTCCGGGCGGGCTATGCTGTTGCGGGCAAGCCGCTTCGCAAGAAGATCCGGCGAGTCCACCACAGGCGGAATGTGCGAGGTCTGCCGGCGCTTCCTCTCGATGCCGAAGAGGAGGAAGAAGCGGTCTGGAAGCCGCCCGTGCCGCCGAGACCGGAGGGGCTCCTTTCCATCCCGGACCCGGCCGGAGCCCGGACGGTGTGGGTGATTCGGCCGAATGTACGGAAAGGCATGCTCGTATTCGGAGGTTGGGTCGAGGAGCAGAGGGGACTGCTCAAGTTCTTCGTGATGGACGCCTCCCGGAAGGAACTGGACCGATACAAGGAGTCCCTCCTGGAGAGCAAGGAATTCACGGTTGTGGAGTGTGATCCGGGGTTCTGCGCTTCGATACTGGACGACGCCTACCGGAGAGGGGCGCCCCTGGACCCGGAGGAAGCGGAGGCTTTCACGGCGGTGCGGCCCGTGTTGAAAGAGGTGATTCCCACGGAAAGGCCGGCTGCACCTGCATACGCGGTCTATCCCGAGGCTCCGGAAGAGGCCGAGTTGCGTCGTTCTCTGGAAGAGTCGGCTGCCTTGTTGAAGGAGCCCATGCTCGCCGCATGGGCCATCGAGCCGGTTCGGATTCAGCCTTACCTGGAGAAACTGGAGGCGGTCTCCGAGAGCCGAATCATCCTGCATCCCATGCAGAAGAAGGAGCGTATGGACGCGCTCTTTCGTGAGGTGGCCGGTGACATCCTTTCGGACGCAGACTACAGGCGGTCTTGGCTGAGACGGTTGGAGGACGCGGCCTGGGTCTTCCACAAGAAGGGTCTCCAGGGACAGGCGGGGAGGCTCGTCCACTTGTGCCGGTATCTGGGGGATACGGGCAGGGACGCTTCACGTGTCTCCTTCTTCGTGGAACTGGTTCGAACAGGGATGGAGGGAATCCTGCAGGAGAAGCAGACCGAGGAGAAGGGGAAGCCTTCCCTGATCATAAAACCATAGGAGGCTGTTCAAAAGGTCCCATCTGCGGCGTTCGGCTGCATCCCTCGTCGTTCGACGTACTCCGCGTACGCCTCCCTCCTCGGGATATTGCCTGCCTTGCATCTGGAACCTTTTGAACAGCCTCCGGGGGGTGTTGAAAAGGTCCCATCTGCGGCGTTCGGCTAGGAGGTCTCTTCGGCAGGTGCCTCCTCGGCAGACGTCTCGGCAGGTGACTGCTCTTCCGGGGCGGCCTTCGCTTCCGCAGGCTGCTCCTCGGCGGGGCTCTTCGCAGCTTCCGCGGTCTTTGCCTGCTGCTGTGTCCTCGCGGCCTGCACCGCCTTCGCGGCGAGCTTTCTCTGCGTGCGCTTCAACCGTCTGCGAAAACGGCGGAGCCGGTCGGGCGGCAGGGGACGTTCGCCCCCCTCACCCGCCTTCTGGATACGGTCTTTGAGTCGGGCCACCTTCTTTTCCAGATCTGCCTGTGCAACCATGGAAAGATTCCCCTCAGGTCTTGTGGTCAAGAAACAGCATCGTCTCCGGCCCCGTTCTGATGGTCGAGTCCGGCGCTTGTCAGCCCTGTCTCGGGCAGGAGGATCCTCTCCCGCAACAGGGGAGGAATGTAGATGTCCTCGAGATCGAACTTCTTCAGTTCCCTCGCCAGGATGGAGATCTTCTCCTTGAGCGGCCGCTTCCGATCGATGAAGATGCTCGTTTCCCCCTTCACCCTGCAGCTTCCATCCTCCACACGGAACTCGAAGGCCTTCATTTCTTCATAGTGGATTTGGATCGACAGCCTTTCTGCCACTTCCTCGAGCGCCTTCATGATCTCTTCGTCTCGGAGGCGGTCTTCCTTTCTGGCGGAGCGAGTCGTCATGCCTTTTCTCCTGGAGAAACGTTTCAAATACCATTCAGGAAGGACCGGAAAAAGTCAATAGGCACGCGGTGAAGAGCGCGGATCGCCTTGATTTTCCTCGCTCGAGAGGTGACAATGCAAATGAAACCTTCGGAGGGAAAATGGCGAAGAAGGCGAAGCTCGCGGGAAAGAACACCGACCGCGACATGGCGGAGATCGAGAAACTCTACGGACGCATGTTCATCGATGCAGAGGGCGCGCCGGACGGGCAGTGGGACATTCATCCCGAGATCAAGTCGCGGCTGCACAAGAAGATCCTCACCGAAATCGAGTCCCTCCGGGAAGCCCAGCGAGAGAGCGAGTTCGGCTCCCGGGAATACTGGGAAATCGATCGGCGGCTTCGTGCCCGTGTGCTGAAGGAGATACAGATCATCATCGACGCCTACGTGGTTGCGGAGCAAGGGGGCCGGCTCGACGAGTGGGAGTCCATGTACGGCGACATCGAACATTACAAGCGGGAGTTCTTCTACTTCCGTATGGATCAGGATTACGAATCCCTGGAGAAGATGCTGGACGACTACAAGATGATCGAAGAGTCCTCCTGAAGCCTGCCCAGAGTGTCGAGCACCTGCTCCGCCGAAGCCTCCTGGCGCATGATCTCCACCCTCCCTCCCCGGGGCGCCCATCGCACCGGGTCGGTGGGACCGAAGAGCGCCACCACCGGGGTGCCCACCGCGGATGCCAGGTGTGTGATCCCCGAATCATTACCCACGTAGAGAGAGGCGCGGAAAAGAGTTTCAGCCGTCTCCAGGAGGGCGGGCTTTTCCGTGACGGACAGGGCAGGTCCCGTCGCCTTGCGCCAGAATGCTTTCTGGTCCTGTTCGGCCGGGCCGATCACCACCAGGGAGGGCAGTCGCCACCGAGCGAAAGCGCCCCTGGCCACTTCCAGGAACTTCTCCCTCGGCCAGTTCTTCTTCAGGGAGCCGCTTCCGGGATGAAGACACAGGAACCGGGCTTCCCCGTGCGAATCGTTTCCGGGCGAAAGGGATCGCGAGCGGACCGCGTCCCGTAGCAGCGGAACCGGGGCAAGATGCACTTCGGCTCGATCCGGCGCGGGCAGGCCCAGCCCCTGCAGGGTTGTGAGATAGTATTCGGAGACGTGCCCCTCGAAGCCGTGGACCCTGTGGTAGGGATGTACCCGGAGCCTGCCCGTACAGGCCTCCCGCAGGGTCGCCTCCCAGAGGCCTTCCCTGTCCCCGAACCAGGAGATGATCAGATCGAAGTCGGCGAGAAACCGGCGGAGCGGGTGGTCCCCCGGCAGCCTGCCTGTGAAACCGGCATGGACGGGGAGATCGTCCACGGAACGAATCTCCTGGACCCACCCTACGGCCTGCACCAGAGGCAACCAGAGCGGGTTCCCCAACAGGAGCCTCCTGCTTCCGGGGAAGCCCCGACGGATCCTGTCCAGGGCGGGGAGCGAGGCGATGAAGTCCCCGATACCGCCCGTCAGGATGATGCAGATTCGATGCTGGGAGCCCATCATTCCGCCGGCTCCGAGCTCCCGAACAGCAGGTCCCGCAGTTCGTTCAGGTCCCGGACGACGCGGTCTGCTCCCGCCAGGTGACCGGCGGGCAGGGAGGTCGTCAGGGCAATGCACAGGAGGCCCGCCTCCTTGGCGGACCGAATGCCGTACGGCGCGTTCTCGATGACCAGGGCCTCGTGGGGCGGTCTGCCGAGCAGGTCCAGAGCCGTCCGGTAGGGCTCCGGGTGCGGCTTGCCCTTCTTGACCGTGTCGCCCGAAACGAGGACGTCGAAGCACGCGAGCAGATCCATGGGAAGATTGGCTCTCGCCTCTCCGCCCGACGTTCCGGTGACCAGTGCAAGCTGCTTTCCACGGTCGCGAATCGCCCGGAGGAGGGGTCCGACCCCGGGGAAGAGGCTCGGCTTCGCCAGGGACCGAAAGATCGTTTCCTTCTCGTCGAGGGCTTTACGGATGTCCTCCTCCGATGCGGAAACGCCCCGGTCGGACAGAAGGACCTCCAGGGTGACCCGGCCCTGTTCCCCTTCCCGTTTCAGGATCTCCTCACGGGAAACATGGATCCCGAAAGTTTCGAAGACCCTGCGCCACGCCTCGTAGTGGTACGGCATGCTGTCCGTGATCACCCCGTCCATGTCGAACAGAAGAGCCTCGAATCGATCGAGGTGCCAGCGGTTTACCCGCCCGTCCGGCCTTTCCGGTTCCATACGACCTCCTTCAACGAGCAGATTGCGCCAAATTATAGCCCGAATTCTTGCTTGTATAAATCCTGTTGGGTACATTGGGGGGGCGGTCGATGAGCTTGTTTGCTCCCGAAATCAAGGGCTCGAGAAAACGGAGAGGGATGGAAAGGGTCGTTTTTCGCAATTCCCTGGATCAGAGACTTTACGGAATACTTCACCGCCGGCCTTCCCGGCCCGGCCTGGGGGCGACGATCATCCTCTGTCACGGCATGATGTCCGCCAAGGAGGGGACGAAGCAGAGGGCCTTCGCAAGGGTTTTCGAAGAGAGCGGCTTCTCTGTGCTTCGCTTCGATTTCTCCTTTTGCGGGGAGTCGGAGGGGAGATTCGAGGAGATCACCTTTGCCCAGGAGGTGGACGACCTGCGGGCGGCCGTTGCCTGGGTCCGTGCAAAGGGCGGAAGCCCCGTGGGCCTGCTCGGATCGAGCATGGGCGGAGCCGTGGCCCTGCTCTACGCCGGCGGGGACCCGTCGATCGATGCGGTGGTCACCCTTGCAGCCGTCGGTGAGTCGGGTCGCCTCGCGGAACGCATGGAGGTCTTGAAACGAAAGACCCGCGAGTGGAAGGATGAAGGGTATCGGCTGGGGGCCGAAGGAGAGCCGGGCAAGGCCTTCTTCGAGGATGCCGGAAGGCAGGACGTCCTGGCCGCGGCCGGCCGCGTTTCGGCGCCCCTCCTGGTGATGCACGGGGAGGCGGACGAAGTGGTGCCTGTCGAGGATGCCCACGCCATTCATGGAAAGGGGAAGGGTCCCAAGAAGCTGAAGATCCTTGCCGGCGGGGATCACCGGTTCACGCGACCCGAGGACCTCGATGAGGTGCTGAAGACGGCACTGGACTGGTTCGAGAAGCATCTGACGCCTGAACCGTAGGACGGAAGCCCGGGGCAATATGGCACAGAACATTTCTCCCTACAAGGGTATCAGCCTGATCAATGACCCGATCCACGGGTACATGCAGTACACGACCCACACCGAGGACCAACCGGACGAGATCACGGAGAAGGACCTCCTGGACCACCCATGGGTGCAGCGCCTCCGCCGGATTCATCAGGTGCAGAGCGCCCTCTGGGTCTATCCGTCGGCCGAGCACAGCCGGTTCCAGCATTCTCTGGGCGCCATGTTCCTTGCTGGCCGCTTCGCCCGACAGCTCTATCCCACCCTGAAGCGATACTTTCCGAACGTTCCCTCCGAGGCGTATGTGGAGGAGCTGCTGCGGCTGACCGGCCTGCTGCACGACCTGGGCCACGGTCCCTTCAGCCATTTCTTCGACACCCACTTCCTTCAGGACTTCGGCATCACCCACGAGGACATCAGCCAGGCGGTCATTCAACAGAAGCTGGGGCACCTGATCCGGCGGGTGCGACGGAGCCCGGGCGGGAAGTTCAAGGAGACCGAGACCCTGGACCCGGCCCACATCGCCTTTCTCGTGAAGCGGCCGGCAGGCCCGGAAAAAGAGGAGGCCCCTGCCTGGTTGATCGCCTTGAGCCCCGTCTTCTCCGGGATCTACACGGCGGACAACATGGACTACGTTCTTCGAGACTCCTACATGGCCGGAGTCTCGACCGACCTGGTGGACGTGGACCGGCTGATCTACTACACTTTCCTGTCGCCGAAAGGCATGACCCTGCACCACTCGGGGGTGGCGGCACTGGTGCGCTTCCTGAACGCGCGGCTCTATCTCTACATGAACATGTATTTCCACCGGACCACGCGGGCCATCGACCTGCACCTGAGGGAGATCTTCAGGCCGACCCTGGAGCGGCTCTTTCCGCACGTGCCGACCCGGAATCTGGATGGCTACGAGAGGCTCACGGACTGGTTTCTCCTCGAAGAGGTCAACCGCTGGGCCGTGCAGGCGGAGGACCCGGAAGAGAAGCGGCTGGGCAAGAAATGGCAGCGCATCCTCCACAGAAAGCCCCGCTGGAAACGGGCCTACGAATATACCTTCTCCCTTGCGGATGTGGACGACCCGAAGATCTTCGGGATGGTCCAGGATCCGCAACTCCTCGAGGAAAGGCTTCGATCGAACCTGCCGCGACACCTGAAGGGGATCCATTTCCGTGTCGACCTCGCCCACCTGGATCCGAGGCCGATCAACCCGCTGCACATGGGGGAAGCGCAGATCTACATCTACAACGAATCGAGCAACAAGATCGAGACGGAAATCCTGAAGGAGCTCTTCCGATTCATTCCGGTCCGCGTGATCCAGTGCAGGATCTTCACGCTGAGTCACGAATATGATCGGGAGATCGCTTCCGCCTTTCACAAGATCTTCGAGTTCGTCCCAGCAGATACGCTCACCACGAACATCTGACCGGAATTCGTGTAGCCGGGACGCAAAGGAGTGCACCATGAAAGTGAACGACAAGCTCTTCGCCTACCCCTGGCGGGACTACAGGGCGAACAACGGCAATTCCTTCGTGATCCGGACCGACGGGGCCACCTGTCTCATCGATCCGGGGCACGAGGCCTTCCTGCCGAAGCTCTTCGGTTCCATGAAGGAGGACGGCCTCGAGCCGGAAGAACTGAAGACCGTGATCCTCACCCACGGCCACCCCGACCACATGGAGGGCGGACTCACCCTGCGGAAGCAGGGGGTCCGTGTGGGGATTCACAAGGAGGAGGAGGCCTACATACGGGAGATGGGCCCCTACCTCGCGCGTATGCTCGGCATCCAGATGCCGGAGGTGGATTTCGACTTCTTCCTTCAGGAGGGCGAGTTGCTGATCGGCGAGGAGCGTTTCCAGGTCATCCACACGCCGGGGCACTCTCCCGGCTCCGTATGCCTCTTCTGGGAAGAGCCGAAAGTGCTCTTCAGCGGGGACCTCATCTTCCCCCAGGGAGTCGGGCGGACGGACTTCCCGGGAGGCGACGGGAATCTGCTGAAACAGAGCATCCGACGCTGCAGGAGCCTCGGGGCGGCCATGCTCATGCCGGGCCATGGGGAGCCGATCCTGGAAGCGGAAAGGGTCGAAAAGAACTTCGAAATGATCGAGAGGATGTATTTCGACTACATCTGAGAGGGGCCGAGGACCCGCTTCAAGCCCGAATGAAAGGCCTGAATGTGCGCCTCCCGTTCCTCCTTCCAGGCAGGGTCCTGCTCGCGGACACGGGGCAGGAGCGCCGGGCCTCTCAGTCCTGCCCCTGCAAGGTCCTCCCGGCAGCGATCCGCCGACGCTTCCCACGCGTCCCGGAGCGCCTGAAGGCATTCGGTTTCGAGGGGTGCGATCTCCCGGTCCCATCGTTCGCGCTCCGCATCGCTGACGAGTGCGGCCACGGCGGACAGGATCCGCTCTTTGTCCTCGAAGGGGCTGATTCGCTCCCTCAGGAATTCGAGGCAGCGTCTCCTCCCCTCCTCGACCGTGTCCGGAGGGAATCGGTCCAGCTCCCGTACGAGGTGATTCGCGTCTCTTTCCCCCCTGAGATAAGGTATGAGCAGGGCCTGCACGCGCCTGTGAAGGTCCTGCCGGTCGAGTGCATTCTTCTCCTCTTCGTTCAGGGAGAGATGCTTGGTCTTCTCCATGATCAGGTCCATGGTGCTCTTCACTTTGGCCATATGTCGGGGCTCCTTTCAGGCAAAACAACCATGTTATCACGACGGCAGGCCGAGGGACAACTTGGAAGCAAAGGGATTGTGTTCGAAAGGGGAGGTTCGCGTGGAGATCACGATCTTGGGTTGCGGCACGGCCATTCCGGACCGGGAAAAGGGTTCACCCGGCATGGCGGTACGATGCGGGGACGTCCTGCTCTTTCTTGACCTGGGGTCCGGGTCCCTGTACCGGGCCGCCCGGTTCGGGATCGACGTGAGCAGGGTGGACGCCGTCCTGTTCAGTCACTTCCATCCCGACCATACCGGGGATCTCGTTCCCCTGCTGTTCGCCTTTCGCAACCCTGAATGGCCCAGGGAGGAGCCCCTTTTCCTCTTCGGGCCGGCGGGGCTGGACGCCTTTCTTGCCGGGCTCGAGGCAGCGTACGGTCTCTGGGTCTCGGCGGAGGGGTATCGCCGGGAGGCGAGGGTCCTGCAGTCGGGCTCTGCGACGATCAAGGGCCTCCGGGTGAGCGCCTGTCCGGTCCCGCACGGTACGGCCGCCATCGCTTACGAAATCAGGGGATCCCGTGGGGAGCGGCTCGTATACTCCGGGGACACCGCATACTGCGACGAGCTTGCGGCTTTGGCCGGGGAGGCCGATCTCCTCGTCTTGGAGTGCTCCTTTCCGGAAGGGGAAGAGAGGCCGGGCCACCTGACGCCTTCCGAGGCGGGAAGGATCGCAGGCAGGGCTCGATGTCGCCGCCTCCTGCTCACGCACTTCTATCCGGCCTGCAGAGGGCAGGACCTGTTGACGCCCTGCCGTCGCCACTACGACGGCCCGATCACCCTGGCCGAAGACGGCCTGACCTTGACGTTTTGAATTCCTCTTCTCCTTGCAGCCCCGATTGATCCTCGGATACTGGGCCGGGTGGCTCTGTGCGATTCGACCGTACTCTGTCTCTGGCAGGCATCGGCTTGTCCGGCGGCTCCTGCCTTCCGGCTCGGATGTGTTTGGGCTCCGTCTCTCCCTCCCCCTACAAAGTCGCCCTGCACACATCCGAGCCGGAAGGCAGGAGCCGCCGGACGGGAAGCGTCGTATGCACCATGGCAAGTCTTCACCGTGGAACAAACGGAGGCTCAGTACACGAGCTTGTTCAGAGGATACTCGAAGATCCCGGAGGCTCCCTTCCGCTTCAACTGCGGAATCAGCTCCCTCGCCTCCGTCTCCGCGAGGATGACCTCCACGCTGCACCAGCCCTCGTCGCTGAGGGGGGAGACGGTCGGTGTGTGGAGGGCAGGCAGAACGGCGAGGACCGCGTCCATCGACTTACGGGGAACGTTCATCTTCAGGCCGACTTTGTGTTCCGCCTCGATGGCCGCCTGAAGGAGCAGGGCCAGGTTCTGGATCTTCTCCTTTTTCGAGGAACTCTTCCAGGATTCACGGTTGGCGATCAGCACCGTGGTCGACTCCAGGATGGTCTCCACGATCCTGAGATTGTGTGCCTTGATCGTGGTTCCGGTTTCGGTCAGCTCGACGATGGCGTCCGCGAGGGTAGGGGGCTTGACCTCTGTGGCTCCCCAGGAGAACTCGACCGTCGCTTTGACGCCGCGCTTCTGAAGGTAGCGTCTCGTGTACTGGACCAGCTCCGTGGCCACCCGCTTTCCCCCTAGGTCCTCGACCCGCCGGATCCGGGAGTTCGAAGGCACGGCCAGCACCCAGCGGACCGGCCGGAAACCGGCCTTCGCGTAGAGCAGGGAGGTGACCTCCTTCACGTTTGCGCCGTGTTCCAGGACCCAGTCTCTGCCCGTGAGGCCCACGTCGAGGACCCCGTCCTGGACGTACCGGGCCATCTCCTGCGCCCGAATCAGGAGACAGGACACTTCCGCATCGTCCACCTCCGGAAAGTAGGATCGTTCGCCTACGGTGAGAGTGTAGCCCGCCTTCTTGAAGAGTTGAAATGTAGCCTGCTGCAAGCTCCCTTTGGGGAGACCGAGTTTGATCTTCATGTGCGGAATCGCCTTCTAGCTGCTGTGCGTTTCAGGGCGTAAGGCCTGGTTCGGGCGCACCCGGACCAGGATGTAGGCGGCAAGGACCAGCATGAACAGACTGACCACCTGCGACTCCGAGAGAAGGACGGGTCCCAGATGGAGGAAGCCTCTCGGATCCTCTCGAAGGATCTCGATCAAGGACCGGGTGATGCCGTATACGATCAGACAGATGGCAACCAGTTCCCCGTGGAACCGCTTCCTCCTGCGGTACAGCCACAGAGCGAGGAAGATCAGAAAGGCGTTGATCGCCGAGATCATCTGCGTGGGGTACAGGGGGGTGTTCTTCACCCCCAGGCCCAGGGGATTGTCAAAGGTGATGCCGAGAGCGAAATCCGGTCCGCACGCCTTGCCGAAACAACAGCCCGCCATGGTACAGCCGATTCTTCCGAAAACCAACCCGAGCATCACCGAGGGCATGAGCAGGTCGCCGAGCTCCCAGTAGTTGAGGTGCTGAACACGGCAATACACCAGGCCGGCCAGGAGGGCTCCCAAGAACCCCCCGTAGAAGACCAGGCCTCCTTCCCAAAGCATCAGGATTCTCAAGGGGTTCTCGAGGTACTGCGGGTAGAAGACGATGCAGTGGAAGAGCCGGGACCCGATGATCGAGCTCACCAGGATCCAGAAGGAAAGATTGAGCACCTTCTCCGGATCGATGCCGGTCCGGACCGCTTCCCGGGCGGCCAGACTGATGCCCACGATGAAGCCGATGGCGAGCATGACGCCGTAGGAATGGATGCTGAATCCGGAGAACTGGAACAGAATCGGGTGCATGCGGCGGAATCTCCTTCCCGGAAGGTCGGCAGGTCGATCCTATGACTTTACCTTTCCGCGGTCGGGCCTATGGGTGCTCCTCAGGGAAAGCCTCATCGAATTCTAGAATTCCGGGAGGATTTGTCAAGTGGATTCGCAAGGTCGGCAGGGATGGACGGACCCGTACGGGACCGTCCTCTTGAGGCTCGCTTTTTGCAGTTCCTCTGAGATATACTGGGGCCCCGGCAGGGTGGGATGGCACACAATTTGAATAATGATTTTGAGCGAGTCGGCCGAGTCCATGCACAAGGAGCAAAACGAAGGTTTCGAAACAAAAAGGATGACGAGACGATGAGGTATTTCGGTCGAATCGTGCTTTCTGTGGCGGCCCTGGTTACAATAACGTTCTCCGCGGCGCCGCAAGCGGCCTTCTACAGCTGGGAGGACGAAGAGGGGAACACGCATTTCACGGACGACCTGACCAGGGTGCCCGCTTCGTATCGGGAGCAGGTGCACGTCGAATCCCTTCCGGAGAGCACCAACGTCACGCCGGCGCCTCCTCCTCCCCCTCCGGCCGGTGCGCCGACCCCCGAGCCGCCGGACCCGACGAACGACTACTCCGCGTGCCTGAAGAGGGTGAAAGAGGAAAGGGAGCGATTGACCCGCCGGCTCGAGGAAGACCAGGACAGGCTCGTGGAGCTGAACCAGGCGATCCGCAGATCGGTCACGTCCAGGCACAAGAATGCCCACCAGCGGGAGCGAGTGGCGGTGAAGGAGCGTATCTCGACAACCGAGCAAATGCTGCGCGAGAAGGTGCCCCCCATGGAAGAGGAGTGCGAGGCCATCCGCTACTGGCAAGGTGAAGAGTAAGGCTGGTATGCTACCTGACGACGCGTTGGCCAAGCCCCCTGCGCTGCGCAAGGGGGACGTGGTCGGGCTGGTGGCGCCCTCCAGCCCTTTCCAGCCGGAGGCGCTCGAATCCGGAATCCGGTTTCTGGAGTCGGAGGGCTTTCGAGTCAGGCACCAGTCCGACCTTCTCGAAAGGCGAAGAGGGTTTCTGGCGGGAGGGGACCGGGAGCGAGCCGACGAAATACAGCGAATGTTCGAAGATCCGGAAGTGGGGGCGGTCCTCGTGGTCCGAGGGGGTTACGGTGCGCAGCGAATCCTGGACAGGCTTGACCCGGAGCTGTTTCGGACCCACCCGAAGATCTTCCTCGGTTACAGCGACGCGACCTGTATTCTCGCCTTCCTGCTCCAGTCGGCCGGACTCGTATGTTTCCACGGGCCGGTTGTGAACGAGATGGGGACCCTGTCGGACGCGACCCGCGACTGTCTTCTGCGGCTCCTGACACGTGCCGAGCCCCTGGGTCCGATTCCGGCCGGAGAACTGCGCTGGATCCGGCCCGGCGATGCCAGGGCCCCGATCGTGGGCGGAAACCTCTCGCTCATGTGCTCCACCCTCGGCACCCCCTGGGAGGTGGAGACCGCGGGCAGGATCCTCCTGCTGGAGGACCGGGGTGAGAAGCCTTACAGGGTGGACAGAATGCTGCTTCAACTCCGGCAGGCAGGGAAGCTCGCATCCATTGCCGGCCTCCTCTTCGGCGAGTTCCAGGCGCACCGCCTCGGGGAACCGGAGGGACAGCATGGAGAGGCCATGGATACGGTGCTCGAGGAGAACACCCGGGAGCTCGCAGTGCCCGTCGTCGTCGGCCTTCCGGTGGGGCACGGAGCGCACAACGTCCCGCTGCCCCTCGGGGTGCCTGCGGAAATCAACGGCAGGGAGGGCCGCGTTTCCATCCTCGAGTCTGCCACAAAGCTGCACGGATGACCGCGAAAGAGCTTGAGAGAGTCGATCGTCTGCTCCGGGACAGGATCGAAGGAGCCGGCCAGATCCCCGGGGCTGTTCTTCTGGTCCGCGACCCGGGCGGGCCTGTGCTCTTCGAGGCCTACGGGTCGCGGCGGAGCGTGCCCGAAGCGCTGCCCATGACAAGGGAGACCCTCTTCGATCTTGCCTCGCTGACCAAGCCGGTTTCCACTGCCTTGCTGGCCATGCTCATGACCGAGAGGGGCCGCCTCGACCTGGATCAGGGCCTGGACGGGTGGTTTTCCCCCTTGCCGGACCCGGAGAAGAAGAAGATCACCCTGCGGCAGCTTCTCTCGAACCGGTCGGGCCTGCCCGCATGGAGGCCTTTCCATCGGGAGTTCTCGAAACGCGGGCATCCGGTCCCGGCAGAAGAGATGTTCCGGAGGGTGCTCGAGGAACCGCTGGTGGCACAGCCCGGAGCGCAGGAGATTTACTCGGACCTGGGTTTCCTTCTGATCGGGGGGATTCTGGAACGGGCTGCCGGGCTTCCCCTGGACCGGCTCTTCGAGGAGGAGATCGCCAGGCCCCTAAAGCTCGACCGGATCGGCTACCGGAGGGTCCGTCGGGGTTCTGCAGAGGCAGGAGGAGGAGAGCCGATCGCGGCCACCGAGTATTGTGCGTGGCGGAGGAGGATCCTGGAAGGCGATGTGCACGACGAGAACTGCTACGTGATGGGCGGGGTCGCCGCTCACGCGGGGCTCTTCGCAACGGCCGCCGACCTGGATCGTGTCGCCGCCGAGATATTCAGGGGGTTGCAGGGCCATTCCGCCCTCTTTTCGAGGAGTGCCCTGGGCATCTACCTGCAGAGGCAGGGCGGGCCTGCCGGAGGAACCTGGGCCCTGGGCTGGGATACGCCCTCGGATCGAGGCTCCGCTTCCGGGCGCCACTATTCGAAGTACAGCTTCGGCCACAACGGGTTCACGGGCACATCCCTGTGGATGGACTGTGATCGGGGCATTTCGGTCGTCCTTCTCACGAACCGTGTCCACCCGAGTCGGGAGAACGAGGCGATCCGGGAACTCAGGCCCCTCGTACACGATGCGGTATTCGAAGAGTTGCTTGCCCTGTGAGGACAAAGGGCAACGTACAGAGGACGAAGGAGATGGTTTGAGCAGGCTCCCCGAGAAAGTACCGAAAAACGTGCATATGATTGCCGCCTGCGGCACGGGTATGGGCGCTCTGGCGCTGCTCTTCAGGGAGATGGGCGTCCATGTGAGCGGTTCGGATCTGCAGGCCTATCCACCCATGGGGGACCTTCTGCGAAAGGCCGGGGTGGCCCTTTCCCTGGGCTACGGGCCTGAGAACCTGTCGCCGGATGTGGATTTCGTTGTGGTTGGAAACGCGGTCTCCAGGGAGAATCCTGAAGTTCAGGCGACCCTCGAGCGAGGGCTGGCCTACGGTTCGTTTCCCGAAACCCTGGCCCATTTCTTTCTCGCTTCCCGGGTCCCGGTCGTTGTGGCCGGAACCCACGGCAAGACCACGTCCACAGCGCTTCTCGCGTGGCTGCTGGAATGCTGCGGCTTGGAGCCGGGCTTCCTGGTCGGGGGAGAGCCGACCAATTTCGGTTGCAGCAGTCGCCTGGGCCGAGGGAAGCACTTCGTGATCGAAGGGGACGAGTACGACTCCGCCTTTTTCGACAAGGGCCCGAAGTTTCTTCACTACCGTCCCGAGGTTGCCCTGTTCACCTCCCTCGAGTTCGACCACGCGGACATCTACCCGGATCTGGCCTCGATCCGCAGGCAGTTTGCCCGTTTCGTGGAACTCGTACCGCGGCAAGGGCTCGTGATGGTCTGTAACGAGTATCCGGTTGCGGTGGAAATCGCCCGGAACGCCGCGTGCAAGGTAGAGACGTACGGCTTCGGAAGGGATGCGGACTGGAGGGGCCGGCTCCGGGAGCCCCCCGGCGAGGCCGGATCCTTCGAGGTTTCACACGGGGGCCGAGCCCTGGGAATCGTCCCCCTCCCGCTGACGGGCAGGCACAACGCCCTGAACCTCCTCGGAAGCCTCGGCCTTCTGGCACATCTCGGATTCGAGCCCGAGGCGCTGAAGGCCTGCATCGAGGGCTTCAGGGGTGTCCGCCGCCGACAGGAAATCGCCGGCGAGGTGAACGGCATCTTATTGATGGACGACTTTGCTCATCATCCCACCGCGGTTCGGGAGACCCTTGCGGGCCTTCGCAGTCGGTATCCCGGCCGGCGGATCGTGGCGGTCTTCGAGCCCAGAACGAACACGAGCCGCAGGAAGGTATTTCAGACAGGCTACGTTGAGGCTTTCTCGGCAGCAGATGTCGCGATGTGCGCACCCTTATTTCGGCCGGAAACGATCGACCCGGAGGAGAGGTTTCGCCCGGACCTCTGGGCCGAGGAACTACGCAAGCGTGGGAAGTCGGCCGACTGGTTCGGTGATCCGGACAGCCTGGAGCAGGCCCTGACCGAGACGTGCAGAACCGGAGACGTGGTCCTCTTCATGTCGAGCGGGAGCTCGGACGAACTGTTTCGGAAACTGAAAGAGAATCTGGGGAAGAGGCATTGAGCCGCACAGACCAAGAACAGCAGAGAATGGAAGAAGAGTGGAGGATCCGTGAGCTTCAGCGGATCGTGGATTTCGCCTGCTGCGTCCTGCGACAGCAGCCCATGTCGCTCGAAGAGGCCGAGAGGCTGGTTGCAGGTGTCAAGAAGATGGCACTCCGCTTGTTTCCTGACAAGGGGGAGACCTTTGACCTGATCTACGGTTCGAGGTTTCGCAGGATTCTGCTGGAGCGGTTTTCGATCCTCTAGACGCTTTCCGGAAGCAATCACGCAGCGGGACCGTAAAGGGACGGCAGGATCAGCCGTCGGTGCCGGTCCGGAGCCCCTCTTCCTGGCTCGCGTATTCCAGCTCTTCCGCGCCCGACGGTCGGGACCCCAGGGACTGCAGCTCTTCGGGCAGGAGCAAACCCACGTCAAAGGCCTTCGTGGCCTTCAGCTGGTCGTAGCACAACTGGTATCTTTCCAAACGATTCTGGTGGAATTCCACTCTTCCTTTGGCTTTCTGTATGAAGTCCCTCAAGACCTCCCGTTCCGCCTGCGTACGGGAGAAGTTCTGTTCGGCAAAGAGGAGATCGAGAAAACGCATCTCTCTCTTTATGTCGTTCGGGATGAGTTTCAGCTCCTTCTTGAGCTGTCGCAGCGTGACTCCGGTCTGATTCCCGGCCTTTTTTCGATTGTTTCGCGGCCTTCCCATGATCTCTCCCCGGTATCGGTTCTCGCTTCTCCGACAGGTGGATCAGGTCGATGGCGAATCGTGCTCTATCCTGTCGGGGAAGGGAATACAGCAATTAACATGCCAGCGTTACGGTTCCGTAATTCCTCGGACTCGTCGACTCTTTTTCATGCTCCAGAGGCGAATCCCAGGGGTGCCGATTTACAGGTTAGATGACAACCAGGGGACACACGTTCCCGGGATGCAAGGGATTCCCCCGGGTCGGTTTCCGCCGGCATCGCTCCTGTTGCCCGGCCCGTCTCGATTGTGCTACGAGGGGCTCGACCACCAAGGGTTGCAGCACTGGAAGGAATGGGGCAGCGGCCTTGCGTCCGTGGGCTGGATCGTGGTGCAAGGGGACTCCGGCAAGAAGAGGGGCCTTCTGCTGCTCGTGATCGACACGCGGACACGGGTCCGGACCGTGCGCGAACAGAAGGGGCTTCTTGGGGACCTGCGGCCCGGAGACGGGGTACGGGCGAAATACAGCATGGGCCGGGATGCACTCCATGCACTGGAGGGGGTGAAACTCGCCGAAGGAAGGCGCTTGAGCTCTACTTCTTGTTCGCCTTCCGAATCATGACGAGGGAGTTCCGGGCGCCGGGGAGGCCTCCCTTGACCATGAGCAGGTGCTCCTGGTCTCTCACCTGAACGACCTCCATGTTTTGAAGGGTCACCCGGTTGGCACCGTAACGCCCCGGCATCTTCTTCCCCTTTACCGTGTGCTGAGGGGTGCACCCGCCGATGGATCCCCCGTGCCGGAAGTACTCATGGACGCCGTGGCTCGCCTTGGACCCGTGGAAGTTGTGACGCTTCATCACGCCGGTGAACCCCCTGCCCTTGGAGGTGCCGGTTACGTCCACGAAATCGCCCGCCTTGAACTGACTCACGTCCACTTCCTGGCCGAGGGCGAGTTCGGTCATGGCCTCTTCCGGCACGCGAAACTCCCGGAGTGTCCTGAGGGGTTTCACCTGGGCCTTCTTGAGGTGCCCCCTGCGGGGAAGGTTGATCTTCCGCTCCGGCACCTCGTCGAATCCGAGCTGAACCGCCGAGTACCGGTCCCGTTCGCGGGTCTTCATGCCGGTCACGTAACAGGGACCCGCCTGGATCACGGTCACGGGCACGCAGTTCCCGTTCTGATCGAAGATCTGGGTCATTCCCATCTTTTTCCCGAGGATTCCAACAGGCATTGCCACGATCCTTCCGTGCGTGATGTCGCGAAACTACGTAAACTCATCTATTTTATGAATCTGCAGAAAAAAGTCAATTTCGTCATTGATTTCGCGTGCACCGTCCGCAGGGTACTACCTTTGGAGCCGGATCGGTTGTAAACTGGGCGCTCAGAGGCTTCTCGTTCCCCAACCATCCCGGGGCAGGACCTTGGACAAGCGGAAAGACCATTTCTACAGGAAGGCGAAGCTGGAGGGCTTCCGGTCCCGGGCCGCTTACAAGCTCCAGGAGATCCAGAGACGGCACAGGATCTTTCGGAAAGGGGACCGGGTCGTGGATCTCGGCTGCGCGCCCGGTGGGTGGCTGCAACTCATTGCAGCGGAAGTCGGGCCGAAAGGGCGCATGGTCGGTGTGGACCTGCAGAAGACCGAGTCCCTGCCCGTCCCGAATGTGGCCCTGATCCAGGGAGACATCACCCGGCCGGAGGTGCAGGACCAGGTGCGCGAGGGTTTGGGTGGGGCTGCGGACACCGTGACCTCGGATCTGTCGCCCAACCTGACCGGGATCGCCTTTCAGGACCATCTGCGGAGCTGTGAGCTCGTGAGGATCGCTTTCGAGGTGGCCCGGGGTCTGCTGCTGCCGGGGGGCACGTTCCTTGCCAAGGTTTTCCAGGGGGAGGATCTGGAATTGCTGATCCGGGAGCTGAAGCAGGATTTCCGGCGGGTCAAACGGGTGGTTCCGGGGGCCTCCAGGAAGGCCTCTTCGGAAATCTACCTCCTGGCCCAGGGATTTCGGGAAGCCGGGACCCGCCTGCCGGCAGGGGAAGATCGCTTCCAGGAAGGTCCCTGAAAGCTCCTGCACGCTCTTCGGTCCCGGGGCACCGTTGCTTTTTCTCGGGAAACACTTTTATAATGGAAACTGGCCCAGGATCAGGAAAACCCACGAGGGCTCTCGCAGACCGTTGCGGTCTGCGACGGCGGTCATGCTATCCCGAGAAAGATCCGAAGGGTATAGTGGCGTGGCGTCCAGGAAAGGAGATGTGCATCATGCCTTCGAAGCAGCGATCCGGTTTGCGATGCGGTTTGTTCCTGCTGGTGCTTCTCTTCGCCAGCATGGGGCCGGGACCGGGCTTGTGGGCGGAGGGGAAGATGGGGGCCGTGCTCCAGAAAGCAGCGAGCCCCGATTCGGACGCGGAAAGCCTGCAATCCATTCCCGCCGTTTTCTTCCAACAGGGGGAGCCTCATGTAAAGCTGCACATGAAGCTCTCGGATATCCCGCCGGAGTTCGATCAGGCCGGCGTCGAGCTGGGAAGCAGCGCGGGAGACATCTACACGGCGACCGTACCGGTGACGAAGCTGTCCGAAGTGGCGGACATGCCGCAGGTCGTACGCATGGAGGCGGCCCAGAGGGGCAGGCACCACCTCGAAATCAGTGTGCCGGATATCTCTGCAGACGAGGTCTGGACCAATGGGCAGTGGGGCAACCAGGGGGAAGGCGTTCTGGTCGGGATGGTGGACTCCGGGATACTGTATCAGCACGAGGCGTTTCTGGACGACGATGGGAACAACCGGATCCTCTACATTCTGGACAACAGCACCAATCCCCCCACGGAGTGCGACCCTGCCAGCATTCAGGATGAATCCTGCTCCCAGACCGACAACGACGGCCACGGCACAGCCGTGATGGGCGTGATCGCCGGTGCGGGCAGCGCTGAGTGTGCGGGGAGCACCGACCCGTGTGAAGGCAGGGGGGTAGCCCCGCGGGCCAACATGGTGGTAGTGAAGTCGCCGGGGCTGTTGTCGACCGAGGTGATCGACGGTGTAGCCTACATCTTTCAGAAGGCCCAGGAATTGAACATGCCGGCCGTGGTCAATCTCAGCCTGGGATTCTTCTCAGGCCCCCGCGATGGTACGAGTATGATCGAAGAGTCCATCTCGAACCTCACCGGCCCGGGGAAGATCGTCGTGGCAGCCGCCGGCAACGAGGCACTGATGAGAGGGCACGCCGAGGCTTCGATCGATCCGGGAGGTGACGCCTTCGTATTCGCATTTATCGGTCTGGTGGGGACCACGCTCGGCCAGGCCGTCATCGAAGGCTGGTACGACGCCCGACAAGACGCCCCGAATGATCTACAGGCCAAGGTTTGGGCCTTTGATCAGGAACTGACCGGGTGGGTGGCATTCGGTGGTGAGGAGAGCGTGCAAAGCGAGCAAGGGGACGTGACGGTAACGCACTTCGGAACGACCTCCACGGCCAGAGGCTTCGAAGTGCGCATCGAGGATGCGGCCCCGATCGAGTGGAGGATTCAGCTGAGGAGGGTGGGTCAGGGACAGGGAACCACGAACGTTGACCTGTGGATCCATCCCACGACCTTTCCGGAGCCCGACCTCGGCGAACCGCCCGTCTTTCGTTTCACGACCGTGCACCAGGACGAGTGGGAGCGAACCACCTTGACGCCCCCTTGCACGGCAGAGAACGTGATCTGCGTAACCTCATACAACACCGATTGCGATGTGCCCGGGTACATCTTCTGTGAAGGTCCGGGGGACACCGAACAGGGCATCTCCTCCTTCAGCAGCCAGGGGCCGAGACGTGACGGGAGGATCGGTTGGCCGTGGATCACGGCGCCGGGGCAGGCGGTGATCACGGCCCTCAATGATCTGCAGGTGAAGTATTCCCCCCAAAGAGGCACGAGCTTCGCTTCTCCCCACGTGGCGGGGACGGTCGCCCTGATGTACGGAGCCTCCCTCGATACGGCCTTCACCTACTCGGTGGCGGACATCAAGGATTTCATCAAGGATTCGGCGAGAGAAGAGGGAAGTCGGGATGTATGGGGCTGGGGCAAGGTTAATGCATCCGGCGCGGTAGCCGAGCTGTTCGCGACGCTTCCGCCGCCTCCCCCGCCGGTGCCCCAGGGGCTGGGCGAGGGGGACGACATCTGTTTCATCGCCACGGCGGCCTTCGGGAACGTCGACGCCCCGCAGGTGAGGCTCTTGCGGGAAATGAGGGACCGAGCCCTGATGAAGACATCGCACGGCCGAGAGTTGGTGAGGCTCTACTACCGCTGGAGCCCGCCGGCGGCGGCCTGGCTGAAGGAGCACGGCGCAGCCTCCCGGCTCGTCAGGGCCTGCCTCCTGCCCGCGGTGGGATGGTCCGAGATGGTCTATCACCGGAGCCGGGTCGAGCGGGCCGCCCTCTTCTGTCTCGCACTTTCCCTTGCCGGTGCAGTGTGCTATTTGTCCGTCAGGCGGCGGGTCCGTTAACCCTTCGAGGAGCCGATTGTGAAGGCGATTGTGAAGACAGGCATGTTGTTGGTCGCATTTGTTCTGGTTGGAGCCGGTCCTGTCGGGGCACAGATCACCTACGAGAGCCCTTACGAACCGGCCACGGACAGGAACACCGTTTCCCACCGCTTCTCGATTTCCGGCAAGGTCACGTACCACACCTTTTGGAAGCAGGGACTCCTGGAGAACGGGGAGGAGTACGGCCGGCCCGGCCTGGGCGTCAGCAGCCTGACCGGCGTGGGCGGGGAGATCGAGTTCGACTACCACGTGAAGCCCTTCCTGGTCTGCAGTGCCACCCTGGGCGGCTATCAGGGGAAGACGGAGCAGTACCAGATCGAGATCCTCACCGGATATCTCCTGGCCACGGCGAAGATTCAAAAGGTGACCCGTGTGGTCGACTACTACGTGGGCGCTGGTCTCGGGGCGTATTTCAGCCGCATCGAGGCAGAGGGAACCTCCAATGCGCTCAAGCCGGGACTTCACGGGCTCATCGGAATGCGATTCCACGTGACGCCCAGGTGGTCGATTCTCCTGGAAGACAGGCTCGCCTTCACGATGCGTGCGGAGGAGGGCTTCGGCGACCTCGACTTGGGCGGCAACTTCGTCATGCTCGGGGGATCGCGTCACTTCTAGCTCCATCCCTGTCCGATCGCATCTCTGTGCCGTCAGAAGGACGAAATGCTCGAGCGCCGAAATCAGGAATTCCGGGTTACGGTCCTGCCCGGGGACGGCATCGGACCCGAGGTCGTGGATTCGGGTGTAAGGGTCCTCCGGGATGTGGCCCGGCGCTATTCGATCGACCTATCCCTCGATCAGGACGACATCGGCCTGGCCGCTGTGAAACGCTACGGGGTGCCGCTGGCCGACGAAACCCTGGACCGCGTCCGGAAGAGCCACGCGGTCCTGCTCGGTGCCGTGGGGGGTGCCGAGGCGGAAAGCAGGGATTTTCTGCTCCGCCCGGAGGCAGGGCTGCTGGCGTTGCGCAAAGGCATGGATCTCTATGCGAATCTGAGACCGGTTCGTGTCCTGCCTCCGCTCCTCGCTGCGTCCCCTCTCAAGCCCGAGATCGTCGGGAAGACGGATCTGCTCGTTGTGCGTGAGCTGGTCGGCGGGATCTACTTCGGGGAGCCCCGCGGAAGAGAGCGAAACGGCCGGGGGGAGGTGAGGGCGCTGAACACGATGGTCTACACGGTTCCCCAGATCGAGCGGATCGTCCGGATGGCCTTTTCCCTGGCCATGGGCAGAAGGAAGCGGGTCGTCTCGGTAGACAAGGCGAACGTCCTCGAGGTCAGCCTCCTCTGGCGGGAGGTCGTGGAGCGGGTCCGCCAGGACTACCCGGAGGTGGACCTCGTCCACCAGTACGTGGACAACTGTGCCATGCAGCTGATCCGTGCCCCGGAGCAGTTCGACGTGATCGTGACGGGCAATCTGTTCGGCGACATCCTCTCGGACGAGGCAGCGGTCCTTGCAGGCTCGATCGGCATGCTCCCCTCCGCAAGCCTTGGGAGCGAGGGGTCCCTGTACGAACCGGTGCACGGAAGCGCTCCGGACATTGCAGGTCAGGACAAGGCGAACCCTCTGGCCACCATCCTGAGCGTGGCGATGATGTTCCGGCACGCCTTCCGGCTCGATGAAGCCGCAGGCCTGATCGAAACGGCGGTCCTGGCAACCCTGGAGGCGGGCTTCCGAACGCCCGATGTACGCGCCGAGGGGGCCCGCTACGTGGGAACCCGGACGATGGGGGAGTGTGTTCTCGAGCAGATCGACCGGATCCCCCCGGACGGCCGGTGATGAGAACTCTCCGCCTCGACCTGGAATACGACGGAACCGACTACCATGGCTGGCAGGTTCAGCCGAATGCCCCAACCATTCAACAGACCCTCGAGGAGGCCCTCCGGTCGATCCTTGCGGAGCCGGTCCGTTTGACCGGGGCGGGCAGGACCGACGCGGGGGTGCATGCCCTCGGTCAGGTGGCGCACCTGTGGACCGGCAGCGACCGGGAGGTCGGAGCCCTGCTTCGGGGGTTGAACAGCCTCGTCCCGGAGGATATCGTCGTCAGGTCGGTGCGGGACATGCCCTCGGAGTTCCATGCGAGGAAGAGCGCACTGTGCAAGCGGTACGAGTACTGGATCCTGAACGACCCTTCGCCTTCCGCATTCCACCAGAGGTACTGCTGGCACCTGCGGTACGGGCTGAACCTGGAAAGGATGCGAAGGGCGGCTTCCGCCCTGGTCGGGGAGCACGATTTCGCCTCGTTTCAGGCCTCGGGGGGCGATCCGGGAAGACACACGGTTCGCCGGCTGTATCTTCTGGAGATCCGGGAGATGGGCAACGGGCTGATTCGCATCGCGGCGGAGGGGAATGCCTTTCTGAGAAGCATGGTGAGGAACCTGGCGGGCACCCTGGCAGACGTGGGGCGGGGCAGGATTCCGGAAGATGCGGTGCCCGGCATCCTGGCGGCAAGGGATCGCAGGGCGGCGGGAAGGACCGCCCCCGGAAAGGGACTCTTTCTGAATTGGGTGCGCTACCCGGAGGTCTTCGAAACGGCGGCCCGGGGTTCGGAGGATCCGGGCCGGGCGTCGACGGCGCCGCCCCTCGAGCAAGCCCCATTTGACAAATCGCCAAGAAGGCACTAATGTAGTAGGGTTTTGGGATGTCTGCACGTTTCCAGGCCCCTGTCAACCGAAACGATCGCGTGGATGGAAATGAAAACCTACTATGCAAAGAAGGAAGAGCCCGTCGAGAAGAAATGGGTGCTCGTGGATGCCGATGGCAAGGTCCTGGGCCGGATGGCGACCGAGATCGCCGATATCCTCCGCGGAAAGAACAAGCCTGTCTTTACGCCCCATGTGGACACCGGGGATTTCGTGGTCGTCATCAATGCGGAGAAGGTGAGGCTCACCGGCAAGAAGTGGGAACAGAAGGTTTATTACCACCATTCCGGTTACATCGGCGGCATCAAGGCGCACCCGGCCAAGGAATTGCTCGAAAAGAAGCCGGAGGAGCTGGTTCGGCACGCCGTGAAGGGAATGCTTCCGAAGAACCGGCTGGGGAGAAAGATTCTCACGAAACTGAAAGTCTATCGGGGTCCGGAGCACCCGCACGAGGCGCAGATGCCGATTCCGCGTTCCATCTGAGCGGAACGGGGCTGATCCGTTTTCAACACCAACACGAACGAGGAGAAGGGACGCAGCATGGAGGGTGTCGACAAGGAGATCCGCTTTCCGATTCATACGGTCGGGAAGCGCAAGACCTCAGTGGCCCGTGTCTGGATGAAGCCGGGAACCGGCAACATTCTGGTGAACCGGAAACCGCTGGACGAATACTTCGGTCGAGAGACGCTGAAGATGGTTGTCAGACAGCCCCTCGAAGTGACCGAGATGACCGGACGATTCGATTTTCTGGTCAATGTACGAGGTGGGGGGAGTTCCGGTCAGGCCGGTGCAATCAAGCATGGGATATCCAAGGCTCTTCAGGTGTCCGATCCGGTGCTGCGCCCCCAGTTGAAGAAGGCGGGTTTCCTGACCAGGGATTCACGGATCAAGGAGCGAAAGAAGTACGGCATGAAGGGAGCGAGGGCCCGTTACCAGTACTCGAAGCGATAGCCCGCAGCTACCGACGAGCGGTCGGAAACATGTCCGTCTGAACAAAAGGCCTCCTGGGAGGCCTTTTGTCGTTTGGCTTCGGTTGTGGGTGTACATCCGCCGTACCCCAGCCCGGTGCCGGGAAAATTGACGGTCCAAGAGTGCTGTGATACAAACACGTGGGGGTGTGCGCGGGTCGGAGAAGCTTTCTTGCCGCACTGCATACGCGTATACCCGGCCGATCGGGAGTGTCTGGGGATCGACCCCTCGGCAGTTCTCCCTAACCCCTTCGAACGAAAGCGGCAGTTTCTCCCTGACATGACCCGTACCGTTCGCATCGGAGACTGGGCCTTTGGGCAGGAGGCGGACTTCCTGCTGATTGCGGGCCCCTGCGTGATCGAAAGCGAAACCCACGCGCTCGAAATGGCCGGTTCCCTCAAGGCCGCTGCCGAGAAGGCGGACGTGCCCTTCGTCTTCAAGGCCTCATACGACAAGGCGAATCGCACCTCCCGTGCTTCTTTCCGTGGGCCGGGACTGGACGAAGGCGCTCGGATCCTCTCGAAGATCAAGCAGGAGGTCGGGGTCAAGGTCCTCTCGGACGTTCACGCAGTCGAGGAGGTCCAGGCCGTCGTCGATGTGCTGGACGTGATCCAGACCCCGGCCTATCTCTGCCGCCAGACAGACCTGCTGACCGCCGTGGGAAGAACGGGAAAGGCGGTGAATGTGAAGAAGGGTCAGTTCCTGGCGCCCTGGGACATGAAGCATGTGCTCGACAAGGTCCTTTCGACAGGAAACGAGAACGTTCTGATCACGGAGAGGGGTTCCTGTTTCGGATACAATCAACTCGTCAGCGACATGCGCTCCCTGCGGATCATGCGGTCCTTCGGGTTTCCCGTGATCTTCGACGCCTCTCACACCGTGCAACTCCCCGGCGGCAAGGGGGATGCCTCGGACGGTCGGAGGGAATTCATCCTGCCTCTGGCCAGAGCAGCAGCGGCCCTTGGCGTGGACGGGATCTTCGTCGAGGTACACGAGCGGCCGGAGACGGCCCGCTGTGATGGCCCCAACTCGTTGGCCCTCGATCAGATCCCGGAGTTTCTGGATCAGGTCCTTCGCATCCAGGAAATGGTCAGGGAGTGGGACGGAGGACCCGCCGGAGAGTGAGCATCGATGGGGAGACGGAACGGATTCCGAGAGGGTCTGCAAGGGTTCCGGAAGAGAAGGCGGGACGATCTCCTCTACGCACTCGCCCTGGTTGCGGTCCGGTTCTTTCGGTTGCTCCCCCTGGGGTTGGGCATATGGACCGGGGGCCTGCTCGGAAGGGCGGCCTACTGCCTGCTGAGGAGGGAAAGAAGCCGGGCCCTCGAGCATCTCGACATCGCTCTGGGCTCCGAGATGAGCCGCGGGCAGCGAAAGAGAATCGCGGCGAGATGTTTTCAGAACCTCGGGAAGAACGCGGTAGAGCTCGTGAACTTCCCCCGACTCAGAAGAGCCTTGGGTCAGACCATCAAGCTGGAGGGGCGGGAGTTCCTGGATGAGACCCTTGCCAGGGGGAAGGGTGTCATCTGGATCACGGGGCATCTGGGGAACTGGGAACTGATGGCCTGCTACATGGCCTCACTGGGATACCCCTTTCGTGTGGTGGCCCGGGAGATCGACGACGCACGGCTGAATCGGCTCCTTCTCGGTTTCCGAGCGGAGGCTTCTGTACGGGTCATTTTGCGGGATTCACCGGCTGCGGGAAGGCTGATGCTGCAGGCGCTCAGGAGCGGCGAGGTGATCGGCATGCTCATCGATCAGGACACGCAGGTGAGGGGCGTCATGGCCGATTTCTTCGGATGCAAGTCGAATACTCCGGCAGGGCCCGCCATTCTGGCCCGGCGTCGCTCCATCCCCGTGCTGGCGGGATGCATCCACCGGATCTCGAATCGGAGGCACCGGATCGTGATTCGTCCACCCATCGAGATCAGCCACACGGACGATGAGCAGGACGACATCGTCACGACAACGGAGCGGTTCAACAGGGTGCTCGAAGAGGAAATTCGGGACGACCCGGAAGGGTGGGTGTGGATGCACAGAAGATGGATGAGGAAGGCTGCGTGGGAGCCTGCCGGGGAAGGGGAAGACCTTCCAGTCTAACCCTCCGAATTCCTTTACACCTTTCGGCAATCGTTGCTATACTCTTAGAACGCCGCGCGAGGGTTTGCATTGAAGATCGTAAGGGGTGTCTTTCTTGCCTGCATCATTGGGGGGTTCGCGGCCCTGTTCTTCACGCTGAGCGGTCCCCGGCGGCTCGCGGAGGGCGATGGGGAGACAAGGGTGGTCGAAACCGAAGAAGATGTTCTCGTGGAGGGGCTCCGCTTCACCGAATGGCGTGAGGACAGGCAGACCTGGTCGATGACCGCGGAGCGCACGAGATATCACCACAAGGAGAAGAGGGCGAGCCTGGAGCATGTGGAGGTGACCTTCCTCCCCGCGGAGGGGGGAAGCATGCGCATGTGGGCGAAGGCTGTGGACTACGACCTTCAAACCAGGGAACTCATGGCACGTGATTCCGTGCGGGGAAAGAGCGATCAAGGGTATGCGTTCTCTACGGAGAGTCTGCTCTATCGGGGTGACGAAAGGGAGGTCGCCACGGACGATCAAGTTACGCTGGAAAAAGACCGACTTACCATACAAGGAACGGGTATGCAGGGTTCTCTGGTCGATCACAAATTCCGGCTTCTGTCGAATGTCCGGGCAGCATTTGCCCCGCAGGGGAATTCCCCGTGAGGACGCGAAAGAGGATCCTCCATGCGGTCCTCCTCGTGGCCCTGACGGTGAGCGTTCCGCCGGGTTGGGGTGCCGAGAGCGATGCGCTCGTACCCTTGGATGGAGAGGTGATCGGCAAGGGGTTCCAGAGAGAGGATTGGGACCGAAACGCTCCGGTGGATATTCATTCGGAGGAGATGAGTGTCGATTTCGAGAACCACGAGATTGTATTCAGGGGAGACGTCAGGGTTGTGCAATCCGATTTCTCCCTCACGGCGGGAGAAGTGACCGCAGTCTTCGGGGAGTCGGCGGATGACATCAAGAGGATCATCGCTGCCGATGACGTGCAGATCCGGAAATCGGACAAGATGGCGTGGGGTGAAAAGGCGGTTTATGACAGGGAGGGGGCAACCATCCTGCTCACGGGAAAGCCGGTACTGAAGCAGGGCCGAAACCATATCAAGGGAGAGGCCATTCAACTCAGCCTCGAGCAGGATCGCATGGAGGTCAAGGGGAGCGTGGAGGCGGAATTTCTTCTTACCGGGGAGTCCGAGGACCCTCGAGTCAGGGATCAGGGAAGAGAGGACAAAGGTCAAAGGTGAAAGGTCAAAGGAGAGGTGCTTCGCTGGGCATTCAGAAGGCCTTGCCTGATGCTGGTGTCCCCAGCATCAGGGATTGCTTTGACCTTCTGCCTTTGACCTTTTACCTGTGAGCCGTCGGATGGTAGAGTCCCGTCTGCTTCGAGGAAGGAGGAGCATGTCACACAGCCTGGTGGCCGATTCGCTTACCAAGGCCTACCGGAAGCGGACCGTGGTGGATGGCGTCACCATCGAGGTGGAGGCGGGCGAGGTCGTGGGACTCCTCGGCCCGAACGGGGCGGGCAAGACCACGACCTTCAGCATGATCGTCGGCATTACGCGTCCGGATCGGGGGACCATCCGCCTGGACGGCGAGGAGATCACGGGACTTCCCATGTACAAGAGGGCCCGGCGGGGGATCAGCTACCTGCCCCAGGAGACCTCGGTCTTCCGGAAGTTGAGTGTTGAGGAGAATATCGATATCGTTTTGGAGGCCCTCTCGATCAACGGGGAAGAGCGAAGAAGGCTTCGAAATACATATCTGGAGGAACTCGGGATCGGTCATCTTGCCAAGAGCAAGGCTGCGCAGCTCTCAGGAGGGGAAAGGAGGCGGGTGGAGATATGCCGTGCACGGGTCATGAATCCGTCCTTCATGTTGCTGGACGAGCCCTTTGCAGGCATCGACCCGATAGCCGTCGCGGACATACAGGGGATTATCGCGGACCTGAAGGAAAAGGGCATCGGCGTCCTGGTGACCGACCACAACGTGCGGGAAACGCTCGGTATATGTGACAAGGCGTACATTCTCGACAAGGGGATCGTCCTGGAGGTGGGAGACAAGCAGACGATTGCCGCGAGCAAGAAGGCTCGCGAGATCTATCTCGGGGAGCAGTTCGCCCTCTAGCCCGGGGTTTCGAAGAGAGTAAGGAGCGAGATGGCTTTTGAGTTGAAACAGAGCATGAAGCTCGTTCAGCAGCTTGTGATGACACCCCAGCTGCAGCAAGCCATCAAGCTGCTTCAGCTCTCCCGTCTCGAACTCGTGAACCTCGCGAGCCAGGAGCTGCAGGAGAACCCGCTCCTGGAGGAGTCCTCTCTCGTTGACATGGAGAAATCCCTTCTGGAAACGGATGACGGGGAGAATCAGCAGGAGAAGGGACCGGAAGAGGTCAGAGGAGAGATGGAGGGAGTCAAGGACATCAACTGGGATGAATACATGCAGAACTACGAGTATTATCCCAGACCGATTCCGCCGAAGGAGGAGCCCGGCAGGGGCGTCGAGGCCACCCTGACGAAGAAGACGTCGCTGGTGGACCATCTGGTTTGGCAACTCCGGCTGAGCCACCTCTCGGAAAGGGAGATCGAAGCGGCGGAGATGATCGTCGGCAACCTGAACGAGGATGGCTATGTGGACTGCTCGCTGGAGGAGATCGCTCATGCCTGCGGCATGGAGATCCCCTTCGTCGAGCAAGTGCTCGCCCGGGTTCAAGAGCTCGATCCCCCCGGAGTGGCCGCCCGCACTCTGCAGGAGTGTCTCCTTCTGCAGAGCAGGCGTTTCGGGGTGGAGAACACGATGGTCGAGACGATCCTCAAGGAACACATGAGGGAGCTGGAGAGGAGACGCTACGACGTCATAGCGAAGAAGCTGGGTGAACCCCTCGAGGACGTTCTGGCCGCGGTGCAGGTCATCACGCACCTCGATCCGAAACCGGGCAGGGCCTACACGGGTGAGGAGCCGCTCTATATCATCCCGGATGTGTACGTGTACAAGGTGGACGAGGAGTACGTGGTGGTCCTGAACGAAGACGGACTGCCCAAGCTTCGAATCAGCGGGTATTACAAAAACATTCTGTCCAAGAGGGACATGGCGGGAACGGACACCAAGGAGTACATCCAGGACAAGCTGCGCTCCGCGGCGTGGCTCATCAAGAGCATCCATCAAAGGCAACGTACGATCTACAAGGTGGCCTGCAGCATCGTGAATTTCCAGAAGGAGTTCCTCGACAAGGGCATCTCCTGCCTGAAGCCTCTCGTCCTGCGGGACGTGGCCGAAGATATCGACATGCACGAGTCCACCATCAGCCGGGTGACCACGAACAAGTACATGCATACGCCCCAGGGTATCCTGGAGATGAAGTACTTCTTCAAGAGCAGCATCACACAGAGAGCAGGTGAGAAGATATCCTCGGAGACCATCAAAGAGAGGATTCGACAGATCATTGCCCAGGAGGACCCGCACAAGCCGATCAGCGATCAAGAGGTGGTCAGCATCCTCAGGGCCTCTGACGTTGACATCGCGCGGAGGACCGTCGCGAAATACCGTGAGAGCCTGGGTATCTTGCCCTCCATGAAGCGAAAGAAGGTCTTCTAGAGACCGCACATTGACGAAACCTCGTCGCGAGATCATTGGAAGTGCGGAAGGCTCGGGCAAGGACGAATGGAACTGCGTGAAGTGAACGCACCCCGCAGGCTTTTTGTGCCGGGCCGGTCGGCTGCAAGGTAGGAAAGAGCCGGACGGGGCGTAGGGGGCGGGGCGCGAAAGGGATGGTGAACGGTGATGAAGATGGCAGACTTTCTGGATGCGAGAGCGGTTGTCAGCGACTTGAAGGCGACGAACAAGAAGGAGGTCCTTGAGGAGCTCTGTACCGCCCTTGTTTCCCTTCATCCTACATTGGACCGGGACAAGATGGTGGGCATTCTGCTCGACCGGGAGCGGCTGGGAAGCACCGGTGTGGGAGACGGGGTGGCGATCCCGCACGGGAAGATGAGCGAACTTTCCGGTCTGATTGCCTGCTTCGGCCGAAGCGCCGACGGCGTAGCCTTCGAGGCGGTGGATGAGAAGCCTGTTACCCTGTTCTTCCTCCTTTTTGCTCCCGAGAACTCCGCCGGCGTACATCTGAAGGCCCTCGCCAAGATATCCCGGCTGCTCAAGCGACCGTCCGTGCGCGAGGAACTGCTGCGGGTGGGTTCAAAAGAGGACGTCTATTCGGTCCTGACCCGGGAGGACGGGCAGGAACTCCAGGCTCCCGGGAACTGATTTCCCTACGGCTGGGCTGAATTCCGATGCGGTTGCTCATTATCACCGGGTTATCGGGGTCGGGGAAGACCTCAGTGCTTCATGCCCTGGAGGATTTGGGGTTCTTCTGTGTGGACAATCTGCCGGTGGTACTGCTGCCGGGCCTTGTAGCGTACGTGAAGGAGTCCGGGGACACCGTGAAGGGGTTGGCGGTGGGGCTCGATCTTCGGGAAGGGCGCTTTCTTCAGGAATATGCCCGGGTGTTTCAGGAGATCCGGGAAAGGGGCCTCGACCCGGAGGTCTTCTTCCTCGAGACGACGACTCAAGTGCTTGCACGGCGCTTCGAGGAGAACCGTAGAAAACACCCTCTTGCCCGGGACCGCCCCCTTCTGGAAGGCATCGAGTGGGAAAGGGCGCAGCTGTCCGGATTGCGGGAGGAGGCGGACAAGGTGATCGACACATCCTCCTACAACATCCATCAATTGCGAAACTACGTACGGGCCCTCGGCGGCCCGTCCGAGGGGAGTCGCGCAGGGCTCCAGATCGAGATCATTTCGTTCAGCTACGCAAAGGGGCTGCCCTTCCAGGCGGCCCTGATCATGGATGTCCGGTTCCTGCCGAATCCCTATTACGTTCCGGGACTCAAGGAGCGGGATGGTCGTGACCCCGAAGTGCAGGCCTACATACGGAAGGATGAGAAGGCGGGCAAGATCCTGGAAGAGTTCCTGCAGATGATCGAAGACGTGGTCGATTTCTACAAGAAGGATGACAGGGCCTATTTCGTTCTCGCCGTGGGGTGCACGGGCGGCAAGCACCGGTCCGTGGCGGTGGTTTGCGCACTGGAGGAGCGCCTTCGCTCCCGAGGGATCGCTCCGAAGGTCTTTCACAGAGATATCCGGTAGGGCTGAGGCGAAGGGCGATCGCCCGGGGGCGGGGCTCTCCTCGACAGACCGGCGAAAGGGTTGGCTATGGTAGGGCTGCTTCTCGTTTCTCACGGAAGGATCGCCGAATCGTTTCTGGAGGTTTCACGGACGATCCTCGGGACGGTGGAGGGTGTAAGGATTGTTTCCCTGGCCGAGCCGATCGACGAAGAAAAGGTGATGGCAGACGTTCAGAGGGCGAGGAAGGAGATCGATGAGGGCGAAGGGATCCTCATCCTTACGGACATGTTCGGCGGTACGCCCGCGAATCTGTGTTTCTCGCTCCTTGAAGATCCGATGGTCGAGGTGCTTACGGGTATGAACCTGCCCATGATCCTTCAGCTTCTCTCCTCCCGTAAGGATGCAAGCCTTGCCGACCTCGCCGGCATGGCCATGCGGTGCGGGAGGGAGAACATCTATCTTGCCAGAGAGATTCTCGAGCACCGGGACAAGATTCCCGATACGAATCGCTCCGGCTGAAGGACAGAGAGCGGCCTCTTCCGAGAAGGAATCATGGCGGTAAAGGAATTCACGATCAAGAACCGGCTTGGGATCCACGCGCGGCCGGCCGCGAAACTCGCAAAGGCGGCAAACGGTTTCGAGAGCGAAATCAAAGTGATGAAGGACGGGCTCGAAGTGAACGGGAAATCGATCATGGGGATCATGATGCTGGCCGCCGCGGAAGGGAACGTCATCGAGATCGAGGCGAACGGCCCCGACGAGAACGACGCCCTCCGGATATTGGGCGAACTGATTGAAAACAAGTTCCAAGAGGAGTGAATGGCAGCCGGACGAAAAGAGAGAAGGATCTGGGGTATCGGTGCTGCTCCCGGCATTGCGGAGGCGAAGGCCCACATCCTGGACCGGCGAAGGACGAAGTTCAGCAAGCGCTACATCCCCGCCACACAGGTCAGGAGGGAAATCGAGCGGGTCCGTGCAGCCATCGAGAAATCGAAGGCGGATCTGATCAAGATCAAGGACGCCCTGGGCCACGAAGACATCCACGAACATGTCTACATCTTCAACTCCCACCTGATGATCCTGGAAGATCCGATGTTGCTGGACGCCGTCACGGAGATGATCTTCTCGGAGAGGAAGAACGCGGAGTGGGCCCTCTATACCGCCTTTGACAACTACAAGAAGATGTTCGACACCATCGAAGACGACTACCTGAGGGAGCGGAAGTCGGATTTCGACTACCTGAACAGCTGGATCCTGAAACACCTCTCCGGAAGCGAGGAGGATGCACTCCGCGACGTGGACGAGAAGGTCATCCTCTTTGCCCACTACCTTTCCCCGGCGGATACGGCCCGGATGAACCGGGAGAAGATCATCGGATTCGTTACGGATATCGGGGGAAGCACCTCACACACCGCGATCCTTGCAAGGGCTCTCAAGATACCCGCTGTGGTGGGCGCGGAGCGTGCTTCCCAACTCGTCTCGAGGGGCGACCGTGTCATCCTGGACGGACGGGAAGGCCTCGTCATCGTCAATCCGACGCAGGAAACGACCACCCACTACCGGGAACGGGGCCTAGAGTACGATCATTTGGAGAAGGCCCTCCTCAGGGAACGGGACCTCCCGGCGGAGACGAGGGACGGCCGGAGGCTTTCTCTGACGGCGAATGTGGAGATCGTCGAGGAGGTGGGTGCGGTCCGGGAGTACGGAGCGGAAGGAATCGGCCTGTATCGGACCGAGTTCCTTTGTCTGGGCCAGGGGAGAATACCGAGCGAGGCGGAGCACTACCAGGTCTACAAGAGCGTGCTGGAAGGAATGGCACCTCTGCCGGTGACGATCCGCACCTTTGACTTCGGATCGGACAAATCCCCGAACATCAACCACCTGCAGAGGGAGATGAATCCGGCCCTCGGCTTGCGCTCCATCCGGTACTGCCTCCGGGAAACCGAGATATTCAAGGACCAGCTTCGCGCCATCCTTCGTGCCAGCCACTACGGCAAGGTCAAGATCCTCTTCCCGATGATTTCCGGGCTGGAAGAGCTTCACCGGGCAAGGGGGCTGTTGGAAGAAGCGCAAGAGGAGGTGGCGAAGAAGAACCAGCCCTTCGACCCGGACGTGGAGATCGGCATCATGGTGGAGGTGCCCTCCGCCGCCCTGATCGCGGATGTCCTGGCCGAGGAAGTGGACTTCTTCAGCATCGGAACGAACGACCTGATTCAGTACTGTCTTGCCATCGATCGAGTCAACAAGGAGGTCGCCTACCTGTACGACCCCCTCCACCCGTCCATCCTGCGGCTCCTGAAGACGGTCGTGGAGGCGGGGCACCGGCAGGGGATCCAAGTCGGGATGTGCGGGGAGATGGCTTCCGACCTGCGCTACACCCATCTCCTGGTGGGGTTTGGATTTGATCACCTGAGTATGGTAGGGTCAATGGTTCCGTGGATCAAGAAGGCGGTGCGTTCCATGGACTTCGAAGAGACCCAGTTGCTGGTGGAGACCCTGCTCAAGGGCAAGGACAGCCGCGAAAACGAGAAGATCCTTTCCTCTTGGATTCAGGAGAATTCCCCTGACCTCACAGAGAAGGTTCTGAGCGCCTTTTGAGCCAGCAGTCGGTTCTCCATGTTGCCGGCCTCCGAAAGGGGGCCTCTTGCTACCGAATCGCTGCCGATTACGAAAGGCTGACGGCGGTGCGCTGAAAAAGGAAAGGAGGAAGGGCTGATGCCGCTGACCAATTTCATGTTTACATCCGAGTCGGTCACCGAGGGCCATCCGGACAAGATCGCGGACCAGATCTCCGATTCGATCCTGGACGATCTGATCGCCCAGGACAAGACGTCCCGCGTGGCGTGCGAGACGCTCGTGACCACCGGGGTGTGCCTGGTCGCAGGCGAGATTACGACCGAGGGGTACTGCGACATCCCGGCCGTCGTGCGGGAGACGGTCAGGAAGATCGGTTACAACGACTCCTCCATGGGGTTCGACTGGGAGACGTGTGCGGTTCTCACCTCCATCGACCGGCAGTCCCAGGACATCTCGATCGGTGTTTCCGAGGGAGAAGGCCTCCACAAGGAGCAGGGCGCGGGGGATCAGGGCCTGATGTTCGGGTACGCCTGTGACGATACGGAAGAGTTCATGCCCATGCCGATCGTCTTCGCTCACCGGATTACGAAGGGACTTGCGGATGCAAGAAGGGACGGTCGACTTCCCTTTCTCAGGCCGGACGGGAAGAGCCAGGTGACGATCCAGTACCAGGATGCTACGCCGAAGAGGGTTCACACCGTGGTCGTTTCCACGCAGCATGCGCCCGACGTGACCTACGATACGATCAGGGAAGGGGTCATCGAGGAGGTGGTGAAGAAGGTGCTGCCGAAGAGGTTCCTCAAAGAGGACGTGATCTATCACATCAACCCGACCGGACGTTTCGTGGCGGGCGGTCCGCACGCGGACTGCGGGCTGACCGGAAGAAAGATCATCGTGGACACCTACGGAGGGCAGGGAAGCCACGGGGGCGGCGCCTTCTCCGGAAAGGATCCTTCCAAGGTGGATCGGAGTGCTTCCTACATGGCGCGTTACGTGGCGAAGAACATCATCGCTGCGGGCCTTGCGAAGCGTTGCGAGGTGCAGATCGCCTATGCGATCGGTGTGGCGGAGCCCGTGTCGGTCCTGGTGAACCCCTTTCGGACCGGCAAGATCCCGACCCCGCAGTTCGTCGAGATCGTGCGAAAGCACTTCCCGCTGAAGCCCCGGCAGATCATCGATCACCTGGACCTTTTGCGGCCGATCTTCAAGAAGACGGCCGCCTACGGCCACTTCGGCCGCAACGAGCCGGAATTCACCTGGGAAAGGATCGACAGGGCGGAAGAGCTGAAGCAGTACCTGCCCTGAGATCTCCTCCGGGCAGGAGACGGGGAGCGACGAGAGGAGAAAGAGGAAAGATGGAACACGACGTTCGAGACCTGGCACTGGCCGACAAGGGCAAACTCAGGATCGAATGGGCAAGCCGGACGATGCCCGTGCTGAACCTGATCAAAGAAGAGTTCCGGGCCAAACAGCCATTGAAGGGCGCCCGGGTCGCCGCCTGCCTGCACGTGACGACCGAAACGGCCTGCCTCATGGATGTCTTGAAGTGTGGGGGTGCCGATGTGGCCGTTTGCGCCTCGAACCCGCTGAGCACGCAGGACGACGTGTCCGCTGCGCTGGTCGAGCACTTCCGGATTCCGGTTTTCGCCATCAAGGGGGAGGATGACAAGACCTACTACCAGCACATTCACGCCGTCCTGGACAAGGGGCCGCAGATCACGATGGACGACGGCGCGGATCTCGTTTCCGTCATCCACAAGGAGAAGCAGGATCTGATCGACGGAATCGTGGGGGGGACGGAAGAAACGACCACCGGCGTGATTCGCCTGAGAAGCATGGCCGATACGGGTGTGCTGCGTTACCCGATCGTCGCGGTGAACGACGCGGAGACGAAGCACTTGTTTGACAACCGCTACGGAACCGGACAGAGCACGGTGGACGGGATTCTGCGTGCAACGAACCGTCTGATCGCGGGCTCCGTCTTCGTGGTCTGCGGGTACGGCTGGTGCGGCCGGGGCGTCGCGATGCGGGCCAGGGGGATGGGTGCCAATGTGATCGTAACCGAAGTGGACCCCCTCCGGGCCCTGGAGGCGGTCATGGACGGGTACCGTGTGATGCCTGTCGAGGAGGCTGCGGCTGAGGGGGACTTCTTCTGTACGGTGACGGGCGACATCCATGTGCTGCGGAAGGAGCACTTCCTTCGGATGAAGGACGGGGCCGTGGTCTGCAACTCCGGGCATTTCAACGTGGAAGTGGATCTGGATGGCCTCAGGGAGGTGACGAAGGCGAACCGGGTGATACGTGACTTCGTGGAGGAGTTCACGCTCGAGAACGATCGAAGGGTCTACATCCTGGGGGACGGGCGCCTGATCAACCTGGCCTCCGCCGAAGGGCATCCCTCGTCCGTGATGGACATGAGTTTCGCGAATCAGGCTCTCTGTTCCGCCCATATGCTGGCCCACGCCAAGGACCTGGAGAACAAGGTGTACGGTGTGCCCAGGGCGATCGACGAACGGATCGCGCGGCTCAAGCTGGAGTCAATGGGCGTTCGAATCGACACGCTAACGGAAGAGCAGAAGACCTATCTCGCCTCCTGGGAACAGGGAACCTGACGCACAGACAACCGGGCATGGGTGAGATGCCGAACCCGTGCCCGCGCTCCCGCCCGCGCCCTCGAAAAACGCACACAACCCGGAGGATTCCCGTGGTTCCGATCCGGTCTTTGAGGAAACAGTGCCCGACTCCCCCACCGGAGGCATTTTGACGGGATGGGGATTGTGATCGAGAGGAGAGGCTCCGTGGACGGTGCAGGGACTGAGGGGATCGGGTGCAGTGGAGCGGTCCTGGCGGGAGGGGAGAGCCGGCGTTTCGGCCGGGACAAGGCCCGGGCCGAGCTGGCGGGGAAGCCCCTCGTCTCGTACGTGGTGGAGAAGCTCCAGACCCTGTTCGAGGACGTGCTGATCATATCGAATCAGCCCGTAGCCTACGAGGGCTTCCACGTCACGGTGGTCTCCGACATCGTGAGAGGGGCAGGTTCCCTCGGCGGTCTGCTGACCGCCCTCGTCCACGCGCAGGAGGAACGCTGCTTTGTCGCGGCCTGTGACATGCCCTTCATCCAGGTCGACCTGGTGCGCAGAATGGTCGACCGATGCAAAGGCTTCGACGTGGTCGTACCGGAGGCGGGGGAGGAGTTGCAGCCCCTTCACGCCATCTATTCGAAGCGATGCGTCGGGCCGATTCAGCAGATGATTGCAGAGGGCGACTTCCGCATCTTTGACTTCTACCCGCAGGTGTTGACCTTGCGTCTCGAGGAGCGTCTTTGGGCCGAGTTGGATCCGGAGAGCCGGAGCTTCTCGAACATCAACACCCTGCAGGACCTGGATCGGGCGCAGAAATGGATCGAAGGTCTGGAGCAAAGAGATGACGGCCCACGGAAATGATCCGTTTCGTCCCGGAGGCGATGCCATCGGGGTGATCGGCGGAAGCGGCCTCTACGAGATGGC
Source organism: uncultured Thermodesulfobacteriota bacterium (assembly GCA_964479535.1). Taxonomy (GTDB): domain Bacteria; phylum Desulfobacterota; class DSWW01; order DSWW01; family DSWW01; genus S015-6. The sequence continues at coordinate 41,054 of CAYZMM010000038.1, forward strand.
CGGCCTGGAGCAGGGGGTGTCGGTGACGGTGGACACGCCCTTTGGCACTCCCTCCGACGGGCTGATCACCGGCAGACTCGAAGGCGTGCCCGTTGTGTTCCTTCCCCGGCACGGCCGGGGCCACCGGATACCACCTTCCCGCCTGAACGTCAGAGCGAACATCTTCGCCATGAAGAAGCTCGGCGTCTCGAGGATCGTTTCGGTCAGCGCGGTGGGAAGCATGCGGGAGGATATCCGGCCCGGTGACATCGTATTGGTGGATCAGTTTTTCGACCGGACCCAGGGCAGGCCGGGGAGCTTTTTCAGCGAGGGGATCGTGGTCCACGTCCTCTTCGCAGACCCCGTCTGCCCGGTCCTGAGCGAGTGCCTGGCAGAGGCCTGTGTCCGGACCGGGGCCAGTATGCACAGAGGGGGAAACTATCTGGTGATCGAGGGGCCCCAGTTCTCCACCCGCGCCGAGTCGAAGGTTTATCGTCAGTGGGGCGTTGACGTGATCGGCATGACCAATCTGCCCGAGGCGCGGCTTGCCCGGGAGGCGGAGATCTGCTACGCCACCCTGGCCCTGGCGACCGACTACGACTGTTGGCACGAGACGGAGGAGGATGTATCGGTCGAGGCGGTCCTGGAGGTCCTGCGAAACAACGTGGAGAAGGCGGGGGAGATCCTCCGTGCCGTCGTCAAGAAGATCCCCGAAGAGCGGGATTGCCTCTGTTCCCGTGCCCTGGAGAACGCGATCATCACGGATTCGGAGCAGATCCCGAAGTGGGTGAGAGAGGAATTGGATCTGCTGATCGGGAAGTATGTGTCTCGAGAAGGACAAAGGGCAAAGGAGAAAGGAGAAAGTGGAGGCTGAGGAACGAATCGAGGGGCCAGGGGCCATACCCAAGCATCAAGGTGTGAACGTGGCCGGCTTTGTCCTTTGTCCTTGGGCCGGGGTGGAAAGCGACTGCAACTGAAGAAAGGACGAGGGAGGGGTTCAAGTGAGCTTGCTGGTGGTCGGTTCCGTTGCGCTGGATACCGTAAGGACCCCTTTCGGGGAGATGCAGGAGGGCCTGGGAGGATCCGCCACCTATTTCGCGGTTGCGGCAGGCTGTTTCGCCGATGTGAGGCTGGTGGCGGTGGTGGGCGAGGACTTTCCGGCCAGGCACGTTTCTTTCCTGAAGTCCCGTGGCGTCGATTTGAAGGGCCTGACACGTGCCCGGGGAAAGACCTTCCGTTGGACCGGCTTCTACGGTAAGGACATGAACGAGGCGAAAACGCTCAAGACGGATCTGAACGTCTTCGAGACCTTCCGTCCCGAGTTGCCGTCATCCTACAGGAATACGCCGTTTGTCTTCCTGGCCAACATCGATCCCGACTTGCAGCGGAATGTGGTCGATCAGATCGTCGAACCCTACCTCGTCGCCTGCGACACCATGAACTACTGGATCTCTTCGAAACCAAGCTCCCTCCGGAAGACCCTTTCCCGTGTGGACATCCTCTTCCTAAACGAGGGGGAGGCTCTCCAGTTGGCCGGAAGAAGCAATCTCATGAAGGCGGCGAAGCATCTCCTCTCGATGGGCCCCGAGACGGTGGTCATCAAGAGAGGGGAGTACGGGGCGCTCCTGTTTCGCAAAGACAGCCTCTTCTGGTCGCCGGCCTTCCCCCTGGAAACCGTGCGGGACCCGACCGGCGCCGGGGACTCCTTTGCAGGGGGTTTCCTGGGCTATCTGAGTCGCAGGAGGAGCCTTTCCGAGGCGAGACTGCGCAGGGCCCTCGTCTACGGGAGCATCATGGCGTCCTTCAATGTGGAGGCCTTCAGCCTGAATCGACTGAGGAGAATCAAACGAGATGACGTGGAACGAAGATTCAAGGCGTTTCGCAGTCTCGTACGGTTCTGAAGAGAGCGGGTGGGCTGTTCGGTCGGGGGCAGCCTCCCGGAGGGAAACGTGAAGAAGCTGGGCGTGTATCTGAGGGAGAACCGCGAGGCGAAAGGCATTACCTTAGAGGAAATCGAGCGGGTTTCCAACATCAGCGTTTCGCAACTGCGGGCGCTGGAAGAGGGCCAGGCGCATCTCCTCCCGGCGCAAACCTTTACGATAGGTTTTCTGAAGCAATATGCCCGTTGCCTCGGGCTGGATCCGGAGGATGTGGTCCTCCGGTACAGGACGGCTGCCCGGCAGGAAGGGGCACAGACCCCGGACCGCGCCATAGAGAGGGTGGCGAGGGGGAGGAGACGATCGATCTGGATCCTGGCAGGGAGCCTCCTTGTTCTCGGGCTTCTGTGGGTGCTGCTCTATCCCGGCGCGGACAGGACGGGGGAGCGTGTTCGCTCGATTCGCGTGCCCCGCGCCTCCCTGAAGGAGATCAAGAAGCAGCGGCTCAGAGAGGAACTGGGTCTCGCCCAGGAGGTTTCCCCTGAAACGGTCCCGGATGCGGAGGCGTACGGCGGTTCGGGGGGAGTGGGTATGGAGAGCCTGCCCGGGGCCGGGAGCACGGGGGGCGTCGAAGTGATCGTGCAGGCCCTCGAAGCGACCAAGATCCAGGTCCTTCTGGACGATGGGCCGGGATACGAAAAGACACTGGACCGGGGAGACCGGCATCCCTGCAGGGCTGAGAACAGGGTGAAGCTGCAGATCAAGAACGGGAGCGGTGTCAGGATCTTCTACGGGGGGAAGGTGTACGAGAATCTCGGCAAGAAGGGTGAGGTTGTGCACATCCGCTTTCCCCCTGCGGGGGCCGGATAGGCGACACGGGCCTCCCCGGTCCACGAGGGCTGCTGCGCCATGCTGCGGGAGCGGCGAACTTGCCACGCTACCAGGAACCGGCCTTTGTGCTGAAGAGATGGGATCTGGGGGAGTCGGACCAGCTCGTGAGCTTCCTGTCCTCCGGTCGCGGCAAGGTCAAGGGGATCGCGAAGGGCGCCAAACGAAGCAAGAAGAGGTTCGGCGGACTCCTGTCGCCCTTTCTGCTCGTTCAAATCGACTATTTCGAAGCCCCGAATCGGGACCTCGTGAGGATTGAAGGATGCGGGCTGATTCATTACTATGCTCCCGTTTACGGAGACCTCGAGAGGCTGCTCACCGGTTGCTGTGCCCTCGAGTTTCTGGAGCGGGTGCTCCCTGAACGAGAGGAGCTGGAAGAGTGGTTCGGCCTGCTGAAGGCATTTCTCGAAGGGTTGAGCGGAAGGGAGGAGACCGGTCCCGTCCTTTGGATCTTCTTCGCGAAGGCGCTGCGTCTGCTCGGGCTGCAGCCGCAATTCGGGAGGTGCATCCACTGCAGGCGGCTTCTGGGCCCATCCGGGATGTTCGGCTTCTCGGTGCCCCACGGTGGCGCCGTTTGCGGGGCCTGTATCAAGCAGGGCACGGCCACTCACAGGGTGGGTTCGAAAACGCTCTCGCTCCTGGAAAGGTGGACGACGGTACCCTTCGAGCAGGGGGTTCCTCTGAAAGGGGCCGGGGACAGAAGGCTTGGCGAGGCCGAGCAGATTCTCGAGGCCTTTCTTGTGTTTCATGTGGGGCGTGAGTTACGGTCCCTTCGGGTGATGAGAGAGGTTCTTGCGGACAGGTGAAGGGTGGAAGGTCAAAGGTGAAAGGTCAAAGCATGAAGACGGAAGCGGCACCCCTGGGTTCGGGGAGGAGAGAATCCGTCAGGCTTCGTCTTCCATACGAAGACCGCCCCTTTTACCTTTGACCTTATACCTTTCACCTTGTGGAATAGGCAATCTGCGCCGATCGCCATCATTGCGGGGGCAATGAACAGATGCTGGTACAGGACGTAATGCTGGAACTGAGCAGATTCTGGACGCAGAGGGGTTGCGTGCTTCAACAGCCCTACGATCTGGAGGTGGGGGCGGGAACGTTCCACCCGGCTACCTTTCTCGGTGTGCTCGGGCCAGAGCCTTGGAACGTCGCTTACATACAGCCCTCCAGGCGACCGACGGACGGCCGATACGGACAGAACCCGAACCGGTTGCACCGGCACCACCAGTTCCAGGTCATCATGAAGCCATCGCCCGACGACATTCAGGACATCTATCTCCAGAGCCTGGAGGGGCTTGGGATTCAGACGGAGCAGCACGACATTCGATTCGTGGAAGACGACTGGGAGTCCCCCACCCTCGGCGCCTGGGGGCTCGGCTGGGAGGTGTGGCTGGATGGTATGGAGGTCACCCAGTTCACCTACTTCCAGCAGACGGGAGGCTTCGATCTGAAGCCCGTGTCCGTGGAACTCACCTACGGGATCGAGCGCATTGCCATGTACCTCCAGAATGTGGACAATGTGTACGCCCTGAAGTGGAACGACAAGGTTACCTACGGCGACATTCAGATCCGGGGGGAACAAGAGCACTCCTTCTACAATTTCGTCGACGCGGACGTGGATATGCTGCTCAGGCTCTTCGAGATGTACGAAGGGGAATCGAAGCGGGTCGTCGAAATGAACCGGGTGCTTCCTGCCTATGAGTTCTGTCTCAAGTGCAGTCATATCTTCAACCTGCTCGACGCGAGGGGTGCGGTGGGCGTGAACGAACGCACGGCCTACATCCATCGGGTCCGAAGCCTCGCACAGGCCTGTGCGAGACGGTATCTGGGGGTCGACGAGTCCGAGACGGTGTCCTGACGGGATGACGAAGAGAGAGGAGCGGTTTGGTGGCAGAGGACTTCTTGCTCGAGATCGGGACCGAAGAGATCCCGGCCGCCTTTCTTCCCGGGGCGATCCGAAACCTGCGGGAAAAGGGTGCGGAGCTGTTTGATGTGAATCGGCTGGGCTACGCCTCGGTGGAGGCGATGGCCACACCGCGCAGGCTCGCCCTCATCGCGTACGGGCTGGCCGATGAGCAGGGCGAGTCCGTCCAGGAGATCTCGGGACCACCCCGTTCCGTGGCCTACGATCCGGACGGCGCCCCTACGCAGGTCCTCCTGAAATTCTGCAATCGCCACGGGGTCACGCCCGAGCAGACGTCGATCGTGGAGAAGCCGAAAGGCGAGTATGTCTTTCTGCGGAAGGTTGAGGCGGGCAGAAGGGCGACGGAGGTGCTTCCGGAGGTTCTGCCCCCCTGGATCACGGCGCTCACCTTTCCGAAATCCATGCGATGGGGAAACCAGGACATTCGTTTCGCCCGCCCGATCCGGTGGATTGCCGCCCTGCACGGAAGCGCGACGATCCGCTTCCGTGTGGGGAATCTTGAGAGCGGTGCCAGCACCCGGGGCCACCGCTTCATGGGCGATCCCGGCCCCATTCGAATCGAATCACCCGCAGGGTACCGGCAGCTCCTGGAAGAGAACAGGGTGGTGTTGGATCCTGAGGAAAGACGGAGGCATATCCTGGAGCAGGCGAGGGCGCTGGCCGTGGAGGTGGGTGGAGAGCTCATCGAAGACGAGGACCTCATTCAGACCCTCGTGTTCATCACCGAGTACCCGGTAGCGGTTCGGGGCACCTTCCACGAGCGGTTCCTGACCTTGCCCAAGGAAGTCCTCATTGCACCCATGAAAGGTCATCAGAAGTACTTCTCTGTGAAGCGTACGGATGGGAACGGGCTTCTCCCCTACTTCGTGACCGTCGCCAATGTGGAAGCCCCGGACATGTCGATCGTGCGGCGGGGGAACGAGAAGGTCCTGACCGCCCGACTCGAGGACGCGAAGTTCTTCTTCGAGGAGGACACGAAGAGGCCTCTGGAGAGCTACGTGGCATCGTTGAATCACGTGATCTACCACAAGAAGCTGGGGACCTCCCTGGCCAAAGTGGAGAGGATCGAGGCCCTGGCCGGGTTTCTCGGGGAGAGAATCTGTCCGGAACGGCAGTCCGCCCTGAGGCGCGCGGCCCGATTGTGCAAGGCGGACCTGGTCACCCTGATGGTGACGGAGTTTCCTGAACTGCAGGGGACCGTGGGCGGTCTCTATGCGGCCGCATCCGGCGAGCCGGACGGGGTGGTGGATGGGATCCGTGAGCACTATCTCCCCGACTCGGCCGAGGACGACCTGCCGGAAAGCCTGGAGGGTGCGGTTCTGAGCATCGCCGACAAGACGGACACCCTGGTCGGCTTCTTCGGAATCGGTTCTCCGGTGAGCGGGACATCGGATCCTTTCGGGATGAGAAGGAGGGCGATCGGAATCCTCCGAATCCTGCTGGCCCGTGATCTGGAGATCTCCCTTCCGGAACTGGTGGAAAAGGGCCTCCAGGTGCTGGGCGGGCTGGTCAGGAAGAGCCCCGGGGAGGTGCAGGAGGAGGTCGCGGGCTTCTTCCGGCTGCGGTATCAGCAGTTCCTGCTGACGAAGGGCTTTCCGCACGATACGGTCAAAGCGGTGCTCTCGAGGTCTCTCGAGAACATACCGGATCTCTATCGCCGGGTGGAGACCCTGCACTCGATGCGCTCCGAGCCGGATTTCGAGAAGCTCATTTTTGGATGCAAGCGGGCCGTCAACATCCTGCAGCAGGCCGAGAAGGATTACGGTTATGCAGGGACCGGAGAGCCGCTGCGGGAAGAGGACCTGGTGGAAGATGCAGAGAAGGCACTTCTTGCATCTACCGAAGAGGTCGGCAGGGCGTTGGCAGGCCTCGGCTCGGACGAATACGAAAAGCTTCTCCAGAGGCTTATAGGGCTCAAGGAACCGATCGACCGTCTCTTCGACGAAGTGATGATCCTGGTGGACGACGAGAGTATTCGGGAGAAGAGACTGAACCTTCTCGGAAAGGTTTCTAATCTATTTCAATGGTTTGCAGATTTTTCCAAGATTTCACTTTAAAGGAGGGAAGGGCATGGCTTCGTCGAGAAAGAGGGTGTATTTCTTTGGCGCCGGAAAGGCGGAGGGTCGAGCCGAGTGGAAGGAGCTTCTGGGCGGGAAAGGGGCGAACCTTGCCGAAATGACGAACCTCGGCATCGTCGTCCCGGCGGGGTTCACCATTACCACGGAGGTCTGCACCGCCTATTACAAGAACAAGCGGCGATATCCCGCAGGCCTCAAGGACGAAGTCAACAAGGCGATGGCGAAGGTCGAAAAGATCATGGGCTCTCGCTTCGGGGACCCGAAGAACCCGCTCCTGGTTTCGGTCCGGTCCGGTGCCCGGCGGTCCATGCCCGGTATGATGGAGACGGTCTTGAACTGCGGGCTGACGACCAAGACCATCCCCGGGCTCATCGCGAAGACGAAGAACCCCCGGTTCGTTTACGACGCCTATCGCAGGCTGATCACGATGTACTCCGACGTGGTCATGGAGAAGGCGGCCGGTATCGAGCCTCCCGGTGGAGAGGGCATTCGCCAGGTCCTGGAAGAAGAGATGGAGCGCATGAAGGAAGCGAAAGGGGTGAAGGATGACACGGACCTGGACGCGGACGATCTCAAGGAGCTTACGGAAATCTTCAAGAAGAAAGTCAAGGCCGTACTTGGCAAGCCCTTCCCGGACGAGCACAACAAGCAGCTCTGGGGCGGAATCGGTGCGGTCTTTCAATCCTGGAACGGAAAGCGGGCCGTGGCCTACCGGCGTATCGAGAACATTCCGGCGGAATGGGGCACGGCCGTGAATGTGCAGGCCATGGTGTTTGGAAACACGGGGGAGAAATCCGCAACCGGGGTTGCCTTCACGCGGAACCCGGCAACGGGCGAGAAGGTCTTCTACGGCGAGTGGCTGCCGAACGCACAGGGTGAGGACGTGGTTGCGGGCATACGGACGCCGAGGCCCTTGAACAAGAAAGGCAAGACCGGGGAGAACCGGCGTCTGAAATCTCTGGAGGAGGTGATGCCGAAGCTCTACCGCCAACTGGACGGGATTCGGCTCAAACTGGAAAAGCACTACAAGGACATGCAGGACATCGAGTTCACCATAGAGGACGGTCGACTCTGGATGCTGCAGACGCGAACCGGAAAGCGAACCGGCACGGCCACGATTCGAATGGCCGTCGAGATGGCCAACGAGCGCCTCATCGACAGGAAAGAGGCGATCATGCGCGTCAAGCCCGAGCACCTGGACGAACTGCTCCATCCGATGATCGATCCGGCCGAGGAGAAGAAGGCGACCTTGCTCGCCAAAGGCCTCCCTGCGGGGCCGGGAGGGGGAACCGGGCAGATCGTGCTGACGGCGGATCGAGCGGATGAATGGGCCAAGGCCGGAAAACGGGTGATTCTGGTTCGCAACGAGACCTCTCCGGAGGATGTGCACGGCATGCACGCTGCACAGGCGATCCTCACCGCCAAAGGGGGCATGACCAGCCACGCCGCCCTGGTGGCGAGAGGCTGGGGTAAGTGCTGTGTCGTGGGCTGCGGAGACCTGTCGATCAGCGAGAAGGCCGGCCGCATCCAGGTCGACGGAATAACGCTGAAGGAGGGGGATTGGATCACCCTGAATGGGACACGGGGCTATGTGTACAAGGGAGCCCTCCCCCTGCTGCCCGCAGATCCGGACAGGAACAAGCAGTATCGGGAGCTGATGGGATGGGCCGACAAGGAGCGCAGGCTTGGAGTGCGCACGAACGCCGAGCGGCCTGAGGATGCCGCTGCCGCCATCCGTTTCGGTGCGCAGGGAATCGGTCTCTGCAGGACCGAGCACATGTTCTTCGATCCGGAGCGCATCCGTGCCATGCGGGAGATGATCGTGGCGGACACCGAGGAAGACAGACGCAAGGCGATCATGAAACTCCTGCCTTTCCAGCGAAAGGATTTCCAGGGAATCATGGCCGCCATGGAGGGATATCCCGTTACGATCCGGCTCCTCGACCCGCCGCTCCACGAGTTCGTGACGCTGGACGACAGGCAGGTCAAGTCCCTGGCGGGGGATCTCGGTGTTTCGGAGAAGGCCCTGTCCGCGCGAATCGCTCAGCTTCACGAGCTGAACCCCATGCTCGGCCACCGGGGGTGCCGGCTGGGAATCACCTATCCCGAGATATCCGAGATGCAGGCGAGGGCCATCTTCGAGGCCGCGGCGGCCCTGACGAAGAGGAAGAAGAAGGTCTTGCCCGAGGTCATGATCCCGCTCATCGGCACGGCGCAGGAGTTCTTGAACCAGAAGGAGATCGTGGAGAAGGCGGCGCAGGAGGTGCGGAAGAAGACGGGCGTCAAATTCCCCTATCTGATCGGCACGATGATCGAGATTCCCCGGGCCTGTCTGGTGGCGGATCAGATCGCGGAAGAGGCGGACTTCTTCTCTTTCGGTACCAACGACCTTACCCAGACCACCTACGGGTTCTCGCGTGACGACATCGGTGGCTTCCTTCCCGACTACCTCGAGAAGGGGATCCTGCCGGAAGATCCGTTCCAGTCCCTGGACAGGGAGGGCGTGGGCGTCCTGTTGGCTACGGGCGTTCAGAAGGGCCGGTCGACTCGGCCCAAACTGAAGGTGGGTATCTGCGGGGAGCATGGCGGCGACCCGAAATCGGTCCACTTCTGCCACGAGGTCGGGCTGGACTACGTGAGCTGTTCTCCCTACCGTGTGCCGATCGCGCGTCTTTCCGCCGCGCAAGCGGCCATCGCCGAATCGAGAAGCAGGAAGCAGCGATAACGCTCTGTTTGAAATGAATGTTTTAGGATCAACACCGCGATTCCAGGCTGTTTTCGATGGGGGGCAATTTGCCCCCCTTTTCTTTACGGATCCAGACGGAGCACTACATTTAGTGGTCGATCTGGCGGTTACACCGTAGCTTGTATTTTTCGCTTTACAAGTTCATGTAAAAGATCTATATTTGCGTGGAAATCCTTGCGCAAGGGGTCAATTTCATGCAGATGAAATGCCTAAAGCTTCACGGTTTCAAGTCCTTCTGCAAGGAGACAGACATCCTGTTTCCTGAGGGCACTTCAGCGATTGTGGGCCCGAACGGCTGCGGCAAGAGCAACGTGGTGGACGCCATCCGATGGGTCCTGGGCGAGCAGAGCCCGAAGCGACTGCGTGGGAAGAACATGGAAGAGATCCTGTTCAGCGGGAGCGAGCATTTTCCAGCCGCGAGCATGGCCCGCGTCTCCCTTGTACTCCAGCAGAAAAGCAGGGCTTTTCCCCATCCCTACTCCGAATTCGAAGAACTCTCGGTGGAACGTATCTACTACCGCAGCGGGGAGAGCGAGTATCGTATCAATCGGATGCCGGTGCGCCTGAAGGACATCATCGACCTTTTCTCGGACACGGGTTCCGGAACCCGTGCCTATTCGATCATCGAGCAGGGGTACATCGGTGAGATCATCAGTGCCGGTCCGGAGCGGAGGAGGCATTTCGTCGAAGAGGCGGCCGGGATCGTGAAGTACAAGAGAAGGAAGGCCTCGGCGATTCGCAAGATGGAGGCGACGGAGGAGAACCTTCGCCACATCGAGGCGATCCTGTTCGAGATCAAGCGGCAGATGAATGCTCTGAACCGGCAGGCCCAGAAGGCCCGGCGGTACCAGAGGCTGAAAGAGGAAATCCGGAGACTGGACTGTACCCTCGCCTTTCGCACGTATCATTCGCTTCTGGATCAAGAGAGGGCCGAGCAGACCGGCAAGGCGGAAGGGGAGATCAATCTGGCGCGAATCGTCTCCGAGCTTCGAAAGGAAGAGGCGGACATCGAGGAGATCCGGGCGAATCTCATTGAGGAGAGTCGCGACATGGAGGAGAAGAAGTCGACGCTCCTCGAACACGTCCAGGAACTGAACCGGATCGAGAACAAGCAGATCTATATTCGGCAGACCTACCAGGAACTCAAGGAGAAGCGTGAAGAGGACAACCGGCAGATCGCCGACACACGGCTGAGACTCGAAGAGGCGGAGCGGGAAGGCACGGAACTGACGACGAAAATCGAGGAGCTGTCCAGCCGTGGGAAATGGGTCGAAGAGATCGTCAGTGAGGAGAAGGCGAAGTACCAGGGCCTTCTGACCCGGGAAAAAGAGCTCCAGGAGAGGATCGATTCGGTCAAGGACGGCCTGTTTGCCTGCATGACCAAGAAAGCGGGTCTGAACAACCGGCAGCTGGCCATAGAGGAGAAGAAGAAGGACATCGAGAAGCGGCAGGCGAGGGGAGCGGATGAGATCCGGGCCATGGAGAACGAGGATGAATGCTTCTTCTCAAGACACAGGGAACTCGAGAAGGCGCTCGCGTTGTGGAAACAGAAAAGGGGGCTCTCCCTTCTGGAACGTGTAGCCCTGGAGGTCCACCAGAGGCGTTTGAAGGGAGAGCTCGACGTGCTGAACGAGGCGATCCAGTCGCTTCAGGCGGACCTGAATCTCAAGAAATCCCGACTCCTTTCGCTGCAGGAGTTCCAGGAGAGCTACGAAGGGTTTCAAGAGGGTGTCAAGGCCGTGATGCGCAAGCGGAAGGAGGAAGAAGAACTGGGCAAGGGGATTCGAGGCATGGTGGCCGAGGTCCTGGAGACCGAGCCGGAATACGAGACCGCCCTGGAGTCGGTCCTGGGGGACAAGCTCCAGTACATCATCGTGGAAGAGCAGGAATACGGGCTTCAGGCGATCGAATACTTGAAGGCACAGACCCTGGGACGGGGCAGCTTCATTCCGCTGCAGCTGAGAGCCGGTGCAGAGCGGGATGTCTACGGGGGGAGCGTCCCCGGGACCCCGCTGATCGACGTGGTAAAGGTGCGGGAGGACTATCAGGCGATCGCAGAGCACCTGCTGGGAGACGTCGTCATGGTACCCGACCTGGCCACCGGTTTGGACCTCTGGAGGAACAACGGCCATTTCAAGCGGATCGTGTCGAAGGACGGGGATCTGATCGACCCGGAAGGCGTGATCTCCGGAGGGAAGACGAACGGTTCCGGCAATGCGGTGCTGAAGACGAAGCGGGAAATCAAGGAACTGGAGAAGGAGGTGGGCCGCCTGGAAGGGGAAGCCCTGCGGAGGAAAGAGGAAGCGGACGCGCTCCTTCGGAAGATTCGATTCAGCGAAACGGATCTGGAAAGGGTGCAACAGGAGCTCTACCGCCTCGACATGGAGATCCTGAGAGGCGAGAAGGACGCCCAGCAGATCGAAGAGCAGCGGAAGAGAGATCTCCAGCGAAGGAGCGTGCTGGAGGAGGAAGCCTCGCAGCGACAGGTGGAACTCGAGGACCTCGGTCGGGAGGAGGAGCAGCTCGCTCAGGAGGAAATGGATCTGGCCGAACAGCAGGGCTCCCTGGAGGAAAGCCTGGAACGGCTCAATCAGAGCATTCGGGAATGGACCGCCGAGAAGGAACTGGCTCAGGACGAGCTGAACCGGCTGGAGATCGAGCTGCAGGTGATCTGGGAGAAGCGGTCCGGCCTGTTCTCCCACAGGCGCCAGATCGAGCAGAGGATCCAGACGATCCAGTCCTACATTTTGGAGAAGGAGCGAGACGCGGAGGATGCGCTGCAGCGGATAGGGGGGCTCGAAAAGGAGCTGGAGGAGAACGAGCACCGGGTCGGAGAGCTCGAGCAGAAGAGGGTGGAGGCCGAGGAGGCTCTTGCCGTCATCAACGAGAAGGTCCATGTGCAGACGTCCCGGCTCGAGAGCAAGGAAGAGCTTGCCAGGAAGCTCAGGGGAGAGTTGGAAGAGACCCGGCAGGCGCAGGATGCCCTTCAGGTGAGATTGGTGGAAATCGGTCTCAAGAAGAAGAACCTGGAGGACCAGGTCTGGCAGCGTCACCGTATCGACATGACGGCCGACCCTGATCTGGCGTTATCGGAAGAGGCGGACGAGGAGATCGAGCAGAAGCTGGAAAAGCTCTATGCCTCCATGGAGCGCATCGGCGAAGTGAATCCCACGGCCATCGAGGAGTTCGAGAGCCTTCAGCAGAGGCACCAGTTCTATCAGCACCAGTTCGACGACTTGAAGAGCTCTCTCGAGTCGCTCAAACGCTTGATCCGAAGAATCAATCGCATTACCAAGTCGCGATTTCTCGAGGCCTTCGAACAGATCGACGAGAAGTTCCAGAAGATCTTTCCGCAGCTCTTCGGGGGAGGGAAGGCTTTGCTCCAGCTGGACAACCCGGATGATCCGCTCGAGGCGGGCGTCGACATGGTCGCCCAGCCGCCGGGCAAGAGGCTGCAGAACATCAACCTGCTCTCCGGTGGCGAGAAATCCCTGGCGGCCCTTGCCCTGGTGATTGCCATTTTTCAGTACAAGCCCAGCCCCTTCTGCGTGCTGGACGAGGTGGACGCGGCCCTGGACGATGTGAACGTCATGCGGTTCACGGAGATTCTGCAGGAGATTTCGAAGGTTTCGCAGTTCATCCTGATTACCCACAACAAGCAGACGATGGGGATTGCCGACCACCTGTACGGTGTCACGATGCAGTCTCCGGGTATTTCCCAGATTGTGTCCGTCAAAGTGAACGAGTCCTTCAAGTCCGTCTCGACCCGCTATGGACAGAATCCTTGAATCTCTCCAGCCGGCACGGGAGACCGTTCTCGTCTTCATCCGGGACTCCCTCCGGCTGAATGAGGCCGTACCCGAAATCTGGATCTGGGCGGGCCTGGCCTTCTGCCTCTTTCTCCTCGTCTCGCTCCTGATCTGGCCTCTGGCGAGAAGGCGAAAGCCAGGGGACCGATCCCTGGGCATGCCGCCGAGTCCGGATACGGATGAGGCGATGGATGAAGCGGTGCCGCCTCCTGCACGGGATGCGCCGCCGCCTTCGACGGAGCCCGTGGTCGAAGCCGCTGAGGAGGCGGCTCCCGCGCCGGACAAGGAGGCTCCGGAGAGGTTTCTCGAACGGCTTCGTGGGCGACTCTCGAAGACCCATGATCAGCTGATCGGACGCCTGGATCGGGTCTTCCAGGGGGGCGTGCCGAAAGCGGGGGATGTGATCGAGGATCTGGAAGAAGTCCTCGTAACGGCGGACCTGGGCGTCAAGACGAGCTATGATCTGCTCGAAGAGGTCCGGAGGGAGCTGGACAAGAAATCCCCGGGTCCCGAGGAGCTCAAGACAGCGCTTCGGCGGAAGATCGGCTCCATGCTGGATGTCCCGGCTCCGGCCTTTGAGACGGATGCCGCCAAGCCCTTCGTGATGATGGTGGTCGGGGTAAACGGCGTCGGCAAGACCACCTCCATCGGAAAGCTCGCCTCTCATCTGAAGGCCGGCAACCGGGAGGTCATGCTGGTGGCGGCGGACACCTTCAGGGCGGCGGCCATCGAGCAGCTCGAAATCTGGTCGAGCCGTGCGGGCGCCGATTTCGTGAAGCACAAGCCGGAATCGGACCCTTCCGCGGTGGTCTACGATGCGATGCAGGCCTCCCTGTCCAGAGGAACGGATATCGTGATCGTGGACACGGCAGGAAGGCTCCACACCAAGTCGAACCTGATGGAAGAGCTCAAGAAGGTGAAGCGCATCATGGGCCGCGAACGGGAAGGGGCGCCCCATGAGGTCCTGCTCGTGGTGGACGCCACGACCGGTCAGAACGCAATCAATCAGGCAAGGACCTTTCACGAGGCCCTCGGTGTGACGGGCATCATCCTCACCAAGCTCGACGGCACGGCCAAAGGGGGCGTCATCGTCGGGATCGCCAACGAGCTCAAGCTTCCGGTCCGGTTCATCGGTATCGGGGAGCGCGTGGAGGATTTGAGGGCGTTCGACAGGGAGCTGTTCCTGGAGGCGATTTTCGGGGAGCCGGAGAGAGGGTGGGTCCACTGACCGGCCCTGCGGCCGCAGGGGAGGGGCGATTGACTTTGTAGAACAGAATTTTTAGTATGAATGAGGTGTTTCCATCAGAAGACAGCAAGGAAACGTTATTATGACCCTGGAGAATCTGGAACGGCTGGAGGAGCGGATCACGTCACTGACGGAGAAATTCGCCGCCCTGAAGCAGAGCCACGAAAAGGTTCTGGGCGATCTGTCCGTGCGGGACCGGAAGATCGACGAGCTGAACGAGCAGCTGAAGGATTACCAGAAGACGAAGGCCCAGATTCATTCGAAGATAGAGAACATCCTGAAACGGCTGGAGCTCATGAAGTCGCAATCGGAATCCGAGTAGAAGGAAGGGTCCTGTCGACCCTTTTTGAACCAAAGGGGGATCCGTCCTGCAGAAAGAGGCATCCCAGAAGAAGGTGTACGAAATCAATCTGTTGGGTCAGGTGGTCCGGCTCAAGCACGACGACCCGGACTACGTCCAACGCCTCGAGGGGTTTGTCAAGGAGAAGCTGAAGAAGATACAGACCCAACCGGGCGTCACGAGTCTTCAGGCTGCTGTTCGTCTCCTTCTGCTCCTTGCGGATGACTACTTCAGTGCCTTGAGAGAGAAGGAAGCCATCCAGGAGAACGTAGAAAGCAAAGCAAGGGAGATGATTGATTTTCTCGACAGGAATGCCGATCTGTTCGAGAATGTTTGACCCAATCAATTCAAGGAGGTAAGGAAGAAAGCGGATCGATGACAGCTGGGGTATTCGGAGCTTTTAGGGTTCTTGTTGGTTTGTTTTTCCCCCTCTCGGGGAGAGGAGAGGGGGGATTGCTTCGTTCAAGAGTGCGAGAGATTTTTCGGGGGCCTGTGTCCGCTGTCCGTCGGTGCGGACGATTCGAGGGCCTTTGGCATACATGGATATCTTCCTGGCAGGAAAGGCAAGGAGATCTCGATGCAAGAAACAGCCTCGTGAGTGCGCACAAGGGATCCTTCCTGCAAACCCTTCTCATGCCTGTGGAGGAGTGTCTCTCACCGAGGCGATCCAAGCAGTAAGTTCCGTTCCGAACACGCCCTGCCCAGCCAGCCGTCATTCCGCATCCACAACCTAACTCCATGACCATACGAGGAGGTGATTGTCTTGTTCTCTTCAGCCTTGTGGACCATTTTTCTAATGTGCCTGGCGGCGTTCGGCGGCTTCTACGGCGGCAACTGGTACCGGAAGAAGGTGCGTGACTCGAAGATTTCCTCGGCGGAGGAGCTCTCCAGCAAGATCCTGGAGAATGCGAAGAAGGAAGCGGAGACGATCAAGAAGGAAGCCAAAATCCTTGCCAAAGACGACATGCTGAAAGCCCAGGCGGAGTTCGAAAAGGAATCGAAAGAAAGGAGAGGCGAGCTTCTGAAGATGGAGAAGAGACTTCTCCACAAAGAGGAAAACCTCGAGAAGAAGATGGACCTCATGGACAAGAAGGAGGTCGAGGTAAGCAGGAGAGAGAAGGCGGCGGGCAAGCGGGAGCGGACTCTCGAAGAGCAGGCGGGGCAGCTGAAGAAGCTGCAGGAGGAAGCGCAGCTTCGCCTGGAGAGAATGGCGGGAATCAGCAAGGATGACGCGAAGAAACAGCTCATGGACTCCCTCGTCGAAGAGGTCAAGCACGAGTCGGCCAGACAGATCAAACAGATCGAGGATGCCACGCGGGAGATCGCGGACAAGAAGGGAAAGCTCATCCTGGCCCTGGCGATTCAGAGGTACAGTGGGGATTATGTGGCGGAGCGGACCGTATCCATCGTCAATCTCCCGAATGACGAGATGAAGGGTCGCATCATCGGCCGTGAGGGCCGGAACATCCGGGCCCTCGAGGCGATCACGGGCGTGGATCTTATCATCGACGATACCCCCGAAGCTGTGATCCTCTCGGCCCACAACCCGATCCGGAGGGAGATCGCCAAGGTGAGTCTGGAGCGGCTGATCTCGGACGGAAGGATCCATCCGGGCAGGATCGAGGAGATCGTCAAGAAGGTCGAAGAGGAGATGGAGGAGAGCATCCGGGAGATCGGGGAGCAGGCGACTTTTGACGTAGGGGTCCACGGAATCCATCCGGAAATCATCAAGCTCCTGGGTCGACTGAGATACCGGACGAGTTTCGGTCAGAATGTTTTGCAGCACTCGATCGAATGCGGGTTCCTTTGCGGCATCATGGCCTCCGAGTTGCGCCTGGACGTAAAGGAGGCGAAGCGGGCCGGGCTGCTCCACGACATCGGCAAGGCGGTGGATCACGAGGTGGAGGGATCGCATGCGATCATCGGCGGGGATCTGGCCAAGAAGTACGGCGAAACCGTGGGGATCGTGAATGCGATCGCGGCCCACCATGAAGAGGTGAAGCCCGAATCCGTGCTTCCGCTCCTCGTTCAGGCCTCGGACGCCCTGTCGGGGGCCCGTCCGGGCGCCCGAAAGGAGATGCTGGAGACGTACGTGAAGCGACTCGAGGATCTGGAACGAATCGCCGGGTCCTTCAACGGTATCGAGAAGTCCTACGCCATCCAGGCCGGCCGGGAAATCCGGATCATCGTGGAGAGCGGAAAGGTGACCGACGAGGAGTCGGTTCTGCTTTCGAGGGACATTGCGAAGAAGATAGAGAGCGAGCTGAGCTATCCGGGCCAGATCAAGGTGACGGTCATTCGGGAAACCCGATCGGTCGAATACGCAAAGTAGATCGTTTCGATGAACATTCTTCTCATAGGAGATGTCTTCGGCAAGGGCGGCAGGAAGATTCTGCGTCGCGTCCTTCCTCGGATCGTGGACCGTGAGTCCGTCGATCTGACGATCGCGAATGTGGAGAATGCCTCGAGGGGGCTCGGCGTTTCACGTGAGGCCGCAATGGAGCTGAAGCAGGCGGGCGTTCAGGTCATGACCTCCGGGAATCACGTCTGGAAGAAGCCCGGGGCGGCCGAGCTGCTGGAAGAAGAGCCCTTTCTGGTTCGTCCGGCAAACTACCCTCCGGGTGCACCGGGCAAGGGAAGCGTTGTGTGGGAGAGCAACCTGGGTGTTCGAGTGGGCATCCTGAATCTGATGGGACGGGTTTTCATGGAGCCCCTGGATTGCCCTTTTCGTGTGGGAGAGGCTCACGTCCGACGGATGGCCGAAGAGGGGGTACGCGTGATCGTCCTGGATTTCCACGCGGAGGCCACGTCCGAGAAGCTTGCCCTGGCCTGGCACATGGACGGCGGCGTGTCGGCCATCGTGGGAACCCACACACATGTCCAGACGGCGGATGAACGCGTCCTTCCTCAGGGAACCGGGTACATAACGGACGTGGGGATGACGGGGGGACAGGATTCCGTGATCGGCGTGAGGCCCCGACCCGCTATCGAGAGTTTTCTAACAGGGGTTCACCGGCGACTCGAACCCTCGCTCAAGAACCTGGTCCTCCACGGGGTCGTCATGACGATCTGTGAAGAATCGGGAAAATGTGAACGAATCCGAAGGGTCAGCGAGGCTCTGGAAGCTTGAAGAAACTCGGGGTCCTGAACGCGCATCAAAAAATGTGATCCGGCGGCGGAGGATTCGAGGGGAACATGGGGGCTCTTCGTACCGGGTTTTACCGAAGAAAATCGAGCCCCTTACCTGATTTTTTGGTGATTCCGCCTTAAAAGTGTTGACAAGACCCGTCACCCCGAGTATAGTTATGGTTTGCAGGTTGGCGACAACAACATCAACCTTACCTTCGCTCTTTGAAAACCGAATAGTAGTAGGCAAGCCTAGGAGCAATTCTTGAGAGCGAGCCTCTACGAGGCTTGTTTTACCATCAATTAAAGAGTTTGATCCTGGCTCAGAACGAACGCTGGCGGCGTGCCTAACACATGCAAGTCGAACGAGAAAGTCTTGCTTGCAAGATGAGTAAAGTGGCGCACGGGTGAGTAACGCGTGGGTAATCTACCTTCGAGACAGGGATAACTCCCCGAAAGGGGTGCTAATACCTGGTACGATGCGAGTTCCACAAGGAGCTTGTATGAAAGGTGACCTCTTCCTCGAAAGTTGCCGCTCGAAGATGAGCCCGCGTCCCATTAGCTTGTTGGTAGGGTAATGGCCTACCAAGGCGAAGATGGGTAGCTGGTCTGAGAGGATGATCAGCCACACTGGAACTGAGACACGGTCCAGACTCCTACGGGAGGCAGCAGTG
>CAYZMM010000039.1:0-58712 GCA_964479535.1 uncultured Thermodesulfobacteriota bacterium
GTCCCATGTGCGTGGTCTTGCCGGAGCCCTCGATCCCCTCGAAGGTGATGAACATTCCTGAAGACGGCTTGCGGTTCCCCTTCTCTGTCCTGGTAATGTTCAGCCCCCTCTCTCGCGGATCGGTGCCTCCGAGCAGGAGCACGCGGCCTCCCGGTCCAAACCGTCCTCATGGGGCCGGACGGATAGAAATCTCAACGATTATAGCCAACTTCACGCGGGGTTTCAAAGGGAACGAGGGAAGACACACCTCCGCAGCCACACGCCGGTGCATTTCAGGCGAGGACCTGCTATGATTGTCTGCAGTAGACAGAAGTTCACGTACCTCAGAGTAGACCGTCCGATGAAAGCTCGAGTTCTGTTCTTGTCACCAGGCACTTGTTTGTTACTTCTGGGTTTGCTTTTCGCTCCGATACTCCCGACGCAGGAATCCGCGGCATTCGATGTCGAGTTGGAGTGGATCGCCAGCGACGAGCAGGACATCGCTGGATACAGGGCTTATCTCCGCCGGGACGGTGAGGCCTACAACTACACAAGTCCTGATTGGGAGGGCCCTGGCACCCATTGCACCTTGCGAGATCTCGACGATGACACCCTCTACCACTTCGTCGTCAGGGCTGTCGATTTATCCGGGCAGGAGAGCAACGACTCGAATGAAGAATCCGTATCCCTTGTTGCGCTGACTCCCCTTCCGGAATCCGAGAACCCCGATCCTCCCACATTCCAGTGGACCCCAGGGATTTTCGACGTCTACTGGTTCTATTCGGTCTTCCACTACCCTGGATACGGGTACCACTATATCGGGTTCTGGCTTACAACGGATTTCCTGATCACACCCGATTCATGGTGGGCAGAGGTAAGCGCGGGCCGGCCGTGCTATTGAACGGTGATCGGAATCAACACGGCCACCTGGGATTGGGAAGTAACGGAAACGCATTCCTTCACGAAGGAGGAATGAAAGCGCCTCCCGAGAGGCGATTCGTTCTACAGGCAATCCGAGTACCCGCAGTTCCGGCACACGGCGCAGCCACCCTCCCTCTCGACCGGGCCCTGGCAGTCCGGGCACGCACCTCGCAGGAACAGAATCCCGGCATCCCTCTCCGGGATGTCCAGGTAGGCCGAGTCCCCGGATCCCTCTAGAGACCGCGAGAGGTCGATCGGCCCGCCGTCAGCCTGCGGGCTGCGGCTCAGCAAGAACTGCAGGGCCTGGGCTACGGCATCCGCGCAGGAGGAGATCCTCTTCCTGCCGATGCCCTTGGGCAAGTGGCAGCTGATGCCCCGAAGCTGGCGCGCCACCTGTCCCGGGTCGACCCCGGACCTCAACGCCAGGGAGGTGAGCCGGCCGATCGCCTCCGACTGGCTGGACGCGCAGCCCCCCGCCTTGCCCATGGAGGTGAAGACCTCGAAGGGACGTCCCGTCTCGTCCCAGTTGATGGTCACGTACAGAGATCCGCAGCTCGTGTCCATGCGCTTGG
Organism: uncultured Thermodesulfobacteriota bacterium; assembly: GCA_964479535.1. Taxonomy (GTDB): domain Bacteria; phylum Desulfobacterota; class DSWW01; order DSWW01; family DSWW01; genus S015-6. The sequence continues at coordinate 1,473 of CAYZMM010000039.1, forward strand.
TGATGCCCTGCATGAACTCGGGACGCGGACGGGGCCTCACCCGGGACTCCGCACCGGCCCCCTCAGCAGTGGGGGCAGCGGCCGCGGCCCGGTCCACGCCCTTCTGGAGCACCTGGCGCTCCCGGCTTTGGTCCCGGTAGATCGTCACGCCCTTGCACCCCAGCCGGTAGGCCAGCCAGAAGGCCTGCCGGACATCCTCCTGTGTGGCCTCGGAGGGGAAGTTCACCGTCTTGGAAACGGAATTCTCCGTGTGCTTCTGGAAGGCCGCCTGCATGCGGATGTGCCAATCCGGAGAGATGTCGTGGGAGGTCACGAAGACCCGTCTCCACCGCTCCGGCACCTCCTCCAGGCCCCGGACGCTTCCGGTCTCGAGGATCTTCTCGATGAGATCCTCCGAGTAGAAACCTTCCCTGCGCGCGATCTCTTCGAAGAGGGGGTGAATCTCGATCAGACGCTCGTCGTCCAGGACGTTGCGCACGAACGCAACGGCAAACATGGGCTCGACACCGCTGGAGCAACCCGAGATGAGGCTGATCGTGCCCGTGGGCGCGATCGTCGTGGTGGTCGCGTTCCTTCGGGGCGCGAGGCGTCCGTCCGCAAAGACGCTCTGGTGGAACTCGGGAAAGGGCCCGCGCTTCCCGGCGAGCGCTTCGGATGCACGCACCGCCCGGTCTGCAATGAACGCCATGACCCGCTCCGCCGTTTCGATCGCCTCCTGCGAATCGTACGGGATGCCGAGCCGGACGAGCAGGTCCGCAAAGCCCATCACGCCGAGGCCGATCTTCCGGTTCGCCCGGGACATCCGCCCGATCTGTTCCAGGGGGTAGCGGTTCACATCGATCACGTTGTCCAGGAAGTGGATGCTCGAGCGGACATTCGACTCGAGCCTCGCCCAGTCGATCTCTCCGTCTTCCCCGACCATTCGGGCCAGATTCAGCGATCCCAGGTTACAGGACTCGAAGGGCAGGAGCGGCTGCTCGCCGCAGGGGTTCGTGCTCTCGATGCATCCGAGGGCGGGCGTCGGATTGTCCCGGTTGATCCGGTCCATGAACAGGATGCCCGGCTCTCCGTTACTCCAGGCCGACTCCACGATGCGGTCGAACACCTCGGAGGCCCGGGCCCGGCCCGTCACCTCTCCGGTCCGCGGGTTGACGAGCGCGTAGTCCTCGTCCGCCTCCACCGCCTCCATGAAGGCCTCCGTCAGGGCCACGGAGATGTTGAAGTTGTTCAGCCTCTGGCTGTCCTGCTTGCAATGGATGAACTCCAGGATGTCCGGGTGCTCCACCGACAGGACGCCCATGTTCGCGCCCCTTCGCATGCCGCCCTGCTTGATGGTCTCGGTGGCCGCGTCGAAAACGGTCATGAACGAGATCGGGCCGCTGGAAACCCCCTTGGTGGAAAGCACCTGGTCGTTCTTGGGCCGCACCCGGGAGAAGGAGAAACCGGTGCCGCCGCCGCTCTTGTGGATCAGGGCCGTGTCCTTGACCGCCTCGAAGATGCTGTCCATCGAGTCGCCCACCGGCAGCACGAAACAGGCGGAAAGCTGACCCAATTCACGGCCTGCATTCATCAGGGTCGGCGAGTTCGGCATCATCTCCAGCCGGGTCATCATGCGGAAGAACCGCTCCTCGGTCTCCCGGGCCTCGGCTTCGTCGCCGTAGCGGAGATCCGCCTGGGCCACCGCATGGGCCACGCGCCGGAACATCTCCTCCGGCGTCTCGACGGCCCGGCCCCGGTCGTCCTTCTTCAAATACCGCTTCTCGAGAACCCGGAGGGCGTTCTCGCTCAGCTGAAGACGATTCTGGTCTGCAGGCTGCGTCGCAGTTCCCGACCCACCCGGATCGGATCCGCCCGATCGCTGGACCGCTTCCCCGGCTGCATGAGTCGACTCCCGCGCATCGTCCGTCTGTGCGGCCCCGTCGGGACCCTTTTCCAGGCCCTTCTCGAGATGGCTCACCGTTCCCACTTCATGTCTCCTGTTATCCGTCATTCCCGCGGAGGCGGGAATCCCTCAGCTCACCCGGGCGACCTCCAAGCCAACCCAGCCAACACCCCATTTAGTGCTTCGTTCCATTAGACTACAATATCTGGCACCTGTCAACGACCTAACCCATTGAAATCAGACAAAAAAACGCCCTCAAAGATCCGCCTCAACGGGTCCTTGAGGGCTTGTCGCAGGACCTCTTGCAGTCAGAAAGCCGTCATCCCCGCCCCCGCCTTCGCGGGGGTAGACTCCAGCGGGAATCCCTTGAAAGCAAACGGCTGAAGTTCCCTCTCCCTAAACCGCCTCGACGGCCTTGACCTCCGGAATGTCCTGCTTCAGCTGCCGCTCGACACCCATCTTTAGCGTCATCTGGGCGCCCGGGCAGCCCGCGCAGGCTCCCTGGAGACGGAGCTTCACGATCCCGTCCTCCACGTCCACCAGCTCCACGTCCCCACCGTCCGCCTGCAGCATGGGCCGAATCTTCTGAAGCGACTTCTCAACCTGCTCTCTCATGGTGCATTACCTCCGAATTCGTAAGAAACTCAGTCAGAACATCATATTATACTTGATTCGTATAGATCTTTCCAATCTATTGGATGAGCTTGTACGCGGAAAAGCAGCAAAGAATCAGGCAAAAGGCGAGAATACCGAGCCTGACCGGCGGGGGCACGGGGAACCTGTCCTCGCGCAGGAGGAACGCATCGGCCTGCAGCTTGATGTTCCCCTCCTTCTGGAACAAGCGACGCAAGGGCTGGTCCAGCCCGCTCTTGCGGAGACTCTCCAGCCTGCCCGTGATGCTCCGGTTCTGGATGATATCCCGGATATCGTCCGGCTTCTTCAGGCCCTTTTCCGAGCAGACGATCAGTCGATTCCCGAAATCCACCATGCGGTAGCAGGTAAGAATTCCGTCCTCATGAGGAAACCGAAGGCTGTGCTTGTAGTCCGGAATACCCACCACTTCCGCAGGCCGCGCACGCGTCTCGTCCAAAGGCGGCAGGTCCGACTGGTTCTCGATCGGATGGAAGTCGATCCGGCCCAGCAGGTGGCCTTTTACAGCCCACAGGAGTTCGTGCCTTGCCCAGAAGACGACGACGGCCGAGAGAAGGAGCACGAGCAGCCAGACGAACCTGCTGCGCGGCGTTTTCGCGGTCTTCTTCTTCTTGGCCATCTCTGCCTGCCGGATCCTTCGAATTTGGAGAAAACCGGCTCGAAGTTTAGTCGACCCTTTGCTGCAAAGTCAAAGAACCGATTGGGCGGCAGAATCAAAGCAGGCGCGGGCAGTCTGGACCGTGCAGGTTAAAGAAGGCGGCAGAAAACAAGACCGGGCAGGGTCGACCTTCATCCCGCCCGGTCCCGTGCATGGATTCTCGAATAGCTTACTGGACACCCGTGATATCGAACCCTCCGGGAGGTGCCGGCGGGACATCATCCTCCCATGTGACATCCACCACGCATGTGTCCGTGGACTGGAGGCCTCCGTCGTCGGCCACTCTGAGCTGGAAGGAGAGGGTCGCCCCGCTCGGCCCCACACTCGGGGCCGTGAAAACGGGCTGGACAACTGCAGGACTGGACAGGGACACGGACGGCCCTCCTGTCTGTGTCCAGGCATAGCTTTCGATCGTGCCGTCCCCGTCCGTCGAACCGGACCCGTCGAGTGACACCGTGTCGCCCTCGGTCACGGTCTGGTCCGACCCCGCATCCGCCGTGGGCGCCTGATTCAGGTCCGAAACATTGATGATGACCGTATCCGAATCAGACAAGCCTCCATTGTCCACCACGGTCAACTGGAACGTCAGGGCATCTCCATCGATGCCCACGTAGGGCGCGGTGAACTGGGGCGTCTGCGATGCCGGATTGGACAGGATCACGCTCGTCCCGCCGGTCTGCGCCCACAGGTAGGAATCGATGCCATCGTCGGGGTCGGCGGAGCCGGAACCGTCCAGGAAGACCGATGCGCCCTCATTGACCGTCTGGTCCGGACCCGCATTCGCCGTGGGTGCGAGATTGACCCAAGAGACATTCACGATACAAGTGTCGGAATCCTGCAGACCACCGTCGTCCGTCACCGTCAGTTGGAAGGTCAGCGCCGTTCCACTTGGACCGACGTCCGGCGCCGTAAAGGAGGCCTGGGCCGAAGAGGCATTGATGAGGGAAACGGTCCCGCCCCCTGTCTGCACCCAGGAATAGGATACGACGGTACCGTCTGCATCCGAGGAATTCGACCCGTTGAGCGTGACCGTGTCTCCCTCACCGACGGACTGGTTCGGCCCGGCATCCGCGGTCGGTTCCTGGTTCGTGTCCGAGACATTGACGATCACGGTGTCCGTATCGGTCAGCCCGTCGTTGTCCTGGACCGTCAACCGGAAGGTCAGTGCCGCTCCACCCAGGCCGACGAAGGGTGCGGAGAACTGCGGCGTGGCCGTGTCCTCGCCCGAAAGGGTTACGGGAGTCCCCTCCGTCTGGGTCCACGAATAGGAGACGATGCTCCCATCGTCGTCCGACGAGTTCGATCCATCGAGCGTCACCGTGGCGCCCTCACCGACCGATTGATTGGGTCCGGCATCGGCGACCGGGGGCACATCCTGCGGGGCCAGATAGGGCACCTCGATGGAATCGACACTCTGATTGCCGGCGAGGTCCACGGCCCGGGCCACGAAGAAGTAGTCGGTATCGTCCTCCAGACCATAGATCCAGCAGCTCGTTGCCGTCCCTTCCCAGGCCGGGTCCCCGTAATCATAGTTCTCACCTGCCGCCCGTACGAAGACCATGTAGCCGGCAAGATCCGGCTCGGTGTTGGCGTTCCATTCCAGCTGGATGTCGACGGATGAGAACGCTTTCCCCGGGAAGCAGAGGACAAGAGACACGAGGAGGAACGAAAAAGAAAGGGTGCCGGAAGGTACGGAGAAACCCCGTCCCTTTCTCCGTTGCGGACTGACGGACGACGACATGATTCGGTCTCCCTGCTTGGTCATCTACGATGTAGGGTGCTCTGGCGCTTGTGAATGGAGTGCCCCCCGGGGCTTGAACTGCGATCTTGTCTGCATTTTGTAGCAGGCTAACGCAAAGGTCGTGCCAGATTCAGCTCTCGGGGCACTTTCGAACGATCCTTTTGTAACTATTCAAAAGAATTGGGGAAATACCGGCGCACCCTCTTCCGAGACAACTTCTCGTAAGGTATATACGCCATTCTTGTGGCACAGAAGCATGTTTCTTGGTTACGAGATTGTATTTTCCGTCTCCGAAGGCGGCCGTCTTGGGAGCTTCTCCCCGGGCTCTCCCGGACCAGCCCTCGTTCCCTTGATTTGTCCACTTCGCTCCTGTAGCGTTCTCTCTGAGTCTTTACGCTGCGCATCTTGGAGGTGCGAAAGGCCAGGAACCCGAGGGCAGAGGCAAGTGTATGGACAGACCCGCAAAGCTCTCATTCAGCTACATCGCAGACAGGGTAGCCAGGCGTCTCCGCTACCGCGGATCCTATCAATCAAACGCCAAAGCGTTCGTGATCGGAGGATGCGCCAGGAGCGGTACGACCCTGATCCGCGTCATACTCGATACCCATTCCCAGATATGCTGCGGTCCTGAAGGTGACTTCTTCATGCGGCCCCTCATGCCCGGAGATCGTGAGGAGATAGAGGAGTACGCGCGAAGGTTCGATTTTACGGTTCCTGAAGTCGAGGAGCTGATCTCCAATACAAAGTCCCACGCAGAGTTCATCGACAGATTCTCCGCCATCTACGCCGAGCGTAACCAGAAGGAGTTCTGGGCCGCCAAGGGGCCCCGGTTCATCTATCGCATCGACTACATATTCAAGCACTTTCCGAATGCACGTTTCATCCACATGATCCGGGACGGAAGGGATGTAGTCTGTTCCCTACAGACACATCCGCGATACAGAATCGTTGATGGGGAGCGGGTGAAGACGAATATTCGAAGACCCATAGAAGAATGTGTGGAGCGATGGATCAAGGACACCCGTGTAGGCATGGCATACCGTAACGACCCAAGGTATTGCGAAGTGCGCTACGAAGACATTGTAAACGATTCGGAACCGGTGCTCAGGAAGCTCTTCGCATTTCTCGAAGTCGACTGGGAAGATGACGTCCTCAGGTTTCACGAAGTGGAGACGGCTTCGAGAGATGCTTCGAAGTTTCCTCAGAACCCCGAAGCGACGAAGCCGGTGTACCATTCCGCCATCGGCCGCTGGAAGACCGACCTCTCGAAGGATGAGATCGACTACGTGTTGAAGCACGCCGGTCCGCTTCTGCAGGAACTGCAGTACACCGTTGATTGATCCGCCTCAATCTACTTTCTCAAAGCCGAGTATCTTGTAATCGGAAAGATAGTAGTTCGAAAAGACACGCATCACTCTCTCTCCGAAAGTGAACATCCTAACGACAGTCTTCTCATTCATATCCCACTTGTCTTCAATCAATCTCTTCACGGGAAAGAACAGCATTCCTGACTTCTCTACCAGTCGATATCCCCTCTCTTCAACGAAAGCAACAATGTCGGCTCCGGATATCCGTGCACGCGAAGTGGCCAGGTAGTTGTTCTTGTGAAAGGGATCGATCATGAGAAGAACGTCTCCTGCTCGCTGCATCCTTGTACAGTTCTCTATCGCTCGAAACATGAAATCCCTTCTACGTATGACGCCAAAGCAAGAAGAGGAGATGATGAACCTGAAACGTTCGTCCCTCAAGAAGTCTTGGGCCGGAGAGGCGATATAGGTGATGCAATCCGAGTCGTTCTCCGTCTTCGCTTTCTCAACCATCTCTGGGAAATCAACACCCGTGACTCTCTGATATCCCAGATCGCTGAAGAACTTGCACAAGCGGCCTATTCCACATCCAATATCCAGAACGGGATCTTCGAAACCGATTTGGTGCCGATCCAGGAAGAACTGCAGATACCTCTTCTGCGCAGCATCGAAACATCTGTTGTAGTGCTCGTTGTGCCAGTAGATCGCTTGCCATCCGTCCTTCGAGGCCTTCTTCCTCCAACCATCGGATGTATCGTATTCCCGGTACTGGATCCAGGAATAGTATCTGGAGAGCCTCTTCAGAACCGATTCGGGAAGCAGGCGCTTCGTTCTTTCCATCAATCCCTTCATGTTTGACCCGCCATGAGTCTGCAAAGTGGAACAAAGTGATTCCTGGCCCGGAACGCGCGTGAAATCTATTATAGATCGATGCCACTTGCAAAAGCCACACCGCCGGTATCCGTCCGGCGGAACATGGACCTCACCCGCGGCCTTTCAAATGTTTAGAACGACTTCCTGGGACGCATAAAAATTCCTTGACACACTACACGCAATGCATTTATTCTTTCTAAGAGCATTGACAGAGACCCTGGTTTAACAACGCTAACGACGTGTGGGTGATGATCCTGCCGGGACGGAGGCAGGAGAAAGGAGGTCGTATGTTACTCCGAACCTTGGTTTTGTTACTTGCAGCGGCTTTGTTAACTCCATTAGCCTGCACCAAGCTTCCTGAGCGGCTCCCGCTGGAAGAGGGCCCGATCACCGTACAGAAGGTTCCGGAAGCGGACTCGCTACCCTCGAACTGGGGAAGCCTCGTTGCGGTGACGAACAGACCCGATGTTGCGCACGTCTTTCAGCTCTGGTTCCAGGACGAGGACGGAAATGTGCACATGGCCGTGTACAACATGTCGCTCAATCGGTTGTTGCCGAGTGCCATCATGATCCCGAAGAAGTAGGTAGGAGGGAGGAGCCATGGAAAAGCTCGTCAGTCTTGCCTGTCGTTTACTCTTGATCGCAGCGTTTGTGTTGGCGGGGCTCGCCGTATGGGAACGGGCGGCAAACGTGATGGGATACACGCTGCTGCAACATTATTCCGCGGGTCGCCTTCTAGAGCTCGCGGTCGTTGCCTTGGTCTTTGTCATCGCCCTTCAGGCACGAGCCATCCGGAGGGCCCTGGAAAACAAAGGGTAAATGCAAAGCCGCCGGTTCGTTTAAATATATCAGATTGTTGAAGGGTCGAATGACGGAAAACAATTCGTCATTTTGGGCAACAAAATCAACCCTCTTCGTGGCCCACGGCCTTCGCCCCTATCTGCCCGCAGGCACTCTCTCTCGTCCGTTGTCTTAAAGGACTGTTTTTGAACATTATTTTCATTCGCGCAGAACCGGGAAAAAGAATTCCCCCCTTTCCTGGGTTGGCACGAACATCGCAGCCATCGCTACGATGGTTTCCTGTGGAATTCTCCCCGGATTCCTTACGGTGATTGCCCGGTGGGGAAAGGGCGTTTGTCTCGGCGGGAGCGGCTGACTCGCCCACTGATGACAAACTCTTGTTCTATCATCCCGAAGGGCCCCTCGATTCTCTCGCGAAGGAGGCAAAGCATGCTACCTCAAAGATCCGTCATCCGGCTCCTGGCGCTCCCGGCCTTCCTGCTGATCTTCCTGTTCGGGCTACAGGGAACCAGCTCCGCCTGCAGAATGTACGGGGCGATTTCCGAGACAGACAATCTGCCTCCCGGGGTTCTGATCTATGATCTCCTGGACGCCCCGTATTCACTCAAGAACCTGGCCGATACGGGAAACATCGACGGGTGGGGGATCGCTCACTGCCCTGAGACTCTCTTTGACTCTGCCTTCAGAGAGAGCGCGGACGATGCGGATCTGCGGGCCGACTCCGGGTCCGGCTGGTACGAAAGCAGGGCGGACGTTCCGGATCTGCTCACCCTCGACACATCGGATGTGGGTGGCAATACCACGGAAAAGGCCGCTCTGCTGAACTATGGAGTCTCCGACAATGCCTATCTTACCCAGATGTTGAGCACACCGCAGACGGGCACCCTGGCCGTCTCCTTCGAGATCTACATCAGCCGTATCGAAGACTCGGCCGGCTACGATCGATCGGCTCTCGTCTACCTCGGCAACGACTCCGTCGGAACCAATGCGCCCACCGGTACGAGCAACGAACGATTCGTCTTTCTGGCCTTTTACGACCCGGACCCGGAGAACCCGGGGTCCCCGGATGACCTGGAGATTCGAGCCAGGACCTCATCGGGCCAGAGTTACGGCACGACCTCCGCCTGGACACTGGTCGAGGGCGACCTCAGCTACGACACCTGGTACGACATCCGTCTGGTCCTGGACATCGCCGGCGGCACCTATGACATCTACGTGGACGGCGAGCTCGTAGGTGACGACGTTTCGGGATACAGCGGCTATTCCCTCTCCGAGCCCGTTACGCACATCACCTTCGCCGCTGACAGCGACGGCCGGGGCGATTTCTACGTGGACAACGTGGAAGACGCCATCGAGAGAGGGGCCGAACGGGCCTACACCGATCTCTTCTTTGAGGATGTGGTCGATCAGGTGGACCTGATCGCTCCGAACGTCGCCCTGGCCCATGTCCGGAACTGCACCTCCGGCTGCTGCATGCATGGAAGCGAAACCATCGAGGATCCGCACCCCTTCTACCGATACAAGAACGGGAAGAAATGGACCTTCGTGCACAACGGCGGCGTTTCCATCTCCCTGCTCACATCTCTGATCAATGCACTCGACCCGAATTACCTGACGGAGAATCCTCTCAACGGTTCCGACATCCCCGAGTGCCTGTCGGACGGGGTCGATTCCGAATACTACTTCCTCTACCTTCTTCTGCAAATCGAACAGAACGGGTGGGATGTGGAGACCGGCATCGTGGAAGCCGTGCTGGAGCTCATCGACAACGGCGAATCAGGAATGAACTTCATCCTGAGCGACGGCGAGTCTGTATGGGGCTTCCGCAAACCCCAACTCTCCTCCCACACCCTTTACTACATCCACGACACCACGAACGGCTACTCCGCCTTCGCGTCCGAATACCCCTCCGGCTCTCAGGGAGACTGGGAAATGATACCGGAGGACTATCTCGTCGTTCTCGCGGGTGACGCCCCGCCGGTCGTCATCGATGTTTACAACTACACGCCGACGCCTCCCGAGGGGCTTCTGGTGGACTCCGAATTCGACGACAGCGTCGACAGCCCCGATCTCAGGGACAACGGCCCGGAGCAGGACTGGTACGAGAGCCGGGGGGACGATCCTTCGCTTCTCACCCTGGACGCCTCGGACATCGCAGGAAACGACACGGCCAAGGCGGCCTTCGCCGGCTCAACCAGCGGAAATGCCTACCTGTCGCAGGAGCTGAATCCGGCACAGGACTCGCTGTTTGCCGTGGAATGGGACATCTATGTCGATACGATTTTCGACGGCGGAAATCGGGACAGGGCGGCCCTGCAGATGCTCGGCGCCGACCTGAACGGAACCCAGGGTCCAAACTCGACCAGCACCGAACGGTTCGTCTTCCTCGCCTGTTACGCCGAGGGAGGAGCCGCAGCGGGCACCATGGATCTGATCGCCCGCGAGCCTGGAGACGATTACGCAGATTCCACCGCGTGGAGAACGGTCCTCTCGGGCATGGAACTCGACAGATGGTACGGTGTGAAGGTGGTTCTGGACGTTGCGGCCGGGACCTATGACGTCTATGTGGACGACACGCTGGCCGCATCCGGCGTGCAGGCCTACGCTGCGATGAGCGAAGTCACCCACATCAGTTTCGCCCAGTGGGATGACGGGGCCGGCGCGTTCTTCGTGGACGATGTGGCGGAGGGCACGATTCCCTCTGCCTCTTCCCTGCTTGCCGACGCCGAGTTCGACGACAGCCTCGACAGCGCCGACCTGAGAGAGAACGGACCGGACCAGGACTGGTACGAGAGCCGGAACGATGTGCCGGGCCTGTTGACCCTTCACACCACGGACATCGGCGGAAACGACACGCCGAAGGCAAGGTTCGAGGCGTCGTCCACGGGCAACGCCTACCTCACCCAGGAATTCAATCCGTCCCAGACAGGCATCTTCGCGGCCAGCTGGGAGATCTACGTGGACGAGATCCTGGACATAGGGGACCCGGACCGGGCCGGCTGGATGCTCATCGGCGACAACCTCGAACCGGACCGGGGACCGAACGGCCGTCCGGCGAACCGATTCGTGCAGATGGCATTCGCCAAGCCCGGCGGAGGCACCACCGGCACCATGGACCTGGTTGCCCGGGAAAGGAACGCGGACTTCACCGAGTTCACCACCATCGCTACCGGTCTTCCGCTGGACGCGTGGCATCTGATCGAAGTCGTCTGCAACGTGCAGGAAGGGAACTACGCGGTCTATGTGAACGGGACGTACCGGGCCACGGTGACGTCCTATCAGGCGAAATCGAGCCTGACCCACATCAGCTTCGCCCAATGGAACGACGGTGCGGGAACCTTCTTCGTCGACAATGTGATCGCCACGGCCGATGAAGAGATGCTCACCCTCTCGATCAGCCTTGCGGGTGCCGGAAGCGGTCTGGTCACCCGGGACCCGGAGGTGCCGTTCTACGAGCCGGGTGAAACGATCGTTCTCACCGCGGAGCCGGATCCGGGCTCGGAATTCGCAGACTGGTCCGGAGACGTTCCCGCCGGTCAGGAGATGGACAACCCCCTCACGCTGACCATGGACAGCGACAAGGAGGTGACCGCGAATTTCGATGCCCTCCCCACCTGGCTGATCTTCGACAACGACTTCGAAATAACGGTGGACAGTGCCGACCTGAGAGACGACGGCCCGGGCCAGGACTGGTACGAGAGCCGGAACGATGACCCCGGCATGCTGACACTCGATGAGGAGAACATAGACGGAAACGACAGCAAGAAGGCGAAGCTCGCGGGCTCGACCGCAGGCAACGCCTACCTGTCCCAGGAGTTGACCACGCCTCAGGCAGGCGTCTTCTGCCTGCAGTGGGACATCTACGTGGATGAAATCGTCAACGCCTCCACCCCCGACCGGAGTGCCTACATGCTGATCGGGGACGATGCGGACGGGAACAACGGCCCGAACTCCACAAACAGCGACCGCTTCGGCTACATGGCCATGTACAAGGAGGGCGGCGGGACCACGGGCACGATGGACCTGGTGGCCCGACAGCCGGAAGACAGCTGGAGCGGGGGTTCCTTCACGCAGCTCGCCACCGGCCTCGAGCTGGACAGATGGCACACCATCAAGGTGGAAATCGACATCCCGAACGATACCTACGACGTGTACCTGAACGGGGCCCTCGTAGCGGAGGGGGTTGCGGCCAGAGCCCCCAAGTCCGCTCTGACCCACATCAGCTTCGCGACCTGGAACGACGGTCCCGGGACCTTCTACGTGGACAACGTGATGGAGTGCGTTCAGGTTCCGGATCTCCGGGTAGCCCCGACCTACCTCGACTTCGGTCCCGATCAGGACACGCTCCTGTTCGAAATCGAGAACGTGGGGGACGAGGCCTTCGACTGGACCGCCTCGGCCGATGCCGGATGGATCGCGACCATCGACCCGGACCAATCCGCTGCCTCCCTGGAGCCCGGCGAGATCGTCGAGGTCTCCGTAACGATCGACAGGGGCCTTCTCGGGGCCGTCCTGCCGGATACCAACTGCCGCATGTGGGGTGCGATCACGGATTTCGCCCTGCCGGAGGAGGATGTTGCGTTCGACCTGATCGACGGTCCCGATTCCCTCAAGAATCTCACGCTCACGTCCAACGAAGAGGGCTGGGCGATGGGGTACTATCCCGAATTCTGGGATGTGCCCACCATCGTCAGGGGGCCCGTGCAGGCGATCAACGATCCAAACTTCGACGACGCCGTGGCCGACCTAACGGCCGCCTCTCCGAAGGTGGCCATCGCGCACGTCAGGAACTGCACCTCCGGATGCTGTGATCCGAGCGGCCAGGAAATCGACGATCCCCACCCCTTCTACAGGGAGAAGAACGGGAAGACCTGGCTCTTCGTCCACAACGGCGCAATCAGCAAGGATCTGCTCAGGAGCCTGATCGGCGAGGATTACCTGAATGCGAACTGGCCGAACGGATCCGGTGTGGAAGGCTGTGATCCTTCCGACTGGAATCTGGTCGTGGACTCCGAATTGTACTTCCTGCTTCTTCTGAAGAACATCGAGGCGAACAACTGGTCTGTCGAAGCGGGTATCATTCAGACGGTGGCGGATCTTCAGAGCTACACGGCCAACTTCCTCCTGACGGACGGATACACGCTGTGGGGCTACCGCAGAGGCCACGACCTGGCTTTCCATTATGAAGAGGCGGAAGGGTATTCCACAGTCGCCTCGCAGCCGCCGAACGGCGGAGCCGACTGGACCGTCATGTCCGACAACCAGCTGGTCATCCTCCAGCCGGGCGAAGCCCCTCAGCTGTTCGACCTCAACGACTACCCCGGAATGTCCAGCGGTATCATCAACGTGGTGACCTCTCTCGGGGAATCCGTGGATGTCCTGGCCACGGCGGAATTGCTGCCTGCAGAGCCGACGTTCATTTCTTTCTCACCTGAAAGCGGCGCAAGCGCAGTGGGCGTGCCGCGAGAGTTCAGCATCACGGTGGGGCACGGCAATGGAGTGGATGACATCGAAGTCTGCCGGCTCGAGATCAAGGATGCGTCGGGAGGCGGGACGGACGCGGACACCGTCTTCCTGGAGTATTCCGGGGTGTACAAGAAGGTCTACATGTACAACCACGAGGACGGCAGATACAGAGGAGGCTTCCCGGGTTCCGATGAGATCGTGGAAGACAGCCTGGCCATACTCGACGTTTCACAGACGAGTGTTTTCGAAGAAGAAGACACCGTCACCATCAACTGGAACATCGCCCCGAAGGCCGCCTTCCTGGGCGACAAGATCGTCTACCTCTACGTGATCGACGTGCAACACAACAAGCTGAAGGACCTGCAGGTCGGCACCTGGACGGTGGCCGAAGGAGAGACTTTTGCGCTCACCATCGGGGTCGATCCCTCGGAGGGCGGGACAACGGATCCGCCCGCAGGCACGAGCTACCACACGGAAGGTGCAGTGGTGCCGGTCTCTGCCATACCCAATGCCGGCTACCGATTTACGAACTGGACGGGGGATCTGAGCAGCACGGACAACCCGCTGCTCGTTACCATGACGGGCGACCTCAACGTAACGGCCAACTTCGAGTTGATCCCGCCTCCGCCGGAGTACGACCTGACGGTCGACACGGTCGGTTCCGGAAGGGTGGCTCTGGATCCGCCGGGAGGCACCTACGAGGAGTCGACGGTCGTGACCCTCACCGCAAATCCGTCTTCAGGCTGGTCCTTCACCGGCTGGGCCGGGGACGTGACCGGCACGGACAACCCGCTCGTCGTCACCATGACCAGCGACCTCAACGTCACGGCCAACTTCGAAGAGATCCCGCCTCCGCCCGAGTACAACCTCACGGTCGTCACGGAAGGGTCCGGCACGGTTGACCTGAATCCGCCGGGAGGCACCTACGAGGAGTCGACGGTCGTGACCCTCACCGCAAATCCGTCTTCAGGCTGGTCCTTCACCGGCTGGGCCGGGGACGTGACCGGCACGGACAACCCGCTCGTCGTCACCATGACCAGCGACCTCAACGTCACGGCCAACTTTGTGAACATCCCGCCTCCGCCACAGTACACACTCACGGTCAATACAGCCGGATCGGGTACCGTTGACCTGAATCCGCCGGGAGGGGTCTACGACGAGTTCACCGAGGTAACGCTCACCGCCGATCCGGCCGCAGGCTGGTCCTTCACGGGCTGGAGTGGAGACCTGACCGGCACGGACAACCCGCTCGTCGTCACCATGACCGCCGATCGGAACGTCACGGCCACCTTCGAGGAATCGGGATTGCAGGATGTGCCTGTATTTGTCTCCTTCACGCCCACCAGTGGGTCCGCTGCTGCGGGCACTCCCATAGCGTTTCAAGTGACTGTGGCCGACGGGAACGGAAGCGACGATATTGTCAGGTGCAGGATCGAGATCGAGGACGCTACCGGCGGAGGAACAGACGAGGACACGGTCTTCCTCGAATACGCGGGTGAATATGGCAAGGTGTACATGTACAACCACGACGACGGAAGGTACCGGGGAGATTTTCCGGGCTCGGATGAGGTCGTGGAGGATGACCTGGCCCTGTTCGACCTCTCCCAGACCTCCTTCGAGCAGAACGGAGACTATCTGACGGTCACCTACTCTGTCACCCCGAAGGCTGCTTTTGCGGGAGAGAAGAAGGTGTTCCTGTACGTGATCGATGCGGATCACAACAAACTCAAGGGGCTCGAAGCGGGGACCTGGACGGTCCTGGATCAGTAAGTAACGGGGGGGGAAATGCAGGCTGACGTTCACAGGGGCCTCGCGAAGTTCGACGCCTTGATCCAAGCGGCCGAGCGGGGCTCCTGTGATCAGTCCTCCTTCTGAAACCACCTCGGGCCGATGATTTCCCAATCGTAGCTGATCAGATCGATGCCGAGTACCACCCAACCGCTCCAGACACCCGGGTCGGTGTAGGCCCACAGGTTCGGATAGTCGGACAGCTCCAAGGTCGTGCAGCCCCCCCATATCGGGATCGAGTAGTACTCACGGAAGATGGATGCGACCAAGTAGACGCCAAACAGGTGGTAGTCTCCTGCCGCCCACTCGAGCGCAGCCGGTTCGACAGTAAAGTGCCCGTCGGACGGCCGCAACATCTCGAAATCACACCCCTCGTCGATTCGACAGTGCCCGATCTCACCATTGCACTGGTTGTCCCGACCGTCACACCTCTCCTCGGCCCCCGGATGCACATCTGCATCCGAATCATCGCAATCGGGCTCCGGGGAAGGGCACGCGTCGCACGCGGGGTCCCCGAATCCATCTCCGTCCAAGTCCTGGCACAGGCAATCCTCCCAGACCTGGACCACTTCCTGATCCTCCGAGTCGCTGAACCCGAAGGCAGCTTTCTCCCCCTCTTGCGCGTCTTCGAAGTAACCGACCCAATGGAATTCGTCCAGCCGAAACTCCCCTTCCGCACCGGCTCTCAGCGCATACGCGATTTCGACCGTGGCGGCCGGGGGCACCGGGTGGCTCTGCGCATAGTGCGTGGGCGTCTCAAAGACCCAACGGACCACTCTCGACTCCGGATACACGCTGCCCACCGCCCCGGATTCGAACAGGTAATCAAGGATCTCGTCTCCATCGATACGGACGCTGCCGGTTTCCACTGTCAAACCTGGCGGGATATGCTCTGCATAATAGAACCCTCGGAGCCGGTGCGACTCCATGTTTGCAAGGGTGAGGGTGACATGAACCGGTTCGTCTACCCGAGTCGTGACCGCATCGAACTCTCGAGACACAACCACATTGTGTGTAGAGAACCCGAACGCTTCCCCTGAGGAAACCGCCAGGCTCCATACGAACACCATGAGCAGCCTGCGCCAACACACCATCTTGCCTTTCCTCCATCGCCAACCATTCCGTCACCAGTCACTGTCGCACAGCGTCGTGACGCGAACACGGGCGGGAATGTCGAATGCGTATATGTTGTTCGAGGCACGGAGCCGGACGAAACCGAAGGGCCAGAGACCCAGCCCCGACCCCTGAAAGAACAGCTTGTTGACCTTCCTCATTCTGCAATACTCGACGACCTCCCTTAGGCAATCTCTCAGGTGGCTTCGGGCATAAAAGCCATAAATGTTCACCGAGTCTCCCTCCTTCGCCAGAACACAGTATCCCAACCGGTCACCATCCCTGCACATCTCGAAAGGAAGAAATCGACGAAGCGGATTCCGTACGAAACGCCAGTTCAGAAATGATGCCGAACGTCCCCCGACCGATTTCTCCCCGATGCCGGAGAAGTCATGCTCGAATTCGCAGACCTTCTTCAGGGCAACCCCGGAGCCTCTTCTTCCCAGCCATCCTTTCCCGTAGGCCCTTCCGCCCCAGGCCACTGCCGGGGCGAACCATCTCGTGCCGCGACCCTTTACGCCCACATCGGAGACAACCGGGAACAGCCACCGCTCCATGGGCGAGAAGAGCTTGAAGCCGACTTGAAGAAGCCCTCTCACCGCATGCCTGTTCGGATAGGCCAGAAGCGGCATACCCAGGCCTTGGCCGAGCCTCAGTAGATCCCTGTAGAGATTCCTCCCTCTTCCCGCTCTCGATATGTATCCATCCACTACACCCATCACGGTCAGGGGGTCGCCTACAGGATCGTAAAGCACGTGGGGAAGGAACCCCAGCATTCCGAGGATCGCTTCGGCCTCGTTCTCCACCACGAAGATGCGTCCCCTCCCCATTGGATTTGCACGGTACTTCCAGCGAATCCATTCCTCTCTTCTCAAGCCGAATTGTTCACGATCCAGGAAAGAGGCGATTCTTTGGAAGTCGTTATCATCCGCCTCGAGAAACCGACATCCCGGCTGATGCATCATAAGAAGTCCACACAAATTCCATTGGATTGGGGACAGGATACGGTAAGACTTCTCCGAGGGTCAAGACGCGGGCTCGCAGTGGTTTCTTCTTGTCCCCTTTCGGCGCGTCGCGTATAATGGCGGTGATGGATTAGACTCTTGAACGCTTGGGAGTGCCGTTGGGTCATGTGGAAATTCTTGTTTCCGTTCTGGCTGCTGCTTTCGACCTTTTCGTTCAACTGCCACGCTCAAGACATGAACTCCGATTGCGGTACAGTCGGCTTGTTCGGGGTGATGCTGGATGTGGGCAACAGCGGTTGTGGCGTGGCAGATGACCGCTGGAAGGCGTTTCGGAGCCGGGCCGTTGCAACGGGGCAAGCGTCGAGCCTTCGAACGCGCATCCACAGGCTGACCGGCAACAGAACCGACGACCGGGTCGGATACGCGATCTACGAAGATCGTGGTGGAGAGGTGGGGCCGCTGAAGGCGTCCGGCTATGTCCTCGGATACGACTGGACAGCCGTGGGGACCGGCGAGCACTGTTTCCGTCTCGACACCGTGCACCGGGACAGGGAAATCATTTCGGGCCGGTATTACTGGGTCGCCTTCTGGAGTGATGCCGGGAACAACGCGTGCCCCGGAAGATGCGGGGCGCCCGGCACGCCCGCCTACCCGAAGAGAGGGTACGTGGTCGAGCCGGCGGCTCCTGACGCCCACATCGCCAGAGAGGGCTCCGCCTTCACTGTGGTCTATGGGGACAACTGCTACGAGTGGTCGGCCTGGGCCGGCCCTCCCAGGGTTGACAGACTCTTGATCGACACCGTCATCAGGGATAACAAAGCAGGCGTATCCTCTGACGTGGAGGTTCAGGAGGCAATCGAAGCCTACCACGAGACACCCGAAGCCCCCTGACAACAGTACGGACGGCCGCATGTTGTTGGGTGAGAATGCACTTCTTGCGAGGAGACAGGGCGAATGGTTTTACAGGGCACTTCGTTTCGTTGGGCCGGCCTGATTCTTCTGTCGGGCATGTTCCTTCTGGGCCAGGACAGCTGGTCCCCCTGCATCGACCTGGATGGGGATGGGTTCTCCAACGCCGACATCACGACGTGCGGGGATCCTGTATTGGACTGCAACGACAACAACCCGACGGTCTACCCGGGTGCACCCGAGATATGTGACGGGATCGACAACCAATGCCCCGGCGATCCAGGCTATGGCGAAGTCGACGATGACTGCACCGGGCACGCATGCGGCGAAGAGGGATTGTTCGGCGTATTCATGAATGTGGGGGACTCCGGCTGCGGGGTTGCTGACGACAGGTGGAAGGCCTTTCGAAGCCAGGCCGTAAGCAGTGGAGAGGCTTTTACCATTCGGACGCGCATCCACACGCTGATCGGCGACCGGACAAGCGACAGCGTCGGATATGCGATCTACGAAGACAACAACGGGGAAGTGGGTCTCCTGAAAGCTTCCGGCTATGTTCTCGGATACAACTGGACAGCCACCGGGATCGGAGAGCATTGCTTCAGTCTCGACATCGTACACCGTGACAGGCAGATCGTCGCCGGGCGGCACTACTGGGTCGCCTTCTGGAGCGATGCCGGCTCGAACGCATGTCCCGGGCGATGCGGAGCCCCCGGGACACCCGCCTACCCGAAGAGAGGCTATTCGGTCCAGCCGGGGGCTCCTGACGCGCACGCCGCACGCGAAGGCTCCTCCTTTGACATCGTATACGGCGACAACTGCTACGAATGGTCCGCCTGGACGGCACCTGAATGAGGGCAGACCGGGCAGGTTTCCGGGCGTGACGGTTACAGAATTGTCCTCCGAAAGTGTAAGACCGTCAAGAAGTGACACCATTCCCCCACCCGCCCCGACCGCCGATGACCTGAAGAAGCCCCATTCTTGCGGCTAAACGCTTGGAAAATCAGGATTCCTTTGTTTCCCAAAGGCCCCCCAAGTCTAGCACAAATCTTGCATCTTCAGCCGTACATTTGCCGGTTTCACGTCGATCTCTTGACTGCCGATGGCCAAAACGGCATACCTGGAATCGGCAACAAGTCTGCGGGGCATGACCATGGAGCCAGCGAGAGTTCGAGCCGTCGCAGGGCGGCTCAAGACAGGGCCGAGGGGGTCGGAAATCATGGGTCTTCGATTGGCGGTTTGCTTTGTTTTGGTGCTTCTTGCCGGTCCCGCCTTCGCCCTCTACGATGCGGACGATCCGCAAGACATGGGAACCATCCTCGCGGACAACGAGCTCACACCCCCGGAATCCGCTCCCGGCAGTTCCTGTGGTGCCAGATGGAAGAGCACGAGGGTTCAAGCGGTTGCAAGCGGGACCGCAACACATTTCATTCTCTGGATTATGGACACAGGCGGCCACAGTGCAGGCAAGATCGGGTGTTCCGTCCACGAGGGGACTTCCAACTACTATGAAAGGCCCGGCGCGCTGAAGCTCGCTGCATACCACCCATCCTTTGACATCTCCAACGGCCCCGGGTTCTATGCAATCCCCTTTACATCCAGCCCGGGCGGCACCGAGATCGTGGCGGGCAGGTGGTATCACTTGTCCTACTATGTTGAGCAGAATTGCTCGGCAAGCTTCATCGGGACTGCGAGGGACAACAGCGGTCCCCCGGCCCCTGCGAAGTGGGCGTCGACCTGTAAGTACCCTACTTGCTCGGCAGCGCATCCACCCAACGACGGCACAGAACCCGACTGGCATTTTCAATACGATCCGCCTTCGGCACCTTACGACGTGGGGATACTCGCTGTAGAGGGCCCCGGCCCTGACGAACCTCCTGCCGCACCTACCGGAATCGGCATAACGGAGGTCATCACAGGAGATCAATGATAGAAGATACAGGCGGCGCGTCCATCAGGGGAGGCTGCAGCCTGATGAATCCGGCAGCCAAGAAGGGCCTGCCTGGCGCGACACCCCGGGTACTCCGTGCTCCTACACTGCCTAACGCGTCCGTGCAAACTGCAGACAGGCGCCCCCTTTCACGCATCGAGGAATGGAGATGCACGCTGAACGTGACCCATATACCGGGACGGAGCGGAAGCAGGCTGAAAAGTTCGACCGGGTCGTAACGGACATCTACGATGGAGCAGAGGATCTGGTGGTCGAACCGATACACTGGACCAAGTTCGACACGAAGATCCCCACCTATCACCACCCATATCCCCATCTCGTGCGGTCTCTCGGCGAACTGACCGGCAAGAGGGTGCTGGAAATCGGATGTGGCACGGGCATCCTCTCCGTCATTCTCGCGAAGCTTGGTGCACAGCACGTCGAAGCCTTCGACATCTCGGAGAAATCCGTAGAAATCGCCCAGAGGAGGGCCAAGGCGAACGGGGTTGCCGACCGAACACGTTTCCAGGCCATGTCCGTCTATGAGATGGACTACGGAGAGAACGTCTTCGACTACATCGTAGGACTCAACATTCTCCACCACATCAACATCGAAGACGTGGTAGAGAAGCTTCATCTCCACCTGAAGCCCGGCGGTTCCGCCCATTTCCTGGAACCTTTCGGGAATGCTCTCTGGCTGGAAAAGCTTCGGCTCCTCGTCCCCGTAAAAGTCCGGGAAGAGGACAAGACCCACTATGACGAGAAACTCAAGTACCAAGATGTAGAGATCTTTCGCCGCCGTTTCGACAAGGTGGACTGGCTGGAGTTCCACCTCTTCTCCCGGTTGGACAGGGTCGTAAAGTCGAAGGCGGTACTCAATGCACTGGGGAGACTGGACGAGTGGCTCCTGGCCTCCTTCCCGTTCCTCCGGAAGTATTCGAGAAAGATCGTCGTGGAATTGACGAAGTGAGTGCTCGAGGGGCCGGGGAGTACCGAGCATCACTTGGCACATGTATTGCAGCAAAAATACTCTTTGACAAACGATTTATCCCGATGGAGGAGTCCTGTCATGTTTCCGTCTCGACTCGCGGCATTCATCCCGGCTTTTGCAGCGTTCCTTGGATTCTCCCTCTGCCTGGCATTTACGGCTCATGGAGACCCGAGCGTCTCGAACGTTTCCGGGACAGTCGCCCACAAGGGAGTCATTACGATCTCCGGGTCAGACTTCGGAACCAAGTCTCCTGCCGAGCCGATGTGGTGGGACGATATGGAAGGACACACGGTAAACGTGCACAGCACAGAGGTTCTTGGCTCCGGGGATCTCCCCGGCGTCGTCTCTTCGCTTCCCTCCGGTTCCAGGCACTACACTGGAGCGGTGCCAAGACCGGGGGTCAACCCCGCAGCATACAGAGTCGACGAAGCTATGATGAAGTTCCGCTCTGACGGCTGGGACTCTGCCCTCGGGACAACGGGCAACGGGGTGGACGCGCCACACCAGTACAGCAGCAAGTACGCAGCAGGGTGCCACTACGAGTTCAGTGACGAACCGTACGCCCCCGCAGACGGTATGGCTTCCGGTGAACCCCGATTCCGGGACGATGGAGTGTTCTATGACAACGTTGGGCTGGCAATCGCCAAGCCAAGTCCGTTCAACACTTTTGTAGCTTATTGGTACTACCGACTCGACCCGGCCATGTTCAGCGAAGACCATTCGGGTGGGCACAATATTCGTTTCAATGGCAAGTTCCTCAACTTGGAGCAAGGCTACGAAGCTTATCCCGCAGGTTATTACGCAGGACCAGGTTTCAAGTACCGTTCGTGGGAACGAAGGCCAGAGGAAGAGGGAGAAGGCAAGACTGTAACGATGAACATAAGCTTCAATTGCAGCTCGAGCACCTACGAGTACATGACCAACCCGAGGTTTGAATGGATTCACATGACGCACATTGGGGATGATGCAACCAACATAGAGCAGGTGTACGAGGGTGGAGACTTGGTTGCCGGTGGAACCGGGTGTACGAGTATGTCCAGCCTTTACGGATACTTCTACGGGGGCTTCCACGGAGCGTGCAACCAGACGACACACCCCGGCTGTACTCCCATCAATTCAACGTGGTTTGGGTGCAAAGACTGTTACAAATACTTTGACGACCTCTACTTCGACACTACCTTCAGTCGAGTAGAGCTCTGCAACCATGCCACGCATACGCGCGCCACGATTTGTGAGCCACAAATTCCCTCGGCATGGTCCACAGGTTCGATCACGGTTACGGTGAATCTGGGCGCCCTTACAGGAGATACAGCCTATTTGTACGTATTCGATTCCAGCAACAACCGCAATGCCCAAGGGTACCCGGTGTCTCTTAGTGGCGAACCGAATCCGGATGAACCTCCTGCTTCGCCCGCAGGGCTCGAAATCATTCATCCGTAGCACCACGACCCGACACTGCCTGGTCTTCTTCCTCGCCTTTCTGCTGACATCAGGCTTCGCATGGGCGGACCCGCAGATCTCGGGTGTCGCCGGCCCGGCGACCCAGAACGAAGGCCTGACCATCCGTGGAGCTCACTTCGGGCCCAAGGATCCCCCCGGGCCCGCTGTCTGGGACGACTGCACAAGCAAGGCATGCCTGTCCGAGCATTACGACGGCTACAAGCCCAAGGCGTCTCAGCAGGGGGCACTCTACAACATTCAGTATCGCTTGCCTGGATTCCGAGAGATCCATCCCCCTCACCGCAACGCCCCCTATTTCATCGGCGGGGCACATGCGATCGACAGACCCAGCAACGGCAACGAGGCCGGCGGGAATGTGTGCCTCGGGAAGAACATCGCCTCGGAGGCCTTCTTCATCAGCTACTACTACAGGCTCGACCCTTTGTTCGACGAGGAGGATCATCCCAGGTACCGTGACAACATGAAGGAACTCGTCCTTTCCAACACGCCCGGTCGGTTCTATCCGGACGAGAAGGAGTCCTTCGGCTACATCGCGTGGTGCTCGAACACGGTTCCGGACAGTCGTTACACCGACCCCGTCCGCATCTCGAGATTGCCGATCAATCCGGCCCACCACGAGCGGCCCTACGACTGCGACAGCGACCCCTACGTCGTCTTCCACAGGAATCCGGCGAGGGGATGGATCAAGATGCAGTGGGAGGGGGAGTACGACGACACCTTCCACTCACCGAAGATCGCCCTCACGACCTACCCGGACGGAAAGAAGACCTACCGGAGCCATTTCGGGGACGGCATCACGGTCCACGAGTATATAAGGGGATTGTGGATCGGCTTTCCCCGCAGGGGGGACCTGCGCTTTGTTGGTATCGGCGGCTTTGCACGGATTCCCAGGAAGAACGACGGGGTGAACTCCTTCCGTTATTTCTGTTCCGTGTACATGGACAGCACGCTCGCGCGCGTGGTCCTGTGCGATCGACCGGATTACGCGACCGCCACCATCGTCGAGCCCCAACCTCCCACCACCTGGACCGACACGTCGATCAAGATTACCGTGAATCAGGGCGCGCTCCCCGCCGGTACGACCGCCTACCTCTTCGTTTTCGATTCCGCGGCAAGGCGCAACAATCGGGGGTTCCCCGTCCGCCTCGACGGCACTTCGGACTGACCTCTCTACTTCTCCATCATCAGCAGGCTGTACCAGCAGTACTTCCTCATACCCGGGGAACCACGCAAAACGATCCTGTCCACCTTGCTCAACAGGTCCCGCCCCTTCACCACGAGCTTCTTCAATCCCACGAAATAGAGCGCGAGGGCGAAGAAGCTGATCAGGTAGTACTCCTCGTGCCGGAAGGTCCTGAACCCCTGCTCGAAAACTTCCAGGTCCTTGAACGAAAACGGTTTCTCATCCTTGGACCTCAATCCGGGCGTGGCCCAGCGAAACACGTTGATGAAGAGATTGTGCCCGAGCGGCTCCATGAAGAACGCCTTGCCGCCTTCGACCAGCACCCGATTCATCTCCGCCACGATGGCATTCAGGTCGACGTGGTGCAGGATCGCGTTGCCCACGACCAGATCGAACGTCCCGGATTCATATTCGAGCTTCTCAGCCGCCATTGGACGGGCCTCGACCCGGTCTCCGAAACCGTTCCTTTCGACCAGCTTCTTCACCTTCCTGACCGCCTCTTCCGAAATGTCGAACGTCCAGACCTGCGCACCCCGCTTCGCCAGCATCAGGGTGAGCCAGCCCTCACCGCAACCCACCTCCAGAACCTTCTTCCCCTCCAGGTCCCCCAATTCCTCCCAGAAACGAGCCATGAGATCGCTCTTGAAGCCGCTTCGATAGTAGCGCGCCTTGTACTCGTCCCCAAACTTCTTCTCGTGAAAAGCCTTCTCAGCCCGCTGCCGCTCCTCGATTGACTTCGTCATGTGACGGAACTCCCTCCCCCTGGCTCGCGATCCGAAGGATGACCACCGACAGCCCTCCGACCACGTACCAGACGTTTGCAAAGATTTCTATTCCGAAGAAAGCGACGATGGCGAATATGAGAAAGTAGACCCTCAGAGGCTTGATGAGCGCGCGCACGAAGCGCTGCCCCTCTCCCCTTGCAGCAAGCATCTTCTCAGCAAGCCGGAGGTTTCTGAAGATGTAATAGATGATGCCGAAGAACAGACTCGTCCCGATGATCCCGAACTCGGCCAACGCCTGCAAGTACGTATTGTGCGGCGGAAACCACCAGCTCCGCCATCTCTGCCCGCTCCAGGAAGAGAAGCAGTTCAGCCCAACCCCGATCACCGGATTCTCCACGAAGGCGATCAGGGAACGTCTCACCAGTTCCAGGCGACTCGCCATGGACCCCAGCATCGTCTTCTCTTCCTCGGCGAAATCCCGCCGGTCAGTGGAAAAGACCGTTCCAATCTTGCTCAAGGACATGAACCGCTCTTTCGACTTCTCCGGCATGAACTGCCAGACGACGATCAAGCAAAGGACCATCCCTATACTCATTGCGATCTTGCGCTTTCCAAAAAGCCAGACGAAGCCGGCGAAGGACACCACACCCAGCATTCCCGTTCTCGATTGTGTGAGCATGACCGCTCTGAGTCCGAAGAGAAGAAGGGCGAAATGCGCACATTTCAGAAAAGGCGACCTTTCGTAGAACATCAGGTAGTAGTAGAACGCCAGGTGACTCGAGGCAATCATTCCCAGGTGGTTTGGGTGAGCAAAATAGCCTGTCACGCCGCCCAGCCGCATCATGTGGTTGTTGTACACGTAGTGCCCCTTCAATATCGGCTCTACGAAGATGAAGCCAATCAGACCGAGATACACATACATGAACAGTTTCAGTCTTCTCTCGTCGTGCACGGATGAGATGATCATGAGGTAGATGGGAAAAAGCTTGGCGACCCGTATGAAGCCGTCGAAGGCACGCGTCTTGACAAGTGCAAACGGTATGCTCATGAACAGGAAGAAGAAGAACGCGATCATCGCAAGGTTGATCTTGTTCTCCGTGATCTTCAGTCGGCCCTGCGCAAATTCCAGGACGGCACCCAGGCTCAGCAAGAGACCCAGAACGAGTTCGATCCGAAAGGGCCTCAGAACAGGAAACCGCCCCGCCGGCTGTGCGTAGAAGAGAACCAGGTACGCGATCAAGCCATAGAACAGCAGCTTGTTCTGATTATGACTTTCCATCGACTTTCTTCACCCTCTCATGCGCCCACGAGCACACTCTGTTGATCAGCACCTCCTGCCACTCCGGCAGGGAGTAGACGTGGTTCGCGCCGTCCACCTGGAGGAATTCGACCAGGGTTTCGAAATTCCGCCTCGCTTTGCCGGTCAGGAAGAAGCCGTCCTTCCAGTATTTCTTCAGATAGTCGGTCCCGGCATCATTCTCCGCACAGACGAACAGTAGCTCAACGGCCCTGCTCAAGGCGCTCTCCAGAGCCAGGAAGAACTTCTTGTTGAGTTTCCCCTCTGCGCAAAGCTCCTCGACGCTGCTGGGCAGCGCAACGGCGGCGCTGGGCAGGAGACCCCGCTTGCGCATCTGCGTGGTGATGATCTTCCACAGGCCACTGTAGTCACTCTTGAACGAGAAGAATCGGTACCACGCGGCGGCACTGAACACCTTGCGGAGATACGCCTGAAACATCACGTCAGACCGCTTCCCGCCTTCCACGATCCTGTCTGCGAGGGACATGGAAGGCGTCCTCAGCACGATCGGCACATCGATGAGGCACATGCCCGTGATCCGCTCATCCTTTTCGCAGGCAAGCAGAGAGGTAATCGCCCCCCCGCAATTCCCCATCATGATGATCTGTTCCATCCCGTACTCGTTCACCATCCAGTCGTTGCAGGTGAGTGCATCCGAAACGAACATGCCCTTCTGAATCGCCTCGAAGACCTCCCCCACCAGGATGCCCTCCTCCAATTCGCCTTCGCTGTCCCCGATCCCCTCCGGGTCCACCCGGAGAACGGGAAACCCTTCCCTGCAGAGCGCACGGGCAAGCGTGACGTTCAATCGATTCGGAGCCACCCGGTACTTGATGCCGGGGTTGAGCAGATGGATGCCGATCTTCCTGCTTCCAGCACTCTGCTCGGGAAGGTGCAGGACCCCCACCAGATCCCGACCGTTACCATTCTTCAGGCTGACCACCTCTTCCATGTCGATCCCTGTATGGTTTCTATCTTACCTGCGCGGCCTCGAGCATTCCGGTCACAGCACGTTGCTTTCCGCCGGACTCCTCTCGTCCTCACACAACCTGGGAATCGCATGCTTCTCCACGAGATGCTCGAAGAGCTTCGTCCCCACGAGCTTGTGCTGCAGTGCATTTGCGTGCGGGTCCCGCTTCAGTGTGAGCCTCACCTGAATCTCTTCCTCCATCTTCTCCTTCGGGCCTCGATTCAACCCGAAGTCCCGGCTCATGAGTCTGACCGTGTAGACGTCTTCGTACCCGCTCATGGCCTCATCCAGGAGCTCCTTCAACCGCTCGTATCCGCTTGCGTCCGTCAGGTCGACGAGCATGAAGATCAGCGGGATCCCCTTCCCCGAAGCCTCCCGGGCCATCTCCTCCCACCACCTCTGGTTCTCCCTCCACATGGCCAGGGCCTGCTGCGTCCCGGCAGGATCGCTCCCTCTGCCCGTATGCGCCCGCCGCAACCGAAAGACCCGCCGGATACTCGGCTCCTGAGCCTTTATCTTGTTATAAAGGAACGGAACCCCTTTTGTATACCTTCGAATCTCCTGTCTTTCCCGCGTCTTCTCCACTTCCCTCTTCAGGCGCCGGGGATTCGGGGCGTTCCACATTCTGTCTGCCAGGTCTGCGCGGACGACGATGCCCTCCACGTCGTGCTTTTCGAGGATTCGCTTCATCTTCTTTACATGCTTCCACGGTGCATCTCCCGGGTGTGACGCGTTAACGACCTGAAGATCGCCGCACCCATCGACGCCCCGAAGCTTCGTCTCCAGACGAGCCGTCCAGACCTCCTCATCTTCGACACCTGAGCCGAAGGCCTCGGAATTACCGAAGGCGATCAGGACGGGCTTGGACCAGTCCGTCTCTCTTCCTCTGTGGCCGTCGCTGTTCATGGTGATCAAGGGGCTCTTGTACGACATGTTGCCCTGCCACTGATACCCCACCTGGGAAGGCTTCAGGGCATAGATGAGTTCCTCGTCGACATTGTACTCGAGTCTTTGCGGTATAAAGGGAATCCTCATGTACACCTCACAGTACAGGAACACCAGGATTCCCGTCAGAAGGATGAGCTTTATCCGCTTCGCACAGAAGACGATCAAGTCAATGATCTGCATGAATGTACACTTCGTCCCGATCTAGAATTGGAAGTAGATAAAGGCATCCCCCGATTGGACGCCCTTGACCAGCCAGGTGAAGACCAGAGCCGAGAACACGACGGCCTTTGCGATCACGGATCGTACGTCGAGCAGAACGTAGTGGTTTCCCGTACGGGCCTGGAACGCCTGCATGACGATCAGCGGCAGGGAGAACAGCAGAATGCTCCCGAAGGTCTCCACACTCGAGACATCCGCACCCAGGCCGTTTCGGTAGCAGGTGAGCAGCTCCCCGATCTGGCGGATGCTGTCATCGCGCAGAACGCCATCGACAAAGGTCTTCCGACTGCAGCGGAAGATCGCAAACCCGAAAACGACGGCGTTGAAGGTCAGAAGCGACTTGGCTGCGTTTCTTGCGACCAGGTTGCTCAAGGAGGTCTTCGCTTCCTGCGCCTCCAGAACCATTCGGTGCCCGATCAGAAGCACGCCGTGAAACACACCCCAGAGAACGTAGTTCCACGCGGCACCGTGCCAGAGTCCGCCCAGCAGCATGGTCAGGAACAGGTTCAAGTAGGTGCGGCCCCTTCCCTTCCTGTTTCCGCCCAGGGAAATGTACAGATAGTCCCGCAGCCAGGTCGAAAGGCTGATGTGCCATCGCTGCCAGAACTGTCGCGGGTTGACGGCGAAGAAGGGCAGATTGAAGTTCCTCATCAGGTCGAAGCCGAGAACGCGGGCACACCCCCTCGCAATGTCCGTGTATCCGGAGAAATCGCAATAGATCTGAACCGTGAAGGCGAGGCCCCCCAGATAGACCATGAGGAGCGGGGAAGACCCCGAGGCGGAAAAGATCCTGTCCACCGTGAAGGCCAGGTTGTCGGCAATGAAGATCTTCTTGTAGAGCCCCCAGAAGATCAGCCACAACCCCCGGGCGAACGTCTCTTCATCCACCTCCCGCCTCCGCTGGATCTGCGGGAGAAGCCGCTTGGCCCGCTCGATGGGCCCGGCCACGAGCTGCGGAAAGAAGGCGACGAAGAGGGCGAAATCGAGGAAATTTCGTGTGGGCTCGATCTCTCGCCTGTAGATGTCGATCGTGTAGCTCATCGTCTGGAAGGTGTAGAAGGAGATCCCCACCGGGAGAATGATCTCCAGCCGGCCGGCCAGGCACTCGATGCCGAAGGTCTCGAACAGGGCTCTCAGGTTCTCGGTGAAGAAGTTGAAGTACTTGAAGAAGCCGAGGATCCCCAGGTTCGTACAGACACTGACCGCGAGCAGGGTCTTCCTCCGGACCTCGTCCGTGGACCGGTGGATGGCCGGCCCGACCAGGTAGTCCACGACCGTGGAAACCCATATGAGGGACAGGAACCGCCAGTCCCACGATCCGTAGAACACGTAGCTCGCCACCAGAAGAAACGCGTTCTGCCACCGGTACCTCGGCAGGTGAACATAGATCAGATAGACGGCAACGAAGAAGAATACGAATTGCCAGGAGTTGAAGACCATAGCGTGAGCCCACCCCTCACTGGCGTCGCCAGTAGGCGGATTTCAGGAGACCGCAGATCTCGTACAAGACACGGCTGGACACGGGGCAACCGCCCGTTTCCCAACCGGTCGGGAACTCATAGCCCCAATCCTGCATAAAGGGCGAAAAGACCCAGTGCACCCTCTGCCTGACCTCTTCGGGGAAGATGCTGAATCGATCTTCCTGATTCGGCTGTTTCGTGGGATTGAAACGAGGCAGAGGTCTTACCTGCTCGATGCCCAGCCTTTGCAGCACCTCGGCGAAATCTTCCTGCAACGCCTCGAATCGCATGACAAAATCGAAGTTCTTGTGGGCCAGCCGGCTCCAGTTGTCATAAGGGAGCCGGGAGAACTTGAGGAAGTAGCTCACGAGGTCCCCCGTCTGTTGAACGTAATGGAACCTCTTTCGCATCCCTCGCGTCACAAAACCGCCGTTCCGGGTGGAGTTGTCCGGATCATCGTATTTCTCGTGATTGCTCTTGAACTTGTGGAAGACGGAGATGAACTCATCCACCGGATGCCGAATGGTCGAAAAGGTGAAATACTCCCTTTCCTCCTTCGTGGCGTTCCGAAGGAACTGGTGGTAGTAGCTGTGCTTTCTCAGGATCGGCTCCCCGTCGTAGTACTCGCGCAGTTCCCTGGCCACGGCGGAGCAAGCCGTGTGTGGAAGCTGTATGAAGACGTATTTGTGCTTGTGGCTGATGATCATCGGTGGTTCCTCTTCGCCTCACAGGTACCCGAGTGCTTCGAGCGTCTTCTTCATCTCCTCGATCTCTCTGTTATTCTCAACCTGTTTTCCCTCCCCCACGGTCGCCTCGCCCTTCCGGATCGTGATCCTCTCCAGGTGCGCCTCCGAGATACACTCGGTGATCACTCTCCCGTCCATGTCCCCGGGGATTTCCATATCACAGAGGGCGAGGACGGTCGGCGCAATGTCCATGATCGCAACCCCATCGAGCCGGCCTTGCCGGATCACTTCCCCATGGGCCAGGAAGATCCCGTTCATCCGGTGACTTCCCGTTCTTGCAGCAATGGAGGGGGTCCTGGAGAAGGCCTCCTTCGTGAAATCGGTCTCGACGCTCGTCCTGTAACCGTTGATGACGAACAGGACATCCGGCGCGAGACGCACGAAGGGGCCCCTGTAGACCTCTTCAGGCAGTACGATCTCCACCTCGTCGATGCCCGGCACCTCGTCCGGCAGGGACCGGAGAGCCTGGATCAGTTCGTCCCGGAATCCGGCCTTCTCCTTTCCCCTGGGAGTCAGGTTGATGCATCCGTAGATACCCGCATGAATCGGGCAGTAGGCGAGGGAGTTCTCGAAGTCGATCACATCCGTGAAATCCCGGCCTCCCAGAACGGCCCTTCTCACCCTCCGCAACGGCTTGGCCACGTACTTGTTGTCGATGGCGGCTATGAGCCGGGTCACCGCTTCGGCTGTCTCGATCCTTCTCGCCGCTCCGGCGTTCTTCTTGAGCCAGCCCCTCTCCTTGAGATACGTATTCGGGTAGAAGGCGGAGTCCAGGGATCCGGCGCCGTGGTCCGAAACGATCATGAACACGCCCTGCCCGATCAACTCCAGGATTTCGCCGATCACCCTGTCGATCCAGCCCCAGATTCGCGCGAATTCGCCAATCACCCGCTCCGCATTCTCTGCATCGTGGAACGGATAATCCTCATCCAGGTACTTCCACAGGATGTGCTGCATCCAGTCGGTGAAATGGAAGACGCCGAAGAAGAAATCCCAGTCCTTCTCCTTGATCAGGTACTTCAGGGCCGCCGCCTGCCGTTCGACCACTTCATCCAGATCATTGAAGAAGAGCTGGATGTCCTTCTCGTACCGCCGGCTCTTCAGATTGAGCCGGGTGTCGAAGGGCCCCGCGACCTTCTTCAGCTCATCCTCCAGCCCTTCCGGCCAGCACAGCCTCTCCTTCGCATAGGCCCCCACACCGCTCACGGAGAAGCCGTTCACCTCCGGGGCCGGCGACAGGGTGGGATAGTTGAAGATCCCCACTTTGTACCCATGGCTGCCCAGCACGTCCCAGACCGCCCTTCCCTCGTAGTAGGCGGACGAGATGGGGAACATCTCCGTGCTGTCCGGTTCTCTTCGGTTGATGTAATCGAATATGCCGGTCTTCCCCGGGTTGAGCCCGGAGGCGATGGCCAGCCATGCCGGGCCGGTTACGGGGGGGAAGATGCTCTGCATCTCTCCCCACGAACCCTCTTCACAGAGCCGGCTCAGGTTCGGCAGCGACCCCATCTTCATGAGAGGCCCGAGCAGGTCCATGGTGGCCCCGTCGAGCCCGAGAACGAACACCTTCATCAAATCCCCTCCTTGCGCGCGTCGCGCGCGCATTCCGAGAACAGCGCATCGTAAGCGCGGCACATCTTCTCGATGCTGAATTCCTTCAGAACGCGAGCCTTCGCGCGGCGGGAGAGGTCGTCCCGCCGCTGCTCGTCCCGCAGGACCTCCAGCACCCGGGCCGCCAGCTCCTGTTCGTTGTCCAGCTCGAAAAGGAGGCCGTCCAGGCCGTCCCGAATCAGTGCCGGGTTCCCCCCTGCATCCGCCACGACACACGGCAGCTCACAGGCCATGTACTCCATCACCGCGTTCGACAGGCCTTCATTCGCCGAGCAGTTGACGGCCACGTCGAATACGCGCAGAAAGCGGAACACGTTGTCCTGGGAACCCACAAATCGAACTTTGTCTGCCACGCCCAGACTGCGGGACAGCGCCTCCAGCTCGGCCCTGAGAGGGCCGTCGCCCACCATGACGAAGACCAGGTCGGGCTCCTCGGCGAGCACCAGGCGAGCGGCCTTGAGGAAGGTCGCATGCCGCTTCATCGGCTTCAGACCGCCGACGATGCCCACGACCCTCGAGCCCGCCTCGATTCCGTATCGTTCCCTGACGTCATCCTCCTCGTCTTCCGGCACAGGCGCCTCGTCGAGCTCGATCCCGTTGTGGATCACCCTCAGCCTCTCCCTCGGAACGCCTTCCTCTCGTGCGGTCAGCTCCTTTACCTGTTCCGAGTTCGTCACGATCCCGCTCACGCAACGGTTCGCCACCTTTAGCAGGGGGGTGTCCCGCCTTGCGAGCCACAGCCCGAAGTCCCTCCGTGTCGAGTAGATGGTGCGCACGCCGGCCAGACGCGCAAAGAGCACGCCCCAAATGTTGCTCACCGGGAAGAAGGTCATAACCACGTCCGGGGCCACCCTCCTGATCTCCGGAATCATCCGCAGCAGATTCCCCAGGTGGACCGGGTTCTTGAATTTCACCACGTGAAGCACCGACACGGGGCACTCGAGTTCCGGGCCGTGCTTCCGGATCCATTCCGTATCCCTGAGTGCCAGCAGGTGCAGGTCATACCTCTCCCTGTCCAGACGGCCGATCGTCTTCAGAACCTGGTTCTCCGTACCGCCCACGCGTGCCGCGATGAAATCAATGATGAAGAGAACTCTCAAACGTTCCGGGCCGTTGTTATCCATAGGTTTCCACGAACCACTGCTCGAGAAAGTCTTCCGTGTTCATCGCATGGGCCACGTAGTTCTTCCCGTCCTTCCAGAAGAAATCGTCCTCCACCCGGCTCAACCTGACGCTTTCGGCTCTGTCGGACAGGGCCTTTTGCAACGCTTCCAGGGACGCATCGACGGGCTTCTCGATGTTTCTCACCACCTCGAGAATGCCGATGCGCCTGGCACGAATCTCACCGCACTCCAGAAGATGGATTCCCACCATTTCCTCATAGATGCGCTTCGTGAAAAGATACCCCTCTATGCAGACGTCCTTGCCCGCCTTCAGCTCCTCGATCAGCTCCTTCCGCCC
Source organism: uncultured Thermodesulfobacteriota bacterium (assembly GCA_964479535.1). Lineage (GTDB taxonomy): Bacteria > Desulfobacterota > DSWW01 > DSWW01 > DSWW01 > S015-6. The sequence goes on from CAYZMM010000039.1 coordinate 34,626, forward strand.
CTTCAAGGTCTTGCCGAAGGCCGACATCTGAAACGCCATGTTCGCCCGCAGCAGTTGGGAGACGTAAGCCTTTCCGTCCGTGATCGGAGAGACAAGGACCAGGGAATCCACAGCGGTTGCATCGAGACAGGTCAACGCCGCCAGCGTACCGCCGAAACGGAACCCGACCAGCCCGACTCGCTCCACCCGATGATTCCGCCGCAGATACGCGATCGCGGCTCGTATGTCGGACAGCCGCGTCGCCACCGTCGCCTCCTCGAAATCCCCGCTGCTGTCCCCGTGGCCCATGTAGTCGAATCGCAGGCACAGGAATCCGGCGCCGCAGATTCTCCGGGCCATGTTCAGCAGGATGCGATGGGAGGCGATCTTCTCCTCGCCAAAGGGCGCACAGAAGACGATTCCCACGTCCCGAGCGGCGTCGACGCCATCCCCGTGCCCGTGAGGATCGTGCACCACGCCGAAGAGCCGGTGATCGCCGTTCTCGAAGAACAATCTTCGTTCCATTCCGCTTGCCCGCCCCATCTTCGCTAGAAATACCCCAGGGCCCGCAGCTTCTCCGTGATTTCCCGGTCCACTTGCGCCCCCGCCTCCGTTGTCTCTCTCTTCTCCAGTGCCCCATACCACGCAAGGAGTCTGGCGTGCAGTGCGTCGGCCGCCTCCTTCTCTGTCTCGAACAGGTTGTTCCCCTCCCTCGGATCCTTCAGCAGATCGTACAGCTCATGCTTTCCGTCCGATGCCCAGATGAACTTCCTCTCCTTCGACCGGATGCCGAGCAACTGACGGTCGTAGACCGAGAAGTCGAAATCCGGGTACGTTTCCTCGAACTCGTTCTTCGGCCGCTCACACTCCAGGTAGATGAACTCCCGTGGCGAGGAAGCGTCGTCCAGGGGCAGCACCTCGCCCTGCGCCTGGGAGGCAAAGGTCTCGCCTTCCATGCAGGCCCAAACCGGAATCGTACGTGGAATATCGATCAGGGACACAAGCCCCTCCACGACGGCACCGCCCCGTGTCGCTCCCGGCAGCCGCACGATCAGCGGAACTCGAACGACTTCTTCATAGAGGCAATACGAGTGGTGAACCAGATCGTGCTCCCCGATCAGATCGCCGTGGTCGGAAAGGATGAAGAGGATCGTGTTGTCCAGGCTCCCGTGCCGCTTCAAAGACTCCAGCAGGTCTCCCACCCGTTCGTCCAGGTAAGCGATCTGGGCGTCGTACAGCCCCTTGAGGATGCGGAAATCCTCCTCCGACATCTCGATCGACCGGGTCAGGTACTTCTGCCTGTCCTGGTTCACCTGAGACACCTTCTTCCGGAGATCCTTCGGAACGAACCGGTTCATGAACCTCCGGGGCACGTGCTTGTACGGTGCGTGCGCCTCCATGTAGTTCAGGAACAGAAAGAAGGGCCTCGGAGACCCGGACCGCTCCGCGAGAAACCGTTCCACGAAGAGGTTAGTCGCGGCTGCGCCCCGGTCGCGCATCCCGGTCAGACGCTGCACCGCATTGAGGTACAACTTGCTGACGAGACCGCCCGGGAACCGCTCGCCCTCGACCCGCTCGAACCCCCTGCACAGTCCGAATTCGCCCCTGTACAGAAACAGGTTGTTCGAATACAGGACGGTTTCGTATCCACTCGACCCGAGGAGCTCCGCCAGGGTCGTCATCTCGCCACCCAGGACCCGGCTCAGGTTCAGGGCGCCGTGACAGGAAGGATACGCCCCCGTGAACAGGCTCGCGTGGGACGGGATGGTCCAGATGGCCGGGGCAAAGGCGTTGCGGTACAGAACACTCTCCCCGCACAGGGCGTCGAGAACGGGCGTGGTGGGCTGCTCGTATCCGTAGCACGAGAGGTTCACGGCCCTCACCGTGTCCAGGATCACCATGACCACGTTCGGCTTCCGCTGCATCTCCGTTTTCGCTCCGCTCACCATACGCTTCTGTAGACCTCTTCCGTCTCGGCCGCGATCCTGTCCCAGGAGTACTTCTCCTGCGCCATTCTCCTGGAACGGCGGCCCATCCTCTGCCGGCTCTCCTCGCTCTCCAGAAGGTCGGCGATCCTTTCGGCCCAGAGCCGGACGTCACCGACCGGCACCAGGTGACCGTTCTTCCCTTCCTCGATGCTCTCCCGGAATCCGTCCAGATCCGACGCAACCACAGGCTTGGAGAACGCAAAGGCGATCTGCAGCACACCGCTCATCGTGATCTCGTAGTAGGGCAGGACGACCACGTCGGCCGCCTCGAAGAAGGAGCCGACCTCCTCCTTCGGAACATACCGGAGATGCGTGAAGACCCGGTCCCCCACCCCCTCCTGCTCGATCAACGCCCCGTAACGTTCCCAGTCCTCGCAAAGCTCCCCCACCACCAGCAAACGCGCATTGTCCACCCGCTTCCGCACGTGCCGGAGGGCGAGGATCGCCTGATCCAGCCCCTTGTTCCTCCGGATCGCGCCGAAGAACAGGATCGTGGAGGCATTCCGGTCGCCCAGCAGGCGCTCCTTTGCCTCCCCGGATCCGCACCGCTCCGAGGGAACGAAGAAGCTGTACTCCCCATGGGGAATGACGCGCATCTTCTCCGGCTCCACCTTGAACAGGTTCGCAACCCTCTCCTTCCCTTCCTCCGTGTGGATGATCAGGGCATCGCAGATCCTGTAGGTGAGCCCCATGATGATCCGGTGGTGCAACCGCACCCGACCGTGCAGGGGCGAAACATTGTGTATGGTGTAGACGATCTTCCGCCCCGCCAGCTTCACGGCACCGATCATGGCGACTTCGATCCAGTGGATGCTCTGAAAATGGGCCGTCCCCATGCCTTCCCGTCTCATCAGCCGGAGTACCGCCACGATGTTCCATGGGTATTCCGCCATCTTGACGACCCGGCGAAACAGGGTCGGCAGCGTCCGTTCCTCGTCCAGCCGCGGCAGCCTCTCGATCATACCGACGGCACAACGGAACATGAGCGGGTACGCGGCATACCTGCACGTCTCGCCGGAAAGCTCGTGCCCGGCCCGGGTACAGAGAGACGCGTCCAGCCCCCTCCCACGAAGAGCATTCAAAAGGTTGAACGTGTAATGCGCGATTCCGCCGTCGCCCAGAATCTCTATCATCAGAACCTTCAAAGCATCCGCCACCGATCCGGCCCCTCACTTTCATGCAGCCCGCCGTCCGCTCTCGATCATCCCTTCGATTGCCCTCACCGTCCTCTCCACCGTTCGCCCGTCCAGCCGGTAGAGCTCGTCCTCGAGAAGGCGCTGCTTGTTCTGCCGGCTCTTTCCTTTCGCCAGGCATTCCTCCATGACGGCCATCGTTTCCTCTTCCTTCTCGATGGTGAAGATCGCGTCGTACTCGTCGTATTCGAACCTCCGCTTGCCCGCAAGGTAACTCGCAGCGACACACTCCTTGTCCATCATGAGCGCTTCCAGCACGATGGCGGACGCGATCGTTACGACTACGTCCACGCCCGTCAACAGGTCGAAGGTATCGTATCCTTCCTTGATGATCCTCACCCGGGACGCCGACCCCAGCCCGAGAAGCTCGAGACACTCGGCTTCGCTTTCCGGCGTGCGGGGATGCAGCTTCACGTTGAGCCGGACGCCCAGCTCTTCCGCACACGCGGCCAGCCGCCTCACCAGTTCCACCTCCCCCGGCTCATTGAACAGGCGCGTCGACGCGGCATAGAGAACAACCCTCGGGTCCTGTCTTTTCGGCTCATAGCCCCGGACCTTCTCCAGGAAGGCATCGTATTTCTGCTGTCCCACCACGATCATCCGTGTCTCGTCCACGCCCAGCAGGCCGAGTATGTCTGCAGATCGCTTTCCGCTGACCAGCAGACAATCGCATCCCCCTGTCCCGTAGGGGATGTATTTCACCACAATGCCCGCCCTTTTGAGCAGGTTGTAGACCCGATCCTTCCGATTCGCCGGGTTCTCGAGCAGGGTCGCACGCTTGAGAAGTCCCTCCGGCACCAGAATCGTCCGGATCCCCCTCTTCCTGCTCTCGGCGATCACGATCTGGCAGATCGGGTCGTTGTCGATGGCCATCACCACGGCCCGCGGGGCGGCCTGCTCCAGCACCGTCCTCAGTTGCCGGCGTATCGCAAAGGACCGCCGGATGCGCGAGAGGAGCCCGTCGCCCGCCGAAGCGTTGAGCCTCTCCGGAAAGTGCCGGTAAGGCATCCCCAGTCGCTTCAACAATGCTTCGGTGTGATACTGTTTCCCTTCGGAAATCCGGTCGTGGCACAAGACCTCGTAGTCGAGACCCAATCCTTTTCGAATCGCGTCGAAGACGAGCACGTGGTTCTGATTCAACGGTAGAAAGAGAATGTCCGCCATGGCACACCCGCCGGCGTCAGATCAGTGTGGCAAGCATCTCCGCCATCTTGAAATCGTAGGCTGTATCGATGTCGAAGGCCTCCCGCTTGCTGATCTCATACCCCAGGCACTTGTGATTGTCGTAGGTCTTTCCCGGTATCGTCAGGGGCGATTCCTGCCCCTTCATCAGCTCCATGAAGTACCTGACACGCGTCATCCGGCAGGCCGGGCTTCCCTCCCACACGACGGGCCAGTCCTGGCTTCGCTCCAGGTCGTTGATCGTCTTCCCTTCGATGCTCACGATTCCGTTTTCGATACCGCCGTCCTCGTGGACCCGCACGATGCGAAAGGGGTGCGTCTTCGGCTGCGTGATAGTGACGATCGAGTTCCACTCCGGCTGCTCCTTCAGCATGAGGAACATGTTCCTCACGGTCACCGCCTGCACGAAGGGGTTGGTCGGCGGAATGAAGGCCAGGGCCTCCGGCACCTCCCCTTCGTTCTCCCGGAGCCAGAGCAGGGCGTGCAGGATAGTGGAGAGCGACGTCGCCGTGGCCGTCGATATCTCGGCGGGCCGCAGGAACGGCGCCTCGGCACCGTACTGCAGGGCGATCCCGCGGATCTCCTCACAGTTCGTCGACACCAGAACACGGCCGCTCTTCGCCTGAAGGGCGCACTCGATGACGTGGGCCACCAGCGGCTTGCCGGCCAGCTCCCGGACGTTCTTGTCCGACACCCGGGTGGATCCGCTCCTCGCAGGAATCAGGATAAGATTATTCATCGCTCTCCCAGAATGTTTCGAGCAGTTTTCCGAAATAGGCCGCGTCTTCCCTGTTCTCGATGTCCAGGGGGCTCAGTCGATGGCGGACCGGGAAGATCCCTATGTGCTTCCCGGTAAGCTGTTCATCGAGGAGCAGGGCCGGCTTCACGACCATGCCCAGGCCGGCGATCCCTGCAAACAGAGGATCCTTGAACTTCTGCGGGATGAGCCCGCTGTCGATGGCGACCAGCTCCTTTTCCTCTTCCTTGAAGAACATGCGGTAGTCCCTGCGGACCGGGATCAGGGTGTCCACGCCCGTGTAGAGCGCCTCCCGGATGAGAGCATCCAGAAACCCCTTCGGCCGGAAGGGGTTCGTTTCCTGGAGAATGATCACGAGGTCTGCGAATCGCCCCAGCATCTGAAGCTGGGAGATCGAATAGCTCATCACCCGGTTCAGCCCGATGTAGTCCTGGGACAGCTCCTGCGGTCGGATGAACGGCGCGTCCGCCCCGAGGGACAGGGCCAGCTCGGCCGTCTTCTCGCTGTCCGTGGACACGATCACCTCGTCGATCAGCTCCGCCTCCAGGGCCCTCTCGATCGAGTAGGAAATCAGCCTTCGGTCGTTCACCTTCAGGGACTCTCCCTTCTTCGGGATGACGGCCACGATGTTCAGTTTCGTGGGGTCGCCGCGGACAGCCTCCTGATCGGAGACGAGATCCAGAGACTCGACGATCTTGACCACATTGCGCAGCCGCTCCCGGTTCCCGTCCTGGTGAATCCCGTGCCAGTGGTACACACTCGCCTCGGGCTCGTAGATGATCTCGTACCCCCGGTTCAGGACTTCTCTGGCCCATATCCGGTCTTCGATGTTCGTGGTCTGTTCGTCGAAGGGCACCTCTTCCCACATACGCCGCGTCATGGCACTGTTCGCATTGTGGAAGAAGCTGTCCCTCTTCTGGACCTTTCTGTCGAGCCCGAAGACGGTCCACAGGTCCCGCTTGTCCGTGTCCGCGGAGTACGGCAGTGGCTCCTGCCGCCCGTACACGCCCGCCGCGTTCTCGACATCCAGGTTGCGCAGCAGATTCGAAAGCCACGTGTTGTTCACGGGCACGCAGTGCCCCGACAGGCAGACGATGCAGTCCCCCTTCGAGGCGCGTATTCCCGTGTTCAGCGAAAGGCCCGGAAGATACGGGAGATCGTAGTTCACGACCTTCGCCGGGTACTGCCCCACGATCTCGAGCGTCCGGTCCTCGCTGTTGTCGTCGACGATGACGACCTCGAAGTTCGGGTAGTCCTGCTCGAACACGGATCGCAGGCAGATCCCGATCCACTTCTCCTCGTTCTTGGTGCGGATGATGATGGATGCCAGCTTGTCCATGTCCATTCCTGTTCCGGGCTCACAGGGTTCTGCCCAGGATCTTTGCGATTCCCTCCATTTCCTTCATGAGCGTCTTGAAGGAGGCGAAGTCCAGCGCCTGCAGAGGGTCGACCCACGCCTGTTCCGGCGTCGGGTGTACCTCGATCAGCAGCCCGTCCGCCCCGGCCGCGATGGCGGCCCGGGACATGGCCGACACGTACATCCTCTTGAAGGTGGCGTGACTCGGGTCGATGATGACCGGCACCGTGGGCGCGTATTCGTTCAGCGCGGGGATCGCCTGTATGTCGAGAACGGCCCGGGACTCCACATTGTGGGTGTGGGGCACCACGACGCCGCGCTCGCAGAAAACGAAATTGTGTTTTCCGCGGGCCTCGAAATGCTCCGCAACGCCGAGGAGGGACCGGAGGCTTTCCCCGTAGTGTCGCTTGATCATGACGGGCTTCTTGCTCTTGGCAAGCCGCTCGATGATGTCCATGTTGAACATGTGCCGGTAGCCGATCTGGTACATGTCCACGTATTTCTCCATCCAGTCGGCCGACCGGGCGTAGACGATCTCGGAGATGATCGGCAGCCCGCACTGGTCCGCCGCTTCCTTGAAATACCCGAAGCGCTTCTCGGCCCGCTGGAACAGCTCCTCGAGGCCCAGGATCTCCTGGCGATCCTTCGAGGTCTCGTCGCTGTCCCGGTCCCCCAGGCCCAGTGGGTCGCCGTACGGAAACGTGAGCGGCTTGAAGACCCCCCCCCGGAGCATGTGGGCGCCCGCGTCCTTGACGGCCTTGGCCACTTCGAGGATCTGGGCCTTGCTCTCCACCGTGCACGGCCCGGCCATGATGGTCAGGCGGTCGCCGCCGATCGTCACGTTCCCGGCCCTGATCTCCCTGTCCGCCGCCTTTCGTGTGACCAGCGGCAGGTTGTTCTCCATGTCGTTCCTGGAAATATCCTTCATGACGCCTCCTCCTGGGCTTCCCTTCGCCCCTGGTTCCCTGCTATCCCACCTGCCGCATCAGATCCCGCACTTCCTCGATCGCACCGCTCCAGAGCTGGCTCGCTTCCGTCGCCTTCCGGAAACCGATGACCGCCTGGTAGAGGTTCATGGCCAGCCCGTTAAGCACGCCCAGCCCATGACCCTCCCCGAGCCGGAGGAACGTGGTCTGCGCCGGCTGATAGATGATGTCGAAGAGCTGCGCACTCTCCCGGGTGTGCTGGAGGGCCGCCAGACTCGCCTCCAGGTTCTTCAGGATGCTCTCCCTCGCCTCCCGCGCGTAGCGTCGCTTGACGCCCTCGCCCGGCTCGACCCGTGCCTTGTCGTCCACCGGCCCCAGGGGCGTGTACATCTCGAGGGTGCGCGCGCCCGACGCGTCGGTCATGACCGCACCGTACCCGACCACCGTGCAGTTGATGAGGACGTCCTTGTCCCCCAGTTCTTCGGCCTTGACCGGCATGCCGCTCGTCCTGACCGGACAGAACCCGGCCAGCCTCTCCGCCAGCCTTTCGGCCGCCCCGGGGCTCCGGTTCGCGAGCACCACGCTCCCCTCCTTGCCAACCCCCGCCGCCGCATACGCGGCGACCGCGCTTCCGGCACCGCCGATTCCCATGACCAGGATGCTCTTCCCCTTCAGGTCCCGCCCCCCACCCGCCTCGACGAGCGATTCCACCGCGCCGGCACCGTCCGTGTTGGCGCCCACCAGCTCCTCGCCTTCGCGGTAGATGCAGTTCACCGCACCGATGGCTTCAGCCTCCGGCTCGAGCCGGTCCAGAAACTCCGTGACCCGCTGCTTGTGCGGGACCGCCACGGCGCTCCCGATGAAGCGGGTGTCCGAACGCATCGCCTCCACCACCTTGGCCAGATCCTGGACGGCCACGTCCATGGGGTGCATCATGGCCGAGATCCCCAGCCCCTCGAAGGCCGCGTTCCAGAGCGAGGGAGACCGCGCCCCCCTGGAGGGAGACTCCCCGATGATCCCGGCGTAGAAATCGGTCTGCCCGAAATCGGGCGTCTTCTCGTTCCCGAGGAAGGGGGCGATGGGCGATTCCTTCATGGCATGCTCCTCCGGTTTCCGGTTGGTGAATCGGCGTTCAGCGTCCCAGCCGTTCCGAAACAGGGTTTTCGTCCAGGGAGACCCACCCTTCGGTTTCCGCGCTGCGGTAGAGCCCGTGAACCAGCCGGACGCAATGGCTCGCGTCGGTGCCCGTGATCGGCGGGTCGATTCTCCCCGCGTTCAGCCGGTCCACGTTCTCCTGAAGGAGCGGGCCGTGGGAAAGCCCGTACCCGGTCGGCACCTCCTGGGAGAACTTCCCCGGGATGGACGCGTCCTCCGGCTCCGGTTCCACGAACCGCCAGGTCTCGATCCTGTTCAGTGCGATGCCCCCGATCACGACGATGCCGCCTTCCCCCACGATGGAGATCGAGGCCTCGAAGTCGTCGGGCCGCGCTGCGGTCGTGGTCTCGATCACACCCAGCGCGCCGTTCCGAAAGACGGCCAGCGCCGCCGTCGTGTCTTCCGCCTCCAGGTCGTTCAGCGCATTCGTCTGTGCGGCAGTGACCCTGGCGATGGGCCCGCAGACCCACTGGAGCCCATCCAGGTGATGAATCGCCTGCTGGCTGATCACCCCTCCGTCCATCTTCCACGTGCCGTGCCACCCGTCCTCGTAGTACTCCTGGTACCGGCACCATCGAAGCCGGATCGTAGCGAGAACCACCTTCCGGAACCGGCCCCGGTCGAAGGTCTTCTTCAGGACGGTCATGGCCGGGTTGAACCGGTTCTGATGCACCACCGAGTACATCAGCTTCTTTTCCGCGGCCAGGATCTCGTTCGCCAGGATCTGGTCCGGTAAAAGGGCAGCCGGCTTCTCCACGATCACGTGCTTTCCCGCCTCCAGCGCGGTCTTCGAATGCTCGAAGTGTTTCCCGGACTCGGTCAGGATCACCACGACGCCCACATCCCGGGCGAGCAGGTCCTCGTAGGTGTAGACCGGCTCCGCCTTCAGGGACTCCGCCAGCCGGTCCGCCTTCTCCCGGACCCGGTCGCACACCGCCACCACCCTGCAGTCCCGCAGTTCGTCCCGAAACACCTCTTCGTACCTGCCCGACACGCGCCCGCAGCCCAGAACGCCGATCTTCTGCATGCTCTCTCCCTTCGCCCAAAGATAGAAGGAGCCTTCTCGGTCTTCACTACCTCATGTTCTTCAGGTAGTTTCGCTCATAGTCACCGTAGTCGCCCCCCAACGCCACCAGTGTCAACTCCACGGCCAGCTCGGCCGTCTCGTTCTGCGCATCCAGGAGCGGGTTGATCTCGATGACGTCGCACGAGCTCACCAACCCCATATTCCCTATGGTTCGCATCACATAGAGGATCTCTCGATACGACAGGCCCCCGCGGGACAGGATGCCCGTACCCGGCGCGATGACCGGGTCGAGGACATCGATGTCAAAGCTCAGGTGCACGGCATCGCACCCCTTGAGGGTGGATTCGATGCCCTCGTCCAACACCTCCGTGATCCCCCTCCGCGTGATGTCGTACATGGTGTAGTATCGAACCCCGGTCCTCTCCAGGAATTCCCTTTCGCCCCTGTCGATGTCCTTCGCGCCTATGATGCAAAAATTCTCGGGGGCGACCTTCGGGCTGAAACCGCCGCAGTTCACCAGCTGTGGGAAACCGAACCCCAGGGAGATCGCCACCGGCATCCCGTGCACGTTGCCCGTGGGGCTCGTCTCCGGCGTGTTCGCGTCCGGGTGGCAGTCGAGCCACAGCACCCCCAGCCTCTCGCACGCCTTGGAGACGCCGGCAATGCTCCCGATCGAGGCACTGTGATCCCCCCCCAGCACCACCGGGACATACCCTTCCCTCACGCTGCCCTCGACCAGAGCGCTCAGCTCTTCGGAGATCTCTGCGATTTCGTCCGCCTGATCCCTCCTCCGGACTCTCCCCATGCCGCGTACGGCCAGATCCCCCGCATCCTCATACTGAAAGCCGTTGAACTCGAGCGCTTCGGCCATACCGGCATATCGAATCGCCCAGGGGCCCATCTCCACGCCCAGGGGCCTGGAGCCAAGATCGATGGGAACACCGATCACCTTCACCTTCTTTCCATCAGATGAGTCCATGGTCCACCTTGCACACCGCGAAACGGAACTTGCCGCTTCGCGTCTTTGGGATGTCCTCGACGAAGTCGCACTCGTACCGCATCTCCCTGCCGAAGAAGTCCTCCACCAGTTCCGAGATGCGCGCCAGGCTCCCCTCGTCGAACCCGTCGACCCGCACGATCTTCAGGGTCAACCGGTCCAGCTCTTCCTGGATCATCTGCATCTGGGCGACGCCGGGGATGTGCCCGGCAAAATGGTCGCTCAGCGAGATCCCGGAAACGAGCCTGCCGTCGGGCCGCAACAGGAAGTCCGCCACCCGTCCCTCGATCTGCTCGATCAGCGGCTGCGTTCGGCCGCACGCACACGCCTTGCCGGACAAGACCACCACATCCTCCAGCCGGTACCTGAGGAAGGGCATGACCCGGTTCCGAAGGTCCGTGACGATGATCTGCCCCGGCTCTCCCGGTGCGGCGTGGGTCCCGTCCTTTCGCAACACCTCCACGTAGTGCACGTCCGAGTTGATGTGCAGGCCCGTGCGCTCCCTGCACTCGCACGCCAGCATCCCCAGTTCCTCACATCCGTACCGGTCCTGCATCTTCAGGCCGAAGACCTTCTCCACCTGCTCTCTTTCCCGGTCGTGCAGGACCATGCCCGCGGAGTAGACCCCCTTGGGACGGATGTCGTCGATTCCGTTGTCTTCGAGGAACTTCGCAAAGGTGTACAGGGCATGGGCGTGCCCCCAGATGATGGAGGGGGGCTTCCTCCGCATCTTCTCCGCAAAGGCGCCCATCGAGTCCTCGCTCAGGAGCAGCAGGTCCAGGATCTCCACCCTTCTCAGGGCCTTCCTACGAAAGATGGACCGAAGCTTCCGGATCCCGCGCATCTCCTTCTCCGGGTCGCCGTAAAGCTGGTAGATCCGCTCCCCGAAGTCGTACCCGGTCCACCGGTTGCTCCGTGCGTTGCTCGCCCGCTTCCAGGCCTGGCTTTCCCGGTCCCGCCACGTCCTGAGCGGCTTGCCCGTGGAGCCGGACGTGAGCATCTGCACGTACTTCTCCACATCCGGTGCGATCATCTGCTCCCCGAAATCCCGCACCTCGTCCTTCTCGAGAACGGGCACGGAAGCGTAGTCCTCGAAAGAACGGATGTCACCCGGCCGGATGCCCGCCTCGTCGAGCTTCCGCCTGTAGTGCCCGGTCTTCTCGTAGGCGTGGGCCACCAGTTCCCTGAGCATCCGAAGCTGTATCCCCCGGATCTCCTCCTCGCTGAAGTACTGCGAGGCCTCGAGGTACTTCAGGTACTCGAGGTACGGGCTCCCCTCCAGCCTGGCCCAGACCGGCGTGACGATGTGTTTGCAGATGGGCCTGTACAGGTCTATGTCCATGGCCATGATCGCTCTTCCCTTCTCCGCCGCATCAGGGGATTTCGCCCACCACCTGCCGAAACCGATCCAGTTCCCGGGGCTTCAGCATCGGGTTTACATTGTAACAGAGCACCTCCCGGGCGATCCGCCGAACGCTCTCCGTGTCCTGCCCGTCCCACAGGCGCTGGTGTGTCGGCCACGTCGGGCAGAGCCGGACGCCCTGCCTGGCGCAAGCCTCACTCACCTCTGAAATGTCGTGGTTCCTGAACCTGAACAGAACGAAGGTGTATGCAGCTCTCGCGCCGCCGTCCTCCTCCCGGCGGGGCCGGGCTTCCTCGATCTCCGAGAGTGCTCGCCAGACAGCCTCCCTCTGCTCCGTCAACGCCTCCACCTTCCTCAATTGCGATCTTCCGATTGCGGCCATCACCCCCGCCATTCCGATGCCCTGGGGATAGCCTATCCCCACCCTGTCCGCGATTTCCCCGCCCCCCGGACCGTTCTCCGCCTCCGGTCCCCTCTGCGTCTCCCCGCTCCGGCGGGGGCCCTTCATGACGAAGCGCCGGCCCTCGATGAGCACCCCCGGAATGCGGGAAGCGGCGTCCACGAACCGTCCTCTTCGACCCCGGTCGAGCAACAGCTTCTCGACCATTTCCTTCACCCCGTAGGCCGCGACCAGGGGGAAATCGGCAATCCTCGTCTTCAAGGCCCTGGTCTCCCGGTTTCGGATCTCCTTCGCCCTCTCATACAGGTCCCGACGGTTCGTCACGAGGACGCCGCCGCCGAAATTGATGGTGCTCTTCGTGAGGGAAAACAGGCTGAAGTCCCCGAAATTCCCTACCTTTTCACCCTCGAAACTCGCCCCCAGAGCATGCGCACAGTCCTCGATGACGCCCACTCCCCTTTCTCTGGCCGCCTGCACGACCCCCCTCAGGTTCCTGGCGACCCTCCCGAAGAAATGTGTGAGAACGATCGCCTTTGTGTTCGGCCCCATCTTCTTCCTGAGATCGTCCGGATCGAAGCTGAAATCCTCCGGATCAACATCCAGGAACCGTGCCGTGTCCCCCGCACGGATGACGGCTTCCCGCACAACCGTGCAGGTGAAGGAGGGCAGGATGACTTCCCCGCCCGTCCCCCCCATCGCCTTGAGCCCCAGATACAGGGCGGTTCTCCCGAAGCTGGTCCCCAGGGCGAACCGGGAGCCTGCAAAGGAGGCAAACTCCTTCTCGAACCTACCGGTCTCGTCTCGCAGAAGCCCCCGCACGATGGAGAGGCCGTCCCGGACGTCGAAGTAATGCATAGCCGATCAAGCCTCCGCCGTTTCGATCTGCTCTTTCTTGCGCCCACCCCTGTTCAACCGCTCCCCGACGATGTGTTTCATCCCTGCCACCTCCTCCCGAGAGACGATCCGGAAGAGGATCAGAATCCCCGGGAGCAGCATCAGGGACAGCACCCGCGCGGAGAAGTCCAGCCACCTGTCGGCAATCGGAAGGTGACTGAACGTCAGGTAATACGCAATGCACAGGGCGAAGAAACCGAACACCCGCCCGAACTGGAAACGAATGGGAAACAACCTGTTCGACACGGAATACAGAAGAAACGCCTGCAGGCTCATGGCGACCGTCAGCGACAGGACCCCTCCCCAAAGGCCCAGGGTCTGGATCAGAAAGTAGTTGAGAATCAGCAGCAGCAGGGCTGAACTCAGGTTGATGTACGCCAGGTATTTCGTCTTCTTCGAATGGAGGATCCCGAAATTGAAATGGAAATGACACCCGTACACGATCATGTAGAAGACAACCGCCGGAACGAACGCACCGGCACGCTCGAACTCGTCGGTCACCATGATGTCGAGGATTTCCGGCAGCAGCAGCGAGATGCACAGCCCCACATACCCGATGAAGAACACGTAATAGGTGAAGATCCTGCTGTAGACATTCGTCGCGTCGGGCTGTTTCATGATCTCGAAGCGCCGGGGGATATAGGCCAGGTTGAACGGGATCGTCAGGAGATTGTGCACCGCGTTCCCGAGCTTCAGGGCGAGACTGTAGATCCCCATATCCGCCGTGCCGAGAAAGTGAAGGACGAAGTACTTGTCCGACTGCTTCACGAAGGTATTCGCCAGCTTGGAGGGGATCATGGGCAGCGAGTACTTCAGCATCTCTCTGGACAGCCGGGGGGAAAACCTCACTCCCGTCGCCCGGAGGATGTAGGATATCATCACCAAACCGTAGACCGACTTCACGATGAGCGAGCTGTAGAGAATCCCGAGCACGCCGAGTCCGAAGTGGACGATGAAAAGGATGTTGAGCGAGATCAGGATCACCAGACGGCTCAGCGTGATGCTGATGAAGATCGTCGGCTTCTTGATCAACCGGAGGTAGACCATCCCGATGTCCAGCAGCGCCCCGATCAACAGGATTGCGAAACCGATCCGGAAGTAGTACCCGTACTCCTCCGTGTCGAACAGCCAGACGGAAAGGGGGGTGCAGATCGACATGAGAATCGGCAGGCAGCACAACCCGACGAGCACATAGGTGATGAAGGTGGTGCTGACGACAAGATTCCTGCCTTTCTTCTCGTCCGGCTCGTAATAGAACCGAGAGAGCGCCATGGCGATGCCCACGGTGACCACCACGCCGAGTACACCGTTCGAGATCTCCACGGTCTCGAGCACGCCGTAGTCCGCCGGAGTCAGGTAGCGCGTGTAGAGCGGCAACAGAAGAAAAGAGACGATCCTCGAGACGATCGCCCCGAGCCCGTAGATGCTCGAATGGGTCATCAGGAACTTGACTTCTTTTGAAATCATCCGCCCCTCTTCACCCTACTTCTGCCTGGCGAGCACGCGGAGCATTTCCGCCGCCACCACCTTCCGTCCCACCTCGTTCAGATGCCCGCCGTCGTCCGTGTAGGCCGGCACCAGCGCCTCGTACGTCTTGTCGTTCCACTCGAAGGTCTCCTTCGTCCCGTCCGGCCGCGTGGACTCCGCCGCAGCCACATCGAGGAAAGCCTCCGTGCGGCCGTGCTCCTTCCGGATCCGCTCGTTGTATTCGTTCTTGGCCGCGAGGTTGTCGAACTCCCAGATCTTCTCGAACCCGAGCGCCTTCTTGATGTGCGTCTTCAACGTTGTTCGGAGCTGGGTCACCGGCAGGGTCAGGTGGACGAAGGTCACCTCCGGAAACTTCTTCTGCAGGCGGTCGAAAGTCTGTTTGTAGGAGGCGAAGAGCGCGTTCACATCCGTGTTCTGCCTCACATCGACGAAACAGAACTTGAGCATCGCCACATCCACCCGTTCCCCCACCCCGTTGCCCAGGATCTCCTCGAAGGCCTGGAGCTTCGTCTCGGGCTCGGAGTTCTTGCCCACGCCCATGTGGGCGAAGACCCCGCCCTGGAAGCCCTCCGGGTCCGTGGTCTCCACGATCTCGACCTTGCCGGCACCCTCCTCTTCCATGAGATCGCCGATCCCGGCCAGGATGTTCTTGCCCACCGACCGGTGCCCGAAGAAGATCTTCATCCCGGCCACCTTCTCCCACTGCGCTTTCGTAATCTTCCGGTCCCCCTGTTGCTTGTCGCTGCCATCCATCTTCTTACCCCCGCATCCTGTATAGGTTACGGCCAGCCAGCCGGCCACGAGTGTCCCGATCAACAGCCGTTCGAATGCAGCCCTGTTCGAAACCTCCTTGCGAGCTTTCATGTCCGTTCCTCCTTTCGACTGCTCCCTTCTATGCGCGCGCGCGCTCCCTGCTCACCGTCTCGTACACTTCCAGATACTCCGCCGCCATCCTCTTCCGGCTGTACTTCCGCCGGACCCGCTCCAGGGCGGCCTCCGCCAGCTTCCTTGCCAACCCCGCATCCCGGTGAATCGCCTTCAGGCCCTCTGCAAGCTCTTTCGGGTCCTTCGAAGACACCAGCAGACCCGTACGGCCCCTGTCCAGCACATCCACCACGCCCCCGACAGCGGTCGCTACGACCGGCACCCCCGACTGCATCGCCTCGAGGGCCGTGACGGGCAGCCCTTCCCGCATGGACGAGATCGCGTACACGTGGAAGAACCGCATGCACCGCCTCGCCTTCTCCACGTACCCGGGCATCATCACCATGCCCTTGATCCCCAGCTCCTCGACAAGGCCTTCCAGGCGGCTTCGCTCCGGGCCTTCTCCGAGGATCACCAGCCGTGCATCCACGCCCTCACGGACCAGAATCCCCACCGCCCGGATCAGGTCCTGGTATCGCTTCTCCGGCGACAGGCGCCCGATCGAGCCGACGACGAATCCCTCCCGGCAAAACGCGCCGACCGCGGATTCCATCGGCCGGTCCGCTTCCCCGGCCTCGTCCTCTGATGCCGCAAACGGGAGGATCCCGTTCTCGATCACGCGGACCCTTGCCTTCGGATGTCCCCCATCCCCTCTGCCACCCAGGAGCCCGCGGCTCACATAGACCACACAATCCGCGAACCGCAGGCTGAACCGGTCCGCATATTCATACACCTTCAGCCGGGACATCATCCCGGCGCTCGTCCACCCGTGGACGGTGACGACCAGGGGCAACCGCCGCAGGAACCCGGGCAGAAGCCCCAGAAGGATATCCCCCTTGTACCCGTGGGAGTGAAGCACACGGTATCCTCCCGAGGCGGCGAATCGCGCGATCCTCAGCCCCCCGCTCACGTTGGGGCCGTCCCTCATAGGGAAGACTTCCACCGGAATCCCTCTTCTGCGCGCCTCCGACTCGATCGGCCTTTCCGGGCAACCGGGCGGGCGAATGCTCCCTATGACCGGAGAAAGCCCAAGCTCGATCTGTTCCTCGGCCAGCCCCAGCAGAACCATTTCCGCGCCATAGATGCCCGCGCTGTCCGTTACGTGAAGGATCTTCACGCTCCCTCGTCCCTCTGCACTATCCCTTCCGGGGCGTCCACAAAACCTGTTTCCTGCCCGCAAGAAACCTCGTGAACGCTACCCCCGAGGCAAGATTCACGAGAATGAAGTACTTCAGCAAATAGAGCGCCCTCACCCTGTAGCCCGCCCGCTCGAGAAGATGGCTCGCGGCCGCCCCGACATACCCCCCGGACTGGGCCAGGAGCGCGTATCGATATAGTTCCCCTTCCCTCCAGAGCGCAAGATTCGACACGTAACAGGCCGCCAGGAAGAGAAAACAGAGGTACCGCAGCGCCTTGTGAGACCAGAGCTGCCAACCGAAGAGGATCGAATCCCGGAAGAGCAGCAAGCCCCGCATGTCGTGCATGGCCCAGAGCGCCCTGAGAGAAACCCGGACCCGCATCCGGTACTCGTCGCCGCTCGTCCCGAGGGCGGGTTCCACGACGACCGCCTCCGGTTCGTAGACCACCCGGTAGCCCTGCTCCACGACCTTCATGGGCAGCACGAAATCGGGCAGCTGGTCCTCCCTCATCTCCACGTACAGTTCCCTCCGAACCGCATCGATGCCCCCGTCCACCCCCACGATCGAGCCGACCCTCGTCTCCCACTGCCGGATCCGGTTTTCATACTTCATGTACGCGCTGCAGCTCGCCCCCACGTCGGAACCGTCCGTGTTCGCATACATCATCTTGCCCGTGACGTAGCCGACCTCCGGGTCCTCGAAGCTGCGCAGGAGCATCCGCAGGGCATCGCGCCGGTACATGGAGTTCGCATCAGAGAAGACGATGACGTCCCCCCGGGCAGCCCTCACCCCCGCATTCAGGGCTCGGGTCTTGCCTCCGCGCTCCGGCTGCCGGAGGAGTTTCACCCGGTCCGACGCGTAATGCATGACGATCTCATCCGTCCGGTCCGTGGAGCCATCCGAGACCACCAGGATCTCCAGCCTGTCTTCCGGGAAGTCCTGGCCGAGCTTGTTCCGGATCGTCTCGCCGATACACGCCTCCTCGTTGAACGCAGCGATGAGAACCGTCACGCTCCCCTCGTATGCACCCTTCCGCACGTCCCGCCTCCACACACGGCCGATGGCGTAGACCAGGGCCGGATACCCGATGTAGACGTAGAGGATCAGGAAGAGAGAAACAAAGAAGAGCGCTTTCATCAAACGACTACTCCTTCACGTACTCCAGGAACACCGGGTAGAAGTCCCGGATGAACTCGATGGCGTCCCGGCTTCCTTCCTCGATCGACCCTCCGTCCATGCGTACGCTCGTCCGCACGAACGCATTGTCCGCCCTGCGGGCAGTCAGGCCCTGCCAGAGGAGCCTCAGCTTCTGCTCGAACACGCCCGTGGCCGTGTCGTCGTACGCCTGGTACCAGTACAGAATGAGCTGCCTTTCATCTCCCTTCTCCGCCACCATGCGACAGACCCGGACCTCCCCCGTCTGCGGGCCCTTCACAGGCAGGTGCATGCTTTCCATGCCGGAGAGGGACCACCCCTGCCCGGGGAAGCAGACCAGCGGGTCGTGGGCAGCCCCCACCTTTCTCGAGGTCAGATAGTAGCCGACGTACAGGGTCACGTTCGACGAGCCATTGGTGTAGACCGCGAACAGGTGGTCGTCCACCCGGAGCCTGTCGATGGCTTCCTGCCGCAGATGGGGAAAGCCGGCCACCTGCCAGGCCCCGAAGCTTGCCAGGGCCTCCCGAAGGCTCCTCTCCTTGTGCGAACCCGGCGGCTTCGGCTTCATGTAGACCACCAGGCTCGTGATCAGAAGGCACAGGACTACGATGCCCGCGCGCCTCGTTTGAATCTTTCCAGCCACGACAAGCCTTCCTTCACCACGGCCAGCAGGATCAGGGCCACCATGAACAGCAACATGCCGAGGACGGTGTGCCCCACCCCCTCGGTCAGGTCCAGGTCCATCCAGTACAACCCGCCCGTCACGAACGTCACCCGGAAGACATTGACGGCAATGGCGATCGGAATCCCCGAGACGAACAACAGCCACCGCATCACGTTGGAGTCCAGGGTCAAGTACGCGAACAGGGCGCTGAGGGCAAGGAGCGCACTCATGGAGCGCAGGCCGCTGCACGCCTCCACCACGTGAAGCGTCATCTGCGGAAGATGAATCAGGTTCCCCTCCCGGTACACGGGAATGCCCACCAGCGATGTGATCACGGTGCTCGCCTTCGAGACGACGAGCTGGAGCGGACCCGTCAGTTGCGCGTGGATCTGGGCAGGCACCGGAATCATGAACAGGAGAAAGCACACGGGAAACAGGGTCTGCTCGAGCATTTCCAGGCCGTACAGATACAGGATCACGCCGGCCAGCAGGAGCACGATCGACAGGGAGGCGACCGTCGCAATCTCGGCCAGGGAAGCGAACACATAGGTCATCAAGGCAAGAAGGATCACGGCAAGGCCCCACCCCGAAGGCTCGGCCTGCACGCGGGCCAGGACGTCTCTCTTCCGCCAGACGAGGTAGAGGCAGATCGGCACGATCAGAAAGCAGTGGGAGTAGTCCTCGGAGGATTCCCACTTGGTCACGAGCGTCTTCCAGACCGGGAAATAGGCCACCACGAAGGCCGTGAGCATGGCCGCATACAGCGAGTAGAGTAATGCGCTCGGGCCCTTGCCCGGCTGATATGCGGCGTCGGTCTTCACCCGGCTCGTCATGGGCGACTACCCTTCCTCGGCAAGGATCGAATCCATCCTGCCAAACGAGAACTCCGACAAGAGCTTCACAAACCGCGCTTCCGTCTTCTTCAGATTCGTATAGTGCCTGAAACGGGACCGCCAGGGCAGTCCCTTCACCCTCGGTTGATCCGGATCGATCTCCCAGGGATGGATGTAGAACACGAAAGGCCCCTCCTCACGGTTGATCCGCTTCAGGCCCCACCTCACCACCGCGTACGGGAGAATCCGGAAATAGCCCCCCCCGGAAATCGGCAGGTTCTGCCCGAGAAGGCGCACCGTGGAAACGGGCACCTCGAGGATCTCGCCCGGCCCTATCCGGAAACCGTCCTCGCCTCCACAGACCGAAGCCTGCGTATCCAGCTTCGGGAGACGGGACGCCTTCGCCTCCTCCGCGTCGACCTTGAACGGCGCCCGAGGGGCCGAGGGAACACCATAGGAGTCGTGATGTACCGGGAAAACGCTCGAGTCGTACTTGTAGCCCTCCTCAGCAAGTACGCTCAGAGCCCAGAGGTTGCTCTCTGTGATGGAATACGTGGGCGCCCTGTACCCAACAACAGGCCTCCCGGTGGTCCCCTCCAGAACCTCTTTGCTCCTGCGTACATCCCTCCTGAACTCCTCTTGCGACTGCCCGGAAGCCAGCTGGTGCTCAGAGCCATGGGAGGCAACCTCGTGGCCCTCCCCGTCAATGGCCTTCACCAGACCGGGAAATCTCTCCGCAACCCAGCCCAGCACGAAGAAGGTCGCCTTGCAACCCGCCTCTGCCAGCAGTTCGAGTATCCTCTGTGTATTCCTCTCTACCCGAGGTTCGAAAGCCTCCCACTCCCCCGGTCGGATCACCCCCGAAAGAGCGTGCACCTGGAAGTAATCCTCCACGTCAATGGTTAAGAAATTCATATGCCACATCCATTTCGGGATGTTTCTTCAACGATAAGATGCACTTCAGCGCCGGCTTGACCGACCGGAGCCCCGAAAACGAGGTTTATTATAGACGATTAGCTCACAAAACACCCCTTTCAGACCGGGTCCGCATCGCCGACCGATCCACCCAGCAGGAACTGCCCATTTTACCTCTTAGAATCAATACCTTAGCAAAAAACTCACACTGAGCAGGCCAAACCCACGCCTCCACCGGGCGTTGCCGCCCCGTGGACGCCAGGCCTACCCGAACATCGGTAAAACAAGGAGGTTTCTTTATCCGGACCGACCCTGCCGTTTCACCTCTCGAATGGAAGGCTCGTTATGCCCGGGCTCCAAACGTTTCGCCCTTAGAACAAACAATAAGCGCCGGAGATAGAGACCGATCCTCTCTGTGTGACTTGCCAACTTGCGTTAGAATACTGCAGCAGACTCTCTACAAATTATAACGATACCCTATTAATCAGAATTTTACTTGACACCCAAATTCAGCCTGTGTTAACAGGACACATTGCTGCATATCATAACTTCGTACTACCCTTCATTGGGTCCAGTAGAAGCTGCGCAGATGACCCTTCCGTTCAATCGCAAAGTGGGGAATTCTGAGGAATCGATCCACCTTTTCCTCCACTGCCCTTGCCATCTAGTCACGGCAGACCCTCCGATATTCGCCCACGGCGACCGGGAGCTCGAACCTCGGCCGGCTCCTGTTCTTTCATTCTCAGCGTTCACCACACCCATAGACGGGATACTCTTTGCCACCCGAAATGCACGAGGGAAAGCAAGATGACGGACTTCAAGAGAAGCTCCCTATTACTCGCCCTGACAGCTGCGGTTCTGGTAGCGGCTCCCGCTCCCAGAGCACTTGCGCAATGGGTAGAGCAATCTTTCACCCTGACACCCGGCTGGAACGCCGTTTTTCTGGAGGTGGATCCCGTTCCAAACTCATGTGCGGAGGCTTTCCAGGGCCTTCCCATCGAGAGCGTCTGGGCCTGGGATAGCCGTTTCTCGAGCGTGCAGTTCGCAGACGACGAGTCCATTCCCCCCACGCCATTCGAATGGCACGGGTTCATAGGGTCAGAGCCCGAATTCGTTTCTAACCTGTATGCTCTCCAAGGGAACCGGGGATACCTCATCCGACTGGGTGGTTACACTCCGGTCAACTGGACGGTCACAGGAACTCCTGCGCCCAAAGACCAGAATTGGGCCTCCGGGGACTATAGCCTGCAAGGCTTCTTTGTAGACCCCGCCTCGCCTCCCACTTTTGCCGAATACTTCAGCGCCTCCGAAGCACACACGGGGCCCGAGTTCAAGGTCTACGATATCCAGTCGGACAACTTGGTCGAACTGGACCTGAGCACCACCCAGATCGATCCGGGCAAGACCTACTGGGTCTACACACCGACCTTCAGCTCTTACAGCGGGCCAGTGGAGATGCAGCAGGTCGGGAGCGCAGGTCTTGATTTCGGTCCCCATGTATTGGAACTCCCATTGGATCTGGTGAACCTCCGTCTCGATGCAAGGTCCATAACCGTAACTTCTGTACCCTCGGCCGGCGCCCCCGCAGGAGGCATGACGATCGCCGGTGAGGTGCCCATGTCCTATTACGATGCGGGAACAGGAACCTGGCTCTCCCTGGGAAGCGTCAGTCTGCCCTTCTCTGCCGGCAGTCTCGCCCCACAGCGTTTACGCATTCGGGTGGACCGGCAGGGCCTGATGACAGCACTGCGGACTAACGGCTCTGCTTATCAGTCGCTCCTGCGTATCGAGGATGGGAGCGGGTACCGTCGTTATTTGCCAGTAATAGCAGAGGTTCCTCCACCGGCCGGCTTGTGGATCGGGGAGGCAGTGCTCAACAAGGTGAAACAGGGGATCCACTGGACCGGACTCGATCCGGTTGAAGATCGGGCCACCGACATTTCCTTCCCGTTGATTATGCACGTTTCGGATACGGGGGCCGTGACGCTTCTTCGCCAGGTGACGGTCATGTGGGAAGAGGGGCAAGTCGATGGCCAGGGGAATGTGCTGGTCCCGGGCCGCTACGTGGCCGTCCCCGAGGGCGTGTCGACCGCAGGCCTCAAGGCCGGCTACATGAGGGACGGGCGCCCCTTCTCTTTCCGAAAGACATCCCCCGTATTTCACGAAGACATTGCCCTGACCGGCGCATTCGGAACACTTGGCACTCTCCAAGGCACTGTCAACATGGACAAAAATCACCCGCTCAACCCTTACCTGCATCGCTTTCACCCGGATCACGGTCACCCGGATCTTCTGGGCCCTGTGATGCCGGATGAAGATATGAATAGCAAGGGTGGTTACGCCCTCACACGGGAAATGCTCATGGAGTTCAGCGACAACGATCCGGAAAGGGAAGCACAGGGTCTTCCGCCCCTTGCAGGCTGGGGCGACACCCTGGCAGGAGGCATTTACACCGAGGTAATCAGCGGGCTTGCCAAGGCAGGGTACGAGGTAAGTGTGGAAGGAACTTTTCGGCTGAGGAGAGTGCTCGGCGAAACCGACCTGCAGAACTGAACACGATCGTCCAGCTTCTGGTCCACTACAATGCATTACATGAGGTCTTCATGGCTTGGGTACACAAAAGGAGGGTTACGATGAGAACGAAGGTTGCGGTGCTCATGCTGGTTGTGTTCCTGACACCTGCGATGCTCTACGCAGACAATATTCCTCAGATGATCAACTACCAGGGGCGGCTGCTGGCCAATGACGGCACGCCCATAAACGATTCGGGGAAGGTGATTCGGTTCAGGATGTACAACGATCCGGCTCTCGGCAGCACCGAAGACCCATGCGGGCAGCCGGGGGGAGCCTGCATCTGGGAAGAGGAGCGGACGGTTAGTGTGAAGGAAGGTTTCTTCAGCGTGCTGCTTGGTGAGACCAACCCCCTGACCGGTGCGGTGTTCTCCGGCGGCCAGAGGTACCTCGGAATGAAGATCCTGGGTGAGGCAGATGAAATCATGCCGAGACCCCTGATCGTGAGCGCTCCTTATGCCATGAACGGGGCCTCGGTTGGCGACATCAAGACCTCGATCGCGGATTCGCTGCCGGGTTGGATACGCTGTGCCGGCAAGTCGATCGGTAGCCTGGGCAGTGGGGCCGACCACGAAGGATACGCCTACAGAGACCTGTATGACTTGATATGGTCTCTGCCAGGGCTTTCGGTGAGCTCGGGTAGTCCTTTTGTGCTTTCAGCTGCACAAGGCAGCACCGCGCAGGAGGATTGGGATGCGGGAAAGACAATCACCATAGATTTCAGAGCCAGGTATGCGATTGGTGGAGGCCCTTCTGACAGTGTTGGAGCTCAGGTGGGAAGCAACGACGGACATCAGCACCTAGACATCCAAGTCACAGGAGGGGCACACACCCATCCGGTCAGTGATCCGGGACACAACCACGGCATCCCGCTCACTGTATGGCTCCCTGTAGCTGGCGCTGGGACGGGATGGGTCTGGACCAATGACGGGCTTAGTAGTCATATTACTTCCTCGTCTGGTACGGGCATATCAATCGGCCAGGAAGGCGGGACACCAAAAGGGCATACACACACAACGGGGCGTGTAGGAAAGGCTACAGGACCAAACGGAGATGCAGATGGCAGTAACAAGCCTCTTTCCGTGGTGGTGAACTACTTCATCAAATACTGATGCCAGACCAATACCTCTAGCCCGAGTTTACCGCCTTTTTGGCGGAACGAGTTGTTTTTGTTGAAGAA
>CAYZMM010000040.1:0-55912 GCA_964479535.1 uncultured Thermodesulfobacteriota bacterium
CGATCATACAATATCCTCAAAGGAATGTCTACCCATGTGTCGCTGTAGTACTAATGTCCTGTCCCAGAAATATAGGTGCACAGATATGCCACTTCAGCGCTGGGGCGTAATTGGGGACAGCCACCGATTTACTCAGCCCGGATGGACGGTTGGCGCAGTGAGGAAATCGGTGGCTGTCCCCAATTACAGCACGATCCTCTGTAAAGCTATTTCTGGGACAGGACACTAAGCTTTCCGGGCCAAGGAGACGATCTAAGAAGAGGCACTTGAGGTTCGGCCCGGGGAAGACCGGAGACGGGCCAGGCCGGAAATCGACGGGGAATGATGCATGCTGCGATCGCTTCTTACACGGTTCGGGTTCGGCTCGACTCTATCGTCGCCCGAGAGGCGGCGACAGAAAACACGCACGGTCGAACAGTTCGCCAAAGAAGAGGCGCCCGCGGACCCGATCCGTCCGGTCACCCTCCCGCCCGAGGCGATCCGTTTCCTGCAGAGCCTCGTCACGACCCCCTCCACCCAGGGCCTTCAGTCATTTCCGCCCGACGACCGGCTCTTCCTTTCGGAGATCATGAAAAGGCTCCGGGAGAATACCCTGGAGGTACCGGTCCTTCCGGGCACGGCCATCGAGATATCGAGGCTCCTCGCCGACCCGAAGAGCAATCTGGGTGACTTCGTGAGGGCGATCGAATCGGACCCCGCCTTGAGCGTCAGTGTCCTCCGGACCGCGAATTCCGCTTTCTACGGGCTCACCGTTCCCACCACCAGCCTCCGGGACGCCGTGTTTCGCATCGGACTCACCCAGCTCCGCACCATCGTCATCCTGTCCCATCTTCAGGACAAGGTCCTGCGGACCGGCCTGTTCGAGGATGAGGTGCAGTGGTTGTCCGACCTCTCCCTGTCGCTGGCTCACCTGGCCCAGGCCCTGGCCACGGACCTGGAGCTGGATCGGTCGGTGGCCTTCACGCGGGGCACGCTGTGGCACCTCGAGCACTTCCTCATCATGGGGACGCTGGCCGAGGTGGCCAGGCAGCACCGGGTGGAGATCCATCCTTCGGAGCAGTGCCTGCACGAGGCCTTCTTTCGATTCGGTCGGAAGATCAGGGAACTTGCAGCGAGAATCTGGGAACTGGAAGACCTGCTGATTTGTCCTGGGGAAGAGGACGAGACGACCGCCCGGTTCGAACATCTCCAGCGTTCCCTCATCGCTTCGACAACCGGAGGACCGGCCACGCCTGCAGCCGACTGGGTCTCCCCCGACAGGCTGACACAGGCCCTCTTTGCACTCCATCGATCCGGAGACGGCTGAAGCCGAACGCCGCAGATGGGACTTTTTCAACAGCCTCCTAGGCCGCTTCGCACGCAGGGGCGCCCGAGCAGGCCGGGTCCAGGCAACACGGATCCTCCGGTCCTGAGGCGTTGCAGTCGTTCCGGCAGTCCGTCAGGGCATCGCACGCGTCGTTCGTACACGGGTTCGCGTCGTCGCAGAGGCCGTGGTCCGGCGTGTTCTCGCAGACATCGTCGGTCTCGTTGCAGGTGTCCTCCGTGCAGGAGATCCCGTCGCTGCAGTCGGGAGGCGTCCCGGCCTGGCAAAGGTGATCCGTACACACCTCGCTCCCATTGCACCAGAGGCCGTCATCACAATCCTCCGGCACGGCGCATTCGTAACACCCGCTGTCCGCCCCATCCACGTCACCGTCACAGTCGTTGTCCAGATCGTCGAGGCAAACCGGGTCGCCGAAGGGCCCCTCGATGACGCCCGGGTGAACCTCCGGGTTCGAATCGTCGCAGTCGCTTCCGCCGCAGGCGTCACTGATGAAGAGATCCCCGTCCCCGTCCAGAGGAACCCCGCCGCAAGCACCGTTGGAGCAGACATCCTCCATCGTGCACGGATCCCCGTCGTCGCACGGCTCCGTGTTGTATGTGTGCGTGCATGCATGGTCGACACAGTCATCATCCGTGCACACATTCCCGTCGTCACACTCCTCCGGGAAGAGGCACTCCTGGCAGCCGTCGTCTTCCGTGTCAGCGAGGCCGTCACAGTCGTTGTCCAGCCCGTCGCTGCAAATCGGCTCGCCGTGAGGGGCCTCGACGACGCCCGGATGGATGTCCGGATCCGTATCATCACAGTCCCGTTCCGGGTAGGGGCAGGGCGGAGCCGCAGGATCGCCGTATCCGTCTCCGTCGGAATCGGTGCACGTGGGCAGAAGGATCTCGACGACCTTCTCGTTCACGAGCTCCGCGATCTTCATGTGGCCCTCGGCGCCCGGATGAAGACACCTGTTTCCGAAGAGAAGATAGTCCCAGCCCGGTGTGGATACGAACGCCTCGTACACGTCCACCAGCGCGAGCCCGTGCTGCCCCGCATAGGATCTCAGCCACGCATTGTACTCCTCCGTGGTGGGCGAGGCTTCGTCCCCGCAGGGAGCCACGCGAGGGGGCAGGGTGCAGAGAATCAGGGTTCTGCCGGTTGCTGCCGCTGCATCGATCATGCTGATCATGCCCTGCTGGATCTCTTCCAGAGGGATCCCTTCTTCAGGGAAGAGAGGGTCGGTCAGGTCGTTGATGCCGTGCATGAGCACCGCAACGTCACAGTCACAGTAGGTCAGCGCGTCCTGCCAGCGCCCCGGCGTCTCCGTCCCCGTCACCTTCTCCCCTCTCTTCCCCTGGTTGATGTGAAGAGGGTGGAACTGGCTCAGATACGGGTCTTCCTCCATGGCCGACTCGATCCACCCACAGCCCCAGTAGGTGACCGAATCCCCGAAGGCCATGACGCGCGGGAAGGTGTCTTCTTCGAGAACGAGAAAGGCCTGGGGGGGACTCACCCGGAGGTCCCGCGTGATCCCGACCATGACCGTGCCGCTGATGCCCCCGGGGACCTCGACGTAGATGTCCGACTCGGTCCACTTCCTGATGACCGGGTCCTGCACGGGGCCGAAAGAGACGGTCCCGCCGGTCCCCAGGGTCATGGAAACCGGATCCCGAATGTCGATTACGTCGCCGGGCCTGCCTTCCACCGGAGCCAGGATGTCCACGTTGGGGCCTGGAGCACACCCGAACAGGAAGGCCAGGGCAAGAAGATGGAAGAAGGGCTTCTTCATGAACGCTCCCGCGCTTTTTCCAAAAAGCCAGAGACCCGGGGATTATATCAGAAGCAATTCTTCTCTGTCAAAATTAATTATAATTGTCGCCATGGCACCTCGGTCTTGTCAGGCCCTCCCGCTTCTATTTAGGTGAGCAGATAAAGGTCAGGGAGAAGCATCCGATGCTCGGCGCCCATGACAGCTGCCTCATCAATCCCGCCTCCCCGGACAGGACCCTCTTTCGGAAATCCTGGACCGCCCTCCTCGAAGAGACGGAGAGATGCGACCTCCTGGGGATCCCCCTCCTGGTCGCACATCCCGGTTCCCGCGGAACGGAAGTGCGGCGTGCGTAGCATATCCTGCCCGTATGGGGTATGCTCGTGACACAGGAACGAACAGGACCGGAAGGTTGCGCAATGCGCAGAGCAGTTCTCGGGGTCGGCCTCTGGCTGCTGGTGGCCTCTCCCTGCCTCGCCACGACCCTTCTCTGGATGGACGTCCCGCAACTCACCCGTCACTCGACCTCGGTCGTGGTGGGACGGGCGGTCTCTCAGGAAACCCTGGCCGCCGGCCCCGGGGTCCCCTTGAACAGAATTACCTTCGAGATCTCGAGCTCCCTGAAGGGAGACCTTCGGGGAACGATCGTCGTCAACAACCCGGGCTTTCCCGGAGCGCCCGCCTTCAACGAGGGCGACGAGGCGATCCTGTTCCTTTACACCCGAGAGGGCACACACGTCATGACCGGGCTCCAGCAGGGAACCTTCAAGATCGTCGCAGACCCATCGGGGCGCAGAGTCCTCGAACGCGCCGCACCTTCCCTACAGAAGGGGGCGGCCGGGCACCGGTCCGTAGACCGGCTCGTCGAGGAAATCCTGGATGCGGCGAAGTAGGGAAACCAGATGACGGGCATTCTTCGGAAGCTATCCCTTCTTCTTCTCCTCCTTCCGGCCCTGCTCACGCCGATAAAGGCCCGGGCCGGCGGGCAACTGTACATGCTCTCACCGAATGCCCCCTTCTGGCCGGACACATCCTTTCCGGTGCCCTACAACCTGAACCCCGACTCGGCCTCCGGCCTCATCCAGGGACCCGACCCATCGAAGCAGTTCACGGACGCCGCGGAGGCGGCCTTTCACACCTGGGAGGCCATCCCGACCTCCCGGATCACCTTTGCCAGGGGCCCGGACGTGAGCGACGTGCTCGACCTGAATGCGAACGACGGCATCAACCTGATCGTCTTCCACGACTGGGCCGCCGTTCAGGGCGTTCCCATCCCCCTGCCGCCGGGCGTCCTCGGCATCACGAACACGGGGTTCGATGCGGAAACCGGAGAAATGAAGGGTGCCGCCATCACCCTGGCCAGGGCCCCTCTCGCGGATCAGCCCGATCCGGACTGGTCCACATCCGGAGAGCCGTGGAGCCTGGACGTGGAGGCGGTCATTCTGCACGAAGCGGGCCACTTCCAGGGCCTGGCTCATTCGAATGTTCGCAACGACTCCGTAGGGGAGCTTGCGGGCCCGCCCTCGAACGCCGCCGTGATGTTCCCCTTCCTCGGGGTCGATGTGATGGACGCCCGCGCACCCGACCCGGACGACATCGCCTGGCACGGGTTCCTCTACCCGGCCTCCTCCTACGCCTCCTCCTTCGGATCGATCGCCGGACACGTACCCTTCGGTGCGATGAGGATGGGATGCTCGCCGCCCGCCGGCGCCAACGGGGCACACGTGGTGGCAAGGGATCTGAACGACCGGGTGGGCGGCGAGCCGCGCATGGTGGTGGGCTCCTACAGCTACCGGGCGGAGGGCCGTCTCGGCCCCTACGTCATTCCAGGGCTTCCCCCCGGAGAATACGGCGTCTGGATCGAGCCGCTGGACGGATCCCCGGTGGCCGCCCTGCAGATCAACACGCGGATCCAGTTCACCCTGGACACAAATTTCCCGGAGGACTGGTTCTCGGGAGAGGAGGAATCCGGGGTCGAGCCGGAGCCGAACGATCCGGGCAGCGCCGTCCCGGTCACGGTCGCGGCCGGCACTGTGGTCTCCGGCATCGATGTCATCATCGAAGAGATCGTGCCCGGCTGGTGTATGAATGTGGCCGAGGCATCCGGAGCGGGAAGGAGCGCACGGGCGGTTGCCGCCACAATCGGCGTCCTGCTCCTTCCCATCCTTCTTCTCTATCCGATACGGAGCATCGCCAGAAGGGCCGCAGGAAATCGGCACCGTTGATCCGCTTCTCTTGCTGCCGAATCCGTGATACCCTTCCTGCCCATGCCTGCCGAAGAGAAACCGTTCTTCCGCAAGGAGGTCATCGCGGGTGTGGAACACCGGCGGGATCCGCTGTTCGGATCCTGGACGCGCATCAACCCGGATCGCGCACGGCGCGTGAAGCACACGGGTGAGCCCTCCCGGGGAACGGACCTGGAGAGGCTCATCGAATCCTGCCGCGAGACCTGCCCCTTCTGCCCGGAAAGACGGGATCAGGAAACCCCCGTCTTCCCGACGGACCTCGTCTCCTCGGAACGACTCCAGAGGAACGAGGTCGTCCTGTTTCCGAACAAGAGCCCGTTCGGGGAGTACCACGGCGTGGGGATCCTCACCGACGCCCACTACCTGTCGCTGGAGGGGTATACGGAGCAGACCATCGAGGACAGTCTCCTGTTGACCCAGGAGTACTTCCATGCCGTACACCGCAAGGATCCTGCTGCACGTTTTCCCGTGTACGTCTGGAACTTCCTGCCTCCCTCTGCAGGCAGCATCGTGCATCCCCACATCCAGGTTCTCCTCGAGAGCAGACCGGCTCCCGTCATCGAGGTACTCTCGAGAAGATGTGAGCAGTGGCGCGAAGCGCGGGGGGAGCCGTACTGGACCACCCTGGTCCGGAAAGAACGAGCAGAGGGGAAGAGGATGATCAGCGATCAGGAAGATGCGGTCGTCATCGCCTCCTTTGCGCCGCGGGGCTTCCGTGAAATCCTGCTGGTTCTGCCGGGCTCGGGGTCTCTTGCGGTCCTGGACGGAACACAGGTCAAGGCGTTTTCGGGTGCTCTCGTCCGGCTCCTCAAGGCCTTCCACGCCATGGGCGTAGGCAGCTTCAACCTCGTGAGCTATTCCTCCCCGATGCAGTCCCTGCCCCCGGCCTTTCCGTTCCACGTCAAGCTGATCTCCCGCCCATACCCCCGGGGAATCTACACAAACGACACCGGCTTCTTCGAGCGGATGTACGATCTCTGGATCATCGACACCCTGCCCGAAGAGATCGCTCAGCAGTCGCGGCCCTTCTTCCCGTGAACGCATCGAGAGGAGGGACGGCTCCTTTGCTCCCATCCCGGCATCTGAAAGGGAAAACGACGACATCTTGACATTGCGCGTAACGTGTTGATAGAATATGCGGCATGTTGTGTTTGTTATAACAACATGACCAAAAAGAGGGAGGGTGAAATGAAAATGAAGATTGGAGGGTTATTGAAATTCTGCCTGCTGTCTCTGTTCGTTTTCTCGATCTCTGCTCAGGTTTCTGCTGAACCGGTGAGCCTCGGTTTCGAATCCTGTGCGGCCTGGGTGAACTGCAGCACGGAGAGCCCCAACTACACGGGCATCTGTTGCCGCCCGTGCACGGCCTTTGACGGCAGGAGCATCTGGGACTGCCGGCGCGTGGGCGCGGAGAGGCAGGGGTCCGGCGAGCCCGCAGCAGGGCGGCTTCCTCCCGGAGAGGCGACCCTCACCGGGATCGTAACCAGGGAAGGCCTGCTCCAGGCCGACCTGGGGCCTTCCTACGCAGTCGCCGGTGACAAGGCGGCGGAGCTGCGTCAGAACATGGGCAAGAAGATCGAGATCAAGGGAACCGTCCAGGAGGCGGAAGGCCGGGCCACGATCGAAGTGGATGCGTATGAGCTCATGGGACACGGGGAAGCAGCTACGATCGAGGGAGCGACTTCCTGCGGCGACTGGCAGAACTGCGACTCAAGGGCCCCGACCTTCACGGGCACGTGCTGCCGCCCATGCGAGAATCAAGCCGGGGAGCAGCTCTGGGACTGCAAGGTCTTCTCCGTGGGGGAACATTTCGACCTCGCCGAGTGGACGGACTAGCGCCTCCCATCCCATATGCCCAAGGCGAAAGGGCAAAGGGTCAGGGGGAGGTTGAAGGATTGAAGGGATCTTTTGAGAACGGGCAAATACCCGACCGATGCCTCAAGATGATTCGATTCAATCTTCAATTCCTGATCCACCCCTTTCGCCCTTCGCCTTTCACCCTTGACCTTTCAACGATCTGTGCATACCTGTGCATGTGCGACAGGACACGCACACCCGCGTCTGGAAACAGGTAAAAGGGGATCCGGTTCGCCTCCAGCAGCTGCTGGCAGGACTCCACGTCTTCCTTTCTCCCCAGAAGCGAGAAGAAGACCGGCTTGGATCTCCTCTGCTGAATCAGATCGACCACGGGCTTGTACTGCTCGTTCCCGTCGATCGCAAAGGAGATGAAGAAGACCGCATCGACGTCGTCGTCCTCCAGCAGGGCCCGAACGGTGTCCAGCGAGATCTTGTCGAAACCGTGCACCATCATGTCCGGGAAGATGTCGATGGGGTTCCGCGCTTTCGCCGACGTGGCGATCACCCGGGAGAGTTTCTGCTGCGTCTCGCCGCCGAATCGTGCGACACGGAGCCCCTGGCGCATGGCCTCGTCGATGCTCATGATCGCCTGCGCCCCGCTGTAGGTAATCAAAGCGATCCGGTTGCCCTTCGGAAGAGGCATCCACTGAAAGCCTTTCAAGGTGCCGATGAGCTCGTCGATCCCGCCCATACGCAGAACACCCGTCTGCCGCAAGGCGCCTTCCAGCACCGCATCGTCCACAGCCAGGCTGGCGGTGTGGGAGGCGATCGCCCTGGCACCCTCATCGGTCCGCCCGCCTTTCAGGAGCAGGACCGGCTTTCTCCTCGCCGTGGCACCGGCTTCCTCCACGAAGCGACGACCGTCGCGTATGTCCTCCAGGTACATCCCGACGATCCGTGTCTGCCCGTCCTCTCTCAGGTAGGCAAGGGCGTCGGATTCATCCACGTCCACCTTGTTGCCGAGCCCCATACCCTTGGAGATGTTCAGTCCCTCGAGGGTGCTCAAATAGCGCAACAGTGCGCCGACGAAGATGCCGGACTGGGCCACGAAGCCGATGGACCCGGGGGCGAGCATCCGGGAATCGGCGAAGTAGGATGTCGTCAGACCTGTCTCCGTGTTGACGATACCCAGGGTGTTCGGGCCGAACCCCCGTACCCCTGTGGATTGCAGGGCGGCGCGAAGAGCCTCCTGGTACCGCCTTCCCTCCTCGCCCGCCTCTGCGAATCCTTCGGCGCTGACGACCACGCCCTTGACCCCCCTTCGCCCGCAGGCCCGAACGGCTTCCGCTACCAACTTGGGCGGGATCAACAGAACGGCCAGATCGACCTGAAAGGGGACTTCCTCGATACTTCTGTACAAAGGCTGACCGTAGACCTCCCCGCCCTGCGGGTTGACCCCGGCCACCTGCCCCGCGAACCCCACATCCTGGAGCACCTTGAGGATCAGGGCTCCCGGCTTGAATACATCGCGTGAAGCGCCGATCACCACCATGTTTCTGGACGCGAAAACATCTCCGACGGAATGCATATGGAAGGCCCCTCTCTTCTGTCCTCGACTCGGATCGAGACGAAAACTATAGAGTGTACCCTGCAAAAAGGCCAGCCCGCCTCAGAGGCCTCCGAAGAAGTGCCTGCCGGGGGGCTGCCAGGCCCTCTTGAGTATCCTGCCGGACCTGCTATAGTTGGACGTCTCATCTCTTGCTCGCCGGACGGCAGGACGACGCTTTGATGCTTCGACAGACCGACAGCAGCAGCCTTCGACATCCGATGCCTTACCCGGACCGTTTTACCTTCTCGGCGAGCTTCCGAAACGGACCGACTTCCAATCAAAAAGGAGAGACGCCATGGGACTGAGGGAAATCAATGTCGACCTGACCAAAGACCACGTCGCCCTCTGGGATTCCACCAAGAAGTTCATGAAGCAGGTCTGGCGTCCTGCCGCCATTGAACTGGACAAACTGCAGAACCCCGAGGATGTGATCCGCGAGGACTCTCCTCTCTGGGACGTGCTGCGGCAGAGCTTCGAGCTCGGTTACCACAGCATGTTCTTCCCGGATGAATTCGGGGGCATGAACATGGATCCCCTGAGTGTGGCCCTTGTGACCGAGCTGCAGGGCTGGGCTGCCCCGGACCTGGCGGTCAGCCTTGCCGTGTGTACCACCCCCTTCCTCTGGAACATGCTCTCCCCCCACGAGGAGATGCACGAACTCACGCGGAAGTTCTGTGCGGACACCAAGGCGGAGATGACCGGCTGCTGGGCCATCACCGAACCGGACCACGGATCGGACTGGGTCCTGTTCGATGCGGACGGACCCCGAAACGAGTCGGTCGCTCCTCAGGTGCGGGCCGTGCTGGAAGGGGACCACTACGTGATCAACGGCACCAAGGCGGCCTGGGTGAGCAACGGCACGATCGCCAAGTATGCGGCCCTGTTCCTTTCCCTGGATCCTTCCATCGGCATGGAGGGCGGCGGCGTGGCCTGCGTTCCCCTCGACCTGCCGGGCGTCACCCGCGGCAAGCCTCTCAACAAGATCGGGCAGCGGGCGCTGAACCAGGGCGAGATCTATTTCGACAACGTCCGGATCCCGAAGAACATGATGATCGCGGCGGATCCGGTCACGTTCAAGCTTCTCGCCAACAGTCAGCTCGGCCTGGCGAACGGCTTCATGGGACTGATCTTCACCGGATGCGCCCAGGCGGCCTTCGAAGAGGCCCTCGAGTACGCCCAGACCCGGATCCAGGGCGGAGTCCCCATCTACGATCACCAGAACGTGAAGCTCAAGCTCTTCGACATGTTCGCCTCGGTAGAAGCTGCGCGGGCCCTTGCCAGGCGCGTCGGCCTGTACAACAAGGTGCAGGCGGACAACCTGCAGCCCGTAGCCGTCCACTACGCCATGGCGTCCAAGGTCATGGCCACGGAGACGGCTTTCAATGTGGCCAACCAGGCCGTACAGATCTTCGGTGGCAACGGCCTCTCCAAGGAGTACCTGATCGAGAAGATCTTCCGGGACGCCCGGGCGGCCCTGATCGAGGACGGCTGCAACGAGGTATTGGCCCTGGACGCGGTGGACAGGATCCGCAGGGGCCGCACCCAGTGGGTGGTCCAGGAAGGGCTGGCCCAACCCGGGGCGGCCGCAGGCGCGGCGGCGGAGATGAGCTGGGAGGATCTGGAGCCGATCATGCGGCCCGAGCAGGGCACGGTTCACATGGGAAAGATGAAGGTGGACCCGGACAAGTGCACCCAGTGCGGGCTCTGCATGCTCAACTGCCCCTTCCGGGCCTGGGAGACCGACGAGAACGACGTCCCGAGGATGAAGGAAGTCTACGAGTGCTTCAGCTGCTTCAACTGCATGGTCGCCTGCCCGGTGGACGCCATCTCGATCGTGGAGCCTTACCATGTCGACTCCGGCTACTACAAGACCGAGCCGGACGGTCTGCTGCCCATCAAGATGCCCTATGAGCCAAAGGACGCCGACGGCAATCCGGCCGAGTGGAACGCTGCGGAAAAGCTCATCTACGAGCGAAGAAGTGTGCGCAACTTCAAGCCGGACCCGGTTCCCGAGCCCCTGATCCGCCGCGTCCTCGAGGCAGGCCGGTTTGCGCCGAGCGGCGGCAACTGCCAGCCCTGGAAGTTCATCGTCGTCACGGACAAGGCCCTGATCGAGGAGTTGAACGAAGCCTGCTACAGCATATTGAGCATGCTCCACACCACCTACATGAACGATCAGATGGTCAAGGGCCTCGTGCCGGTTTATGCACAGGATCCGAAGCCCGGATTCTTCGACCCCCGCGTGATCATCGGCGGCATGGGAAGCATAACGAAGAAGAACGCCCCCACCTTTCTGGACGCGCCCGTTGTCATTCTGATGGCCTGCGACCAGCGGGCCATCGGCGGGCCGGAGATCGCGGCGGGCATCGCGGGACAGAACATGAACCTGGCCGCCATGTCCCTGGGGCTCGGCTTCTGCTGGATCGGATTCAGCCAGGTCATCGAAATGGTTCCTCACGTCAAGGAGAAGCTGGGCCTCGCCGACCCGTGGAAGATCACCACGGCCATGTCGATCGGGTACCCCAGGTTCAGGCAGGAAGGGGTCGTGCCTCGCGAGTTCCGCCCCGTCACGTGGTTCCGAGAGGGTGCCCCCGGACCCGAGATAGAAAGCTAGGCCCCAGCGCTACCCAGCCCGGAGGCGAAAGGGCAAAGGGTCACAGGATGCAGGGATCGGACCGGAGGATGTGAACGTGGCCGAGGTTCACGATGCGACCGCCATGGGCGAGATCTACGCAACCGAAGAGCTCGGGTTGTGCCCCATTGGAGAAGGCGGCCCCTTTGCCGAAGCGGGGAACACCAGGCTCGGCGGCAAGGTTCCGGTGAATGTCTCGGGCGGACTGGAATCGCAGGGGCATCCGGTAGGGGCGACCGGCATTCGGCAGGCGGTCGAGCTCTACTGGCACCTGACCGGGAAGGCGGGCAAGAGACAGGTCGACGGAGCGAAAGTTGGGCTGGGGCAGAACGCCGGCGGCTCGGAGGCGGCTCTGTCGGTCACCCTGCTGAAACGGTAAGGGGATTCTTGATTGTCTGGGCAAGGAGGGGTTCCCATGGCGGAAGAACCGAATCCGACTTTCTATTCGGACATGATCGAAGAGCAGGCCAAGTCGCTGGGCGACAAGCCCTACGTCCTGCACGATGATCAGAAGGTGAGCTTTGCAGAGTTCGACAGGGCCACCTGCCGGGCGGCGAACGCCCTGGCCGGGCTGGGCGCCAGGCCGGGCGACGGCATTGCGATTCTGATGGCCAATTGTGTCGAATACCTGTATTTCTTCTACGGCATGCCCCGGGGTGGCTTCTACAGCGTCCCGGTCAACGTCGCCCTCAAGGGAGAAGGCCTCCGGTACATCCTGACCCACTCGGACGTCAAGTACCTGGTCGTGGACGACAAGCTCTACCCCCGCGTTGACGAACTCGAAGCGCCGGTGGGGGCTATCGAAAAGGTCATTGTCCGCCGGACCGGGGATGAGGCCCTGCCGAACGGTACGATTTCCATGGAAAGCTTTCTCGACGCCCCCTCCGGGAAACCCCGGATCGACCTCGACCCGGAGGCACTGACCTTCCTCATGTACACCTCCGGCACCACGGGCTTCCCCAAAGGTGTGGTCAACCGGAATCGTTCGCTCAACATCGACGGCTTCAAGCTTCTCACCTCCATCGTTTACAAACCGGACGACGTGCTCTACACCTGCCTGCCCCTGTTCCATGCGAACGCCCTGATCCTGACGGCCGGATTCGCCATGGTCGCAGGCCTTCCCTTCGGCCTTGAGCACCGCTTCAGCGCCTCCCGGTTCTGGGACTCGATCCGCAAGTACGGCGCGACGACCTTCAATGCGCTGGGAGCGATGGTACCCATCCTGATGAAGCAGCCCGAGAAGCCGGACGATGCGGACAACCCGGTCCGCATGGTCTTCTCGGCGGCATGCCCGGCAAATCTGTGGGAGGCCTTCGAGAAGCGGTTCGGCGTCAAGATCTTCGAGGGATACGGCGCGGTGGACGGCGGAGGCGTGCTCATCTGGAACCTGGGGGACGGCCCGGTCGGCTCGGTCGGCAAGGTGATGAACACGGAGTGGAAGCTCGTCGACGACGACTTGAACGAGGTGCCTCAGGGTGAGATCGGAGAGTTGATCACCAAGGTAACCGACAAGAAGATCGGCGGCGTCGAATACTACAAGAACCCGGAGGCGAG
The DNA here is from genome assembly GCA_964479535.1 of uncultured Thermodesulfobacteriota bacterium. Classification (GTDB taxonomy): domain Bacteria; phylum Desulfobacterota; class DSWW01; order DSWW01; family DSWW01; genus S015-6. The sequence continues at coordinate 12,916 of CAYZMM010000040.1, forward strand.
CCGGAAGAAGATCCACAAAGACTGGCTGCACTCCGGGGATCTCTTCTACGCGGAGAAGGACGGCTACCTCTATTTCGTGGACCGCAAGACCGACTCCATGCGCCGAAGGGGCGAGAACATCTCCTCCTTCGAGGTGGAGAACATTGTGGAGAAGCACCCGGACGTGGCCGAGTGCGCTGCCTTCGGTGTGCCCTCGGAGCTGGGCGAAGACGATGTGATGATCTGGGTCAAGCCCCGGGAGGGCGCACGGCTGGATCTGAGGGAGCTGATCCATCACTGCGCGGAAAACATGGCCTACTTCATGGTTCCCCAGTACATCGACGTGGTGGACGACATCCCCAGAACCGGCACGTTCCGCGTTCAGAAGACGAACATGAAGAAGCAGGGGGTCACGGACCGCACCTGGAACCGGGAAAAGGAGATGCCGGACCTCCAGCTGAAGAAGTAGAATGTTAGAACTTCTCAGCCTCGGAGCACCCGGCCGGCACGCACACCTGCCCGGCACGTCCCGTCCTTCACCATATGCGAACCGTTCACGAAGACGTGCTCGATGCCCTTCGGCTTGCCTGCAGGCTCGGCGCCCTCAGGTGGGGTATCCGACACCGTCTGCGGATCGAAGACGACCACGTCCGCCTTCCTGCCGGGCTCCAGCGCGCCGCGGCCCTCGAGGCCGAACCGGTCTGCACTGGCCAGGGTCATCCGGTGGATCGCGTTCTCCAGGCTGAACATCTTCTTGTCCCGCCCGTAGTGCCCCAGGATCTTCGGAAAGGTACCCAGGGCGGCCGGATTCGGATACCCGGTGCTCTTCACCACCACATCCGTCTCGAAGAGGCATGCTTCATGGCAGAGAACCGATTCCATGGCGCCTTCGTTGCCCGGTTCTCCGCTGTAGGCGTGGAAGAGCATGAGCGTCCTCCCCTGGCTCGCCTCGCTCAGCTTGAGCAATGCCTTCAGCGGGGAAAGGTCCCACTTGGACGCAATCTGCGCAATGGTCAGCCCGTTCAGGTCCTCCCATCCGGGCACCGCCGCGTCCATGACCTGGAAATCCCTGTAGAAGAAGCCGACGAGGGGAAAAGAGATCCCGAACTCGGCGCGCAGACGGGCCCTGGCCAGCGCACTGCCGTAGGCTTCGGGAAGCCGGGCGAGGAACCAGTAGGGAAAGACCACGTTGATGGTGGTGTTGCCGCAGGTGTACGGAAAGGCATCGATCATGACGTCCACGCCCTGGCGCCGCGCATCATCGACCATCTCCAGGCAGGCATCCGCCGTGGACCAGCTCTTCCGCCCCACGAAGATGAAGTGCGAGACCTGCAGCCGGATTCCGGTCTTCCTCGCCATGTCGAGCATCTCCCCCAGTGCTCGAAGATTGTGCGGCTTGAGATGGGTCGCAGGATAGCACGGAGAAATCCGGGACAGGGCCTTGATGTGCACGGTAACGGGCTTGCCCGATTCCCTGGCCACTTCGCAGAAGGCCTGGATCTCCTCGAGAGGCGAGTACATCCCCGGGTCGTAGCCCAGGCCGAAGCTCAGTCCGCAGGCCCCCTCTTCAAAGGATCGCCGTAACTCGTCCAGGCAGCTCTTCTGTTCGTGCGGATTCATGGCGCCCCGCAGCGTATCCGCCGCCCGGGACCTCACCGAGGCATGACCGACCAGCTGGGCGAGATTCAGGACCGGACCGGCCCCCTCGACGTGGTCCAGAAACTCGGAGAGCGTGTTCCAGGTGAAATCCACGGGCCTGTCCGCCAGCATGGCGGAGTTTTGCCGAACCAGGTCGATCGTCTCCATCCGGACGGGTGCCGGCGAAAACCCGCAATTGCCTCCCACCACCGTGGTGACGCCCTGCTCCAGCAGGCACCCGAGGACGGCCGGGTGATCCGGGTCCCAAAGGACCCAGTCGGAGTGGGAATGCATGTCGATGAATCCGGGCGCGATCACACGGCCCTGCACATCGATCTCTTCATCCGCGGCCGGGATCTCCCCGCCCTCCCGGAACACCGCCTTGATGCAGCCCCCGTCGATCAGCAGGCTGCCTGTGAAGGCCGTCGCCCCCGTACCGTCGATGACCCGGCCGTTTCGGAGCAGGTAGCTGGTCATTTTGTCCCCCTCTCTCACCGTGAACCAGAGGTTTCTAGTGGAGATCCGATTTACGACTAGACAATGGAACCGAAGTCCGGTTTCCGCTTTCCCATGAAGGCCTCGATCCCTTCACGGAATTCATCCGACTGAGAGGCCGTCACAAGGGCCTGTCTCTCATTCTCCATCTGGGTTTCCAGGGTCTCCACCAGGCCGAGTCGCATCAGGTTCCTCGCACGGCCGTAGGTCGCCGTCGGCCCCTCCGCAAGCCTCGAGGCGATTCTGTTCACCTCCTCCTCGAAGGCGTCGGCAGGGAGGACGCGGTTGACGAGCCCGAGCCTCAAAGCCTCGGCGCTGTCGATCGGCTCGTTCAGGTACGCAATCTCCATCGCCTTCCTGTAGCCCACGAGACGGGTCAGCAGGTAGCTCGAGCCCCCGTCCGGTACGAGACCTATGTTCGTATAGGCGAGCACGAACCTGCACCCTTCCAGGGCAAGGCCCATGTCGCAGGCAAGGCTCATGCTCATCCCCGCTCCGGCGGCCACGCCGTTTACGGCCGCAATGACGGGCTTCTCCATCCGTACGATCTCCGCCACAAAGGCATGGAGGCCTACGGTCAGCCGGCGAAGGAGTTTGTCCGCCCTGCCCGTCTCCTCGAGGTGTAGGTGCATTTCCTGCACATCTCCTCCGGCACAGAACGCGCGTCCCGCACCGGTGAGCACCACCGCACGTATCGATTTCTCGGCCCCGCAGTGATTCGCCGCAGCCAGAAGATCCCTGCTCATGGCGAGGTTGAAGGCGTTGAACGACTCCGGCCGATTCATGCGGATCCACCCCACGCCATCCCTTTGCTCGAAATCAACCGTCTCAAGAGAATCCATCGTTCTTTCGCTCCCCGGGGAATCCTCCGGCTGTCGAGCGATGCCGGCCGGCGGCGATTCCCCTCCCTGTGTCTGCTTCTCGTGCGGCGTCCTCCTTTTCGCCGAAGACCCGTTCCCTGCTCACGTTGCGCAGATCTTAGGTGATCGCCGGCAGAACTGTCAAAGGAGCGAGGCTGCGACAACGGGCTTGACGGATGTCAATTTGGAGAAGGCCAGAACGATCTTCCCGTCCACCTTCCTGCCCAAGGAAGGCCGATGGATGAAGCTGGGGTAGTGCCGTCCCGCCTGAGAGGCTGTGCTCCGTACACCTGACTCCGTTTGACAGCCAGAGGGTTTCCCCCTAATCTCCCAAGGGTTCGAGAGCCCTTACCCCGGGCAGGCGCTGATGCTGCTGCTTGAAGGTGGAGTCACGACCGCAGCCGTGAGGACGGACAGGAGCGCATCATGGACCTTCAGAAGAGCGATTTGAGGCCCCTTTTCCACCCGGAGAGCATCGCCATCGTGGGTGTCCCGAGGGGCCACGCCCGTTTCGGCGGTGCCAGCTACCTGAACAAACTGCTCGAGTGCGGATATCCAGGCAGACTCTATCCGATCAACCCGAAAGCGGATGAGATTCAGGGCGTCAAGGCCCACCCGTCGCTTGCCTCGCTCCCCGAGATCCCGGATCTGGTCATCCTGTGCCTGCCCGCAGCTGCCGTCCTCGACGTTCTCGAGGAGTGCGCGCGAATCGGTGCACGGCACATTCACATCCTCACCTCAGGCTTCAAGGAGCTCAGGACCCGGGAAGGCGAGGGCCTCGAAGAGAGGCTGGCCGCATTCTCGAAGGAGGCCGGGCTCTTCGTCGTCGGTCCGAACTGCATGGGACCCTATCGTCCGGCTTCACGTCTCACCGCGTGGGGCGCCATTCCGGGACTGCCCGGCCCGGTGGGCATCATCTCCCAGAGCGGCACCATCACCCAGCGCATCACCGAGTACTTGTGTTCCCTCGGCCTGGGAATCGCAAAGGCCGTGAGCATGGGAAACGCCACCGTCCTGGGCGCGATGGAATACCTCGAGTTCATGGCCGGGGACGAGGAGGTTCAAACCATCGGCATGTACCTGGAGAGCGTGCCGGACCCGAGGGCATTCATGCACCTGGCCCGGGAGGTGAACCGGAAGAAACCCCTCGTCGTCTGGAAAGGGGGCGAGAGCGAGGTGGGCGCTTCGACAGCGGTCTCCCACACGGGCGGCCTGGCCGGTGCAAGCCACCTGTGGGATGCCTTCTTCCGGCAGAGCGGTTTGGCACGGGTGCGCTCCATGGACGAGTGGGCGGACACGATCCTCAGTCTCACCCTCCTGCCCGCACCCGAAGGCAAAGGCGTGTTCCTCATCGGGGGAGGGGGAGGACAGAGTGTGGTCAATGGAGATGCCTGCATTCGGCAGGGCCTCGATGTTCCCCCGCTGTCGCGTGCCACCATGGAGAAACTCCGGAAGATCATGCCCGCCGTGGGCTCGATTCCGGGCAATCCCCTGGACAACTGGCGAACCTACGACGACGTGGATCATCTTGCCGAGGTCCTGGAGATGGGCTATGAGGATCCAGAGGTCAACATGATCCTGACGGATCGGATCATCCCGCGGTCTTCCTTCCACATGGGGGACGAGCCGGACCCCGCTGCGGCAGTGATCGCGTTCATGAAGAAGGAAAGGCCACGCAAGCCCACGGTCTTCACCGTGGATTTCGCCGGCGGGGACCCGGACCTGGCGGTCCGGGGCGCCTCCCTCGTGGCGCGCTTCTGCACCGAAGGAATCCCGGCTTTCCCGTCCCACGAACGGGCGGCCAGGGCTCTCCTGCAGCTGTACCGGTACCACAACGGACGAAGATCCTAGCCCTGCAGGCCATCCCTCAAAAACCTGGATAACATGGCCTTATCATCAGACTGCCACTAACAGGCCGTTGAAAAAGTGCCTGCCGGAGGCTGTTCAAAAAGTTCCAGATGCAAGGCAGGCAAAATCCCGAAGAATGAGGCGTACTTTCTGTACGTCGAATGACGAGGGATGAAGCCGAACGCCGCAGATGGGACTTTTTCAACAGCCTCCTAAAGACCTTCCAGTCGTGCAATCACCTCCCGCATCACCTCGTCCGCACCGCCAGCGATCGAGGCCGCACGGACATCCCGGCAGTAGCGGGTAATCAACGTCTCGTTCATGAAGCCCATGCCCCCGTACATCTGCAGGCAACCGTCCGTAATACGCCTCATCATCTGCCCCGACAGGAGCTTGCCCATGGAGACCTCCCGGGTGACGTCCAGGTCCTGCATCTTCATTCGCACGATGTGGTAGGTCAACTGTTTCAGGCACTCGATCTCGGTCAGCCAGTCCGCGATTCGGTGCCGCAGCACCTGCTGTTTGCTCAGGGGTTTGCCGAAGACGACCCGCTGCTGGATGTATTCCACGGTCATGTCGATCACATCCCTGGCACCCACGTACGAAAAGGGAAGCGCGGCGAACCGTTCGTGCTGGAACTGCTTCATCTGATAGATGAACCCCTCCCCCTCGCCCCCGAGGCCCTTCGGGAGTGGGAAGAGAAGGTGGGGGCGCCCATCATGGAGGTGTACGGCATGACCGAGCTTTCACCCATCTCCCACGCCAACCCGTGGGGGGCGAACATGAAGCCGGGCAGCGTGGGCGTCCCCCTGCCGGACACGGACTGCAGGATCGTGGACGTGGAGACGGGGACCCGGGATCTCGGCATCGGAGAATCGGGAGAGATCCTGCTGAAGGGCCCTCAGATGAGCCGGGGCTACTACAACCGTCCCGAGGAGTCGGCGGAAGCCTTTGCCGACGGATGGTTCCACACCGGGGATGTGGGCTACATGGACGAGGAGGGATACCTGTTCATCGTGGACCGGAAGAAGGACATGATCATCGCCGGGGGCTTCAATATCTACCCGAGAGAGATCGATGAGGTCCTGTTCGAGCACCCGAAGATCCAGGATGCCTGCGCCGTGGGCCTGCCCGACCCGTATCGCGGCGAGACCGTGAAGGCCTTCATCGTGCCTCGAGCGGGAGAGACCCTCACCGAAGAGGAAGTGGTCGCCTACTGCAGGGAGAAGCTCGCCGCCTACAAGGTGCCGAAGCAGATCGAATTCGCCCAAGACCTCCCCAAGAGCGCCATAGGCAAGGTCCTCAGACGGGAACTCAGGGAGATGGAGGAGAGGAAGAGAATGAGCTAGGCCGCACATTGCTCAGAACTTCGTCACGGGAGCGGCGCAAATGCGGAATCCAGCACGAACAGAAGAAGGCCCCCGGGGAGCCGTCCCGCTTCCCCGGAGGCCTCTATCATGGAACTCGGCCGGAATCGGCAGCAGGTGTACTCAGAACGGAGGATTCCCGTCGAACTTGATGGTGAGCTGGCATCCCGGCTGCGCGACCAGATCACACGTTCCCGTGCCGCCGCCGAGCGACAGGCTCATGTCATACACCCGGATGCTTCCGTCCAGATCCTCTCCGGGTGCTACCTCTCCCAGAATGACTCCGTCCGCGCTCCCGGATATCTCGCAGTTCGTTCCCGGGAACTCTATGCCCGAGAGGTCGATTCCACTGACCGAGACTTCCGCCAGGTCGACGTCGTTCGTTCCCGCGTTCAGGGATGCGGTCATATCCACGTTTCCGAGCAGCGGAATCTGGGTGAAGTTGACGGTGTCATCCGTCATGGTCGATATCTGGGTTGCGTTGGGTACGAAGGCACCGAACTCCGTCGTGGCCATCTGCTCGGCGATCAGGGGCAGCGCGATGCTCGGGATGAGGGTGCATCCCGGGCTCTGGCTGAAGCTGGTGCCCTTGGCAAGATAATTGCCTCCCGCGAATTCGGAGACGGGATACTCCATGCGCACCGTCTTCGCGCCGCATCCCTCGCCGTTCGCGTTCGAGATACACGCCCGGATGGCGTAGAGGGATCTTCCCTGGCCGGTGGTTTCCCCGCCGATCGAAACCTGCCCGGTCACCCGTGTGTTTTCTGCGTTCCAGGTCCATGCCGACGTGTCCACCGACCAGGTGTCCAGGACCGCACCGTCCAGCTGCTGGCGCACGGTCACGGTGAGGGTCGCAGGCTCCACAGGCGGGGGCGGGCCCACACAGGCGCTGGAGCCCTCGGGGAAGTCCACCTGAACGTCGTAGGTGACCGGCGGAACAATCGGGTCCGCCGCATGGGTGGAGCGCTCCGGCCCAGAAAGCAGTGTTACCTGGACGACGGGCTCGCCTGCGGCCTGCGCCTCCGGGAGCCCCCAAGGCGCGAGGCTGCTTCCGACCAGGAACCCCAGGGCGAGAAGGCCGACCGTCAGTAGGGAGTAGTCTTTTGCCCGCATACGATTCCCCTCCTTTTTGCGTGTTGGCGGTTCGTCTGTATTCATGTTCTTCTGATACTAATTGTATAAGATTATTGAGAATGTCCTGTCAACAAGAAGATTCCGTTCCGCTCATTTTCCTGCAGGCTGATTATAGAACAATATTCATTCAAATACAATGGCCTGGGCGAGCAGTTTCCAGAGGTGCACGGGCCGCCAGGTCCTTTCGTAGTCCCTGGCGAGGTTCTCCAGCGCGTCGTAACAGTTCACGCAGGGGGTGCAGACCCGTTCCGCTTCGGTCCGATCGATCTGGTCGACCTTGACCCGGCCGTAATGGGTCCGGGCCCTCTTGAATCCGGCGATCAGGGCACCGCCCCCACCGCTGCAACAGTAGTTGGACGCCCGGTTCGGGCTCATCTCGACGACGTCGTTGCAGACCCGGCTCAGGACGAACCGGGCGTCCTCCGCTATGGAGGTGAAGCCGGCCATGGAGGCCTTCCGCACCGCATTGCAGGGGTCGTGCAGCGTAATCCGCCCGGGATTTGTGGACGGGTCGAGTCTGAAGCGGCCTTCGCGGATCCATCGCGCATAGAGCTCGACCACGTGGAAGACCTCGAACCCGGGCTGCATGCCGAAACGCCTGTATCCCTCCAGGGTCGCGTAGTAGCCGTGCCCGCATTCGGTGTAGGCCACCTTGCTGCAGCCGAGGGCCTCCACCTTCTCCGCCTGCCGCCGGAGGGTCTCCTCCCAGGTCTCCTCGTCTTCCGTGAACATGGCGTAGTTCGTCCCCTCCCACCACTTGTCCGCCAGGGTCCACTCCACGCCGGCTGCATGGAAGATCTTGAAGATGTCCTGCAGGTCGGCCGGATAGTACATGGGCAGCTTGGAGTTGATGGTGGCGAAGTACTCGGCCCCCTGCTTCTCCACGGGCAACTCGAAGCCCGGAAGCTCGTCACCCAGCTCGTCCGCCATCCAGGCCACGGTCTCCAGCCAGTCCTCCACCTGGAGCCCCATGTTGTTCGAAACGGTCCGATGCAGGTCCGCGGTCTTCTGGATCTGTCCCGGAGAGAGGTCCCGCGGAACCAGTCCGCGAGCCCGGTTGATCAGGGTCCACAAGTCCACGCCGGCCGGGCAGACGTAATTGCATCGACCGCATTCGGTGCACTGCCAGATCCAGTCCATCTCCACGATCAACTCTCCCAGACCGTTCTGAGCCAGTCGCACCAGCCGCCTCGGATCGAGCCGCTCGTCGCTCCAGTCGGCAACCGGGCACCCGACCACGCAGGCGCCGCAGGACAGGCACCGGTCCCCGCCGGTCTCCAGCACGAGCTTCCTAAGAACCTCACGGGCACGTCTCTTCTTCTTCGTCTCGGGCAATCCGCTTTTCATGAAATGTCCTTCTGCAGCGCTCGCCCCCGTTTCGCAAGGATCGACTCGACCGCGGCATGGCCCGTAGCCACGGAGATTCCTGCGCCCGATTTCTCGCGCACCCAGTCGTGGCTCGCCAGCACCGCGCCCGCCATGTAGACGTTCTCGTAGAAGGGCAGGCCGTCCGGGCCAAGGGGGCGGAGGTCCCTGCCCACCCTCACGCCCACACGGTTGATGGGGTGTCCGGGGGCCCCCAGAAAGCTTGCCATGTGCCAGTTGTCGCGATCCGAAGGGGCCTCCACCTTGAGGTCGAGCAGGGGCTCCCGCACACCCCACGGGTCCGCCTCCAGGCCCCCACCGAAGAACCTTCCCGTGGCGACGACCATGTGTCGGGCAAGAATCCGTTCCGGCCTGTTCCTGCCTGCACGGTGGGCAAGGACGCCCTCCCCTCCCTGCACGTCGACCTTGTTGACCGGCGCCCCCTGCCGGCAGTCCACGCCGCCGGCTACCAGGTCGCCCTTCAGAAGGTCCGCGAGCCGCATTCCGGGCAGGGAGGGGGAAAGGAGCGGGATCTCGAACACCTCGACTTCCAGCTTCTCCTCCAGATCACGGCAGATCCGTGCCACGCCATCGAAACCGAGGACGGCGGGCAGGCCCAGGAACTTCGACGGCCCCAGCAGCGGTCGGACCGCTTCGGCAAAACGGTCGCGAAACGCGGGCCTTTCGAAGTCGGCGGCCAGCTGGGACACCGTGGGCCGTCGGCTGCTGTCCAGCAGAACGGAGCGATCCAGCCGGGCGGAACGCAGCCCGTTCCACCGGTCCTGAAGATTGGCGACCACCTGCTCGGGCGAGAAGTCGGCCAGGCCTTCGAACCCGAGGATCAGGGCGGGCCTGCGCTGATTCCAGGCAAGCCGGTTCTTCTTCATGCTCACCGAGACGGCATAGGTCGGCTTGATGGTCCCCGCCCCGGTCACGATCGCCATGTTCTCCTCCTCCCTCCGGTAGTAGGCAAGGGGGCTCGCCTCCAAATAGGGGAGGAAGTCCTCGACAGCGGACCGAACGCCTCGCAGACCGACCCGGCCGTAGGGATGGTCCGGTTCTCTCTCGATCAACTCGGAGACCGCCTCCCAGGGATGGACCCGGTACCGTTTCGTCTCGGTAGGATAGACGGCGAGCAGATCCAGCGCCCCGGATGTGAAGGGCAGGCTGCCGGGACCCTCAGCGACCAGGACGGTCTTCAACCCTGCCCGTTGTGCCCGCCATGCTGCGACAAGACCCGTCAAGCCCCCGCCCACGATCAGAAGGTCGCATTCCGTCTTCATGGCTCAGAGGTTTCCGTCTATGTTCAGGCTGCCGCAGTAGATCGCCTCGAGGAGCTGTTCCTGCCGAAGCTGCTCTCCCCAGAGCATCGGCTTGATGCCGCTCCACCGTTTCTCCAGGAAGTCGGCGAGCATCTCGTTCCCCTTCTTGTGGGAAACATGACCTGCCTCGTAAAGACAGCCGATCGTACGGTATCCGCAGAACCCGCCCTGACAGGATCCCATGCCGAGGCGGGATCGAAGTCGAAGCGCGTTCGGGTCGACGGGATGCCCCTTCTTCCTGAGATCCGTTACGATCTCCTCCACCTGCTGTTGCCCCACCATTTCACACTCGCAGGTCACCGCCCCTTCCGGCGGGGAGACCCGCAGGCGTTCCAGCCTCTGGCCCGCGTCCAGGTACTGGCCCTCCTCACTGCCCGGAAGCGGGACGTCGGCCGTCCGGCAGGTTTCGTCCACGTCGAGCCGCCGGCACACCAGGTCGGCCACCTTCTCCGCCATCAGACGGTAGGTGGTCAGCTTTCCCCCTGCCACGCTCGTGAGATTCTCGAGACCGTCCCTCTCGTGGTCGAAGACGGTGAAGCTCCTGGTGATCTCCCTGTCTTCCTCTCCCTGCCCTTCCAGCACCAGAGGACGAACACCTGCGTAGGCACGAATGAACCGGGCCGTCTTCAGGGCAGGCACCATCTTGGACGCCTCCGCGATCAGGCGGTCCACCTCGGACGCGCTCGTACCCAAATGGTCCAGGTTCTCTACGCGGATCGAGTTCGTACCGGTGATCGTCACCGTTTCCCCGGGAACGACGATATCGCCGTCCGACGGGGGCCTCAGCCGGTTGATGACCCGATCGACGAGCCGCGAGTTCGTGATCAGCAGGCTGCCCTTGGAATAGGCGATGCACAGGTCGACGCCGGCAAGGGCGCCGATCTGGTCGACCCAGGGACCTGCGGCACTCACAACCTGATCCGCCAGGATTTCCACGGGCTCGCCCGTCTTCGCCTGAATCGCCTCGACCCGCATGATCCGCTTCCCGTCCCGATCCATGGATGTAACCTGGGTGTAGAAGAAGACGCGTGCACCCAGCCTCTGGGCGGCTTCGAGATTTGCCAGGGTCGTCAGAAAGGGATTGATGGACGCGTCCGGCACACGAATCGCCGCCTTGATTCGAGGGTGGAGAGAAGGCTCTTCCTCGAGAATCTCCTTCGGGTCCGCGGGCTCGGCGGAAAGGCCGATCCGCCCCGCCGAGGCCATGAAGTCCGCGATGAACGCGTCCCTGTCCTCTTCGAGGGCGATGAAGAGCCCGCCCGTGTCCTCTATGCAGCCGGAGGCGACCCGCTTGAGCACCCGGCTCTCACGAACGCACTCCTCTGCAGAGCCAGGGTCGGCCACCACATACCGCCCGCCGCTGTGGAGCAACCCGTGGTTCGCGCCCGAAGCACCGGCGTTCAGGTCCCTCCGTTCGACGAGCACCGCTTCCACACCGCGCATGGCCAGGTCCCGAAGAACGCCTGCACCCGTCAACCCTCCGCCGATGACCAGAGCCTGGGTCTCGATTCTCACCCCATCCCCTTCCGGCATCTAAATTACGTACGTGGCCCCGGCCTTGAGAACCTCCACCTCCGCATCCACCTCGCGGGAGATACGCCCCAGGGCGTGGTCACAGGTGTCGTGGGCCGAAAGGAGAAGCCTCTTCGGGTCTTCCTTCCGGATCGCCTCGATCGTGCGCGTCAGGTCCGCGTCGGTGATTCGCTCCCACCAGGGCTTGCCGGTACCGACGATCATCTGCAACTGAAAGCCGCCGTAGTTGCCCCGCCCTTCGGTCACCGGGAAGTGGAGCCCGCCGCCTATGGCATAGATGGGCTCGTCCGAAAGCTTCCGCACCATGCGCAGTACGACTTCGATGGTCGGGTGCCCGCAACCCGTGAGGACCAGCAGGCCCTTGTCCTTGACGAGCGCCACCAGGGCCTGCTCCTGGGTCAGCCCGAAGAAGTAGAGGCTCCTGGCGAGCGGGCCTGTGGATGCGATCCCTCCCTCCAGGATCACCGGTTCGTCGGCGATCCGAACGTCGAAGCCCTCCGCCCCGGCCGTGTCCGGCAGATAGCAGGGCCTGCCTCCTGCCGGGCCGAAGGGCTCCGGCAGGGTGACCCGGCGGCTGCGCTGGGCCTTGAGACCGCCCATGTGGTCTGCATGAAGGTGGGAAATGGCCAGAGCATCCACATCTTCCATCTTCAGACCGAGAAGAGACGTGTTGTTCGCAAAGTTGTCGTACTGCCCTCCGAAGCCGATGTCGTACAGAAGGGACCCCTTTTCGGTGCGCAGGAGGTAGGAAACGCCGGGCTCGCCCTTGAATCCATCCTCGTGCTCCTGCTCCAGGACGACCGTAAGGGCCACCTGTTCCAGTGCGGGCAGGGAGAGGGGGACCGCTCCCTGTATCCTCTCCTCGTTCATACGGGAGGCCTCCCGGCGGTTCTCCCTGAAACGACGGTTCTTGCTCATCATCCACGGAACGAGGGCCGGGGAGGCAACGGCAAGGACGGGCCACCAGACCGGGGGGACACGGAATGCCATATCAGCTCCTTATGTTTCGTACGTTCGCCTCCAAGGATATCACCTGGCCAAAGGAGGTACAAAGTGCTGCAGGGCGGGCCTGGCCCTCGGCAATGCGCAAGAGGCCGGGTCGGGGGTCAGGGGTCAGGAGAAAAGCAAGAGGCGGCCCTTTCAACGGGCCGCCTCATTGTTCAGGAAGGATGAGTTGGTGTGCTCAGCCGTCGATGATCCGAAGCGCATCCTCGCGATAGGAGTCCATCACATAGGGGATCCCCGTCACCTTGGCGCACTCTTCGGTCAGGGAGGTCAGATCGTATCGGCCGACCAGATCCGTCTTCCACTTCCGGGCGCCTGCCATCAGCTGTTGCAGGCCCACGCGGATCTTCTCTGTGGCACTGTAGATACCGATCGCGCCGAGGGGCATGACGTCGGCATCGGCGCCGTATTTCGCCTTGACCTCTTCGTAGCAGACGAAGATCTCCTCCTTGGTGGCCCCATACTTGGATACGGTCTTCGGCAGCCCGCCGTCTTCGCCCTTGAGCCAGCGCTCGATGTTCTTGCCGACCATGCCCGGAATCATCAGGGCACGGCCCATGCAGACCGCCTTCACGTAGGGAGCCCCCAGGGCGATGCACTTGAAGACGTGGTCCTCGGCGGAGAATCCGCCGGCGAAGGCGAGATCCGGCACCCACTCCCCTCGCTTGGCCAGCCGGTCGCTCAGCTCGACGGCCATGGAATGCAGGTAGATGGCCGGGATTCCCCACTCGCACATCATGCGCCAGGGGCTCATGCCCGTTCCGCCCGGGGCTCCGTCGATGGTGAGCAGGTCGATCTTGGCGGCCGAGGACCATTTGATCGCCATGGCCAGCTCGCGCATCGGGTAGGCGCCGGTCTTCAGGGTCACGCGCTTGGCGCCCAGGCTTCGAAGCCGCTCCACCTCTTTCATGAACCCCTCCTGATCCACGAAGCCGAGACGGGAATGCCGCTCGAACTGCTTGATCGCGCCGTCCTTGAAGGCGGCCTGCATGGCCGGGTCTTCCGGGTCGGGCGTGACGATGTAGCCCCGCTTCTTCAGCTCGATCGCCCTTTCCAGGGTGTCCACCTTGATCTCGCCGCCGATGCACTTGGCGCCCTGCCCCCACTTCAGCTCCACGCACTCCACGCCCAGTTTGCCGACCACGTACTCGGCAACACCGAACTTCGTGTCCTCCACGTTCATCTGCACGAGGATGTCGCCGTAGCCTTCGTGGTAGCGCCTGTACTGCTCGACGCGGGAGCGCATGTTGGGGGCTTCCACGATCTTGCCGTTGCCGTCCAGCTCGAGCTGCGGGTCGATTCCGCAGACGTTCTCACCGCAAACGAGGCTGATCCCCGAGATGGCAGCGCCCATGGCGAAGTGCTCCCAGTTCTTCCGGGCGATGTCGGTGCTTCCCAGCGCGCCCGTGAAGATCGGAACCTTCATCTTCACCTTGTTCTCCACGCCGTACTCGGTCTCGGTGCTCACGGTCGGGAAGGTGGCGTGGTCCGGGTCCGCCTGGGTACCCTCCGCGCCCAGGGCATAGCCCATGATGTTGAGGTGCGAGTAGTCGACCGGATAGTTCTTGTCCGCCCCCGAAGTGGTCTCACCGTAAGGCCCCGGATAGATCAACTCCCTGCCCCGGAAGGTCGAACTGAACAGGTCGCAGTTGCCTCGGCACCCGTCGATGCATCGCGTACAGATGCCGGACTGGGGCGCCACGTGGCGCGATCGGTTTGCGGTCATGACGGCTTCGTTCGCGTTCGGTCGGTGCAGATTCATCGGATTCCTCCATTCGGGGTTCGCCCTCCCGGACCCGCCCCATTAAGCGGAAAGGGGGCACGGCAAGAGCCATTTAGGATTGCTAAATATCCGGAACAAAAAAATTTCGAGCGGTTCAGGCAAAAAAAAAGGTGCCCGGCCCGAATCGGCAGACACCTTTGTCTTCTCGAATACGGCAAATCGCATGCAGGGGGCCATTCCCCTGCGGTGAGGAACACGCCCTTGTGTCCCTCTGCACCTTTGGAACGTGCAATTTTTGAATTTACCCGGCAAGAGCGCGCTTGTCAAGCTCGCGTCAGCCCAGAACCCAGACCAGCTCCACCCGTCCCGTGCCCTCGTTCTTCCATTGGTTCAGGGTCTGGGCCTCGAGATAGATGCTGTCCCCCTTGCGCAGCAGGATCTCCTTCCGGTCCACCACGATCTTCAGCATACCGCTCAGGATCCAGCCGAATTCAGGGCCCTTGTGGTCAAAAAAGGGTCTGGAATCCTCGGCTCCAGCCGCCAGCCTCAGCAGGAAGGGCTTGAGCAGCCGAGCCTCCCCGCTTCCCGGCAACAGGCTCTGCACCTCGATCTTCGATCTTGCCGTGCCCTTGCCGGCCCTGGCCACGGTCTGGTCCTTCTTCTTGTGGACCAGCCAGCCCTTCTGCCTGCCCGGTACCGGTGTGCCCTCTCCGAAGAACTCGTCCAGGGAACAGCCGAGATGAAGGGCCAGATCGAGCAGCAGCGGCAGGGAGGGGTGCACCTGATTGTTCTCGATCTGACACAGGGCGCTCGGTGTGACGTCCAGCATCCGCGCCAGCTCCGCCTGCGACAGCCCCTTGCCGACCCGATGCTCCCGGATGCGGTCCCCGATCCGCAACTCCCGGGCCGGGGCCCTGTCGAGAAAGCGTATCGACTCTTCGTCCACCCGGTAGCGCAGCACATCGTGGAGGATGCGGGAAGGCCGATCCTCGGCCTTCTGGAATTTCAGCTCGAAGAAGCCCCTCTCCACATTGCGGAGCTGGATCACCACCTGTGTGATGTGGGTCAGGTTGGCGAGAAAGGAACTCGGGTGAGCCTCCTTTTCCACGGCCCAGTACGCCACCGCCTGGAGCTCGTAGAGCTTCGGGCAGTGGCGAGTGAAGAACCTCTGCACATCCCGGTCGCCGCCCCACAGCTCGCTTAGGCCGGTGAGGCTGTCGAAGACGTACCGGGCTCCTTCCCCGTATTTCTCCTCCACGGAGGACAGGGCGCGGTCGAAGGCGCCTGCATCGGAAGGGTTCTCCACACATACGTTCTCGAAGTTGTCGGGAAAGAAAGTGCCCTCGTAGTGGCTTCGGAAGACTCCGTCGCCTTCCCCCTTGCCGTAGGTGAAGGCGTCCACGTGAACGAAACGTGCATCCGGCAGAGCCTGAGCGAATCGCCGGTGTATGCTCTGGGGCGCGTAGTTCGAATTCACGTAGACAATGGCGCCGGCAGGGTCCGCCGCCGCGGCCTGCAGGAAGGCGGTCACGAAGCTGTGCACGAAGGTTCCCGGCTCTGCGGCCCAGACCACATTGTCCCCGGGCTGAAACCCCCCGAGAAACCGGTCGAACTCCGGAATGCCTGCATGCACCGAAGCCAACGATCCTCCCCTCCGCAGCCTATTCCTCCAGGCCGGTTTCGATCTCCTCACCCGAAGGCCGGACTTTTCGGTACACCTTTTCGGGGGGCCATTCCTCGGAGCCGACCTTGAGGAGGGCCTTTTCGATCGAGATACCGAAGAGCCGCTCGTTCATTCTCAGGTAAGGAAGGATCAGGGTCCAGTCGGCCCGGGTCATCTCCACGATCTGCCCCTTGTTGAGCTGGTCGGGGCTCACCTTCCCGTGCGGGTCCCGGACGTAGATGGCCCCGCCGGAGGCCAGGGAGAACAGGTTCCCTCCGGGATAGGGGGACGCCTGCTCAACCAGCCGGCCCCGATCGTCGAAGGTCATTCCGTTCAGCACCGCGAAGCCGCCGCCGTTCAGGGGATTGCCTGCCATGAAGGATTCCGCGAGAAAGTCGAGGCAGGTGCCGTTGATGACCACCCTCGGCTTCCCGACCGCATTGATCAACGGCCGGCCGGCCGCATTGCCCATCACGTAGACCTCTCCACCCTTTGCCCCGTACATGAAGGTCTGCCCTGCGTCGCCATGGATGACGAGGCGGCCCCGCTTCATGATCTGACCGAGCTGATCCTGCCCGTTGCCGTGGACATGGATCTCCATGCCGTCAATGCCGGACGCCAGGTAGTCTCCGGAGCTCCCGTACAGATCCAGACGCACGCCCTCGGTTTCGGGCCCGAAACCGCACCCGTGAAAACGCTGGCCTCTGAGGCCGTAAACGACGAACCGCGTCCACCCCATCTCATAGGCCTGCACCATCAGCCTCGCATCACAGTCGTCGCCCTCGGGCGGAAAGCCGAGGGCATGGATGACGAGCGTGGTCTCTCCGCTCCTGGGAGGACAGAGGGCCTCCCGGGTCTGCCAGTCGATCCTCTTGAAACGGCTCGGTTCCTGGACCGTAACGGCCGGGACGGCGTCGAGGAGTCCGTTGACCCCCTCCTCTAACAACTGCCGGACCATACTGCTCCTCATCTCCCCGCAGTCGTATCGCCGATCGATCAGCAAAGAGAGAAGCTCCAGTGCAAAGGAAAGGCCTTCGTCGTCCCGGCCCGCCACCTTCCGGACCTCGCCGATCAACCACCGCACATGATCGGCCTTCCAGGCCGCGATCGAATGGCGGAGGCCCTCGAAGACCTCTCCGGCCCCGGAGGCGTTTCGGATCTTGCCCACGAAGGCCTGGGAACCCGCGGGCTCCAGTGGCGTGGACGTGCGATCCACTCTCCAATCCCCGGACGGGCTCTTGATCACCTTCCCGAACTTGTCCGTGCAGGTGAGGGTGGATGCGCCGTTCGTTCCCTGGACCGTGAACACGAAGGCCCCGCCGTCGGTGTGGCTTCCACCCCGGGCATTCCAGTAACGATCCGCCACGAGGCGGAAACGACCGTCCTCCCCGGCAAGGGAATGGAGGGTCGCGTCGATCGCCTGCTTCTCGGATGCAACCAGCCCGATCGAGACGTCCCCTTCCTGAATCGCGAACACCTGGGGTCGGAGCATGGAGGTGTCGGTAATCCCCAGGAGCTGAAAGCGATCCTCCTCGGCCTGGCTCCTCGCAATGATGAAGAACCAGGGGCCGTCCGGCGAACCGTGCATGTGAAGCGCCTGGATCGCCCGATACGCTCTCCGCTTCTCTTCCGGGAGCTGATCGAAGTCGAGTTCCGTCGTCGGAGCGAGGGCCTCCATCACCACCTCGAGAGGATACCCGTAGGTGCGCGACCAGAGGTCGAAGAGCAGGGCGGAAACCTCTGTGTCGGTCAGGAACTGGGGGGCAATGTTGTGCTGTCGCAGGTATTCGCTGACGCTGTGGTAATTGGCGAAATCGCCGTTATGAACCAGGGCGTCGTTCAGCCCGATAAAGGGGTGGGCCCCCGCGGGGTGCCACACCCGGCCCTTGGTCGGATAGCGCTGATGAGCGATCCAGATCTTCGCCTCGAGACCCTCGAGGCCGTAGTACTGCACCACCTGCTCGGCATATCCGACGATCTTGAAGATGATCAGGTTTCGGGCATGAGAGAGCACGAAGGCCCGCTTGTCACCGAGGGAGGCGTAGTACCTGTCGTTGAGCTTAACGCTGTTCCTGTAAATGAATTCGTCCTCGACCGCCCGTTCCGGCGCGTCCTTCAGATCGTACTCGTCCGCGAAGCCCTCGAGGGCGTCCGGTCTCGCACGCACGAAGTAGCGGACGATGTCGGGAGGCTTCGTCTCGAGGCCCACCTCCTTGTAATCCGCCACAGGATCCACTTGCGCCCTGTGGTCGATTTCGAGGTAAGGCTCGATACACTCCTTCTCGATTTCCCCCAGGGCGGCCGGGTCGAGCAAGGCAACCTGGAGGAGGTAGTCGTTGCGCAGGGTGGTCTCGTCCACCCCCAGCTGCTCCGGAATCAGGCCGGCCGCGGCGATCCCCCCACCCTTTCCGTTTCCGCGGTTGTGCATCTGGATCGACGGTTCGAAGATGTGCCTGCCCCGAACCGGCACACTCGCAGCAAACCCCACGACGCCGCAGCCCCCTTCCTCGGCCGCCTTCCTGCGCGGCACCTCAGGGGCGGAGGCGACCAGCTCCCTTCTCGAAGCCAAGATACGTTCGAGGAATAAATCCCTGTCAAACTCCATCTGCATGATCCTCTCTCAACGATTCGATGCAGAGAACGGCAACGTTCTCCGCCGCCTCCCTTTGCCCTTCGTCCTTTCGTCCGAGTTCCACCCGCGTCGGTTAGGCCGCCTCGTTTTCTGCGAGTGACCTCTCCGGATAGTCCCGGTGGGCGAGCAGGTCCGACCGCCCCACGAGCTCCCCGACGTTCTTCATCCCGAGGCACCGCAGGATTTCCCTCAGCTGGATGCTCCAGGAACGGTACAGATTGATGATGCGCTGTGCTCCCCAATCGTAGCCGTACATGTGGGCGAGTTCCGTGTCGGTCGTGGCGATCCCGCGAGGGCAGCCGCGCCCGCTCTCGCAGTTGCCGCAGCGTATGCACTCGAGGGCGACCATTTCCGCCGTGCCGATCACCACACCGTCTGCTCCGAGGGCGATCGCCTTCGCCACGTCCCATGCAGTGCGCAACCCTCCGGACGCAATGAGCGTCATCCGGGCTCGAACACCCTCCTCGACCAGGAAACGATGCACCTTCGGGATGGCGTACTCGATCGGCATGGCGATGTTCTTCTTCGCGATGTCCGGCGCGGCCCCGGTTCCCCCGTAGCTCCCGTCGAGATGAATGATGTGCGCACCGGCGTAGTAGCTTCCAACGGCAACCATCTCCACGTCGGTCGGGGTCGAGACCTTGACGGAGACCAGCGCCCTCGGGTTGATCACCTTGATCCAGTCCACGTGCTTCTTGTGGTCCTCCACCGAGTAGACGGAGTGGAAGGGAAAGGGCGAGAACAAGGCGGTCCCCTCGACCGCCTCCCGCCTCTGCGCCACGGTCGCGGTGTTCTTGTCTCCCAGGAGGTGGCCGCCGAGCCCGGGCTTCGCACCCTGCGCGTATTTGAACTCGACGATACGAACCCGCTTGATGGTCTCCTCCTTGACGCCGAACAGACCGGTCGCCACCTGGGTGATGACGTGATCGTCGTAATGGGTCAGGCCGTCCGGGTAACCCCCTTCACCCGTGCAGGTGAAGGAGTCGAAGGCCTTGTAGGCCCTCGCCCTGGAGACCATCGTCGCCAGGCTGATCGACCCGAAGCTCATCCCCCCGCCGTAGACGGGGAACCCGATTTCCACCTGCGGTCGACCGTCCCCCGTACGATTGAGCGGTATGCCGAGGTCGATCTCCTCCGCCCGCAGGGATGGGTCGGGCGGGCTTTCCGGAAAGGCGAAGTCGATGCGGTCGAAGCCTCCGCCCGACGCCCCCACCTTGTATTCCATCCCCGAGTCGACCGGAGGCAGGCCTGTCTCGGCCTGCATCCAGGTGCTGACCACCAGATCCGGGGTCCACCGATGATCCCCGAAGGTCTCCCACAGTGGATTGACGCCTACCCGCAAGGCGCCTTCAGGGCAATGGTCCCCGCAGAAAGACCCCTTCGATCTGCACACGGCCGCTCCCCTGCAGAGATGGGAGCTGTCGGCCAGCACGCGATTCCCCTTCTTCTCCAGCACTCCGAATCTGCAGGCATCGGCGCAGGCACCGCAGTGTGTGCAATCCTTTGTCAGAACCACCGTGTACTTGCCCAGGGCATTCCGAAACCGGGAGGGGCACACTTCGGCCGACCCGGTCCCCCCCTCCTCGTGGAGAAGGTTCATCAGTTCTCTTTCCGGGAGCTCCAGCCCGCCATCCTCCGGGCCGGCCCCGCGGCCGCTCCAGGTTCGTTTCCCGTCGGGAGGAACGAACTCCGTCCTCTCGCCGAAGATGGGGAAGAAGCACTCTCGCTCCAGGTCCTCGAAGAACATGGCCCGGCCCACTTCGCCGCGCAGCCTCCGCACTTCTCTCAGGCCCATGGCGCCCAGAACCTCGAGCAGCTGCGAGTGCCAGGACCCGAGCAGATTCACCACACGCTGGGCACCGGCCGATGCTTCCACTCTGTCCAGTTCCACAGGGCACTCCGCCTGCTTCTCACAATCGGCGCACAACCTGCACTCCATGGCGACCATGGGAGCGAGATCGGCCCCTACACCGTCCACGCCGCAGATGATGATCTTGGCCACATGCTCCGCCATCGCGATTCCGCCCGAGGCAAGAAGGGTCACCTGATCCCTGGCCGCGTCCCGGACCAGCCGCAGGTGCACGTCCCGCACGAGTCCGGCCACGAATCGACTCCGGTGCTCTCCGTAGCCGCGACCCTTCGGGTCTGCCTGGAGGTGGATCATGTCCGCGCCGCCGAGGACGAGCTCGGAGGCCCGACCCGCTGCGTCTTCATCGAGAAGGAGACGCACCGAACCGATGATCCCGGGGTGGGCGCGCCGGATCGCCTCCAGCTTCCCGAGAACACCCTCCCGGTAGCCGAGCTCGACGACGGGAACGCCCTCGAGGCCTGCCACGTCATCCCGCTCCGGATCGAAGCGTACGATCAGACGTTCCCGAAACGCTGCCAGGGGCCCCCGGGCCTCCCCGCAGGTGGCCACCGTCACGGTGTCCAGTTTCCGCGCCGCCAGCGCCATGGCCCGGCGCGTACTCTCCCCCTGGAACCGGAGGGGAGGGATATCCATGACGACGGGGATCGATATCTCCATCATCGGAGGCGGTTCCGTGGTCATGCCGCCCCCAGGCTCGAAGGAGAGCCGCTTCGGCCTTCTTCCCAGTTCGATCACGGTGCTGATGTATTCACGGCCGTGAATACCGTCCCGGGTGGGCCTCACGATCTCGGACATGTCGGTCCACATTTCGTCGAAGCCGGGCCCGCAGAAGGGCCCCCTGTATCCTGCGCCCGAAACCGGGATCTTGCCGGTGTCGGCCTGTTTCCATATCCTCTGGACGATCTCCGGGGTCCAGTAGTCGTTGCCCAATCGGTTGAAGCGGGGATTGAAGGCCCTGGAGAGGATGTTGTTCTTGCATTCCTGAACGCAGCGCAAACAGCTTACACAAAGGTTGTCGCCCGTGTCCTGCACCTGGAGGGGATCGAAGCCGCGCTTACGGTACACATCGTAGATGCAGGACGTGGACTTGACACAGCTCACGCAGCCCAGACAGCGCTTCGTCTCGAAAGAACTGAACTTCGGGACCTGTGAAAAACGAGGCGGCAGGGGCCGGACGTGTACGTGGTATTTCTTTGGCATTTGTGATCACCTTGCTGTATTGCGAGTTGCTTTCTGTAGGGGCAGCCGTTCTTACGGCCTCGTTCACGCAGCCTGTGAAGGGCTTTCGGGAGATCCCTTCTTTTCAGCATTTCCCATAGGGTTCGGCCCCAGGTCTCGGACCAGGTCGGCACGCTCCTTGGCCCAGTGGAGGAGCTGTTCTTCCGAAAGGTTCATTCCCCGGACAATCCCGACCCGTTCGGCTCCGAAATCGATCTCCCCGAGGAGGTTACGAACATAATCGACCCTTCGCTCCGCCTTGTTGCTGCCCACGAGGAAGCGGCATGCCTCCTCGGCACACGCTACGATCTGCAACGCATCGGCGCCCTGCTCGAGAATCTTCACCATCTGCCTGACCTCCACATTGCTCGAACAGGGGAGAACCACCAGTCGGACACGAACGTCCTCGAGGCGTCTGTATGCGTTGGCAAGCTCGACCGCACCGTTCACCGACTGCTGGCAGAAGAGAACGACGATTTCCGGCCCTTTCCCCCTTGCTTCTCCATTCCCCTTCACGATCTCTCCTCCGCTGGACTTCCGCGCGTGAACCCCGGCGGGGATGGCGGCGGCTTCCGGCTGGTTTCTTTTCGTGCTCGTTGTTCCCGGCGCACGCAAAAAAGGGTGTCCGTTTGTGCGGACACCCTTGTCTCGATGCACCCGATATCACTGTTGTCGCGTCGTGGGCCCTCGACTGCCCACAGCAAACGAAGAACACTTCATCGTGTTCTATCGAACTTCTAATTATATATCCGAGGCAGGGGGGCCTGTCAAGCGTGCGGGCTTCAAATGTCCTCGGCCAGGAGGATGGCCTCGGCGATCTCCCTCAGCGGCTTTCGGGTATTCATGCTCATCTTCTGCATCCTCCGAAACGCCGCCTGCCCGGAAAGCCCCTTCTTCGCCATCAGCATCTCCTTCGCCCTGTCCACGAGCTTTCGCGCCTCCAGCTCCTCCTGGATCACCCGCGTCTTCACCATCAACTCCGTGTTCTCTATGGCGACCGCCGCCTGGTTCGCAACGCTCGTCAGGAGGTACACCTCCACTTCGCTGAACCGGCGGGGCCGCTGGCTGTAGCAGTTGATGACTCCGATGACCTTTTCCTTGACGACCAGAGGAACACTCAGCATGGAACTCAGCTTCTCCTTCCTGGCCATGTCCTTTTCCTTGTACTCGCGCTTCTTCAGGACGTTGTAGATGGACATGGGCACGTTGTTCTTTGCAACGGTGCCGACCACGCCCTCCCCGAGCTTCAGGCTCCTCTCCTTCAGATACTCTTTGCTGATCGTCTGTGTGGCCCGGAGCTTGAGTTCCCCCTTCTTCGGATCGATCAGCCAGAGCGAGCAGATCTTCGAGTCCATCACTTTGGCGGTCACGCTCACAACCAGTGTCAAGATGTCGTCCAGGTACAGGTCGGATGTGATCGCCCGGCTGATCTCGGTGAGCGCCCGGATCTGTTCCTCGTGAGGCACCTGACGGTTCTTGGTCCTGGTCGCCATCCTTCCCTCCCAGGGCGGTAGATTGAAAAGCCGACCCACACTATTCTATAAGAATGGGATGAAAAACTCACGAGGAGCCGTCATGAAAACCTTTTCGATCCAGGCATGCTTCACGGCCTGGCTCGTGCTTCTCGGCTGTGAGCCCCGGGCACCTGCGGGTCCATCCGCGGGCGGCGGTTGCCGATACAGGGACATGCCGGGAACGTGTCGCATCGAATCCATTTCCCCGTCCGGCCCGAACACGTACGGTGACGGCTTTCGGACGCTGTTCACTTTCCTGCCCGATTCGGATCGGGAGGAGCCGGCAAAGGCCTCGATGCTGATCGGGGACGGGAAGGACCCCACCCGAAGGTACCTCCAGGAGAACCGGATCGAAGAGGGCGACAGCATCCGCTGCATCCGCAAGCGGATCACCCGGGGCCCCTGCAGCCCCGAGGTCTATGTGTTCCCCGAGCTGAAGAACATCTATTAGCGTTCCACCACCACCCATCGCCGGGGGGGGTCGGGGGTCAGGGATCGGGCGCGCACGTCAAACCCCTGTCTTGGGGCAAAGATCTTCCAGCGGACAGATATCGCACTTCGGCTTCCGGGCCAGGCAGATTCGCCTGCCGTGGAACTGGAGGAGATGGCAGAAGCGCACCCAGTGCTTCTTCGGCACGACTTCGCACAGATCCCGTTCGATCTTGTCAGGATCGGTCTGCGCAGAGAGCCCCATGCGGCGTGCCAGCCTCTTCACGTGTGTATCCACGCCGATGGCCGGCCTCCCGAAGGCGCTGCCGATGACGATGTTGGCCGTCTTTCTGCCCACACCGGTCAGGCCCACGAGCTCATCCACCCCTTCGGGTACCCGGCCGTCGAACCTCTCCACGATCTCTCGGCAACAGGCACGGATCGCCTTCGCCTTGTTGCGATAGAAGCCTGTGGACCGGATCTCCTGCTCCAGCGTTGCCGGATCGGCATTCGCATAGTCTTCGGCGGCCCGGTACTTCTGGAACAGAGAGCGGGTCACTTCATTGACCCGCTCGTCCGTACACTGTGCGGCCAGAATGAGGGCGACCAGAAGCTCCAGGGGCGTGGCGTAGAGCAGGGCCTGTTTCGCGTCGCCATGCGCGTCCTCCAGCCTTCGGATCCACTCGGTCATCCGGGAGGATCCCGGGGCGCTCTTCCTTGCTCCCGCCTTCTTCGTCTTCGTCATTTCGACCGTGAACCCCGCCACCTGCATGCCGCACGTCTTCCCCACAACCCGCGCAATCCCCCTTCACCGCGCTCCACCCTGCTCCGGCACGGAGGGGATTCGCACGAAAGAGAATACGGGGAAGGGCCGAAACAGGTCAAACAGGGTCCTTGCTTGATCACCGAAGCCGGGTCTGGCTAAGATCTGGGTATGCTCCCTTATCGGCCTCAACACGTCTACGTCGAACGAGAGGCCCGGAACGCACCGCTTGCGAAGCGTATCCTCGGGTCCCTCCCCGGGTGCACCCTTCACCTCATTCGGGATCATCGGAGGCTCGAGGAGGAGCGAGTGCCCTTCAAGGGGTACACGGCTGAAATCAAACGCGGCGTTCTCGTCCTTGCCCGCCACCCGGGTCCCTGCATCCGGCCCTTTCCAGGGTCTCCGGAAGGTCGTCCGCCGACCGAATTCTACGTGGCACATGCGAACGGTTGCCCCTTCGACTGCGCGTACTGTTTCCTGCAGGGGTACTTCGACCACGGGGCCCCGGTCCTCTTCGTCAACCGGGAAGACCTTGTCCAAGAGCTCGCCGACCACCTGAAAGGAAGCACGCCGAACCGGCCTGTGGCGTACCACGCCGGAGAGCTTTCGGACGGGCTCGCCCTCGAGGGCTGGAGCGGATTCGCTGCAGACGCGATCCCCCTGTTTCGGGCTGCTCCGCACGCCGGGCTCGAATTGAGGACCAAGTGCGCGGGCGTCGAGGGTCTTCTGCCCGCTGGGCCGCCGTCCAACGTCACCGTCTCCTGGACGCTGACGCCCCGGGAGACCTGGAAGGCCCTGGAACACCGGACCCCGGATCCCCTGGCAAGACTCCGGTCCGCCCGGGCGTGCCGAGAGAAGGGGTACCCGGTCGGCATTCGCTTGGATCCGGCCGTGATCCATCCCGGCTGGGAGGCAGGATACAGGGAGCTCATAGAGCAGATCTACGAACACCTGCCCCCGGAAGGGATCGAATCCCTGGTGATCGGGGGATTCCGGTACGCAGCCTCGGTCGCCGACCGGATCCGGGAGCGGTTTCCCTCGAACCGGCTGCTTCTGCAGGAATTCGTAAGATGCCGGGATGGGAAACACCGCTACTTCCGTCCGCTGCGCGTTCGGCTTTACCGGTGGCTGGTCGAGCGGATCCGCGCCCATGACGCCGACGCCCGGATCCTTCTGTGCATGGAAACGGACCAGGTCCACAAGGAAGTCTTCCTGGAGGATACAGACCTTGGAGTTCAAACCGATCGAAGTCGACCGGATTCTTCGGGATGACCCGGATGCGGACCTGTACGTGTTCACCTGCAGGCCCGATCTGTCCGGACTGCTCTCCTCGATCGAGTCCGCAGGCATTCTCGTAGCCCCTCTCCTCCAGCAGCTCGCGGCCGGAACCTATCGCGTGGTGTGTGGTTCATCCAGAATCGAGGCGATCCGGCAGCTTGGGCGGAGAAAGGTCGATGCCTTCGTGGCCTACCGGACGGAGATGGGGGATGGCGAGTGTCTTGCTCGCAGCATTCTCGAGAATCGGTGGCACAGGGGGTTCAACGAAGTCGAGAAGGCCCTTCTTTTCACGCGTTTGAAGGACCGCTTCGAACCCCTTCTGCCTCGGCTCACCGATGCGCTCGGCGAGGACCTCAAGGTGCCGCAGGACGAGGGAGCCCTGGAGGCTTATCGTTTCCTGCTCTCCCTGCCCGAACCGATTCGGCGGTCGGTGGCGCTGGGCGAGCTGAACCTGGCGCAGGCCCTTCTGCTGAAAGGGCTCCCGGAGCCGGCAGCCATGTCTTTCGCCCGGCTGATGTGCGAATGCGGCCTCACGATTCAGGAATCCCGGAATGCGGCCGCCTGGATACGGGAGATCGCCGCAAGGGAGGGCAAGGAACCGGAGGAACTGATCGATGAGCAGACGATCCAGGAGGCCTTCAACGGGGCCTCCGCACCTCGAGAGAGGGCCCGCAGGGTACTGGCCCTCCTGAACGAGCGGCGGCATCCACTTCTCGAATCGTGGAGGGCTCGTTTCGCCATTGCGCGGTCCCGGATCAGCGGACCCGAGGGGGGCATTCGGGTATCCCACGATCCCACCTTCGAGACCACCCGGATCGGAGTACAGATCCAGGCGGCCTCGGAAACCGAGTTCAACCAGAGGCTTGCCATCCTCTCCGAGGCCGCGGAACAGGGGAAGATCGCCAAGCTCTTCCAAGCCCTGTCGGTCGATCCGGAAGAGCCTTCCCGCTCCGGTTGAACCATGAAACCTTCCGGCCCGTTCCTGCGTCTACACTATTGACGCAGAGAGATACGTTTCGGTAAGTGCATATCCTCTACGTTAACCAAAACCCTGGTGCTCCTCCCCCCGGGCACCGGGGTTTTCATTTCTTCGATCCCTTCTCCGCGGCTCCCCTTTCGATTGACAATGGTTCGGTCGTACGGTAAGTGTCAAGCAGCCGTCCAGCGAAAACAAAGGTCGGAGGATCCACAAGATATGTGCTCAGCAATGAATCGAAAGAGAGGTTCTACCGGGAACGGGTCGGATCTCGGCACCCAGTCCAAACCGGCTCGCCTGGAACTCTTCTTCTTCCCCGAGTGCCCCTACTGCCGCAAGGTCATCGGGGCCATCGACGATTTGGGCATCCGGGAGGAAGTGGTCTTCCGGGATGCCCGCAACGACCCGAAAGAAAAGGAAGCGCTGGTCGATTTGACGGGCAGGACCCAGGTCCCCTGCCTGGTCATCGACGGTGACCCCATGCACGAGTCGGAAGACATCAAACAGTATCTGTACCGGATCTTCGGCGGATAGGCCCGGTTGGACCGGAAGGGGGCAGGTCTGCAGAGGTGCCGGTCCACGATTCCGCATCCGGGTCCCGGACCAAGCCCGAACCTTGCATCCGAAAAGGAGGATTCCATTTCATGGGCGGCCTCTTTGGAATCGTCTCTACCGGCAACTGCTCCGAAACACTGTTTTATGGAACCGATTATCACTCGCACATGGGAACCGAAATGTCCGGGCTTGTCGTCGTCGGCAACCGGATCCATCGCCGCATCCGGGACATACGCCTGGCCCAGTTCAAGTCCAAGTTCGCCAACGAGTACAAGTCCATGATCGGACGGATCGGCATCGGCGTCATCAGCGATTTCGATCCCCAGCCCATCCTCATCTCCACGCACTTCGGGGAGTTCGCGGTGGCGACGATGGGCAGGATCCTGAACGCCGAGTCCCTGGTGAGCGAACTCCACGGCGAGGGCACCGCCTTTTCCGAGATCTCCGAGGCCGGAATCAATCGAACCGAGATCGTGGCTCGCCTGATTGCCATTGGGAAGGATCCGGCGGACGGAATCGCCCGGGCCCTGGAACGTATCGAGGGGTCCTGCTCGCTCCTACTCGTGACGCGGAACAGCCTCTACGCCGCCAGGGACGACCGGGGCCGCTCTGCGCTGGTACTGGCCAGACGCGGAGGGGACTGGGGCGTTGCAAGCGAGAGCTGCTCCTTCAGCAACATGGGCTTCCGGATCGAGAGGGATCTGGGGCCCGGAGAGATTCTGCGCATCGAGCCGGACAGCGTCGAGACGATGCGAAACGGTTTCGAGCGAGAACAGATCTGCTCGTTCCTTTGGATCTACACGGGCTACCCCGCATCCCGGTACGACGGAATCTCCGTGGAAGCGGTCCGTGAGCGATGCGGCCGATCCCTTGCCCGGGCCGATTCGGTCGAAGCCGACTTCGCTGCCGGGGTCCCGGACTCGGGCACGGGACATGCGATCGGCTACGCCATGGAGGCCGGGATTCCCTACCGAAGGGCCCTGGTGAAGTACACGCCGGGCTACGGGCGCAGCTACACACCGCCTTCCCAGGAAATCCGGGATCTGGTTGCGGAGATGAAGCTCATTCCCGTACGGGAGGTGGTAGAGGAAAAGCGAATCGTTCTTTGCGAGGATTCGATCGTAAGGGGTACACAGCTGAAGAACCTCACGGTCCAGAAACTCTGGGAGAACGGTGCCAGGGAGGTCCACATCCGACCCGCCTGCCCCCCGCTCATGTTCCCCTGCAAGTTCCTCCTTTCCACCCGCCACGTGACCGAGCTGGCCGCCCGCAAGGCGATCGCCGCCCTGGAGGGCCGGGATACGGAGGACGTTCAGGCCTACCTGGACGAGTCCACTCCCCAGTACAGGTCCATGGTGGACTGGATCCAGAGAGACCTCAATGTGACGACCCTTCGCTATCAGGGCCTGAACGCCATGATCGAGGCGATCGGCCTTCCCAGGGAGAGGCTTTGTCTCTACTGCTGGAACGGCCGAAGCTAGCAGGCGCACGGGAAGCCGGAGGGGCCTCTTTAGACAGGCAATATCTCCAAGTCTACCCACTGCAGTTCCAATGCTCGGTGCTGTCCCGGGTTCCCCCGGAGATTTGCCCCGGGCGATCCCCGCCTTCGCGGGGACATGCTTTGTAGAGGGAACCCGGGACAGCACCGAAGGTTGAGCGTCGTGTGAAACAAGGCTACAAGTGCACTCAGTCATCTTTCTTTGGGAGCTTCAGGTCTTTGAACAGGTCACCGAAGGTTGCCAGCTTGGATGACTTCCTGTCGCCCCGGTCCACATACTTCTGAAATTCCTTCCGTTCCTCCCGCTCGGCGGCCGCCTTCTGCGACAGGCGGATCTTCCCGTCCTCTGCGATGGCCGTGACCTCCACGGAAAGCTCCTTTCCCGGCCCGAACCTCTTCCTGAGATCCGGCTTGCCTGCTTGGGCCAGTTCCTCTTGAGGCAGGAAGCCCCGCACCCCGAGCCCTGCGGCGGGCAGACGGACGAGGAGCCCTCCGGACACCGCCTTTTCCACGACGCCATCCAACTTCGCCCCCACTGCCAATTCCGGGCCGGGGCTCTCCCCGCCTGCGTGAAGCGAGGCCGGAGTCCGTGAGACCCCTCGCGCTTCCTTGATGGAAAGGGAAATGCGCTGCCTCGAGTAGTCGATTCCCAGGACCATCACCTCCACTTCCTGTCCCTCCTGCAGCGCCCGGCGGGGATGGGCAACCTTTTCGTAGGCGATCTCGGAGATGTGCACCAGCCCCTCTACCCCGGGCATCAGCTCCACGAAGGCGCCGAAATCCATGATGCGCGTGACCCTTCCGGAGACGACCTGCCCTTCCAGGATGCCGAGCCCCTTTTCCCACGGTGTGGGCTCGAGGGCCTTCATGGACAGGGCAATCCGCTGACGACCATCGGCCCTCGGCTCGAACTCCGTAACGACCGCCTTGACCCTCTGCCCCACCTCGACGAGCTCGGAAGGGTGACGCAGCCGATGATGGGCCATCTCCGAGATGTGCACCATGCCGTCCACCCCTCCGATGTCGACGAAGACGCCGAAGTCCGCCAGGCGCGTGACTTCCCCTTCGACTTCCACACCCGGCCGGATGTTCGCCAGGGTCTGCCGGGCGATTCTCTCCCTCTCCTCCTCGAGCAGGGCCCGGCGAGAGACCACGATGTTCCTGCCCCGCTCCTTGAACTCCAGGATCCTGAAGTTGTACCTCGAACCGACGTGGTCCTCCGGGCTTTCGCAATAGCCCAGATCGACCTGACTGATCGGGCAGAAGGCCCGCAGGCCGGAGATGTCCACTTCGAGTCCGCCTTTCCGGACCGCCGTCACCCGCCCTTCCACCGGCAGCATGTTCGCATGGGCATCCTGCAGCACGTCCAGCGCCTGGGCGCCTCTCACCTTGAGTGCCCTGCTCAGGGAAATCACCTCCGAGACGGATGCAACCTTCAACTCCACCCGGTCTCCCACCTGCACGGTCAGATTCCCCTCCTCGTCGAGGAATTCCGCCGCCTCCGCGATTCCTTCACTCTTGCCGCCCAGGTCTACGAAGACATTTTCGCCGCTGATCTTGACGACCGCCCCGGAGGCCGTTTCCCCGGGTCGGAATTCCCTCTGCGGCGTGGCGGGGTCCGCCTCGAAGAGCTCGGCAAAGGTGGGCTCGTCCTTCTCTTTCTCATCATCGAACATCTCTTCTCCCTCACGTGCTCCTGACAAGAGGATTCCACATAGACTCCGGAAAGGATATTCTACGCGAAAGCACGGCTCCCCGTCATCCGTCCTGCAGGGATGGCAGGAAGGCCGGGGCGTGGTTGTGCTCGCCGACTCCCGGGAATGTTGAAATAGACCCTGATTTGTGATAGAGGGATTGGTTCGCGGAACAAAGGGCTACATCGAAAGGCGGGGGGTAGATGGAGGCACTCGAGCAGCTGCTTGCGAGCGTTGTCGACCGGCTTGGGTTCATGCACCTCGATTGGCGGTACGTGGTCATGTGGGGGGTTGCCTTCTTCTTCATGTACCTCGCCGTCAGGAAGAAATACGAACCCCTCCTCCTCCTCCCGATCGGATTCGGCATCTTTCTCGTGAACCTGCCCCTCGCACCGCTGATGGGCGACCACGAGCTCTTCTGGATCTTCCACCATTACGGGGTCGAGTGGGAGGTCATCCCCTGCGTGATCTTCCTCGGCCTGGGGGTCATGACCGATTTCGGGCCCATGCTCGCCAACCCGAAATCGCTGATCGTCGGCGCCGGGGCCCAGCTCGGGGTCTTCGTCACCTTCCTCGGAACCTATGCCTGCGGATTCACCCTGCCGGAGGCCGCTTCCGTGGCGATCATCGGTGGAGCCGACGGCCCCACCACGATCTACCTGACGAATGCACTGGCGCCTCAGCTGATCGGCCCCAATGCCCTGGCCGCCTATTCCTACATGGCCATGGTGCCCCTGATTCTTCCGCCCATCGTCCGGGCCCTCACATCGAAAGAAGAGCGCGTCATCGAAATGAAACAGCTCCGCCCCGTTTCGAGAAGGGAGAAGATCCTCTTCCCCATCATCGGGACCACTGCCATCGGACTGATGATCCCGGACATTCTGCCTCTTCTCGGAATGCTCATGTTCGGGAATTTCATGCGGGAAACCGGGGTCGTGCGGAGGCTTGCCCAGACCGCCGAGCGGGAACTGATGAACATCGTCACCATCTTCCTCGGGATCGCCGTGGGCGCCACCATGGACGCCGAGAACTTCCTGAACCCGAGGTCCCTGCTCATCTTCGGCTTCGGCATGTTCGACTTCATCCTCTGCACCGCAGGGGGCATATTGATGGTGAAGTTCTTGAACCTGTTCATCAAGGAGAAGATGAACCCGATCATCGGAGCGGCGGGGCTCTCCGCCGTGCCGATGGCGTCCAGGGTCTGCCAGGACATGGGCGCAAAGGAGAACCCGAGGAACTTCCTCCTGATGCACGCCATGGGCCCGAACGTGGCCGGCGTGATCGGCACCGCCGCCGCCGCCGGACTGATGATTGCCATGTTCAAGTAGGCCCCGTCGGAGAGGTCCCGGCCTCGACGCACACGCAACCGCAGCGGCCGCCTGTTGCACCTCAGCGAAAGGGAAGGGATGGAACAGATCTTCAGCCAAATCATGGAACGCCTCTCCGACCCGGAGGTCCTGTTCGGCCTTGCGGTCCGTTTCTTCGGCGTCTTCATCGTTTTGATCATCGTCATGGGCCTGCTCTTCCTCACGGGCCGGATCTTCCAGCGGCTCGAAGGGAAGGAGCAGGAGGCCACTCGGCCTCCCGCCGGGCCGGCACCCTCCCCGCCCGCACCCTCCGAGAAGGAAAGGCCCCCGGAGGCTGTCCCGGATTTTTCGGGACCTGGGGTGGCCGACGAAGTGGCCATCGCAATCGCCCTGGCAATGGTCCCCGACGAGGTCGCCGTCGCCGTGGCCATGGCCCTCGGCGAGGAGTTCGAGGAGAGGGCTTCCGGGCCGCACCCATCTTCAGGGCGGACCGCTCCCAGCGGATGGCAACAACCCGGAAGTGCGTGGAAGATGGTGGGCAGGCAGCAGGCGCTCTTCCGGAAGACCTCTCTCTCGAGAGACATCACCCCAAAAGGCAAATAGCCGACAGGAAGCGTGCAGACATGAAAAAGGTCGAGTATCTGATCAACGGGAAGCCCTACGTGGTGGAAATCCTCTCCTTTGATGGACGCAGGGGCGAGGTAAGGGTCAACAACGTCGCCTACAACGTCGAGGTTCCGCAGGGACCTGCGACGGTCACGCCGGTCTACGCGTCCCCTGCCCCTTCGGCTCCGCCGCCCGCCCCCGCGGCCCCCCCGCCTTCGGCACCTCCGAAGGCGCCCGTACCCGCCCCGGCGAGCACCCCAAAGACCCCGACGGCCGACGCGGCCGTGACGGCTCCGGCGGCGGGATCCTCGGACAACATGGTGGTGGCCCCCATGCCGGGCATC
Source organism: uncultured Thermodesulfobacteriota bacterium (assembly GCA_964479535.1). Classification (GTDB taxonomy): domain Bacteria; phylum Desulfobacterota; class DSWW01; order DSWW01; family DSWW01; genus S015-6. Next base: position 45,532 of record CAYZMM010000040.1, read on the forward strand.
ATCCTGAGCGTCCTGGTCAAAGAGGGCGATGCGGTCGAGGCGGGAACGCCCATACTCGTCCTCGAGGCGATGAAGATGGAGAACGAGATTCATGCCCCCCGGGCCGGCACCATCAAGAAGCTCCATGTGAGCGAAGGGTCCGAGGTTCGGGCGGGGTCCGAGCTGATCGAGTTCGAATAGGGCCGGGCCGCAGATCGCTCCGCGAGATGGCCGCGCCTTCCTGCCTCGGAAGGTCCGGCCCAGGGTCGGAACGAGTGTCCCTTCCACGGACCTTCCGGTCGAGGGCCCGAACCGCCATGTCCGGTTTTCCCTGCCTCCCTCTCACACCTGCTCCTCTCTTCTGAGGCTCCGCCGGGGCCTGGGAACTGGAAACTCCGTGAGATCTCCGTTAGACTTTCCTGGGTGAAACAGGATCGGCCCTTCCGTCGCCCTTTTCCGGATTGCTGCGAAACCTGGATCCAGATCAGCAGGAGGAATCGACATGGCCCTCATCACACGGCTCACCCGAGCTTGTCGCCGGTCCTGGTTCATCCTGAGGTTGCGCTTCCAGGCGCTTCGGACCCGGTCCTCGATCGAACTCAACTTGTCGAAACGATGCGATATCGGAAAAGGTGTAAGAATCGTCCTGCAGGGGAAGCGCAACAAGATCTCCCTCGGTGACATGGCTCATGTCGGAGATCGCGTCCTGATCGAGCTTCGAGACGGAGAACTGTACATGGGTGCGCGCGGCCAGCTTCGGGCGGAGAGCGTTGCGCACATCTCCGGTAAGCTCTACCTGGAGGGTGCATGTGGTTTCAGCATCCGGTGTGTGATTCACTGCGGATCCAGCATCGAAATCGGCCGTTACACGATCTTCGGAGAATACGTTTCGATCATGGATGGGGAACACGTTCACATCCAGACGGACGATTACTGGTTCTACGGCGATCCCCAGGCACGCAACATTCTAAACCCGGTGAAGATCGGTATGGGTGCCTACATCGGTGCGAAGACGACGATTGTCCGAGGATCGGAGATCGGGGACTTCGCCCGGATCGGCGCCAACTCCGTGGTGACGGGCAAGATCGAGCCGCACACCCTGGCGGCCGGGGTCCCGGCAAGACCGATCAAGAAGCTGGTATAGGGGGCTCGGCATGAGCATGAACTTCGACCTTACGGAAGAGCACAGGATCTTCTGGGATGCCATGGCTTCCTTCGTGGACAAGGAGATCACACCGCTCGTGGATGAGGCGGAGGCGAAGGAGGAATTCCCGGTTCCCCTGTTCAAGCGGCTGGGGGCACTCGGGTATCTCTGCTGCCGCTATCCGGAAGAATACGGAGGGGCGGGTGCGGACAAGATCTCCGAGTGTCTGTACATGGAGGAACTGAACCGCGTCTGCGCGGGCATTGCGTCCTGTCTGCTCGCCCACGCCACGCTCGCCACCAGCCCGATCTACGACTTCGGTACCGAAGCACAGAAAGAGGAGTATCTCGTGCCCGCCATCCAGGGGGACAAGATCGGGGCCTTCGCACTCACCGAACCGAATGCGGGTTCGGACGCCGCCAGCATCACCGCAAAGGCCGTACGGGAGGGGGACGCGTACATCCTCAACGGAACCAAGACCTTCATCACCAACGGTTCCATCTGCGACTACGTTCTGGTGGCGGCGTACACGGACCCGACGCAACGGGCGAAGGGGATCAGCCTGTTCATTGTCGACCGGGACAACCCCGGATTCCACGTGACCCGGAAGCTCGAAAAGGCGGGCCTCCGATCGGCCGACACGGCGGAGCTCGCCTTCGAGGATTGCCGCGTGCCCGCATCGAAGCTCCTCGGAGGCGAAGAGGGCGGGTTCGTTCAGGTGGTCAAGACACTCGTGGGAGGACGGATCTCGTATGGCGGCCGATGCGCCGGCATGTCCCGTGGGGTGTTCGACATCACGAAGCGCTACGTGGAGGAAAGGAGCCAGTTCGGCAGGCCCCTGATCAAGTTCCAGGTCAACCAGTTCAAGATCGCCGAGTGGGCCATGTACATCGACATCATGCACACCATCACGTGGAAGGCCGCCTGGAGCTATGACCTGGGCCGGGATTGCACCCGGGAAGCGTCTATGGTCAAGCTCTTCTGCAGCGAAACGACGCAGCACATCATCAACCAGGCCATTCAGCTCTTCGGCGGATACGGGTTCATGATGGAGTATCCGATCCAGCGGTTCTGGAGAGACGCGCGGGTGCTCACGATCACCGAGGGAGTTCCCGAAATCCATCGCAGCATCATCTACCGAAACCTGGATGGGGGATAAGCGCTGGCCGCAGATCCGTCTGCGAAGCCGGAAAGGACCGAAAGAGATGGAAGGCACCGCAGAAGAAACCGCTGCTTCGCCCGACCAGGCGATCTCCATCGCCCTCTGTGGAAAGGGCGGCGTGGGAAAGACCGCACTGTCCACCCTGATCGTGCACGGGCTGAGGGGGACCGGGAAGAGGATCCTGGCCGTGGACGCGGACCCGGCCATGGGCATGACCCTGGCACTCGGAGCGGGCAGGCCGAAGACCCTCGGACAGATTCGGGAGCACGTGATACAGGTCGCCCGGAAACGTGACGCCCAGGAGACGGAGCGGGTCGCCGACATGGTGGATTACTACCTGCTCGAGGCTCTTGTGGAAAGGGAAGGCTTCAGTCTTCTGGCCATGGGCCGGACCGAGGTCCTTGGATGCTATTGCCCCGTGAACAGCCTGCTCCGTGAGGCCGTCGAGACACTCAGCGCGTCCTTCGATCTGATGGTGCTGGACGCGGAGGCGGGCCTCGAGCAGGTCAACCGCAAGGTTCTCCGGAGGGTGGACAACCTGGTGGTTGTTTCCGACCCGTCCGCGAGGGGATTTCACACGGCCGGAACCATGAAGGAACTCGTCGAATCCCAGTCCGAGCTTCGACCGGGCCGAATCGGTCTCGTGGTCAATCGGTGCGAGCCGGGCTCGGAAGCGACCTGGGAAAAGAGCGCACAGGCGCAAGGACTCGAGTTGCTCGGCACGATCCCGGAGGACGCGAAGCTGCGCGACCTGGACCGGGCCGGCGAGAGCCTGCTGGATCTTCCCGCCGAATCGGGTGCCATGCGCGGGATCCGTACGGTGCTAGCCCGTCTGGCTCTCGTCTAGCGCAGAACCGCAGCCCTTGCAGATGGGCGAGTCGGCCGGCGTCTCCACGTCGCAATAAGGGCATTTGCAGGAGCCCTTCTCTTTCTTCCTGCCCTTCGTCCCCCTCCTGACGCCGGACACGCTTTCCTCCTTGGCCGTGCCGTTCCGCGCGTAGTAGTCCCGGATCGCCGCGTGCAGGGCTTCCGCCCCCAGGTTCGAACAGTGGAGCTTGTTGGTCGGCAGCCCGTCCAGGGCCTCCGCCACGTCCCGGTTCTTGATGCGAAGGGCCTCCTCCAAGGACTTACCCATCGCCATTTCGCTGATCATGCTCGAAACGGCGATGGCGGCGCCACAGCCGAAGGTCTGGAACCGGACGTCCTGCAGCTTCCCACCGCTGACCTTGATCGTGAAGGTCATGATGTCGCCGCAGGCGGGATTTCCTACCTCGCCCACGCCATCCGCATCTTCGATGGAGCCCACGTTGCGCGGGTTGGCGAAGTGGTCCATCACTTTCTCCGTGTATTTCATCGGCCTGTGGTTCCTCCTCTCTTGGGGGCTGTCGCGAGACGGGCCGGGGAATGAGGTCAGGCGTTCCCCGCCTGTTTCGCCTTCCGATAGAGCGGGGACATGTCCCGCAGACGCTGGACAATGGGCGGAAGGGCGTCCAGCACCCGATCCACATCTTCCTCCCGATTGTCTTTTCCGAGGCTGAAGAGGAGGCTCCCCTGCGCGAGGGCCGCATCCACACCCATGGCGAGCATGACGTGGGATACCTTGAGCGAACGGGAGATACAGGCAGAGCCGCTCGCGATTCGGATCCCTTCCATATCCAGAAAGAGAAGCATGGACTCCCCTTCGACGAATTCCACTGCGACACTCAGGATGTTCGGCAGCCTCTCGGTTGGATGACCGAGGACGACCACCTGGTGGATCCGCTCCAGCAGGCCCTGCTGGAGTCGATCCCGCAGGGCCCTGACGTGACGCATCCTGCTCTGCATCGCCTCGACGGCCGCCTCGGCGGCCACGCCCATCCCCACGATGGCCGGCACGTTCTCCGTACCCGCCCGGCGGCCCTTCTCCTGAATGCCGCCGTCCAGCAGGGGCTGGACCCGGACCCCCTTGCGCACATAGAGGGCCGCAGCTCCTTTGGGCCCGTGGAAGGAATTGGCGGCCAGGCTCATGAGGTCGACCTGCAGTTCCTCCACGTTCACCGGAATGTTGCCCACGGTGGCCACGGCATCCGTGTGGAGCAGAACCCCTTGCTCCCGGGTAATCCTACCGATCTCGGCGATGGGCTGCAGCGTCCCCACTTCGTTGTTCCCGTGCATGACCGAGACGAGGACCGTATGAGGCGTAATCGCCTTCTCGACCTCTCGCGGGTCGACCCGGCCGAAGGAGTCGACCGAAAGCTGGGTGACCTGATAGCCGGTCTTTTCGAGCGTACGGATCGCGTGCATGATGGAGAAGTGCTCCACGGGCGAGACGATGATGTGGGAACCTCTGTCCCGGTAGGCCAGAGGGATGCCCTTCAGGGCGAAGTTGTTCGCCTCGGTGCCGCAGGAGGTGAAGACGATTTCGCCCGGGTCCCGGGCATGGATGAGTCGTGCGGTTTGAAGACGAGCCTGCTCGATCGCCTCCTCGCATCTCTCCCCGAGGGCGTGCATGCTCGATGGATTCCCGAAATGCTCCTTCAGGAAGGGGATCATCGCCTCCACGACCTCGGGCAGAAGAGGCATTGCGGCAACGTGATCGAAATAGACGCCCTTGTCCGGTTCCATTCGATTATTCCTATCTTTTTAGTAGAATACACCCTCAATATAACCCTCACCCAAGGCCCGGTCAAGGCCGCGACGGTTGCACCCTGAAAAGGGTTGCGCCCTCCGGCCCGAAAGCAATGCATGCCTTCAGCATTGGGATGGGAGCGGGCCCGGGAAGGGTTCAACAGCCTCCCGGAGGGGCTGCTTCTGGGGCCTGTACGTTAGGAGGCGGCGAGGCGAACCAGGTCGTTCAGGGTTGCAGACGCCAGAAGAAGAAACAGCCAGAACAGGGAGGCGTGCATCAGCAGACGGAGGGATCTTTCGCCGATGGGCCGTTTCAGGACCTTCTGAAGGAAGGTCAGCAGGATTTGGCCTCCGTCCAGGACAGGGAGGGGAAGCAGGTTGAAGAAACAGAGGCTCGCGCTCACAAAGGCCAGAAGGTAAAGAAGCGAAGCCGGGCCTGCGGAGGCCGCCTTCGAAGACAGGTGGAACAGGTAGACCGGTCCCACCAGGTCGGAAGGCGGGACCCGGGCCGTCACGAGGCCGGCAATGGAGTCGGCCATGAGCCCGGACAGGAGCCAGAGCTTCTTCACGGACTTCTCGAGCGCCCTCCAGGGCCCCAGCCGAAGCCGGATCATCCGGTCGGCCGGACCGATTCCAAGGGGCTCCTCGCCCCGCGGCGGCAGGACCAGGACCCGGACCGTCCGGCCCTCATCCGCACCGGACGCTTTGCCGTCGCGGGATCGTTCAACCGTCAAGGTCACCGGTTCGAGCACTTCTCTTTCAAGGGCCAGGGTAAGCTGGGACCATGCGATCACCCTCTTCCCCGCCACCTCCAAAATCCTGTCCCCTGGCTCGACCCCGGCCGCGGCCTCCCTGCTGCCGGGCTCGACACGCGAAACCACCGGCTCATGGTCGCGGTACCCGATGACCGAGTAGACCAGCCAGAACAGGAGAACCACGAAGAGCAGGTTCGCCGCCGGCCCGGCGAGGAAGATGAGCATTCGTTTCCAGTAGGAGACACAATCCATGCAGCAGGTGCAGCCGTCGTGACGGTGCCCTTGGGCAAGCTGAACGAACCCGCCGATCGGTACCGCCGAAAGGCAGTAGTCGGTCCCTCCGTACTTGACCCCGAACAGTCGCGGTCCGAGTCCGAGAGAGAATCGAAGGCTCGGCACGTGAAAAGCTCTTGCCACGAGAAGGTGACCTGCTTCGTGCACGAGGACGAGGAGATTCACGGCCAGAATCGCCTCCAGAAGGTGTACCAGGTAGGTCATTCGTTGCTCTCCCGGACGATGGTTTGCCACCACGTTTAGCAAACTGTGTGCCGGCGAGCGAAAACCGAAAAGACGAACCCGCTCGGTACGCCGGAAAGGGTCTGGGACGCTTCTTTCTTCCAGGATTTGGAGGCCGTATACGTGCTGGCGGGAAACCCTCCCCGGGCAGAGGGAGGGTCGATCATGCTGCCGAATCTGCAGAAAGGCAAAAACTGCCGGCTTCTTGCGTCAATCTGTTGACGAAAGTTTCTCCCAAAGAATCTCCTCACATTGTTTCACATCCCGGCTCACCTCTTCCTCGGAACGATTCTGCATCCATGCGATCTCGTAAGGCTCGAAGCCCTCCATCCTCTCCAGAAGAAAGGCGGACCTGGCCGGGGAGCTGGTCGAACAGAGGGCCTGGAAGATGATGTTCATCTGCTCCTTTTCATCCAAAGCCCTTGCCGGATCAGGAAGGTGTGCGTCCGGCATCACATCGCCGTAAAGAAGGGCATCTTCCTCCTGGTAGAAGGCCAGGACCTCCTCGCCGAGATCATCGACCTGCCATCGAGGATCCTGATGGTAGATCTCCTCTTCGAGAGATACCTCGCTTTCTGCCTCGTCCTTGTAATTGCTGATTTCGTCCCGGATGATCTCATCCGCCAGGCGATACATGGTGGCGGAAGAGAACTCCTCCGGCCGGGAGCGGAACAACTCATATCCCCGCACGAGGATGTCGTCGACCACCTCGCCGGGCCTCAGGTGGTTCACCGGTATGTCCCCGGCGAGCTGGGCAAAGCGAATCAGGCGCCGCACGTGGCTGTAGAGCTCCTGAAGCACGAGCCCCAGACGCGCAACGAAACGGTCCCGCATCTCCTCTTCATCCGACGTCTCGCCGCCCCAGCCGGCCGCACCTCCCACAGCTTCCCGGATCGCCTGCACCTGCTGAACGCTCTTGGCTCGCAGGTGCTCCTTTCGCACGACGGCCGACTGCACCTTGATCTGATCAATCAACGCCTGCTTCGCTTCGTTAACCAGGGCCATCAGGGTGTACCCCGACCGCTCCACGATGAGGCTCTTCCCCGGCATTCGGAGACTCACGGTCAGACGATACGCCCCGTCCTTCTGCTGGGCCAGATGCACGCGAAGGCGCTTCTCCTCGGGCCGGAAGCGGAAGAGAACCTGCTTCAAACGAGGGAGGAACTCCTCCAGCTCCTTCTCCACACCTTCCTTGGTTCGCTGGTGTACCCCCGGGGCGTTCAGGATGATCTGCATCAGCGCCGCCTCCTTTCTGCGCGTCGATGGAGCGGTCCGTCTCATGATGAGATGCCGCTGGACGCCTATGCTCTTAAGTATTATAAGGAAAAACGGTTTTCAGACAAGAGCGTTTCCGCTGGGGCCTGCGGGTCCGGCCGCTCGAAGCACAAAAAAAGAATCCCCGGAAGGCGTCGCTACCCCTCCCGGGGATTCTCTGTCGTATGCTCGGAACGGACTGCGGAGGTCAGTCCTCCAGGGTGATGCACTGCGTCGGGCAGCTGTCGATCGCCTCCTGGATCAGGTCCTCCGGGCCTCCGGTCTCCATGATGACCTCTGCGGTATCCGCCCCGTCGTCCATCTTGAACACCTCGGGGCAAATCTCCACGCAGGTGCCGCACGCCACGCACTCGTCCGCATCGATTACGACCTTCTGTGCCATCCCTATCTCCTTCTCATGCTTGAGGATGATCCTGTCAACCCCGCTCCTGCCGAACGAAATCTTGCACAACGGCACGAAAAGAAACTATATTGATACCACATTTCGCACAGCTTGCCAAGGAGTCGAGGTGGATCCGGACACGAACTTGGTCCTCATCGGAATGCCCGGGGCCGGGAAGAGCACCCTCGGAGTTCTTCTGGCCAAGGAACTTTCACGATCCTTTCTGGACACGGACATCTACATCCAGTCCCGGGAGAACAGCGCCCTTCAGTCCATCATCGAAAACCACGGCGTGGAGCACTTCCTCCGTGTCGAAGAAGCGCATATCCTGTCTCTCAGCCTGAGCAGGCACGTCATCGCCACCGGGGGAAGCGTCGTATACAGCCCCAAGGCGATGGCGCATCTGAAGAGCCGGGGGATCGCCGTTCTCCTGGACCTTTCCCTTCCCCTTCTCGTCGAAAGGATCCAGGACATGGACTCCCGAGGAATCGCCATGGCCCCGGGACAGGATCTGGACGTTCTCTACCGCGAGAGGAAACCCCTTTACGACCGTTACGCGGACATACGCATATCCTGCGATCAGAAGGGGCACGAGGCGGTCCTCCGGGAAATTCTGTCCCGACTTGCCTCGCCCTGGGAGGCACTTTTTCAGCGGCCGGCTCGTGTCCTGTCCCGGAAATAAGGGTGCACAGATAGGGCACTTCAACGCTGGGGCGTAATTGGGGACAGCCACCGATCGTCCTATTCGGATGGGCGGCGTTTGTGGGCCAGGGCAGCCCGGACGAAATCCCGAAACAGGGGATGGGCGTTCATCGGACGGGACTTGAACTCGGGGTGGAACTGGCAGCCCACGAACCATGGATGGTCCCGCAGTTCGACGACCTCCACGAGATCCCCCTTCGGGCTGAGTCCGCTGCATGTGAGCCCTTCTTTGGCCAGGATCTCCCGGTAGGCGTTGTTGACCTCGTAGCGATGGCGGTGCCTTTCCTGGATCTCCGCGCATCCGTAGATGTTCTGTGCGACCGTCCCGGCCTGGAGGACGCACGGGTAGGCCCCGAGACGCATGGTGGCCCCTTTCGTCTGGACGCCTACCTGATCCGGCATCAGATCGATGACGGGATGGGGGCCGGCCGGATCGAATTCGGTGCTGTTCGCCCCTTCGAGCCCGCAAACATCCCTGGCAAAGGAGATGATGGCCGTCTGCATTCCGAGGCAGATTCCGAGATAGGGGATGCCCGCTTTCCTGGCGTGGGATGCGGCAAGGACCTTCCCCTCGATGCCCCGATCCCCGAATCCCCCGGGCACCAGGATACAGTCGAGGCCGTCCAGCTGATTCCCGATCCCCTTCTGCTCCAGATCCTCCGAATCGATGAACTGGATCTCCACCTTGCTCTCGTTGGCGATTCCCCCGTGCACCAGGGCTTCGTTCAGGCTCTTGTACGACTCGGCCAGGTCCACATACTTGCCCACCATGCCGACAACCACCCGGTCTTTCGGATCCTGGATCCGCCGGACGACCTCCTCCCACCTTTCCAGGCGGGGGGCTCCTGTCCAAATATTCAGGAACTCGATGATCTTGTCGTCCAGGCCTTCCTGATGGAACAGGAGGGGAACCTCGTAAATGCTCTCCACGTCTCTGGCCGTGATGACGGCATCCTTGTCCACGTTGCAGAACAGCGCGATTTTCGCTTTCAGCTCCTTGGACAGGAACTTCTCGGTGCGGCACAGGAGAATCTGCGGCTGGATACCGATCTCCCGGAGGACCTTGACGCTGTGCTGAGTCGGTTTGGTCTTCAATTCACCCGACGTACGCAGATAGGGGACCAGGGTGAGGTGAACGTAGCAGACGTTCTGGCGGCCCAGGTCGCTGCGCAGCTGCCGGATCGCCTCGAGGAAGGGCTGTCCTTCGATGTCTCCGGCCGTTCCCCCGATCTCCACGATGGCGATGTCCGCCATGCCTTCCAGGCGAAGGATTCTCTCCTTGATCTCGTCGGTGATGTGCGGGATCACCTGGATCGTCTTGCCCAGATAATCGCCTCTTCGTTCCTTCCTGATGACCTCCTCATAGACCTGCCCCGTAGTGAAATTGTTGATCTTTCCCATGGAGGCCCTTGTGAAACGCTCGTAGTGGCCCAGGTCCAGATCGGTCTCGGCACCGTCGTCGGTGACGAACACCTCCCCGTGCTGAAAGGGATTCATGGTGCCCGGATCGACGTTGATGTAGGGATCCAGCTTCTGCAGGGTCACCCTCAGGCCGCGGGCTTCCAGGAGGGCCCCGATGGCCGCCGATGCGAGGCCCTTCCCGAGAGAGGAGAGCACACCGCCCGTCGTGAAGATGAACTTCGTTCGCATACGATCCTTTCTTCTTGGGGATCCTCCGGGGTCTCCAGGTCCTTCCGAACACGGCGTTGGCGTTCGGGGAGATCGGTGGCTGTCCCCGAACTCCCCCGAACTCCCACGGAAGAATAGCCGTATGCGGGATACCCGTCAAACGAATCGAAGCGGGCTAGACCGAAGTTCCCCTGAATCTTGCCACGGTTTTCGAGCTTAAGCAACCGGAA
>CAYZMM010000041.1:0-55780 GCA_964479535.1 uncultured Thermodesulfobacteriota bacterium
GAAGAACATCGGGAAAGCTATATCTTTGGGCGTTAACGTGTCGCTGTAGTACTAGTTACGGACACTTCCATTGTTTCTTCTCGAACTGGACCGAGACGCCCGAATTTCAAGTTTTCCCCCACCCGGTCCGATTACAGAATCGAACAAGGTGCATCGCCCCTGCGGGTGAGGTGCACTCGAATCGGGTTGAGCGACGCCCGGAAAACACAACCCCGGAGCGGCCTTCTGCATGAGAAGCAAAGGGATCTACGCAGCCTTCCTCGCCTTCTTCCTGACCGGGATCACGCTGTTTGCGAACATCCTGATCCAGCAGGAGAAGACGCGGCAGACACAGAGGGTTCTCGACCAGGGACACTACCTGGTCAGTCTCGTGGCACTTCACCCCATCGGTGATTTCGTGGGGGACAAGGGCAAGTACATTCTCAGAACGCTGCGAGAATACATCTCCTCCAACGATCTGGTCTACTGCTGCATACACGACCACGAAGGAAAGCTGCTCACGTCTTTGGGGCCGGCGGAACTGGTGTCCCGCATCCCCTCGACGGTCCGTTTACGCTCCCTTCACACCCGCGGCCTGGAGACTCAGTCCTTCCCGGTGGAACAGGAGGACGCCTCGATCTACGAATTCGCCAAGCCCATCTTCGAAGAGGGCGAGAGGAGCGGAACAGTTCGGCTGGGTTTCCGACTCCCCCACCCCTCGCTCTTCGCTCCGGAAAGGATCCGGCTGCTCGCGCTCGTCGCCTTCTTCATCATCTCGGTGGCGACCTTCATCCACTACGGAATCATCATCGCCCTCCGGCGCCTGAACCACCTCAGCCTCGGAATGAAGGACGCCCTTCTCGACGATCCGGACGCAACGTCCGTTCCGAACGGCGGTGCCAGGGTCGATCAGATCATCAAGGATCTGGAACAATCCCTGGTGCTCCTCAGGGAAAGGATGAAGGAGACGGAAGAGAGCAAGGCGGAGTTGGAAACCCGGTTCGGTCTCACGGCCTTCCACAAGAATCAGATGACGGGCATTCTCGACGCCATGAGACTCGGCATCGTCATCACCGACAGCCAGGACAATGTCATCCAGGTGAACGTTTACATGCTCGCTCTCCTGAACAAGACGCGGGAGGAGATGATAGACCGGCCCGTCTGGGAGGTGCTCGACCAGGAAGACATTCTCTCCTTCCTCATGCAGCAGGGTATCCAGGGGGTGCAGGAGCAGAGCGCTTTTGTGGACACCACGTTCCCGGAAGTCATGCCCGGCAACCTCTTCCGCGTTTCCTTCACGACCCTCACCGATTCGGATGAGGCGGCCGTCGGAAAGATGATCCTGGTGGATGACGTGACGAACGAGCAACTCGCGGAGAAGGCGAAGAAGGAATTCGTCGCCAACGTCACCCATGAGCTTTACACCCCCCTGACGACCATCAAGTCCTACAATGAAATGCTCATGGCCGGGGAGGTCGAGGACGGCGAAACCCAGCGGGAGTTCTTCAATACGGTCCTGGAAGAAACCGACCGTCTGCAGCGTCTCATCGAGAATCTTCTCAGTATCTCGAAGATCGAGATGGGAAGCCTCACGCTGGAGAAAGGCCTCGTAAAGAGCGACTGGCTCGTGAACGACTGCCTGGCCGCCGTGGAGACACAGGCCCGCAAGAAATCGATTGCCATCGAGAAAGACCTGCCGGACAACCTGCCTTCCCTGTTCGGCGACAAGGAAATGCTCAAGGTTGCCCTCATCAACATTCTCGGCAACGCCGTAAAATACACGCCGGATAACGGAAAGATCACCTTCTCACTGGCCGACAGGGAGGACATGACCGTCTTCGACATCGCCGACACGGGGTATGGGATCGCGACCGAAGACCTTCCGCACATCTTCGAGAAATTCTATCGTTCCAAGGACCCGAACATTTCGAAGAGAACCGGCAGTGGGCTCGGTCTCGGCATCACGTCCGAGATCGTCCAGCTCCACGGCGGAGACATTCTTGTAGAGAGCGAACCAGGACAGGGAACACGCTTTTCCGTTCGAATTCCGAGAGAGGAGTATCATCTTGGCAGACAATAAGACCGTCCTGGTCGTGGACGACGAAGGACCGATCCAGCGGGTCATCGCGCTCAAGCTGAAGAATCGTGGTTACGACGTTATCACGGCGAACGACGGGGAGGAGGGGCTGGCCCTGCTCATGAGTCGAAGGCCGGACGCGGTCGTCACGGACATCATGATGCCGAAGCTGGATGGAAAGAGCCTCTGCGAACAGGCGGACGGCCTGAAGCGCGAGAAACCCTTTCTGACCATTGTGATCACCTGCCGGATTTCCCCGGAGGAAAGGTCCTGGGTGAGTGAAATGACGGACACGATCCTCATGGAAAAGCCTTTCAGCCCATCCGGATTGCTGGAACGCATCGAAGCCTACTTCGAAAAGGACGGATGATGAGGGGTGTGAGGGGCTTGCAGAGTTTCCTGGACAGCCTGTCGGAAATGACGGGCCTGGGATTCGAGATCCGGGATGAGAACGCATCCTTGCTCTCCTGCTCTGCTCTGCCGAGGGGAAAACCGGACGAAGAGCACTGCCGGGACTTGGCGCGACAGGTGCTCCGGACCTCCTCCTTTCAGCACGTGTGCGCACCCAGGTCCGGGTCCCTGTACGGAACACCCCTACACGTAGGAAGCGGCACCCTTGGGGTTCTCCTGGCATACAGTACGCATCCGACATGCGGAACAGAGCGGTGGGAACCCGACCGGAGCCCGGAAGAGGTGGAAAAGCTGTTGAACGACCTCCTCAGCGGTATGGCGGATTTGATCGGGCAGCAGACCGCCCACCAGCAGGAGATCGACGACATCACCGAACAGTTGAGCCAGAGTTTCGAGGAGCTTCACCTCTTTTCCAGGATCGCCACGCAGATCAAGACCCTGAGATTCTCCGACACCATGCTGAGAGGCCTGATCGAGGAGATCATGGACAGCATGGGTGCGGACCTGGCCTTTGCCAAATTCCTGCAGCACGGCGAACAGGATGTGCTCGTCATGGAAGAGTCGCTGGCCCACAGGCTCCCCGATGCCCAAGGGCTCTCCGACCGCCTGCTCTCCCTCATACCCCTGGAAACGAAAGACCCGGAGAACAACTACTTCGTTCTGAACAACTCGGAGACCAACGCGTCCTTTCGGCCTCTCCTGCCGGACCCTTACCGGTTCCTGGCCGTTCGCATCGAGCACGAGTCGGAGTTCTACGGCTGGCTGGGGCTCCTGTCGCTGAACATGCGGGAGATCTTTCGGCAGAACGAGCTGAGGCTTCTGACCTCCATGGCGGAGCAGGTGGCCGCGGTCATCGCCAACACGGACCTCTACCGGGACCTCGAGCGGTTCATCGTCAACATGGTCAAGTCTCTGGTCCACGCCATCGAGGCAAAAGACGTCTACACACGGGGCCACTCGGAGCGGGTGAGCGAATACACCATGCGCATGGCGGATCTTCTGTCCCTCGACCGGAACGAGAGAGACAATCTCCAGTGGGCGTCCCTCCTCCACGATATCGGAAAGATTGCGGTTTCCGAACAGATCTTGAATAAACGGGGGAAGTTGACGGACAAAGAGTACAAACACATCCAGGATCACTCCCGACAGGGGTTCAATATCCTGAGGCCCCTCGAACAGCTGTCGGAATCCCTCCCCGGCATCCTGCACCACCACGAACGTTTCGACGGAAAGGGGTACCCGAGCGGGCTCAGGGGCGAAGGGATTCCCTACTTCGCCAGGATCATTGCGGTGGCGGACACGTACGACGCCATGACTTCCGACCGTGCTTATCGGCCGGCCAAACTTCCCGAAGAGGCACTGGAAATCCTGGAAGAGGTGGCGGGAACGCAGCTGGATCCGCACCTCGTCGAAGTGTTCGTTAGGACGATCCGAGAGGAGCTGGGCCGGGACCAAGGGGACCGTCGGATGCGGCTGGCAGGGTGAGACCATGGAATCCTCCAAGATCGATGTCAGCAAGGTTGGGCCAAGGACGGTGCTGATCCCACGGGAGGCGTTGACCCATCAGAACTGCGCCGACCTGGAAGCCGCCTTCGAATCCTGTTTCACCCACCAGATGGCCGAGGTCATCCTGGACCTGAACGAAGTATCCCTTGTGGACAGCGCGGCCCTCGAGCTTCTGCTACGCATGCACGAAGAGCTGAAGACCCGGGGGAGCGTCCTCAAGATGATTCGCCTGAATGCGATCGTCAAGGACGCTCTGATCGCCACCCGGCTCATCACCGTATTCTCTCTCTACCAGAACATCTCCGAGGCCATCCGAAGCGGATCATGAAGGGAAACCCGGTTCCAAAGAGAAAGAAGCTCGGCGAAATCCTGGTACAGCAGGGCCGCCTGACGCCCGACCAGCTCAACGACATTCTCCGGCTGCAGAGGGAGACATCGAAACCCTTCGGCCAGATCCTGGTCGAGAAGGAGATTCTCTCCTCTGAGGAGCTGACCCGGATCCTGGGTGAACAGCTCGGGATTCCACACGTATGGCTCCGCAAGGGCCTGATCGATCCGCAGGTCGTCTCGGTGTTGCCCAAGGAAAAGGCGGTTCGTTTCCAGGTCATCCCCATGTTCCGGGTCCGCAACACCCTCACCCTGGCCACGGCCGACCCCCATGCCTTCTTCGTGTTCGACGAAGTGGGCCAGCTGACCGGCCTGGAGGTCCACCCGGTTCTCTGCCGTACCGATGACATCCTCGAGGCCATCAACCAGTACTACCAGGGCGACCTGGACATCGACGACATCGTCAGCGGAATCGACGACCAGAGTATCGAGGTCGTAAGCGGCCCCCAGGAAAGGGAGATCACCGAGATCGCCGAGATGGCCGAGGGAAGCCCGGTCATCAACCTGACGAACATGATCCTGGTCAAGGCCATACGGGACGGGGCGAGCGACATACACATCGAGCCCCACCCGAACCGGTTCCGGGTGCGGGTCCGGATCGACGGCCTGCTCTACGACATGATGTCGCCCAGGCCCGATATGCAGCCCGGGGTCGTATCCAGGCTCAAGGTCATGTCCAACCTGGACATCGCGGAAAGACGCATCCCCCAGGACGGGAGGATTCAGGTCTCCGTGGACGGCCAGAAGGTGGATCTCCGTTTCTCCTCCATGCCCGGCGTTCATGGAGAAAAGGTGGTCTTGCGAATTCTGGACCAGCGGAAGGCGATCCTGGATTTGAACAAGCTCGGGCTTGGGGCAGAGGTCCTGGACCGGTTCAAGACACTCCTCAGAAAATCCCACGGCCTGATTCTCGTGTGCGGCCCCACGGGAAGCGGAAAGACGACCACGCTCTACTCCGCCATGACCCTGCTCAACACGGCGGAGAAGAACATCATCACCATCGAGGACCCGGTGGAGTATCAGCTGGAAAACATCAATCAGAACCAGGTGAACGAGGCGATCGGCCTGAGCTACGCCAAGTTCCTGAAACACGCCCTCCGCCAGGACCCGGACATCATCCTCGTGGGGGAGATTCGGGACCGGGCAACGGCGGAGATCGCAATCCAGGCCTCCCTGACCGGCCACCTGGTCCTTTCCACCCTTCACACAAACGACAGCGCCAGTGCCGTCACGCGCCTGCTGGAAATGGAGATCGAGCCCTATCTCATATCCTCGTCGCTGCTCCTTTCGGTTTCCCAACGTCTCGTTCGGACCATCTGTCCGGCGTGCAAGACCTCGTATGCCGCCTCGCCTGCCGTCCTCAAGGACCTGGGCATAGAGAACGGCAAGCGGATCCAGCTCACCCGCGGCAGGGGGTGTCAGGAGTGCTACGATTCCGGGTTCAAGGGCCGGACAGGCATCTACGAGCTCATGGAGATCGACGATGATCTGCGGGCCCTCATCCTGGACAACCCGACGAGCGATGCCCTTCAGGGCCACTTCCTGCAAAACGGCCGCATGAGCATGAAGGCTTTCGGTTATGAAAAGGTGAAAGAGGGTACCACCACCCTTGAGGAGGTCAAGCGCGTGACCTCCGCGGAAATGTGAGGTCCCTAGGAAGGGAAGATGCCATGGCCATAAGCGTACAGAAAAAACCGTCCGCCGGCACAAGCCGGCTGCCCTCGGTTCCCCGCCTTCCCGACCTTTCCACCCAGATCACCCTTGGCCAGCTTCTCGGCAGGCCGGTGAAACCCTCGGAGGTGATCTTCTTCACCTCCCAGCTCTCTCTCATGCTCGAGGTGGGCACATCGCTCAACGCGGCTCTCCGGGCGATCGCGAAACAGACCAAGAACCCGGCCTTCAAGAAGACCATCAGCGCCATGCACAAGGACATAGAGGAGGGAAAGCAGCTTTCCGAGGCGATGAGGCCCCACGGCACCCTTTTCAGCGAGGTCTTCGTCAGCATGGTCAAGGCGGGGGAGACCGGAGGTTTTCTCAAGAAGATCCTGGACCGGCTGGTCGAGATGCAGGAGAAGCGCCAGGCCCTGGTTTCACAGGTACGGTCGACCATGACCTACCCGGTCGTTCTGTGCGTCCTCGCCGTTGTGGTCGTAATCTTCATTCTGACCTTTGTGCTGCCCAAGTTCACCGCCTTCTTCGCCGGAAAGGAAGACGTACTGCCCTTTACCACCCGGTTCATGATCGATCTGAGCGCCTCCCTCAAGCAGTACGGGTGGGTCTACCTGCTCACCGCAGCGGGCTTGATGGCCGGCGGCGTTGTCTTCAAGAAGAGCAGGGTCGGGCAGGTCGTGATCGACTGGCTGTTCATCAATATGCCTCTCCTGCGCAAAATCTCCAACAAGATCTACACGTGCCAGCTCCTCCAGACCCTCGGATACCTGATGGAGAGCCAGGTTCCACTCCTCGAGGCGCTGGAGGTGAACCGGCCGGCCGTGCGAAACCGATACTACAGGCTCTTCGTCGATGAGATCGCTGAGTCCGTGCAGAGAGGGGGCCGGTTCGCTCACCCCTTCGGGACAAATCCCTACATCCTCGAGTCGGTCAAGCAGATGGTGACCGCGGGCGAGGAGGCGGGAAATCTTCCGAGGGTCATGCTGCGACTGGCCGAGTTCTACGACGGGGAGGTGGACCGGGAGCTCAAGGGGCTCGCGGCCATGCTCGAACCCGTCGCCCTGATCGTGCTGGGAGGGGTCATCGGGTTGATCGTCTCCTCCGTGATCCTGCCCATGTTCAAGCTCAGTCAGGCCATGATGTAATTTCGAGGCCGTGCGCGATGGCGGGGGTGACGGGAATTGTCACCACGAAAATCTTGATTGCACAAGCCCGGGCGCAACGAACCGGACGGAAAGGCTCCGGCCGGTTATATGATAATTTACTCAAAGGGTTAGCCGAGCCCAACCGATCGTTATGAACTTGGCATGCATTTCGCAAGACACCAGGAAGGAAGAGGAGGAGAATTTCAAGTTATTTCGAGAATGTCCGATAAGATGAGTGTGAGAAAGGCACCCACGAAACATCCCTATTCGATAGAAAGGACAAGGGAGATCAGGGCAATGAAGACCGGCAAGAGAAACCTTCTGGACACGGCAGGCTTCACACTCGTGGAACTCCTGATCGTGATCGTTCTGCTCGGGATCCTGGCCGCTGTCGTGGTCCCTCAGGTGAGCGTCAGCACAGACGACGCAAAACTACAAACCTTGAGAACCGACCTGACGCAGCTCAGGGGCGCCATCGAGGTCTATTATGCCCAGCACACCGATACCTACCCGGGAGCCAATGCGATCACCGGGGCGGCCGCAGCATCGAATGCCGAATGCGAGACCGCCTTTGTTCAGCAGCTCACCCGGTACACGGACGTGGACGGCACCGTAGCGGACGTGAAGGACGCGACTCACAAATACGGCCCTTACATCAAGGGAGGGGCCCTTCCGATCAACCCTTTCAACGATCTGAACGACGTGACCTGTGATATCGCGGAAAACGACATCACGGTGAAGGACTCCACCGGTGCGGGCACTGCGTGGAAGATGTACCCCATCACCGGTGTCTTCATGGCAGCCGACGGCGCCCATGACGCGTACTAGGCAAATCGCCACCAACAACGAAAAGGGGGCCCCCAGGGGCCCCTTTTTTTTCTGCACGGCGAAGATCCTACCTTACTGGCACCTGTCCTCCAGGTGCTTGCGATGGTAAGGCCTCCAGAACTGTGTCTACTACACGTCACGCACACCGGCCTGCCAGGACCTATTTCAGCCCAAGACCTTCTCCTTTGGGCAAGACGTAACCTGAAGTTTCCTCAACCTTTTTCCGATATTACTAGAGGGGCCGCGATTGCGGAAATTGCGAGGAGCGCAAGCGACGCGGCAAGCTCCATCCTCACGAAGCCGTCATTCCCCCGCACGCGGGAATCCAGTGACCCGAAACGGTCATGGTCTGCCGCTCCCTGAGGAGCGCTTGTGGGAAGGACGATGCGAAAACGAAGCGGACATTGCGAAGAGAGCGGGCGCCGCGGCTTTTCCCTCATCGAGCTCTCCATCGTTCTGGTGATTCTCTCCATCGTCGCCGTGGCCGGAGTGCCCATGCTGGGGTCCGTGGTTAACGAGGCCAGGCTCTCCGGCGCGGCCGGCGAGGTGGCCACGGCCCTGGAATACGCCCAGATGATCGCCATGACCTCCGGCATGAAGACCCGGGTGTCGGTCTCGCCGGCATTCAACACGATTTACGCGAGGCGCTACCACCCGTCCGCCGAGCTGTTTACAGGAGGAAACCAATTGGCGGAGGCGGGTGTGGAAACAGAGACCTGGTTCTACATGCAGTACCCCCTGAAGAGAGGCTCCGAGTATATCATCGATCTGAATGTCGATGAACGGTTTCAGGGTGTGCGTATCGTCGCATCGAGCTTCGGTATCTTCACTCCCGTATACTTCGACGCAGTAGGGAGCCCTTCCCATGGGGGCACGGTCACGCTCGCCCTGGGAAGCCGCCAGAAGGTCGTGACCCTGAACGGGTTTACCGGAAAGGTCACGGTAAGTGATTAAGCAGGAGTCAGAAGTCAGGAGCCAGAATTCATGCACCCACGATTGCTATTCAAGGCTCGAGAAAAGCTCCGATGCTCTCTTGGCTTCTCCCTCATCGAGGCCTCGGTCGCGGTGGTCATCCTCGGGCTCATGGCCACTAGCATCGGGGCCATGTACGTGTCGGGGCTGAGTTCCCTGGACGCGGGCCGCGAGCGGATGCTCCTGGACAGCCACCTTCGGAGCCGCATGGAGCTGCTTATCGGCCAGCCCTTTGACCAGGTCACGGGCGGCAGTGAAATCGTCACCGTCGACGGGCAGAACTACACGATCAACTGGTCGGCCCCGCTGGTCGACCTGGACGGGGACTCGCTCCCGGAGGCGGACGCAAAGCAGGTGACCGTCACCGTGGCCGGTGAGCCCGGCTGTACGCTCTCCGTGATCCTGGTCGATAACGAGGGCAGGGTGGGCAAGATATCATGATCATGGCGAACGACCGAGGCCTCACACTCGTAGAACTTCTCCTCGCGGTCACGATCACCGGAATCATCGCAGGCGCGGGGACCGCCCTCCTGTCGACCTGCCTCGAGGCTCAGAGACAGGGTGAGGACCGGTCACGGCTCTACCAGGAAGGCCTGATGGCCATGGAACGAATGACCAACAGCGTCAGAAACACCACCTACCTCTTCATCCCGAACGGGCACGATCCAACAAGAGCGATCCTCGCCATCTCGGACATGACGAATGACGACGGAGATTTCTATTTCGGCGACCCGCTCTTCCCGCGCATCGACGAAGACCCTAGTGCTGAAATCGTCAATGACGCGCAAGCGGGAATTGAGAATATGGACGATGACGGGGATGGAGACATAGACGATGGAGCGGTGACGGATGATGACGAGGATCAGGCGGACGGGGAGGACTTCCTGGACGGTATGGACAATGACGGCGATGGGAACATAGACGAGGATTCCGGGAGCGACTGTGACGGTAATGGCTATTCGGGGATCAAGGGGTTCGACGACGACGGCAACGGTACCGTGGATGATGGGAGTAGTGCTGATGACGATGATGAAGACTCCGGCACCGACGAGGATGACATCTTTGCCCGGATCTATGAGTTCGACAGCGGTACGAACACACTCACGGAATCTGTCCCTCAAACCGGAATGAGTAACGATTTGTCGTCCCGCGTGACCGCTTTTACGGCCACCTATGAACCGCCGGATCCGACTCGTGACCCGCGGGTCCTCATTTCCCTGACCTTGACCGACGATGACGGAGATACCCTCCAGTTTACGGAATATGTGGTGCCGAGAAATGTGCTGCAGAAGATCGGCAAACGAGTAAGGTGAGGAGCCAGGAGTGGCCAGAGTGGAGCTGATTGAAGACAGGAAGAAGGAGGCGGGTGTGGCCTATGTGGCTATCCTGCTCCTGCTGGCCCTGGTCTCCACCATGGGCTTCGCCTTCCTTGTCCGGGTGGGCACACGGACCTCGGCGACCACGACCCGGGTCGCGAACATGCAGGCCCGGTACCTGGCCGAGTCGGCGGCCAACCACGCCCTGTGGCGCATCCTGAACGAGCCGGGCTTTCCGGCGTCCGAGACCGTCTATTCCATGCACTCTCTGGGCGATGGCCGATACGGCTACAAGGTCAGAAAGCCAACGGAGACCAAGTTCGGGACCGTGGCAACCCTGGGGGCCATCGGCGATAGCGTGACCTACCAGAGTTATGTGCAGTACATCCCTGCGAAGGTCATGACCGTTTATGGTGACAAGGACGACACCCTGCCGAACTACAGGCAACTCGTGGGGGCGGACTGGACCAATGCAAACGACACGGTGGACATCCTGAGGGATAGGCTCAAATGGGTGGAGGTCGAGGGCTGTCCCTTCCGAAACGAATTCGTGATGGGCACGATCGACGAGGACAATGACATCGACGTGGCGGTCTGGGATGGGACGGGCTGGGGCAACCACTATGAGTTCGCCCAGAATGTTGACAGGAACTACAAGTGTTTCGACGTCGCCTATGAGAACCTGTCCGGGGACGCCCTGGCGGTGGGAAGGATAGACGGGACGAGCGCGGTGTACTTCGACATCTGGGATGGAAGTGCCTGGGTGTACGGAAGCCCCCAGGTCGCCTTCAACGTGTCAAGCGGCCAGCTACGTACGCTCGTGATGGCGTCCAAGCCCGGGACCGATCAGATCCTCATTGCCGCCGTCAATTCGAAAAAACGCCTCCACCTCGCCAACTGGACCGGCTCAACGTTCACCCATATGGGGGTCATCGAGGCCGAGACCGAGGTCACGACTTTCGGGGTAGCGGAGATCGTTCACGAACAACAGTCCGGGGATGCGATAATCCTCTGGTCGAGAGGCGATGCATCGAGAATTCGGTATCGTATCTGGGACGGGTGCACACTGAGCACCACGCAGTCGCTACCGGTAATCGGTGAAGATGACGAGGCTCTCATCATTCGGGCAGACGCGGATCCGACGAGTGACTACGTTCTCGTCGCTGCAGCGGATAGTGACAAGGAAATCGACGTGGCCGTCTGGGACGGGGACGCCTGGATCGACTCGTGGAGAGCCGATACGAACCGCGAGGACGGGGCCGGCGCGATCAACCTGGACGTGGCCTGGGAAGGGCGGGGAAACGAAGCCCTCGTGGTTTGGGGAAGGAGCGGTCAGTTCTGGTTCCGGTATTTTTCGTGGAGAAAGGGGGCCCTCCTTTCGAGCGTTACGATTCAGAGCAGCCCGAATTTTGGGGAAAAACCCCGGGGCACCCGTCTCATTCCCCTTTCGCAGTCAGACAAGATCCTTCTCGTGGCCAACAACCACGCCAAGGACGTAAAGGCCTGCCTCTGGATCGGGAATAAGTTCGTGCCGAATTCACCGGACCTCTTTGACATCGATGTGAGCGAGGAAGGATTTCTCCCCTTCGATGTTGCCGAGATGGGTGTGGTCCGGGCAGGGGGAGCAGGGGGGACCGCGTGCGCAAACCAGCCGCCGAACGTCAGCGCCGGCCCGGATGATACGGTCAGCCTTCCGGCCATTGACGTGGCTCTCAATGGGACGGTTGCGGATGATGGCCTGCCCGACCCGCCGGCAGCGGTCACCACGGTGTGGAGCCAGACGAGCGGGCCGGACACGATGACCTTCGGGGATGCGTCGCAAGTGGACACAACCGCCACGTACCCCCAGGCAGGGGTCTACGTGCTCCGGCTCACAGCGGGCGACGGTGCGCTGGAGGCCTTCGACGAGGTCGAGATTACGGTCGAGGACTCCAGGAAATACATCGAGGCCCATCAGCCGTGGTCACCGGCGGGGAGCGGAGCATGGCTGGTCAAGGATTTGAGCGGAGCGCCTTACAACGTGCCACCGGACTCGGTGGTGGAGGTGGCCATCACGAACTCGAACGAGGTCTCGGCGAGCCGTGGGGGCCTCCGGGCGGCAGGCTCCTCGTTAGAAAGGGAATTGCAGATCCATGAAGCCGAAGGCGGCGGTGTGGATGCCGTGGTGATGAACGTGCAGTCCGACGGCACCTCGCGAATCGAATACTATGCCCAAAGCGCAGCCAGTGTCGAGTTCCATCTCCTAGGGTGCTGGACCACGGGGCATTACACGGAGACCTGGAACAGCTTCAAAGCGGGCGCCTACGGTTCGTGGCGGGACATCCCTCTCGCCCCGTACGGTGTCGGCCCGGGTCAGGTCGCTGAGATCCTGTGCTACAACGAGGAGAAGAGCTTTGAGCGGTGGGTCGGTGTGCGAACGGATGGCTCCGGCCTCACAAGGAGGTTGGACCTCCACGAAGCCGAGCCTGACGCCTACAACTTCGTGAGCATGTTCGTGAAGGCCGGTGGGGATGCCAACGCAACGATCGAGGTCTATACCGAGAACAACAATGATGTCACCTTCGTTCTCATCGGCTACTGGGACACACCGCCCGGGACGTACGTCGAAACCGCAACCGATCTCGGTCCGGCCGGGGCCGATTCCACATGGGGGGACGAGAATCTCTCCGCCTTTGGCGTACCTCCCCTGGCCGTCGCCCAGATCGTGATCGCGAACGGAGAGGATGGCGGCGAATACATGCAGGGCCTGCGGGAGAACGGCTCTTCCCTGGCGAGAGTGCTCAATCTCCACGAGGCAGAGTCGGGCGGCCTGGACGCGGCCACCATGCACGTTACAGCCGACAACAACTCCGTGATCGAACGGTACCACCAGGACGTCAGCAAGACTCACGGCTTCTACCTGTACGGGTACTGGCAGTAGGGCAGATCCCATTCCCCCTCACCCCGCCTGAACCGCTCATCTTTCGTGGCATAGGCATTGCACAAAACCGTGCACAGGACCCGGGGCCGAAAGCGACCGGAGCGCACCCACTCCTAGAATGGGGCGAGGCGGGGCCCCTAAACCACACAGTCTTCAATAAAAAGGCGGAAGCGGGACAGGTTGTGGGCATGGGATTTCGGCTGTTGCCGGTGACCGGTTCCCGTAGGCCCATGTCAACGAATTGACGGATCGCAAGAGGAAGATGGGCGGACACCTGACATGCTGAACGGAAAATCGAGCTATCCCATCGGGATCGACATCTGCGATCAGCACCTTTGCGCGGCCCAGCTCCGGCCCGTGCGGCAAGGGTTTTCCGTCCGGGGGTTGTTCCGCCGGCACCTGGAGGAACCGGAAGAGGGTTCCCACATCCCTGGAGAAATTCTGCTTGCCCTCAAAGAGATCAAGAAGAGCAAGGCCTTTCACGGAAAGCGCGTGGTCATGCACCTGGATCCGAAATCCGTGTTTCGGTTCCCCATCCGGTTTCAGATCAATGGGGACGAATCCCTGGAGGAGGCGATCCTTCGGGAATCCAGAGGCTACCTACCCTTCCCGCTGGAAGAGGCGATTCTCGACTATCCGTCCCTCGTTCCCCCCTCGCCGGGAGAAGGGAAGCCCTACCGCGCCATGATCGTGGCGGTCCGAAGAGAGGAGATCCGGAAGTACGTAAGCCTTCTCAAACAGGCTGGCCTCGTTCTGGAAGCGGTGGACTTCGCACTTTCCTCGCTCATTCGCCTGCACAACTGCTTCGTACCGGCCACGGAGAATCCGGTGCTCTTGTGCAACATCGGCGAGACGAAGAGCATGCTTGCGGTGGTAACCGCGGACAGCATGCTTGCACAGCGCTATGTCTCATGGGGAATCGGCACACTCGTACAAAAGATCCTGGCCAGCTTCCGTCTCGGGGACCAGGCGGGCAAGGGGGTGGGGCTGCTCCAGGAGTACGGCCTGCTCCACGAGGATCGACAGGGCGAGCACAGACAGGCCGATGACCCCGACGGGAAGGAACAGGAAGAAGTCGCACGGGCGATCTATCAAATCCTCTCGCCTCAGGTGGAAGAGCTCATTCTCGAGCTTCACAAGACGATCGGCTACGTGCGGTCCGAAGGCTGGAACGCCCCGGTGGAGGGCGTCTACCTCTACGGCCACTCCTCTTCGGTTCGCTATCTGAACGACTTCATGGAGAAGCGGCTGAACCTCCCGGTTCGCGTGATGGACCCGATTTCCAGAATGGTTCTGGCCGATGACGGCATTCTACCCGACAAGTCCCAGGGGGCGCCCTTTGGCCTGGCCCTTGGGTTGGCGATGCGAAGGCTCTGATGGCACTGAGAGAAGTCAATCTCGTTCCCCCGGACATGCTCTTCTACAGGCAGGTGGGCAGACGCCTCTCGCTCTGGGCCGCCTGTCTGCTCGTCTCCCTTTCCGGGATCGTGGGCGGCTATTCCCTGGACTCGCGCATTCTGCTCGCCCGGAAGAAATCCCTGGTGAGCCTGGACGACGTGGATTCGAGCCTGGGCACGAGAATCCAACAGATCCACAACCTCCAGAGTGAGCTGGAGAAGCTCCATCAGAAGCAGACCGCACTGAGAGCCATTTCCAGGAACCAGCCCTATTCCTCCATTCTGCTTCGGCTGGCGGACATCATGAACGAGCAGACATGGCTCAGCACCCTCACCATCGACAACACGGGAGAATCCGAGGAAAAGACGGAAATAGAAATGACAGGGCTCGCCCGTTCCAACGACCATTTGGGTGATTTTCTGAGCAGGCTGGCGGGCACACTGATCTTCCGGGACGTGGAGTTGCACCTTGCAAACGAAGCCCGGGAGAACCGTCGAAGAGGAAGAGACAAGGGAGAAGAGCCGGAGAGACTCGTACAGTTCAGGGTA
This sequence comes from uncultured Thermodesulfobacteriota bacterium, assembly GCA_964479535.1. Classification (GTDB taxonomy): domain Bacteria; phylum Desulfobacterota; class DSWW01; order DSWW01; family DSWW01; genus S015-6. The sequence goes on from CAYZMM010000041.1 coordinate 15,159, forward strand.
ACCTGTTCCCTGTCTCGAGAGCCGGACGGACATGGATTCTAGAATCCGAAACCTGGATCGAATCTGCATCGCAACGATCGTTGTGATCTTGGGGGTATGCGGATACCTGCTGATAACCCGGGCGATCAAGGAGCACAGACAGATTCGGCAGGAGAACGAGCTGCTCTCCAAGAGATCCAAGGATCTGGCAAAGGCGGAAAACAGCCTGCAGCGCCTGAACGTGCTCTTCGAGTCCACCCAGGTGGAGCTGCAAGCCCTGAATCGATCGATCCCCGATTCCGCGAGGATGGGCGAATTCCTGAGGACCCTCGACTCCCTGATGACCGAGAGGCGGGTCGAGCTGGTCAGCATCGAGCCCTTGCCCACGAAGGAGGAGAGGCTGTACACGAAAATCCCTCTTCGCATGGTCTTCAAAGGGTCCTTCATGAGCATCTATCACCTGCTTCATGACTTCGAGACCATGCGGCGTACCATGGTGATGGAGAAGATATCGATCACGAGGCCGGATGATTCGCAGGAGTGTCAGGTGGAGCTCACTGCGAGTGTTTTCGAGCAATAGGCGCCTGTAGAGGAAACCGTTGGAGAGCTACTTGCGACAACCGGGGTTGCTTACGACAAAGTGGGGTTCTTCATGACCCGGAAGAAGAGCGATCAGATCAAGACCTATGTTCTGCTGGGCCTTTCCCTGGTTCTGGTCGTAGCCCTCTTTTTCAGGTTCACGGGGAAGCGGGCGCCGGAGGCCACGATGCAAGAAGCGCCGAAAGAGGCTGTGGCGGAGTTGGATATCCCGGAGGTCGATTTCGATTCTCTGGGGACGACGGGATTGCTCGATCAAAGGGTGCGGGAGGCACTCCGGGAGCCGGTCCGGGACCTCTTCTTGCCCGGCGCAGTGCTCGGAAGGTTGGGAACCCGGGAGGATGCATCACGCAAGACGCTGTCGGTCGCATCCCTGAAGCTCAAAGGCGTGGTGAAGGGGGGGGGCAGGCCGGTGGCCCTCATCAACGATGAATTCGTTCGCACCGGAGATACCGTGGACGGGTATCGCATCGTGCGGATCGAACCGAAAGAGGTCCTGGTGGATTCAGGCACGCAAATCTATCGCTTAGAGATGAAAGCCCATGACTAGAATGAAAAAGTTCCTGCAGATTCTGCTGGTCGTTCTCGTCTCGACCCTCATGTTCGAACCGGGTTGGTCTTCCGATGAGCCGAACTGGTTCGGGGAGGCCGTGTCCGGGGATGAGGAACTGGCGGGGATCGACCCGACGCTGCCCGCGGTGGACAGAGGCGAACCGTCCCGGAGCGGCGTCACTCCCTCCAACGGCCTGATGAGCCTCAACTTCGTGAAGACCGAAATCCGCGAAGTGCTTTCCGCCGTAGCCATGGAACGGGAGACCAACATCGCAATCGCGAAGGATGTGTCCGGTCCGATCTCCATTCACCTCTATCGCGTAGACCTGGAGGAAGCCCTGGATGCGATTACCGTAGCCGGCGGCGCCCGGTATCGAAAACAGGGGGACGTGTACTACGTGTACAAGCCCATGCAGGAGGAGAGCTCCCAGGCCGAGGAGAGAAACGTACGGGTCTTCGAGCTGAAGTATGCGGACATAGACAAGGTCCAGGAAATCCTGGAATCCGTCGTCGGATCGGAACATCTCGAGATTCACGAGCCCTCCAGGACGATCGTGGCGGAAGACACGCCCGAGAACATCAGCAAGATCGAGCAGATCGTGAACCACTGGGACGCGAGGCCGCGGCAGGTCATGATCGAGGCGAAGATTCTGGAGATCCGTCTGACCGACAGCATGTCCCTGGGGGTCAACTGGGAACAGCTGCTCGGCGACGTGCGGATCGCCACGGGCGGGTTCAGCAGGGCCGTGAGCCCTACGACGGAGGGGGTCAGTCCCATTCCCAGCGACGGCTCCGGCCTTTTCAGCAACATGCTGATCGGGGCCGGGACGAGTTACCAGTTCACGGCCGCCATCGACGCCCTGCAGGAAGAGACCGACGTGAACACCCTGTCCACGCCCAAGATCCTCGCCCTCCATGGAAAGGAGGCCCGCGTGCAGGTCGGCGGGCAGCAGGGCTATCGGGTCACCACGTCGAACCTCGGGGTGACCAGCGAGACGATCGAGTTCATCGACACCGGCACGATCCTGAACATCACGCCCTACATCACCGACACGGGCGATGTCCTGATGAACGTGAAACCGGAAATCACCACTGCCGAGATCCAGGAGAGCGGCATTCCCGTTACGCGACTCACGATCGTGGACACGTGGCTCCTGTCCAAGAGCGGGGACACGGTTTTCATCGGCGGCCTGATTCAGGACGTCAAGCTGAAGCAGGACTCGCACGTGCCCGTTCTCGGGAGGCTGCCCGGCGTGGGTCCCCTCTTCGGGCAGAAGTCGCACTCCATCGACAAGACGGAGCTCATCGTCCTGATCACCCCGCTGGTCGTTGACACCGACCTGGCTTCGGCGAGCAGGGAGTCTGTGGGCAGGGTCGACGAGGTGGAAACGGAGGGTTTCGAGGCGGACGGCAGCCGCTTCGTCCTTCCCGAGAAGAACCGCTGAGATCCCCTCCCGCCCCGCCCCAATGGGGTCAGGAACCTTTTTTGCCCGCTCCGGGTCTACCCTTTCTTTCTTTTTCGCTTCTCTTCGAGATTCCGGAGCTCCACGCGGCGGATCTTGCCGGACAGGGTCTTCGGCAATTCGGAGACGAATTCGATCTCCCGGGGATACTTGTACGGGGCGGTCTCCGCCTTCACGTGATCCTGGATTTCCTTGACGAGGCCTTCCGAGGGGTCCCAGCCGGGCGCGAGGATGACGAAAGCCTTGACGACGGCGCCGCGGAGGGGATCCGGCGAGGCCACGACCGCGCTTTCCGCCACGGCGGGGTGGCTCTGCAGGGCGCTTTCGACCTCGAAGGGGCCAATGCGGTAGCCCGAGGAGTTGATCACGTCGTCCGCCCGGCCCACGAACCAGAAGTAGCCATCCTCGTCCACGGTGCCCTTGTCGCCCGTGTAGTACCAGTCGCCGCGGAAGGATTCGGCCGTGGCCTCCGGGTTTCGCCAGTAGCCGGAGAACAGGCCCACCGGAGGCTCCGGCTTGACCCGGATGGCGATGTGGCCTTCCTCGCCCGGGGCGAGCTCGTTCCCGTCGTCGTCGATGATCCGGACCGTGAAGCCCGGGGCCGGCCTCCCCATGGAACCGTACTTGACCGGCATGCAGGGATAGTTCGCGATGAAGTTCACCGTTTCGGTCTGCCCGAAGCCGTCGTAGATCGTCACGCCGGTGTGCTCTTTCCACACCTTGATCACATCCGGGTTCAGGGGCTCGCCCGCGGAGCAGCAGTGACGAAGCCCGCTGAAGTCGTATCCGGTCAGGTCCTCCAGCACGAACATGCGGTAGGCGGTGGGCGGCGCGCAGAGGGTGGTGATGCCGCACCTTCCGATCAGCTCAAGATGGGTCTTCGCATCGAACCGGCCGGCGGCGTCGTGGACCATCACGGCCGCTCCGATCAGCCACTGGCCGAAGAGCTTGCCCCAGGCCGCCTTTGCCCAGCCCGTGTCGGCCAGGGTCCAGTGAAGGTCCGAGGGCTTCAGGTCGTGCCAGAATTTTGCGGTCACCAGGTGTCCGAGCCCGTAGGAGGCCTGGGTGTGGGGGACCATCTTCGGAAACTTGGTCGTTCCCGAGGTGAAGTAGATGAGCAGGATGTCGTCGGCCCGGGTGGGCGCGACTGCGTCACGGGACAGGTGTCGCGAAGCCCGCTCCATCCCTGAGGCATAGGAAACCCACCCGGCCGGCCGGTCCGATCTCTCGCCGCCCATGCTGACGAGGTGCTCGAGGCTCGGGCACTCGTCACGGATCTCCTCCACCTTGGACAGGTGCTCGTGCCAGACCACGGCGCCCTTCGCCTCCGCTTCATGGATCCGGTAGGCCACGTCCTTGGGGGTGAGGATGTTCGGCGCCGGCATGGGGATGACGCCGAGCTTGAAGCACCCGAGCATCACCGCGTACCAGTCCACCACCCGGGGCACCATCACGAAGAGGCGATCCCCTTTCTCGAAGCCCATTTCGACCAGCACGTTGGCGAATTGCGCGGACCGGCACTTCAAGTCGAAGAAGGAGTACTTCCGGATGTCCCGCCCCGTCCCGTCCGCCCAGACCAGGGCCAGCTTCGAGCGGTCCTCGCTCCACCGGTCGATCACATCGAAGCCGTAGTTGAAGTGCTCCGGCACCTCGATCGCATACCGTGCGGTCACATCATCATAGCTCGTCATGTTCGGGCCGTCCGGGTTGACCGGCACATTGTCGAAGGAAAGGTTCACGACGGCTCCCCTCCTGGCTGGAGTCGCTGGAAACGGTTCTTGGACTATCCCCTTTTCAATCGCCATGCTATCGCAACCACCCGGAAGGTCAAGTCTGTCCCGGGTCTCGTATGCGGGGCGGTCTGGATTCGACATCACAAATCCCAAGGAATAGAATGATTTGGCACCGTTTGCGCAGAGGGTCGGGGGAGATGACCGAGCAGCGACAGGGATTCATGCACCGTTTTTGGACCTCCATCTTCAGCGGCCCGATCTACCCGCGAACGGACCGGGATCGCAAACGGTTCATCCTCGCCTATCTTCTGCTCCATTTCCGGCCCACCACGGCGCCTGCATCGACACTGCGGTTCACCCTGAGCTGGGGCCTGGGCGGAATGGCCGTCGTCCTGGTCCTCCTGCAGCTCGCAACCGGCATCCTGCTCAAGTTCGCCTACGTGCCCGTGCCGGCTCAGGCCTACGCTTCCATCACCGCTCTCCAGGACCAGGTCCTGTTCGGCGCCTTCGTGCGCAACGTGCACCACTGGAGCGCCAACCTCCTCGTGCTGGTGATCTTCCTTCACCTGCTGCGGGTATTCTTCACCGGGGCGATCCATACCCCCCGCCAGTTCAACTGGGTCATCGGGCTGGGCCTGCTGCTGCTGGTCCTCGTGTCGAACTTCACCGGCTACCTGCTTCCCTGGGACCAGCTCGCCTACTGGGGCACCACGATCTGCATCGGCATGCTGGAGTATGTCCCGGCCGTCGGGCCCTGGGTGCAGCGCATGATCCGGGGCGGCACCGAGATCGGCCCGGACACGCTGCGCATCTTCTTCGCCACACACACGACCGTCCTCCCCTTTCTGCTCGTCACCCTGATGGCCTTTCACTTCTGGCGGGTCCGGAAGGCGGGGGGCCTCGTCGTGCCGCGCTCCGTGGAGGAAGACACATCTGAACCGTCGGAGCGGGTCCTGACCATGCCGGACCTGCTGATGCGCGAAACGGTGGTCGCCCTGCTCGTGGTCGCAGCCGTGTTCAGCCTGTCCGCCCTGGTGGACGCCCCCCTGGGCAACCCGGCCAACCCCGGCCTGAGCCCGAACCCGACCAAGGCCCCCTGGTACTTCGCGGGCCTGCAGGAAATGCTCCTGCACTTTCATCCCGCCTTTGCGGTCTTCGTCCTGCCGGTCCTTCTGCTCGCGGCGTGTCTGCTGCTCCCTTACCTCGACTACGGAGAGGCCTCGCGCGGCGTCTGGTTTGCCTCCCCGAGAGGCCGCCGCACGGCCTTCCTGGCCGCCGGGGCCGCAGCGCTCGCCACGCCCGCGGTCATCCTGCTGGATGAGTTCGTTGTCGATTTCCCGGCATGGCTCCCCGGCCTTCCCCTGGAGATCACGAACGGCCTCGTTCCGGCATCCATCTTCCTGGCCGTCACCTTCGCCTGGTACCTGCTGATCACGAGGCGTTTTGCGACAACCCGTTTCGAGGCGGTGCAGTCCGTATTCGTCTTTCTGGCCGTCTCCTTCGTTTTCCTCACCGTGACCTGCGTCTGGTTCCGGGGCGAGGGGATGAAGCTCGTCTGGCCGCTCTAGGACGGCCGAACCGGAAAGGAATCACCGAAATGGCCGAGCAGGAGAAGAAGGAAGCCCGGGCGCCCGAGGAATCGCGCCGCAGTCTTCTGAACAAGATCTGGATCGGCCTCGGCCTGCTCGTCCTGGCCGAGCTCGTCTGGCTGGTCGTTTCCTTCCTCAGGCCGCGCAGACCGTCGACCCCGGGCGATGGGGAAAGCGCCTTCCTTCTCGCCGGTCCGGCCGAAGCATTCGACCGCAACACGGTCACCGCATTTCCGAGAGGGCAATTCTATCTCGCAAGGCTGGAGGACGGGGGCTTTCTGGCGATCTCGCGGAAGTGCACACACCTCGGGTGCACCGTTCCCTGGGTGGAGGAAGACAGGCGATTCGCCTGTCCCTGTCACGGCTCGAGTTTCGACATCACCGGCAACGTGATCCAGGCGCCCGCGCCACGGGCCCTGGACCTGTATGCCGTGGAGATCGAGAACCATGTGGTCAAGGTAAACACCTCGAAGAGGATCAAGCGCGGCGCGTTTCAGCCGTCGCAGGTCACGTATTTGAAATGAGAAACTGGAAGATCGCCGGCATCGTCGCAACCCTGGTCATCGGCCTTTCGCTGCCCCTGTACCTGGCAAGGGTTCATTCCCTGGGCAGGCCGACCCCCGCCCTGGAGCCGATCCCGGCGGCCACCTTCACGGGCAGCGAGTCGTGCAGGGACTGCCACAAGCCGGAGTACGATCTCTGGAAGGGCTCCCACCACGACCGGGCCATGGAGGTCGCCTCGGAGGAGACCGTGCTCGGCGATTTCAACGAACGCACCCTGGAACACCACGGGGAGGTCTCCCGCTTCTACCGAAAGAACGGCCGGTTCTTCGTGCGCACCCCGGGGCCGGACGCCGTCATGGGCGATTTCGAGGTGACCCACACCTTCGGCTGGTTCCCGCTTCAGCAATACCTGGTGCCCTTCCCCGGCGGCCGTCTGCAGTGCCTCCCCCTCGCGTGGGACGTGGACGAGGAGAGGTGGTACCACCTCTACCCGGATTCGCCCGCCGACCCGGACGACTGGCTCTACTGGACGAACGCCGGCCAGAACTGGAACGGCATGTGCGCGGAGTGCCATTCCACGAACCTCAAGAAGAACTACGACGTGGATTCCGACACGTACCGGACGACCTGGTCGGACATCGACGTGGGATGCGAAGCCTGCCACGGCCCGGGGTCCCGCCACGTGGCGTGGGCCGAGATGCCGGACATGGCCCGTCCGCCGGTGAGGAACTTCGAGCTGGCGGTGCAGACCTCCGGGCTCACGTCCCGCAGCCTGGTCGAGCTCTGCGCCCCGTGCCACTCGCGTCGCGCCGCCCTGGGGGACTACACCCACGCCGAGCCGGACCTGCTCGACAGCATGCTGCCACAGACACTCAACCAAGGCCTCTATTTCGCCGACGGCCAGATCCTCGACGAGGTCTACGTGTACGGCTCCTTCACCCAGAGCAAGATGTATCACCGGGACGTGCGCTGCAGCGACTGCCACGAGGTGCACAGCATCCGCCTCGTCCGGGAGGGAAACGACCTCTGCCTCCAGTGCCACCGCGCCCGTATCTACGACACGAAGGAACATCACTTCCACAAGAAGAAGGGCGAAAAGGGCGAGGCGATCCGTTCCGCCGAAGGGGAGGTCCTCTTCGAGGTGGGCACCGGCGCCGAATGCGTGCAGTGCCACATGCCGGGCCGCGTCTACATGGGCATCGATTACCGGCCGGACCACAGTCTCCGCGTGCCCAGGCCCGACCTGAGCGTGAAGCTCGGCGTTCCGAACGCCTGCAACCGCTGCCACATCGACAAGGATGCGAAATGGTCGGATGACGCGATCACCAAGTGGTACGGCCCGGGACGCAGGCCTCACTACGGCGAGACCATCGACGCGGGGCGGCGGGTTGCCCCCGGGGCACGGGACGAGCTCATCCGGCTCGCCGGAGACATCCTCTACCCGGTGATCGTCCGTGCGACCGCCCTGGCCCTCCTAGGAGATTATGCAGGGGAAACAACGAAAGCGGCTTTCGAACGGGCCCTCCTGGACGACGAGGCCCTGATCCGCAGGACGGCCCTGGACCGCATGCCCGTGTCGGATCCGCAATCGAAGAAGAGGCTCGCCGGACCGCTGCTGTACGATCCGGTCAAGGCGGTGCGCATCGAGGCGGCCCGCCTGCTTGCCGAGGACCCTTCTGTCCGGGTAGGCCCCGGCCGCAGAGAGACCTACGAGGCGGCCCTGGAGGAATTCAAGGCCGCCATGGAGTACTCCGCCGACTTCGCTTTCGCCCGGTACAACCTGGCGAACCTGTACGTCGCCCTTGGTCAGCCGGACAGGGCGATCCGTTCCTTCCGGGCCGCCCTCGAGATCGACGACCTCTTCTATCCGGCCAAGGTGAACCTGGCCATGCTGTACGACCGGAGGGGGGAGAAGCGGAAGGCGGAGCAGCTCCTGCGCGAGGTGCTGGAGGCGAACCCGGACATGCACGAGGTGGCCTATTCCCTCGGACTGCTCCTGGCCGAGGGAAAGCGATACGCCGAGGCGGCCGTGTATCTTCAAAAGGCCGCCCGGGGCATGCCGCAGCGGGCCCGGGTGCACTACAACCGGGGGCTCCTGCTCCAGATCCTGGGACGGGACGGCGAAGCGGAGGCGGCGCTGCTCGAGGCGCTCCGCGTCGAGCCGGACAACCCGGACTTCCTCTACGCGGCCGCCGACCACTACCTGAAAAGGGGCCGACTCGCCGAGGCGAAGCGCATGGCCGAGCGGATGATCGAGGCGGACCCTGCCAACCGCCTCGGCCACGACCTGCTCGGCTTCATCCACCGCCGGCAGGCTCCGCCCTGACGAAGCCTTCTACCGGGGGGCGGAGGAGGCCCCACATGCGCACGCCGTAACGGGGTTCCCGGCCGGCTTCGGCCAGGGCGAAGCCGTGACGGGCGTAGAAGGGCAGGTTCCCCTGGTTCTCGGTCTCCAGGTAGCAGGCGAGCTTTTCCTCGTCCGCCCGCCGCAGGACCGGCTGCAGCAGTCTTCCCCCCAGACCCCGTCCCCTGCCGGGACGGTCCACGCCGAGGAACACCAGGTACCAGTGGGCATCCGGCGCATTGCGGTGTCGAATGGGGTCGGCGTAGCCCGTGAAGGCCGTGAGGCGCCGGTAGGGGCCGACCCCGAGGCGCAGGGGAAGCGCAAAGAGGCCGCTCAGCAGGATGTCGATCCCGGAGGGCTGTCCCAATCCGGGCGGAAACCAGCAGGCCACGCCCTCCACCTCCGGCGTCGTGTACACGTGCCCGCGCAGCAGGCCGTAGCGCAGCATCCTCTCCATGAACCAGGCGAGCCGTTTCGGCCGGCTCCCTTCCTCGGGCAGCAGCGTTACGTAGAAGGGATCGTCGTGGAAGGCCCGGGAAAGCACCTCCCCCGCCCTTCGCAACTGCGAAGGCTCGAGCCGGACGATGCCGTCAGCACCCCCCACCTTCTCAGGCCTCTTCCCGGATGCGCATGCCCGTGTTGTTCGCCCGTGTCAGGATCGCCTCGCCCCCGCCGTGGGAGGCGAGCCACGCTTCGGTCCTGCGGCGAAGCTCCGAAAGATCCTCGCCGAAGGCGAAGAGGGCCGGGCCCCAGCTGCTCATTCCGACTCCGGCGCCGCCGTTGTCCTTCAGGAACTTCAGGCAGTCGTACAGGAGCCGGGTCTGGGCCCGCAGCTCGAAGACCTTGAACCCGAGGGTCTGGAAGTCCTCCATGGCCCTGCCGAACATCTCCAGGTCCCGTTCCAGGACCGCGGGCATCATCTGCATGAGAAGGATGTGGCACATCTCGCGGACCTGGTCGAGGGGAATCGGGCAGACCACCTTGAAGATCGTCACCTCCCGCAGGCCGGAAGCGCCCTCCCCGAGGGGGACCGCCACGAGCACGTCCCAGTCCGGGAAATCGTAGCGGGCCAGAACGGGCGGCGGCTCGAACCCGGCGGAGGCCCCGGAGGGCGTGTACTCGCTCTTGCTGTTCTGCCCGCGCCGGAAGGGGTGGCCCCCGTCCAGGATGAACCCGCCGGACCGGACCGCCTCCACGCCGATGCCGGACGTGCCTCCCCGGCCGACGAGCTTCGCCACCTCCACGGAGCCCGCCTCCACGCCGTAGAGCCTGCAGAGGGCGTGGCCCGCCCCGAGCAGGGTCTGCGTGGCGCTTCCCATCCCCACGTGGGCCAGGGGCCGTGCGCGGATGTTGACGTGCGCACCGCCCAGGTCGAAATGCTTCCTCACCGCCTCCATGGCGGTCACGACCCGCTCGGTGATCTCCGGCTCGTCCCCGCACTCGGCGGTGATGCGATCCGCCTTCTCCGCTTCGACCAGGGTGTGGGGGGACTCCAGGGCCAGGCCCACGCCGCCGTCGATGCGCCCGATCTCACCGTTCAGGTCGAGCAGACCGAAGTGAAGCCGGGCCGGTGTGGTCAGCACGACCTTGTTCACTGCGCTTCCCTCCTCTTCACGACCCCTGGGTGCAGCTTTCGAGGCTATGAAAAAACGACCAGACCCGTCATTCAGGACGAGCGGAGCGAGATCCGGAATCCAGTCCAACCAAAGACTTCTGGATCCCGGCTCGCGCCACGCGTTGCGTGGCTTGGCCGGGATGACGAATAGGACACAGCCTCTTTCGCGGCATGACGGACGGCGTTCACCCGATCTTCAGCACCAGAGAGGCGGCGCAGTCGCCGGCCGAGCATCCGCCGAAGAGCAGGTAGCCGCCGCCCGCCATGGCGACCTCCTCGATGCCCTCGATGATCAGCCGGGCACCGGTCGGCCCCTGGGGATGCCCGAAGATCAGGGAGCTGCCGTAGTTGTTGATCCGGTCCGCATCGATCCCCATCTGCCTTGCCAGGTTCAGGTCGTTCACGATGAACGGGTTGTGGGTCTTGATCGCCTTCGCATCCCCCACCTTGATCCCGGCGTTCTCCAGGGCCATCTTCACCGCGCCCGTCACTGCGGCGGGCATGTGCGCCTTCTTCGCCCTGGCGTATCCGTAAGAGATCAGCTGGACCTCGATCCCGGCATCGGCGCTCCGTTCCCTCGCCTTCTCGCGGGTGGTGACGACGACTCCCGCGTTGCCATCGGCCGGGTGGGTCTGACAGCCGAAGGTGATCACACCGTCCGGCAGGACCGGCTTGAGCCTCGCCAGCCCCTCCGCCGTGGTCGGTGTGATTCCCTCGTCCTCCTCGAAGAGGACCGTCTTCTTCCGGGACACACTCACCTCGGCCGGAAACATGTACCGCTTCTGAAACGCCCGGTCGTCCGCGAGGGACGCCTGATACTGCTCGTACTTCCTCCATGTGGCCGCGTCACACTCTTCCCGGGTGATCCCCGCCTCGCGCGCCACGTTCTCCGCCGTGCGAATCATCGCCTGTCCGGCCCAGGGATCGCTGTTGAAGTTGTCCATGTTCCAGTTCTCGTGGATCACCTCTCCGCCCGGGCCGTTCGGGTTCGGCCAGACCGTGTGCGGCCCGTTGGAGCACCGGTCCGTGGTCAGGACGTAGACGCTCTCGTGAAGCCCGGTCTCGATGCACATGCCCGCCTGGTAGACGCAGACCGTGGAGGTCGCGCACGCGTGGCTCATCGTCACGCCCGGCGTCTCCTCCGCGCCCATGAGCGCCGCCGCCCAGGGCGCACCGTAGAACCACTGGGGCTGCCCCACCGTCATCCCGAGAAACACGTAGTCGAACATCTTCGGGTCCCAGCCCTTCTCCGCGAACCACCGCTTCGACGTATTCGCACCCAGGACGACCGCGTGCTCGTTCGCCATGGTCCCCTGCCACCGGGCAAAGGGGGAGCTGTAGTAGCCCTTGTAGGGGATGTATGCTTTCGTCAGCATCGGACCGGCCTCCCTGGGGTGATCCTCGGGCCCGCCACTCCCGGGCGCAGGCTCAAAGCATGAGGAAAGGATTCCCAGCGGATTCTAGCCGGTTTTCCCAGTGCCCACAACCGACCGGCCCCAAAAGGGGTCTGACCCCTTTTTCAGGGCCTCTGGTCGAGGAGCTCGACGAAGCCTTCCAGCCGGGTGCGGATCTGTTCCGGCGAATAGCCGCGCGGGTCGCTGATGTCCATGTCGAGCAGGAGAAAGGGGAGCCCGAGACCTTCCAGGGATTTCCTGAGATGCAGGTAGGCCGCGTTCGCGTGCCGGCAGGCGGGTGTGGCGAAGAGGATCGCACCGTCCAGGCCGTACTCCTCCACGATCCCGCCCAGCCCTCGGGTTCTGCGCGTCACCGGCCCTACGAAGGGATTCCTCAGGCATTTCAGGGCAAGGCCCTCGAAGGGGCGGTCCTCGTCGATCTCGTCCCAGAAGACCCGGAAGGTTTCGCACAGCGGCACGGTCACGTGGTTTTTCGCGAGGACTTCGAAGAGGTTGGAAGGATACGTCGGCAGCCAGCCGAACCAGTACAGGCGGTGTCTCTCCGTCCTGAGGTTTCCGGTCCGGATCCTCTGGTCGATCTTCTTCAGGAAGGCCTCGTTCAAGCGCTCCCTCGTCTCCGTTCCATTGAACATGGGTCCGTTGATCGAGTACGCGATGAGCTGACCTTCTCCCCACGGGGCGGGACGATGCCTGAGCCTGTCCAGGATCGCCAGGTGCGACCGTCTGGCCCGGTTGGAGCTTCGCACCGCCTCCTTCAAGCGGTCCTCGTCCAGTTTCTCTCCGGTGATCTCCCCCAGCTTGACCGCGACCTCGCGGAGTTGCTTCTCCACGTAGGCGACCGACTCCCGGCTGATCTCCGCAGGCACGCAGAGGAGGAACGATTCCTTCCCCTGAAGCAGCGCCAGGATTTCGTTCGCCTTCGCCTTCTGGTCACAGTAATAGGAGGTCGTGAGAAGGATCTCCGGCTTTGGAAAGTACTCGTTGAAGGAGGCGCCCAGTGCGGCCCGGTGGAAAGAGCAGACATCCATAGAGTACCCCCGCTCCTCCGCCTCTTTCATGGTGGGCACGCCGGCCGCGGTGGAAGCGAGCATGGAGCCCGCGATCTCGAAATCAAAGGGAGCGACGTCGAATGGGGTGAGAAGCTCCATCGGAAAGGCGTAGACGGCCGTGTAGACCACCTTCCGGTCCGGCTCGTAGGCACGCAGGAACAGATCACCCCACTCGCGGATCCAGAGCCAGCCCGGGCTCTCCTTCCTGGCAAGCGCGGCCTCCGCCTGCTCGACCATCATCTTGAGCATCGTCTTGAACATCTTCGCCTTCAATCGGCTCGCTGGGCCATCAGCTCGACAAAACCCTCGACCCTGACCTTCATCTGCTCCTTCGAGTAGCCCCTTGGATCGCTGATATCCATGTCGAGCAGCAGAAAGGGCAGCCCCTCCCCGGCGCATCGATCCTTCAGGATCCGCCAGGCGCTGTTCGCGTGCCGGCAGGCCGGCGTAGCGAACAGGACCGCCCCGTCGAGGCTGTACTGTTCCGTGATCGCCTCCAGCCCCTGTAGCCTCCGCTCCGCCGTCCCGACAAAGGGGTTCTTCAGGCACTTCAAGGCGAGTCCCTCGAACGGCCGATCCTCGTCGATCTCGTCCCAGAAGACCCGGAAGGTCTCACAGATGGGAATACGGACTCCCATTTCCGCCAGCGTCTCGAAGAGGCCGGCATCGTACACCGGCAGCCATGCAAACCAGTACACCCTGTGTCTTTCCGATCCGACCGGGTTTTCTCGAATGGCCCGCTCCATGTACCTCAGGTACGCCTGGTTCAACCTTTCCTTGACCTCGGTCCCGGTGAACATCAGTCCGTTGATCGAGAAACCGATCAGGTCGGCGCCCCCGTACGGTGCGGGGCAGTGCTTCAGCGTATCGAGCAGTCTCAGGTGAGATTTCCTGGCCCGGTTGGAGCTTCGCACCGTCTCCTTCAACCGGTCCTCGTCCAGCTTCTCGCCCGTGATTTCGCCCAGTTTGTCCGCAATCTGCCGCAGCTGTGTCTCTACATAACGAACCGAATCCCTGGTGATCTCCCACGGCGCGTACAGGAGGAACTGCTCCCGGCCGTGGAACCGGGACAGGAGCTCGTTCGTCTTGGCCTTCTGGTCACAGTAGTAGGAGGTGGTCAGCAGCAGGTCCGGCACCGGGAAGTGCCCGTTGAAGGTCGCGCCCAGCGAGCACCGGTGGAAGGAACAGACATCCATCGCGTAACCCCGGTCCTCCGCCGCCTTCATCATCTCCAGGCCCGGGCCGATGTTCGACATCATGGCCCCGGCCACCTCGAAATCGAAGGGGACCACGTCGAAGGCGGCGAGCAGCTCCATGGGGAAGGCGTAAACCGACGTGTAGACGACCCTCCGGCCAGGCTCGTAGGCCTTCAGGAAGAGGTCGGCCCATGCATTGCGATACAGCATGGAGGGGACCTCCTTTTCAGCGAGAACCGACGCGGTCCGTTCCGCCACCATCTCCAGCATCTCCCGGTACATCACACCCCATCACCCCCTTTCGCCGATCATCCCGAGGAAGGCCTCCACCCGGGTCCTCATCTGCTCGAGGCCGGTCCACTCGTAGTCGTTCTCCAGAAAGAGCACCGGAAACCCGGCGTCCTCCGAGGTGATGCGCATGAGCGGGGCCTCGTAAAGGTGCAGGTCACAGAACTTGACCGTGCTGTAGACGATGCCCTCCGCACGGCAGTCCCCGGCCAGACCCTTGAGACGCTGGAACCGCTCTTCGATTCCCTCCATCCTCGGACAGGAGGCCTTTGCCAGGTACCGCTCGGCCAGCGCCGTCATCGGATCCGCTGCGTTCTCCGTTACGAGACGGTCGAAGTGCCTGACACCGACACACGCGTCGAGGGCGACGACCTCACCGCCCAGGTCCTCGATCATGGCGATCAGGTCCGGCCGGTGGACCACGTTGGCGCTCAGGACGACTCTCGGCCCCCGGTCCGTACCGCCCCGCGTTCCTGCATCGGCGATGAACACCTTCAGCCTCTTGGCGAAGTCGACCGGACGGGAGCGAGCTTCCTCCAGGCACAACGCGAAGACGGAGCTGCCCGAAACACCTGCACCCGGATCCCGCTGCAGGGCGAAGACCTCTCCCATCCGCAGCCGGACCTCGTTGCACGTCGCGATCGCCTCTTGCAGGCCCTCGTCCGTGACCCTCGCGCCCGGGAAGGTCTCTTCAATGCGACGGGCGAACCGGTTCAACTCGGAGGCAAAGAACTCGACCGACGCGGCGTCCTTTTTCTTCGGGACGTCGAGGAACAGGGCGGGCACACCTTCCACGTACTCCCTCCAGAGGTCGTGGAGCCTTCGCATCCCGTCGCAGGAGTTCGCGAACACCACGGCGCCCGCCCCCGCCTCGGCTCCGGCAAGGCCGGAGGCGAGAAGGCTCTTCACGTAGTAGCAGGTGTTCGGGTGCACGTAAGCGTCCGCCCGGGACGGGCGGGGCTCCGGAATCATCCGCTCCGGCCGGAGGGCCGCCGCAAGGAGGATCTCCACGGGAACGTAGGAACATGCGTACGAAACGCTCTGTCCTGTCACGCCTTCTTTCCGGCTCTCAGGCATTGCGTGTCACCTCCCTCACTCACGAATGCTGCGAGCGTAGCAGCACCCCCCGCCCGGCATGCTTCGGCGCTCACGGGATTGCCTCGGGCGCAGCGCGCCCTCGCAATGTCCGACGGTTGGCAGGCTCCGCCACGCGTACGGGCCGCTGTGGGGGGCCTGCCCCCCCCGGCCCTCGACCCCGATCCCCTAAATCGGGGACAGCCACTCATTGTTACTTTTCTCCTCTTTCGTGCTATTCAGTGGCTGTCCCCAATTTCCCTTGGCCCCCAGGACCTTGTAGCTTCGTCTTCCTGTAGAAGCTTCCGTTCTTCTGGGCCTTGATGGGGTTCCTCGGAGATTTGCGCCGGGCGACTTTGTAGAAAGAACAGCAAGTCTCCCATGTCGGCCCACTAGCCCAGCTTCAGTTCGATGCCGCGGCTGGCGGCACGGTCCTTGTACCACTGCATCAGGTTGGCCGGAGGCGTGTCATGCTCCGGTTCGGGCTTCCGCTCGAGGTGCACCGACTCGGTGGGGCACGAGGTCGTGCAGGCTCCACAGCCGATGCATCGCTCTTCCACCACGAGGGAAACTCCGTCTTCCTGAACGATGGCGTCCACCGGGCAGCGCTCGTCCGAGCACACACCACATGCTACGCAACTCTCGGCATCGATGACGGCCACGTAGTTGCTCTTGGCCACCATCTGCGGAGCATTGAATTCCCTGATACCCCGCAGTCCGGCGCAGCAGCAGGAGCAGCAGTTGCAGATGAAGGCGTGCCCTTCCTGCACATTGTAGGTGAAATGGACCAGCCCGTCTTCCTCTGCATCCTTCACCACCTTCAGGGCCTCCTCCCTGGAGATCACCCTGCCCCTCGGAAAACGGTCGAAGGCGTCCGCTTCGCCGGAGATGCCGAGGCAGGTCTCCAGCTTGTGCCGGCACGTCTTGCCCTGCAGGGCCTGCTCCTTCCGGCAGATGCACTCCATGAGCATGAACGACTTCGCCTCCTCGATCATCCGCTGCACGTCCTCGTAGCGATGCACGTGCTGCTCCGCTTCGATCTCGGTGCTCACCGGGATGACGCGGCCCAGGGCGGGCTCGAAGCTGCCGAGCTGGCCGATCAGGGCGGGCGCATACGCACCGAAGAGCTCGGCCATCTCCTTGTCCATGCGGTTCAGCTGGAATTCGTAGATGCCCACGATGTAGGGGAAGAGCATGTACATGCGCTGTCCGAACATCTTGAAGGATCCGATCTGACCCTTCTCGTGCAGGTTGTCCAGGATCTCCTGCATAGCCGGAACGGGCTTTCCGAGCCGTTCGGCCACCTGCTCGACGGTCTCCGGAACCGATCTCATCTTCAGGGTCGTTTCCGCCTCTTCCGGCGAGTAGATCTTCTCCAGGATCTTCAACTCGACCCCGCTCTCGGTCGCAGGGAAGCCGCCGGGCAGTTCGTCCAGTCTCTTCGCCAGCCTCTTGTACACATCCGTCATGGCTTTCCTCCTTGTCTGCATGGCCCGTGGGCCGTGGGTTGCCCCGTCGCCTCCGGCGACTCGCAACGTCCTGAGTTATTATCGTTATGTTCGCATATCTAGATTTACCGAAATAAACGCCCAAAAAAAACGAGGTTCACCCCCCTCAAGCACCCGAACCGGGCGCGAACTGTCCCAGATACGCCTTCAGCTCCTCGATCTTCTTCCGGTTGACGGTGTAGTAGACCCACTGCGCCTTCTTGTGGCGTTCGAGCAGCCCAGCGTTGTACAGCTCCTTCAGGTTCTGGGAAATGGTGGACTGGGCCATGTCGAACTGCTCCACGATTTCGTCGACACAGCACGCGACCGACTTCTCGATGTCGAACTTCCCCACATCCTGCGCGCTGCAGTCGACCTTCTCCTGGTTCCGGCTGATCGTCTCCAGGATCTTCAGCCGGTTCTCGTTGCCCAGGGCCTTGAAGATCCGGACGAGCTGTTCCTGGTTCATTGCATCCCGGGATCCAACTTTTCGATACATCGCATTATTGCGATATACAATTTACCTGCACTCGCACTCCATGTCAAGCTGTTTTTTGATTTCGAGGAGGGGCTGCAAAGGTCAGAGCTGTCTGAGGCCCTGCCGTCGAATTCCTGCATCATTCCGGCCACGAATACCAGGCAAGGGGCATTTGTCAAAAAGGCTTGCCACAATAGCTGAACGGCGTTAGTCTGATGGAGCCCCCAAGGAATTGGGACCAGCCACCAGTTTCCCATGATCATTTACGAGAGGGTTTGATGCCGAAGGCAACGCGGACGCCGGAGGAAGTGGAGGCGGTCAGGCAGAGGATTCTGGAAAGGGCCCTGGACATCATCACCGAGCGGGGATACGAAGGTCTGTCCATGAGGAGGCTGGGCCGCCGCCTCGGCATGACGGCCGCGACCCTGTACAACTACTTCACGAACAAGGAGGAGATCTACCTTCACGTGCTCACCCGGGGCTTCGAGGTGCTCAACGAGGATCTGGCCCACGCTTACGGCGGCACGGCCGATCCTTTCGAAAGGCTGCGGGCGGTCCTCAAGGCATGGCTCCGCTTCGGCCTGGAGAAGTCCAACTACTATGATATCATGCTGACCCTCTACATCCCCAAGTACCGGGATTTCGTGGGGGGCCCGCTGGAGCCGCTGGCCCGCAAGGAGCTCAAGACCGCACTCAAGATTCCGGAGCTCATCATCGGCGTGCTGGAGGAGATTGCCGAAGCCTACGGCAACATCCGGAAGGAAGACGCTCGCTACCACTTCATTCAGCTCCTCACCGCCATGCACGGCGTCGTTTCCCTTTACAACAACACCATCCTGGTCTACGTACACGAGCGGCCCGAGGCCATCCTGGACTCCCTGGTGGAAAGCCATCTATCCTTTTTTGCGCCTCCCCAAAAAAGACTTGACACGATGCATGAACAGCGTTAGTCTAACGCTGTACACACAAAAAGACCCGGCTCCCAAACCCGACCAGGAACTTCGGCCCCTTCCGGGCAGGACAGGAGGAAGATCATGGCCTCGACCGACACCGTCGCAACGGTCAACCCCTGCGGCTTGACCCCCCACGACCAGGATTGGGGCGTGGGCGTCTCCGGCGATGTGGAGGCCCCGTCGCCCTTCGAGCGGATCAACAGGCTCCGGCAAACCTACCAGCAGACCCAATGGACCATCGACCACGAGCGCGCCTGCCTGGTCACCGAGGCCTACCAGCGGTTCGACGGCCTGACGCAGCCCCTCAAGTCGGCCCACGCGCTCGCCCACATCCTCCACAACGTGACCATCCGGATCTACGAAGACGAGCTCATCGTGGGCGAGATGGCCGCCCCGGACAAGGCGGCGCCCGTCTTTCCGGAGTTCTCCTACAGCTGGATCACGAACGAGATCCGCAACTTCCCCTTCCAGGAGAGGGAGGCGACCCGCCACCACATCTCCGAGGCGACGACGAAGGCGCTGCTCGGCCTGGAGACGTTCTGGACCCACAACACCCTCGACGCCCGCATCCTGAGCATGCTCTCCGACGACGAGATCAAGGGCACCCATCTGGGCCGGGGCGTCTACGCACTGAACCTGTACATGCACGGCGGCATCGGCCACGTCTGTCCCTACTATCCGAAGCTCTTCGAGCTCGGCTACGGAGGTCTGAGAAGGCAGGTGGAAGCGAAGCTCGCCGGGCTCGACCCGACCCTGCCGGAGGATCTGGCCAAACGGGAATTCTACCGGTCCGCTCTCGTCGCACTGGACGGGGCCATGGAATTCTGCAGGCGCTACGCCCGGCTCGCCTTCGACATGGCCAAGACCGCCACGGACGAGCGGAAGCAGGAGCTGGTTCGGATCGCAGAAAACTGCTCCTGGATCGCGGAGAACCCGCCCCGGACCTTCTGGGAAGCGCTCCAGCTCTGGACCCTCGCCTATCACATCACCCAGATCGAGTCGAACGGCCACTCCGTCTCCTTCGGGCGCTTCGACCAGTACATGCTTCCCTATTACGAGAAGGACACGACCGACGGCACGGCGACCAAGGCGTTCGTCCAGGAGCTGATCGAGTGCGCCTACATGAAGTTCTCACAGGTCTCCAAGCTGCGGGACCGGGACACGGTGCGCGTGAACGGCGGCCACGGCCTGGGCGGCACGACCATCACCCTGGGCGGCGTGGACCAGGACGGCAGGGACGCCACGAACGATCTCACCTTCATGGCCGTGGACGCGGTCATCCACACCCGGCTGACCGAGCCCTGGGTGCTGGTCCGGTGGAATGCGAACACCCCGAGGGAGCTGAAGGTCAAGTGCGCGAGCGCGATCAAGGTGGGCACGGGCCGGCCCAAGCTCTTCAACGACGAGGTGACGATCCCGGCCATGACCGACTACGGCCGGTCCGTGGAGGACGCGAGAGACTATTCGGTGGTGGGCTGCGTGGAGATGGACACCTGGGGGCGCGAGTACGGCTGGCACGATGCGGCCTATTTCAGCATCGCCAAGATCCTGGAGCTGGCCATCAACAACGGCCGGTGCCTCGGATGCGAGGTGATGGCCGAGGAGATGTGTCCGCGTTATCCGGTCTGCGCCGCCGTGGGCAAGCGGCTCGGTCTCGAGACGGGCAGCCTGGCCGATTTCCGGACCTTCGAAGACGTGAAGGAGGCGTACGACCGGCAGATGAAGCACTTCGTCGACCTGATGGTCGCAGGCATCAACGTGATGGACATCGCCCACCAGAGGTACATCCCCCTGCCCTACCTCTCGCTCCTGGTCGACGACTGCATCGAAAAGGGCGTGGACGTGACGGCCGGGGGCGCCAAGTACAACTTCACCGGGCCTCAGGCCGTGGGCGTCGGCACGGTGGCGGACGGCCTCGCGGCGATCAGGCAGCTCGTGTACGAAGAGCAGAAGGTCTCGGGCGCGGACTTCCTAAAGGCCCTGCAGCAGAACTGGGAGGGCTACGAGAGCCTCTACGCCCTGGTGAACAGCAGCAAGGTCCACCACTACGGCAACGACGACGACTATGCGGATGAACTTGCGAAGTGGGCATCCGACATCTACTGCAAACACGTGGAGCACAGGCCCAACCCCCGCGGAGGCGTCTTCGCACCGGGCGTCTACACGGTCACCGCCAACGTGGGCCTCGGCGAGGCCCAGTGGGCCTCCCCGGACGGCAGGAAGGCGGGCGAGCCGGTCTCCGACAACGTGGGGGCGGTCCACACGCTGGCCGGGTCGCACGACAGGAGCGGGCCCACGGCCATGGTCAAGTCCGTGGCAAAGCTGGGCCACCGCCGGTTCGGCAACGGAACGCTCCTCAACATGAAGTTCTCGCCCGCAAGCATGGCCGGCGAGACCGGCACCAGCAACCTGATCTCCGTGATCGACACATACTTTGGGAACGGGGGCATGCACTGCCAGTTCAACGTCCTGTCGCGGGAGACCCTGGAGGACGCCTACGAGCACCCTGAGCGCCACGCGGGGCTCATCGTCCGCGTCGCCGGGTACAGCGCCTTCTTCAACGACCTGAGCAACCCCACGAAGCGGGACATCATCGGCCGCACCGAACTCTCTTTTTGATTGGACCGGATTCCGGATCTCGCTCCGCTCCACTCGTCCGGAATGACGGGTCTGGCCATTGTGACACAGCCTCGAACGCGGGAATCCCTCAGCTCATCAGACCCTGGGCCGCGAAGTTCGGGGACAGCCACCGAACGGTGAACAGATGGTGACCGTTCGGTGGCTGTCCCCGAACTGTGCGGTGGCTGTCCCCGAACTGTGAAAAAGGAGCAGGTTCTGAAAAAAGGGGTCTGACCCCTTTTTCAGGCTGTCCTACTGGAAGGCCTTTTTGGTGGCGTCTTGATGAACGCGGCCAGGGCGATGCAGAGGAGGACGATCCCGACGGCAATCCGGAACATGAGCTGATAGCTGCCGGTCACGTCCCAGATGTACCCGGCCAGATACGAGCCCACCCCGAAACCGATCCCCTCGGCGATGGAGATGGTGGCGAAGATCGCCCCCATGGCGGCAAGGCCGAACAGATACGAGGTCAGGGCGGGGACGATCACCATGAACCCGCCGTAGGAAACCCCGTAGAGGACCCCGAGCGAATAGGCGACCACGAATACGTCCGTCCCCTGCAGGGCGATGAGCACGATCACCTTGACCGCCAGGCAGGCCACAAGGACCCGCATCGCCCCGTACCGGTCCGCCGCTGCACCGGCCAGGATCCTGCCGGTCACACTCCCGAGTCCGATCGCGCCCAGGACATTCGCCGCGGCCGGCGGCGAGATGCCGATGTCGGTGAGGTGGGGGACGATGTGAATCATGATCATGCCGAGCACGATGATGCTGCTTCCGTACAGGAAGAAGAGCAGCCAGAAGGCCCTCGTTCGAAGCGCCTGGCGCAGCGACAGGACGGGACCGGCGTCTTCGTTCGGCATGGGAAGGGGCTCGGATGATTCGCCCTCGCCGGAGCGGTCCTCCCCCTTCTCCTCGGGGTGGCGCATGAACAGCACGCACGGCGGGATGCAGGACAGACAGACCAGGAGGCCCACGAGCAGGAAGGAGACCCGCCAGCCGAAGCGCATCACACTCAGCGCGATCAGGGGGGGCACACCCAGTGTACCCGCGCCCACGCCGGCCAGCGTGATCCCCAGCGCGAGCCCGCGGTTTCGGTCGAACCAGCGCGAGACGACCGCAATCGGGATCGGAAGCAGGCCCGGGTAACTCAACCCCCCGAGGACGCCGACAAAGAGATAGAGCTGAAGCGCCGATTGCACCGAGGCCCCGAGCATGTAACCCGCTCCCAGGAGGCCCGTGCAGAGCGACATGACAAGCCTCGGCCCGTGCCGGTCCACGAACTGACCGACCGAGGGGAGGATCAGGACGTAGATCAGGCAGGCGATCCCCATCACCCCGGCCGTGAGCTGCCGGCTCCAGCCGAACTCGGCCAGCATGGGCTTGAAGAAGACGCCGTAGCTGTAGAAGGTGCCGGACGTGACCGCGATCACCCAGAAGGCGGCCGCAACCACGACCCAGCCATCCTTTCCGTTCCTCATCGTTCCTCTGACCGCAGAGGTGCGCTGTTCCAGGGCAAGGCGAAAGGATACGGGACCGGGATCGAAAAATCAGTCAACGGCGATCAGACCTCCCTCGACACACAAAACCGGGTCAGGACGTGACCCGACGGACCTCTTCGATCAGCGCCTCCGCCGCGGGCGGAAGGACCCGGTCCCTCAGGTAGGCCACGGTTACCCGAAGCTCGACCTCGGGCAGATCCAGGTCCAGCTCCACGAAGACGCCGGATTCCAGCTCGTCCTGCACGACCTCCCTCGGTCCGGCCGAAACCGAGTCGGTCATCTTCACGATCGCCTTCAGGGTTTCCCAGTCGTTCGACATGGCGAACCGGAAGTGCAGGGCCTCGTCGCTCCCCGGGTCGAACCCGAACACCTCTGCGTACATCCTCGTCCAGGCGGGAGCCGCCTCGTTTCCGATCCGCGGGTAGCGGAGCAACTCCTCCACGGGAAAGCCCGGCCTCTGCGCCAGGGGGTGAGCCGCACGGCAGAAATACACCGGCGGCGGCGCCACGAACTCGATCGTGTGCACCTCGCCGCCGTAAACCTCGGGAGCCCCGCCCACGTGGAGGTCGATCCGGCGGTTGAGCAGCCGCTCCCTCAGAACGGACCAGCCCTGCACCTCCACCTCGTAGCGGAGCTTCGGGTGGGCCGTCACGAGATTCGCCAGGGCGGGCGCGATCACGCCCCTGGCCACGTAGGGGTCGCAGCCCACCATGAGCATGCCGGACTCGAACCCCTTGAGCAGATCCACCTCCCGTTTCATCTGGTCGATGTCGGCCAGGATCTTCCGCGCCCGCTCGATCACGATCTCGCCGAAAGGGGTGGGGACCACGGCCCGGGGACGGCGTTCCAGAAGCTGGGTGCCGAAGGAGTCCTCCAGGTTCTGGATGCTCTTGCTCAGGGCGGGCTGTGTGAGGTGCACCGCCTCGGCGGCCCGCCGGAAGCCGCCGTGCTCCACAACCGCCAGAAGATGCTGGAACCTGCTGATCTCGGCCATGATAGAGATTGGATATCAAAATGATAAAAAATATTCAATAGACTTATCGCAATTCCCTATGGTAATTATAGTGTTCTTGCTTGTTGCGATCCTCTTCCGTCCATACACGCTGCAAGAATACATATACCATTTACCAGATCATGAACATAGGGGGCCTGCCGATGAAGTCCTTTCGCGGAAAGACGGCGATCGTTACCGGAGGGGGATCCGGAATAGGAAAGGAGCTCGCCCTGGCCCTGGCCGGCGATGGCGCCAACGTGGTGATCACGGACATCGTCCAGGAACGGATCGATGAAGCGAAGGCCCTGATCGAGGGCAAGGGCGTGAAGGCGGGCGGCTACAGGGTGGACCACGCCAGCCTCGAAGAATCCAGGGCCTTTGCCGAGCGGTTCAGAACGGAGTGGGGCGACCTTCACGTTCTCTGCTGTAACGCCGGCGTGGGCCATGGGGCACGTCTCGAGGACACCACCCTGGAGGAGTGGGAGTGGGTCCTGGGCGTGAACCTCTGGGGCGTGATCTACATGATCCAGCTTCTCGTGCCCGGCATGATCGAGCGGCAGGAGGGCTCGGTCCTGATCACGGCGAGCGGCGCGGGCCTCGCGCCCATGGCCGGCATGGCGCCCTACAACGTGACCAAGGCGGCCATGGTCAGCCTCGCCGAGACCCTGCGCATGGAGCTGGTAAACCACAACATAGGCGTCACCGCCCTCTGCCCGGGCGTGATCAATACGAATATCATAAGGGACGGGGACATTCGGTTCGCCGGCGGAGAGGACTCCGAGTCAGTGAAATCGCGGCTCGTCGACCTCTACGCGACCAAGGGAACGGATCCTGCGGTGGTGGCCAGGGACGGTGTGAAGGCGCTCAAGAAAGACATCGCGATCATGGCCACGCCGGGGCATGTGTGGCCCCTGTACTTGCTGCACCGGATTTCCCCTTCCCTCTACAACTGGCTGGGAAGGTACTTCTGGAAGAGGGGACGCGCTTTCTTACTGCCCGCCACCTCGGACAAGTAGACTTGTCCCCGCGCAAGCGGGGACCCCTTGATATCTCACAGGAAATTGCGATGAACCGCAGGCGACGCGGCAACCCCCCTCGAACCGAATGACCCGGACTCACAAAGAACGGAGGCAAACCATGGCAGAAATCAACGGAGGCGAGCTGCTCGCGCGCTGTCTCGCCAACGAAGGCGTCAAGTTCATCTTCGGGCTCCCCTGCCCGGAGATCGACCCCCTTCTGGCATCCCTGGAGAAGTACGACATCCGGCTCGTTCCGATCCGCCACGAGGCCGCGGCCGTGCACATGGCCGAGGGCGTCTACCGGACGAGCGGCCAGGTGGCCGTCGTGCTCGGCAATCCCGGGCCCGGCTCGGCCAACCTGCTGCCGGGCGTGATCACGGCCCGGCACGAGGGGGTCCCGGTCATCGTGATCACGTCCCAGCACCGGCCGGAGATCGTCTACCCTTCCCCGCCCTCCACCTTCCAGGGCCAGGACCAGCTCGACGTGTTCAAGCCGGCGGTCAAGTGGGGCGCGCCCGTCTTCAGCTGGGGGCGCATCCCGGAGATCGTCCGCATGGCCTACCGGGAGATGTGGCTCGGCCGGCCCGGTCCGGTCCAGATCGAAACGCCCATGCCGGTCCTGTACGAGACCGGCGAGGAGGAGACGGCCCCGATCTTCCCGCCCCGGCAGTACCGCTGCGGCCTCCCGCAGCCGCCCGAGAGCCAGATCCGGGAGGCGGCCGAACTGCTCGCCTCGGCCGAGCGGCCCCTGGTGATCTCCGGCTCGGGCGTGGACCGCTCCGGCGCGAACGCCGCTCTCATGGAGATCGTGGAGATGCTCAACTGCCCGGTCTTCAGCACCATGGCCGGACGCTCCACCGTGCCCATCGACCACCCGAACCACATCTACAGCTTCGGCCCGGCCGGCGACAAGGTGAAGCAGGAGGCGGACGTGGTGCTCGTGGCCGGCTCCCGCCTCGGAAACCTGGATCTTCCTTTTGACAAGTACTGGGGGGACGCGGCGAAGCACAAGTTCATCCAGATCGACATCGACCCCCGCAACATGGGGGTGACCCGCCCCTTGACCCTGGGCATCGTCGCCGACGTGCGGCCGACCCTGGAGGGGCTCGTCAGGGTCCTGAAGGGCATGGACGTGAACCAGAAGGACGGCACCGACCTGGCCCGCTACGGCAAGCTCGCCCGCGAGTCCTGGAGCGAGGCCTTCAAGACGGTCGAAGACTGGCCCGGCCCGGGCATTCACCCGGCACGGGCCATGCAGGCCGTGGGCGCGGCCTTCGGTAAGAACGCGATCTATCTCGCCGACGGCGGCATGACCGGCCTGTGGGCGCACCAGTTCCTGCCCGCCACCTGGCCCCGCTCCTACCACAGCATCCTGGAGCTCGGCATGCTCGGCATCGGCGTCCCGTACGCGGTGGGCGCCAAGCTCGCCAACCCGGACCGGGAGGTCGTCTGCGTGACCGGCGACGGCGCCGCAGGCTTCAACTTCATGGAGATGCAGTCCGCGGCCCGGGAGAAGCTGAACATCACGACCGTGGTCTTCGCCGAGGGCCAGTGGACCATGGAGATCCCGAACGAGATGATGCTCTGGGGCAAGACCTTCGGCACGGAGATGGGCGAAGTCCGCTGGGACAAGGTGGCCGAGGGCCTGGGCTGCACCGGCTTCTACGCGGAGACGGCGGAAGAGGTGGGCCCTGCCATCAAGGCGGCCAAGGAGACCGCCGGGCCCACCGTGGTCTGCCTGAAGACCGACCTCCAGGCGAACCTGTCCGTCCCCGAAGAACTCATGATGCGCTTCTTCGAAGTCTACCAGGGCCCCCAGTAAGAAAATAAGGGGACGTTGTTTACTTTGTTAACTTCTTTCGCCAAAGAGGGGACGTTGAAGAGGGGGACGTTGCTTATTTTGTTGACTTTCTCCGTCTCACAGGTGCATGTTTCAGAAAAGAAGTTAACAAAGTAAACAACGTCCCCTGTCTTGAGGCGGCACCGGCGCTGGAGATTGCGAGGAGCGCAGCGACGAAGTCGAAGATTGCGAGGAGCGTAGCGACGAAGCAACCTCCCAGCCACCCCCCCCTCACCCAGCAGGAAACCAGGGGCGGAAATGGGGCGGGGAGTGTCACCAGGCCTCATCGAAGGAGCATCCAAGTGAGGAAGCTCACCGATAGAGTCGCCGCTGTCACCGGCGCCGCCTCGGGCATCGGCCGTGCCCTGGCGACGAACCTCGCCGCCAGAGGTTGCCACCTCGCCCTCTCCGACGTGAACGAGCAGGGCCTGGCCGAGACCGCGAGCCTCGTCACCCTCCCGAACGTGAAGGTCACCACCCACATCGTGGACGTGGCCGACCGCAAGCAGGTCTACCGATACGCCGACGACGTGGTGAAACAGCACGGCCGCGTCAACATCCTCATCAACAACGCGGGCGTGGCCGTGGGCGACACGATCGAGGACGTCTCCTACGAGGACTTCGAGTGGATCGTGGGGATCAACTTCTGGGGCGTGGTCTATGGCACGAAGGCCTTCCTCCCCTACCTGAAGAAGGAGCCGGAGGGCCGCATCGTCAACATCTCGAGCATCAACGGCATCGTAACGAACCCGAATAACGGCCCCTACTGCGCCACCAAGTTCGCAGTGAAGGGCTTCACCGAGACCCTCCGGCAGGAACTGCACGGAACCTCGGTGGGCGTGACCGTGGTCCACCCGGGGGGCA
This sequence comes from uncultured Thermodesulfobacteriota bacterium, assembly GCA_964479535.1. Classification (GTDB taxonomy): domain Bacteria; phylum Desulfobacterota; class DSWW01; order DSWW01; family DSWW01; genus S015-6. The sequence goes on from CAYZMM010000041.1 coordinate 42,313, forward strand.
TCGGCACCAACATCGTCCGGAACGCCCGCATCCGCAAGGGCGTGAATCCCGAGAAGACCCCGGAAGAGCTGGCCGCATCTTTTGACGAGAAGGTCGTCCGCAACACCGCCGACTTCGCGGCCCGTACGATCATCGACGGAATCGAGAAGAACAAGCAGCGGGTCATGATCGGAGGAGACGCCAGGTTCCTGGACCGCTTCACGCGGCTCTTTCCCGTCTCCGCGACCCGATTCGTGCGGTACATGACCACCAAATACTCGGGGTAACCACATCGCTATCCCGGTTCACGGCTCCGTCATCCCATTGCAGAGCCTGGCCCCGCGCAGGAGGAGACAGGAATCCCTTGGAGCCTCTGAAGGAGATTGCAAGGAGCGTAGCGACGAAGCAACCTCCCAGCACCCCTCCCCACAGTCCCTGCGCGGCCAGGGATGCCTCAGCACACTGGGCCACGGGATCCTCGCGTTCGCGGGGATGACTCGTTCGCGGGGAAACGATGGTCATCCGTTTGCGCACATGAAGGAGGAAAAAACATGAAGACGCTCACCAACAAGGTCGCCGCCGTCACCGGCGCCGCCTCGGGCATCGGCCGCGCCCTGGCGACGAACCTCGCCGCCAAAGGGTGCCACCTCGCCCTCTCCGACGTGAACGAGCAGGGCCTGGCCGAAACCGCGAGTCTCATCACCCACCGGAACGTGAACGTCACCACCCACATCGTGGACGTGGCCGACCGCGAGCGTATCCACCAGTACGCCGACGACGCGGTCAAGGAACACGGCAAGGTCAACATCATCATCAACAACGCGGGCGTTGCCGTGGGCGACACGATCGAGGACGTCTCCTATGAGGACTTCGAGTGGATCGTGAACATCAACTTCTGGGGCGTGGTCCACGGCACCAAGGCCTTCCTCCCCTACCTGAAGAAGGAGCCCGACGGCCACATCGTCAACATCTCCAGCATCAACGGCATCGTGCCCAATCCGTGCAACGGCCCTTACTGCGCCACCAAGTTCGCGGTGAAGGGATTCACCGAGACCCTGCGGCAGGAACTGCACGGCACCCCGGTGGGGGTGACCGTGGTCCACCCCGGCGGGATCAAGACCGACATCGTACGAAACGCCCGCTTTCGAAAGCATGTCCGGCCGGACATGGACAAAGACAAAATGGTGAGCGTCTACGACGAGAAGCTCTTCAAGACCACGGCCGACGAGGCGGCCCGCACCATCATCTCCGCCATCGAGAAGAACAAACAGCGGGTCCTGATCGGCGGCGACGCCAAATTCATGGACCTGCTGACGAGACTCTTCCCCACCCTGGCAACCAGGTTCGCGAGACGCATGACCTACAAATACACGGAGTGAAGTCGAAACGAAGTGAAGATTGCGAGGGAGCGCAAGCGACCGACGCAAACCCCAAGCACCCTGCGCCGTCCTTCCCGCAACCGCCAGCCCCGGCGGAAGCGGGAATCCCCGGCAACGTAAAGGGAGGAACCTCTCATGGACTACTTCGACGTCAACCTGGACCTCACCGATGAAGACCTGGCCCTGAAGGCCGCCGCTCACCAGTTCGCCCGGGAGGTCATCCGGCCCACGGCCAAGGCCCTCGACGAGATGACCCCCGAGGAGGTGATCGCCGACGGCTCGCCCCTCTACGACTTTCTAAAGAAGTCCTACGAGCTCGGCTACCACAAGGCGCTCCTGCCCGAAGCGGTCGGCGGCATGGGGCTCACCCCCCTTCAGACCCACATCGTCATGGAGGAGCTGGCCTGGGGCAGCTTCGGCCTGGCCGTGCAGCTCGCCGTCTGCAGCTTCGTCGCCTACACCGCCGCCTTCACGGGCAACGAGGAGCTGATCAAGGAGTTCACCGTTCCCTACTGCGCCAGCACCGACGGAAGTCTCCGGGCCTGCTGGGGCGGTACCGAGCCGGACCACGGCTCGGACAACATCGGCATGGGCGAGGACTTCTTCACCAAGCCGATCCGGACCAACTGCGTGGCCCGGAAAGACGGCGACGACTGGGTCATCAACGGCCAGAAAGCGGCCTGGGTCTCGGGCGGAACCATTTCCACCCACTGCCAGCTCCACTGCCAGACCGACCCGGACATGGGCCTCGCCGGCTTCAGCATCTTCCTCATCCCCATGGACCTGCCCGGCTGCTCCAAGGGAAAGCCTCTCAACAAGATCGGTCAGCGGGACCTGAACCAGGGAGAGCTCTTCTTCGACGACGTCCGGGTCCCGGACCGGTACCGGATCATCGCGCCGGACATGTACCCCATGATGGAGGAAGGGATTCTCGCGCTCGCCAACGCGTGGATGGCCACATGGGCGACCGGCCTGGCCCGGGCCGCCTACGAAGAGGCCCTCACCTACTGCAAGGAGCGCGTGCAGGGCGGCCGGCCCCTGGCCGAGCACTATTCCATCAAGCAGCGGATCTTCGAGATGTTCGCCCGCGTGGAGACCTGCCGGGCCCTCTCACGAGCCGCCATCAACCTGAACATGCGGATCGCACCCGGCTTCCCGGAGTACTCCATGGCGGCGAAGATCACGGCCACGCAGCTCTGTCTGGAGAACGCGAACGACGCGATCCAGCTCCTGGGCGGCAACGGCCTCTCCAGGGAGTACCTGCCGGAGAAGCTCTTCCGGGACGCCCGGGCGACCCTGATCGAGGACGGCAACAACGAGGTGCTCGCCCGCCACGGCGGCCACACCCTGTTCGCCTCCTACCCCCGCCCCCGGGACACCATCCCCTACATCCCGGGCTGAGGGACAAACGTACTCGGGACGGAAGGCAACAGGAGAAGCCACGTGAGGGGTCAGGGATCAGGTGCCAGGGATCAGGCCCCCATGCCCTGGCCGGCACCGCCTGACGTCGTCCAGCGAACGCGGGAATCCGGAGGCGATGACGGCCGGGAGGTTGCCTCGCTTCGCTCGCAACATTCGCTTGTCGCACTGAAGTTCGGGGACAGCCACTGAACTCAATCCGGAAATCGCGAGGGAGCGCCAGCCTCGACGTCGAAGATTGCGAGGAGCGAAGCGACGACGCACCCTCCCGGCTCCACGAAGCATCCTTCCCCCGCGAAAGCGGGGGCGGGAATCCAGGCGTGGTGCACGGGCACGGGAAGCCACTGGCGCACTGTGCTGACGGATTCCTGCCGCAGGAATGGCGGTTCAGGAACGACGGCTTCTGCAACGTCGCCTGCTTCCTTCCCCTCGCCATGTGCGGTATCATGATCGCACCGACCGAGTTCGGGGACAGCCACCGAACTCCTGAAGTTAATGAAGTAAACAACGTCCCCTAAGTTTCTAAGTTGCCCGGAGCTTGCGAGGAGCGAAGCGACGACGCACCCCCCACCCAACGGAGAGCCGATATGACCCTCAAACAGCGCATCACCGAAAAGGCCTTGGAGCTCGGCTTCGAGGACGTGGGCTTCACCACCGCGAAACCCCTGGACCTCTACATCAAGGAGATCGACTCCCGCCCGGCGGAAATGTACCAGTGGGTGAAGGACGCCGGCTTCGACATGAGACAGGGCGCCGGCCTCTCGCAGAACCATCCCTGGGCAAGATCCACGGTGGTCTTGATCTACAACTACCACCAGAAGCACTTCCCGGCCGATCTCGTGGGCAAGTACGGCCGGTGCTACCAGATCGACGACCGCATCGCCCAGCAGGACTGGGTCCTCAACATCGTCAGCTTCCTCGGGTTCCTGGGCGAAGAAGGGCTTCAGATGCACCAGGGCGAAGAGATCCCGGCCCGCATGTCCGCCGCCCGGGCCGGCCTGGTCACCTACGGCAAGAACTGCTTCGCCTACGCCCGCAAGTCCATGATGGGCGCCTCCTGGCTGGTGAGCATCCCCATCCTCGTCGACGCTGAGATCGAGCCGGACGAGCCCTCCATCGAAGTGGGCTGCCCCTCCTGGTGCAAGAACGCCTGCATCGCCGCATGCCCCACCGGCGCCCTGTACAAGCCGAAGAAGATGAACCCCCTCAAGTGCATCCCCTTCAACACCTACTACGCGCCGGGCATCACCGCCATGGAGCTCCGGGAGCCCATGGGCAGATGGATCTACGGCTGCGACCGGTGCCAGGCCGTCTGCCCCCGAAACGAGCCCTGGATGAACCAGGCCCTCCCGGAGAACCCGCCCCTCATGGAGCGGGCCGGGGACTTCCAGCCCGAGTTGCTCCTGACCATGTCCCAGGAACACTACGAGAACAAGGTCTGGCCCCTCATGTTCTACATCCCGAAGGAGAACATCGGCAAGTGGAAGATGAACGCCGCCCGGGCCCTGGGCAACGCGGGCGACACGGCCCACGTGCCCATCCTGGCGCAGACCCTCGCCGTCAACTCGGACGAAACGGTCCGCGGCATGTGCGCCTGGGCCCTGGGCAGGCTCGGCGGAACCAGGGCCAGGACCGCCCTGGAAGCCCGGCTCTCCAAAGAGGACGGCCTGGTCAAGGAAGAAATCAACATGGCCCTGGAAAAGCTCTAAAAGGAAGGAGCCCTCAATGCGCCTGCTCCACACCATGATCCGCGTAGGCAACCTGGACGAGTCGATCCAGTTCTACACCGAAGTCCTCGGCATGAAGCTCCACCGCAGGAAGGACTACCCGGCCGGCAAGTTCACCCTCGCCTTCGTGGGCTACGGAAACGAATCCGAAGAGGCGGTCATCGAGCTGACCCACAACTGGGACGTGGACGGTTACGACCTGGGCAACGGCTACGGCCACATCGCCCTGGAGGTGGACGACGTCTACGAGGCGTGCGACAGGATCAAGGAACGGGGCGGCAAGGTCGTCCGCGAAGCCGGCCCCATGAAGGGCGGCACCACCGTCCTCGCCTTCGTGGAAGACCCGGACGGCTACAAGATCGAGCTCCTCGGCAAGAAGCGGGCGGACTGACTCCCTGCTTGACACGCTAGACATATGTCGCTATAATTTAAGACATATGTCGTAAGCGTTCAGGAGGGAACCACACATGGAACTCGCGCAGGTCTCACGCATTCTCGGCGGGCAGAAGGTGCTCGGCACGCGACTCCGGAGCCGGATGGACCTCGTCGAGCTCGCCGGCCGCGGCCTCCCAAAGGACGCCGTCTCCAGGCTCGCCGGCCATCTCTCCCTGTCCCTGAAGGACATGGCCGGCCTCCTTCCCATCACGGAGAGGTCCCTTCAGAGATACACCCCGAGGAAGCCCCTGAACCGGACCGTCTCCGAACAGGTCCTCCAGATCGCAGAGGTCGCGGCAAGGGGCGCCGAGGTCTTCGGGGAAAAGGGAAGGTTTCTCGCCTGGGCGAACCAGCCGAGCACGGCCCTCGCGGACAAGACGCCCCTCGAGCTTCTCGGCTCCCGCTTCGGCACGGAGCTGGTCCTCGACGAACTCGGCCGCATCGAGCACGGCATCGTCTCGTGATGCAGCTCTTCCGGATCGCCAGGACACGGTTCGTCCAGGATCTTTCCGGCACCGGCTCCCGTCTCTACGGGGGCCGCTGGAACCGCAGGGGCACGGCTCTGGTCTACACGTCCGAAAGCAGGGCGCTGGCCGCTCTCGAGGTGCTCGTTCACCTGCCCATGGCCCTCGCACCGCCCGACCTGAGCATCCTCCGCATCGACGTCCCGGACGACGTCGAGACGAAGACGATCGACCCGACCTCCCTGCCGAGAAACTGGAGGACCTATCCCCCTCCCCAGAAGCTCGCCACCCTGGGAAGCCAGTGGGCCCTCTCGAACGAGACCCTTCTTCTCCGCGTACCCTCGGTGGTGGTCGACGACGAATTCAACGAGCTCATCAACCCGGCCCACCCCGATTTCAAGCGAATCCGCCCCCGGGGGCCGCAGCCCTTCGTGTTGGATCAGCGGCTTGCGAGAAGGGCAAGGCCGGACGGATGACTCGGCCCTAAGTCCTCCATCTCAACAATACGGTGACGCACCGAGGATGCCGAGGCGCCCGGCAGGCAAGGCGCGAGGAGGGCGAATACCGGGAGTATTTAACCGACGAGCAACGCAGCCTGCCGGGATGGATCGGCATCCGAATGCCACCGTATTGTTGAGATGGAGGACTAAGAGCACCCTGAGTCGCAGCCACTCCCACAGTCGCCGCCGCCGTGACTTTCTTCGCCGCAATCGCAACCGCAGCCGCACCCGACGGCCTGGGTGGCACTCTCGCTGATGCCGACCACCTTGATGTCAAACGTCAGCTTCTCTCCGGCCAGGGGATGGTTCAGGTCGACGGTCACCTGAGCATCGTCGACCTTGGCCACAACGGCGGGAAACTGCTGCCCGTCCGGGCTGCGCATGCCGATGGTCTGCCCCTCCTGGACTTCCACATGGGGCGGCAACTCGGACCGCTGAAACGTGTACATTCTTTCGTCATCCCGGTGACCGTACGCATCTTCCGGGTCGAGGGTGAAGACCTTCGTCTCGTTCAACGACATACCCGCGAGCGCGGACTCGAAACCCTCGATCAACTGGCCCTCGCCCATCTTGATCTCCAGCGGCTGGCGACCCTTGCTGGTGTCGAAGACATCACCGTTTTCAAGGGTTCCGGTATACTCCACGCTGACAAACAGGCCGTCGGCTACCTTCTCCATTGGAATCTCCCCTCAAGATAATGAATCGTCTAACCTTTCGTTGCCCCTCACGTCTCTACCAGAAGGTGCTGCCCGCCCAGACCCGGAAGGCGAACTCCGTCTCGGTGTCCGAGTCCGCAAAGGCGATCGCCGGCCCCAGCTCGAAGACGAGCCACGGGGTGATCTTCTCCGTGGCCTTCACCTCGGCGCCGAGCCGGGCCAGGATGGGGAGCACCAGCGGATCGTCCGCGTCATCGATGACCAGGTACGTCAGGGGAATCGCCCCCCCGGTGATGAGGTTCACCTTCGGCGTCAGGTCGATCGACACGGGCACACTGAACTCGCTGCGCAGCCCGAAGACGAAGCGGTCGTCCCTCCCGATGTCCATGCTCCCCAGCAGCATCCCGGGCTTCACCTGAAAAGCGAGGTTCGTCTGCCCGGTCTTCTTGAGCTGCCACCGCACGGGAAGATTGACCGCGCCGGCCACCTTCATGTCGGAGAACTCGCCCGACCAGTCCCCGTAGACGATCTCGCCGCCGACCCCCCAGTCCGGCGTGCCGGAACGCCAGTACTCGTAGTACACGCTCGGCCATCCCAGGCCCAGCTGATGGGCGAATCCCACGGGCATCTGCCTTCCGCCCGTCAGGGACGGCGGCCCGGCAAAGGCCGTGCCCGCCCACAGCACCAGAACCAGGACCGCAAGCCTCGTCTTCATCGTTCGATCTCCTTTCATGAAGCGGTAACCGGGATGCTTGAACGACCCGCTACGCACACTCGGCCACGAAATGCCACACGACCAAACGAAAGAGGATGCATCACGGGCGGTGAAGTGTCAACCGGTGAGATCGCACGCAACCTGCTTTCAGCAGGGCAGAACGGGAGAAGACGGGGAAGCCCCGTCAGCGGGGACCGGCTTCGGCGAGTGCCTCTTTTAACAGGTCCCCCACGGCCAATTCGATCGCACCCTTGCGCAGATATTCCACGTCCAAGCGATCACCTTGAACTTTGATCACGCCGATCACGTCCCTCCATTGTCTCTCGGAAACCTCGTCACCCTGCCGGTACCAGTCGAGCTTCGCCAGAATCGTATCTTCCGGGCTTGCCACAAAGGCCTTGTGCACAGGGTCGGACCAGATGACGTGTTCCTGTCTCCGGCGAATCTGCATCCTGTCGAAGTCCCGCTGTTTCGGAACGAACACGTCTACCTTGAACATCGTGTCGAGATGGACCACGTTGAAGTGACGGCGATGCCTGATGGCGTCCAGGATCATCTCCGCGTCCACGTAGAGCCTGCCCGTAAGCGCTTCGGCCAGCGGCACTGCCTGATCCGTGCTCAGGTCGGCAACCAGATCCGTGTCCCACGTGGAACGCACCTCACCGTGCACCGAGCTTGCCAGGGAGCCGGCAATCAAGTACGGAACCCCGAGTTCATCCAGCGCCTCGACAACCATGAGTGTGACGGCTAAGGGATCAGGGAGCACCCCTGCCTCCGGAATGCGGTGCCGGACCGTATACGCGGGCGGCCAGTTCCTCTCCCAGGAGCAGATCCGCCAGCATGCGACGCAGGGCTTCGCCGGAGGCGAACGGGTTACGCTGGCGCAGGCCGCTCAGAGCCATTGCGCGCACCGTGTCGTTCAACTGGGACACCATTGCGAGCTTGCGCCAAGCGGGTGTTTGACGCATCTTCTCGACCTGGAGACGTTCGATCTCCGGCCGCGTGTCTTCGTAGAGGCGGGGCATGGTTCCTCTGCTCCTTGCCTTCAAGGAGCCTTTCCTTCTGCGGTATTGTGGCCCGTTACAGAAGGACTGTCAAAATTCAGCGCTCCCCCCATCGTGCCGCCTTCTTCCTTTCGCGAGGTTTGACCGCATCTGGCCATCGCCCCTAGTATACTCGCGGCGGAAAGCGCGGTAAGATCGCACAATGAAATTCATCCACACAGCAGACTGGCAGATCGGCATGAAGGCGGCCCACGTCGGCGCCGCCGGCGCACGGCTCCGGGAGGCACGGCTCGAAGCCGCGCGAAAGGTGGTCGAGGCGGCCCGGACCCAAGGCGCGGAGTTCATCCTCCTGGCCGGCGACACCTTCGAGGACAACGCCGTGGACCGGGTGCTCGTGCAGAAGTCGGCGGACATCCTGGCCGGGTCCCCGGTACCGGTCTACCTGATCCCGGGCAACCACGACCCCCTGGTCCCGGGGTCGGTCTGGGATCACCCGGCCTGGTCCGGCCAGGAGAAGATCCGGGTCCTCACCTCCCCGGAGCCGGTCGAGATCCCCGGAGGCACCCTGTTCCCCTGCCCGGTCCTGGAGAAGCACGCCCGAAAGGACCCCACCTCCTGGATCGACACGGCCGACGCCGACGGGATCACCCTCGGCCTGGCCCACGGCACCGTGGAGGGCATGCCCCAGCTCTCGCCAGACCACCCCGTGCCCCGTGACGCGGCCGCCCGCACCGGCCTGGACTACCTCGCTCTGGGCCACTGGCACTCCACGGCCCTCTACGAGGACCCGGCCGGCACGGCCCGCATGGCCTACTCCGGCACCCACGAGACCACCCGCTTCGGCGAACGGGACAGCGGCAACATCCTCCTCGTGGAGATCGCCGCACCCGGTGCACCGCCCACCGTCACGCCCCTTCGCACCGGCACCCTCCACTGGCTCACCCTCGAGCAGGAGATCGGCCGGGAAGCAGACTTCACCCGGGTGCGCGCCCTCGTGGAAGAGGCGGAGAACCCGGACGGCACCCTGATCGAGGTCCGCCTCTCCGGCCTCCTGCCCGGCTCGGTGGGCCCCGAGCTCGCCCGCCTCGAGGAACTCCTCGCCTCCCGCTTCCTCCACCACCGCCTCGACACGGCCGGCCTCCGGCCCGCGCCGGAAGACGACACCTGGCTCGAAGGGATCCCCCAGGGCGTCCTGCGCGAGGCGGCCCTCCAGCTCCGGGAGCTGGCCGCCGCCGACCCTCCCGCCGCCCCCGACCCGGACGCCTCCCCCCGGGTCGCCGCCCAGGCCCTCATGGAACTCTACGCCCTCGCACAGGAGGGCACCGAACCATGATCCTGCGGACCATCGCGGTACAGGGCTGGCGCTGCTTCGCCGACCCCACGACGGTCGGCCCCTTCTCCGAGTCGATCAACGTGATCCACGCGCCGAACGCCTCGGGCAAGTCCACCCTCCTCGAGGCCCTCCTCCGGGGCTTCTTCGACAGCCACCGGGTGGGCGGCCGCGACGTGGAGTCCCTCCGCCCCTGGGGCCGCGACCTCTCCCCGGAGGTGACCCTGGAGTTCACCGACGCCGGAACCGACTACCTGCTCACCAAGCGCTTCCTGGACAACGCCTCCTCCGAGCTCCTCCGCAAGGAAGAGAACCGGTTCGTCCGCCTCGCCGAGGGCGAGAAAGCGGACGCCTTCGTCCGCACCCTCTTCTCCGCCGGAACCCCCGGCCGCGGCCTCTCCAAGCCGGCCCACTGGGGCCTGGCCCAGGTCCTTCTCGTCCCCCAGGGCGGGCTCGAGGTGCCCGAGCTCTCCGGCAACCTGGTCGAGGACATCCAGGGTTCCCTCGGCGTGCAGGTCTCCGGCCCGGGCATGGGCCGCCTGGAGGAGAAGATCGAGGCCGCCTTTCTCCGGTACTTCAGCCCCACCGGCAGGCTCCGGACCGGCAAGGACGCACCCGAGGTCCTGGGACTCGAGGACCGCCTCCGGCAGCTTCGAGAGGAGCAGCGGCGGCTCCTCGACGACCTCGAGGTCTTCGAGCAGGCGAGCCGCCGCGTCGAAGACCTCCGCTCCGAGCGTGCCCAGGCGAAGCGGGACGCCGAAGCCCTGGACCGGGAACTCGCCAAGGCGAGGCTCGAGTCCCAGTCCTACACCACCCTCGTCACGGAACGGGACCTCCGGCAGGAGCAGATGAAGACCGCCTCGGCCCGCCACGCCGAACTCCGGCAGCGCATCGAGGGGATCGAGACGGCCCGCAGGGAACTCGCCCGCGCCTGCGAAGACCTCGAGCGTCTCGCAACGGACGCCTCGGAACGGGAAAAGGAGCTCGCCCGGCTGAACGCCAAGGCCGAACAGGCCCGCTCGCTTCTGGAGGAAGTCCGCAAGGGACGGGAGGCCGTGGACCGGGCCGAGAAGGAGGCCGAGGACGCCGAACGCTTCGTGCAGGCCGGAAAGCGCCTCGCCGAGCTCCGGTCCCGGCTCGAGCGCATCCGGGAGGCCGCCCTGTCCCTCGAAACCGGGAAGAAGGAGCTCGCCGCAACCGTGGCCCCCGACGCAAACGCCCTCAAGGCGATCCGCAGGGCCCGCACAGCCCGCGACGAGGCCCAGGTCCGCCTGGACGCCGCCCTCATCACCCTGGAGATCGTGCCCCACCGGCCCGCCAGTATGGAGATCCTCGCCGCCGAGGCAACCGGCCGCCAAGAGATCGCCCCGGGCACGCCCGTCCTCGTCAAGGGCGCCCCCGAGGTGGTCGTGGACCTGGAGGGCCTGGCCCGCATCCGCGCCCGAGGCCCCGCAGGCACGGTCGAAGAACTCCGTGAAGAGGTCGCTCAGGAGGCCCGCAACCTCGAGGCCCTCACCGCCGGCTTCGGCACCTCCGACCTGGACGAGCTCGAGGCGAAGAGCGATCTCCACCGGCGCCTCCAGCAGAAGGTCTCGGACGCCCGGACCCGGCTCGACACCCTCCAGTCCGGCACCACCGCAGAGGAGACCGAGCAGGAGGCCCGAAAGACCGAACAGATCCTCGAAGAGCTGTCACGGGGCCACCCGGCCTGGGCCGAAACCCCGCCGGACGCGGACCGTCTCCGCGACGCCGCAAGGGAGAGGAAGCAGGCCTTCGTCGCCCGCGTGGAGGAAGCCGAACTCGAGAGCGGCAAGGCCGCCCAGGCCGCCCAGGCCGCGAACCTCGCCATCGCCAAGCTCCAGGCGGAGCGCGACCTCAAGGCCCGCGAGGTGAAGACCATCTCGGAGAAGCTCGACCGGATGCAGCAGGACGGCATGGACGACCCGCAACGGTCCGCAAGGCTCGCCGAGATCTCCCTCGAGTGGGATGCAGCCAAGGGAGCGGCCGAAAGACTCGAGAAAGAACTCGAACCCTTTCAGGACGACCCCCGCCGGCTCGCCGAACGGCTCGAGAAGCAGAGGAGCGCCCTCCAGGAACAGGCCTCCACCGCACTCGAGCTCCTCAAGAAGGAAGAGGGCCGTCTCGAGCAGCTCGCCACCGCAGGCCCCTACTCCGCACTCTCCCGCGTGGAGGAGCAGATCGCCGAGCTCGAGACCCGCATCGACGCCGAAGAGCTCCGCATCAACGCTGTCCGCCTCCTCCGGGACACGGTCCAGCGGTGCAAGGCCGACGTGCTCTCCGATCTGCGCAAGCCCGTGGAGGAGTCCGCCACCCGCATGCTGCAGCGCATCGCCGGCACACGGCTCGGCTCGGTCCAGCTCGCCGACCGGTTCCAGCCCCAGGCCGTGACCCCCCGGATCGCCTCCACCGAGGTCACCCTCCTCGACCTCTCCGGCGGCGAAAAGGAACAGGTCCACCTCGCCGTCCGCCTCGCCCTCGCCGAGGTCCTCGCCGGCGACCGCCGCCGCTTCCTCGTCCTGGACGACACCCTCACCGCCACCGACACCGGCCGCCTGGCCCGCGTCCTCTCCATCCTGGAAGAAGCGGCCCAGCGCCTCCAGCTCTTCCTCCTCACCTGCCACCCGGAGCGCTACCGCGCCCTCACCGGTGCCGCGTTCTTCGATTTGGAAGGGATTGTGGGTGGGTAGGGGGCAGAATCCCTCGATCAACCCAACAGCTTCTCGTACTCGGAGTGAGTCCCGATCCAGAACCAGAGCAGCCCCTCAGTGACCTCGACGGCCAGGGCGCGATAGTAGAGGCCGACTCTGACGGATCGATACTTCCCGATCTTCTTGAAATGCAAGGAGGGATGTCGAGGGTTTGCTTTCAACATCTCGAAGGATTGGTCGGCGAGACGGCGGACCGGAGCAGGCAGCCCCTCGTAGCATTCCCAGAAACGTGGGGAGGCAAAATGCGTCAAATTTCCCGGGTCCTTCCAGCTTCATGCTCCGCTCGGGCCTCTTCGCTCAACCTGTCAAGTCTTCCAGACTGGGCATCCTCTTCGATCTGCCGGTCCCACTCTTCGGCATCATACTTGCGAAACCAGTCCCGGAACGCCGCGAGTTCTTCCCGACTGAGCTTCTGGATCTCTCGCTCCAACTTCTCGATGGCTGTCATGATTTCGCCCCTTTTGAGGAAACCTATCTTGCACCCCTGCCATTATCACCCAGGCCGGCGATTGACTTCAAGGCTCCAGCATAGTGATAGCCACTTGGAGAACCTGAGCGCTGAAAGCCGGCCACAGTTCGTGACTGGCTGTGCCTTCTCTCGGAACGAGAGGAGCTGGTCGCAACTTGCAACCACCCTGCTTTCTGTTCCGTCGGCCCACTTGCGGCCGCCTGCCTATTCCATTCCGCCCGCCACGAAAGAAGCGTCGCAGGCGGCCCATCAAATTTCAGAAAAACATCAGTGTAGCCGCGGTGCAGCCGTCCAATCAGGGTCAGGCTTTCACTTTACACTTTCACCAGGGGTTGCTCAGCCTGCCGTCTCGGAAAATGCAGAGCGAAAGCCTGACCCCTTTGCTGACGTGAAGCGCTCTCGTGTACGTGCGACAAACCTCTGAAATGCATGCATGGAGAATCCTTCATGACTCCCAAATTGTGAGATTGTCAGTGAATCAAGTCTACCATCCATTCTGTCGATACATTGGTTGAATATAAACCGAGACGTGTTTCTTCGCATCGGTCGGATAAGTCATTAAAGGCAATGGTAAGGATTGAAAGGGAGACACACCATGACGGAAGTCAGAGCTGGACCCCATAGACTGGACAGGGGGTGGTGCGTTATAAGTGAAATCTTCT
>CAYZMM010000042.1:0-55601 GCA_964479535.1 uncultured Thermodesulfobacteriota bacterium
ATACAAGATACCACAAGATATGGGGGGTACCCACACTAAACCCGGAAGGACCGAATAATATTTCTAAGTTTATGCAACACCTTAGAAAGGAGGCGTGACCATGAAACGAGGACTGTTGTGTGTCGCACTGCTGATGGTCGGGCTCGCAACGGGCGCATGTACGGATGACCCGGTGATCCCCTGCTACGACAATTCGGATTTCTCATGCGACAGAGCTGAAAAGGTCCCCCCCCTGGGTGTCGAGGACCTGGTGTGCAACGAAGCGGTCTCTCTGGAAGATGCCTGCCAGGACCTGATCGCGAGCCTGCCTCCTGACATCCCCATTCCGGAGGTCTGCGAATACATTCCGCCTCTCGAGAACATTGGAACGTGCCAGCCTCCCGGCATAGCAGGTGACCCGTGCGCCGAGGATGCAGACTGTGAGGAGCCTCTCATCTGTCCGGCCGGCGTGTGCGAATAGCAGGAAGGCTTGACCTGACCTTTGGACGTTCACCAAGGTAGCTGAATAGACAAGGCTTGCCCTGAAGGGCGCAAGAAGGGCCGCACCTCGCCAGGCTGCGGCCCGTTTTCGTTTTCAGGAGAGCCCCACGGCCTCAACGCAGCCGGAACCTACATATACCCTGCATCAGCCACCGTGCGGCGAAATCACCGGCAGCAGCAGGTGCGACTCCCCGAAGTGAATCTGATGCGTAACGGTCTGCATGAAGGGCAGCATGTAGACGCCCCAGGTGCCGAGCCGACCCAAAAGGTCGTCCTGGTTTCGAATGATCAATTCCAGGGAATGGCCTTTCTTGAATACGTTGGATGTCGGCATCATCGCCAGTCTTCGCTCCCGCGGACAGGGCGGGGGCAGAATAGAATGACGCTTCATTATGTGGCAACGAAGAACGGACGGACGATGGCCTGTGACCGGGCACGACGAATTCCATTGGTTTGACGTCGCCCCCTCTACTCGCTGTTCACGCATGAAACGTGTGCGTTTCACCTTTGCTGCATAACTGCCTTGGCCCCGGAAGAAGGGAGACGGAGGCGGTCTGACATGGTCAGAAGAGAACGGGGTCCCTTGGACGTGTCGCATCCTGCGAACATCATTCATTCCTCGTCCAGCCTCGCGACACTGAAGGTTTGGAAATGAGACATGCATCCCAGTGGGCTGGCCGGCAGAGTGGACTGCCGACATCTCAAAAGACCTCCAGATTCTATGTCTTGAACAGACATTGCTGCTGGAAGGGGGCGGTCTGGAAACACGGGGCAGGTGAATGTTCAGCGAACATGACGACGTCTGCTCTGAAGAGCAAGAGGTACTACACGAATCCTAGAATCAACGTCAGAATGGAGAACATCTTATGGAATGGAGCCGGAATGTGCCGCAAGGCACTCCCACAGAAGGAGGTAAACAATTATGAGCCCATCGTTCAACTACACGCGATTATCGAAAGATGACGCGGCCTGTCTTCTGGTAGACCACCAGTCGGGGCTGATATCGCTGGTACAGGACTTCTCTCCAGGCGAGTTCAAGAACAACGTGCTCGCTCTCGCCGCCAGCGCGAACTATTTCAATCTGCCCACAATTCTGACAACCAGCTTCGAGGACGGTCCCAATGGCCCATTGGTGCCCGAGTTGAAGGAGATGTTTTCTGATGCACCCTACATCGCGCGCCCCGGTCAAATAAATGCCTGGGACAATGATGATTTTGTCCGTGCAGTGAAAGAGACCGGGCGCAAGCAACTCATCATCGCCGGCGTAGTGACCGAAGTCTGCGTAGCCTTTCCCGCGCTTTCGGCCATCGAGGCGGGGTACGACGTGTTCGTCGTCACCGACGCCTCAGGTACCTTCAATGAGGTAACTCGTCATGCAGCGTGGATGCGAATGGCAGGGGCCGGCGTACAGTTGATGAACTGGTTTGGAATAGCCTGTGAACTGCACCGCGACTGGCGTAACGACATTGAGGGCCTAGGGGAACTCTTTTCCCAACACATACCGAACTACCGGAACCTCATCACGAGTTACCTTGCCAAGAAGTAGCGATGTCAGGTCAGGACACGTTTGTAGCTGCGAATTGGACACATTGCACAAGCCTCTATTCCCCCTCGTCATCCGTTGGATCGTCCTCACAGTCCAGAAGGCCATCGACGGCCATGTGAATGTCCATGACTTCGCCGTCCCAGAGGCTGTCGACCGCCGGGGGGCTGATCTCGAGCCCCGCTCTTCGGTTCGCCTGTTTCAAGGTTTCGCCCGCCGTGCCGTTGATCGGCACACGGGGAGGCGAAACCGGCAGCTCGCTGCCGTCCGGCCGGTGGAAGACGAGACCGTGCGGAACGCGCCCGTCTACCCGGAATCCGCCTTCGTGCACGGCCCAGTGGTGCGACCTGCAGAGCAGGACGAGGTTTTCCGGATTCGTTTCGCCCCCTCGGGCCCAGTGTTCGATGTGGTGGACCCGGAGGTGACGCGTTTTCGAGCAACCCGGGAACCGGCAGGACCGGTCCCGGCTGACCAGGGCCCGCCAGAGAGGAGCGGAAATCTTCCTGGCCTTGCGACCCATACGGAGGATATTGCCTTCGGCGTCCTCGGATAACGTCACCGAGGGTGCGTCGCAGGCCAGGCGGCGGGCCGTTTCCGGAGGAATGCCCTCGAAATCCTCGAATTCGCAAAGCCCATCCTCGCATCGATCGGCAAGAACTGCCGAATCCACGTGGACCATGACCCGATACGGCTCGCCGCGCTCCGTCTGACCCAGCCCGTGGCCGAGGGCTGCCTCCGCAAGCAGACCGAGGGCCTCCACCCGTCTCGCGGAGTAGTCCCCCTGCACCCACGATCCCGCGGAATCGAGGAATCGGGCACCGGAAGATGGGTGCGAAGAGGCCTGCCCCTGGTCGGGAGCGATCCCGGTTGAGGACGATTCCGCGGAATCGTCGGTAGAGCTGAGGGCGTCCATGGCTGCGTCGAGGGCCTTGCGGAGAAGGGCCGCCACCCCCTGGGGGAGCCTGCCCCGGATGACCACCATGCCGTCGTCATCCGTGTACATGTCCAGATACCGCTCCTCCCGCTGCCGCCTCGATTCCTCCTGGTCCTCTGCCCGCGTCGCCCGCCGGTACTTCCGCACCAGGTTCTCCACGTGGCACGCCGTCCCGTTCTCCGCGATGTACAGTAGGTAGTGCTCGTTCTCGGGCGTGGCGACCCGGGTCATGGCCCGGACCTTGGAGTAGCTGAGCTTTCCCCGGCGGAAGGCCTCGCTGATCCGGGGCAGGTTCTCCAATGCCCGCGCCACGCGCACCTTCTGTCTTGCCGTCACCAGATCGATGCCCACCCTCCAGCTCAACCAGTGCGCCATGGTCGGGAAACCCGTCGCCCATTCCTCCCGGCGATCCAGCTCCCCGACGGCCCGGAGCAGCCGGTACGTGGCCGCGTCGATGTGTGCGCAGAGCTCGGCGATCTCCTCCTCGAGTTCCTCCGGGGTTCGGCTCTCCACTTCATACCCTTCGACTGGCCCGCGGTCGGCGGAAACCAAGGGCGAAAGGCCGGTGTCCATCATGGAACCCTCCCGACTGTCACGCCTGACAGGAAACGGCGACTTCTGTTGTTGGGAAGCAGTAGTGCTGATCTGAACTTCAATACGCTGGGAGCTACTACTGGCAGGAACTATTGACAGGATACAAAACTAGCATGAATATGTCAAGGAAATACCGGCAGAAAATACGAACAAGATGAAATTGGGGAAACCTTTTTCTAGTAGGTTCGGATGCCGAGGGGGCCGGTGAACAGGAACGAGACGGTGAGGGCGAGGAACAGGGCCGGGGCGAGAACGGTGCCGGTGAAGTGGAAGACGAGCGCCGCGGCAAGCCCGTGGACCGTGAAGACGGCGAGGGCGAACAGGAACACCGCCGGGAGGAGCGCTGCGGATCGGGAGCGGAAAGTGGCGGCATAGGACAGGGACGGGAAGAGGGGCAACACCGCCAGGGTGATGCCGACCGATGCCGTCGTTCCGTAGGCGAGGGCGGAGAGGAGCACCGCGAGAGCCGGGCCCAACCCGGAAAGCCTGCTCTGGATCATGCCGCGGAACAAGGTCTCTTCGGCCAGATAGCAGACGAAGAGCGGCACGACCAGCAACACGTATTCGCGCAGAGAGACCACCGGCCAGAGAGTGCTGAACCGGTTCGTACGGGCCACCAGGTTCCATCCGCACACCATCCAGAGGAAGAGCGCACCCGCCGCAACGAGACCCGCCCGCATGGCCGGAGCGTCGAACCCCAGGGCCTCGACGCAGTAGCCGCCCCGGCTTCGGGCCCAGAGGAGCAGAACGGTGAGGGCGGGCAGGAACAGGAGCGTCCTGGAGACTGCGACGAGGGAGACGATGTCCGCCCCCCAGTGGGGGGTGAAGGGACTCAGACGGACCGCGCGTGCCAGCGGGATCGCCAGTGCGGAAAAGAGGAGGAAGGCAAGGATCGCCGGGAAGTGGAGGCCGGGGCACGGGGGTGCAATCCGCACCGGGCCCTGCTCGGGCGCGAGTGCGCCGAACAGGAGGCCGGTAAAACAGATCACGCTGACGACGTAGAGCAGCACGGCAGCCCTGCGGCCGGTGCGAAGCAGAGCGGAGCCGGAGAAACCGGCGGCCTTCTCGGCCCCCTCAACACCGAGGCTCCCCCGAAGCCACTGTTCGATCGCGGCAAGGGTACGTCTTCGGGACAGCACGCTGAAGTGATTCGCCCCCTGGATCACCTCCATCCTGCGGGCCGAATGAACCGAGAAGTCTCCGTGGGTCTCCCCCGGCTCGAGGTTCGTCTGTCCGGCAGCCTTTGCAGCGATCTCCTGCGACCGTTTCATGTCGGTCAACGGGTCGCGCGACCCGACCAGGAGCAGATAATCGGTTCGGGTCTCGGGCGAGACCCGGTCGATCACGGACCGGTCGTTCAACGCCCCGGAGTCCGCGAGCGAGAACTGCCTGGACCACCCGAAGAAGGGCCACCACCTTGCAACGAACCTGTCCAGGGGTCCGAACACGGCTTCCACCGCGTCCTGAAATCCTTTCCAGCAGAAGACGGCGATGGTGGTCTTGATCCTGTCCGCCGGTTGTTCGAACCCGGCCCGGGTCGCCGCGATGCCGCCCAGGGAGTGGCCGATCACGCCCAGCCTCTCCGGGTCGATGTCCTCTCTGCCGGCGAGGAAGTCGACGGCCGCCCAGACGTCGTGCTGCTCCGAGCGCCCGAAGCTGCTCGCGCCGCCCGAATGCCCGTGGCCCCGCAGGTCGACGGCCAGGACCGCCGTACCGAGATTCGCGAGCCGCCTGCAGAACCCCAGGTAGACCTCCTTGTTCGCGGTCAGGCCGGGGCAGAAGACCAGGCCCGGCAGCGGACCGGAGCCGGCAGCCCGGGGCCGAATGAGCAGGCCGCTGATCCGGATCGGTTTCTCGTCATAGGCGGACGTGTCGAACGACACCCGTTCCACGGGGTGCCGCCTTCCGCGGTCCGAAACCGGAACGAGACAGGCGAGCAGCAGCAGGGCCGTTGACAGCAGGAAGAGGATTGCCATTCCGTGAGTCCCTCACGAACGGCCGGTGTCGAGCTTCTCGACCGGGTAGGGGAGCGGCACGCCCTCCGGTATGGGCCGGATGTACTGCTCCCGGAAGGCGGGTGTCTGCATACGGCACTTCCGCCGATGTTCGCAAAAGGCCGGGTGTGCGGCCAGCTTCTTCCAGAGACGGTCGACCGATTCGTTCCTCACGTTGCCGAAGGAGATCGGAGTGAAGTCACAGGGCGTGAATTCACCGTAGGCGGTGACGTGAAACTGGTAGGTGCCCGCCAGGCATCCGAAATAGGCGGCGAAGCCGGAGGGGCTGTTGGTCCAGGACTGGGTGACGATGCGGGGCCGGCCCCCGAACTCCCGGTTCAGGGTCCGGGCCTGCTCCATCAGGGCCTTCCGCGTGTCTTCGTCCATCAGGGCCCCGTCGTCGTGAAGCAGGCGTCCGGTGGGGATCACATCGAAGACGCTGATCTCGTGAACGTTCCACTCGGCCGCCAGGGAGGCGAGATGCCCGAGCGTACCTTCCGCAACCGACTCCTTCGTCGCGTAGGTGGACAGCCCGACGAGCAGGCCCGCCTCCAGGGCGTCTTTCACGCCCTTCTCCACTTCCTGAAAAGAGCCGTGCCTCTGGCGAAGGCGGTCGTGCTTGAAGGGGTCGGGCGAGTCGAGGCTCAACTTCACGGCCTGCAGCCCGGCCGCCTTCAGGGAGGCGGCCCGTTCTGCGGTCAAGAGGGCGCCGTTCGTGAAGACCTTGGACACGGCCAGGTCTTCCGGCACAGAGGTGACGAGATCTTCCAGATCCTCCCGGAGCAGCGGCTCGCCCCCGGTAAAGGTCACGTTCGTCATGCCCATGGCGAGGCCATCGGACACGACCCTCCCGATCTCCCCGCACGAGAGGGGTTCCCCGGAGGTGCGGTGGTCTTCCGCGCTGCAGTGAATGCACCTGCACTGGCAGTCGTGGGTCACGGCGATGGTTACGGCCCGCGGTGTGCGCAGCTGGAAGAGCTTGTCACGGAAGATGCCCTCGAGCAGACGGGCGTCCCCGCCGCTCGGGATCGGCGGCAGGTACAGGGAATAGACGTTTCGCCCTTCATGGACCGCGATCGGGCCGGTCCGGTTGAACCAGTCGTAGTAGAGCTGGATCAGCGGGGCATAGAGGTCCTTCTCCCGCCCCCGGACCTCGAATTCGATCCGGTCGCCGACCCTCTCCACGTCCACCTGCAGAGCGGCCAGTTGCGGCGTGTTCGAGAACGTGTAGAGCATGCGGGTCATTCCATCTTCAGGTCGACTCCCCTTTCGGCCGCCCGCTTCATGGACCATTCGATGATGTCGTTCGGAGGCTCGTCCAGCTGCGAATCGGGCCGCTTCACCAACGAGATGGACTCGCTCGGGCACTCGATCGTGCAGACACCGCACCCGATGCACGTGTCGGGCAGGACCGCGTAGGCCCCGTCCTTCTCTTCGACGGCGGCGACGGGACAGCGCTCGTCCGCACAGACGCCGCACTGGACGCACGTCTCCGGATCGATGACCGCGACGAAATGGCTCTTCGCCAGCAGCTTGGTCGCACCGAACTCCTTGACGCCCCGCATGATCCCGCAGCAGCAGGTGCAGCAGCTGCAGACGCCCGCGTGCCCGCCCTTCACGTTGTAGAAGAGCAGGTGCACCAGGCCCTGCCGGGCTGCATCGTCCATGACCTTCAGGGCCTCCTCCCGGGTGATGATCCTCCCGCCCAGGCTGAAGTAGTCGAAGGCGTTCTCCTCTTCCGAGATGGCCAGGCAGTTCTCCGTCTTCGGATCGATTTGGCTGCACGGCTTGCCCGCCAGCACCCGCTCCTGGCGGCAGACGCATTCCCGCACGCTGAAGGACTTCGCCTTCATGATGATCTCTCGCACGTTCTCGTACGGCTGGATGTCCGACTTCGACTCGATCTGCTCGTCCACCGGCACGGACCGCGCCACGGCCGGCTCGTAGCCGCCGAGCTGCTTGATCAGGACGGGCACGTACTCCTCGAAGAGCTCGACCAGCTCTCGGTCCATCTTGTAGACCTGAAACTCGTAGATCCCCACGACGAAGGGGAAGAACATGTAGCACTGCTGGCCGAACATCTTGAAGGAGCCGATCTGCCCCTTCTTCGCCATGGTGTCCAGCACGGAGCGCATCTCCTCGACCGGTTGGCCCAGCCGCTCGGCGATCACCTCCGCCGTCTCCGGAAGGGGCTTGATCCGGAGCGCCATCTCCGCCTCTTCCGGGCTGAAGATCTTCTTCAGGATCTTGAGCTCCACACCACTGTCGGTGGGGGGAAACCCCTGGGGCATCTCGTCCAGCTTCTTTGCGAGTCGTTTGTACACGTCCACGCTGATTCTCCCCTGCTGTGAGAGGTGAGATTTCAGGAACCGGGCATCATCCACTCCAGGGCGCCCGATTTCAGGTCCACGGCCGCCTCGGGGCAGATCTCCATGCAGCAGTAGCAGCGGATGCACTTGTCGTAGTCGTAGCGGGGGACCTCCCCGCCTCCTTCCGCCCTCTCGATGGCCCCCGCCGGGCAGATCGCCATGCACTGGTAGCAGAGGGTGCACCTCTCCGCCCGGGGCACCGGCTTGCTCGTGAAGAGGTTTCGGAACCCCTTCCGGTTGAAGGGCCACCGGTCCAACGTTGCCGTCGATATGCCGTGCCGGGAGGGCCGGAAATCCTTCAAGCGCATGCGGTCGATCTCTTCACCCACACATTCGACCTCGGCGGCCGACGACACGCCCAGCTTCCTTTCGAAGCCGCCCGCCACGCTCGGGATCTCCCGAGGGTCGAATCCGATCAGGTCGGCGGCCACGAAGTCGGTCGCCACCGCGCTCGTGCCCGCCAGGATAGCGCCGATCTTCCTGGGGGTGCCGGAGGCGCCGGGGCCGTTGCCCTCCAGCCCCACCACCGCGTCGACCAGGTGCAGCATCGGCTTCGGGCTGCCCATGCCGTACAGAAGCGCCTCGTTCAGATCGAGCATCAGCTCGCCGAACTCCTTCCTGCCCGGTGCCTTCAGGTGCCATTGCGACTTGTCCAGCCCCGGTACCAGCCCGAACAGGTTCTTCACCGCGCAGGTGATGGTGGTCAGCCCGTGGGTCTTCAGCTTCGGGAGATTGACGATGACATCCACATCCAGGACGGACCCCAGGACTTCGAACCGCCTGAACTTCCTGTCGTCCGGGTTGAGGACGACCCCCTTCCGGCCGTCGGAGGGAACCAGAACGCCCAGCTCTTCGACGATGGGAAGGTATTCGCACTTCCTCATCACCTTCTTCACCGACTCCATGGCCGGCGACTCGATCAGAACGACCCGGCCCCCGTGCGCCTGGACCAGACGCGCCACGGCCCGGAAGAAGGCCGGATGGGTGATGACCGCCCTGTCCGCCGCAGCGGCCATCAGGAAGTTCGGCTTCAGCGCCACGTTCTTGTTCTCAAAGCTGCTCAGAGGAAAACCGATATGGGCGAGGCTGCGGCCGATCGCATCCTCCAGAAGGTCGTCGCGGTATTCCTCACACTTGACCAGAGACACCGGAACCATGGCTGCTCCTTCTCATGCCCGCTCTGTTTCGAGGGCTTCCAATCTACCACAAAAGCCGTCCGGTTCGAATAGGAGGCGATCGCCCGGGAGAACCCGGTCCCGGTTTGACACGCCGGAATCGGTTCCCCTATGCTGCCTCCGTCCCGGCGGTGGTTTCGCATTCGTGGGCCTGCCATGACGATCTGTCACCTGAACTTGAACAAGGGCTTCCGGGGGTCCGGTCGCCAGACCGAGATCCTGATCTGCTCGCTGGCCGGGAGGGGATTCGAGCAGCGGTTTGCCGTTCGGTCCGGGTCTCCCCTTGCCGGGCGGCTTTCCGGCACGGAGGGGCTGGAAATCGTGGAGCTGAAGAAGCCCTTTTTCGTGCACACGGGCGTGTGCAGGGGCGTCGATCTGGTCCACGCACACACGGGCCAGGCTGCCCAGCTCGCCCTGGCCGGACACATGGTTCACCGGACGCCCTACATCGTCACCCGCCGGGTGGACAACCCGATCCGCAACAACGTGATCAACCGGCTGACCTACAGGCACGCAGCCCGCGCGGTGGCCCTGTCACGGGTCATCCGGGATCGTGTGACCGATCTCCTGCCGGACCTGGACGTGGCCATGATCCCGGACGCCCTGGCCGGGCTGCCCGTGGATCGGGCGGCAGTGGACCGATTGCGAAGGAAGTACGCGGGCAGGTTTCTGGTGGGCCACACGGGCGAGCTTTCGAACGCCCACAAGGGGCAGCTCTACCTCATCCGCGCGGCCCGCCGACTGCGGGAAGCGGCACCGGACCTGCACATCCTCCTCATGGGACACGGCGAGGACGAAGAATGGTTTCGCAGGGAATCGGAGGGCTTGGGGAACGTGGAACTCGCCGGGTTCGTGGACAACGTGGGCGACTACCTCAGCATCCTGGACGTCTTCACCTACCCTTCTCTGCACGAGGGCATGGGGTCCGCCATCATCGATGCGATGGATTTCAGCCTCCCCGTGGTGGCCACGAACGTGGACGGCATCCCGGACATCGTGGAACATGGCACGACCGGTCTGCTCGTGCCTCCGGCGGACGGGGAGGCCCTGGCGGATGCCTTTCTGCGGCTGTACCGCGACCCGGAATTGCGGCGGAACATGGGCCGGGCCGGCAAGGAGCGCGCGGCCCGGTTCTCGCCCGAGCGGATGGCGGATCGATATGTCGAGCTGTATGAGCCTTTCCTTCCAAGTCAATTGTCGAAGAGACGCGAGAACTTGCCGTAGCCTTCCTCTTCCAGGTCCTCTTTCGGAATGAACCGCAGGGAGGCGGAGTTGATGCAGTAGCGCATGCCGGTGGGCGCCGGGCCGTCGGGGAACACGTGGCCCAGGTGCGAGTCCCCGTGTTTGCTTCGCACCTCGACCCGCATCATGCCGAGACGCGTGTCCTTCTCCTCCACGATGTTCTCTTCTACGAGCGGCCGGGTGAAGCTCGGCCACCCGGTGCCCGAGTCGTACTTGTCGGTCGAAGCGAACAGGGGCTCGCCGGACACGATGTCCACGTAGATGCCCTGCTTCTTGCTGTTCCAGTACTCGTTCGCAAAGGGCCTCTCCGTGCCTTCCTCCTGGGTCACCTGGTATTGAAGAGGGGTGAGCTTCTTCCTCATCTCTTCCTCGGAGGGCTTCGTATACTTCCGGGAGTCGCCCTTCCAGCTCTTCCCGGTCATCTCCTCCGCTCCCCATGTCTTCTCCAGATACGCCTCACGTCCCGATCCGTGGCGATACCTCTTGTAGTGCCCGGGGCTCTTCTTGTAGTAGTCCTGGTGATAGTCCTCCGCCCTGTAGAACTCCCCGGCCTCCACGATCTTCGTGGCGATGGGCCGGTTGAACTTGCCCGAGTCCTCCAGTGCCTTCTTCGAGGCCTCGGCAAGCCGTCTCTGCTCCTCGTCGTGCGTGAAGATGGCGGTCCTGTAATGGGCGCCGCGGTCCGCGAACTGCCCGCCCGGATCGGTCGGATCGATCTGCCTCCAGAACACGTCGAGCAGCTCTTCGTACGTCACCCGGGAAGGGTCGTACAGGACCTGGACCGCCTCGGCGTGGCCCGTGCGCCCCCTGGCGACCTCCTCGTACCGGGGGTCTTTCTCCTCGCCGCCGGTGTAACCGGAGACCACCTCGATGACCCCGTCGAGTTTTTCGAAGGGGGGTTCCATGCACCAGAAACATCCGCCGGCAAATGTCGCCCTTTCGTACGGACTGTCCGCCTCCACCTTGGGTTTGGACTGGTAGGCCACCGCGGCCGCCACTGCAAGAATCGACAGGCCAAGCAAAACCTTCGTGATCATTGCACCGCTCCTTTGGGGAAATTCGTTCGAGTCTGTTATTTGGTCTTCGTTTGTGTATCGTTATATGATTTAGATACGGCGACTTTGACCGGCGTTTCACCGTCGGATCGCATTTTGCGGGCCCTTGCAGAGGCAAGGGCCGGGCAATAGAAAAGGAGCCATGACCCGTCAACCGGCTGAAACCCTTCGACTTTTCAAAGAAAACCGTGTCGCCGACTTCGTGGATCGGCCCAACCGGTTCCTGGTGCGCTGCAGGCTGCAGGGACGTACCGTCAGGGCCTTCCTCCCGAACCCGGGCAGGCTCCGGGAACTGCTCCTCCCGGGGCGGGCGGTCCACCTCGTGCCGGAACCGGGCCACCCGACGCGAAAGACCCGATTCACGGCCGTCGCGGTCGAACGGGACGGCCACCTGGTGGGTCTCCACACGCACCGCACGAACGATGTGGCCCGGCACCTGATCGAGTCGGACCGGATCCCGGGGCTGAAGGGCGCCCGGGTGGTCCGGGCCGAGGTGAAGAGGGGCGGCAGCCGCTTCGATTTCCTCCTCTCCCAGAGGGGCACGGATCTGCTCCTCGAGGTGAAGTCCTGCACCCTGGCCGGCACCCGGGTCGCCATGTTCCCGGACGCCGTCACGGAGCGGGGCGCCCGGCACATCCGGGAGCTGGCCCACATGGCGGAGCAGGGCACGCGGACCGCGGTCCTCTTCGTGGTGCATTGGCCGGAAGCGACGGTCTTCATGCCGGATTTCCACACCGACCTCGCTTTTGCGAGGACCCTGCTCGAGTGCCGACGTCGCGTGGAGACCCGAGCGGTCTCGGTTCGCTGGGACCGAACCCTCGGGCTGCAGCCCGGAGCACGGCCCCTCCGGATCCCTTGGGGCACGATTGAAAGGGAAGCGGTCGACCGGGGAAGCTACCTGTTGCTCCTCCGCCTGAACCGGGCCCGAATCCTCCCGATCGGCCGCCTCGGACCGACCCGCTTCCCGAAGGGGAGCTACATCTACGTCGGGTCGGCCATGAGGAACCTCTCCCGCCGCGTCGAGCGGCACCGCAAGGTGCGCAAGCAGGCCCACTGGCACATCGACCGGCTCCGACCTCACGCGCAGTTCGTCGAGGCGCTTCCGATCCGGTCCTCGCAAAGGCTGGAGTGTGACCTGGCCCTTGCCGTCCAGGGGATCGCGTCCTGGTCGATCCCCGGCTTCGGCTGCTCGGATTGCCGTTGCCAGAGCCACCTGTTCGGCACAGACGGCCATCCCCTGAACGACGGGGCCTTCCACGATCTTCTCGCCTGGTACAGGATGGACCGCCTGGTCTCCTCGCAGCCGGCCGGAGCCGGCCGGCCGGCGCCTCGTCTTGACACTTGAATCCGCCTCTCCCTATAAGGGGTGTGTCGAAAGAACCCGGAGGGAAGCCATGGCGAAGAACTTCAAGGCTTGGCCGGAAGGATGGCCCAAGAGCCTGCATTACCCCCACATCCCTGTCTACGCGTTCCTCGACCAGACCGCAGACCGGGTCCCGAACCGCATCGCCATGATCTTCGGCGGCATGGAGCTGACCTACGGCGAGCTGCGGACGCTCAGCGAGCGATTCGCAACGGCCCTGGCCGCCATGGGGGTGAACAAAGGAGACCGCGTCGCCATCCACCTGCCCAATTGTCCGCAGTTCGCCATTGCCTACTACGGGACCCTGAAGACCGGCGCGATCTTCACGCCCCTGAGTCCCTTGCTCGCCCCCCGGGAAGCCAGGCATCAACTGAACGATTCGGGCTCGGAGACGTTGATCTCTCTGGATCTGCTCTACCCGGGCATCCGCGGCATCGTCCCGGAAACGGGTGTGAAACGGGTCATAACGACCAGCATCGCCGACTGCTACAACGCGATCATCGCCCCCTTGAAGCCTCTCGGCAAGGCCGACGTGCCCGACACCATCGACATGGCGTCCCTGCTGCAACAGCACGAACCGGCGGTGCCCGGGGTGGCGATCGACACCAAGAAGGACCTGGCGCACATCGCCTACACCGGCGGCACGACAGGACTTTCCAAAGGGGTCGCCCTGACCCACTTCAACGTGGTTGCCAACGTTCTTCAGTACGGCAACTGGCTGACAGGTGCTCAGGTCGAGATGGTGGAGGGAAAGATGACCGCTGTCTTTCCCCCGGGCGTCGACCCGGACAGGGACCGGATCACAAAGAGGGACAGCGAGACCACGCTCGTGGTGGTTCCCTGGTTTCACGCCATGGGAACGGTCGGCTACCTGAACATGCCCGTCCTCGGAGGAAGCACGATGGTCGTATTCCCCCGGTTCGAGCCGAGGGAGTACCTCGAAGCGGTGGGCAAGTACAGGGCTACCATGCTCGGAGGAGCTCCCCAGCTCTATATCCCGCTCGTCTCCCTGCCGGACTTCGAGTCCTACGACCTCTCCGGCATCAAGATGGCCGGCTCCGGCGCGGCCCCTCTGGCCATGCCGGTTCTCGAGAAGATGCTGGACGCCTTCTCCGGGGTCGTGGTCGAGGCGTACGGGCTGACCGAAGTCACCATGGGGGCCACCTCGAACCCGCCGGACCGCGCGAGCATACGTCCCGGGTCGGTGGGCATCCCCGTGTTCGATACCGAGTGCAAGGTCGTGGACGCGGAAACGGGAGAGGACCTCCCTCCCGGCTCGTCGGGCGAGATCTGCATCAAGGGCCCGCAGGTCATGCAGGGGTACTGGAACCGGCCCGAAGAGACCGCCGCCGTGCTCGAGGAAGGCTGGCTTCACACCGGAGACATCGGCAGAGAAGACGAGGACGGCTTCTTCTACATCACGGACCGGAAGAAGGACCTGATCATCTACAAGGGATACAACGTCTACCCGCGGGAAATCGAGGAGGTGATCTTCGAGCACCCGGCCGTGCAGCAGTGCGCAGTCGTGGGAAGGCCGGACGTGGAGGTGGGAGAGGCCCCGGTCGCCTTCGTGGAGCTGCGTCAGGGGGCTGCCGCGACCGCGGAAGAGATCCTGGAACACACCAACACACAGATCGCCCACTACAAGAAGATCCGGGATGTGGTCTTTCTGGAGCAGATTCCGGTGAGCGGCGCCGGCAAGGTCCTGAAGAAAGAGCTGAGAGAACAACTCGGGAAGAAATAGAAGAAGGAGGTCCAAAGAAGATGAAGCTGACGAATGTGAAGCCGTATGTCGTGAAGACCGACCCGCCGAACCTGGGCGGATTCCTTTGGTTCTTCCTCAAGCTCGAAACGGACGAGGGAATCGAGGGGTGGGGCGAGTTCGCCTGCCTCTGGACCCTGTACGGTATCGAGGAGGGCTACGAGAAGATGGTGGAGAACATCTTCAACGCCTACCTCAAGGACCGGGACCCGATCAACCGGGAAACCCTCAACCACATGCTCTATGCCGGCCTGACCGCGCAGCATGCCGACTACATCATGATGGGGCTCATCAGTGCCTTCGACATCGCGCTCTGGGACATCTGCGGGAAGTACTACAACGCGCCCGTCTACGACCTGCTGGGCGGCAAATACAGAGACAAGGTCCGAACCTACACCTACCTGTTCAACCTGGACGAAAGCGGAAACCTTCTCGAAGCCACCGCGGACTGGGCGGAGAACCCGGAAAAGCTCGCCGAGATCGCCGCCATGCGGGTGGAAGAAGGCTTCACCGGCGTGAAGCTCGACCCCCTTCATCAGGCACTGCCGGGCCAGATGCCTCTTCCGCCCTGGGAGATCACACCCGCCGAGTACGATCACGCGGAAAAGGCGATCGGGGCGATACGCGATGCGATCGGCAACAAGGCGGACATCTGTATCGGCACCCACGGCCAGATGACGCCGGCCTGCGCGATTCGTCTTGCCAGGAGACTGGAGCCTTTCGACCCCCTCTGGCTGGAGGAGCCGTGCCCCCCGGAGAACTTCAAGGAGATGGGAAGGATCGCCCGAAGCACCTCCATCCCCATCGCCACGGGGGAACGGCTGGTGACGATCCATGATTTCCAGAAGCTCTTCGAGGCGGGGGCGTGCGCCATCGCACAGCCGGACCTCGGAAGCTGCGGGGGCATAACGGCCTGCAAGAAGATCGCCACCCTGGCGGAGGCGAACTACGTGCTCATGGCCCCTCACGTCTGGGGCGGCCCGGTGATCACGGCGGCGGCCCTTCAGATCGACGCGAACATCCCGAACTTCCTCATCCAGGAGAGCATCTACAAGTCGCGGCACTTCTTCGACGTCTTCGTGAAGGAGCCCTTCGAGTGGGAGGACGGATACCTGATCCCTCCGGACCGGCCGGGCATCGGTGTCGAGCTGATCGAAGAGAAGCTCGAGGAATACCGGTGCACCATCAAGCAGCTGTTCGGGTGATGCAAAACCCTTCGTCGGGAGGAGCACATGGTTGACCTGGCCGTTGATTTCGCCGGACTCCGTTTCAAGAACCCGATTTCGGCCGCAGCGGGTCCGATCACGTCCACCCCGTACACCATCCGTCAGTGCATCGAGCACGGCGCCGGGTCGGTGGTCGTGAAGAGCATCTGCCCGGACGAGTGGGCCCAGGCCCTGCCCAGGCCGGGAAACTGGTTTTTGGACAGGCTCGGGGAGCGGGGCGGGCTGATGCACTGCTATGCAGGCCTGCTCTCACAGGAAAAGGCGGCCGCGACGGTCGCCGAGGTGAAGCCCCTTGCAGAGAGGGAGGATGCGCGGCTCATCGGGAGCGTCTTCTTCACCGGCCCCTGGACCGGCCTCCCCCCCTATGAGCCCGCTTCACCGCCCGCCGAGACCCGCCTGCGAGCCATGGCGATCGACCTCGAGGCGGCCGGCGCCGAGGCGGTCGAGGTGGTCTGCAGCTGCGGATACACCCTGACGGCGAGCCAGACGGTCGGCTTCCAGGAGCAGGCGATCCCGCTCATCTATGGAGCTCTCGAGGGTCACATCCGGATCCCCTTCTGGATCAAGCTCGGCTTCGGGCACGAGGTCTTCATGCTCCGCGACCTGGAGGCGATCCAGGGCCTCGGCGGGAACGCCATCCACACCTACAGCGATTTCCGGGTGACCTTCCTGGACATCGAAACCGCCCGCCCGCCCCTCTCCGTCCCCTTCGGCTACGGCCGCTGGCTGAGGGGCCTGGCCTGCTACGCGACCTATCTGTCCGCTCACGGAACGGGGCTCGAGGTGATGAACAGCAGCGGCATCTGGAGCTGGAAGGACGCGGTGGAGCGCATGATGTGCGGCGCCACCATCGCCGCCCTGGAGAGCCCGGTGCAGCATCGCGGGTACCGCATCTTCGGCGAGATCCTGCAGGGGCTGACCGAGTTCATGGAACGCAAGGGCTACGAGCGTGCCTCCGACATGATCGGGATCGCGGCACCCCACATCGACGATCCGGAAGCGTTCATGACCGGGTTCCTGGAAAAGGCGGGCCCTCCCGAGTCGAGGACCCTGCTCCTGGACGACGAGAAATGCAGCGGCTGCGGCCTGTGCGCCTCCTGCATCTACGGGGCGGTCGTCATGGAGGAGAAGCGGCCGCGCATCGTTCCGGACGCGTGCGAGCGCTGCGGCGCCTGCGCCACCATCTGCCCCACCGAGGCGCTGTCCATCGTGCCTGCGGCCTGATTCCCGGAAGAATCGAGGAGAGGCGAATGAACCAGGAGGCGGCCTTCGCCGCGGTGGAGAAGAGCGAAGAGTACATCGTGGACGTGCTGCAGAAGATCATCGCCGTGGACACGACCATTCCCCCCGGGGAGAACTACGGAAAGCTCATCGACATCGTGGAGCCGGAGTTCAACCGGTTCGGACTCGAAACGGAGAGGGTGGTCCTGCCGGAAGAGAAGGTCGAGCAGATCCCCTGGGACCTCCGGGGCGAACGGGTCAACCTGGTCGCCACCCTGAAGAACGACAAGCCGAGGGCCTCGGCTTACGCGCACATGGACGTGGTGCCGATCGACGAGCCCTGGACGAGGGACCCCTTCGGGGGAGAGGTGGTGGACGGCAGGCTCTACGGCCGGGGCACGGTGGACATGAAGGGATCGATCGCCTGCTTCCTGGGCGCCGTGAAGGTGCTCCACGACCTGGGGCTCGAACCGCAGTACTCCGTGAACTGTCTTCTTTGCACGGACGAGGAGATCGGCGTCTATCCGGGGGTGCGCTACCTGGCCGAGGAGGGCTACGTGTCGAACCACCTCCTTTGGCTCGAGCTGGGGGCCATGGAACCGATCTGCACCGTCGGTGCGGCCGGGTCGATCCGGATCGATCTGAAGGCGATCGGCAAGAGCTGCCATTCCGGCATGAACTATCTCGGCGTCAACCCGATCGAGGAACTGGTGCCGGTCCTGAACCGGCTCATGGACCTGAAGAAGGATGTGGAGAAGCGCCTCTCACGCATCCCGGCCTTCCCCTTCCCCGGAAACCCCTACGACAGGATGACCCCCATGTTCAACCTGAACGTCATCCGGGGCGGAACCAAGGAGAATGTCGTGCCGGGCGAGTGTGAGCTGATCATCAACCGGCGCTACATCATCGACGAGGCGTACGAGGATGTGATCGCGGAAATCGAGGAGGCGGTCGAGAAGGGCAAGCAGGCGTCCAAGCTGCTGGACCTCAACCTCCATGTGGTGCACGCCTACCCGCCCCTGGAGGTCGATCCGGACACCCCTGCCGGAAGACGGTCCCGCGAAGCGAAGAAGGCGGTCAAGGGCTACGAGGAGTTCATCTACGGAGGGATCAGCGGCTCCACCGACCTCGGCTTCGTGGCCGAGGCCCTGCAGCCGCAGAAGCTCGAGGTGGCGAGTTTCGGTCTCATCCGGGCAACCGACATCCTCGCCCACGCGGCAGACGAATTCGTCTACGTAGAGGACCTGGTGGCCATGACCAAGGAGCTGGTGTACTACCTGGCGGCCGAGGCGGGGTGAAGACCTACCAGCCCCAGGACCCGGGCTCGCCCTTGAACGGGCCCACCACGTCGTCGGTCACCCAACCACCGTAGAACCCGCCCGGCTGGGGCCGGGCGAGTTCCCCGTCGACCCGGCAGGCGTCCATCTCCCGGCAGTAGAAGGCGAGATGGTGTGCCAGTTCCTGGAAAGGGTGCTTCGGCTGTGGATAGCCCCACACAGCATCCACCGCCTCCCGGTCCCCGACACGGACCGTCCAGTAGACGGCGCCGCCCTTCCACTCGCAGAAAGTGCCCTGCCGCGAACGGACCAGTAAGGCCGTCTCCACGTCTTCAGGGGGGATGTAGTACGTGGGAGGATGGCTCGTCTCGAGGACCCGGAGGGCGCGGCGTGTATCCGCAAGGATTCTTCCGGAGAAGACCACCTCGATGCGCTTCGATGTACGCTCCATCCGGGGAGGTCGGGGATAATCCCAGACCGACTCCTCGCCGGGCTTCGGTCGTATGGGTCGAGGTCGATTCATGGCGGGGCCTTGTGTCTTCCTACCTGCCCTTGAAATCGGGCTTGCGTTTCTCCATGAAGGCCGAGGGCCCCTCGACCGCGTCTTCCGACTTGAACACCGGCGTGGACAGATCGATCTCGTGCTCGTAAGCCTCTTTGAGGGGACGGCTCAGGCATTCGATGGCCGACCGCTTGATGGCGCTCACCGCCACGGGTCCGTTGTCGGCGATCCGCCTCGCGTATCGCTCGGCCGTTTCCATCAGTTCATCCGGGGGCACGACAACATTGACCAGCCCGATGCGGTGCGCCTCCCGGGCATCCATCTTCTCGCCCGTTAGAAGGATCTCCATCGCCTTGCAGTGTGAAAGCTCGCGGGGCAGCCGCACCGTGGAGCCGCCGAAGGGGAACAACCCCCACTTGACCTCCTGAAGGGCGAAGAACGCGTTTTCCGAGGCGATGCGGATATCCATGCCGCAGAGCATCTCCAGCCCGCCGGCGATGCAGTACCCGTTCACCGCCGCCACGACCGGCTTCCAGAGCTCGAAGTCCCGAAGCATGGCGGCCTGAAAGAGCTCTCCCATTTCCCCCTTGAGAAGGCCGGCCACACCGTCCGGAGATCCGGTGATCTGAGGAATCAGGGAACCCAGGTCGGCTCCCGAACAGAAGGAATTGCCCACGCCCGTGATGACCGCAACGCGCATGGAGCTGTCCTCCCGGAAGTCCATCCATGTATTGGCCAGGGACTGCACGTGCTCCAGGTCCATGGCGTTGCGCGCCTCAGGACGGTTGAAGGTGATGTAGGCGATGTGGTCCCGCTTTTGGTATTCGATCGTCATGACACACTTCCTCCAAAAAAAAGATGGATTCGGCTCCCTCAGGAGGGTTCGACCGGGCGGAACTTGGGCAGGGAGATTTCCGGCGTGATCGCCTCGAACACGACCTCCACCGGCATACCGACGCGGACCGCTTCCGGGCTCACCTCCACGATGTTCGTGAGCATCCGGCAACCCTCGGTCAGATCCACCAGCGCGACGATGTAGGGGACATCCGGTTCGAAAGCCCGCTTGGGAGCGCGGTGGACGACCGTGTAGGAGTAGATCGTGCCCTCCCCCTTCGCATCCATCCACTCGAGCCGGATCGACATACAGCCCCTGCAGGAGGACTCGGGATAGAATTGAATTCCACCGCAGGCCTCGCAGCGCTGTATCAGGAGCCTTCCCTGTTTCGTCGCTTCCCAGAACGGACCGGTCAACCCGTCCGGTTCGGGTATGGGCTTCTCGTATGGCTGCATATCTCCCTCTCAATCCGTTCCGAGGATCAAGGCGGTGTGGGAGGAAAAATGACCGCCCAGGCCGTTGATCAGGCCGACGCGGGCATCCTTCACCTGCCTCCCCTCTTCCTGCTCGCCGCGAAGCTGCTTGACCGCTTCGATGATGTGAAAGAGGCCGGAGGGCGTCCCCGGATGACAATGGGCGTGGCAGCCTCCGTGGGTCACGATCGGGATCTCGCCGCCGATCTCGATCCTCGACCCGCCTTCCACAAAAGGCCCGCCTTCCCCCTTCCCGCAGAAGCCGAAATCCTCCAGGAAAAGGATGGGCGTAATCGAGAAGCAGTCGTAGAACTGGGCGAAATCGATATCCTGCGGCCCGAGCCCGGCCATTCCGTAGGCCTGACGGCCGGCATCCACCGCTCCGGTATGCACCAGATCGTCCACAAGAGACAGATGCTCACGGAAGGTACGGGCCCCGGCCCCGAGCACGGCGACCGGCTTCCTCTTCAGATCCCGCGCCCTCTCGAGACTCGTCACGATGAGTGCGCCGCCCCCGTCCGAGACGACCGAGCACATGTCCTTCGTCAGGGGCCAGGAGATCATCTTCGACGCCAGCACCCCGTCGATGGTCAAGGGCTTCCGCTTCTGCGCCGTGGGATGCATGGAGGCATGCTTCCGGATGCTCACCGCCACCTGAGCCATCTGCTCCTCGGTGGTGCCGTAGTCGTGCATGTGGCGCGTCGCGGCCAGAGCATAGGCGCTGATCAGCGTTGGGCCGTAAGGAAGCTCGAACTGGGGGTGACCGATGCTGGAGAACAACTCCGTCGCACTCCCGGCAAAGGTACTCAGCAGGACCTCGTATCCCACAAAGGATCGAATCGAGTCGGCCGACACCACGAGAACCGCATCCGCCATGCCCGCATGAATCGCGTTGGCGGCGCTGATGACCAGCTGGATCTGCGTGGCCCCTCCCAGGTGCATTGAGGTGGTAAGGCGGGGATGGATTCCAAGATACTCGGAGACGAGCACGCTGTGCATGAACTCCATGGGGTTCGAGATGCCGGCGGTGAGAACTCCGTCGATATCCCTCTGTTCGAGCCCACAGTCGTCCAATGCCGCTCGGGTCGCCTCGGCGTGCATCTGCATCGGGGTCTTGTGGGGCACGGTCCCCATCTCGCTTTCGCCGATCCCCACGACGGCAACCTGACCGCTCCAGGATTTGCTCATTCCTCTGTCCCTCAAAGTCCCATGGTACGCCCGACGATCTCCTTCATCACCTCGGTGGCACCTCCGCCGATGGTGGCAAGACGGGCATCCCGGTAGGCGCGCTCGATGCCGTACTCCGCCGTGTACCCGTACCCGCCGTGGAGCTGGATGCACTCATGCATTACCCGAAGGGCCATCTCCGTGGAGACGATCTTGGCGATGGAAACCTCCTGGGCCGGATTCCGGTCCTGGTCGAAGAGCCATGCACAGTAGTAGACGTACTGCCTGGCCGACTCGATCTCGCACATCATGTCCACGATCTTGTGCCGGGTGACCTGGAACTTCCCGAGGGGACGGCCGAAGATCTCCCGCTCCTGCACGTACTGGATGGTCTTCTCAAGGACCAGGGCGGCACCCGCCACCGCGCCGATGGCGGCCACGAGCCGTTCGCCCTGGAAGTTGATCATCACCTCGAGGAAGCCCTTGTTCTCCTCGCCCAGAAGCTTGTCCTTCGGCACCCGCACATCCTCGAAGGAAAGCTCCGCCGTATCCGAGGGGTGCATCCCCATCTTGTCGATCTTGCGACTCACCGAGAAGCCGGGCAGGTCGGTGTCGAGGAGGAACAGGCTGATTCCGTTGTACCCGAGCTCCGGCTCGGTCTTGGCGGCCAGGGTGATCACATCGGCCCGGGCGCCGTTGGTGATGAAGGTCTTCGATCCGTTGATCACGTAATGGTCGCCGTCCTTCCTCGCCGTGGTCTTCATGGCGGCCACATCGGAGCCGGCATTCGGTTCGGTGATGCCGAGGGCGCAGATCTTCTCACCCTTGATGATCGGAACCATGTATTCCTCTCTCTGCTCCTTCGTACCCAGAATGTTGATCGGCGGCGAGGCCATGTCCGCCTGAACCATGACGGCCATGTTCAGTCCACCGCACTGGGACCGTGGAAGCTCCTCGCAGAACACCACCTTGTAGAAGTAGTCGCAGGCAGAGCCACCCACGTCCTCCGGGTAGGTGATGCCCAGAAAGCCCATCTCGCCCATTCGGCTGAAGACCCAGTTGGGAAAGTCCTTGTTCGCTTCCCACTCTTCCGCATGAGGGGCCAGCTCCTTCTCCATGAAGGATCTCACGGTCTTTCGAAAGATCTCGTGCTCTTCCTTGAACCATGGGCTCTGCATGTTCGGTTTCCTCTCTGGCTGTTACCGGCTTGCACGGGGAAAGAGGCCTTTGTTGCGCGGTAAGGATATAACGGACAAGCAATTCCTGGCAAGCGGATAGGAAGAGGGGTGGGACTGTTGACACGCACGGGGAGCATTGAGAGAACGATTCACGGGGAGAAACAGAGAGGCCATGTCGGCAGGCAGAAGGCCGATACTTTCACCCACGGAGGGTGCATACGGACTCCTGCCCGCCGGGCATCGCTATTTGCACTTCGCCTGGGCGCCGTGGTCGCCGCACCGGAAATCCCCACTGAAGGACTTGCCGGACTGTGTACAGTAGCCCCGGGCCACCTGGATCATGCTTTCCTTGCCCATGAACCCTTTGCTGTTCTCCGCCTTCTCCACGTCGTCACAGCTGATACCGGCCATGTCGACCCAGTTCCCGCCGCCGCACTGAGTCAGCAACAGCGCACACAGGGCCAAGCATATCATCGTGTATTTCTTCATCTCCGTCCCTCCCCTGTTGTGTGCATTCCAGAGAGCCCCTTTTGGCTCTCTTCCACAATTCTGGGATGCACCCCCGGCCCGCTTTGACTCCGGAGGGGAGCCAGGACCGTCCATGGATCCCGAAACGCCTCGCAACCCCTTGTTTTGACTTCCCGTTGCGGTTTCTCTAGGCTCGTCACCACGAAATTCTACAGAGGCTCTTTGCGGGCGATCTCGTGGATCTCATGGGAGGAACGGCGTGATGAGTGCTTTCCCCGAGTATGAGGCGTACGACGGCCTCGGACTGGCCGAACTGGTTCAGAAGAAAGAAGTGGCTCCCATCGACCTGGTCGAAGCGGCGATAAGCCGCATCGAGGCCCGAAACCCTCGGCTGAACGCCGTGATCCACAAGATGTACGACTATGCAAGAGACGTCGCTCGGGGACCTCTGCCGCAGGGCCCTTTCGCAGGCGTTCCCTTCCTGCTGAAGGACCTCGTGGCTTCCTGCGCGAACGAGCCGCTGCGCAAGGGTTGTCGGTTCTTCGCCGACTACGTGGCCGACCACGACTCCGAGCTCGTCGCGCGGTACAAAGCGGCGGGTCTGATCATCCTCGGGAAGACGAACGTGCCGGAATTCGGGCTCACACCGGTCACGGAATCGAAGCTGTTCGGACCGTGCAGGAATCCGTGGGATCTTTCGCGAACACCCGGAGGGTCGAGCGGGGGCTCCGCCGCGGCCGTCGCCGCCCGGATGGTTCCGCTCGCTCACGGAAACGACGGCGGCGGCTCGATCCGCGCCCCGGCCTCCTGTTGCGGCCTCTTCGGCCTGAAGCCGAGCCGCGGGCGCATTCCGACCGGCCCGGACTACGGTGACCTCTGGTTGGGCTTTGCCGTGGAGCACGTTCTGACGCGAACCGTGCGGGACAGTGCCGCCCTGCTCGACGCAACGTCCGGCCCGGACACAGGCGTATCGTACCATGCACCGGCCCCTTCCCGGCCCTTCCTGGAAGAAGTGGGCGAGAACCCGGGAAAGCTCCGCATCGCCTTCACGAGCAATCCCTTCCTGGGCAGAACCGTCCACGCGGACTGCCTCGAGGGCCTCGAGGCGACCGTGGCTCTGCTCAGAGAACTCGGACACGAGGTGGTCGAGGCGGCCCCGGAAATCGACCGGCAGGCCTTTGTTCGCGCTTACGTGGGGGCGATCTGCGGCGACGTCCGGGCCGACATCGAAGAAGCCGGCGAGGTGATCGGCCGGAAGCCTGAACCGAAGGATTTCGAGCCCGGCACCTGGGCCTTCGGCCTCATCGGGCGGCAGATGTCCGCCGCAGAAGCCGCCCGGTGTCTTCGATATCTCCAGGGACGCACGCGGGAGATCGGACGCTTCTTCGAGGAATACGACCTTCTGCTCACCCCGACCCTGGGAACACCTCCCCTCGAGATCGGCGCCCTGGGCCTGAAGCCGAGCGAGGCCCTCCTACTGAGCGTGGTGAACCGGTTGAACGCCGGTGTGGTTCTCCGGGCGATGCGGGCCGCGGAGATCAGCACCCGGGAGACCTTCGACTTCATCCCATACACACCGGTCTTCAATGTCACCGGCCAGCCGGCCATGTCCGTTCCTCTGCACTGGAATGCAGAGGGCCTGCCCGTGGGCATGCACTTCACGGGCAGGTACGGGGACGAAGCCGCGCTTCTGCGCGTTGCGGGCCAGCTCGAGCAGGCACACCCGTGGTCGGACAGGATCGCACCCGCTGCCGCGGGCGCTTGAAGCATCAACCATTCGGCGGGCGTCCACGAACCATCCGATCAGTGGGAATCGTGTCGAGAAGCCCGCGAGCCAGAAGCCGTATCGCGGGGCGATTCCCATGATCGTCTCGTATTGCCTCATGTTCCGTACCACGCGCTGCAGATACACCCGGGTCTCGCGAGGCACGACCTGCAGGAGGAGCTCGTAGAACTCCGTGGAGCTCAGGCCTGCTGTGTCCTGTCCGCCAAGGGCCTTCTTCACACATCTGGGTCCGCAGTTGTAGCCCGCAATGACGAGAAAGAGCCGTTTTCTCGGCTCTGCGGCGTATGTCCTGAAATACCTGTTCAGCAGAATGCGAAGGTAGGCGGTCCCAAGCTCGATGTTCTTGTCGGGCCGGACAAGTTCCTCCCTCGTCAGAAGCCTGTGTTCGCCGTAAACGAGCTTGCTCGCCTCCAGCGCTCCGGAACTCGGGACGAGCTGCATGAGGCCCACGGCACCCGAGCGAGACACGGCCCGGGGATTGAATACGGACTCGGTCTCAATGACGGCCAGAATGAGTTCCGGTGCAACTTCGTAGATCCTTGCCGCCTTCTCCACATAGGGCAGATACTGGCGAACCCGTGTCTTGAGATGGTCCGGGACGAGCTCGACCTTGATCTGCTTGCGCAACCGCCTAACGCCGTCAGGGGCCGTATAGCTCTCCGCCGGCCTCCCGGAACGCGCTACATAATGCGAAAGCTGCTGGATGTCCGCCCGGGACACGACACGCCCGCTGCCGGGCATCCTGACCTGGCCTTGCAGGTCCCGCAGACCGGGCGCACTCTCGCTGCGCAACAGGAAGGAGAGCCTCTCCGACAGGAGCCGTTCGATACGCAGAGGCGCATCCTGGAAGAAGACGGGAGCGATGGCGCCGACCTCGAGAATGCCCCTCTCGTAGTCGACACCGCCGAAAGCATCGTTGTTCTTCGTATACGCAACATAGACGGAAGGACCGGACTCCCTCACACGGCCCCACAGATTCTGTATCTGTTCGGCGCGTTTCTGCCAGAGGAGCCGCTCGGCCCGCGCGCGCTTCCTTCCCTCCCTTCGAAGCCGTTCCATGTCGGCCGATTCCCCGCCCGCCGAACGGCCCCCGGAAGGAGAATCCGGTTCCCCGGTTCGCCAGTTTCCCTGCCCGTCGAACCGCAGCCGGTCGAGCCGCTCCGACCCCGCCCTCCACGGATCCTCCCCATGACGGCTGCCGCTTCCCTGCCGGGACGGCTGTTGCTGCGCCCGGGCCTCAACGCTCACGGTGAGGGCGCCGAAAAGGCACAGGAACGCGACGCTACGCATCCGGATCATGGTGCTCGCCACAGCCTGAACCTCACTGCACGGGCTTCTTCACGAGATACGGGTCAGCCGGTGGATTTCCGGTCGATCAACGATCGAATTCTCTCTCTCGACTCTGCCGTCGGGTCCAGGAGTTCGATTCCGATCCGAAAACCGTAGGGCTTCCTTTCTTCGATTTGTGCGTACCAGGCGGCCCTGCCTCGAAGCGACAGGTTTTCCTTCCCATCCACGACCTGGATCTCCAGGCAACACTGCTCCGACGTGGCCGGCCAGGGATGCATGATGTGCAGGCCCCGCTCTTCGACGCGCTCGGCCACCAGACCGACTCCCATGCTGGAGAGGTCCACGACCCTTGCGGGGATGTCTCCGGAGCAACGGTCCGGCTGCGAGGGAAGATAGATCCGGAACCTTGCGGCCAGATCCACGGGATGCCTCTTGGCGCGGCGACGCTCCCTGAGGGCCGCAGATCGATCGGGACGGGACCTGGCCAGAAGGGTTTCGATTGCGCTCACGGATGGATTCACATGGACGTCCTCTTGCTGTTTCTCGCGTATTTCCAAGAAGTTGCAAAAAATGGACCAGGGATGGCAGACCGTGGAAACCCGGAAACGGCCTGCCGGTCGTGGGGGGACTGCGAGGAGCGGCTCTTCCTGTGCCGCGAGCCTAGCCGGACGAGGAACGCACGGCCCACGGGCGAAAGGCCCGGCCTGCTGCGATCCGTACACGGTCGCACAACCTTTTGATATCCCAGCAACTACTGCTTTCTAAAACAGACCCTCCGGTGCCCGTGAATCCCGCCCGCCGACACCGGTGGCCTTTCCACGGCAGGCCGAAGGCGGTGCGGGCCCGAGGGGAACCAAGGCCCTGGAGAAAGGCGTGCGAATCGGCCCGACCCGGTGACGCACAGGGGGCGGGTACAGGAATGGCGAACCGTCACCCCAAAAGGGTCCTGCCTCGTTACGTTTCTGCACTCGCGGTTGGCGTGCGCGCAGGCGGGGGGCGGTGAGGGCCCCTTACAGCAGAGGCATCCCGATCGCCTTTGTGGCCAGCACGCCCAGGGCCACGAGGGTTCCGGCGATGAGGTACAGAACGAACACGGAAAGGAATTACGAAAGCTGAAACGCTTCGTCACCGCAGTTCACCGTTTACACAAGTTTTCCTTGACAACGCGGCCCGAGGTGCGATATTTCTCCTCATAAAATTATCTTTCATTCTAATCGGTGATCGACTCAATCAGCTTGGAGGACGAACCATGAGAAAGAACGCCTGCTTTGCACTGCTGTTGGTCATCGGAGTCCTTGCCTCGGGCTGCGGTGCCCCGGAGCCCCCCATGGCCTGCTGGGACGGGGAAATGCCGGACTGGGAGTGGGATGCGGCCCGCCATGACTGGGACTACGATTTCGAGTACTGTGAGCACTTCGACATGGTCTGCAACCAGGCGGTGACCCTGGCGGACGAATGCCCGGAGTTCATCTCCGGGCTGATCGTGTACCTCGAGGATCGCGTCTTCCCCGTTCTTACCCGGGTCCTGGATTTCCTTCCCTGGCTCGATGTGGACGAACTGATGAGCTGGATCCTCGACGGCCTGCAGGGATCCTGCGGATACTACGACATTCTTGACCGCGTCGGCACCTGCCAGCTCCCCGGAGAGGCTGGGGACCCGTGCGCGGAGGATGCGGACTGTCAGGACGGATTCCTGTGCGTGGAACGAGTCTGTGGAGGTGCTCCGGCCTGATCGGGACCGTAGCCAGAGCCATTCGGGCACCCACAAGACGATCCCATGAACCTTCGGGCCATACTTCGACAAGGGTATGGCCCTTTTCTTTTCCCTTCTTCCTTGATAGGGAGAGCACCCTGCCGTTATACTCTCGCCGAAAGACCGGTGATCCGTGACCAGAGGGGGAAGCCCGTCCATGAAATTGACCGTCGCAAGAGCCGTCGTGCGGTTCCTCGAGCAGGCCGGTGTCGAAATCGCTGCGGGGTACAACGGCCACGGAAACTGGGCCCTGCTCGATGCCGTGGAGCACGAA
Source organism: uncultured Thermodesulfobacteriota bacterium (assembly GCA_964479535.1). GTDB lineage: Bacteria > Desulfobacterota > DSWW01 > DSWW01 > DSWW01 > S015-6. Next base: position 27,962 of record CAYZMM010000042.1, read on the forward strand.
AGCCGTATCCGGGGCATCAAGACGAACGCGGAAGATGCTGCCGTCCACCTGGCCGACGGCTACTGGAGGGTTCGCCGGAAGCCCCCCCTGCCCGTGGTGCTCACCACGGTGGGACCGGGAAACATGAACATCTGCGCTGCCCTGGCCAACGCCTTCTATGAATCCTCGGCCATGCTCATTGTGGCCGGTGCGGGCCCTTCGCAATGGTTCGACAAGGGCTGCTTCGAGGAATGCTACCGCTACGGCCCGGAAGAGTTCACCCAGGTGGTCAAGCCGATCTGCAAGAAGGCCGCCCTGGTCACCAGGCCGGACACGGCCCTCGAAACCGTGGTGCGCGCTTACAAGGAGGCGATTTCCGGCAGGCCCGGACCCGTTCTGGTCCAGATTCCCTTCGACATTCAACACACGGAGGTCGAGATCGAATCGATCCCGGAGGCCGAACCGTGGACCCGCATCCACCCGGCCGGCCCGAGCCCCGAAGGGCTCGACAAGGCCGCCCGACTCCTCAAGGAAGCAGCGCGACCGTTGATCCTTGCAGGGAGCGGGGTTCACAATGCGCTTGCCCACGACGCCTTGCGGATCTTTGCCGAGGAATTCCAGATTCCGGTGGGCACGAGCTTCTCGGGAAAGGGTGCCCTGAGCGAGGTCCATCCCCTCAGCGTGGGCGTGCTGGACCCCTCCGGCACCGGTCACGGATTCCGGGCCGCCCGGGAGTGCGACCTTCTGATCGGAGTGGGGGTCCGGTTCCACGACTTCAATACCCTTGCCTGGAACATGTACCCGATCCCCGAGTCCATCCGGCTGGTGCACATCGACGTGGACCCGATCGAGCTGTCCCGCAACTACCCTTCCGAGGTGGCAATGGTCGCGGACGGCAGGTTGGCCCTGGAGGGTCTGGCCAGAACAGCACGGCGGGAGCGGGTGGCCCCGGACAAACACAAGCCCTGGCTGGATGCACTGGAGGTCTGGCGGGAGGAGTGGCTCGGCCAGATCGAAGGACGTATCCGGTCGGACGCGGCTCCCTTGTCGAACGCAAGGCTCCTTGCAGACGTCTCCGAAGTGATCGCCGACACCGACCCCCAGACGTCGGTTCTGTTCGACACGGGCAATCTGCTCCTCTTCGCGCCGGCATTCTTCAAGGCCCGCTCCCGCTTCCTGTCCACGAACAACGGCCATTTCGCCCGAATGGGCTGGGGCTGCGCGGGCGCCCTCGGGGCCCGGCTCGGCAACCCGGAGCACCCCACGGTCTCCATCGTGGGGGACGGATCCTTCATGATGTGCGGGCTTTCGATCGCTACGGCCCACGAGTACGGAATCCCGGTCACATGGATCATCCTGAACAATCGAACGATCGGGATCGAGCGCGAAGCGATGGATGTGGTCTACGGAAGGTCCTCTTTCTGCGACTCCCGGATCGAGAAGACGGACCAGACCTGGAGCCCGGATTACGTGAAGCTGGCCGAGTCGCTGGGCGTCGCTGCGAAGAAGATCTCGAGCCCGGCAGACCTGAAGCCGGCGGTGAGGTCCGGACTTGCGGCGAAGGAGCCCCTTCTGCTCGACGTGGAGGTCGACCCGGCGGACCCGGGGTATCGGAACGCGTTCCTGCCCATCCCGATCCGATGGGATCAGCCGCCTGTCATGGACCCGGACGAGTGGGCAAGGGGCATCCTGCCGCGAGAGGATTGATCCAGCCCCTGCCTAGGCGTTGGAGGAAGCCCGGTCTTCCGAGAGACCTGCACGCTTCCCGTCCTCCTCGTCCTCGCGCACGTGCTTTCGGTCCCCGTCCACCGTGCCGCGGACCTGTTCCCTCTCCTCTGCGAAGTCGAACCCCGTCCAGATGCCGATCGACCCGAGGATCGAATCCTGTGGGTGGAACTGCCGGAAGATCTTGAAGTAGTAGGCCGCTTCCCGGCTGTTGATCACCGCATTCGGGTTCTCTGCCTTGATGCGCTCGTACTCCTCCTCGCTGACTTCCTGTTCCGCCAGCCGCTCGCCCAGGCTTTCGCAGCCCGCCCCCTGCGTGTACTGAACCTTGTAGCGCCAGAGGATATCGTCGGGAAGGTAGCCCTCGTCTTCGAAGGCCTTGCGGAGGATCCACTTCTCGATCTTGGCCCCCACCTTCTCCGACTCACGGATCTTCAGTTCCGGCGGGATCTTCATGGCAAGGTCGATCATCGCCTCGTCCAGGAAGGGCACCCTCAACTCGAGGCTGAAGAGCATGCCCATCCGGTCTGCACGCTGGAGGTTGATGTTGTGCAGGTTGCCGATGCAGCGCCTCGCCTCCTTGTTCAGAAGATCTTCGGGGAAGTGCTTCATGTAGTGATACCCGGTGAACACCTCGTCGGCGCCCTCACCCGTGAGCACGACGGTCACGTGCTCTGCAGCCAGCTTGCAGGTGAAGTAGCAGGGAACCGCACACCGGACGAGGGACGGGTCGTAGGTTTCCAGCTTCCGTATGACCGTGGGGAGGGCTTCGTAGTATTCCTCCTCGGTGAAGATCAGCTCGTGATGAGTTGAACCGATGTGTTTCGCCGCGATACGCGAAGCCTTCACATCGTCGCTCTCCTCGCCGTTCTCGTCCCGCATGCCCACGACAAAGGTGTGAAGATTCGGGATCTCCTCCGCCGCGATGGCCGCCACCAGGCTGCTGTCCAGCCCCCCGCTGCAAAAGGAGCCCACGTGGATCTCCCTGTCCGAGAGCAGCCTCTTCTTCACGGCCTGGATGAAGGTGTCCCGGATGATCTCACAGGTTTCGTCCACGTCGGTCAGAAGATGGTCCTGGATTTCCGGGATCTTGTAATACTGAACAAATCCCTTGTCCGGGGTGTAGTAGTGGCCGGCCGGAAATTCGTGGACCTCGTTCACTCCGGCCAGGGTCATGGCACCGAGCTCCGAGGCGAAATAGAGCCTGTCGCCCACGTGCCCGTAATACAGGGGTTTGATACCAATGGGATCCCGGGCCAGCATGAAGTCCTCGCCGTCGTAGATCGCAAAGGCGAACATGCCGTCCAGATCCTTGACACACTCCGGGCCCTTTTCCCGGTACAGGTGGAGGATGGTCTCGGTATCCGAGTGGGTCTTGAAGGTGTGGTTCGAGGCCAGCTTCCGCCGCAGGCTCCTGAAGTTGTAGATCTCGCCGTTGCAGATGATGCCGCCCGAGCCGCCGTTGTGGAGAATCGGCTGATGGCCTCCGGCCACATCCACGATCGAAAGCCGGGTGTGGCCCAGTACGGTTCCGTTCACCCGGTGAAGGCCACGGTCGTCCGGGCCCCGGTGGGGCATGGCGTCCAGCATGCGTTGGATCGTCTTTTCGTCCCTTCCTCCGAAACACCCCGCGATACCACACATGAAGATACAACCTCCTTTCTGTTCTGCAAGTTCTCCTGGGAATGAGAGGGTTAACCGCTAACCCGTGAATATCAATGAACGATTGATCGTTAAGCTTCTCTGTATCTTTCGGTGCCTTCTTAAGCTTTGCTGTACAAAACAAATAAAAAAGGCGTCCATGCTTCTGGACACCTCTCTTTGTTCGAAATCATTTGAATCAGCCTTCGCAGGACCGAAGCCCGCAGGGAACCCCATCCGACATGATTATTTGGAAACGAAATATTTCAATACAAACATCATACCCGCTGTTCGGCCGTCTGTCAAGTCTTTCCCTGCTTCATCGATTTATTTCAATTCAAAATATTTCAATTCAACGATTATACGGGGAACCTCTGATCCTGTCAAGCCCTTTCTTCGGAAGCCCTATTCGGGCACGTTTTTGAGAAGTTCCGGCGGTATACGGGACTCGCAGGGCACACCGGTCGAGCACAGGCCGCATCCGTATATGAAGATGTTGTAGTTCCGGTTGCAGTAAGGGATCGATTTCGCCACCCGCTGATAGCACCCTTCCTTGTCGTGGGCATCCTCGGGGGTGATGGCACCCACCGGACATCTCTCGGCGCACTTCATGCACTTTCTCCCCTGATACTGCAGGCAGTAGGCGTGGATATCGTCGGGCCTCTTCCGGTTCGGTTCCAGCCTCAGGTTGACCACGAAACTGCCCACGCGATGGCCGCACCCCTTTTCGGTGATCAGGAAGTCATGCATGCCGAAGGTGCCCAACCCCGCTGCATAGGCGACGTGGCGATGGGACCAGGGGGATGCCCACCCCACCTTCGGGTATCGCTTCTTGCGCATCTTGGGCGTCACATCCGGGGAGACGGCCAGTACGCCCCGGCTCATCAGGTAGGTGACGATTTCCCGCACGAGGATCTGGCTGAACAATTCCCCGTGCATGCGGGTCTGGGCCCATCTCTCCGAAAGCCAGTCCGAACGAGATGCATTCTCATCCTTGGTCCTACGGGTGATCGGCATGACAAAGGAAACCACACTCAGGTCTTCGGCCGCCGGGGCGGAAACACCGTTGTTGTCCGCCTGCCAGGCCATGATCTCCGCCGGGGTCAGGTGGTGGGGTCCGATGATCCGCTTCAGGTCCCCGAAGATCGGGTCGTCTCCCCGGACAAAGCCCACGAGGGGTTCGTCGAAGACCCGTTCCCCGTAAAAAGGATACTCCATGCAGTTCTCCGGGTGAGAAGCGAGCTTGCCCTGGATCGTTTCCACGAACCAGTGTTCATCAAACCCCGAGTCGCGTTCCCGCCCTGTGGCGGCCTTGTTCAGCCGCGGCTGCTTCGGATAGCCCAGCCCCCGCATCTCTCCGATGGCGCTCACGATGCCGCCGATGTCCGTGAACTGGGAGGCCCTCCTGTATCGGGTCTTCATCTTGCGTCTCGGGCTCATGATCGATCCCCCGCTTCTTGTCCGGCAATACGGTGTTTCGTGTTGTACAGGCAGAACGGAATCAGTCTTCCGTCCGCTGTGAGCTCATGGATGCAGCAGTGTCTCGCCCGGTCCAGATCGAAGTTGAAGGCATCCATCATTCCATGGAAGCCTATGGAGTAGTAGTCCGCCTCTTCGAACAAGGCAAGCAGATCCGCAGTGGGGCCGGAACAGGCGGCGGCCGGTCCGCATCCGCAGGGGCCCTCCATCCGAACCTGCCGAAGGACCTCATCCCAGTCGTTCATGTCGGCCACGTGCGCCAGAACCCGGTCATCCCGGAGGATGCGGTTCAGGGGCACGAGCTCTCCCTTGCTCACCAGGGCATAGGTCATCACCCCGCAGCGGGGATCCGGACAGGGCAAAGGCGTAAGATCCGTCGCCTTCAGCCTTCCGCCGCTCTGGCGCTCGACGCCCTGGATGAAATGCCCGAGTGTGAACCGCTCCAGCCCGCCCGAGAGGGTCTGCGGAAACCGGCCGCTCAGGGCCACGGACTGGAAATTGACCCCGGTGAGCCCCTGGTCCATTCCGAACCGGATCATCTGCCACAGGCAGTGATCGTTCACACCCGGCACCACCGTCACCGACAGGGCCACCTGCAGCCCTGCCCGCCTGCAGTTCTCGAGGGCTTCCACCTTCGCCTCCACGAGATTCGAGCCCCGGATGGACTGGGAAGCGCCGGGATCCAGCCCGTCCATCTGAAGGTAGACCTGTGCGAGCCCTGCCGCCCGAAGCTGCTCGGCAAAGGAGGTGTCGCGGGCCAGCCTCAGGCCGTTCGTGTCGATCTCGATCTTCTCATAACCGAGAGAGGAGGCCGTCTCGATGATCTCGAGGAGATCCTCGTGCAGGGAAGGCTCCCCCCCGCTCAACTGCAGCGGGGGTGCACGGCCTTCGTTCCGGAGAAGCGTCTTCAGTAAGGCCTCTGCGACGGGGACATCCATATCCCTCCCCGCCGGGACCGAGGCGGCCAGGCAGACCGGACAGCCCAGATCACACCTGGAGGTGATCTCCAGAATCGCGAGGCAGGTATGCTGCTCGTGAGAGGGACACAGCCCGCAGTCCTCCGGGCAACCCTTCCGGGTGCGGACACCGCAGCGCTCGGGCCTCTTGACCCTCCTCGCCGATCGAACCAGGCTGCGGTATGTGTTCATGTCCGGGGACACCAAGGCACGGAACACGCCGTGATCCGGGCACCGCCTCTCCATCACCGCACCGCGCGAAGCCTCCAGGATCACTGCGGGCACCGTTGCAAGGCACTCCGGGCAGAGACTTCGTGTCTCGATTCCTTTATCCCGTTGGTTCACCATCCTCCCGAGAAACGGTTCTCACTCCCCTATTCGTCCCGGACAAGGTATCTACGATAGATGAGTTTGTGCTTGAAGGTGTAAAAGTCCTGCGTGACCACCGTGACGCTGCGGGTCGGCCAGTCCGCGTTCACGAAGACATCCAAGGGCCCGAGGGCGGCACGAACGTCTTCCCGGATGATCTCATCGAAGGCAGTCTGGTCCTCTGCCGGAGAGAGCACAGTGAGGGTGTAGCGGGTCGGGTCTACCTGCTCCACCCTCACCTTCTTCAGGGGCTTCAACGGCATCGCTCTCATAGGAAACAACATTTTCCCCGGGGGCCCGCTTGCTGTCAAACCGGTGGAGCGCGGCCGCGCACCGGAAACCCGGGCTGGGCGGGAAGGGGGGAGGAGGGGTGGACACGTCATTCATCCCGCTGCCGCACCGTGAGGGTTCCGCTGTCCGGATCATAGTCGTACGGCTCCAGGTCGTACCCTGTGCCGAGAGCGCTCTCCAGTTCTTCGACGCTCTCCGGATAACGGCCGTTCATGGCACGGTAGGCTCGGATGTAGCGCCGGATGGCCTGCAGACTCGCCTCGTCTGCAGCGACCGTGGATTTCTCATAGGAGACCAGCATTTCCTCGCTGAACGTCTCCACAGGGCTTCGGTCGCATCCGAACAAGAGCCATCCGATCACGCATGCGAAGAGGATTTCCTTCATTCGGCAGCCTCCTCTGTCCGATGGGTTCCCCGGCAGGCCCGACGGGCCTGCCCTTAACATCGACAAAGAAGGGGCGATCGGTTTAGAGGAAACGGATCCACTACCGCTTTCTCCTCCAGAGCAGGAGACCCGCAAGAAAGGCAACGGGCAGCCCGTAGAAGAGCAGATTCGCGCCTCGACCGAGGGCCCCCGCCTGCCGGTCCACGATGGAACACCCGCCTCCGGTACAGTCGGCCACCTGCTGCACGGGCAGACACCCATCGGAGACGATGTCCGCCGCAAAGGGAAGGATGAGGACACCTTGCCCATCCGGGGTCACGAAGAAGTCGGCGATGGCGGCTTCGATATTCAGCGCCCAGTTGACGATCCCGGAGACGAGGCCGTTCAGCCAGCTCCCGACCCCGAGAGGGTCGCCCGTCGGAAAGAGATGGAGGGTGAAACCGTTCAGATCTGCAATCGTGGTCTCCTCGGGGAACTCCGGCTCGCAGTTCCCGGAAACGCAGATGTCCGCGGTCTGAGTCAGGGATGCGCTGGAGAAGCTCATGCCGAAGGCGTGGCCGCTCAAGAGAAGGTCGATGCCCTCCCGCTCTGCGATACAAAGCCCGACATCGGCCAGGCAGACGGGATACGCTCCGGCACAAAGGCCCTCGCAGGCAAGCCATATGGGTCCGCATATGGCCTCGCATCCGAAATAGGTACAGCAGTCGTCGTAATCATCGTCGCAATCATTCACGCACGAGTCGTACTCGTTACCGCAGTCCCTGCAGGCGGAGTGGCTCATGGTGGTCGAAAGATTCGTACTCCAGCCCGGAATGGCAAGCTCCACCTCCAGGGTACCGAACCCCGGCGTCACGATGAAGTCCGCCCCTCCCAGATCGATCTCGCTGTCCAGGGTGACGTAGAGCGTGTGCCCGTAGAGCAGGCTCGCGTTCCGACTGCTGGTCGAGGTTACGTCGACGGCACCGAGCGTATCGACCAATGCGTTCAGCAAGGTCGGGTCCACGGACGGTGTGTATCGTACCGCGGCCGGGTCCGTGTCGCAGACGCTTGTGGCCTCTGCCCCGGGCGGGGAAAGCCCGAGGATCAGAAGGGACGAAAGCAACAAGACAGTCCTTATGTGTTCTGTATTCGAAAGAGCCATGCTCATGACCCACCTCCTTGGTAGGGTGACCGTGACGGAGGCGAACCGGCCTGCCGTCAAAGGGAAATCGCCTTCCTACAATCCATATTCCCTGCCCCTGCCGCCGGTGTCGTACTCGGTCGACAATGCTTCGAGAAGCTCCCGTCTGTCTTCGGAGCTCAGATCCCGGTCGTTCAGGACCGCCTCTCGTTCACGCAGGTACGCCTCAAGTGCGGCTTGCCTCGCTGCCTGGGCAGCAAGGACCTGCTCGATCCTTTCGAGTGCCTCGGGCGGCAGTTCCTCTCTGTAGAGTTCGAGAACGGCAGCCCTGCGTTCCTCTTCGGACATGGCCTCGACGTTCGCGCCGAACCTCTCCCTGAGCTTTCGGTCCAACTCGTTCCGTCGCTCGTCCGCGAAGCTCACGTAGCTTCCGCGCGAAGCGAGCTCGACCTGGAGCGTGTTCCGGCGGCCGATGATTTCCGCCCGCTTCTCCAGTTCCGTGAGGTCCGTGTCCGCCACGATGGCTTTCTCCTCCAGCTTGTACCGGGTATACGCCTCTTTTTCGAAGAAGAGATCCTCGGCCGTCTCTTCTCCAAAGGCATCCCGGCGTGCTTCGACTACATATGCGAACCTCTCCTCAGGAGTCATGCCGTCCAAGTCGGTCGAGTCCAGATCCTGTTCGAGACGTCGATACCCATCGAGCATTTCGAGCGCGCCCTGGGCCTCCTCGTCGACAAACCCCTGTTCCGCAACGGCATACAGCTCTTCTCCTCCAAAGCCCTGTGAACGGAGATCCCTGATCCGCTGCCGGGCCCGATGGAAATCCTGCCTGGCAGCGGAACGGGCTCTCTGTTCCGGGTCGTCGTAGGGGGCGATCCGTTCGACCTCGAGGATCTCCTGAAGGACCTCCCAGACCTTCCGGGAGGCCGGGTCCTGTTCGCGATCCGTTGAGAACGAGAATGTGTATTGGAGTCCTCCGGTCCCCGAGCTCCTGGATTCGACCACACGGGCAGTCGCTGGCGCCTGCTCAGGTGAATCGCCACCGTCGCCATGGCGAGCTCTCATCCTGCCTCCCAAGAGTGCGACGGAGAAGATCCCGAGGATCAGCAGCACCGACCCGGTCATCCATGATTTGCCCATTCGTCTCATTGCTCTCCTCCCTGGCACAGTTACAAAAACGATATTCTGGGATGCCCCGGCCTGGTCGTTCGGTTCCGGAATCGGCGAGATAAAGAAAATAAATCGAGGAGTTATCGGTGCTAAAACAGCCGCAGGCCGGCGAGACCCATTCTGCGGTTCATGGAGGGGAGAGCTGGCTCGGTTCGGATAGGGCGACGTCCGGAGTCAGGTTGCCTCTGCTACGGCGCGGCTTCTTCCGGACAGCACGATCCACGCGGTCAGCCCGAAGACGAAGACGGGAATGCTGAGGACCTGGGATTCGGAAAGGGTGACCATCCCGGAGAACCGCCAAAGGCCCCGAGGGTCAGCCCGGAAGAACTCGATCACAAAGCGCGCGATCGGGTAGAGCAGGAAGAATGTCAGACAGACCTGGCCGGTAAATCGAGGTCTCAGGCGGATCCGCCACATGACCAGGAAGATGACGAACGCGGCAAGGGAAGCGTAGAGCTGGGTCGGGTGCGTGGTCGTGTAGACCCCGCTCAGGGCTGCGGAATCCCTGGAAAACAGCCCCCAGGGAAGGGTTGTGGGCTTCCCGTAGCAGCACCCGTTCAGAAAACATCCGAGCCGTGCAACGATCAGCATCGTCATCCAGGGGGGCGCAAGCGTGTCCGCCACCTCCAAGACATCGAGTCCCCGACGGCGAATGTAGGCGTAGCAGAGCGGAAGGGCGAGCAGGACTCCACCGTACATGGCGAGGCCGCCTTCCCAGATGGCGAGCATCTTCCACCACGGGCCATCTCGGTAGAGGTCGTAGAAGACGATGCAGTTCATGGCGCGGGCACCGACGATGCCGCTGGTGAAACCGATCAGGCAGAGGGTAAGGTAGTTACGCCGTTCCAGGCCCAGGCGGTCGATCTCTCTCAGGGTAAGCCAGATGGCCAGGCAGGCGCCCAGGCAGATCATGACCGGGTAGGAGGAAACGGTCCACGGTCCAAGGGTCACCAGGATCGGTCGCATGGACGGCCTGCTTCGCTTGGTTCGGACATCTACATGTAGATGTCCTTGTACCTCTCCCGGAGCACCTTCTTGTTCGACTTGCCCACGCTCGTCTTGTCGAACTCATCCACGAAGAGGACCTCATCCGGAAGCTGCCATTTGGCAAACGTCTTGCTGAGGTGATCCAGCATCTCCTGCTTCTCCACTTTCCCCTTGAACTCCTCGCTGAGCACCACGATGGCCAGGGGCCTCTCCTCCCACTTCGGGTGGGTCACGCCGATGACGGTCGCCTCGAAGACGGCCGGGTGGGCCGTAATCGCGTTTTCCATGTCCACCGAGGAGATCCACTCCCCTCCGCTCTTGATTACATCCTTCACGCGGTCGGTAATCTTCAGGTAACCGTTCTTGTCCATGGTTCCCGCATCACCGCTCTTCCAGTATCCGTCCTCTGAAAACTGGGTGGAAGGTTCCTCGGGGCTGTAATAGGCTTCGGTGATCCAGGGTCCTCGCAGACAGAACTCACCCACGGACTCCCCGTCCCGCTTGACCTCCTCGCCGTTCGGGTCGAGGAGCTTCACGTCCAGGCCGGTGGCGACGTATCCCTGCTTCCTGCGGAGATCCCACTGTTCGTCCTCGGAGAGCTCATCCAGGAGCCACGGCTTCAGCCGGTTGATGCTCGCCAGGGGGGAAGTCTCCGTGGCGCCGTAGGCGTGAATGATCTCGGCGCCCGTCAGGTTCCAGTAGTCCTTCATCATGGAAAGGGGCGGCTCGGTGGCACCGCTCAGGATACGGGCACCGGTGAAATCCGGCTTCACGTCCAGTTTCTTGATGTATTGCAGCATGGGCAGCAGGAGTGCGGGCGCGCCCGCCGAGACCGTCACCTTCTCGTCCACCATGATTTCCGCCAGTTCGTCGAGACGGTTCAGATTGTACATGCCCGGAAGCACGAACTTGGCACCCACCAGGGTCGCGAAGTAGGGACCGCCCCAGCCCATGGCGTGAAAAAGAGGCACCAGCTGGAAGTAGCAGTCCCGGTTCGAGAGCTGTGCATTGCCACAGATCGACAGGGCATGGAGATAGGTGCTCCGGTGCGAATAGTAGACCCCCTTGGGACGGCCGGTCGTCCCGGTGGTGTAGCAGGCCGCACAGGCTGCTCTCTCGTCCATGTGGGGCCAGTCGTATTCCGCATCGGCCTGGCTGAGGAGCTCCTCGTAACTGTAGACGGGGCTCAGTTTCGTCTCGATATCCTTGACGCTCTTGTTCGTAAAGACAACATAGCCCTGAACCGTTTTGAACTGGGGTGCGGCCGCTTCCACCAGGGGAAGCAGTGTTTCATCGACGACAACGAGCTTCGTTTCCGCGTGGTTGACCACGTAGGACAGATCCGTGGGGGTCAGGCGGAGGTTCATGAGCAGCATGACCGAACCGGCCCCGGGAATCGCAAAGTACATCTCGTAGTTGCGGTAGGAGTTCCAGTCCATCACGCCCACCCGGTCACCTATGCCGATTCCGAGTCCCTTGAGCGCGTTCGCGAACCGCATCATCCTCCCGTAGGCGTCCGCATAGGTGTGACGAAACATGCTCTCGCCCACCTTGCACACGATCTCCTGCTTGTCGAAGTTGCGTACACCGTGCTTGATCAGGTTGATCAGATTCAGCTGATAGTCGTCCTGCATGGTTGAGGGAAACCCTTTGACGATATCCATCGTACCCTCCTGTTTGGGTTTTTCTTGTAAAAATCTGTTTTATTAATTGGAAGCGCAATCGCGCGAAGGTTCTCGACAGGTAGGTCGCTACGCGTCTGCGGAAGTATAGAGAGAGACAGGAAAGGGTGTCAAGGTTCCCGCTCTGGTGTCGGACACATTCCGGGAGCCGGAGGATGGAAAAAAATGCCGTCCCCCACGCCTGATCGACATGGAGGACGGCCAACGAGAAAGGAGGCGAAGATGAAGACGGCGATCGCATCCGCCCTTCATCTCTCTTAGCATCAGATGGGACACGTGGCGCGCTGGTTTGGTTCCCGGCACCCGGATATCCCTCGCGCGCACATGGTGCGAAACTTCCTCGGGACAGTGGATGCTTGAGACGAAAAAAAAGGTCGTGGCCTCAACTTGAAACCGAGACCGCGACCTTTTACGGAGGGGGGATGGAGATGAAAGCAGATGGTTGAACAGGGCTGATTCATCTCCCTATATGTACGGTTGGACCCCCCGCCTCCGATGTGGTTCCCAAACCGATCCGATTTTCCCGACGGTCTTCCGCCCTTTCCGAAGTCCGAGCTCCGGGAAACGGAAGGTCGACTCAACCGCCGATTTCGTGGTGAATCCCGGGAACCTCCCACGTCCTTCGGATGACCCGGCCCGCCCTCTCACCGGTGAGTTCCGTGCCCTCGACGGTCACCACCCCGTTCACGATGACGTAGTCGATTCCCTCGGGCGGGCGGAGCATGTTGCCGGGAGACGCTTCCGCCCTGTCGATGATCCTTTCCGGGTCGAAGATTACGATGTCCGCGTCACACCCCTCCTGAAGCCTCCCCTTCCGTTCGAAACCGAGCCACACCGCCGGCCCTGCCGTGGCCTTGTACAGGGCATCCTTCAAGCCCATCACCCCCTTGTCCCGCGCCCAGTGGCCGAGGAACCTCGCAAAGGCACCTGCAGCCCTCGGGTGGCCGGTCAATGCCCCTGTGTCGGGGTCCACCTCGATGGCTCCGTCGTTTCCGACGAACACGAAGGGCTTGGAAAGAGCCAGCATCGTGTTTTCAGGATCGATGATGTGGCAGAGGACGCCCGGGCTCGTGGTCTCCCCGGCCAGAATCGCGTCCATGACGAATTCGGCCTGATCGATGCTGGCCAGCGTCTCATACGCCTCCAGGTAGACCTCACCGCCGATCACCACGTCCTCGGTCACCTGGAAGTCGGAAGGAACCGCATCCGCCATGGCCATGAGGATGTCGAGCGGAACGGTTCCGTAGCGGGCGATGGTGAAGAAGTCGTTGGGAAACGAGTCGGCCCCGATGACGTCCACGGCGAGTCGTAACCCTTCCTGGTGCAGCACCCCGGATATCATCTCGAGGGCATACGCGGTCGAGCCGGGTCCGTACGTGACGTCGGTCAGGTGGGAGACGATGTACGGGATGTCCGCCTCTCTGGCCGTTCGGATCGCCTCGGTGAGGAACTCCTTGTTCAGGTAGTAGTCCATGAAAGGAATCAAGGCTCTCAGGTTGAAGATGTTGTCCCGTATGTGGCTTGCCGCCATGCCTCCGTGCCGTGCCGCCTCCTTGGCGGTTGCCAGCATTTCCTCATAGGAACATCCCGGATTGTAATAGGATCCGAAGGACACCCCCATACCCCCCGACTCCATGTCTTCGGACAAGATCCGGACCATCTCCTCGATCTGCGCAGGACTTGCCTCGTCGAAGGTGTCCACACCGACCTGGTCCCGGAGGGCATTCAAGCCGGTCAGGGACGCATAATGGTTGTACATTCCTTCCTGTTCGAGCTCGGAATAGTAATCTGCAAGCGGAATCGACGAAAACCCGCAGTTCCCGCCCACCCACGTGGTGATGCCGTCCCTCACGAACACCTTCATGGATTCGACAATCACCCCCTCGTGGGTATGGGTATTGATGAACCCGGGAGAGACCACCCGCCCGGAAGCGTCGATCACTCGGTCGGCACGGTTCGCAAGCGAGGAACCCTCATCCGCGTCCTGCGTTATCCGGGCGATGACGCCACCCTGGACCGCGACCGTGGCGATCCCGTCGGTCCCGCTCAAGGGATCGATCACCCTTCCGCTGGTGATCACAAGGTCATAGGAAGAGTCCCCCCCTGGAGGAATCCCGCCCGGGCCTTCGCCTTCCGGGTCGGACCCGCAGCCCGCCGACCCCACGGCGAAGCAGAGTAGCGCCACCCGTAACCATCCGTTCCTCTCCTTGCCGAATCTGCTCATATTCGTCTCCTTTCAAGCCATCGGAGAGCCAAAGCCTTTATTCTGTCTATCGTTCCGGGGTACTCTCTGTCAAGAAGACGACCGCGGAGGCGACTTGACCGCAGCTGAGCGCCTTCCTATACTCTTCCCCGCAGCCGTGAACCCCTGAGACCCGCTCATGCAAGTGCATCATCCTTCCGGTAGGTGGAGGCTGGGCCTCTGTCTCTCCCTCATTACCGTGACCATGTGGGGCCTTCTGCCCATCGCCCTTCAGGTGATCCTCGAACAGATGGACGGTTACACGATCACGTGGTACCGGTTCACGGTTTCCTCCGTGCTCCTCGGATGCATCCTGGCCTCCCGCAGAGGACTGCCCAGACCGCATCGCCAGGGCCCGACCGTGTGGATCCTCCTTGCCCTCGTTACACTGGGCCTGGGAGGCAACTATGTCTTCTACATCCTCGGGCTCTCCTACACCTCAGCCGGTTCGGCGCAGGTGCTGATCCAGCTCGCCCCCGCCACGGCCATGCTGGGCGCTCTCGTCTTCTTTCGGGAGCGCTTCGCAGGGGTGCAATGGCTCGGCCTTCTCGTGCTCGCCCTGGGCATGTCCCTCTTCTTTCACAACCGGCTGGACGAAATCCTCGCAGAGACCGGTGAATTCTCGCTCGGCATGCTCCTCATCGTCCTGGCGGCCATCACCTGGGCGACCTACGCCCTCGCACAGAAGCAACTCCTGAGCGTCATGTCTTCCGCGGCCGTGATGTGGGTCGTCTACACGGGAAGCGCGCTTCTTCTGCTTCCCATCATATCCCCACATTCGGTCCTGGACCTGGACATCCTTCACCTCGGGCTGCTCGTCTTTGCGGCATTCAATACGCTGATTGCGTACGGCGCTTTCTCCGAGGCCCTGGCTCACTGGGAGGCCTCGCGCGTCAACGCCGTCCTTTCCCTGACGCCGATTGCCACCCTGTCGATGATCCAAATCGGGTCGACCCTCTGGCCCGGTGTGGTGGCTCCCGAACCCCTCGACGCACTCTCCGGTGCCGGCGCAGTCCTGGTCGTGACGGGCTCCATGACCATCGCACTCTCCCAGTCCACGAAGAGCGTCGAGGCCCTGAAACGGGAATCAAGCAAGGAGCGGGGACGTCACGAACACCCGGAAGGTCCCATGTAGTGTCTTCTGGTAGAGTCTCTTTGACCTTTCCCCTTTCAACTTTGACCTCTAGACGGGTAAACAAGCGGGTGAGCTGGACACGCACGCGGCTCACGACTCAGTCACTTTCGTGCCATGGCACGATGCTCTTGGAGCAGCTCGATGAGGAGGTCCCGGACTCTGAAGCCCAGGTTGCTGGGCGTGACGGTTGCGAAGATCGGCCTGGGCAGGCCGGTGGAGGCGACCGGCCCATGATCTTTCGTCGCTATTCCTGGCTTTGCAGAAACTTCCACATCAGGAAGAACAGCAGGGTGGCCAGCAGGCCTACCGGAAAACTGATCTTGAGCCTGCTTGCAGGGGAGTCTTCTTCCGCGACCGCACGGCCCGAAGGAAGGTCTTCAGGGCCCTGCCAATCCGGTAAAGGGTGGATCGGCTTGACGTACATGGCAGGGGTCGCAGCCGCCTCCCGGGACCCGGTCCACGAAACATCCCCTGCGACCGAAGACAACCCTTGCGCCAGGACAAGGAGGGCGATCGAAACGAAGATTCCCCTCTTCATGCTTCCCCCGGAAGAGCCCGTCTGCAACACCATTCAATTCAACTCTATCTCGTGTCCACTTCCTGTGCAAGGGAAAAGATGCCCGCCCTCTCCCTTTGGTTTCCGGACGCGTTTTCAAAGGATTCGGCAGCGTGGTATAAGTGCTTCACGAGCGACCTCCTCATGGGCAGGGGCATCCATGAACAACGACGCGTCCACGGAAGCCTATTTTCTTTCGGACATCCACCTCGAGAGTCTGGATCAGCCCCACGCACGCGTCCTGATCGGCTTTCTGGACGACCTGGTGACCCGGGTTCCGGCGACCCACCTGTTCCTCGTAGGCGACATCTTCGATTTCTGGCTCGGGGGGCACCCATACTTCGTTCGCAAGTTCGCCCCCATCGTGGATCACCTCGAGAGAATCGTTGCCAGCGGCGTGGAGGTTCACTATTTCGAGGGCAACCACGACCTTTATCTGCGCGATTTCTGGCAGGATAGAGTGGGCGTCCGGGTTCACGGCGGAGCGCATCTGTTTCATTTGGGGGCCCTCAGGGTTCGGGTCGAACACGGGGACCTGCTGGACCCGACGGACCGGGGCTATCGATTCCTTCGCTGGCTGCTGCGCACGCCGACGATCGCCTTCGCCGGCAGCAGGTTGCCGGGCGGCCTTCTGGCCCGAATCGGCAGAGCGGCCAGCCGCACGAGTCGACGGTACACGAGCCGCCACAAGACCATCTCGGAGGATCGCGCGCTCTTCACGATCCGCTCTCATGCGAAGCGCTTGATCGCTCAGGAACCCTTCGACCTGATCATCACCGGTCACGTGCACGTGCGGGACGACCATTCCTTCGAGTTCGGAGGCCGAAGGATACGTTCCGTGAACCTCGGGTCCTGGGCCGAGGGCCCATGCACCTTCAGAATCGGGCAGGACGGCCAGAAGTTCGTCGATCTTCCCCGGCTGACCCCGGCGTGAGGAAAGAGGAAACACCATGAAGAACGAATCGAATCCTGGAGGCTTCTCGCAGGAAATCTTTGCGAATCGCAGAAGGGACGTCATGAAGGAGATGGGGCCCGCAGTGGCGGTGATTCCGGCCGCCCGGGAGCTGATCCGCAGCAATGATTCCACGTTCCCTTTTCGGCAGGACAGCGATTTCTATTATCTCACCGGCTTCCCGGAGCCGGACGCGCTGGCGGTCCTGGTAAGCGCCGACCCGCAACGTTACGTCCTCTTCACCCGGCCGCGAGATCCGAAACAGGAGACTTGGACCGGCCGACGATACGGCCCCGAGGGTGCCAAAGAGGTTTTCGGAGCGGACGAGGCCTATCCTCTGGACGCCCTGGACCGCACCATGCCGGAGATCCTTTCGAATGTGGATCGGGTCTTCTTCGCTTTCGGAAAGGAAGAGTCCTGGGACCGCAGGGTGATGGGTTGGATCAATCAGGTACGCATGCGAGGCAGGCGCGGGGCTGTGAGGCCACCGACCGAGTTGATCGACACGGCCCTCATCCTTCACGAAAAGAGGGTCGTCAAGGAGGCGGTCGAAGTCGAGCGGATGCGCAAAGCGGCCCGCATCACCGCAGAGGCGCACATGACCGCCATGAAGGATTGCGCAGCCGGTATGATCGAACGGGAACTGCAGATCCGGCTCGAGCACGGCTGCCTCACGCGGGGGGCCCAGGCCATGGCATACGAAACCATCGTAGCGGGAGGGCCCAACGCGTGCGTGCTCCATTACGTGGAGAACAGCGCCCGTCTGGAGGAAGGGGACCTCGTGCTGATCGACGCGGGCTGTGAGCTGGACAACTACGCATCGGACATCTCACGCACTTTCCCCGTGTCCGGACGATTCACCCAGGCCCAGCGGAAGATCTACGAGATCGTCCTCGGGGCACAGAAGCAGGCGATCGGCCTGGCCCGGAAGGGGGAGACGATCCGGTCGGTTCACGCCTCCGTCGTGCATCTCCTTGCGGAGGGGCTGGTGGAGCTGGGCTTGCTGGAGGGCGACCCGGAACGTCATGCACGCATCTGCCTCGGGACGACAGGAGCCTCTGAACAGGAGGAAGAACAGGAAAAGCTGGCCGAGGGAGAGATCGGGCTTCAGCACTACTACATGCACAATACGTCGCACTGGCTCGGGATGGACGTCCACGACGTGGGCAGATACCGCGTGGAAGGTGCCTGGCGTGCACTCGAACCGGGAATGATCCTGACGGTGGAACCGGGTCTGTATATCTCGGCCGACGCGGACTATGCACCGGAGATCTACAGGGGCATCGGCATTCGCATCGAAGACGACGTCCTCGTGACCGAAGGCGAACCGGAGATCCTGACCGAGTCCTGCGTGAAGTCCGTCGAGGAGGTGGAGGCCGCCTGCCGCTCCTGATCCTCCCGTCACTCCAAAACCTTGCCCTCGAAGAACCGGTGAAACTCCTCCGGCAGTTGAGCGGGCTTGACGCGGTCGGCCATAACGGAGAGATCCACCGAATTGAAGGTGTTCCAGAACAGGATCGGCCCTCTTTCGCCGATGCTTCTCGCCTGGTGCAGGAGTCCGCTCAGGGTCTTGCCGGTGTAGGTCAGGTCCAGATCGATTCCTTCGGTCTTGGTCATCAACGCAACGGCCCTTCGCCCCCCGTCCGTCGGATGTCCGTAGCCCGCACCGTAATAGGCCGAGTCCATGGGCATGTCCTTCGGGGCAAGGGCCAGTTCGGGCACGGATCGATCGTGGCGCCGCATGAGCTTGATGGCCTTTCGGGCCAGCTTGAGTGCGACCTTCGGACTGGCGAACATTCGGGGCGCAACCTGGATACCCACCACCTTGGGCTTCAGTCCCGCCAACCGAAGACCGAGCACCAGCCCGGCCAGGGTCCCACCGGAGCCGACGGGCAGGTAGATCACCTTTGGCAGGGGGATCTCTTTTCGCTCCACCTGCATGGCGAGCTCGAGGCCGGCGTCCACGAAGCCGAGCACGCCCACCGGGCTGGAGCCTCCACCGGGAATGAAGTAGGCATCACGACGACGAATCCGCTCGCTTACGTAGAATCGCCACAGAGCGGACAGAACATTGCTCATATAGAACATCTCCGCCCCGTATGCATGGTAGAGGAGCAGGCTCTTGCGCACGTGTGCCGTCACAGGCTGCCCGAACAGTCCGAGGACGACGTGAAATCCCAGGGTACGGCCGAAGACGGCCGTGGCAAGACCGTGATTCGTCCCGATACCCCCGCCCGTCACCAGGGTCTTGCATCCCTGGGCAAGGGCATCTCCCAGCAGGAACTCGAGCTTCCGCGGCTTGTTTCCACCGTACGTCGGCGAGGTCTTGTCATCCCGCTTGATCCACACTTCGCTGCCAAGGTGCTTACTGAGTCCCTCCAGGACGTGAACCGGCGTGGGCGCTTCCACGATGGGGGTCCAGGAGACCTTTTCCGCGAGTGCGGGAAAGGCCTCGAACAGCCAGGGTCTGTTGGTGCCTATAGGAATCGATGCCATCGTCTTGCCGCCATTCCCCTGCGATGGGCCGGCCGCTGCGACCCGGAGTGAGGATGAAGAAAGTAAATCCCTGTGCTGAAAACTGAATTCTGCCAGATAGTGTACATCTCGTCCAGTGGGGTCCGGATCGACCGATTCGGGAAATCGTCCGGACCGCCCGTATCTTCGATCCGGTGAATCCCCTGCACTTGATCTTGCGCCCCGGACTTGCTATAAAAATATTTTACGTTTATGTGGGCCATCGAGACCGGCGCATGCACGGCGACGCGAAGAGCTGCATTCTCCCGGAATCGCCGTACCCCGAATGCCGGCTCTGACCACTCTTCCGCCTAGCCCGCATATGGCACGAAGCTTCGTGGCGAGAGCGGTGGACGTGCGGAAGATTCGGGCCAAACCCATTCGACCGAGCGGGAAAGACTGCAGAGAACGCAGCCGAAGTGTCGCGTTCCTGCAGGTTGCAGACGAAGTCGTTTCGCTGTTGTTCGCGGGATTCATGGAATGAACGCAGAGGGGAACACGATTCATGGCGACCAGCAAGAAGAAGGAACCTCTCCTCAAATCGAAGGACGCGGCCCACATCCTGGACTGCAGTCCGGACGACGTGATCGACCTGGCGCGCAAGGGAAAGCTGCGCGCGGTGAAGCAGGGCAGGTTCTGGAGATTTCGTGAGTCGGACATTGTTTCTTACAAGCAGAAGGCGGGCCCGGAAGGTCTGCCGAGAATCGCGATCGGCCGCGGGCGTCCCCGCAAGGGGGATGCCTGACCTCGGGCCCTGAGGTCCCACGGGTCAGGCCCGGGAAGGCCTCGCACCGGCATGGACATGGAACGGACGATCCTGGACGAGATTGCCTGGCAAGTCGATCGTTCTCAACTCATGAAGCAGTTGGGAATCAAGGACGGGGACAGGTACGCCCAAGAAGCCGACGACATGGCCGCGAAGGCGGAAGCGGTCGGAAGGCCGAAGGCGATCTACAAGGCGGTCCTGATCGAATCCCGCGGAGAAGACCAGGTGGTCCTCGAAGGCCTCCCCTTCAAGAGCCGCGTGCTCGCCGTCAACCTCGAGAAGGTTCACAGGGTGTTCCCCTTCGTGGCGACCTGCGGCGTCGAGTTGGAGGAGTGGTCGGGCCGGTTCACCTCCGGCCTGGACAAGTTCTGGGCGGATACCCTCAAGGGCATGGCCCTCGGCGCGTCCATGCTGGCACTGCTCGCACACATCGAAAGGGAACACCATCCGGGAAACCTCTCGATGATGAACCCGGGCTCGATCGACAGCTGGTCCCTGTCCGAACAACGGGCCCTCTTCTCCCTGCTGGGGACACCCAGGGAGTCGATCGGCGTGGAACTCCTGGAGAGCTGTTTCATGAGGCCGGGCATGTCCACGTCCGGCATATGGTTCCCCTCGGAGCACCGATTCGAGAACTGCATGCTCTGCCCCATGGAGAACTGCCCCGGCAGAAGGGCCCCCCATGACAAGGACCTGTACGATCGAGAATACAAGAAGGAGGCCCCGCCCTGAGGCGAGTTCGATTTCGTAACCCCGTGCCCGTCGGAGTCCTGCGGTCCGGCTCCTTCCATGCCTGAGAAAACGTAACCATTCCGGCGCCTTGATTCAGCGGCGGCCGCCGCTTTCCTCTCCGGCACGCTTCTTGCCACACATCGGGTCACATTGCATTCACACCCTTGAAAGGAAAGAGGAATATGGCCACATCCGCCAGCTTCATCGAGAGAATCATGTCGAGGACCGGTCTGCGCAGGACAGCCGAGAAGAAGGAACGCCGCAGGTCCAGGCGGTATCGGATCGAACGTCCGATCCGGTTCCGCATGCACCTTCCGTCGATGCCGGAACACGGAAGCCCGGAGCTGCAGGCAGAGCTGTACGATATCTCCGAGCACGGCATGGGTCTGCTCACCGACTCGATCGAGTGGGAAGGCATCCACATGATCGATCCGAACATGCAGACCTCGGAGAAGAGCATTCTCGAGGTGGAGCTTCCTTACGACGATGAACCTCTGCGACTGCGCGGCAAGGCCGTCTGGTACATCCGCCATCCCGAGGGAATCCCCTTTGTCTTTCGCGTGGGCGTCGAGTTCGTGGATGTAACGCCGGAGTTCCGAAAGAAGATCACGAACTGGATCAATCTTCACGTCACGGCGGCCGAGGTCTCCTAGTTTCCTGTCCCCGACGCGCGGTTGCACAGCTTACCCGCTTCGAATCCGGCCTCGTGTTCAGTCACTTGACAAAATTCAGGGGGGGGAGGTAGATTCTCAGTGATCTTGCAGAATGGATATACGACAGAGGAAAGAAGTGGCCTGTGTGAAGTGACCCGTCCCGCTCAGCGTTTCTGGACTGAGCGGGCTTTTTCGTGTGGACTCGAGGAGCCCTGCCAGCCAGTCGTCAATGCGTAGAGGAGAGAGGCAGACTATGGAGAGAGAAACGGGGGTCGTCAAGTGGTTCAACGACAGGAAAGGCTATGGATTTATCGCCCGCGAGGGAAAGGATGACATCTTCGTGCACTATTCCGATATATCGGGGGACGGGTTCCGTACGTTGAACGAAGGCGACAGTGTGGAGTTCACGGCGAAACAGGGCCAGAAAGGCCCGGCAGCCGGGGAGGTAACGACGCTCCAACCCGGAGAGTGAAACCACGACGCCCCGAGCGCCTCCGAAAGGCGCCGCACTCAGGGTCACGTGGGCAACCGAGTCCACGGCCTGGCCGAGACAAGAGACGGTCGACTTCCCACCTTTGGCGCCTTCCGGCACGGCAGTCGCTGATTTCTGTCTGCAGGAAGAAAACCCCTCGTGCAAACAAGGAGGCCTGCGTCCGCATCCTTTCCGGTGACGGATCCGGGATCCTGAGCGTCTAAACCCAAGTAAGTTGCCCCATCCAATCAAATGGAAAGATGAGAGCGGATGAAGACGCGCGAAGTCGATGTTGCGATCATTGGAGCGGGGACCGCAGGACTGGCGGCCCGCCGGGAGGCGAAGAAGGCCGGGGCACGGGTGCTGCTCATCGAGGGGGGTCCCCACGGAACCACATGCGCGCGTGTGGGATGCATGCCGTCAAAGCTCCTGATTCATTCGGCCGAGGTGGCGCACGAGATATCCACCGCTGCAAGTTTCGGGGTGGAGCTTCCGGGCAAGCCGAGGATCAACGGAAAGGCGGTCCTGGAGCGGGTTCGTGGGGAGCGGGATCGGTTCGTGGGATTCGTGCTCGACGCTGTGGCGGATATCCCGGACGAGGAGAAGATGGCAGGCCACGCCCGTTTCGAGGGCCCGGGGACATTGCGGGTGGACGATCACACCCGCATCGAGGCGGGCGGAATTGTCGTGGCCGCGGGCTCGTCGCCCTGGATACCGTCCTACCTCTCAGGGATCGGCAAACGCCTGCTGATCAGTGACGATGTGTTCGAACTCGAGGATCTGCCCGGTTCGGTGGCCGTGATCGGCATGGGCGTCATCGGCCTGGAGCTCGGGCAGTCCCTCCATCGGCTGGGGGTCGACACCCTTTGCCTGACCCCGTCCTCCCGCGTGGGACCGCTCACGGATCCGGTCATCAAACAGAAGGCCATTGACGTGTTCGGCGAAGAGCTGGACCTGCATGTGGGCATTCGAGAGCTGGAGGCCCGCGAAGTGGACAAAGGAGTCCACATCCGTTGGGTGAACCGGGACGGATCGAAGCGGGAAGCAACGGTTGATTACGTGCTCGCCTCGGCCGGGCGTCGGCCCAACCTCGCCCGACTCGACCCGGAAAAGGCGAGTATCCACCTCGACGATTCCGGATTTCCCGTGGTCGATCCGCGCACGGCACAGATCGGAAACCTTCCCGTCTTCCTGGCGGGAGACGTCTCCCATTACCGTCCCCTGCTCCACGAGGCGGCGGACGAGGGTCGAATCGCAGGGTACAATGCCGCACACTACCCGGACGTGCGCGGCTTCGTTCGCCGTACCTTCCTTTCGGTGGTGTTTTCGGACCCACAGATCGCGGTGGTCGGAAAGCATTTCGGCAAGCTCGATCCGGACAGAGTCACGATCGGCGAAGTCAGCTACGACGATCAGGGGAGATCCCGGGTCATGGGAAGAAACAGGGGACACGTGCGCATCTACGCCGAGAACGAGCGAGGCACCCTGCTCGGCGCCGAGATGCTCGGCCCGAACGTGGAACACACGGGACACCTGCTGGCGTGGGCCGTTCAGCAGGGCCTGACCGTGGACGGCGCACTTCGCATGCCCTTCTATCACCCTGTCGTCGAAGAGGGAATACGAACGGCCTTGCGCGATCTGGCCGTCAACCTGAAGCTGGAGGAGACACTGGAGCCCGGGAGAATGGATTGGAGGCCCGGAACGTAAACGTCCCACCACCCTGTCCCGTCCCCCATGACGTCACTCATCGAAATCGTAAACATCGTACTGCCCGTCTTTCTGGTCATCGGCCTGGGCTATGTGCTGGGCTCCATCGGCTGGATGGGCCCGGCCGCCACTTCCTGGCTCTCCAAGCTCGTATTCTACGTTGCCGGACCGATCCTGCTCTTCAGGAGCGCCGCCCTGACACCGTTGTCCGAGGCGATCGGTCTGGAGGCCATGGGCTCGATTGCGGGCGTGACGGTGCTGACAACGTCCGTCGTCTACCTTGCGTGCTTTCGATCCGCCCCTTCCAGGCGCGGAGTGCTGTCCCAGGGTTCGATGCGGAGCAACATGGTCTTCGTCGGGTTGCCCGTCATCGAGAACGCCTTCGGGCCGGCCGTTCTCGGGCCTGCGGCGGTGCTGATCGGCTTGATGGTTCCGGTCTACAATCTGCTGGCCGTGCTCGTTCTCGCTCTGCCCCACCATTCGGACCGTCCTGGAACCGAAGGCATCTGGAAGAAGGCGATCCTCGACATCCTGAGAAACCCGCTGATTCTCGGCACCCTCCTGGGCGTCCTCTTCTCCGCCCTGAGCCTGCCCATACCGACGGGCATCGACCGGTCGCTGGACCTGGTGGCCCGGATGGCTCTGCCTGCCGCGCTCCTGTCGGTGGGGGCAGGCATCGATCTCGGCCGGGTACGCACCGAGATCCTGCCCACGGGCGTCATCTCGTTCATCAAGCTGGTCGTCTACCCGGCCTCGATCTACTTCACCCTCGGCATGTTCGGTGTCACCGGCCTGGAGCGACAGTTCGTGGTCCTGCTCTACGCGTCACCGACCGCCGTGGTCAGCGCCATCATGGCTCAGGAAATGAAGGGGGACGAGCAGTTGGCCGCCTCGATCGTGATCGGCACCACGATCGCATCCCTGTTTACCATCTCGGCCTGGATCGCCCTGTTCAGGCTGGTCGGCTGACACCCAGAGTTCACGCGTCAAGCAGCTTCTTCGCCATGGACACCACATCGTCCGGCTCGACCCGGGGCGGGACCTGGATCCCTCGCTGAACGGCCGCCCGGTCTCCCACGCGCTTCAGCCATGCCTGCAGGCTTGGGAGGTCCTCGATCGACACGCCGGCCCATTCGTGGGCCACGACCCAGGGCCAGTGGGCGATGTCGGCTATGCTGTAGTCGCCGGCGAGGAACGTCCGCCCTTCGAGACGGGTATCCAGCACGGTGTACAGCCGCTTGGTCTCTTTCTGGTATCGTTCGATGGCCGATGGAAGCTTCTCGGGAAAGTAGCGGAGAAAGACGTGGGCCTGCCCCTGCATCGGCCCGACCCCGCCCATCTGGAACATGAGCCACTGGATCACTTCGGAACGACCCCTCGGCTCGGTCGGCATCAGCCTCCCGGTCTTCTCCGCAAGATAGACGAGGATCGCCCCCGACTCGAATACGGCGAAGTTCCCTTCGTCCCGGTCCAAGATGGTCGGGATGCGCCCGTTCGGGTTGATCTTCAAATACTCGGGCTTCTTCTGCTCGTTCTCGCCCAGATTCACCAGGTGGACTTCGTAGGGAAGGCCCAGTTCCTCCAGGGCGATTGATATCTTGTATCCGTTCGGGGTCGGTGCGGTGTACAGATCGATCATATCGGACCCTCTTCCGATTTGTCGGGTTTCGATTTAGATGATCCGGCACGCGTCGAGGATCTAACCCGGCTTTGCTCACGTAGACCGGGGAGAACGAAGCTTCTCCACTGCGGGCTTGAAGACCAAAGATGGGCATTCGACAACCTGGCGCGCAGGCCCGTTCATGAAGCAGCCCGCCATCAGTCCGGAAATCATGACGAATGCGAATACCACGGCCATCATGGCCTCACCGAGGAGAAGCGACGTGGCGACTGCCATGCTCATTATGATGATCTTCTTCATGTTGGTTGCTCCCTTCCGAGATGCTCTGTGTCTCCCTCGAACTGGAATCGCATGAACCTTTGGCGCCCGGAATTTGCAAGGGAAATGCCACTGCCTGGTTCGTCGATGCACCCCGGGGAGAGATCCATGGAAGACGCTTCTAAATCAATAAGTTCGGCTGACGCCCCATCTCCGTGAAAGGGCTTCCCCAGAACCTTAAGAGGCCCCCCGGAGCCTATCATATTGAGGATCTTTCTCGTTTTGAGAAAGATCCTGGTCAGCCCGAAGAGCCCTGAAGTCGGGCCATGGCCTCGTCCAGAAGCGAGTAGGCCCTTTCCAGCGCGTCGAAGGAACGGTGCACCCAGCGGCTCCCCCAGTAGAAATTGCAGCTCGTTTCGGCCAGCAGGATCTGGTCGTACGCTTCGCCGATCTGATGGCGAAGGCCGTCCGCATCGTACACGCCCTGTTGCCGCTCTTCCAGGGATCTCCGGACACGCTGATGGTAGGCGCTCGCGCTTCGAATCTCATCCCACCCTTTCTTCTGAAGGAGGGAGCCGGTCCACTGGGCGAAATCGCCGCCCCAGTGATGTCCCGTGTTCCACGCACCGCGGTGCACCTCCACCTCTTCGGTGGGCGGAAAACTGTCCAGAAACTCGCTGATGTGAACCGGGCGGAACCCCAGCCTTCCCTCCCTGCACTTGTTCAGTATGGGGTGAAGGAAACGCCCCCAGAAACCGCTTTCCACATCCGAGGTCCGAAACCAGCCGCCGTTTTCACCGTCCGTCCACGTGGTCACCAGGGCGGGGAAGTCACAGCCCTTGGTTCTCTCGTGGATCTCGTGCTCGAACCAGCCCGGATCCAGGCCCGACTCCTGCGCATCCGATAGTTCCCGGTCCCGGGGAATGACCACGATCTCCTCGTCACCGTGGCGGGCCAGGTGGGGCTTGTACCGCACTTCCTCCCAGCGCATCTCCCTCTTCGGCTTGATGTACCAGCAATCCACGATCACGTACCGGTATCCGTGTCGCCTCAGCATGGGAATCATCTCGGCACAGAAACCCATCTCGGGGGGCCAGAACCCTTGAAACCGGTCCCGCCCGAGAAGGTGCCTGCCCAGCCCGATCCACCACGCGGTCTGCGGGTCCCAGTCCTCCTGCGGAATGAGAGGATACACGGGGTGATAGAGACCGGTTCCGGCAAACTCGATTCCCGATCGCCGGTACCGGTCCAGGAATGCCTCGATGTCCACTACGTCCTGAAAGGTCTCTCGAATCGCGGGGTCTTCGAACTGCTTGAGAAGGGTCCCGGAGAAGCCCATGTGAAGCCTGGCCACGTCCTCATAGCCTTCCAGCATGCGGGTCGGCCGGTCGTAACACCAGAGAATCTGCCTGGCTTCCCATCTCTCTTCGGAGTTGTGCAGTGCAAGAAGGTTGCCGAGAGGCTGGTGCATGTTCAGGCCAAGTGCATGATAGACCTCGGCCATTCTTCCCTTTCTCCGTCGAAATCGTCGCTACCGACGCCGTTGTAGGGGATCGAAAGGCTCCGGAGGAAGCCCCTTGTTGACCCTACTTGATCCGTAGTGTCTGATGCAGACCGGCTCCGCTTCGTTTCGACGGTGGATCGCCGACCAGGTTCTGGAGGTCTTCAGGAAGGAAGAGGTGGCAGAAGGGTTGACGTATTCGGGGGGAATCAGTCCCACTCGGGGAGCTTCTTCTCCCAGATCTCGCGGTACCTTCGCAGGAGGTAGTCGACCGATTTGTTCCCGAGGGTGTAGCTCTTCACGGCCGCAAGCACGCGTAGCTTCACCTCGGTGGGGGAACGCCTGTCGATGGCAACGGTCCAATCCGGGGCCCCTGTGAGGATCTGGAATTCCAGCTCTTCCAGGTTCTCGAGTTCCTCCAGAAGTTCCTTTTCGGCGTCCGAGACCTTCTGGTCAGCATTGTCCGTCTTGATCAGCCTGAGATGCTTTCGTTTTCTGCCCCGTTCCATGTCGTCCCACCTTGTCTGAGGCGAAAGGCCCTCAAGCCGGGGGTAGGGGATGGAAACACCGGGTCGACCATCGCACGGGCGAACACATCCCAATCTCAAGATGCTCGAGGAAAGGTTGATTCTTGTTGGAGAATCCATGAAGATGTACATCCACCGTCAAGATTATAGCCAAGTGTCCTATCTTTTTCGGTCCTTCCGGGTTTAGTGTGGGTACCCCCCATATCTTGTGGTATCTTGT
>CAYZMM010000043.1:0-53699 GCA_964479535.1 uncultured Thermodesulfobacteriota bacterium
CTGGGATGCCTGCTCCATTTGACCGTGGCGTCGATGAAGAGCTTGCTGCCGAGGAGGGGGGTCTCCCATCATGGCCTCCATCCCCTGGTATTCGCCCGAAGGGCCGCAGGGTGTCACGGGTGGGCCGGCCGCGATCATCATCGTCGGGTACATTCCGTGCTGCGGGCGTGCGGCGGATTCAGGAACGGCCGCCTTGAGGAAGTTCCTCAGGGCTTCCTATCCACAACGGTTGAGCTCTGACAACACCGAACCTTCGCTATCCGACGCTCGATGTTCTCGTTGGGATCCATGCTCTCGTAGTGTGCCACGATCGCAGGTGCGAGGACGGATATACACTTTGGATGGTCCTCGAAGCAACTGATCTGCATGTGCTTTTCCTTGCAGCTTGTCGTGGGTGCCGTGTAGCACGACCCAAGCTTTTGCGTCAAGAGGAAGACCCGCCGGCGCAGGCGGAGGGTCACACAAAAAGTGTCATGAGCCGTTTTTGCCGTGACACCTTTTCCTTGATCTGTCAGTCTCTGAGGATCTCGATATTCTCCTCGGGATGGGGGAACCTGTCCTTCCGGAAGAGCTTTTCGAAGAAGAACTTCAGCATCCAGTGCACGTTCCTGAGCAGGTAGATCAGGAACCTGGGTTTGAGGGCTATGTTCGCGACGCCCTTGATGTCCTCCCGCTTAACGGTGATCACGAAGTTCCAGAATACCGGGTCCGTGATCTGGCCCTTTATGAGCAGATCCCCCGTCTCGTTCATTTCCACGCAGTAGTTCCTGAAGTCCATGAGCAGAACCATCGTTCCCAGGCCCTTTGACCAGATCTTCATTCTGCGGAGACCTCCCGGTACTTATCGCGCATGAACATCTTCTCGAAAAAAAAGCGGAACAGAACTTTTACGTTCTTCAGGATGAACTTCAGCGTCGTCGGCTTGAAAAGAACGTTCAGCAGGCCCGGGATGTCCTCGTTGCGGAATTTTGCCGTGAACTCCCACTGGACCGGCTCGTCCGTGGTTCCCTTGATCACCGTGTCTTCTCCCTCTGTCACCACGGTGTAACGGCAGAAGTCCACGACGAGCTCCATCTTGCCCAACCCCTCTGACCACATCTTCATGCTGCTTACTCCTCTCGAGGCCCTTTCACACGTCAATGTACTCGGCAGCGTACTTCTTGATCCTCTCGGAGTAGGACCACCATTTCTGCACGCCCATGTCCTCGGCGATCTTGTTGGCGGCGATGTAGCCGGGCCCCCCGATGACCAGGCCGCCGGGGTAGGTCGAGGCGCCGCACACGTAGAGCCCTTCGATGGGCGTGCTGGTCCGGGAACACATGTCGTTCGGCCGGAAGTAGCCCATCTGGAGCGGGTTATATTCGCCGTGCTTGATGGAGCCGTGCTTCATGCAGGGGATCCGGCGCTCGATGTCGGCCGGCGTTTCGGAAGACTTCATGATGAGATTGTCCCCGTTTGCGTTCGCGGCGTAGCCGCTCCAGGTGGTCATCACTCTGTCTTCGATCTCCTGCTTCCTCTCTTCCCAGTCCCCGTCGACCTTGCCGGGTACGAGCATCTGGAAGAATCCCGTGTGATGCCCGGGCACTTGGGCCAGTTTGCTGTCGTACAGTGTCTCTACCGTCGAGTGGCCCGCCACGTGATCCACCCGTCCGGCGCGCACCCCCTCGATCAGTTGCACCACGTCGTCCATGGATTCGATGCCGAGGATGTTCATGAACGTGCTGCTCACACGGCGGTCGTCGCACTTGTACTGGATCGGCTCTCTCGTGGCCACGTGGGTCGTGAAGAAGCTCGAATGCTCCCATGCCCACCTCTTCGCATAGGCGGCCAGGTTCTTGGGGAGGTGCTCCTCTCCCACGAGTCTCATGAAGGTCGACTCCGGATCCAGGCTGGATACCACCGTCTTTGCCTTGACGATCTGGCCGTCGAACATCTCGACGCCCACCGCCTTTCCGTTCTCGATCAGGACCTTGGTGACCTCCGCATTTTCCAGAATGAGCCCCTTGTTGATCACGATCTCCTTGGCCAGGCTGCTCGCCAGCTTGTGGGAGCCTCCGAGGCAGATACACTTGTTCATTCCGCTTCGCATCATCAGGAGCGGGACCAGGTAGCCGAGACCCGGCTCCTTCGGCGCCAGCCCCCACATACAGGTCACGTACAGGAAGAGCGCCTTGACCCTGTCGTCCTTGAACATCCCGTCGATGATCTCCACCGGGCTCGCCTCCGCGATCTGCATCAGCTCCTTGCCGATGGCCGTGCGCTCCGAATGGACGGCCAGCTCCACCGGAGGGATGGGCCTGTAATAGGTGGCCGGCGCAAGGATCTCGTCGATCATCTCTGTGAACAGCCTGGCGTGCTTCTCAAAGGACTCCGCGTCTTCCCTGGAGAATTTCAAAAGCTGGTTCGCCGTCTCCTGGATCTTGTTCGAGACGATCAGGGACGAGCCGTCCTTGAACAGGATGCCGGTCTGCAGGTTGGGCTTCACGAACCGCAGGGCGTGCACGGAAAGATCGAAATCCGACAGGGCGGGCATGTAATCCACCATGAGGTGATAGGTGGCGTGAGTGTTCGCATAATAGGAGGGAAACAGGATCTCCTCGGTCGCCAGGCCTCCCCCCAGCTCATACCTTCTCTCCAGCAGGACGACCTCCAGGCCCGCCCTGGCAAGATAGGCTGCGGTCATGAGTCCGTTCGGCCCGCCGCCGATCACCACCACATCGCATGTGATTTCATCGGGAAGCCTGGGAATGGTCGGGAGGTTCTGCTGGAACGTGGTGTTTCCGGGATGGTTGTTGGACGGCATGTGTGGTTCCTCCTGAGAAAAAGAGTCTCTCGCATATGTCAGGCATCGGATGGAATGAAGTACTCGGACGGGTACCACCACCCGCCGGGCTCGAGCTTCAGATCCTCGATGAGGATGTGCATCAGGTTGTACGACACGGCCTGTAGGGCCAGTCCCCCGGGGTAGGAGGTCTGGTGGCACAGATAGAGATTCGGAACCGGGGTCCTGTACCGGGCAAGCTCGGGCAGCGGCTTCTTCTCGTACCACTGCTCCTCTTCCTGGCTGATGCCCATCCAGTTGCCGCCCACGAAACCCATGTTTCTCAGGGAGGAGTCGTACGGTGTATTCGCGAAAACGGCCACGATCTTGTCATCCGTCAAGTTGGGCGCGGCCCCTCGTATCTTCTCGATCACGACCCAATTGATCTCCTCCTTTGCCTCGTTCACTGCAAGAGGGCCGTCCCTGTGGTCTTCCGGCGGAGGGACCTGAAGGTAGATGGGGGAGAACACGTGGTACCCCGGAGGGCAGACCGTTTCATCGAAAATGTCCTGGTTCAGGAAAGGGATCAGCATGTTCTCCGGCTTGATGGGATGGGTGTTCAGGGCGTACACGTCCCTCTCCATGTTCAGCATGGATTCCCTGGAGTCGACATCGATGAGCACGGCCGTGGGATATTCGCCTTGAGAGAAAACCTTATGCGCCTCACCGATGAATCTGGGCATCTCGGTGGTGACGACGTGGAGAACGTAGAGGCTGCCGCCCTTGAGATTGATTCCCTTGACCCGTTCGATGAAGTCGGCACTCAACTCGCGGGCTGGAACGAGGTCCAGGAAGGTTGACTTGACGTGGGCATTGGAGATGACCGCCTTGTCTGCGTAAATCTTTTTCTTCTTCACAGGCGCGTGATCCGAGAGGATGACGCCCCGGGCCTCCCCCTCCCTCATGAGGAGCTCTTCCACACGGGTGTTGGTGAGGATCTTGACGCCGTGGTGCAGCGCGCACCGTACCAGGGCGTGCGTGAGAGAATGCATGCCGCCGCGGGGCTTGCCGCCCCCGTACCAGAGCAGGTCGTTGCAGGCCATGCCGGGTATGGCGGTTCCCTTCCAGCAGGGATGGGGCCCGTTGTACCAGGTGGCCATGGCGGAGGTGAGCTTCACGGCCTCCGATTCGTAGAGCATGTCCAGAAGCTCCATGGTGGAAAGGCGGTTCCACGCGGGATCGTAAAGCGCGGAACCCTGTTTCTTCATGACCAGGGACCAGGGGAGCTCTTCCGGCCTGAGTGTGATATGAGGCGGCGGTGGCGGCGTCCAGTAGATGGACCGCAGGTATTCGACCATGTTGGACGGATGCTCGAGGAGGCCCCTGTAGTACGCATCCAAGGTTTCTGCGTCCTTTTTGGAGAACCTGGCCACGGACTGGATGGACGCCTCGGTGCATCCCCTGCCGTACATGAGGGCCCGGCCGTCGGAGGTGAGGCCTCCGATGTGGTTCTTGTAGTGGATCATCCTGAACCCGAACTTGTGAAGCTCGAGCTGTTCGAACGCAGGCGCGGCAGCCCCGTAGAGGTACGTGGCGTGCGGGTCGATCCGGAATCCGGGCATGGGCTCTATGTTCTCCACGCCCCCTCCGGTTTCAGCCCTGTCCTCGCAGATACACACGGAGAGCCCGCACTTGGCCAGATAGCAGGCGATGCTGAGCCCGTTCGTACCGCCGCCGATCACGACAATGTCATAGGTCTCTTTCAATTTTCCATCTCCCCTGTTCGGGTGCGCTGTCTTTCGTATGGAAAAAAACCGCAAGAACGGTGCCAGCAAGGGGGAGGGCGGGTAACCCGCTGTTTCCCCTTAAGGAACATGAAGCAGTGGGTGGGCAATCGAGGGAGGGATGGCGGGAGAGGGTGTATCTCTTCCGATGCAGCGGTCGGCCCCGTCCCGGCGCAAGCGCCCGGCCGGGAAGGGGAACCCCGTGGTCCGACCCCGGAAAGGGCCAACGAAGAGACAGGTGTATCGGTTCTGATACACCAAGGCCGCGCAAGGATCAGATCATGCCCAGGCTTCTCATCTTCCTGTACAGGGTCATGCGGGAGACGCCCAGCATGGATGCAGCCCGGCTCCGGTTGTCCTGGGAGCGGTCCAGAGCTTCCTGGATCACGCGCTTTTCGGCGCTGCGCATTCTCTGCCGCAGAACCGGACCCGCGCCCGCCCGGCCCGCGTTGTGCCGCGAAGAGGGGCGGGACGCCCCCGGTTCACGCAACGGGACCATGGGAAGCTCCAGTTCCGCCCCCACGAGGTAGCGCTGGATAACATTCTGCAGTTCTCGGACATTGCCCGGCCAGTCGTGTGCCATGAAAGCCTCCATCAGGTGAGGCGGCAGTGGAGGTGCCTCCTCATTCGGCTCGGAGTAGATCTCAAGGAAATGCTTCACCAGATGAGGAATGTCCTCCTGCCTGTGCCGGAGGGGAGGCAGGTGCACCGGAATGACGTGGATCCGGTAAAAGAAGTCCCTTCGCAGCCACCCTTTCCAGGATTGCCGGATCCGGTGTTCGTTGTTCGTGGCGCTGATGATCCGGAAATCGGATCTCCTGAGCTCCGTGCTGCCGACCGGAGAGTATTCCCCCAGTTCGATGGCGCGCAGTAGCTTTGCCTGGAGGAGTTCGGTCAGCTCATCGATCTCGTCGAGGAACAGGGTCCCCCCGTCCGCCATGTCGAGGTAACCCTGTTTGTCCAGGTGCGCTCCGGTAAACGCCCCCTTCCTGTATCCGAAGAACTCGCTCTCCAAAAGGTTCTCGGGAATGGCCGCACAGTTCACCGGCACGAACGCCCTGCCGGACCGGTTGCTTTGCTCGTGCACTGCCCTGGCAAAGAGTTCTTTGCCTGTACCAGATTCGCCGTAGACGATCACGTTCGCGCTGTGTGCCGCTGCCTTCATCACGAGCCGGTGCACCTGCTTCATGGCCGGGCTGGTGCCGATCATGTTGCCCGGCGGGCCTGCGGCCTGTACCCCGGCCGACAGAAAAAAGCTCCTCGCCCCACCGGCCTTGCTCTTCGTTCGTTTGGGCCACAGGCACTCACTCCCCTGCAGTGCGCTGCCCAGTCGCAGGTACTCCCTCAAGTCTATGCCTGTTCCCAGGACGTAGCGCCTGCCCTTCAAGCGCGCGCTCGTGCCGGTGAAGAGATAGGGAATCCTCGCGCCGGTTCTGGCGACCAGCTCCGCCTCTTCCGTGGCCGCGCCGTGAGCCAGCGCCTTTTGGAGGCCGTTTCGGATCTTCCTCAAACCGTCCCCTTCGAACAGCTCGAGCCCGTTCTTTCCCTTGAGCTCCCGGGGCGAATAGCCGGAGATTCGTTCCAGTGTTCCGTTCCATCTGTGAAACCGGAAGCTGCCGTCCACCAGGTAGAAGATCCCGGGCAGGCTCTGGATCAACATCTCTGACAAGCCACTCCTTCTCTTCAGATCCTTGAGCAGGTATCGTGCCCTGCTGACCTCCTTCTTCAGTGTTCGGTTTTCTTGTTCGAGAATGTCTTGTTGAGCCATGAGACCCCCCCCTTGATTCTCGGTTACCCAGGTCTAACTGCGATGCCTTTCCGGCATCTCCTGAATCCACCGGCGAGGCAGCTCTTCGGATCGAAATACGGCTACAGGGATGTGCTCGTTTTAGATGGCTGTGGCGAGCATCCTGCTCAGGCCGAAAATAAGATCCTGGCTCGCCACAACGGCCAATGCAACGGGGTTGAACTTATTGTAAGTGGAACTTACCTTCTCAAGGAGAAGCTTTTGTTCCTTTCTGGTGAAGGTCAGCTCTATGTCGTCCTAATTGTCTCTGTTTCCTCCACATCCCTACCTGCGAAACCTGGCTCCCTGGCAAAGAAATTCGGGGTTTATCGGAGAGTCTGCGCCTAATACGCCGTGTACCACGAGGTTTTCATTTGAGTCAAGAGAACGAGCTGTTGGGACACAGTAGGCGACAAGAAACGAGACAGTCGTTGCGATGGGGCTGGTTGTGCCTGCTTTGCACGGCGAAATGGAGCACTGTGTGGCTATCGGAATGCAGGCCGTTTGACACGTAGACAAGGATTCTCCTATGATTCGCTCAGCCTTCGGCTGGTCCTGAACCGCAACCGGAGAAGGATGAGAATCATGGGAGACCCCTGCCGCAGCTCTCTCTCACACGGCCGTGCTCTTCGGATTCCGCTTCTGTTGTCGGCCCTCCTCCTGGCCGGACTGGCAGGACCCGCCCGTGCGGCGCCCGAGGCCGTGTCCGGCCCGCCCAACATCCTGTTCATCCTGAGCGACGATCACCGGTGGGACTTCCTGAGTTGTGTGGGGCACCCCTTCGTGGAGACCCCCCGGCTGGACCGCCTCGCAAACGAGGGAATCCTGTTCTCCAATGCGTTCGTCACGACCTCGCTGTGTACGCCGAGCCGGGCGAGCTTTCTCACGGGGCAGTACGCACACAACCACGGGGTGAAGAACAATCTGACGGCCTGGCGGAACGAGCACGTCACGTTTCTGGAACTGCTCAAGAAGGGGGGGTACGACACGGCCTTTATCGGCAAGTGGCACATGCCGGGTCGTCTGCCCGAGCTGCGCGGGGTGGACCGGTTCATCACCTTCACGGTCCAGGCCGGACAGGGACGCTACTGGAAGTGCCCGCTCATCGTGGACGGGGAGAATGTGCCTGCGCGTAAGCCCTACATCACCGAGGATCTGACCGACTACGCCCTGGAATTCATCGACAAGGAACGGAAGAACCCCTTCTGTCTGTATCTCTCCTACAAGGCGGTCCATCACGAGTGGAGGCCGCCCCCGGACCTGGTGAACCTCTATGACGACGTGGAGCCGGTCCTGCCGAAGGAGGCGGACAGCTGGATCACCACGACCCGGGGCAGCATCTACTTCGGGACCTTCGGCAAGCTCGAGCATCACTACATGAACTACGCCCGCTGCGTCGTCGCCCTGGACCGGCAGATCGGGCGCGTCCTGGACAAGCTCGACGAACGGGGTCTCAGGGAGAACACGCTCGTCGTCTATGCAGGGGACAACGGGTACTACTGGGGAGAGCACCGCCTGGTGGACAAGCGCTGGGCCTACGAAGAGGCGATTCGGATTCCCTGGATCGTCCGCCACCCGGGGATTGTCCGGGACCCCGGGCGTCGGGCGTCTCAGATGGTGGCGAACATCGACCTCGCACCGACCCTGCTGGAGGCGGCCGGCATCGAGGTGCCGGCGTCCATGGACGGCCGCAGCCTTCTTCCCGTGCTTCGGTCTCCGGACGCGCCGGGCCGGAAGGCGTGGCTGTACGAGTATTTCAAGGATTTTCCCTACAATGTGCCCGAGCACCAGGCCGTCCGCACGGACACGCACATCTACATCGAGTTCGAAGGCGGCCGCCCTGCCGAGCTGTACGATCTGGTAGAAGACCCTCGCGAGAAGCGGAACCTTGTCGGTACGCCCGAGGGCGATCGGCTCCGGCCGGAGTTGAAGGCCCTGCTGGAAGACCTGAAGAGAGGGGAGCGTCTCTGAAATGGAACGGCAGCCTTTCGTACGCAGGGCGGTCCTGCCCGCGTTGACCGTCCTGATCGTCATGCTCGCCAGCCTGATCGTCTACAGCCACGCCTGGCGCATCGACCGCGACCCGATCGACCGGGTCACGGCCTACATTGCAGGCCTGGTCCTCTTCGCGAGCATCGGGTTCGGCCCGCTGTACGTATATCCCACGGCCTTCTTCCGTGGCGCGAGCGCCCGGGAGAGGATCCTTGCCTCCCTTGTGACGCCGGTGGTGTGGGACGTGAAAGAGATCCTGCGGGTGAGCGAGTACTTCACCTGGGGGGAATCCCTCTACTACGGCCTGAACACGATCTTTCTCATGTGCCTGTGCGCTGCGGCCGTTCAGATGGGGGTCTGCGAGATGGTCTGCCGGTGGATACGCAACCGTCAGGCGTCGGACCGTGTCCCGGTGGTCGTTCCGGCCGCCCTGATTGCGGTCGTCCTCGGATTTGCAGGGGTGGGCGCCCTCTTCCTCTGGGGAGGGGGCGTTCACGCTTTCTACCTGTATCAGGAGGGATACAAGGCCCTGTTCACCTAGTTTCCACCGCCTTCAAAGTCAGCAACCGCGGCAGTTCTTCCGCCGAGGAGAAGTGCATCGGTATCTGATCCCCCTCCGCCCACATCTCGGCCAGGTCGTCGTAGTGGGGGCTCCTGTAATGGCCGGACTGGCCCGGCGGGCAGATGATGGTCGAGTTCTCGATGTCGGAGAAGTCCACCACGAGGCGAATGACGCCTCCCGATTCCATCTCGTACGGGTTCGTGTTGTCCCACATGCCTGCATGGATCGTAAAGGTGTCGCCCTGGGTCGGGATGGGACGGAGGTTGAAGAAGCCCATCTTTTCCCCCATGGGATGCTTGAACTTCATGCGGTGAACCTTGCCCCAGGCCCAGTCCCGCGGGTCGGGACCCAGCCTTCGGGTGAGTTCCTGCATCGCTTCTTCCATGCTTCGGCGAATCACGTCGTCCCGTGTCTCCCGAATACCGGCGGTGAGGACGTTGTCGAAAAGGATGTGGTCCGGCTCATCCTCTATGTGCAGAAGAAGAAGATCGGGAACATAGATGATATAGCTCTGGGACAGGTGCTCCTTCCACAGGGACATGCCCACTTCGTCCGCAAAGGAGTTTTCCATCAGGCGGAAGTAGAAGGCGTTGAAGAGCGTGGCGGCCGGGCTTTCCGTGCGGATTGCATGGTCCCAACCCTCGAACAGCTGCAACCCCTCGGCCAGATCGTTCCTTTCACTGCAGGCGCGCACCGCGTGGGGGACCCAACGTTTCGCCACCACCGAGACGACATCCATCTGCAGGCCCCGCGCCTCCTCGATGGTCACGGTGCCCAGGTCCCCCGCCCGTTCCTCGAAGCGCAGGGCCCGCTCGTACAGGTAGTAGTCGGTCATGTGGTAATCGGTTTCCCGGGCGGGATTGTTGAAGGACGCGAGGTAGCCTTTGGCAGGGTTCAGGTCGTAGGGAAGTCGATCGAAGGGAATGGTTCCCTGCCATTCGTACTCGCCCGTCCAGCCCGGCACCGGAAGAGCGCCTGTGCCCCTGGATCGCACCGGCGGAGAGGCGACGTACTGGTATCCGATGTTTCCCCTCGCGTCCGCATAGCCCACGTTCAGGGTGGGGGTCTTCATCCGGCGCAGAGCTCTCCGAAAGGCCTCGAAGCTGGAGGCCCTGCTGAGTTCCAGGAAGGCCGGGAAGAGCCCGGTCGGCTCCATGCCGACCCACTTCATGGCCGCGTTCTCCGGCGCCAGGGGCATGACCTCCGAGATGATCGGCCCGTGCCGCGAGATCTTCACCCGGAGGCGCTCCTCACGGAGGCCCTCGTGGGTCCTGATTCTCAGGGTCTCTTCCACCACCTCGAAGTCGACGTATCCGTTCTCGGTCAGGTATCGGTCGGGGTCCTCGGGATGGAGCTTTTCGATGAAGTAATCCAGTTCGTCCACCCTGCCGTTGACCGCACTCCAGGCGATCTTCCCGTTGAAGCCCACCGCGCTCACGCCCGGCGTGCCGGGGATGGAGGCTCCGATGACGTCGAAGGTGTCCGACTTGAGCCGGACCACGTAGAACAGGGCCGGTATCTGCGGTTTCAGGTCCGGGCTACCGGTGAAGATGGGCGCACCGGTCGTGGTGATCGATCCGGAAAAGATCATCCAGTTGCTGGCAGCGATTTCGGGGGGCATCGCAAAGGCCCGCATGCCGGGTTGCCCGAGCGGTCCGGAAGGGAATCCGAAAAAGGCGTTCCCTGCGGTCGGGGCCCCCCTTGCGGCCGCCGGCCCCGAGACGGTCGGGACGGGTTGCGGAGGCGAGGGAATGAAGTATTCCAGGACTTCCCTCTTCGTGTTCTCTCCGATGCGGTGCAGGACGAGCTCGGTCTTCTTCGAACGGGTCAGGCTGAAGGCCATGAGGGTACCGCAGACCACCGTGTCCTCCGGTGCCCACGGCTCGGGCTGCGCACGGAGAAAGACGTACTCCCGGGGAAGGTGCTTCACCGTGTCGATGTAGGCGTTCACGCCTCGGGTGTAGGCCCCGATGATGCCCTTGCATGCATCCGGCAGCTGATCATATTCGGCCCGGGCCAGACGATAGAAGCCGACGGTCTTCATGAAGCTGTCGCTCTGAAGGGTGGCCTCGCCGAACAGAGAGGAGAGTTCCCCGCGGCCGGCACGTCGCGTCAGGTCCATCTGGAACATTCTCTCTCTCGCCGTGAGATAGCCCTGAGCGAAGAAGAGGTCCCGGTCGTTCTCGGCGAAGATGTGAGGAACACCGTAGCCGTCGAACCTGACCCGCACGTCGGCTTCAAGCGGCTCGAGCTCTACGGAGCCCTCGTACCTGGGCTGAGGAAGATGGAAGAAGATCCGGCCTGCCGTGACGAGAAGAAGGAGGAGACACGCGAGGGCGATCAACAGGTATTTGAATGTCTTCATGCATTCTCCCGATGGATTCAGTAGCTGCCGAGAGCGGGATCGAACCAGCTCAGGATTCGTGCATTCTCATCCCGCGGGTAGGTGTGCGAGAGGTCGTGGACGACGCGCAGGGTGATACGGGCCCCTGCCTGTTCGAGCGCCCGGGTATCCCGCTGAGCCGCTTCCAGTCGGAACATCCAGTCGAGCGCACCGTGCACCCAGTAGATCCGCTTTCCACGGGCCTGGTCGAGGTCCCCCGGCGGCATCGCGCAGGCGACCACAGCATAGGCGGTGAAGAGGGACGACGGTTGCAGGGCTTGGGTCAGGGCAAAGGTTCCCCCGTCCGAGATGCCGGTCACCAGCAACCGTCCCGGGTCCACATTCCACGTTCCGCTGACTTCCTCGATGACGGAGGCGATGGCCTGCCCGTCCATCTGGGGCATGAGCAGCGACCAGGTCGTGCCGGACGAGGTCGGGGCCAGGAGCAGGAACTGCCGGCTGCGGGCTTCCCGGAGCCAGGTCCAGATGAAGTCGCGGCCGTGTCCGAACCCGCCGTGCAGTGCGGCCACCAGAGGCCAGGGCCGCGATCCGTCGTACGATTCAGGTACGTAGAGTGAGTAGGCCCCCCGTGCGTACGGGTCGCGGTCCGTCCCGATGTGCCGCAGGCCGGTGTCGGTCCTGGGTGGGGGGTCCGGATCGAGTTCCGGGGCCCGGTCCCTTGCCTCCGGCTCGAAGAAGAAGCGGTTGACCGCGGGAAGGGCCCGGCGGAGCGGGAAGAGCTGCTCCTGGGCTCGGCAGGATTTTCGCAGGCCCTGCAGGACCTGGATGACCGTCTGCTCCAGGTCGCTGCGGCTGGACCCGGTGATCAGCTCCAGGGCTTCGATGACCATGCCGGCGGCTCGGTCGAGTGCCTCCCGGACCCCTTCGAAGCCCCGCGAGGGCTCCATCTTTCGGGTGTCCCGCCGCGCCTGTTCGAGAGAGGGCAGGAGAGGGAGCAACTCCTCCTGCAGGCCCGGGATCGTGGGCGGAAAGAACCTGCGCTGGAGGCTCTCGATCGCCCTGAGCGCCCGGATCAGCTCGGAGCAGAGGTAGTCGAGCTTCCGGGAAAAGGGGCTCATGCCGCCGTTTGCGTCCGATTCCATGCCTGTGTTTATAGCAGAGCGGGGGAGGGATTGCGAGCCGGCTTCCCGTGCATCCGGGCCGGTTCGAGAGGCCCTTGACCCGGCCGCGGGAATGGACTATCAATCGTCCTTGGAAAGGGCCCAAGCCGTGAAGGCGAGCAAGTCGAAGAGACGGCGAATCGATGCCTTTGATTTCCAGCCCGGGCGGGTGCTCGCAGGCAAGTACGAGGTTCTGTCACGTCTCGGTGCCGGGTGGGAAGGTGAGGTCTTCAAGGTGCGCGAGATCAACATGGGGATCGTGCGTGCCGCGAAGTTCTTCTACCCGCACCGCAATCCGCGCGACCGAAACGCGAACTTCTACGCCAAGAAGCTGCACAAGCTGCGTTACTGCGACATATTGATCCAGTACCACACCCACGAGACCATCCGGTTCAAACGGACGCCCATCACCTTTCTCGTGTCCGACTATGTGGAAGGGGAACTGCTCTGCGAATTGCTGAAGCGCCAGCCGGGCAAGCGGCTCACCGTCTTCGAGGGACTGCACCTTCTTCACAGCCTGGTGTCGGGCATCGAGTGCATTCATCTCCTCGGGGAATACCATGGGGACATCCACGACGAGAACATCATCGTGAACCGGTTCGGCCTCGGTTTCGATGTAAAGCTCGTCGACCTCTTCCACTGGGGCGCGCCCAAGGCCTCGAACATCCATCAGGACGTGTGCGATTTGATTCGGGTCTTCTACGACGTCATCGGAGGGTCGAAGTACTATGCCAGGCATCCAGCGGTCGTCAAGGAGATCTGCTGCGGCCTGAAGCGGACCCTCATCCTGAGGAAGTTTCGCTCTGCGGGGCAGCTTCGCGAGCACCTGGAGACCCTCGATTGGGCCTGACGGCAAGCCTCCGGAAGATCCCGGCGGCCCTTTCCCGGTTCACGATGCCGCACACGCAGGGCCTGGCCACCTCCGCCGCCGCCCTCTCGGCGGTGAGCTCCCCTTCTCGCACCTGCTCGGCCAGGCGCTGAACCCTCCGGCCGGCGATCAGGCCGTGGCCGCACATGGTCATCAGCTCCAGTTCGGTGTCCCCGGGCAGCCGTTCGGTCCGGCCCCTGTACCCGAGGCTGTGGAGGTAGGTGTGCTGGCTGAAAACGGTCTGCCTGCAGCAGCCGTCGATGTCTCCGAACAGGCCGCTCAGCACGATCGAGATGGGGGTCCCTCTTCGCCGATTCACTTCCAGCCAGGACCCGGACAGGTCCCTCAGAAGCCCGCAGACGTCTTCTTCCCTCGTATAGAGGGCGGTGAGTACGTTCGACTGTCCGGCGACCGCCTTGAAGAGCAGTTCGCGGGTCGCCTCGGGCCTGATCCGGCCCATCCATCGCAGCAGGGTCTGCCTGGAGCCGAGCTGTGGAATGTCGAGGGAAAGGAAATTGTGGGAGAGCCACTGATGGGGGTTGCGGGCCATCATCATCGTGGCCAGGGTCTTCAAAGACTCCTGGATACCCGCATCGTTTCGGTGTTGCTTCGGGATCATGGCAAGGAAGATGATCTCCTCTCCGGGGTTCGCAGAGGTCAGTCCCCGGCGCTGGGACGTGTGCGACATGGTTCAGACCTCCTTCGACGGGATGTGCTGCGCCGCGCCCAGATTCACCTTGCCGTTCGGCAGGCGGAAGACCTCATCGTCGAACAGGTCCCCGAATCGTGAAAGGCCGTCGCGAGCGGCGCGATGTGCGATGCTCACGTTGAAGACGGTCTCCACTTCGCCGCCCAGATCCTCCAGCATCCTGAGCAGCTTGGAGACGTCTCCTTCCGGCACGATGAATTCGACAAGGACGGAGATCGCCCGTTCCCGAAGGATTTCCGGCTTAAGGGCGCCTCGGGCCGGATCGTCGACCAGGCCGGCTACCGGGTTGTCGTCGACCAGGCCGTATCCGTGAGCCGCGAACTTCCGCACGACCCGCTCCACGTCGATGAACCGGGTTCCCAGGGCCGGGCGGCCCAACTCGACGAAGACACCGAGCGTGCCGCGGGGGTAACGGTCCGAAACGTCATTCGTCTTGATGCCTTCC
Organism: uncultured Thermodesulfobacteriota bacterium; assembly: GCA_964479535.1. GTDB lineage: Bacteria > Desulfobacterota > DSWW01 > DSWW01 > DSWW01 > S015-6. The sequence goes on from CAYZMM010000043.1 coordinate 14,412, forward strand.
GAGCCTCTGCCACCCACCTGTGTCTCCGCGTGCACGACGAGGGGATTGCTGAAGGTCTCGCGCAGGGTTCGCGGCCAGGCCAGGTTCCCCGCGTGGATGGCGTCCACAGGGCAGACCCGGGATCGCGAGCAGACCCCGCATTCGGCGCAGGCGTCCGGATCGATCGAAGACGTTTCGGTGCCGAGGCGGATGGCGCCCATGGGACAGAGGCTCTCGCACGCGCCGCAACCGATGCACGCCGCCTGATCGATGTAGCGGTGCGGCCTTTCCGGCACAAAGGGCCTGGAGCAGCCCGCCTGAGACGCTGTCGACATAGCGGTCACGAGCCCTGCCGCAGAACCTGCAAGGAATTCACGCCGCTTCATGCCCTCACCATCCTTCTTCCATCCTTGATTCAGCCCTTTCGCTCTTCCCCCCATCCCAGCGGACAGGAAGGTCAATGCGGCAGACGGGCCTTTCCAGCCGGCAGTCAGAAGAGAGGTTCTCCCTTGCCGTAGGGGTTCGGGACCTGGTTGTAGTCCACCATTGCCTTCTGAGCAATGCTTCCCAGGGCTTCGGCACGCTCGCGTGACGGGGGGTGGGTGGAGAGAAAGGCGGGCACCCGCCCCGTTTCCGCATCGGCGAACCGCTCCCAGAGGGCCACCGCCTCTCGCGGGTCGTACCCCGCCCTCGCCATGTAGAGGGTCCCGATGTGGTCCGCCTCGCTCTCGTGTTTTCGCGAATAGGGCAGGAGGAGCCCCACGTTGGCGGAGAGCCCGATGGCGGCCAGGATGAGATCCCTGTTCTCCGCGTTCTGAAGGGTCAGATCCGCCACGGTGAGCCCCATGTTGACCAGCAGCACCTGGCTGATCCTTTCTGCACCGTGCCGGGCGACCGCGTGGGCGATTTCGTGGCCCATGATGGCCGCCAGGCCGGCCTCGTTCCGTGCGACCTCCATGATCCCTGTGTACACGGCCACCTTGCCTCCGGGCAGGGCGAAGGCGTTCTTCTGGGGGGATTCGATGAGCTTGAACTCCCAGTCCAGGCCGGGCATGTCCGAAACCCGCGCGATGTTTCTGCCCACTCTGTCCACCACCAGCGTCCACTTCTTGTTGTCGGAGAGCTTTTCCTGGGACAGGATCTCCCGGTAGGCCTGTTCGCCCAGGGCCGCTTCCTGGCCGGGAGAGATCAGGATCAGGGCCTTGCGCTGGGTATGCGGCACCGTGGCGCAACCTTGAGCCAGGAAGAGAAGAAGGATCAACAGAAAACGCGTTGCCGCTCGTGCCATCCATTCACCCGATCGGTTCGTCCCGGTTCGATTATATACGAATTGAACGCGACATGGTAACGTATACGGCGCAAGGAGGATCCAGCGTGTCCCGAGACCCGGAACTGGACGATTTGAGAGAGAAGATGGAACAGGCGATCGGGCGGATGTCCCCCGTGGAGATCGTGGTGCGCCCGGAAACGATCCGGGCCTTCTGTCGGATCGTCGAAGAGACGAACCCGGTCTATTCGGATCCTCAGGCGGCAAGGGACGCGGGCTTCGAACACGTTCCGATTCCGGACTCCTACCTGCTCACCCTGATCACCCCTCTCTCCCACGAGCTCTTCAGCACGGGCATCGGCCCCATGCTCGGGCCCCTGGTCAAGGGAATCATCCACACCTCTTCCGTGATCGAGTTTCTGGAACCCCTGTACTGCGACGTTTCGTACCGGCTCGAAATGGCCTTTGAAGGGCTCGTCCGGAAACAAGGGAAGATGGGGCAGTATTTCGTGGGGACCTATCCTCACCGGGTCCTCGATGCACGGGACAGATGGATGGCCGTGGACCGGCACGTCTTCTTCCTGCGAACCTCGTAAAGGAGAACGCGGCATGGGCGCTGGAATCGACTTCGACCGGATCCGGGAGGAGGCGGAAATCCCGGCTCTGGCGATCGACTTTTCCGAGCAGCGAAACCGGGACTACTGTGAGTTGGTGAACGAGATCAACCCCCTTCACTTCGATCGGGCGTACGCCCATGCCCTGGGGTACAGGGATATCGTCGTGGCCGGGATCTTCACCGCCTCCCTGTTTCCGAAGCTGATCACCGACTGGCTGGGACGAAAGGCTGCCATCGATCGGATGGAGGTGAAGTTCGAGATCCCCGCCTACCTGAACGAAAGGGTGACCTACCGGGGCCGGGTCAAGAGGAAGGAGGTCGCGGGGGGGGTGAAACGGCTCGCCTGTGACGTCTGGTCGCAGAACCCGGCCGGCGAAAAGCTCGCCTCCGCCACGATTCACCTTCGCTTCCGGGAAACATAGCGGGTTTTCCATTGACTTCCCCGTGTCCGCGGTGGTATTGCGATGGGAAAACCGAAAATAATAGAATATATTTAGACAGAGTTGAACGTTATCGGGCCGCGCTGTTGCGGCCGAAAACCACGGGGAGGAACGTCATGGAACGAAGAGTCGGTCTGCTTCTCGTCTTTGCAGTCTCCATCCTGATCGCGGGTTGTTTCGGCGACATCGAAGGGAGGGTCACCAAGGACGGCTTGGGGGTCGAGGGCCTCCAGATGACGTTGACCGGAGACGATTACATGACGGCGCTCACGGACGACGACGGCGTCTTCTTCTTTCCGAGCGTGAAAGGGGGAACCTACAGGATCACGATGAGTCCTCCTGCGGGCTACACCCGGTCGGTGGGCCGGAAGGTGGTCAAGGAATACTTCGAGGAGGTGACGGGGGTCGATTTCTCGATCGAATCGGTGACCGAGAGGCCGACTACGAGCGGGGTGGTCGCGGGGTCCAGCACGACGAACGGTGCCCACGAGTGGCTGGGCATCCCCTATGCTGTGCCGCCCGTCGGCGACCTGCGCTGGAAGGCGCCGATTCCTGCCGCTTCTGCGTCGGACACGTGGCTTGCCCTGGAAACAGGCTCCCCGTGCACCCAGTTCGCCGACCTTCTCTCCGATGCCCCTGAAGAGCTGTACGGAACCCCGATCGGTTCGGAGGACTGTCTCTACATGAACATCTGGGCGCCCCCGTTCTCTCCGGGCAGTGTCCCGACCGGGGACGACCGTCTGCCGGTCATGCTCTGGATTCACGGCGGCGGCAACAGCATCGGTGACGGGGGGAGCTATGACGGGCAGTTTCTCGCCCAGATGTACAACGTGATCCTGATCACCTTCAATTACCGGCTCGGGCCCTTCGGGTGGTTCACCCATCCGGACCTGGCGACCGGTAACGCCCTGGACGATTCGGGCAACTACGGCACCCTGGATGCGGTCAGGGCACTGGACTGGGTGCAGGACAACATCTCGAGCTTCGGCGGGGACCCGGGCAATGTGACCGTCTTCGGCGAATCGGCGGGCTCCCGGGACACGCTGGCCATGATGATCACGCCCGAGGCGGCCGGCAAGTTCCATGGGGCCATTGCGGAGAGCGGCGGGATATCCACGACCGATGTCGATGCGGGCTGGCAGTACATCGAGGACGGCGGCCATTCAAGAAGCTCCCGGGAGGTGATCAACAGCCTTCTGATTGCGGACGGCACGGCTGCGGACCGTGACGCGGCCATCCAGGTCCAGAACGGCATGTCCCCCGCGGAAATCGCCGCCTACCTTCGGGGCAAGAGCAACGACGAAATCATGAGCATGTACGACGGCGGCTACGGAGGCATGATCTCCTGGCCCCACATGTTCAAGGACGGGACCGTGTTCCCCGCGGCGGATCCCCTGACCCTGTTTCAGGACACGGCAACCTACAACGAGGTGCCCCTGATCATCGGCAGCAACCGGGACGAGAGCAAGCTCTTCATGATCCTCGACCCGACCATGGTGAACATCGTGGCCGGACTTCCGGTGGGCGCCAAAGACCCGGCCCACTATGCCCTCTACTCCAAGTACACGACCGACGCGATGAAGGCCGTCTCGGTGGACGGAATCGCCTCGGTTCTGAGCCAGACGCCCGGCCAACCGGGGGTCTGGGCGTACCGCTTCGACTGGGACGAAGAGCCGACCGTTCTGGGTGTCGACATGTCCTTCCTGCTCGGAGCGGCCCACGGGCTCGAAATTGCCTTCGTCTTCTTCGACTTCACCCAGTTCATGGCGCCCGATTTCACCTCCTATGTCTACACACCGGGGAACCTGGCGGGAAGGCTCGAGCTCGGTGGGAGCATGTCCTCCTACTGGGCCGAGTTCGCCTACAGCGGCGATCCCGGCACCGGAAGGAGCGGGAGCGAAGTCATCTGGACGGCCTGGGACGCCAGTGCGCCGGAGAACGACAAGTTCATCCTCTTCGACACCTCGGCCGACGGGGGGATCCGGATGTCCTCCGAGGAGATCACCCTGGCAGGGGTCTATGCGGAGCTGCTGGCCGAGACGGGCTTCACGACCCAGGAACAGCACTGCGGGATGTATGTGCAGCTCTTCGAGGATACGCCCCTGTGGGACGACGACGACTACCTGAACCTCGGCGCCGAGGGGTGTGCGGCCTATCCGGTGGATTGACGTCCAAGGATGGCGGGCTGGTCAGAAGGCGAGCCGTTTGACCTCTTCGCGGCGCCCCGCAATGAGCAGGACGTCGCCGTGCTCGATCCGGTAGTCCGCCGGGGAGACGATCCCGCCTTCCTTCCCCTCTGACTTTGCCCGCTTGATCAGAACGACCTCGACACCGTGGGTCGACCGCACGTTGAGCTCGCGCAGGGTCTTTCCGATGAAGTGGGAAGGGGCCTCGAGCTCGGCCATGACGTAGCCCTCGCCGAGGTCGATCGACTTCGTTCGTTCCACCCAGGTCAGGGCCCCGTGGAACCCGCTCGAGAGGTCCCGCCGCATGACCTCCCGGTTGTACAGGTCCAGGACGTCCGCCTTGCGGACGGAGCCGACCAGCCTGCCTTCCTCGAGGACCGGGAGCTCCTCGATGTGCTCCTGGGCGAAGAGCTTCATGGCCAGGTCGAGGTTGTCGCCCGGGTTCAGGCTCGGGTAGGTGATGTCCGCCATGTCGCCGGCGATGATCAGGTGGTCCAGCCAGTCCCGGTCCAGGATCACGCGGCGCAGCTGTCGCACCGAGATCGTGCCTACATATTCGCGGCCCTCCCGGATCACGAAGAACTCGTTCTGCGGGCTGTCGACGACCAGGTCCACGAGATCCCGGAAGGGTGTCTCCTGGGAGACGACCACAGGCTCCCGGGTGATGGCGCTCGAAACGGGCTGGCGCCGCATCACGTCCACCTCGAGTGGCTCGAACAGCTCGATGCCTCTCCGCCGGAGCTTCTCCGTGTAGATGGATGTCCGCTTCAACCGGGTTGCGAGCACGGTGGAGATCACGCATGCGGCCATGAGCGGCGGAATGATCTTGTAGTCACCCGTCATCTCGAAGATGATGATGATCGCCGTGAGGGGTGCGTGGGTGGTGGCGGCGACCAACGCACCCATCCCCACCATGGCGTAGGCACCCGGTCCTGCAGTCTGGGCAGGAAAGTACTGATGCACCCAGTTGCCCAGGAAGCCCCCGGTCAGGGCCCCGAGGAACAGGGAGGGGGCGAAGATGCCGCCCGATCCGCCGGATCCGATGGTGATCGAGGTCGCGGTCAGCTTCACGAAGATCAGCCCCAGCATCAGATACCAGCTCATCTTGCTGGCCAGGGCCATGTCGATCGTCTCGTAGCCGACCCCCAGGATGTGGGGGAAGACGAGGGCGATGCTGCCGATGATCAGGCCCCCCAGGACCGGCTTGGCGAGCTCGGGGATGGGCAGTGCCTCGAACCCGTCCTCGGCCCTGTAGACCACGATGCTGAAGGCGACGCCGACCACGCCCGCGGCGAGACCGAGGGCGGCGTAAGGGAGCATCTCATAGGCACTGACCAGCTCGTAGCCCGGGACGATGAAGGCGGGCATGTCCCCGATGAGGCTTCGGGTAACGATCGTGGAAACCACCGAGGAGATCACGATCGGGCTGAAGTGGGACACGCCGAAATCGCCGAGGATGACTTCCAGGGCGAACAGTGCACCCGCGATCGGCGCGTTGAAGGTTCCTGCGATGCCGGCCGCCGCCCCGCACCCGACCAGGGTCCGCAGACGGTCGGCGGAAACGCGAAACATCTGGCCCACGCTGGAGCCGAAGGCGGAGCCGATCTGGACGATCGGCCCCTCGCGGCCCACCGATCCGCCTGTGCCGATCGTGATGGCGGATGCGAGCCCCTTGATCAGAACGAGACGTGTCCGGATCACGCCTCCCCGCAGGGCGACGGACTCCATCACCTCCGGAACGCCGTGGCCTCTGGCCTCTCTGGCCAGACGGTACACCAGGGGGCCGACAAGGAGGCCGCCGATGGCCGGTATGAAGATCAGGATGTACCAGGGTATGGTGCGGACGGCTTCCAGATCGAACGACCAGGTGCCGTAAGCGATCCGCTGGACCACGCGGATGAGGTGCCGGAACCCGAGGGCAACGAAGCCCCCCCCGAGGCCGATGAGGGTCCCGACGAGGATCATGAAGACGTGGTCGGAGGATTTGACCCGAAGGAAATTTACACGGAGCGACGTTCCGATTCTGTCGAGCAAACCCGGCATGTTCGGCGTCCCAGAAGCGTGAAAAAGGGCAACAGTACCACAGAATTCCCCCGAATCAAAGGTTAGGAGCCGAGGGTCCTGTCCCGGAAATGGCATTACACAGAGCCGCACCGTAATTGGGGACAGCCACCGATTTCCTCGCTGCGCCAACCGTCAATCCGGGCTGGGGAAATCGGTGGCTGTCCCCAATTACGCCCCAGCGTTGAGGGGGCATAGCTGCGCACCTGCATTTCTGGGACGGGACACTACTGCTCCGGCTTGTCGAGGAGCATGCCGGGAAGGACCGCCTCCTCCCCGAAACGGTCGGCCAGGTCGTCAAGAGCCGCATGGAGCCGATCCCGTCGCCGCCGGCTCGCCTCGTCTTCCAGAAGGGAGATCTGTCCGGGCGGAGGTCCCAAGCTGAGACGGGACAGGTAGATACCGAGCAGCCGGACGGGAATCGTGCCGGCCCGGGTCTTCTCCAGCAGATCGACGCAGCTCCTGTACAGGACCGCGGCGTCGCTGGTGGCGGTGTGGAGGGCCTCGGAACGGCTGACGAGCTTGAAATCGCTGTATTTCACCTTGAGCGTTACCGATCTGCCCACGAGGCCGTGGCGTCGCGCCCGTCGGGCCACCTGCGTTGCCAGTGAGAGGATTTCCCGGTGCAAGTCCTCCCGGTCCGTCAAATCCTCGGGAAAGGTCTCTTCCCTGCCCATGCTCTTTGCCTGCTGGCGGGTTTCCACGGGCCTGGTGTCGATCCCCCTGGAGAGAAGGTGGAGGTGTTCCCCGTGCTTTCCGAACTCCTTTCGGAGGCGTTCGCCCGGTATCCGGCTCAGGTCTCCGATCGTGGCTATGCCGAGCCGTTTCATGGCCTCGAAGGTGACGGCGCCGACTCCCCAGAGCCTCCGGATCGGCAAGGGCTCGAGAAAGGCCCGCGTCTCTTCGTGCGCCACGGTGACGAGTCCGTCCGGTTTGCCCAGGTCCGAGGCGATCTTCGCCACGAACTTGGTGGAGGCGATGCCCGCCGAGACGGTGAGGCCCACCTCTTTTCGAACCAGCCGCTTGATCTCCCGGGCGATCGTTTCCGCGCTGCCGAAGAGGCGTCGTGAACCGGTTACATCGAGAAACCCCTCGTCGATCGACAGGGGCTCGACAAGGGGGGTAAAGCGGCGAAAGATCTCGAAGACGGCTTCCGACACTTCCCTGTATCGAGCCATCCTCACGGGGAGCAGAACGGCGTGGGGACAAAGCCGAAGGGCGGCCGCCACCGGCTGGGCGGAGTGAACACCGAAGGGCCTCGCCTCGTAGGAGGCGGACGTGACGACGCCCCGCTCCCTGCTCCCGCCCACGATGACCGGCTTTCCGGCAAGGGAGGGATCGTCGAGCACCTCGACCGAAGCGTAGAAGGCATCCAAGTCCAGGTGAACGATCTCGCGTTCCATTCCCCTTTCCCCTCGGGATCGCTGACCGCGCTTTCAGTTCTTCTGTGCCTGAGCCCGCTTGACGGCCCGCTCCAGCATGCCGTCCAACAAGGATGGGGCGAACCTCTTCGCCCAGTAGATGAGCCTCCCTTCCGCATTCGCCAGGATCAGGTACCGGCCCCTTCGGATGCCCTTGAGCAGAGCTCGTGCGACCACTTCCGGCTCGATCAGCTTCGCCGTCTTCCCGATCTCCCAGGTCTCCGGGGGCTTGGTCCTGTTCTCGAGATCGTACCCCGGGGTTCTCGTGTCCGGGGGGCAGAGCACCGAAACCCGTATGTTGTACTGCTTGAGTTCCATCCGAAGCGTCTCGGACAGGCCCATCATGGCGAACTTGGAGGCCCCGTAGTCGGCGTAGCCGAAGACCCCGATGAAGCCGGCCATGGAAGAGACATTGACGATGTGGCCGCCGCCTCGCTCCTTCATGCGGGGGAGCAGGGCCTGAATCGTGCACCATGCACCGTAAAAATTGGTGCGCATGATGTCGTCGAGCTGCTCGTAGGGGATCTCCTCGAAGGGCCTCGGCACGGCCTTGCCCGCACAGTTGATCAGCAGGTCGGGCACTCCGAACTGCTCGACCGCTTCCGCCATCACCCGGGCCACCTCTTCGTGTCGGGAAACGTCCAGTTGCATGGCGGCGACCCTCTGACCCTCCGACTTGGTCTCCCCCCTGATTTCCCCGACGGCCTCGTCGAGGTGCCCCTGGCTGCGGGAGAAGATGAGGACATTGGCGCCCTCCGCCGCCAGCAGCTTCGCGGCTGTGAGGCCGATCCCGCTCGAGCCGCCGGTGATGTACACGCTCTTCCGGTCAAAGGTCTTCATTCGGCCCCGCCTCCCTGTTGTTTGCCTTTCATCCTTCGTGCCCTGTTCTCGTACAAGATACCCGTTGGCGTTCGCCTTGTCATCTGTGAGGACAAGCCTTGTGAGGCGCCTTTCCGGCTGATATGCTACGTGCCCGGTGCAGCCAGAGGCGAAGGGCGAACCAAAATGAAATGGGAGTGAAGCCATGTCGAAGGATGAGTCGTCCCCGGGACACGATTGGACGCAGGGGGCGTCTGCCTTTGTGGCCGGTGCGACCGGCTTCACGGGGCGGGAGGTGGTGCGGCTCCTCGTGGAGCGGGGCGTGCCGACCGTTGCCCACGTGCGTCCGGATTCGCCCAGGCTGGGCGAGTGGAAGGCACGCTTCGCGGCTGTCGGGGCCGAGGAGGATACCACGGCTTGGGAAAAGGAGGCGATGTCGGCGTCCCTGGGCCGGATTCGGCCTGCTTTCCTGTTCGCGCTGCTCGGTACGACCCGGGCCCGTATGCACGCAGCCGGCCGTGCAGGCGAGGATCCCGCCGTGCAGAGCTACGAGGCGGTGGACTACGGCCTGACAGCCATGCTCATCGAGGCTGCGAGGGAAGCAGGCCTGTCTCCCCGGTTCGTGTACCTCTCTGCGGCCGGGGTGAAGGAGACATCGCGGTCCGCCTACTACAGGGCAAGGGCTCAGGCCGAGGCCCTGCTCCGTTCGAGCGGGCTTTCCTACACGATCGCCAGGCCGTCGTTCATCACCGGTCCGGGACGCGACGATGACCGGCCTCTGGAGAGAGCGGGCGCGGTGATCGGCGATCGGCTGCTCTCGGTGGCGGGTCGGTTCGGCGCCAGGAAGCTCCAGGCCCGGTATGCCTCCACGACCAACCTACGTCTTGCGAACGCACTGGTTCGTCTGGCCTTCGATCCGAAGGCGGAAAACGGAATCTTTGAATCCGAGGAGTTGCGATGAGCAAGAAAGAGCCCTTTACCCCGGCTTGGACAGAGGAGCCACCAAGAAAGGGAACCTATCGGTCCGTCTTCAAGTGGGGGGATCCCGCCGGCTTCAAGCACCCGAATCGCGGGTTCTATCGCATGATCAAAGAAGTCTTCGAGATGGCCGACTCGGACTTCGCCCAGCCACAGGACCAGGGGAACGAGGAGGTGGAGTGCAAAGAGCCGATTCGGCTTTCCGACGAGCAGGTCCGGGCCTTCGAAGAGATCGTCGGCAACGAGAACGTCGACACGGACGACTATTCGAGGGTGAAGTACGGAGCCGGCAAGACCATGGAAGAGGCGATGAAGCTCAGAAAGGGGATCGTCGAGAGCGCGCCGGACCTGGCCCTTCATCCCCGAGACAGGGAGGACGTCCGGAAGGTCGTCGCCTATGCGAACGAACAGGGAATCCCGATCTACCCCTACGGAGGCGGATCTTCCGTGACCTTCGGGTTTCAATGCGCCAAAGGAGGCATCTCCCTGGTGATGAGCACGCACATGAATCGTGTCCTTCACTTCAACGAGACGAATCAGACGGCCACTGTGGAGCCCGGCATACTGGGCCCGGCGTACGAGAAGATGCTGAACGAAGCGCCTGAGGTGTTCGGGGCGAAGCGGAGCTACACGGCCGGCCATTTCCCCCAGTCCTTCGAGTACTCCTCTGTGGGCGGCTGGATAGCGGCCCTCGGCTCGGGCCAGCAGTCTTCCCACTACGGGGACATGTACGACATCGTGCTGAGCCAGGAGTACGTGACACCAGCGGGAACCTTCAAGACCCTGGACTACCCAGGCACCGCAACCGGGCCGAAGGTGAACGACATCATGAAGGGGAGCGAGGGGACGTACGGTGTGATGGTCAGCGCCACGCTGAAGGTCTTCCGACACATGCCCGAGAACCGCAAGTACTTCAGCTACCTCTTCCCGACATGGGAGGCCGCCGTGGACGGCGCACGGGAGATATCACAGGGGGAGTTCGGCATGCCCGGCGTGTTCCGGATCTCGGATCCGGAAGAGACCGATGTGGGGTTGAAACTCTACGGCGTCGAGGGCACGCCCCTGGAGAGGATCATGCGTCTCCGGGGCCTCCAACCGATGCAGCGTTGCCTGTTCATCGGGACGACCGAAGGGGAGAAGGGCTTTTCGCAGAACGTGGCCAGGAAGGTGAAGAGGGTCTGCAAGGCGCACGGCGCCATGTCACTGGGAGGGTATGCGGCAAAGCGATGGGAGCACGGAAGATACACAGACCCTTACATGCGCGAAGACCTGAACGACTACGGCATCATGATCGACACCCTCGAGGCGGGTGTCACATGGGACAACCTGCATCGGCTGCACCAGGGAGTGAGGGAATTCATCAAGGCCAGGCCACGCACCATCTGCATGACCCATGCCTCCCATTTCTATCCGCAGGGAACGAACCTGTACTTCATCTTCATCGGGCGCATGAACGACGTGGAGGAGTATAGAGCCTTCCAGTCGGGCATCATCGACCGGATGGAGAAGAACGGAGGCTCCCTGAGCCACCACCACGGAGTGGGCCGGATGATGGCCCCCTGGATGGAAAGGCACCTCGGGAGGGTACAGATGGACGTCCTCCGGGCCCTGAAGAGGCACTTCGATCCGAAGGGAATCATGAACCCGGGCGGGACTCTCGGGCTCGACCTCTGATCGCCTGTCTTGGCTTGATCGCTCCAAACTCTTGCTCAATCTTCGTCCTCGCGGAAAGGTCCCAAGTACATGGACTGCGTGTAGGTCTTCATGAAGTCGGGTGAGCTTGCCAGCTCGATGTAGCCCACCCTGCCGGCCACGGCGTGCGCCTCGCGACGCTTTGCCCGGGAGACCAGTGCCAGCACGGCGCCCCGGCCGGCCGCGTTTCCAACCTGGCGGAAGCGATCGAGGGGCAGGTCGGGCAGCATGCCGATGGCGACCGCGCTGCCCACGTCGATATAGGTTCCGAAAGCCCCGGCGATGATTACCTCCTCGATGTCGTTCTCTGCAAGGCCTTTCGACTGGAGCAGCAACTCGATCCCTGTCCGTATGGCCCCCTTGGCAAGCTGAACCTGACGGACATCCTTCTGGGTGATCGTGATGGATGGTCGGCCGTCGGTCTTCTGCCGGGGAACCAGAACGAATTCGCGCACGTCCCCGTCTTCCTGAACGCCGGCCCGGAGGTCCATTCTTCCGCCCCGGTTCAACACCCCTGCAAGATAGAGCTGGGCCACTGCGTCCAGGATGCCGGAACCGCAGAGGCCGGTTGGTGCGGCTCCGCCGATGGTCTGGTAGGTGAGGTTTCCCTCTTCCAGCCGCACGGTCTCGATCGCCCCGTCGGCAGCCCGCATGCCGTGCTTGATGTGGGCACCCTCGAAGGCGGGACCGGACGCGCAGGAGACCGAGCACGGTTCGCCGTTGCTCACGAGGCACACCTCGGTGTTCGTACCGATGTCCAGTGCGAGCGTGACCCTCTGCGTGCTCGAAAGGCCCGTAGCCAGCATCATGGAGACGTGATCACTGCCCACGTAGCCGGCGATATTGGGCAGGAAGTGCACGTATGCCCCCGGCGCGAGGCGAAGTCCGAGATCGCGCGCCTTCACATCCTGCCAGGACGAAATGGCGGGTACGTACGGGGCCATGGCGAGCTGGTCCACGGCCAGGCGAAGAAGAAGGTGGTGCATGGCCGTGTTGCCTACGATCACAGCCTCGACGATCTGCTCGGGGTCGTCTTCGAGCTCCCGGCAGAGTGCGGAGGCCATCTCGTTCAACCCGTCCACGACGAGCCGCTGCAGTCGCAGGGCTTCTTCCGGGGACTCCATGGCGCGGCTCAGCCGGGAGATCAAATCCTCCCCGTAGGCGATCTGGGGGTTCATGATCCCGCGCGAGGCAAGGGTTCTGCCCGCGTCCAGGTCCAGGAGGTATCCGGCGATCTTCGTCGTACCCAGGTCTATGGCCAGGCCGAGAGGGCGGCCTTCAGGAGAGCCGACAGCCACGATCTCGTCTTGCCGCACCGACGCCTTGAGCTTCCAACCCTGGGACCGAAGCCGGGAAGAGAGCCCCCGCAGGGTCTCAACATCGATGCCCGTGCAGGACATGTCATGTTCCTGCGCCAGCGCCTGGAGGAGCCGGTCTCCGTCGGCTCGCAGATCCGAGAGGTCGGCGGCAGGAAGGTGCACAGATCGGGACACGACCACCGGGTCCGGCTCGACGGCCACGTCGAGGCCCTCCACCTGCGTCCGTTGCGGGGCTGTGAGAGAATCGGGCGGCACGTGCACCTTGCAATCATTTTCAGGGTAGGTCGCGCAAGCAAGACGCCAGCCTGCTTTCAAGTCCTCCTTCGACAGGTGGTCGTGTTCACCGGCCGTGGGCGCAGAGACCCGGCCGTCCAGAACCTGGACCCTGCAGCGGCCGCATGTTCCCGCGCCTCCGCATAAATTGACCAGATCCACACCCAGCTCGCGCGCCGCCTCGAGGACCGACTGCCCGGCGCCGACTTCTCCTCTCCGGCCGATCGGTTCGAAATCGATCACATACCCCGCCATCTTCCCTCCCTGTCCTTCATTGCACCCAAGCCCCTGCACCTTTGCACGGACGCGCCCCGAGGCGGGCCGGATCCAGGGGTCCTTCATGCGGAGGCAGGAGCCCCTAAGGGCAGTGCATGGCATGCCTCGTGAGGTGCAAGGGTGCGATTTTACCTTGTGCGTGTGGGAAAGAAAAGGCGGCCAACGGAGTGGGGGCATTCGTTTTGACCGGGACTACACTTTCTACTAAGCTTCCGCCATGGAAGACGTGATTCCGGAATTCATCGAGACCGTGTCCAGCGAAGCGCCCTTCGAGCTTCTCCTGGTCTTCGCCTTCATCCTCCTCTTCAGCCTGATCTTCCGCAGGCTGGGACAGCCCGCTGTCATGGGCTGCTTCGTCGGGGGTTTTGCCCTCCACCTGCTCTCCTACTTCACCGGCATCGATTTCACGCACGAGCTCCGGCTCGAACCGGAGACGATCTTTCTGCTCATCGGCATCCTGATCTTCAACGAGGGGCTCTCCGTCGAAATGGACTATCTCGTGAAGAACAAGGAGGAGATCGGAGCCCTCGCCATCGTGGGGACCTTTCTCGGGGTTGCCCTTTGCGGGGCACTGCTCCGGACGCTCTTCGGATGGGAGTGGGTGGTGGCGGTGATCGTCGGCACCATGCTGATCCCGACCGATGCCGGCGCCGTCCTGGCGGTGCTGTCCCGGTTCGGCGTGGGCGAGCGCTGGCGTTCCATGATCGCCGGTGAGTCGATCTTCAACGATCCGATCAGCCTGATCATCTTCGCCCTGGCCGTGGGCGTGTGGCAGGGAGCGAGCCCGGACTGGGCGCCCGCGATTCTCAGAAGCGTGTTCGGCTCGTGTGTACTCGGGATGATCCTGGGTTATGTCTTCTATCGTGCTTATCGACTGTTAAGCGATCCGGTAAACGAGCTGATCCTGTCCGGTATGCTCTTCACGGCCGCCTTCTTCACCGCGGAGCACTTCCACATGTCCGGGTTTCTCGCGGTGGCCGTCGCCTCGATCTTCGTGGGCAACAAGAAGGCTCTCTGCATGGACGAAGAGACGGTGGAGACCCTGGACCGATTCTGGGAAGCCGTGGCCATCGCCATCGAGGGATACCTGTTTCTCATGATCGGAGCTGCGATTCCTCTGGAGAACCTGGTGCGACACGCCGGCGTCGGCTTGGTCGGCATTGCGGTCGCCACGGTTGCCCGTACGTTCACCGTTCACTCCCTGCTGTGGAGCCTGGACCGGTTCTTCCGGCAGGATCTCCCCTGGCGGTGGAGGGTGATCGTGGACCTGGGCGGCCTTCACGTGGGCGTGACCATGGCCATCCTGCTGAACCTGCCCAAGGATCTGCCCATGCTGGAGGAGATCCAGGTCATGGGCTACTACGTCATTACCTGGTCGGTGCTGGGGATGCCGCTTCTGGGGCAGTTTGCACTGAAGGTTCTGGGATTGAAGCACGACGAGCCGGAGCCCCAGACCGCTGAGAAGGTCCTTCCCTGAGCCGATAACGCTTCCGATACCGGGGTCGTTCCGATACCGGGGTCGGACCAAGCTATGTTCTTGAATTCGCAGGGGTTGGACCATCAGATTCGGGGAGAAAAGTGCTTAGAGCCTCAGTTTTGTGCCCAGAATCTGCGTAGTAAGCGAGTGCTTTGTGACAATGGATAAAGGCACGCATGGTCGAAGAGGAACCTTCTCGTTACCTTCGTACTCCATCTCATAAATACGGCGGCATTCGGATGCCGATCCATCCCGGCAGGCTGCGTTGCTCGTCGGTTAAATACTCCCGGTATTCGCCCTCCTCGCGCCTTGCCTGCCGGGCGCCTCGGCATCCTCGGTGCTTCACCGTATTGTTGAGATGGAGTACTTAGAGGCTCGGTTTTGGGGGGCGAATCGGCCCCCTAAGACCCTAAATGGGCCTTTCTCAACCCGATTTGTGAGTAGAATCCATAACTTCTCTTGGTCCGACCCGCCTTGGTCCTTGGTCCGACCCGCCTTGGCCCTATATCTTCTTCATTAAAGGAACGGCGCGGCGCACCCAGAGGGGCAGGTTGGCGAGTGCGTCCTCGCCGCCTTCGGTAAAGGTGTAGCCCAGACCCACCTTGGGGAAGTCCTCGCAGCGGTCCAATGCGGCCACCACTTCCTTGACGCTGCCGATCAGTTCGTCGGCGAGCTCGTCGGGATAGGAATCGAGGATGACCTGGAACAGGGGCGGTTCTGTGTGTCCCATCAGGTACCAGCCCCTCTGCAGCATGCCGCCCAGAAAGCTCTCCGGGTCGTGATCCAGGGTGAACACGATGGGGGTGAGGTCCGTATCCCATACGGAGGCCTTCGGAAGGGCATCGATCTCACGCTCGAAACGCTCCTTGAACTTCATTGCGTCCCGTGCAATCTCCACCTTGCCCTCTTCACCCAGATAGTTGAAGATCGCCCAGGCGGCCACGGCCGGTGAAGCGGGCCGGCTGCCCAGCAGCGACTGGGAGAAATAGGCTCCCTCCGCCCAATCGTCGAAGAGCACGTAATGGTGCTGCTGGTACTCCTCGGACCGCCAGCTCACCGTGGAGATGCCCTTGGGCGCATGCCCGTATTTGTGCAGATCCGCGGAGATGGAACAGACGCCCGGGACCGTGAAGTCGAACTCGGGCACCGGATAGCCTGCCAGCCGAACAAAGGGGGCCATGAAGCCGCCCAGGCAGGCGTCTGCATGCAGCCAGAGGTTGTGCTTCACGGCGAGCTCGCCCATGGCGGGTAGGTCGTCGTAGCGGCCATAGGGAAAGGACGGTGCCGAGCCGACCATGCCGATCGTGTTCTCGTCGATGAGCGCTTCCAATGCCGGCAGATCCACGCGGTAGTCTTCCCGGAGGGGCACTCTGACCCTCTCGAGCCCGAAGTAGTGGCACCCGCGCCCGAAGGCCGCGTGGCCCGAATAGGGAACCAGCACCTTCGAGCGCGCGGCTTCCGGTTTGTTCGCCTTTCCCCATTCACGCATGGCGTGGAGTGCACAATAGATGCTGTCCGTACCGCCCGCCGTCAGATTCGCGCGGCCCTCCTCGCCGCCCCGAAAGATGTCCACCACATAGCCGATCAGGTCGTCCTCGATCTTCCCGAGGCTCGGGATCACGGGAGAATAGACGGCATTGTGGGCGTAGAACTCGTTGAATGCCTCCTGACCGATTTGCTGCGCCTCGAGGCGGCCTTTCATCGAAATGGCGGAGAACCGTGCGGCCCGTTCCACGAGCCCACCCGCATTCAGGGCTTTCACTTCAGCAAGAACCTCGTCACGGGGCCTGCCTTTCTTCGGCAATCCGGGAAGCATGTCCACCTCCGAGGGGCGAGTCGGCGTTCCATTTCATCCGATGATGTTTCTCCCCTGTAATACTTGATAAACACTTCACTTTCAATATGCTGGATGCAAATCGGGGAAAGGAGGTCATAGATGAAACGGACAGTGCTGCTCGTCGTCTTCGCACTCCTGCTGGTCCCTGTCGTGATCTACGTGGCCGCTCCCGAGATGCTCGTCGGGCTGCTCATCGACCTGGAAAGGAGTTCGGCAGGGCTGTCTCGACACTCGATCGAAGTGGGTGACCACACGGTCGTCTGCCTGGAAGGGGGGGAGGGTGAAAACGTCCTTCTCGTTCACGGGTTCGGCGTGAACAAGGACAGCTGGAATCGACTCGCCAAGCAGCTCACTCTCTCCTATCACGTCGCGGTCGTGGATCTGCCCGGCTTCGGGGAGAGCTCGAAGCGCGAGGACGCCTCCTACACGATCGCCGCCCAGGTGGAGAGACTGGATCGGATTGCCGATGCCCTCTCATTGCAGACCTTCCATCTGGCCGGGAATTCGATGGGCGGCAGCATATCCGGGGAGTACGCTGCGCGCTTTCCGGACAAGGTGTTGAGCCTGGGGCTGTTCAACACGGCCGGGATCCTCGAATGCCCGGAGAGGAGCGAAATGGAGATCCTCCTGGAGAAGGGCCTTCCGAACGCCACGACCGTGATTATGAAGGACTGTGGGCACTTACCGATGGTGGAGCGGCCCGAGGAGACGGCCCGGCACTACACGCAATTCCTGCAAGGGGCCTAAAAAAGGCCGCCGTACATGGCGCCGTCGATGAGCACGGTCTCGCCGTTGATATAGGCCGCGCGCTCCGAGGCGAGAAAGGCCACGAGGGCCCCGAATTCCTCCGGCACGCCGGTGCGCCTTGCCGGAATCTGCGCCGCCATCTGCTCCACGGCCTGGTCGAAGGTGATCCGCTCGCTCGCCACCCGGGCATCGAGCAGCTGCTTCACCCGCTCGGTCATGATGTAACCGGGGGCCACCGCATTCGCCGTGATGTTGAAGGGAGCGAGATCTCTTGCCAGGCTCTTGATCAGGGCCACCACGCCCACGCGCGAGATGTTGGAAAGCGCCAGATAAGGGATCGGCTGCTTCACCGTGATCGACGTGGATGCGATGATCCTGCCCCACTTCCTCTTCCTCATCTGCGGGAGAAAAGCGTAGGCGAGGTGAATCGCGCTCATGAGGTTGAGCCGGATCGCCTTCTCGTAGTCCTCCGGCGTTACGTCGAGTACGCCCCCCGGCGGTGGGCCGCCGGCGTTTGCGAACACGATATCCGCCGCCCCGAACCTGTCCATGACCCGGTCTCGAAGCGCATTCACGCTCGTCGGTTCGGACACATCGCACACCAGCGCGAGGACATCCGTCCCATACCTTTCCCTCAGGTAGCTCCCCGCTGCCTCGATCCGGTCCTCATCCCGAGAGCAGATGGCAAGCTTCGCCCCCTCCTGTGCGAGGGATTCCGCGACGGCCCTTCCAAGGCCCTGGCTCGATGCGGTCACCACGGCCACCTTCTCCTTAAGTCCCAGATCCATTGCGTTCCTCCTGTCTGTTTTCCCACCTGCTTTGTCGCCGCTGAGGGGAATACCCCCCTCCGGCGGGGGCGGTCCTAACCCCTGACCTCTGATCCCTGGCCCCAGACCCCTGACTCCCGACCCCGGAGATACGGAATCGTCTGGGGCCCCTCCGGCAGCACCGCAACAGGCGTATCGGGTCCCGCCCTTCGCAGTTCCTCTGCAACGAAACGGTCCAGATCACGGATGGGCTCCATGTGGGCACGCCCCACGTCCCCTGACGGAAGATCGCTGAAGAGCGCCACCCTTGCCGCCACGAGTATGGAAGCGAGTTTCTGGGCCTCCCACTGATCGTTTCTTCTGTATCCAGGCGCGGAAATCGTGTCGAGGAACTGCTGCGGCGAGTCGGCTTCGAACAGAAGAGGCGCGAAATTGCCGTGATCCGGAAATCCGTCCTCGCATCGTGCCGCCATGATGATGAGGCCCGCCTGACCCGTGATCTGGGCCGCGGCGGACATGCCCTTTACGGACTGGTAGAGGCTCTGGTCGAGGGGGTACCCGCCGTTCGTGGTGATCACGACCGGAAACGGGTCCTCGCAAGGCACCATGGCCGTCGACCCGACGAAGGCACACCCCTGGTCGTGGGCCGGCAGAACATCTCCACAGAAGAAGCGGGTAATCTCGTGCCGGCTGTTCAGGGAGACGTTGATGCAGAAGTCCACCGGCAGGACGGAGCCTGCGGCCCGGATCTGCTCCTGGGTCGGGTTTCCCTCGATCCGTCCCCAGGTGCTGCGATGGTCCCCGATGACGGAGGCGCGGTGAAAGGTCAGGATGGAGCCGATGTCGGCCAGGGCCGGAAAGACCCCCTTGTATCCCCCGGAGTAGCCGGCGAAGAAGTGGGGCTCGATGAATCCGAGCACGATCCGCTTGTCCGCTTCCACGTAGTGCCTGTTCAGATACAGCGACTGTCCACTCTCCAGACTCCCCACGGGGTCCATCGTTTCCAGGTCGTAAGCAGTGTGGTTCACGACTTCCAGGGCGTCCGCGACCGGGCGTCCGAGCATGCGAATCAGTTCGTCACGGGTGTTCGGCCGATGGGTCCCGGTTCCATTGATCACGGTGCATCGTTCTGTGGAAAGGCCGGACAGCTCCTCCAGTACCCAGGGCAGAACACGGTCAGCGGGAAAGGGGCGGGTGATGTCCGGAATGACGAGAGCCACGTGGTCCTGCGGCCCGACCGTTTCCCTCAGCGGCCGCGCACCCATTGGATTCCGCACCCCCTCCAGGAACGCGGCCCGCTCGTCGGCGAGGCCCGGAACGAAGCGTGGGGTGAGAACCGTAAGGTTGTTCGAGGGGATCTCAACGGTCAGATGGTTGCGGCCGTAAGGGAGTCGCTTTTTCATGGTGGCATCATCGCCCATGGGTGCGAAATCCGCAAGCGATCCCGGTTACGGTCGGGAACGGGGATGACCGTCCCTGACCGTCCCTGCATCTCCCCTTCTCGCTTCCAATCTGATAGAATAGAAACTTTGGGCGTAAACGGGCACCCTCCCGGCGGCGATTCAGGGGTTGTCCTGGTCCGGATCCTGTTATATTAATAGAGGTTAGGCAGAGGATCCGGAACGCCGACGGTTCGGACTTTCGCTACGATGACGGGAGATTCGCATGATGATTCAGCGCCTGGAAGCACGAACGCAGCAAGTCCTGCGGGCCGTCATGCGGGACTACATTCATCGAGCCCAGCCCGTGGGCTCCGGAAAGATCACGAGGAAGTACCGTCTGGACATGAGCCCGGCCACGGTGCGGAGCATCATGGCGGGGCTCGAGGATCTCGGTCTTCTGGAACAGCCCCACTCCTCCTCCGGCAGGATCCCCACCGACAGCGGGTTTCGTTACTACGTGGATAGCCTGATGGAGCCGAAGCCGCTTCACCGGGACGAAAAGGAGTTCATCGTCAATCGGGTCCAGGACGCCCCTCACGACGTGGACGTGATCATGCAAGAGACCTCCCGGGTCCTCTCGTGCATCTCACACTATACGAGCCTCGTCTCCTCACCCAGGCTTTCCCAGACGGTCTTCGAGCGACTCGACCTGATCAGGCTGGACCGCAGCCGGATCCTCATGGTGCTCGTCTCCCCCACCGGGGTGGTTTACAATCGGATTGTGGGTGACGTCCGAGGCTTCTCCCAGAAGGATCTCGATCATGCCGCTGCGTACCTCAACCGCCACATCAGGGGACTGCCCCTCGCGGAGGCGAAAGAGAAGATCGTGCAGCAGATGGAAGCGGAAAAGGATCAATACGACCGGATCCTGTCCCGGGTCTGGAATTCGAGCCGTCGGGTCCTGGAAGCGGAGCAGGCGGAACTCTACATAGACGGGCAGACCAACATCCTGGATTATCCCGAGTTCTCCGAAGACCTCGACAAGTTGAAGTCCCTTCTCCGCGCCTTCGAAGAGAAGGAGATCATGCTCCAGCTCCTCGACATGGCCATGGAGGGGATGGGAATCCAGGTCTACATCGGAGAAGAGAACCGAGTGGAGGAGATGGCGGATTGCAGCCTGATCGCAGTGACATACCACCAACGGGGGGTGCCTCGGGGGACCGTCGGCCTGATCGGCCCCAAGAGGATGGACTACTCCCGGATGATACCGCTCGTGGATTTCACGGCGAAGGTCGTAGGGGCGAAGCTCGAGGAGATGGAAGGACAATTGGCGGGGTCCTGAAAAGGGAGGTTCCGCCGGCAGCAAGGGAGGACGTTCGAGTTGCCGAAGGTCAACGACAAAACCGAAAAAACGGAAAGCAAGGAAGTGGATACGGAGGGTCCTGTCTCCGAGGGGAGCGCACCCGGGCAGGAGCAGACCGGAGGGGACAGAGAGGAACCGATGGTCCCGGACGCGTCCTCGGAGAGGGGCGAAGAGACGAAGGTGCGCGGCGGCCCCGGAGAGGCAGAGGAGCCGGAGAAGGGACGGACGCCCGAAGCCGGTGAAGGGGATGCAGGCCCGGAGCCGTTGTCGCCGGAACAGAGGGTGGAGCAGCTGACCCGGGAGAACGAGGAACTGCAGGACAAGTTCGTGCGTCTGATGGCGGACTTCGACAATTACCGGAAGCGGGCGAGCAAAGAGAAGAGGGACGTCATTCAATTCGGAAACGAGGCCCTTCTAAAGGATATCCTTCCGATTATCGACAACATCGAGAGGCTTCTCACCTACAGCTACGGGGAGGGAAACTGGAAGAGCTTTCAGGAAGGGATCGAGCTTCTCCTCGCCGAAACGGGCAAGACCCTTGCCAAGTACGGCGTCGAGCCGATCGAGGCTCTGGGCAAGGAGTTCGACCCGAACGTTCATCAGGCGATCCAGAGGTCTGAGACGGATCAGGTGGCTGCGAATACGGTCTTGGAGGTCTACCAGAAGGGCTACACGTACAGAGGTAGGCTGCTGAGGCCCTCGGTCGTGATCGTGGCGGTGTCCCCCCCGGACAAGGAAGAGACGGCACAGGAAGAACCGGCCCCGGACGCGGCTGCTTCGCCGGAAGCGTCGGGGGAGCAAGGTGAAGATGAGGAAACACCCATCAACTGAACGGCCGGGTCCGTTCGCCCATTGCGACGATGGCTGAACAACACCCAAAGGACTATTACGAAATCCTGGGCGTTTCCTCCGACGCGGATCCGGAGATCCTGAAGAAGGCGTACCGAAGGCTGGCCAAGAAGTACCACCCGGATCGACAACCCGAGGACGCGCGGGCGGAGGAGTCTTTCAAAGAGCTCCAGGAGGCCTACTACGTCCTGAAGGATCCGGTCAAGCGGGGCCGGTACGACGCGGACTTCCTGGGGAAGAACCGGGGTGGAGACAGAGGCCGCCGTTCCCACAGCGCCGGCCAGCGGCAGAAGGGTTCGGGCGTCTCGGAGGTGGTGGAGGACATCTTCGAGTTTCTCAAGAGCCGCATGGAGGATCGGGGAAAGCGGGGCGAGGATCTCCGCTACATGGTCTCCCTGAGCTTCGAGGAGGCGGCCCTTGGCATCGAAAAGGTGATCCGGATCCCGAAACGGAAGCATTGCCCCTCCTGCGCGGGACGGGGTTGGAAGACGCCGGGAGGGTCACGGGCATGCAAGGTCTGCCGCGGCGAAGGTGAGATCACCGCAACGAAGAGGAACAAGAAGCAGGTCATGGAATGCCCGGGATGCGGCGGGAAAGGAATCCTCGAGAAACAGGAATGCGATAAGTGCAAGGGCCAGGGCAGGGTGCCCTACCGGGTGCAGCGGAAGATCACCGTGCCGGCCGGCGTTGACAACGGCTCCCGGCTCAAGGTGCGAGGGGAAGGCGGTGCAGGGGAGAGAGGGGGTGAGAACGGGGACCTGTACATCGTCATTCAGGTCAAGGACCACCCGGTCTTCACCCGCAGAAACCTGGATGTGTGCTGCGATGTCTCGATCCACTTCACGCAGGCCGCCCTGGGGGCGAGGATCGACGTCCCTACCCTGGAGGGCCACAAGCCCCTCGAGATTCCGGCCGGCACGCAACCCGGTGCCGTCTTCACCCTGAAGGGTTGCGGAATCCCGGGGCTCCACAGGACCCGCCGGGGGGATCAGCAAGTCTGCGTGCGTGTCGAGGTCCCTCGCCGTGTTTCCAAGGAAGAAAAGGAATTGTTGAAGGCCTGGCAGGGAATGCAGCAGGGCGTTCCCTGAGGGGTCGCACACCCGTGCCGGAGGATCCATGGCCCGGAAGACGATTGTACCGTCCGCCCTCTGCTTGATTCTCCTTGTGTCTGCGCAGTTCGTGGGCTGCCGGGGCGCCGGAGTCGTGCGGCCGCCTCCCTCTGTCGATGGGCTGGCGGCCTGCCTCGAGCCGTCCGCACTCACGGCCGATCCCGAGGAAAAGCAGCGCTGTGTCCACCTCATCGAGCGGTTTCTGAAGGCGGAGCCGGACCACCCTTCCGCGGATGAAACAGCCTTCCGGCTTGGACAGCTGTATCTCGAGACAGCGGAATTCTCGGCAGCCTATCACCTCTTCCGCAGCTTTCCCGAACAGTACCCGGAGGCTCGCCGGCAGGCCGAGGCGCGGCTCTATCTCGGTGTGGCGCTCTATTTCCTGAACAATTCGACCGAATCGCTCGACGTTCTGCATGCGCTCACCGACGACCCCGGCGCCGCTGCCTGGAAACAGGAGATCTGCCGGTACATTGCCGAGAACTACGTGAAGCTCGAGAACCTGCCGTCGGCGCTGACCTGGTATGCGCAATCCCTGGCGTCCACGAAAGACGAGACGGAGCAGAAGCGGCTCCAGGACCGCGTCCTGGAAGTCATGGTATTGGGTTGGGAACCCGAGGCGCTTCACGCGGCGACCGAGCTGTTCCAGGAGGGCTTCTTCTCCGAGGCGATCCACCTCGGTGTGGTGGCGACCTGTGTGCGGAGGGGGCAGCTCAGGCTAGCGGAAGACCATCTGATGCGCATGTCCCTGAAGCACCCGGAGGATGTCTTCACCCCTTATATCTCCGCCCTCCTCGACAGGATGGCCGAAGCGGGGCAGCCGAGGGTCTGCACGATCGGCTGCCTGCTGCCCTTGACCGGCAAGTACGCTCGATTCGGCGAGAGCGTGCTCGACGCAATGCTGCTGGGGGCGAGAGCCTTTCGGGGTGCGGAGGAGAAGGGGTCTTCCATACGCCTGCTGGTCCGGGACACGGAAGGGGACCCGGAGATCGCGCTGGAACGCGTCACGGAGCTGGCCGAGGATCCCAACGTGATGGGCGTCGTCGGGCCGCTGCGGGCAACGGTTGCGCTTGCGTGCGCGGAAAAGGCGCAGGAACTGGGTGTCCCGATGATCACGCTTACCCAGCGGGAAGAAGTGGCCCGCGTGGGCGATTACGTCTTCCAGAACGGGTTGACCATTCGACAACAGGTCGACACGCTCGTGGACTTCGTGATGGAGGAAATGGCCTTTTCGAGTTTCGCCGTGCTCTACCCGAAGGACGCTTACGGCACGCTGAGCCGGGACCTTCTGGAGAGCAAGGTGCTCGAAATGGGCGGAGAGCTGGTGTCGGCGGTTGCTTACGACGATCGTGAAACGGACTTCCAGGATGAGATCCGAGAGCTGGTCGGGCCCGAGTTCCTTCTGGAGGTGGAGAAGCGCGAAAAGGAGAGAGAGCAGAAGCAACTTCTGGAAGAAGGATTGGAACTCGGCTTCGAAGAGGAGGCGCCGGCCGAATTCGAGGCGGGGTTCGGACCGGAAGAAGAGCTGGAGGAGGAGCCCGTCCTGCCTCCCTTCCAGGTGCTCTTCATTCCGGATCACTTTCGCAAGGTGGCGCTGATCGCGCCGCACCTGGCCCTGTTCGACGTCAACGAGATTACTCTCCTCGGAACGAACGCATGGAACTCGACCCAGCTCGTGGAATTGGCCGGGGAGTATGTGCGCGACGCCATCTTCGCCGACGGGTTCTTCGCAGAAAGCGACATGCCCTACGTTCGCGAGTTCGTGGAGGAGTATCTGCGTGCTTTTCAGAGCGAGCCACGGGTCCTGGAGGCGCAGGGATACGACAGTCTGCTCATGCTGGAGGACTCCTTTGCCCGGGCTCCGGTGAAGACCAGGGACCAGGTTCGCGAGGCCCTGGCCGATATGGATGGCTACGCCGGCCTGAGCGGTTACACCACCTTCAGGGAGGACGGCTCTGCTAAGAAACGACTTTATATACTTTCGATAATCGGTAATCACATCCAGCAAATCTATTAGCCGGCCCCGTTCCGCCACCCCGTCCCGATCTCTATCCTGACGGCTTGTCTCTTTGCCCCGAATCCTGACCCCTGATCCCTGCCCCATGATTCTCCTCAAAACCCCTTACCTTAAGATTCATCCGGAAACGTCCGAAAGAAGTTTGGGTGTCGGAAATCGAGAAAACGCTGCTGCGACGCTGATGGGGCAAAGAAATCCATGGAATTCGAAGAGGTGTGTGACACGACCGAGCTGCCTGAAGAGCTTCCGATCCTGCCCGTGCGGGACGCGGTGATCTTTCCCTACATGACCATCCCGCTGCAGATCGCCCGGGATGTGTCGATGCAGGCCCTTGAGAGGGCCCTGGAAGAGCATCGGATGCTCCTCCTTCTGGCCCAGAAGAATGCCGCCCACGACGACCCCGGGCCGGAAGACCTGTATGCGATCGGAACGGTCTGCATGGTCGTACGAATGCTGAAGGAGGACGACGGCCGCGTAAAGGTCCTGGTCCAGGGCCTTGCCAAGGCCACGGTCCGGGAGTTCGTATTCCAGGAGCCGTACCTTTTCTGCAGGATCGAACCGATTCAGGAGCCCATGCTGACGTCGATTCCGATCGAGGTCGAGGCCCTGATGCGGTCGGTTCGGGACACCCTCGAAGACTTCCTGGGTGCGAGGAACCTGCCCAGCGAAATCCTGATGCTCACCGAGAACATCAACGATCCGGGCGTGCTGGCGGATCTGATCGCGGCGAACCTGAACCTGAAGGTCCCGGAGGCGCAGCGGCTGCTGGAGTACACGGACCCTGTCCATCGACTGGAAAAGGTGGGCGACGAACTGCATCGGGAGATCCAGCTCTCCAGGATGCAGAACAGGATTCAGAGTCAGGCGAAGGAGGAGATCAGCAGAACCCAGAGAGAATACTATTTGCGGGAACAACTGAAGGCGATCCAGGGTGAGCTGGGCGACCTGGATGAGAAGAGCGACGATATACAGGGCCTCCGGGAGCAAATCGAAACGGCGGGCATGCCGCCGGAGGCGGAAAAGGAGGCGCTCAAGCAACTCAGGCGGCTCGACACGATGAACCTGGAGTCGGCGGAGGCCTCCATTGTCCGCGGGTACCTGGACTGGCTGGTGGAACTGCCCTGGAGTCGATCCTCAGAGGACAACCTGGACATCAAGGAGGTTCAGAGGGTTCTGGACGAGGATCACTACAACCTGAAGCAGGTCAAGGACCGAATCCTTGAGTATCTTTCCGTTCGCAAGCTGAAGGAGAAGATGCGCGGGCCGATCCTCTGCTTCGTTGGACCGCCCGGTGTCGGGAAGACCTCGCTGGGTCGGTCCATCGCCCGGGCCATGGGGCGACAGTTCGTGCGCATCTCGATCGGCGGCGTCCATGACGAGGCGGAGATCCGGGGGCACAGGAGGACCTACGTGGGTGCGTTGCCCGGCCGGATCATCCAGGGCATCAAGCAGGCCGGATCCAACAACCCCGTGTTCATGATCGACGAAGTGGACAAGATCGGCAACGATTTTCGTGGAGACCCGGCCTCCGCCCTGCTCGAGGTTCTCGACCCGGAGCAGAACAACCAGTTCAGCGATCACTATCTGAACCTTCCCTTCGACCTGTCCAATGTGATGTTCGTGACCACGGCCAACCGTCTCGATCTGATCCCGGCTACCCTCCGGGACCGCATGGAGGTCATTCGAATCTCCGGGTACACCGAGGACGAGAAAATTCACATCGCCAGCCACTACCTGCTGCCCAGGCAGCTGGACGAGAACGGCCTGAAGCCGGAGAATCTGGTGCTCTCCATGTCCGCCCTGCGAAAGACGATCAGCGAGTACACCCAGGAGGCGGGCCTTCGGGAACTGGAAAGGAAGATCAACCAGGTGTGCCGAAAGGTCGCGCGTCGCATTGCGGAAGAGGAGGGGACCCGGTTCCGTGCCTCTGTGGACACCCTTGACCGTTATCTCGGTCCGCCTCGCTATCTTCAGGACGAGGACCAGCAAGGCCCTCAGATCGGGCAGGCCATGGGCCTGGCCTGGACCCAGGCGGGGGGCGAGGTCCTGTGCGTCGAGGTGTCGGTCGTGAGCGGCTCGGGCGAGCTGACCCTGACCGGCCAGCTGGGGGAGGTGATGAAGGAGTCCGCTCGGGCGGCCCTGAGCTACGCTCGGGCCTCGGCGCGCAAGTGGGGAATACCAAAAGATTTCTACAAGGGTTCGGACGTGCACATCCATGTTCCGGCCGGCTCGATCCCGAAGGACGGCCCCTCCGCCGGCGTGGCCATGGCGGTGGCCCTCATGTCGGCGCTCACAGGGAGGCCGGTCCGCCACGATGTGGCCATGACCGGAGAGATCACCCTTCGTGGGCGGGTGCTCCTGGTGGGCGGGATCAAAGAGAAGGTGCTTGGAGCACACCGCGGCAACATGAAGGAGGTCTACCTGCCGGCAAGGAATCGGAGGGATCTCGCGGAGATTCCGGCTGCCGTGCGAAAGCGGGTGAAGCTTCACTTCGTTCACCACGTGGAAGAGATCCTGGCCCAGGTCCTCTTGCAAGAAAGGCCCAAAGAAGCATATGATACGGGCGATATCAGGATCGTTCGCAAGACCCTCCCCCTGACCGGAACGGAAGGTTGCCTGGAATCGTCATAACAAAGATCGCTTTCCTGGTTGCACTGCTCCTCTGCTCAGGCTTCTTCTCCGGTTCCGAGACCTCGATGTTCTCCCTCGGGCGCGTCGAGCGTTACCGGATCCGCGAGGAGGAGGACACGTTCATATCCCGAAGTCTTCAGGGGCTGCTGCAACGTCCCCGCAGATTGATCGCGACGCTGCTCATCGGCAACGAGCTCGTCAACATCACCATCGCGGCCATGACCGCCTCTCTTGCGAAAGGGCCCTTTCTCCGTTTGCCGGCCCTGGGGTCGATGGATCCGATCCTGCTCAAGACCCTGATCGCCACGGCCGTGTGTTTTCCCCTGCTCCTGGTTTTCGGGGAGATCACGCCCAAGACCCTGGCGCTCTACAACCCCAGGCGGTTTGCGAGGGCGGCGGCGGTTCCGCTCCGCCTGTTCTATGCATGTATCGCCCCGGTCCGCCGGGCCCTGACGGGCCTCTCCGGCGGGGTGGTGCGGATCCTCTTCGGGGAGTCCCCCAAGGCGGATGCGCCGATGACCGAAGAAGAGTTCCGGGACCTCGTGGACAGGAGCAACGAAGGAGGCATCCTCTGGGAAGCGGAGCGCGAATTCATTCACAATATCTTCGACTTCGGTGAGACCCGGGTTTCCGAGGTGATGACGCCGCGGACGGACATGTTCTGCCTCCAGGCGGACCAGTCCCTAGAGGAGGTCCTCCTGGTGATCGAGGAGCAGCACTATTCCCGCATTCCGGTCTACGAGGAGGACAAGGACGATATCACGGGGATCCTTTACTGCAAGGATCTTCTCCGCCTGAGGACGGACCCGGAGAAGCACAGAGACCGGACCGTGAGGGCTTGCCTGAGGAAGCCTTATTTCATTCCCCAGACGAAGCTGGCGAGTGAGCTCTTCCGCGAGTTCCGTTTCAACCGGGTGCACCTGGCGATCGTGGTCGACGAATACGGGGGCGTGGCCGGTCTCGTGACCATGGAGGACCTCCTGGAGGAACTCTTCGGTGACATCCTGGATGATTACGATCCGGAAGAGCCCCAGCCCAGGAAGCTGGATGAGCACACCCTGATCCTTCCGGCGAGGATGCCCATCGAGGACTTCAATCAACTCGCAGGGGCCGATCTTCCGGATGAGGAGTACGACACCATGGGAGGGCTCGTCTTCGGCCTTTTCGGGAAGCTGCCCACGCCCGGGGCGACCGTATCCTTCATGCATTACACCTTCACCGTCCTGAAAATGGAAGGAACGCGGATCCTGGAGTTGAAGGCGGAGGGGCGTCCCGGTAAAGAGGTGCCGCCCGAGGATGGGGAGCCTGGTTCCCTTTCCGAACCGAACGAGGGAGGGGAAGCGTGATGGAAATCCTTCCCTACCTGCCTGCCGTCTTCCTGCTGCTGGCCATGGAGGCCTTCTTCTCCGGCTCGGAGATGGCCATCGTGAGCTGCGACAAGCTGAAGATACGGACCGACTCGTCCGAGGGACTTCGGGGCGCCCGGCTGGTGGAGAGCATGCTCGAGAAGCCGGAGTGGCTTCTGGGCACCACCCTGGTCGGGGCCAAGCTTGCGTTGGTGAGCAACACGATCCTGGTGACCTTCCTCGCAATGGATCGATTGGACTCTCACGGAGAGATCCTTGCGATCCTCGCCACCGCGAGTCTCGTCCTCTTCTGGGGCGAGATCCTGCCGAGGACCCTCTTCCGTCAGAAGGCGGATGCCATCGCCCCGCGGGTGATCTATCCGCTCTGGGTCGCCTCCCGGATCCTGGCGCCGGTACTCTGGCTCATCACGGCGATTCCCCGGCTGCTGCCCGGGTCTTCGTCAAGGCTGGAGGAAGCGAGCGTGGACGTTCTCAGGAGAGAGGACCTGAAACTGCTTCTGAGCCTGCCCCATGACGGGACCGACATACTCAAGGAAGAGAGAAAGATGGTGGACAGGCTCATCGAGCTGTCCGGCAAGAAGGTCGATGAAGTCATGATCCCCCTGGTCGATGTGGTGGCCGTTCCGGAGGAATCGACACTTGCGACAGCGATCCGTATCATGTTGGAAAAGGGCCACTCCCGGCTGCCCGTCTTCCGGGAGCGGATCGTGAACATCGTGGGGCTTCTGCACCACTTCGACCTGCTCCTCATGAAGGACCTCTCGGCCGGGGTACGGGCTTCGGCGAGGCCTGTCTATTACGTGCCGGAAACGAAACAGGTGTACGAGCTGCTTCTGGACATGAAGAGGCACGGCCTGAGCATGGCCATAGCCGTGGACGAGTATGGGGGCGCCACGGGCATCATCACGGTGGAGGACATCCTCGAGGAGATCGTCGGCGAGATCGAGGATGAATACGATCCGAAAAGGTCTCTGTACACGAAGATCGGACCTTCCGCTTATCTGCTCGACGCTCGGATCGAGGTCGACCACATGAACGAGCGCTTCCAGCTGGAACTGCCGGAAGGCGGGTATGAGACCCTGGGAGGGCTCCTGACGAGTCACATCGGCCGGATACCGGAGAAAGGGGAGGTGATGCGCCTCATGAATCTGGTCTTCACGGTGGAGCAGGCGACGCCCCGGTCGATACAGAAGGTTCGCATGGACATCCGATAGACGAATGCGGAGGAAGCTGGTAGGAGATGGACAAGGGCGCGCTCAAGAAGATCCTGCAAGACATCGAAAAGGGGAAGCTCTCCGTCGACGAGGCGATGGTCAGGCTTCGCACCTTTCCTTTTCAGGATATGGGGTTCGCGAAGATCGACACCCATCGTCACCTGCGCAAGGGTTTCCCGGAAGTGGTCCTGGCACAGGAGAAGACCGAACGGCAGATCATCCGGATCCTGGACCAGGTGAGAGAATCGGGCAACAATGTCCTGATTACCCGTGTGGATCCGCAAAAAGCGGAGATCATCCTGCGGAGTCACCCGGACCTGCAACACCACCCGGCCTCGAGAACCCTGTACCTTCACTTGATAGACCTGGAAGACCGTGGCAGGGGGACGATCACGGTGGTTACCGCAGGCACCTCGGACATTCCCGTGGCCGAAGAGGCGGCGGTTACGGCCGAGGTGATGGGGAACCGCGTGGAGCGCATCTTCGACGTGGGCGTTGCCGGTCTGCACCGGCTGCTGGCACACCATCACGAGTTGACCGCTGCACGGGTCCTGATCGTTGTGGCCGGAATGGAAGGAGCGCTGCCGAGCGTCGTGAGCGGGCTCGTGGATCGACCCGTCGTTGCGGTGCCCACGAGTGTCGGGTACGGGGCGAGCTTCGGAGGGGTGACCGCGCTCCTTGCCATGCTGAACTCCTGCGCCTCCGGTGTGACGGTCGTGAATATCGATAACGGCTTCGGTGCAGGTTACGCTGCGAGTCTCATGAACCGGCTGTGAGCGGTCATGAACATGAGGATATCCCGAATGCCCATTGCCTACTTCGACTGTTTTTCCGGGATCAGCGGAGACATGACCCTGGGAGCGATCCTGGATCTTGGATTCCCCGAGTCGACCCTTCGGGAAGGGCTTTCCTCTCTGCCCGTCGGAGGCTACCGGCTCGAGATCGCGCGGGAGGAACGGGGAGGGCTCGAAGGGACCTCGGTTCGCGTGATCGTCCAGGAGGAAGGGCAGCCGCACAGACACTACGCCGACATCAAGAAGATCCTGTCGGAGAGCGCCCTGCCGGACCGTGCCCGGTCCCTCGCTTTCGAGATCTTCGAGCGCATCGCACAGGCGGAGGCCAGTGTCCACGGCATGTCCGTGGATCGAGTGCATTTTCACGAAGTGGGCGCGGTCGATTCCATCGTGGATGTCGTGGGTGTGGCCCTCGGCATGGAAGCCCTGGACATCCAGGAGGCCTACGTGTCCGCCCTTCCCCTGGGAGGAGGTTTTGTCGAGTGTTCTCACGGCGTGCTTCCCGTGCCTGCACCGGCCACGGTGGAGATCGTCCGGGGCATGCGGGTGAAGGCCCATCCCGTGGAGGCGGAGTTGGTTACGCCCACCGGGGCCGCCATCGCCTCCGTACTGGCAGGCCCGGGCCACCCACCCCTGAGACCCATGCGTTTCCGGAAGGTGGGCTACGGTGTGGGGAACAAGGAGTTCGCCCACCCGAACCTGCTGCGGATCTTCCTCGGTGAAGCGGCCGAGGCGTACGAGGAGGACGAGGTGGAGGTGCTCGAATGCCAGATCGACGATCTTCAGCCCGAACTCTACCCGTATCTCCTGGAGAGGCTTTTGCAATCCGGCGCGATTGATGTATATCTTATTCCTGTCCAGATGAAGAAGGGGCGATCCGGTTTCCTGGTCCAGGTGCTTGCCGAACCGTCGGAAGGGCTGCGGGTTTCGGATGTGCTGTTCCGGGAAACGACGACCCTTGGGGTGCGCCGTTCCCGCCGAAGCCGAATCAAGCTGAGCCGCCGTGCCTGCGAGGTGGAGACGAGCCTCGGGCGGATTCCCGCGAAGTGGGTGGAAGGGCCCTGCCTCGAGGGGCCCGAGGTGAGGCCCGAATACGAAGCGTGCCGAAGAGTGGCCGAAGAGAAGGGATTGCCGCTGCGGAAGGTCTACGATGAGGTGATACGTGCCGGGCGGGTGAAGGAAGGTGAAGCCGGACCGAAGGCGGCAAGAGACAAGAAGAAGCGTTCCAGGGATGGCTGAATACAGATCCGAAGTGGAAGTGGCTCCCGAATTCAGCGATGCGCCGCGCATCCTCGTCGTGGACGACGAGCCGGTCATCCGCGAGGTCCTGCACGATCTTCTCACATCGGAGGGGTACGAGGTCGATACGGCGGAGAACGGGGCGGTGGCCCTCCAGAGGCTGATGCAGGCTCCCTACCACCTGGTGCTGACCGACCTGAAGATGCCGGTCATGGGCGGGGAGGAACTGCTCGAGAAGATGGCGGAGAACAACATCCACAAGATCGTCATCGTCCTGACCGCCATTGCAACGGTGGAGACCGCCATCCAGACCATGAAGAACGGCGCTTATGACTATGTCATGAAGCCTTTCAAGATCGATGAAATTACGCTGATCGTTCGACGGGCCCTGGAGAAGGAGCGGCTGGAGCGGGAAAACATCCAGCTGAAGGAGGCCCAGCGACTCTTCGAGATCAGCGAGGCGATGAGCTCGACTCTGTCGCTGGACAAGCTGCTCGGGATTATCATCCAGACGGCCAAGAGAGAGTCCGAGGCGGACCTGGTGAGCCTCGTGCTCAGGGATTCCGGCCGGGAGAGGTGGTCTTCGAAGATCCTGGATACGGATCTGTCGGACCTTTCCCCCGATGAGCTCGACAGGTACCTGGACCTGGACGCAATGATCGAGGCGCACGCTTCGGGCAAGGCGATCCTCTTTCCACCGGCGCCCCTCGACAGGTACGTTTGCGGGAGCCTGAACGCCGGCAGAAAGGTGCGCTCCCTCGTTTCGGTGCCCCTGGCGATCCGGGGAGAGGTGACCGGCATGCTGAATGTCCTTTCCTTCAACCAGCGACGCATCTTCCTCGAAGGGGACAGGCGGACCCTCTATATCCTCGCCAGCCGCGCGGCGAATGCGGTCGACAACGCACGCCTTCACGAGCAGCTGAAGGCGGTCTTTCTCCAGACCATCGAGGGCTTTGCGTACGCGATCGACGCCAAGGATCCGTATACGCACGGCCATTCGAGACGCGTCACCCGGTACTGCGAGCTGATTTCCCGCGGGATGGGTCTGACGGAGGGAGAAGTGGAGAGGGTTCGTAATGCAGCGATCCT
The DNA here is from genome assembly GCA_964479535.1 of uncultured Thermodesulfobacteriota bacterium. Taxonomy (GTDB): domain Bacteria; phylum Desulfobacterota; class DSWW01; order DSWW01; family DSWW01; genus S015-6. The sequence goes on from CAYZMM010000043.1 coordinate 47,621, forward strand.
GCACGACATCGGGAAGATCGGGCTCCGGCTCGAATCTCTGAACAAGCCCCACCCCCTGTCGCCCGAAGAGCGAAGACTCTTTCAGACGCACCCCCAGAAAGGGTGCAAGATCCTGGCACCGATCAACTTCTTCGAGGAGCTCATGCCCATCATCTATCATCACCACGAGCACTACGATGGCAGGGGTTATCCCGAAGGAAAGGTCGCCGAGACGATCCCCCTGGGTGCGCGCATCCTCGCGGTCGCCGACGCCTACGATGCCATGACCTCCGACCGGCCCTACCGAAAGGCCCTCTCCCTGGAAGAGGCGATCGATGAGCTGCGCGAAAATGCCGGTACCCAGTTCGACCCCGAGGTTGTGGCGGCCTTCGTCTCGATTCTTCAGGACCTGCCCACTCTGGGCCGGGAGCACGCCCATTAGACGTATCCTCCCTCGATTCGCCCGGGATCCGGTCCCCGTCCCCAAGATGCCGCACCTCCAGCACGCCCGTGAGGAAGTTCCGTGCAGTATGCGGTGTTGCGGGTGAGGCGCGTCATTGAGTGATCTTCACTAACCTGCTGCCGTGACCCGCTGCCGTCCCACGGCCGCTGTCCCCGATGTAACCTTTCGACGCATCCGTACGAATCCATGTCAACCAACAGGAAAAGGATAGCAATATCGCAAGAAAGAACGTTTTTGGAGTCGCAAGCCGGACCCGATGAAGCGACTTCTCCAGCATACGGAGTCACCGATGAATCACACCGATACGCAGTATGATAAAGGTTTTGAGGCAAGCGGCCCGGACGAGAAGAAGCGGCGTGGGAGAAGATCCACCCGACAGCGGTTGGACGAGGAAAGGACGATCGACCTCCTCCGGAACGGAGATCAGGAGGCACTGAAGAGCATCATGGAGAAGTACCACGGCCGGCTCTATGCTGTCGCCAACAGAATCTGCAAGAACCAGGCGGATGCCGAGGAGGTGGTGCAGGACGTATTCGTCACCGCCCTGGACAAGATCGACCGTTTCGAGGGGAGATCGACTCTCGCCACCTGGCTCTATCGTATAGCGGTCAACACGGCGCTGATGAAGTTGAGAAATCAGCGGCTCGTGCACAGGAATTCGGTGCCGATGGATGACGCGGACACAGCCTTGGCCGAGAAGGAGAGCAGGCCGGTCACGGTTGGCTCCGTCAGGCCTCCTGAAGAAACGTTCCTCAGCACAGAGCTCTGCGAGCAGATAGGCCGGACGGTCGACGGACTTCCGGATGTGTACAGGGAAGTCTTCCTGCTCCGGGGTATTCACGGCATGTCGACCCGGGAGGCGGGCCAACTGCTGGAGGTCTCCCCGGGCGCAGTCAAGTCGCGGCTTCACCGAAGCAGGGACCTGATCAAGGAACGGCTCGAGCCCTATATGAAGAACTAGAAGACGTGCTATCCTGTGACCCCGATCAACGGTAACGGGAGAGCACGTCATGCCGGAACGAAAACTGCTGAGTAACACCTGTTACGTGATTCCCTTGCGGGAGAAGATCAGGTTCCACGCGCAACGGTTGGTTCTGATCCCCTATTACGCCCTGCGCTACAAGTTGCGGAAGTGGATTCCCACCGAACTGGAAGACGCGGGCGACGTGGTCCGCATGTACGTTCGCGACCATGAGGCGGGCAGAATCCTCGAGAGCCTCGGTATCGCGGAGCGAAACGCAGCGGCGGCCGTGAAGGCCGCCACGTACATGCACAACCTCACCCACCCCGTGGGCGAAATCGTGGAGATGACACCGGAAAGAAGCAAGCGGGTAGAAAGACACTGTCCCTTCGCAAAGCTTCTCTCCCCTGCGCAGTGCAAGCACTTGATCAGCGGCCCTGCCTTTCGGGGGCTTTGCGAGGCGATCCATCCCGATCTGGTGCACAGGCACACGACTTACCTGTCCGCCGGTGACGAGGCCTGTGACCTCGGCTTCGAGCTTGAACCCTCAGCGCCGGGCGAAAGCCCATAACGTCGATCTAATCAGAGTGTGGGGAAGCGTATCCACCCGGTTCGGCCGCGTTGACCTGACCTTCGGGTAGATGTATCCTTGAAATGCTGAGCGTTGTCCACCTCAGGAGCCCCGGGACGGGTCGCCATTCCGCGACCGGACCGCCCGTGAGCGTGCGATTACGGGGCGCATCCATAACAGCAGAATTCGGGCAATCGGGCCCTCAGACTCCAAGGAGGAGGTCGGAGACATGTCATCAAAGGTCTATTTCATGGACGACCGGTCGCAGTCGATTCAGACGAGCCTCGTGGCCAAGATGCAAACCCTGTTCGACGTGGCCGGATTTGGTGAGATCATCAAGCCGGGGGAGGTCGTGGCGATCAAGCTTCACATGGGCGAGTACAACAACACCGCCTACCTCCGACCCGTCTACGTGCGGGCCCTGGTCGAGAAGGTGAAGGCCCTCGGCGGTCAGCCGATGGTGGTGGACACCACGACCCTTCCTTACTGGCCCTACAGCTCGAGAACGACCGCCCTGGACTACATGAACACGGTTGCCAGGAACGGATTCACCAACGAATCGGTCGGCTGCCCGATCATCGTCGGGGACGGATACATCGGTACGGACGATGTGAGGATCGACCTGCCCGAAGGGTTCATCCTGAAGGAGCAGTACATTGCCTCGGCCATCGCCCTGGCGGACTCGATGATCGCCCTCACGCATTTCAAAGGCCATCCCATGGGGACCTACGGCGGTGCCATCAAGAACATCGGCGTGGGCTGCGCCTCCAAGCGGGGAAAACTCAACCTCCATCTCGGCGGGCATCCGAAGTACGGGCTGAGGGCGAGACACTGGATGCCGGAGCGCTGCGCCAAGGAGGAGTGTCCCGATTTCGAGATGTGCAAGGAGCTCTGCCCGACCGGGGCGATCCACCACACCCAAGACACCGTGGAGTTCATCCGGGACAAATGCATCGACTGCCTGGCCTGCGTCGGCGTGGTCACCATGTGCGGCGTCGGCTTCCTGCCGGACGACTTCTTCGACGCAACGGCTGCTGCCATAGCGGATTCGGCCCTTGCGGCGGTGAAGGCCGTGGGCGCGGGCAAGGTCGGATACATCAACATGGCCCTGGACATCGCCCCCTGGTGCGATTGCGTGAATTACAGCGACCGGCCGATCGTTCCGAACATCGGCCTCTTCGCTTCGTGGGATCCCGTAGCCATCGATGCAGCCGGTATTCAGAAGGTGAAGGAGGCTGCCGGCATGCCGGATTCCATTGCCCTGGCCAAGGGAGCCATGGCCCCGGGGACCCCCAAGTTCTCCGCCTGCGGGTCCTTCCTCGGCGTGAGCGAGGAAATCCAGCCGAACGTGGGGCAGAAGATCGGCATGGGAACCGTGGACTACGAGCTGGTGGAGGTTCCGGAGGCCGAAGATGCCACTCCCTTCCTCTGCACCACCGTGCCGGCGGGAGCCAAGCTTGGGCCGGTCTTTGTGAAGAAGGGCGACATCTATCCGGAAGGTGGGTTCAAGCGGGAGGAGGAAGTGGATATGGAGAGCGTCAGGGGTGGAGCCTGAGGAAATCGGATCAAAGGTTGAGGTCCTTCATCTTTTTTGGCGGCCTGTCAGGAGGTAAGAGTCATGCACGGATACATGGGAAAGATTCTTCGGGTAGACCTTTCGACCGGGAAGATCTCTTCAGAGGAGATCGACCCTCAGCTGGCGCATGCGTACATCGGAGGCGGCGGTTTCGCCACCAAGATCATCTACGACGAGGTGCCGGCCGGCACGGATCCTCTGAGCGGAGACAATCGACTGGTCTTCATGACCGGTCCTGTGACGGGAACGCGGTTCCCCACTTCGGGGCGGTTCGTGGTGGGGGCGAAGTCCCCGCTCACCAACCTGCTGACCACGGCGGCCAGTTCCGGGTTCTGGGGCGTGGAGCTCAAGAGGACGGGCTATGACGGGATCGTCTTTCAGGGCAAGGCGGACAGGCCGGTGTATCTGGAGATGGTCGACGATCAGGTGACCCTGCAGCACGCCTCCGATGTATGGGGCAAGGACGCCTACGAGACCCAGGACATTCTGATCGAGAAGTCGGGCAAGAAACGGGCGCGAGTTGCCTGTATCGGTCCGTCGGGCGAGAAGCAGGCGCTGCTGGCGTGTGTGATGAACGATGCGGGCCGGGCCGCCGGGCGCGGGGGCCTCGGCGCGGTCATGGGCGCCATGAACCTGAAGGCGATCCTGGTTGCCGGGTCCCAGAAGGTCCAGGTGGCCATGGACGATTTCCTCAAGCTCATGACCAAGGAGGTGGTCAAGGGAATCCAGGCAGACCCCTTTGCCGGCTTCTTCACCAAATGGGGCACCGCATTCAGCATGGACATGGGATGGGCCGCCGGCGACGTTCCGATCAAGAACTGGCAGCAGGGCGAATGGGAAAAGGGCTGCGTGAATCTGGGCGGGGCGAAGATGGCGGAGACCATCCTGAAACCCCACACCGGAGCCTGCCACAACTGCCCGATCCGGTGTTCCCGATGGGTGGAGATCAAGGAAGGGAAGTATGCCTACGAAGGGCCTGGCCCTGAATACGAGACCCTGGGGGCTTTCGGGACCATGCTGATGATCGACGACCTGGAGGCGGTCTCCTGGATCGGCGAGCTCTGCAACAAGTACGGACTGGACACCATTTCCGCGGGGTGCACCGTGGCATGGGCCATGGAGGCCTTCGAGAAGGGGGTCATCACCAAGGAGGACACGGGAGGAATCGACCTCACCTGGGGCAACGTGGACGCCGTCGTGGAGATCACCAAGCAGATGGGGCTCGTCGAAGGGTTCGGGGCACTGCTTGCCCAGGGAAGCAAGAGAGCTTCCGAAAAGGTGGGCAAGGGTTCGGAAGAGTACGCGATTCAGGTGAAGGGGCTGGAAGTCCCGATGCACGATCCGAGGTGCTACCACAGCCTGGCGGTGAACTACGCCACCGGAACCCGCGGCGCCTGTCACGTGCAGGGCGGCCCGTACGTGGTGGAGATCGGGGTGATCAGCCCGGAAGCGGGCATTACCCACCGACAAGGCCGTTTCGACAAGAAGGGCAAGGGCCTCGCCTCGAAGGCCCACCAGGACTTGAGCGCTGTCTACAATTCCGTGGCCTTCTGCATGTTCGCCGGGATGGGCATTCCGCCGTCACACATCGGAAACCTGCTCGCCATCACGACGGGCATCCCGCACAATGCCCAGACGGTGCTGCAGGCCGGCGAGCGGATCGTCAACCTTCAGCGGGCCTTCGCCTGCCGGGAAGGGATCACCCGCAAGGACGACACTCTGCCGAAGCGGCTGGTTTCGCCCCTGCCCGACGGTGGAGCGGCGGGCAAGGCGGCCGATCTGGAATTCCAGCTGAACGAGTACTACCAGCTGCGGCAATGGGACGAGAACGGGATCCCCACCAAGGAGAAGCTCGAGTCTCTGGGCCTGACCGAGGCCGCAAAGGACCTGCACACGTAGAAGGCGGGAAAGGATCGTCGGGATGAACGGAAAAGAGTATCTCTTGAGTGCCATCGAGAAGCTGGAGCCGGTCTCCTCGGACCTGAAATCGGGCGACAAGGTCGACGGAGATCTGTTGGAGGGGCTGGCCAGAGCCGGCGAGGTCCTCGGCTCTTTCAAGAACAAGGCCACGTTGCGCACCAAGGCCGGAGCGTCCATCGCCATTCCGGTCTACGAGGCGGCGGAGAACCTCGAGGCGGCCTTGGAGGACGATGATCTGGACGACGTGAAGGAGCGGATCGAGGAGTTCATCGAGGCGGTGGAGACGTTGGGGGGGGCCCTTAAGGAGCGCACGGTCATCATGACCTAGTTCGGTGACGAGGGAATGTCGCTGTGTCGCGGGGCAGCCCGGACGTTCGCTGTTGCCCTCGGTCCCGTCTCCGATTTGCTTGGGCTCCGTCTCTCCCTCCCCCTGCAAAGCGTGTCCCCGTGAAGGCGGGGATCGCCCGGCGCAAATCTCCGACGGAACCAAGGGCAACAGCGAACAACCCGATCCGGCCGATGACACCGCGACGATTGCCTGTCGACTCACTAGGCCGAAGTTCCCTTGTAGTTTGAAGGCTAACTGACTGAACTTACGGTGACATTCTC